>NZ_JAJFTC010000020.1:0-44013 GCF_020733125.1 Enterobacter cloacae complex sp. 2021EL-01169
AAGCCACAAAGTCTCGTTTTGCCTCAACATACAAATCACTGCGAATACAGCCCATATCAGGAATATCTTGCATCCCTGCTGGTGTTAGTCCTCAGATACTGAAAAAACCGAGTTTTTACACAGCCTGTGCCAAAAGCAGACGCCACAAAAGCAGAATACATAAATCAATGAACTGGAGCCCGCCACTAACCAAAAATTTGACCCTGTCGATGATTTGTTTATAGTATTGCTCGGCCTCGAACTAATTTGGGTTCAGGCCTTATGTCTCTCAGTTGTTCCTGGCAACAGACAGGCAATACATACTAGTTATGGAGAATCTGACAACCGTTATGCGTATTACGCCACCCTGAGTTTTTCCTTCCTCCGTCGTACTGAGCGAACCTCAGAACGCACTCAATAACATCCCGTCTGCGGATGTGTTTTACCGTACATAAAAATGCTGCCCTCAGGGGCTGACTGTATCTAAAAACTGAGAAATTACTATGTTGCTGTCCTCGACGCGTAAGGACTGGCTGGGTAACGTCCGTGGTGACGTTCTGGCTGGTATTGTTGTCGCGCTCGCACTCATTCCAGAAGCGATCGCCTTTTCCATTATCGCCGGTGTCGATCCCCAGGTGGGCCTCTATTCGGCGTTCTGTATTCCTCTCGTTATGGCCTTCTTTGGCGGGCGTCCGGCGATGATTTCTTCATCCACCGGTGCAATGGCGCTGCTGATGGTGACGCTGGTGAAAGATCATGGCTTACAGTATTTACTGGCCGCTTCCATACTGACCGGGGTATTCCAGCTGATAGCCGGTTACCTGAAGCTCGGTGGATTGATGCGTTTTGTTTCACGCTCAGTGGTCACGGGATTCGTTAATGCGCTGGCAATACTGATTTTTATGGCGCAGTTGCCTGAACTGACCAACGTGACCTGGCATGTTTATGCCATGACTGCGGCAGGGCTGGGGATCATTTATCTCTTCCCCTATATCAACAAAACCATTCCTTCACCGCTTGTGTGCATCGTGGTGCTGACCGGCATTGCCATGTGGCTGCATCTGGATGTGCGAACCGTCGGCGATATGGGGAAACTTCCCGACAGCCTGCCGGTCTTCCTGCTCCCGGACGTGCCTTTAAATCTCCAGACGCTGCTCATCATACTGCCATATTCTGCGGGGCTTGCCGTGGTGGGGCTGCTTGAGTCGATGATGACCGCCACTATTGTGGATGACATGACCGATACGCCAAGCGACAAAAACAGGGAGTGCAAAGCTCAGGGCATCGCGAACATCTGCACATCCTTTATCGGAGGAATGGCAGGTTGCGCGATGATTGGGCAATCCGTTATCAACGTAAAATCCGGTGGCCGCGGACGACTTTCAACCCTCACAGCGGGCGTGGTGCTGCTTTGCCTGATTGTGTTCCTGCGCGACTGGGTATCCCAAATCCCGATGGCAGCGCTGGTCGCGGTGATGATTATGGTTTCCATCGGGACATTCTCCTGGCGCTCCATAGCCAACCTGCGGACACACCCCCTTTCAACCAGCGTGGTCATGCTTGCCACCGTCGCGGTTGTGGTGGCAACACATAATCTGGCCTTCGGTGTGCTGACCGGTGTACTGATTGCTTCGCTCAACTTTGCCACTAAAGTATCCCGGTTCATGCGTGTAACCTCAGTTCTGGAGGGGACGAGCCGGACGTATACCGTCACCGGCCAGGTATTCTTTGCATCAGCAGACCGCTTTACGAGCCACTTTGATTTCCGTGAAGCGATTGAGAATGTGGTGATAGACGTTTCGCATGCCCATTTCTGGGACATCACGTCCGTCAGCGCACTGGATAAAGTGGTCATCAAGTTCCGAAGAGAGGGCACCGGGGTTGAGATACGTGGGATGAATGAAGCCACCCGCACCATTGTTGACCGGTTTGGTGTTCAAGATAAACCCGAAGAAGTCGAAAAACTGATGGGCGGTCATTAACAGACCGGAGGGAAAACTATGAATAATACTGTTACAGCCTGTGTGGACGGTTCACTTTCAACGCGGTCAGTGTGTGAATATGCGGCGTGGGCAGCCCGCACTTTGCAATCACAGCTCGCACTGTTGCACGTTATCGAAAAAGACAGCACCCCGGTAGTGTCAGACCTGACCGGCACTCTCGGCATAGACAGTCAGCAATTGCTGACCGATGAGCTGGTAGAAATTGAAGGGCAACGTAATCGCCTGCTGATGGCCCAGGGGAAAGCAATACTGGAAAGTTGTGCTGAACTGCTTCAAAAACAGGGAAGCCCGGATGTGCTTTTGATGCAAAAACACGGTACACCGGATGAAGTTCTGGCAGAGCTGAGCGACCTTCGTCTCATGGTGCTGGGGCGTCGGGGTAGCCAGCATCCGGTAGGCTCTCATCTGGAAAGCGTTATTCGTCTGCAAAAGAAACCCCTGCTGGTTGTTCCGGAGAACTACTCAGTGCCTTCCAGAGTCATGCTGGCTTATGATGGCAGTGAAGAAAGCAGGAGAAACCTGGAACGTCTGACGATGAGTCCCTTACTCAGGGGGCTGGAGTGCCACCTTGTCATGGTAAACGGTAAGAAGGAAGAGCTGCTGACCGCACAGCAAATTTTACGTGACGCGGGTATAGAAAACAGCACAACACATCTTACCGGGCAATCAGTCGGGGATGCGCTTATTCGTTACGCCGAGGAAAATGCTGTCGATCTGATAGTGATGGGGGCCTACGGTCATTCCAGGTTGCGGCAGTTCTTTATCGGTAGTCATACCTCCGAAATGCTGCAAAAGACGCAGCAACCGCTTCTGATCCTCCGTTAGCACTGATTTTTTAAATAAAAAAGGGCGAGTTCTCTCGCCCTTCGTCACTAGGATACGGATAAATATCATGAATGTCCGTTTCTCGCTCTTAGCGGACATTAGCATAGGCTATTTACCATAACGCCGCATTACGCGTACCGCTCAGACGGCCTGAGCGCGTTTCTGACGTGTCCCCGTTAAAAACAGTAACAAACCACCCGAAAATGCACGCCAGAAACGCTACGTAAGAATCTATCCTATGACTGGATATGCACTCAACTGAATAACGCCTGGTTTCAGTCCATTTTATCGGGATCAGCCTTCTTTCTGGGTAATTTAGGGGGCTTCACTTGCTGATTACTTTGCGTGCGGCGCGTGAGCCAAGGATGGTCAGCTTTAGGTTTTACGTAGAATTTTGAGCGTAAATCAAAACGGGCATTATCCACACGTTCATGGACACTTTTTTCATCATCCAGTGGTATAGGCTCCGGGCCATCAACATATTTTTCCCATCCCAACGCTTTCCCATCATACAGAACCTTAATTTCACCGTTAAAGCTTTCGCATACCGTGACAACCGAATGCCGAAGTCGATATCCCCGGCCTTCACTGCGAATCTGAAACGCACTGCTTTTGTACTGGAAAGTGAGATTTTTGGAGAGAACGCGCTTCGCCTGGAGGCTGAAGATATAACCCAGTTCCTCTTCAGAATGGTGTACATCAAGATGGGCGTTATCAGCAATACGAGGCGGCGTAGCAAACCGGTTGTTATAGGCTTCAATAAAGGTCGGCAACCATGCGTTTGCTGTTTCAATATCACTGATACCCTGAAGCCGCATTTCTTTGACCAGCCTGTCCTGCAGTGTCTGATTGGCACGCTCTACCCGCCCTTTTGCCTGCGGGCTGTTGGCATGGATTGGCTCGATGCCCAGTGTCTTTATCGCACGTGTGAACTGAGTCAACTCTCCTTCCCGCTCCGGGTTATTTACTCTGAATATACTGTGTCTGTCAGAATAGAGAGCCAGTGGTACGCCATGATCATTAAGGTAACCCCGGAGGGTTTCCATGTAAGCCCGGGTTGTTTCTGCAGGAGCGAATCGTAGCGCCATCAGAGCGCTGGTAGCATCATCGATAAAGACTATCAGTGTGCATTTGGGGCCCCGACCTTCAAACCAGTCATGAGGCGAGCCATCAATCTGGATGAGTTCACCGTAGGATGGGCGCCGCATCCGGCGCTGATAAATTCGGGCAAACTTACGACGACGTTCGCGCCATATGCCCTCCTCTACCATCCACTTCCTGAGAGTTTCAATGGATAAACACAAGCCGTGTATCTCGCGCAATTTTTCGCACGCAAGCGTAGGTCCAAAATCAGCGTAGCGGCCTTTGAGGAGTGAAATTACTGTTGCTCTGAATTCGGTAGAAAAGGAATTATTGGGACGCTTTCCACGTCGGCGGGAAACTAGACCAGAAGGCCCTTCATTTCTATACCGTTGCACCAGACGTTTAACCTGCCGAATAGAAATGCCAATGCGTGCCGCAGCTTGTTCCTGAGTAATATGGCGATTAAGTGACTCCTGAATAATGTGAAGTCGGTCGAGTTCCTTATGACTCATCGTAACAGTCTCTTTGATCATGAAAAATCCCCCAGAGAATTGTCTGGGGACATTTTAGAATGGTTCAAAGGGGACATTACAGCTTGGTGTTAACAGGACCCATACATCTCCTTGCCTTGCGGCATCTAAGAGGCTATCCTGATGTTGTCTAGGCATACAGGTGGCCTCGTGGGTGTACTGACCCCAAAAAGTTGGACAGATTAACCGAGGCATCAGAGAAAGAGTCCATTGAATACATGGGCTCTTTTTTGTTTCCAGCTAACGCTAAATAGAGTATTCCGTACTCGAATTATCCATCCCGCCGTTTCTTTCCTTTCGCCTTACAGTCTCATCAATAACTGTTCGTCATCTTCTTTCGTGAAGCGTTTCTACTGAATTAACATTAGACGGACCATCCGATTCTCGCTCCCGGCGCTTTGAGCGTAATAGTCTTCGCGTTCTATTGAGGGAGTTTAAGAAATAATGTCCGTTGCTGAGTTTGTGATGGTTTGAAACCATGGTGAATGTAGAAATTTTTAGCTTCTTCGGTGAGTGCATGAACCATGATTGCACGTACACCAATATTCTCGGCAACCCGATAGCAACGAAGCACTGCATCATGAAGTAAATCAGCGCCAAGCCCTTTTCCGCGGAAAGAGAGATCGACAGCAAGACGGGCAAGTATAATAACAGGGATGGGATCGGGCATGTTACGCCGAAGATTGCCTGTCGCTTCTGTATGGTTGACGCTCCCGGTGGCCAGAGAGTAAAAACCGGCTACTTGTTTCGTGTCTTTTTTACACACTACAAACGTTCTGGCCGATCCGAGAGCCTGGTTTTTGAGGCCTTTCTGCTTTAACCAGTCATCCAGAACAGTTTCACCGCAAACGAATTCCGCCACCTGATGAAAGCTGGATAAAGGTTCTGGAACTGTTACACGTCCCACTGAGGTTTCCTTGCCAGCAGTTTATCTATGGCAGGATCATCTGCAACAGGGGCATCAAGCATGTCGATGAATTCGGCATATTGTTCATCGTTAAAATTAAAGACCCGGCGATCGAGGATCACGTTCTCAGCGGCCTGACAGGCCATTTCCAGGATGAAGTCTGTTCGTGATTTGTGAAGAATTTCCGCAGCAGCATCAATGAGCGCCCGCTGTGATTCCTTTGCTCTAAGATTAAGTTGAACATCTGATTTCATGAGACACCTCTGTATAGCATTTGCTTTACAAAGATAGCATAATATTCATGTATAGCAAACGTTATACAATTATTTATCTTCTTTGGTATGCGAAGTTCTGAAGTTCACTTTGCGCTAAAAGCAGCGTTAGACAAAGGAAAGAGCTTAATCCATCCAACACATTAGTCCTACAAACATGATGGCTCGCAACGATTACTTAGCCGCTCTCAACAACTCCCCAACCAGACAGATTGAAGGTTGAAAGAAAAAAACATTTCCATTATTCTAGAAATATAGAATCATTGATTGTGAGAACGAGTATGGAACTTATCAGTGCGTCGACGGTGCTGAAAGAACTTGGGCATGCTACAAGGCTAGGGATTTACAAAAAATTGGTCAAAGCAGGGCCTCAGGGCCTGCCCGTGGGCGATCTACAGAAGCAACTTGAGATCCCAGCATCGACACTGAGTCATCATATTTCATCCCTGATATCAGTATCGCTGGTTCGTCAGGAACGTCAGGGAAGAACTCTGTATTGCCATGCCTGCTATGAAAAACTTAGTGCGCTGATTGCCTTTCTGACGGAAGAATGTTGCACAGGCGCAGATGGACTGCACAATACCAATAACGACGTCGGAGAATAATATGCCCACTGAACTTAAGAATGTTGATGCAGGCCTGTTCGATACCTCCATCACAGAGGCAAAATTCCACGTACCTGCAATTCCCCACCCTCCCCGTATCCTGATGCTGTATGGCTCTGTACGTGAACGCTCATACAGTCGACTGGCAACAGAGGAAGCAGCAAGGTTGCTGACTGCCATGGGCGCAGAGGTGCGGATCTTCAATCCATCTGGCTTGCCTCTTCCTGACGATGCACCTGAAACGCATCCTAAAGTTATGGAACTGCGCGAGCTGGTTCGTTGGTCCGAAGGGATGGTTTGGTGTTCACCTGAACGCCATGGTGCGATGACCGGCATCATGAAGGCCCAGATTGACTGGATACCACTTTCGGAAGGCGCTGTTCGCCCTTCTCAGGGTAAGACGCTGGCCGTTATGCAGGTCTGCGGTGGCTCTCAGTCTTTCAATGCCGTAAACCAGATGCGTATTCTTGGCCGATGGATGCGGATGATCACCATCCCGAATCAGTCCTCTGTGGCAAAAGCCTGGCAGGAGTTTGATGAAGATGAACGAATGAAACCGTCGTCTTATTACGACCGCATCGTAGATGTAATGGAAGAACTGGTGAAATTTACTCTGCTGACCCGAGGTAACTCAGCCTATCTCGTTAATCGCTACAGCGAACGAAAAGAGTCGGCAGAAGAACTTTCCCGGCGAGTTAATCAGAGCAAAATTTGAGGGCTGGTATGAGTGATGTAACGGCATTCAACAACTGCATGAGCGTGTTCTGGCGGCAACATGAAGCCGAACTCGCTCGATTTCTGACATCGAAGACAGGCGATAGCGAAAAAGCAGCAGATCTTCTGCAAGAGCTATTCCTGCGTGCCCGCGCTCATTCAGACAGTTTTTGTGAGATGGAGAATCCACGAGCCTGGCTGTACCGGGCTGCGAGGAACCTGCTGATTGATGAGTACCGCACCGCCAGGGATTTCGTTGAGCTGGAAGAAGATGCCCCATTAACTGACGCATCCCCTGAGGCAATCTCAACGCTGGGTATTTGCCTGCCTGAAACATTACAGGCATTACCTGAGGATGAGCGGTGGTTGATTGAAGAATCCGACCTTAACCGGCGTCCCCAGCAGTCTCTGGCCGATGAACTGGGAATCACGCTTACGGCGTTTAAATCTCGACTACTTCGGGCCAGAAAGCACCTGAAAGAAGCGATGACAGAACTTTGCCAAATTGAGGCGGATGACACTTCTTCCGTCTGCTGCCACAAAAAAATGAATTAATCGCGCATCTTTTTCCCACCATCTTCGTTTACCTCAGTGTAAAGCCAATCGACTAAACACTGAGGTAAACAGTCCATGTCAAATATTGAGATCTTTGAAGCAGCAGGCTGCTGCGCAACCAGTAGCGTTGTGGTCAGCGACGAAGCCATCAAATGGAACGCCAGCGCCGAATGGGCGAAAAAAAATGGCGTTGATATTCAGCGCTACAGCCTTGCAAAGAACCCGCAACAGTTCCTGAATACGCCTGTCATTAAAGAGTTTCTGAACACATCAGGGATGGAGTCCCTTCCTGTCACCTTGCTCGACGGCAAGCTAGTGATGGCAGGCAAACTGCCAACTCGTGAAGATATCGCCCGTTGGGCAGGTATTCCGCTTACTCAGGACTGGAGTGAAGGCAGCACGCAACCACGCTGCTGCAGCATTCCACGCATGCCTTAATTCCAGAGGAGCTATTACTGATGAATATTCCATTTTTAAAAGACATTCCCCCGTTCATCTTCTTCACTGGCAAAGGTGGTGTGGGTAAAACATCCCTGGCATGTGCTACTGCGGTATGGCTGGCCGATCAGGGTAAGAGAACGCTTCTGGTGAGTACCGATCCGGCTTCCAATGTCGGCCAGGTATTTAGCCAGACTATCGGCCACCGAATCACAGATATCAGTACCGTAGAAAATCTTGCCGCTATGGAAGTTGATCCGATGGCTGCAGCACAGGCTTATCGTGACCGCGTGCTCGACCCGGTTCGCGGGCTGATGCCAGCCGATGTGGTCAGCAGTATTGAAGAGCAGCTCTCCGGCTCATGCACCACAGAAATCGCTGCGTTTGATGAGTTTACTGGTCTGCTGACCAATCATGAGCTGCGGGAAAAATATGACCATATCGTATTTGATACCGCGCCAACCGGTCACACCATCCGCATGCTTGAATTGCCGGGAGCCTGGAGCGGTTATCTCGAAGCGAACCCTGATGCCGCTGCAAACCTTGGACCTCTGGTAGGGCTTGAGAAACAACAGCACCAGTACTCCGATGCGGTTAAAGCGCTGTCCGACGCAGCTCTCACACGCTTAGTGCTGGTTGCCCGAGCTCAGGCTTCAACGCTGAAAGAGGTTTCTCATACGCACGATGAGCTTTCTGCTATTGGTTTGCAGCATCAACACCTTGCCATCAATGGTGTGCTGCCGCCGTTTGCTGGTGAGGATGACCCACTGGCGCAAAGTATTCTGGTTCGGGAAGAAAAAGCATTACAGGCAATGCCTGATAATCTGGCTAATCTTCCCCGCTCGCAGCTGTATCTGAAGCCATTTAACCTGGTCGGCCTGGAAGCCCTGCGGGAGCTATTTACCCAGAGCAAAGCCGCACCGGCTCTCCCTGATACCACGTTGAATGTTCTGGATTTACCGAAACTGTCTTCACTGGTTGATGAACTGAGCCAAACTGGCAATGGGCTGGTCATGACGATGGGTAAAGGCGGTGTAGGTAAAACGACCATTGCAGCGTCAGTCGCGGTATCGCTGGCGAAACGTGGTCATAAGGTCCACCTGACTACATCCGATCCGGCAGCACATCTGTCTTACACACTGGATGGCTCGCTGCCCAATCTTCAGGTCAGCCGTATCGACCCGAAGGTAGAGACAGAACGTTATCGCCGCTTTGTCCTGGAAAATCAGGGCAAAGGATTAGATGCAGAAGGGCTGGCGGTGCTTGAGGAAGACCTCCGCTCACCATGCACTGAAGAGATCGCCGTCTTCCAGGCATTCTCTCGGATCATCAAAGAAGCAGACGACCATTTTGTCATTATGGATACAGCCCCAACAGGTCACACGCTTCTGCTACTGGATGCAACAGGAGCCTATCACCGGGAAATGGTGCGCCAGATGGGGCAAACGCATGACAATTTGTTGACACCAATGATGCTATTGCAGGACCCGGAGAAGACGAAGGTGATTATCGTGACGCTTGCCGAAACGACACCTGTACTGGAAGCAGCAAACCTGCAGCAGGATTTGCGTCGTGCTGAAATTGAACCATGGGCATGGGTAATCAATAGCAGTCTGGCTGCTGCGAAACCGTCCTCACCGTTCCTCGTAACCCGAGCCAGTCGCGAACTGCCTCTGATAAATGACGTTACAGAGCAGTTTGCAGAGCGTATTGCATTAACACCGCTGCAGAATGAAGAACCAGTGGGTGCAGCTCTGCTGGCAAAAATGGCAGGCTAAAAGATGGGGCTGCGGCCCCATTTCCTGCAGTCAAACTTTTACTTATACAGGCTATAAGTTTAAGTATTTAACCTTCTGTCGCGAATTCCGGTAGCTTGTAAAGCATCATTACTGGAGTAACACGATGCACATTATTAATGCTGAAGAACAGCACATTACCGCGATACGCAATATCTATGCTCACCATGTTCTGCATGGTACAGGTAGCTTCGAAACCGAACCTCCGGATACGCAGGAAATGCTTAACCGACTGAGGAGCATTCAGTCTCGGGGATTTCCTTGGTATGTCGCTCTGCATGGCGATACGGTCATCGGCTACTGTTATATTTCCCGTTACCGCGAACGCCATGCCTATCGGTTTACAGTTGAAAATTCGATATATATTGATCCGACTTATCAGCGCCAGGGCGTCGGAAAAGCACTGCTCAATCATGCATTAAAATGGGCCGAGTCCCAGGGATATCGTCAGATGATTGCTGTCGTAGGTGACAGCGCTAACGTCGCTTCTGTTGCGCTTCATATCCGCACAGGATTTACTGAAATAGGCACATTAAAAGACATTGGTTTCAAACATGGCCGCTGGCTTGACACGGTTTTGCTGCAAATGAAACTTGGTGAAGGGAATCGTACTCTGCCAGAAGATTCAGATCTTATGCTCTGAGGCAGGAATAAGGGGGCGTCTGCCCCCTTTATCTTTATTTCAATCGCTTACCTGTTTCATCAACGACTTTCTCGCCGTCTTCCTTAGCAAATGCGCCTTTTTGCGCATCCGGAAGAATATCCAGCACCACTTCGGAAGGGCGGCAAAGGCGCGTTCCCAGCGGTGTCACCACAATCGGACGGTTAATCAGGATCGGATACTGAAGCATAAAATCGATTAACTCACCGTCAGTAAACTTATCTTCAGCAAGCCCCAGTTCTTCATAAGGCTCGACGTTTTTGCGCAGCAAAGCCCGGACTGAAATGCCCATATCTGCAATGAGTTTGACCAGCTCATCGCGTGAAGGTGGATTTTCAAGGTAATGAATAACGGTCGGTTCATTACCACTGTTGCGGATCATCTCCAGCGTATTACGCGACGTGCCGCAGGCCGGGTTGTGATAAATGGTGATGTTGCTCATATCAGTATCTCATTACAAAGTGAAAGAGAGACGTAACGCCAGCGCTGCCAGCGTTACAAACAGCACAGGCAGAGTCATGACGATCCCGGTGCGGAAATAGTATCCCCAGGTGATGGTCATATTCTTCTGTGAAAGGACATGCAGCCAGAGCAGCGTTGCCAGGCTACCTATAGGTGTAATTTTCGGGCCCAGATCGCAGCCAATCACGTTGGCGTAGATCATCGCCTCTTTAATAACGCCAGTTGCAGTGCTTCCATCGATAGAAAGAGCGCCAACCAGCACGGTAGGCATGTTGTTCATGATGGAAGACAGGAAAGCCGTCAGGAAGCCAGTACCCAGCGTCGCAGCCCAGAGTCCTTTATCCGCCAGTACGTTCAGCACTCCTGAAAGGTATTCGGTTAGCCCGGCGTTGCGCAGACCGTAGACCACCAGGTACATCCCCAATGAGAAGATGACGATTTGCCAGGGTGCGCCACGCAGCACTTTGCCGGTGTTAATGGCATGGCCTCGTTTAGCTACCGCAAACAGGATCACAGCACCAACAGCCGCAATCGCACTAACGGGAATCCCGAGCGGCTCGAGGACGAAAAAACCTACCAACAGAAGAATCAAAACTATCCAGCCGGTGCGGAACGTAGCAGGATCTTTTATTGCTTTTGTCGGAGCTTTCAGGAGCGCCAGGTCGTAAGTCGGTGGAATATCCTTGCGGAAGAACAGATGCAGCATCGCCAGCGTGGCGATAATAGCGGCAATATCAACCGGAACCATCACCGACGCATATTCGGTGAATCCCAGACCAAAAAAGTCCGCCGAGACTATATTCACCAGGTTCGACACGATAAGCGGCAGGCTGGCCGTATCGGCAATAAAACCGGCTGCCATGACAAATGCCAGTGTCGTACCTTTGCTGAACCCTAATGCCAGCAGCATGGCGATGACTATCGGCGTCAGAATAAGTGCCGCACCATCGTTGGCAAACAGTGCCGCCACCGCCGCACCGAGCAGAACGATATACGTAAAGAGCAAACGTCCACGACCGTTACCCCATCGGGAAACGTGCAGCGCTGCCCATTCGAAAAAGCCGGATTCATCAAGCAGCAGGCTGATAATAATTACGGCAATAAAGGTCGCCGTAGCGTTCCAGACGATATTCCACACCACCGGAATATCCCCCACATGCACAACGCCAGATATCAGAGCCAGTCCCGCGCCCAGCATTGCACTCCAGCCGATCCCTAATCCCTTTGGTTGCCAGATAACCAAAACAATGGTCAGGACAAAAATAGCGCCTGCCAGTAACATAAAACCTCCTGACAGGGCGACTTTGCCGCCCTGTATATGCAAAAAAATTAACTCATCAACTCTCTGAGCTTTTCAATACCAGCTGGCTCTGACGTCAGCACCGGAACAAGCGCTATACGGTTAGCGTACTGATTCTTAACAGCCTCAATCTGAGGCTGTTCCTGACGAGCACGCTGGCAAAGCAACGGAGAACGCGTATCCGCAATGGAAAGGCTGTTATTGATAATCCAGCCCCACGGATGAATCCCCGCTCTTTCAAGGTCAGCCTGCAGGTTTGCCGCTTCCAGCACCGGTGTGGTTTCAGGAAGCGTAACCAGCAGAACTTTGGTTCTATCCGGATCCTGAAGCTGCATCATTGGGGTAGTAAAATGACCTTTACTCCCCATTTTTTTGGCAATCTCTCGGTGGTAAGCCCCGGTCGCATCCAGCAGCAACAGCGTATGTCCCGTAGGGGCAGTATCCATGACCACAAACCGTTTACCCGCTTCACGAATCACCCTGGAAAAGGCCTGAAACACGGCTATTTCTTCAGTACAGGGAGAGCGTAAATCCTCTTCCAGTAGCCGTTTCCCTGCTTCGTCCAGATCTCTTCCCTTCGTCTCAAGAACATGCTGGCGATAGCGTTCGGTTTCATCGTGAGGGTTGATGCGGCTGACCTGCAGGTTTTTGAGGCTGCCGTTCAGCGTTGTACTCAGGTGCGCAGCAGGATCAGAGGTCGTAAGATGCACGTCAAATCCCATGTCTGCCAGCCTGACGGCTATAGCCGCAGCCATCGTGGTTTTCCCTACACCACCTTTTCCCATCAGCATAATCAGGCCGTGTTCACTGCGAGCGATATCATCGACCAGGCCAGAGAGTGATAAGTTTTCAGGCGTGTACAGGATGTTCGTTACCGGGAGTGGTAATGTCTCAGAACGGGTATCCAGCAGTCCCTTCAATGCTGAAACACCAACCATATTGACTGGCTGTAGTAATAGGGTATCTGTCGGCAACTCAGATAACCCGGAAGGAAGATTTGCCAGCGCCTCCTGCTCTCGTTGCCATATCGCAGCGGCCAGGGCGTCATGTTCAGCTTCGGCTTTAGGCAGCACACGATTAATGACGAGATACTGATTTTTAAGGCCAATGGCTGACAGTTCTTCATGAGTGCGGGCAACTTCCTGCAATGTGGATTTTTGCAATCGCGCGACCAGCACCAGGCGAGTACGTTCAGGATCGGATAATGCCTCAACTGCATGAGCATATTGCTCGCGTTGCTTTTCCAGCCCGGCCATTGGGCCAAGACAGGAAGCACCATCCGGGTTACTTTCGATGAAGCTGCTCCAGGCTCCGGGAAGCTGAAGAAGGCGAATAGTGTGGCCCGTTGGGGCAGTATCAAAAATGATGTGATCGAAGCGGGTCAGCAGAGAAGCGTCTGTCAATAAGCCGGTGAACTCATCAAACGCCGCAATCTCAGTGGTACAGGCTCCTGAAAGCTGTTCACTGATGCTGTTAACAACGTCATCAGGCAAAAGACCTTTAATAGGGTCAACGATTCTGGCGCGGTATTGCTGGGCGGCGTCCTGCGGATCAATCTCCAGTGCGGAAAGTCCATGAACTGCTGTCACAGGGCGAATCGTGTTACCGATAGCCTGATCGAATACCTGACCGACATTGGAGGCTGGGTCGGTACTGACAAGCAAAACCCGCTTACCCTGTTCGGCAAGGCGAATAGCCGTCGCGCAGGAAATGGAAGTTTTTCCTACACCTCCCTTGCCAGTAAAAAACAGGTAAGGCGGGATATTCTGTAAGAATTTCATATGTCCTCCTGACATACTCAGCAACAGGAAGTATTACCACCACAGCAACTGATGGGAGCTAGCCCTACCTTCTCCAGCGGAATACCGAACCAGCGAGCCAGCTCGGCGCGTTTTGGGTATCGCCCTGCCATCACCGTTTCACCGTCCAACAGCAGTAACGGAAGCCCTTCTGCACCAGATGCTTCGAGGAATGCTTTCGCTTTCTCATTCTGAACAAAACTCATGGGCTGCTGCGCCAGGTTGTAACGTTCAACCTGTACGCCACGTCCTTTCAGCCACTGCACATCAGCAGAAAAATCAACCAGAACCTGATCGACATCTGAGCCACATACGCCGGTACTGCAGCACATTGCCGGGTCAAACACCGTTAACGTTTTCATTCTGAATACCTCACATTCGAAAAATCACATATATTAAGGCAAATTTTTTAGATACAAACAGCCTTACCGCTGCCAGAGCAGTTTGCTGATGCCAGCTTACGGGCGATGGCTTGCACGTCGTCCTGTTGGCTTAACCAGGCCAGCTCAATTACTTGAGCAGCCCAGGAAGGAATTTGCGGAGAAAGGCGGTAATGAACCCACTTGCCCTGTTTGCGATCCAGCAATAGTCCACTTTCCCGGAGCATTGCCAGATGGCGGGAGATCTTGGGCTGAGACTGTTCCAATGCAGTGCAGAGATCACACACGCACAGCTCCCCCATCTCCCTGAGCAGCAACACGATACCCAAACGGGTTTCATCGGAGAGGTATTTGAAGAGTTGTAGGGTAGTTAGTTTCATCAGTACTCCTTCTCATTTGGTAACAGGATACGCTCTGGGAATTTAAAATCAATAACACATGTGGAAAATCAGATGTATTGATGGCCGGTGACGCAATGGTCACGAATACCAGACGCTTTCTTTAACTCAATTAGCCTTAAACGCAAGAACTCAGAGCATACAAATCACTCATATTTAAACGCTTTCTTTAAAGCTGCATCAACTAAAAATCGGCTGATTAAATGCGCAATGGATGGAATTTCAGACGGTATTCAACTGGGCTGAGACCGTTAAATTTAAGGCTGATTCGCCGGGTGTTGTAGTACCGAATGTAATCCTCAATAGCATCCTTAAGTTCATCTATATCCTTAAATTTACCGAGGTAAAAGCATTCTGATTTTAAAGTCCCGAAAAAGCATTCTGCACAGGCGTTATCCAGGCAGTTACCTTTGCGGGACATACTTTGCGTGACGCCAAAATCGCGGAGCTGATACTGGTACCATCGATGACGGTACTGCCAGCCCTGATCTGAATGAAGAACTGGCTTGCTGTTTGGATCCATTCTGGCAAATGCCTTAATCAACATCTCATCAATCATCGGCATGGTTGGGCGTTCTGAAATACTGTAGGAAATAACTTCGTTATTGAAGAGGTCGATGATGGGAGAAAGATAGAGTTTCCGGCCATTTACAGCGAATTCAGTGACATCGGTGACCCATTTTTCATTGGGCCGGCTGGCTTTGAAGTTTCGTTGCAGGATATTGTCAGCAGCGCGCCCATGTTCACCCCGCCATGAACTGTAACGCTTAACTCTTATCGCAGCTTTGAGACGAAGCACATTCATCAGACGTTGAACCACTTTGTGGTTCAACGCTCCTCCCTCTCTTCTGAGCGCCAGTGCTATCCGCCGATAACCATAGCGGCCCTGGTTCTCATCATAGATCTCTTTGATTCTGCATTTCACTTCATCGTATTTTCCCGGAGAGCGGAGTGCTTTCAGGTGATAGTAAAACGTACTCCTGGGTATCTGAGCTATCTGCAAAAGCTGCTCGAACGAATAGTGCTGCCTCAGTTCGTCGATAATTCTGACCTTATCCCTTATCGAACTAAGGCTTTCAACTTTTTTAAATAAAGTATCCGTAATTCCAGGCGGCGGACTTTTTGTTCAAGGTCCTGAATACGTTTATCTTTCGAACGCTCCAGTGCTGCCTCAAGCGCAACAGGATCATCAATCATATGAAGTGCCCTTTTTTTGCCAATACGGAGAGAACGAAGCCCTTCCTCTCCATGTTCGCTGAAGACCTTCATCCACTTCCCAACAGAGGCCGAACCCGCGACGTTAAATTTCGCTGCAGCCTGCGTCTGGGAAATCTGCCCCGTCAGTACAGCCTTTACGGCTTCGACTCTGATATCGGGAGCGATTGATACGCCCTTATCCCTGGGCTTCAGACCTTCTTCTCCATAAGCATCATAGGCTGCAACCCATATTCTTACCTGGGTTCTGGGAACGTTAAAGCGAGCTGAAGTTAAACGATAGCCTTCATCGGTAGCGAAATAGTGCATAACCACTTCGAGGCGCTGTTGAAAGGTGTACTTACGTCTGGACATGGGACTCTCCAATTTGAGAGTCCAACTAAATGGGTGCAGTGCATGGGTTAATGAAAATTAACTACGGGGCTTTCTGCTTTCTGCCACACAACACGGCAACAAACCACCTTCACGTCATGAGGCAAAAAGCCTCAAGCGCCATCGCCATTATATCCCGTTGTCGATCATCTGCCCAGGAATAACAGGCTGAAAACTGTATAAATCCTCAACGTTTTTCAGCGTCATCCAGTTCCCGAATATCCCAGAGCCTCACGAATTTCAGCGGCTCGCTGTTCGCTTCCGGCGGCCACGCCGGCGTTATAGACAAGGCTGATCATCGACTGCACTGTTTCCCAGTCATCCCGCTCCAGCCGGGCATCAAGACGGTACAGGATCTTCCCGCTTTCAGCATGCCGGAACACGGTACCCGTTTCTTTTTTGTCGAACCTTCGGCTGATAATGCTCAATATCCCTCCCGGTTATCCGTACCTTCTGACCACTCGCGGATCTGGTCTTCGAGCGCCTCAAGATGCCTGTCTATACTCTCAGCCAGCTGCTCGCTTTCGGTTTCCAGCCAGCCACTGAGTCCGTCCCACTCGCAGCTCATCTCTTTCAGCTTTGCCGACATGGTACGGAGCTTGTTACGCTGGCTGCGGGCGACTTTCAGCTCCGTCTTGCAGGGGTTATTTCTCATTCTGCCCCCTGCAGGTACCGCAACTTGTTCGGTACCTGCCAGCGCTCAGCAGTACGGACAGATTCCGGAGTCTCCCGCACGATAAACGGGATTTCGTACATCACTGCATACAGTGGCTCACCGCTGATGCGAAGCCAGTCAAGTTCCTTCAGCGACGTGAACCGCGACTGCCAGCGCCAGAACGGTCCGGCAAGCTCTGCCGCGTCAAACTCGTCGCTCCACCGGGTGTACCAGGTGCAGACGGTTTCCGGTGACTGAAAATTCAGGTCGATTTTCGCCTGCTCCAGCAGGTTCTGGCGCAGTTTCCAGCGCTGTTCGTACTCACGAGACTGGCGGCGCATCTGACGCGTGGTCTTAATGCCGGACCTGTGCAGTCGTCGACCCGTGCGGGTGTGCATGACCTCAGGAAACAGTTCGGCCTGTACGTCAATTGTGAGCGGCAGCGGGCAGGCTTCGCCACTGGTGGCGATCATCGTGTTAAGCGCCTCCTCGACCTGTTTCAGGTTCGAATGACGGTTATTTGGCACCCAGTGCAGACCAGGTATTTTATTGGCCACCGTGGCGTTGAGACGTCCGCTGCCCGTGAGAAGACGCAGAAAGGTACGCACATACGGCATGGCGGGCAGTCGTGCGCCGCGTTCGCGGGCAGACTCAACATGGCTGATAGCCTGTATTGCAGCCTGACGGGCTGGCTTCAGGGAAACGAGCGCGTGTGAGGACGGGATCATGCTGTCACCTCTCCGCTCATCAGGTTCACCACGGTGCGGGCAGTGCAGTTAAAGCGGCGCATACCTGCCAGCTGCGCGATCAGCGGGTTTATCCGGTCAGGCTGGAGCGTGTCGCTCTGGTAAAGGGTACACACCACTTCCCCGCCGGAGGAGAGCAGCACCAGAAGCCAGTACGGTGAGACTTCGCCGGGGCTGCACACGCACAGATGCCAGTCATCACTGCCGTCCGCGCTGAAGCGGCACTGGACGGGGAAGAAGCCGCCGAACTCGCTGCGGTATTCGGCGCAGACGCGCCATCCTTCTGGTGTGGACAGGAGGCCGGTCACGGTATCGCTGAGAGCGCGGCGCGCGTCCTCGCCCTGCTGACGGATAAACTCCAGGTCGGAGGCGGTCAGTTTGTTGATTTGGTTCAGGTCATATTGCATAGTCATGTCTGTTCCCGCCGCCCGAAGGCGGCGGCCTCCGGTATTAAGCAGCGTGGTCAGTGGTGTGAGCGTCGGTTTCGGTGGCTTCTTCAGCCTCAGCGGCTGGTGATGTGCGCACCATCCAGTCAGGCAGCCAGCCCTGAGCATTCAGATCCTGCTCGGCGGCCTTCGCCGCATCGCGGCGCTTGAGCTTCACAATCTCTCCAGCGCGGGCACTGAGTCCGGCTTCTTCGTAGGCTTTGCCAATCTGGGGGATGGTGAGCTTGCCGAAGTAGCTCTCAGCATCCGGCTGCCACCATTTGCGCAGGTCAAAGTCCAGCGCCGCTTCCAGCCCGTCCAGTTCGCTTTTCTGCGTATGGTTGTACATACGTTCCTGAATACCGTTGATACCGTGCGCTGCACAGAATCCCAGCAGGGTGTTCACCTGCTCCGCTGACCATGAAAGCAGCCAGGTGAAATCGAGATGCCAGTTTTCGGGCAGCGTTGCCTGAAGCGCCCCTTTCTGCGCTTTGAGCGCCATCAGCGCCTTCCCTTCTTCACCGGATGGAGCCAGTGATGCAAGGTGATACTGATTCGAGGACACGGAGGCTTTCAGCGGTTCATTGCGCTTGGCATAGGTGCGGTCAAAGAGCGCAAGACACAGCGTCCACGTCAGGAGCGCCACCGATACGTCGGGGCGACCCGCCAGTTCCGCCTGAACGGCAAGAGTGCGCTCTGCAGACATGGCCTTAACCAGCGTTGCCGGATAGGCGTCAGCGGGAATGTCAGGCGTGGTGTGTCTGATCACATTGCTTTCACGTTCCTGACGCGCCTGTTCTTCTTCTGCCCGGTCTTCGTCGGTCAGCTTGCGGATACCAGGCTGAACCTGAAAATTGCTACCGTCCCATGACACCCAGATTCCGTGCGCGGCGCGAAATTCCGGCGTGGCTTCGCGGTACTGCGCCTCGCAGTAAATGTCATCGATATCCTGCTGAAGCTCGTATTCGTCATCGTAGCTTTCAGTCGCTTCCATTTGTTCTTCCAGCTCACTGACGCGCTTCTGTTCTTCTTCCGTCAGGACAGCTTTCGGCATGGAAAAACGGTACAGTTCACCGTCCTCACCGCTGAAGCTGAGTTCCGTCATACGGAACTCAGCCCAGCCCCAGCCCTGCTCCTGCTTAATACGGGCGGCGAGCACGGTGAGCTTGCCAGCCAGCAGTGATTTCACCAGCGCCGCATCGGCAAAGGTGCTGTCTTTATCGCTGAACAGATCGGCGGTCAGCGTACCGCCAGCGGCGGTATAGGCTTCTTCGCCCACATACTCAAACATAGGGTGACTGATGGCCATTTTGTCGTTAGTCACCATTTTGCGCAGGGTCTGTACCGCTGGATCGCGCCACTGTCCAACAGCCTCTTTCCAGACCTGCTCCTGACGCTCATGGGTATCAGCAAGTGTCAGGACTTCACACTGCTCAAGGGAGATTTCATCCCGCGCCAGCGCATCCAGCAGGGAGGGGGCAAGATTCGCCAGCTTCAGGCAGCGCTGAACGTGGCGCGGGTGATAGCCCATCAGCGCGCCGATCTGAGAGGCCGTTTTACCTTCCTGCTGAAGGGTACGAAAACCGATAATCTGCTCGGCGGGATGCATGTTTTTACGTCGACCGTTCTCGATCATCGAGGCCGCCACAGCCATCTCAACGGGCAGGACTTTCACCGGAACAAACGGCGTGTCTGCATCGAGCACACCGCGCATCACCAGAATGCCTGTGCCTCTGCGGCGACCTTCCCCGCCGACAATGCCGATCATACCGTCCGGCAGTTCTGCACCGATCAGGTTCTGGAGGATGCCCATTGCCTGAATACTGTCTGCCATCTCTTCCACTTCCTGATCGGTATGCGGAATGATGCGCGTGTTTAAGTCAGTGTGTGACAGGCGGGAGTACGGGAAGATTTGCACGGGCGTATCAGCGAGCAACTGGACGAGCTTCTGCTCGGTAGACTGCGCGATTTTTTCCGCAGATTTTGTCTGACGGGTGGTCTTAGCTGGTTTTTTTGCCGTAGTATTGGTGGCGACCATGATTTTTACCTCTCAGTGATAGTTGTGGTTAGCCGTGGCCGGATTGCCCTCCGGTCACGGCACTCGGTTAACCGGTAATGCGTTTCGGGTGTGCTGCCAGTGCTGCAAAGGACGGATAGCCATCAAGAACCTGCATCATGATTTTTGCCCCTTCCAGCATCGCTTTATCCGTTACGCTGCCGCTGTTTTCACACACGTTGATCGTTGCCACGATCCCCGATTTCACATCTGAAAAACGCTCATACATGCGGTTGCTGAACAGGACACGTTTCCCTCCTGCCATCACCTGCCAGTTGTTGCAGTCGTTAAAGCGGGTGTCCACGTTGTCAAACTCGACCACGTGGGTGTCGCTGGCCTGAATGCGCAGCAGCTTCACGATTTCAGTGCTCTGCCCGACCTTACGGGTCGCCGGACGGGTGTTAAGGTTCTGCATGTTTCCTCCTTCTCTGGGTTAAGGCCGGACATCCGGCCTCCGGTTAAAGCTGCACGTATTGCAGGTTGCGTTTCAGTTCAAAAAGAAAATCCGGTTCAAACGACCAGGCGCGCCAGTTAAGCGTTCCGTTGGTGCGGATCTCCACCTGAACGTCTCCGTATCGGGACACATCGGACAGGGTGACGGTGACACCCGCTTTCAGCGAAGTGGCCTGAGCCACCCACTCCCGTGCGACAGAAACAGGGTTTTGTTCTTCCCCCATCTTCCTGGAAGATTCGGGAGCGGCGGTTTTGACGTTGACGTTTCGTGTGTGCATCCTGGTTTTCTCCTGTGGTGATGGTTGTCCATCTCCCTGGTGAGTTCTCTCGCGGCAAAGGGCAAAGGAGCAACGGCGAAGGGAGGAAGGAAAGGGGCGGAGACAAAAGTTTTTGCGGCACGCAAAGAGTTTTGGCGGAGTGCATTTCACCCCTTGGATGACGACCCGACGGTGCTACGACAAGCCCTCCGCGTGAGGACGCACGGGGGATGGCTTCACCGGGGGAACAGGATGCACACACCCGACACGTCGGAACGGCGTGGCGACCTTATAGCGACGGCATCAGCCGGCGCGGTGAAGGCGTTCCGGACGGCACGGCCGGAGAAGCCGCAGCCTTTGACCTTAGCCATCAGACCCTAGCGTCAGCCCGAAACCCGGAGGGGTTCGGCGGAGCCCGGCGGGTGCGCAGCAGCCGCCCTGGCGGAGTGGGGCTCGACGACCGGACAGCAACGCTGGCCGGGAGCCGAAGGGGGCCAGAAGTAGGATTCAGGTGTTTTCAAAGGATTTGCTGATCGGGTTTCAGAGCCGACAACCACGCCACGCCACGCCACGCCACGCCACGCCACGCCACGCCACGCCACGCCACGCCACGCCACGCAGGACCGTATCCGTGACAATTTGCCCTCACAATGCCTTTCATCTGCATCTCCCCGGGCTTACACCAGGGCGGGAGGGGGCAGCGCCGCAGGCGCTGGCCTTGCCGTCCGTCAGCCCGAAGGGATGACAGGGTTTTCGCGCGCGAACAGGCGGCGCCTATGCCCCGCCCGGATTATTTATTGTCCGTCGCCCTGACCGCCCTGGAGAATGAAGTGGCCGCAAAGATAGACGGCGCACTGGCGGGTAGCCGATTCGCAGATCTCTTCCAGCACTTTCGCCGTGGTTACGGGGTTGAGTCCGGATTCGCGACGTCGCTCGTTGATGAGCGTTTTATACTGGCGCAGGATGCTGCGGGTTTCCGGTGACAGTTGCAAGGTGTTCTCCTTTTGTTCTGTTTCCGGAGGCAATGCCTCCGGTTTCTCTGTCAGGCATCGAGCGCCGCGCGCAGGCGCATCATGACGTCGTTTTCTTCTTTCAGGGTTTCTTCAGCTGATCCGCCGCCATCCTCCGCGCATACTGCGATACGTTGCATCTCCCGTCCTGCAAGCTGCATGACTAAGGCCAGCGATTTCGCGGGAATAGTCACGGTTCGCTTCTCGCGTCGCTCATCGAGCATGGTTTCGACAATCGCCCGTATCTGGCCGATATCCGCGCCACTTTCAAGGCATGAACTTAGCCGACGCAGGACTTCATCCAGTTCCTCATCGGTTAAATCCCAGTCAAGGCAGACGCAACGAATGTCATTTCGATTCCAGCAGGCGAAAACGTATTTCTCGCCATCGAGGTCGGAATGTCTGAACATTTCAAGGGCAATTTCTCTTGCTGTACCAATCATGTTTTTCTCCTTTTATCGGGCGGCATCACCGCCCGTGGTCAGTCAGTCAAGGGCACGCCAGATGGTGGCGCTTTCCGGATGGGTGTCAGCAAATGCCATAAGCTGCTCATAGCGACGGCAGAAGTGGCGGCACAGTTCTTCATGGTCATGGTTGCTGTGGTGCCAGCTCCGGTGATTCAGTACCAGCGCCGTGAGGATGATCCCCGCCACTTCCCCGCTGACAGTCTCCTCAAACCAGTTGTCCGGATTGCACAGGGTCAGGCTCTCCACGTCAGGCGCCATATATCCGCCGCCTTCCGGCAGCCGGTAAAACTGCCAGAATCCCCCCTGATACTCAGGGCAGTAACGCTGGGCGTAGGCGTACACGGATGCCTCGGACGTCATAAAATCGCCGCCAAACAAATCAGGCAGGAAAGTCAGGCGCTGCGCACCCTCAAGACGAACAGCATCACAGGTCACGGTCTGGTTCATAGATCCTCCACGGTTAACATATTCTCGGTTCCGGCATCGCCGTGACGACACGACAAACCGGCGAAAAGCGGAGGACACAGGGGCGACGCCGCAAGCCGCAGCGCAAAGCCTTCACGGGCTGAATGCACCGTGAAGGGTGCGAACGGGTGAGGACGGAGGCGTAAGCGAACCCTTGTGGCCGATGCGGCCGGGCTACAGTGAAGTCACGGCGCATGCCGTCACCGCACGGAGCTTCAGAGGAGTTTCATTGTCCCGACGTGGCCCGGAGGGCAGCGGCGGATAAAAGCGAAAGGCACTGACATCCTTTTCGCAGTGGATGGCCACCGGTTGCCGGGGCGTTACCCCGGCTCTCTCCCTTACGCGGCCAGCGTCTCCTGTAATGCGTGAACGTCCTTCAGCTCATTCCTGACGGATTCAGGCTCCTGCCGCCCGGCTTCCCAGGCCATACCGATCCGGTTTTCCAGCTCGCATTCATAGTTACGCAGGACGCGGGACAGGAGTACCGCCGGAACACTCACCTGACGGTTTGCCACTTCCCACTGACGGGCCAGGAGATCGCTGACAGTCAGATTATTTACCCCCTCCTGGCGGTATTGCGTCATTTTCATTTCGCCGATCGCCTTCATCAGATTCCGGATTTCAGCCCCGTCCGGTTCTGGCTGGGCTTCACGGCAGGCCACGCTAATCCCCTCTTCCGTCCAGACCAGCAGGACCAGGGGTTCGTCAAACGTGAACATGTTTTTAAGCTGTACACAAAGTTCTTCGCGGGTTCCGTACATCGTTTGTTCTCTCTTGTAAGGGGTTACAGGCCGGGCATCAGCCCGGCAGGGTCAGTCAGTCCTGAAAGGTTTCGTCCAGCACCAGGGCTTCGCGGTAGGCTTCAAGAAGCAGGGTGTTGATCCGGCGCAGAGTCTGCGCAGCCATACGTTCGGTAAGCGTTGCCGCGTCGTGCCGGTGCTGCGATTCGAGGCGGTTCAGCAGCATCCGCACGTCACACATGGCATTGCTGAGCGCGGCCACGTCCGCGCGCAGGTGTTCAAGGCCCGGGTAGTTCATGCCGCCTCCGGCCAGTCGGGGTAAAACGCGCCGTCATTGGCCGCCGGCATCCTTCTTGCCCGTTCAACCTGTGCCAGACGTCGAACGCCGGCGGCGTGGTACTGCTCAAGCATCTCGATCCCGATATAGCGGCGGCTGGCTTCGGCGGCGGCCACGCAGGTGGAGCCGCTGCCGGCGAACGGGTCAAGGACAATAGCCCCCGGACGCGTGAGCGATTCAATCAGCGGCCGCAGGCTCTGCACCGGCTTCTCCGTCGGGTGATGTCGGTTGCCCGTGTATTTGTCCGGGATGGGACGGTCCGGGGTTTGCGGCCTTCCCTTCGCCAGCAGGTAGGCGCTCTCATGGGTGTAACCCACGAACGTCGATTTTGAGGCGTAGCTCTTGGCAAAGACGATATGGCCAACCACCCGGAAACCGGCCGTTTTCCACGCATTCAGAAACAGATCCGCGCGGTTCCAGGCATAGAAACTCACCATCAGGCTGTCATTTTTCAGCACGCGGTACATTTCATGACAGGCGGGCTGGAGCCATTCGGCAGAGTTGTCCCCGGCCAGGGTGCGGCCGGTACGGTCCTTATAGCCAACCAGGTACGGTGGATCGGTAAGAATAAAATCGACGGCACGTGCCGGAAAACGGGACATCACCTGCACGCAGTCACCCAGAATAAAACGGGACATAGACACACTCCTCTCTGATATGCGGCACCCTGTTGCGCCGTGCCGCCACAAAAACCCGGCGAAAAGCGGAGGGCGCAGGGGCGACGCCGCAAGCCGCAGCGCAAGCCTTTCACGGGCTGAATGCACCGTGAAACGTGCGAACGGGTGAGGACGGAGACAACGTGAACCCTTGCGACCACAGCAGCCGGGTTAGCGTGAAGGCACGGCGTTGAACACGCCGCCGGCTGGCGGCAATAAGGCGGAGGGAACCGACATCCTTCGGTACCGGTTCTGGTAGCTGATGAGTACGTGAGTGTATGGCAGAATGCACGCTGATAATGGATTCGCGCCGTTATCTGACATGTGTGCCTTTGATTTCAGGACGTCCCCGACCGGAGACGTCTTTTTTTTGATTCGGATATATGGCAGGTGAAAGTGCGAAGTGATTATGTGATTATCAGCGCCGAAAACATCTTAAGGGTTTTCACCTGTAACGAATTGCATGGCTTCAGGACACCCCCTCCCCGGATGGTGTCCTTTTTTTCAGCGCCCCTTCACGTGGTCGATAGCGAACTGCAGCGTGTCCCAGTTAAAACCGATGCCTGCATCGTGGCTGTGGTCGCCGATACGCATGGCTTCTGCAATTTCCTCCTCCGACAGACTGCTATCGAGCGACAGAAAATCATCTTCCAGCCAGAACGTCCCCATACACAGTGCATCCGGTGGGTACTGCTTCAGCCTGGCGATGAGCCCTGCTACCGTCACATCATCACGACATGCAGGACGCGGCGGCAGGACGCGATCGGCGATGTCGTTCCAGCACCAGTCATCGCACTCCGGTACGGGTTCCAGCAGGGTCTGTAATTCCACGCCCGGCAGCAGGGAGAGCTGCTCCAGAACCTCCCCCAGAGAAAGTCGCTCTCCGCTGGCATCTTCACTCCCCAGGTAATGGTGATTGATATAGACGGCAAACTCGCCGTTATCGGGTTCAATACAGGTCAGTCTGAACATGGTTGTGTCCTCAGCATCCGGCACCCTCTTGCGCCGTGCCGCCACAAAAACACGGCGTAAAGCGGAGGACGCCAGGGAGACGCCGAAGCCGCAGCGCAAGCCCTTCACGGGCTGAATGCACCGTGCAGGGCGCGAACGGGTGAGGACGGAGACAACGTGAACCCTTGCGACCGCAGCGGCCGGGTTAGCGTGAAGGCACGGCGGGTAATTTTTTACGGGAGATATAAAGCGGAGGAAAAATTTCACATTAAATTAAAATGTGATTTACATCACAAAACAATACATTATAATCGCCGAAAAATTAAGCGTTTAGTTTTGACGGCAGGGATGAGATGTCACTCTGCCGTTTTTTTCTGAAGTGTACGGGACCGGATTTAACGCGCAGGAGCTGCACCAATACGTCTCAGCGCATCCTCTACTTCACGCAGCCCAAAAATATCTTCCGGCGGCTGCTCTTTTCCGGACAGGCTACATACCGTAAAGACGGCATTTGATGCGGATAATCTCTCGCGGAACAACGCCTGCAGTGCCACAACGACCAGCGTACGTTCGTCTCCTGTCAGTTCTTCAAGCTGCATACTGTTTCCTTCAGGTTAATGTTCATATTCATCCCCGCCCCTCTGGTTTTTTCTCGTCAAACGCCAGGAGAACCCCGAGGCCGATCAGTGAGGCATAGCAGACCTGCATCGCGATTGTCACCGGCAGTGAGATGTTATCAACCAGAACGCCAGGAACCACGACGGCCACGCCAGCCAGTATCATTCCCCTGCCGGTCTTTTTGACCCGTTCCGGCCACTGAGATTCAGGCACGTTCCGGGCCCGCAGAAAGTTATGAATGCACTGCACTGCTTTTTGTTTAATCACTGACATGCTCTAGTCTCCGAATGCCCGGCGCATATTTTTCTTTATGCTGGTCGCTTCAGCGGATACCGGTGCGGCAGGCTCCGCAGGTTTCGCCGGCACTGCAGCCATACTCACGTCAGCCGTATCGGCCATCTGCTGAACCAGAACCTGCAACTCGCTGACCGTGCCGGGCGGTACCGGCATGCTGGCCAGCAGACGCGGCAGCTCCGGTGCGGTCGTATGCAGGGCCAGACCGGTGATTATCAGGTTTCTCAGCAGCTCTCCGCGCAGGCGGGATGACACGCCCGTCAGCACACGCTCAACCCGTTCACTGCTCCGGTCATCCTGAAGCGTCAGGGTGTAACGCCGGCGCTGGTATTCGGTCTCCGGTGACATGGCCAGAGCAGCAACGCCACCATCAGGCTCATCAGGAAGTCCTGAGAGTGAAGACCAGGTGCCGGATACCAGCGCCATCACGGCACAAAGCCGGATGGCACTCAGATGTCCGTCAAAGAACACCGGGATCAGCGCCGGTAAACGGGCATCCGTCTGGTACATCACCGCCCCGGCGGTGGCGGCGGTCCGAATGAAGTCACCGCGCAGGGGCTGTGAGATGGTGCTGATGGTCGCCATCGCCGTGATGTCGGTGCGATCGTCGCTGTGCAGATAGAAAGAATACTGGCCGTCCGGCACGTTTAGTCCTCTTTATTGTAAAGGGCAATCTCTCTGGCCAGCGCCAGCTGCGGATCGCCGATAACCTCGATACGGTCAGGAGCCAGAGGCCAGGCCTGACGGATAGCCTCTTCAATGAGGGATGCCCCTCCCCCGACCAGGAATACCCGGTTAACGCTCCTGAAGACCGTCAGCTCACTGGTGACACGCGCGCCCAGGGAAGTGATTGCCTCTGTAATTTTGTTCAGAACATCGTCAATTTTTCCGGCATCGTTGATCACTCGCTGCAGATACTGACGATCATTGCGGTTGCGGATGACCGTGTCAGCAATAAGCGCGCTGGTTTCGCTGTCTGCAGCCCGCAGCGCGCCTGCAGCTGCGCGGGTGACCTGTGACACGCCGACAGACGGATTGCCGTGTACCGCACTGATATCATCAAACTGTCCGACAATCACGCCGGCATCGAGCGTGGTTCCGCCGAGATCGATAATCAGGGTGGTCTCAGCGGGTCCGGGCTTCAGCTCCGCGAGACGGGAGAACGCCGCCGGCAGTGATTCAGGCATCACCTTCACGTCCGTTACGGTAAATGCCCTGCCCTTATTCAGAACCAGCTCACGCATCAGGTTTTCTCGTTTGCGTCGGATGTTCTCCTCGTTCCGCTGGCAGTCCCCGTCATAATACTCGCTCAGGGGCAGCGTCACGGTCAGGCTCACCGGCTGCGGCTCAAGTCCGCTGTTCAGCAGGGCATGATGCACGGCCAGCAGGTTGAGATCACCGTACTGGTATTCCACGTTTGTTGTCGGGATGGCATCCCGGCTGACGCTGTCCCAGGTGTATTTCAGCGTGCCCACCTGATAGTTGAACGTTGCGGCACTGAATTCCGCCACTTTCCAGCCATGCCGGAAGGAGTTAGCAGAAACCCGGGTCTGCAGCTCGTTTCCTTCAAACCATGCCAGCTTAACATTAGTTGAACCATCATCGCAGTAAATATTCATCATTATGCTCCGTCAATTAAACTCAATTTGATACGTATTATAAGAGCAAAATGGCAAAATAAAAGCCTTATTTCTCATTGTGAGTAATTTAAATATCTCATAATGATATTAAATGACATTTTGAGTAACTTAGGTTACTCACCCTGTTCATGAAGCAGGTGATCTGGATTATCCTCACGCTGTTAAATATACTGTATGCATATCCAGTATATTTAGACGTCAGGAGGAAAGATGAAACTGCAGCTTTTCAGCACCGGGAAAGCACTCCCGCCACAGGCCCATCCGTTGTTTGCAGACCTGGCCAGCTGCGGTTTTCCGAGCCCTGCCGCTGACTATGTCGAGTCCGACCTGGATCTCCATGATTACTGCATACGGCACCCAAGCGCGACTTACTATCTCCGTGCCAGCGGTGACAGCATGTCCGACGGCAGCCTTTACAATGGCGATCTGCTGGTTGTGGACAGTGCAGAGAAGCCCCGGCACGGCGATATTGTTGTGGCCAGTGTGCAGGGGGAGTTTACGGTTAAACGGCTTCTGCTGACGCCACGACTGACGCTGCAGCCAATGAACGCCGCCTGGCCGCCGATTTATCCCGACCCGGACGATCTGGATATCTTTGGCGTCGTCACGCACATCATCCACCGCCCGAGGGAGATGTACTGATGTTTGCCCTGGCCGATGTGAACAGCTTTTATGCCAGCTGCGAACGTGTTTTCCGCCCGGATTTGAAAGGAAAGCCGGTTGTGGTGCTCAGTAATAACGATGGCTGCGTTATCGCAAGAAGTGCCGAGGCAAAGCCCTGGATCAAAATGGGCATGCCGTGGTTTCAGATGAAAAACGAAACGTATCCGGAAAAAATATACGCGTTCTCAAGCAACTATGAACTTTATGCCTCGATGTCAGCGCGCGTGATGAGCTGCCTGGAGGAGCTGGCCCCAAGGGTGGAACAGTATTCGATTGACGAGATGTTCCTCGACCTGACCGGCGTTGAGCACTGCATGGACCTGGAGGACTTCGGCCGGCAGCTGCGCCAGCACGTGTATGACTGTACCCGTCTGACCATCGGCGTGGGTGCCGGGCCGACGAAAACCCTGGCAAAATCAGCCCAGTGGGCCTCAAAGGAGTGGAAACAGTTTCGTGGTGTGCTCGCCCTGACCAGGGGGAATCCTCAGCGAACGCGGAAACTGCTTTCACTGCAGCCGGTCGAAGAGATCTGGGGCGTGGGAAACCGTATTGCACGCAAACTTAATGTACTGGGTATCAGGACCGCGCTCGATCTGGCCCTGACGAACCCGGCCTTTATACGCAAAAATTTCTCCGTCGTTCTCGAGCGAACAGTACGCGAACTGAACGGGGAAAGCTGCATGTCGCTTGAGGAAGCACCACCGACGAAACAGCAGATCGTCTGCAGCCGCAGCTTTGGAGAGAAAATCACGGAGTACGATTCGCTCCGCCAGGCTGTCTGTCAGTACGCAGAGCGGGCCTCTGAAAAGCTGCGGAAAGAGCGCCAGTACTGCCGGCATATTTCCGTTTTCATCAAAACGTCTCCGTTCGCCGTTAAAGAGCCTTACTACGGCAACGTGGCCACGGAGAAACTGCTTACACCCACTCAGGACACCCGGGACATTATTGCGGCCGCCACAACGGCTCTGGAGCGTATCTGGAAGGATGGGCACCTGTATGCCAAAGCCGGTGTGATGCTGAATGACTTCACCGGCTCCGGCGTTTCGCAGCTGCAGCTGTTCGACGAACGTCCGCCACGTCCTCACAGCTCTGAGCTGATGAAGGTTCTCGATGGCATTAATCATTCCGGTCTGGGACAGATCTGGTTTGCCGGGCGAGGGATAGCGCCATCATGGCAAATGAAACGCGATATGCTCTCCCCTGCGTACACCACCCGCTGGAAAGATATTCCCGTTGCGAGGATCAGATAAATTCTGCTTTTCTGAGAGAGCCAGTAGTGCTCGCCGCAGCCGAACGACAGGGCGAAGCCCGCGAGTGAGCGAGGAAGCACCAGGGAACAAAACGAACATAATCATCTTACGCACCTAATACAGGAATCACAGTAACAATCTCAAAATCTGTATTGTGATAGAAACAGCTGAATAGAGTGGGACCATGGTCCCAGTTAAATCCGGCGTGTGGAATCGATATTCCAGGCGGGGTTGAAGGATGAGTTCTGACACGCAAGTAGGAGGTGGGACCGTGGTCCCAGTTAAATCCGGCGTGTGGAATCGATATTCCAAGCGGGCTTGACGGGTGAGTTCTGACACGCAAGTAGGAAGTGGGACCGTGGTCCCAGTTAATCTGGTGTATGAAATCAGTATTCCGGGATGGGTTACCGTCTGAGTTCTGATATGCAGGTTGAGGGGTGAACTGCGGAACTAGTTAAGGAAAACTAGAAAAAACTGGATCTTTAGATTGTGGTAACAATCAGGTTGGGAGAAGTAAACAGATCTTTTTAACAACACTGGGCTATAGTGCAGAAAATAACTGCTTCGGATGTATATATTCCGAAGCAGCATGTAACGCATTAAGGATATTGGAAATTAATGAAGACTCTCGCGTGTATCATTAAACAGGCTAAACTTTTTGTAAGTCGCGCAGTATGCTTTCTATCTTCTCGATACACTCGGCAGGCAAACGAGATTTATCGAGATTAAAAATCACCTTATCGCCTTTGTATAGGGCTGTCGCACCAGGTACAAATTGATGACGGGTATTAAGGTTTACTTTTTTACCTGATGGCTCTTTCAGAACATCCGTCAGTAAACCAATAACTTCCTCGGATTCAAAGATAACTCCCGCTTTCTTTTGCTCATGAAGCTGTTGTGTCCGTTGCAACAATAAAGCTTCTTTTCCCGAAAATGCTTTGTACAGCGTCTCCCCAGAGCGGGCGGAAAGTTCACCAGGATGAGTAAACAGGGCAACCACTGATTTTGGCAAATGGGCCGTGTTGATGCAACGCGTGATGATTTTACGGGAAATATTCTCAGCTTCAGCCAGAGCAGAGATATTGCCGTTAAAATCATTTTCCAACCGCTGTGCATAACGGTTGCCCCGTTCATAAGCGCTGACAGGACGATAATCATTACCCAGCCGTGATAAAGCCATCATCTGTTCGTCATCGAGATCCCCGACGAGAACACGATAATCTGATGATGTCAGTATGGCGGCTTTACGACGGCGACTACCATCAGCAATTTCAATGACACCTTCTACCCTTCGTCCGAACGCAGGCGTCTGTTGACCACTCAGCATAAAAGAGGGAATCAGATCATCAAGCGCGTCTTCGGTCAGTAGTTCCTGGTCACGTTCATTACCTGACCAGACTCTTGATGCCGTCTCAACACTCTCGCCCGGGATCGCTTCCAGAATAAATTTCACTTCCCGGCCACAAACCGGAAGCAGAATGGTATTCCCGCGGGCCATGGCTCCAACCCGTGCAATTAATGAATCAACCATCGGTGCAGCGGGTGCCGCTGAAGGTTCAGTTTCGGGGCGGATATCTTTTACGGTATGTTTTGGAATGACTGGTGCACGTTTCATTATCTGATCTCCCAGCGAGGTTTAATCAGGCGATCAAAAATTTCATTACAGACAGGCTCCCAGATAGACAGCGCATTTCGCCAGGCTCCTGTAGATGAGCGCTGATCGATAGCCTGCTCAAACACCGTTCTCATACGGATCTGACCTTTACCGACTTCGTCGGTCTCGCGAACAACGTTTTTCAGTACCATGCTTCCCCAGGCATCGCGGATCTGTTCTTCCATCCAGGGTGACTGTGAGCCATTGTTATTGCTGTACTTGGTCAGAAGAATTCTAACGTCAGGTTCAAAACCCTGCAGGTCCACGTTTTTTAACAGGTCGCGCAGCATGTCAAAAAACTGAAGGGCAGAGGTGTAATCAAATAACTCTGCTGGCGTTGGCACGATGAGTACATCTGCAGCACAGACGACATTGATGGTACCAATACCGAGGTTCGGTGCACTGTCGATAACAATGACATCATAATCATGGGCCACTGTTTCGATGGCCAGGCGAAGCATCATATGAGGTTCTGTCGGCAGTTTCCCGTTGTCAAACCTTCCCATTAGTTCTGTCTCAATGCGGTGCAGAGCCAGGCATGAAGGTATGATGTCGAGACCCGGCCAGCAGGTGGCTTTGACGGCATAGGCTGCATCATCGCGCTCACCAAGATAAAAAGGCAGCAGTGTGTCTTCGGCATGGATATGCAAATCAGGGACCCAGCCGTGGTACATGGAGGCTGTGCCTTGAGGATCGTTCCCTTCGACAAGCAGTACTCGCAGCCCTTTCAGCGCCAGGTCCTGTGCCAAATGTACAGATACAGATGTCTTATAGACACCCCCTTTATGTGCTGCCACCGCGATGACGGGCGGAACGCTGTCATCAGGACGGCGCAGACGGGTGCCAAATACATCCCGCATATGGTTGATTTGTTCAATGGTGTAGCCCACCCGCTGCTCTACACGTCCACGCATTTCCATATCAGGATGGGGAAGGCGTCCTGCTTTTTCTGCATCACGGATTGCCTGAGAAGAAACGCCAATCAGATCGGCGGCCTCACCCACACGCCAGCGACGGGTAATTTTCCTGGCTTCCGGGCTATCATCGTTAAACTGTGCAATCGCGATAGCTTTCGTCATTTCATGACCGGCCGTAATGCACTGGTCAAGCGTTTCCATCAGTCCCATTCTTTGTTCCTTATTATTATCTTTGCATTAATCTATTAAATCTTGGTAAAAGGCGCAAAGCAACATTAAAGTTGCAAACCGTCTTAAATATTGCAAAGCCGATCAAAATATAGTCTTGTTCAGTTCAGCATCCGCCTGAAAGGCTGCCGCATGCTTCAGTCAATATCATCCGCTCGCCGCAGAAAGTATGCGCGCGTAGGCGCATGCGTCGAGGAAGCGGAATTACTCCGTACTAACAAGGTGTGGCTGACGCTCTGAAGCTAACGAAGCTCCACTGGAAGGAACTGAATGGTAAGGAATTGACTATAGTATGCAGATTATTGACTGCGTTATGAAGCTGAATAGGAATAGGGAAGAGTAATGACATGCATTTTTCTGCATATCACAGTCAAGACTATTGCCTTTCCTGGTGTTGTATTACTGGGTTGTTGTACCAAGATTCACATTGTGTCATGTCAGTGGTCCATATGTATTGGATGCTGGCTGTTATTCCATATTTCGATCCAGTAATTGATCCTTAAGGAGATCATGTTGAGATCAAAAAGAGATCCCCGGATCGTTTAGCGCCCCGCTACGCCTGAGCCTGGAGACTATCTTCATTAACTGTGGTGTGTGGTATGTTGACTGTTGTGTGCGAGATCAACTATTGCGGTATGCAATTGTATTAACTGGGGTATGTATTTCCGTTGACTGTGATATGCGTATATACTTTCGTTTGTGGATAACCGCGGGTTAATAAAATGGCTATGGAAAATAATGAGTTACCCCTGAATCTTCAGGAGGTCAATAAGACAACGGGTGAAGTTGTTAAGCTGGATGTCAACAGCGCCAGTACTGTTCAGCCTGTTGCGCTCATGAGGCTTGGTCTGTTCGTTCCTACCCTCAAATCGACCTCTAGGAGTAAGACGAACCGCAAAAACGTCACGGATGCGACTGAGGAGCTCGTACAGCTGTCCATTGCCCGGAGTGAAGGGTATACCGATGTCAGGATCACCGGATCGCGCCTCGATATGGATACGGACTTCAAAGTCTGGCTTGGAATCATCCGTTCAATGTATGATTTTGGCGTTAAGGATGACACGCTCAAGCTGTCTTTTGTTGAGTTTGTTAAAATGTGTGGCTTTGACTCCCGGCGCTCTAACAAGAAAATGCGTGACAGGATAAGCAACTCCCTGTTCAAGCTGGCATCCGTAACCCTCAAGTTTCAGAGTGAAACGAAAGGGTGGACTACGCACCTGGTTCAGTCTGCCTATTACGACATCACTGCCGATGTCGTGGAGATCAGGGCAGAGCCCAAGCTCTTTGAGCTTTATCAGATGGACAGGCGGGTCCTGTTGCGTCTGAAAGCCATTGATGCCCTGCAGCGCAAGGAGTCCGCACAGGCACTCTATACCTACATTGAAAGTCTGCCACAGAATCCGGCCCCCATCTCCATGAAGCGTATGCGAGACAGACTCAACCTGACGTCTAACCTCTACACGCAGAACCACACGGTGCGCAAAGCCATGGCGCAGCTGAAGGATATCGGCTATCTGGATTACACCGAATTCAAACGCGGCCGGGCCACCTACTTCAGCGTGCATTACCGTAATCCGAAACTCATCAGTAGCAAGGTCGTTGTTCCCCGAGAGCCGGAAGAGGAAGTACCTGAGCAGAACTATGACGAAGTTATTAAAGCCCTGAAGGCTGCAGGTATTGATCCTCAGAAACTAGCAAAAGCGCTCGCCAGCGTGAAACCGGGAAATGACTGAGGAATGCCGTTTTAGAGTTTGTTGACTGTGGTATGCAGAGCGCATACCACAGTCAATTTATACTGATTCATCATTCCGTTTAGGTTTTGCTTGCCTTGACTGCGATATGCGGATAGGCCTACCGGAGTATTGATATTGACTGCGGTGTGTGGAAGAGCGGGCAGTCTGCTCAACATCTTCACTGCGATATGTTTACTTTCATCACTTAGTCAATATTGTTCGTCAGGGCGGATGCCCTTAGCCCAGTACTTTCACAAAGGGTCTTAACCCACCGAGATCAAAGGATTCCGGGGGCAGCGTCCGGGATTCACTGATCCGCACTCCCGTGTTCCAGAAAGTAGAGAACAGCATTTAATGGTGAAGATCCGGCATATAGAAGAGTAGGGCTCTCACTTCGGGGACGAGTAGGTACGCCAGGGTGGCGCCGGTTAAAGTGGCCATCCTTCTGAGTGCGGCCGCGGTCGCAAAGTCGACCCCATGGGCTTTCGGCAACAGTGAAATGCGTTATGAAGAAAAGGGGGCAATGCAGGGATGAACAGGATCGGAACGAAAAGGTAAGTAATGAAGAAGACGTAAAGTGCGTTACGTGAATTCCGGCCTGGTACAGCCTGGACCCCTGTCAGTTTTCACGTAACGCAAGATTAATTTATTATCGAATAAGTGGATGTCATTACAACTGTCTGTAAATTTTGACAAATTTAGTTATCTTTTTTTCAGCATGGCAACAGCATCAGCCTCTGCCATTGAAAATTGCACACGATGCCTTGCAGCAACATCGAGCGCAAATACCTTTGTATAGACTTCCGTCGAGCTGATCGACTTGTGCCCCATCAGGCTCTGCAGCACCTTCAGCGGAATTCCGGCATACAGCATGTGCATGGCGTAGGAGTGGCGGAACGTGTGTGGCGTCACCGGCACGGAGAACGTCACCCCGTCGGCGGCTGCCGCTTCAACAGCTTCGCCCAGCCAGGTGCGAACGGTACGGTCGGTGATCTCCCAGATGCGCACCTTTTCCGTTCTGCCGGTGCGCTTATTCCGGCGTTCCAGCGGTATTTTCAGGGTGGCCACCATCATTTCCAGCTGGCGGGCATACTGCGGATCGGAAAGCGGAACGTTACGATGAGGCTGGCTGCCGGCCGGAGCACGGCCGGCCGTTCGGGCCGCTTTCTCCACCCGCTGTTTGAGGGTTGCCAGTTGCACGAACGGGTAGGGCGGGGCCAGGGAAAAATCACTCCGGGTCAGGGCCAGTGCTTCGTTAATACGGGCGCCGGTGTTCCACAGGGTGGTCAGCAGCATCTTACGGTGAAGATCGGGCACGTAGTGGAGCAGGGCGCTCACTTCCGGCGCCAGCAGGTATTTCGGCAGTTCGTCCTGAACGAGCGCCATCTGGCGCAGTGCCAGCGCGGCCGGGTAATCGATGGCCACCGGCAGCTGAGCAGAGGAAAAAGCCCCGCTATGGCCTGGCAGTGCTGGCATCATGTTATGTCACCATTGTCATTAGAGTGTGCAGTGCATCACCGGTGCATCCGGGGATGCCGGACCCGGCAGGATCAGATACTCGGTAGCAGATTTGACACGGTAATTGGTGTAATCTTCAAACGAAACCGGGCTTGCTTTCATCCCCGCGAGAAAAGTTTCTTCAAGACCGCGGGCACGCGGAAGCGATAGTTCTATCGTCTCAGGATCGATGGCCATTTTCTGGCGGGTGGCTTCCAGCTCAGTGGTCAGCCGGTATTTTTCCGTACGAAAAGGAATACTCTCTTCAGCGTTTCGCTGTGTATAGGTCACGTCAAACATCATGCGATCACCGTCGTTCTGCAGTACCACGCCCCTGAGGAGACTTTCTATACGAACGGGGGATTCACCTTTCTGCGGAATCTCCGAGGTCCGGCTGCAGATAATCACCATCCCGGGTTTCTGACTGGCATTAACCATCCGCATTTCACTGAGCGTTGCCGCCCCTGCATCCCGTGCAGTCACACCCAGCAGGATCGTCAGCCCCATTATAAAACCGGTCAGTTTACACATCGTTCCTGTATCCTTTACGTTAATGTCTGGATCATCTTCAGGGAGAAATCCCGCCGGACTACACTATCGAGTGACATGTGGCCGCCAGAGGGTGTCCAGCCGACCACTCATTAAATGCTGCTGTCGGCTATCAGTAGCGACCAAGAGTCATTAACTGGAAGCATTTTTCCTCGGAGAGCTCTCCTTCTTTCTTTGGGAGAGGGCCAAGGAAAGGAGTTATCACATCGACTTCTGTGGACAGATACCATGTGTCATCAGCATCATCCCACCAGGCAACTGTGCGATCGTCCCAAGTGTGTATCTCACGGTAGCAGCCGTATCCGTATATGTGCTCAAACTCCGATTCTTCCATCCAGACTCTGTCATGCCCAAGGATTATGAGAGCCTCAAATAAAACACTCAGTGTAATTTTCATATTCATAATCAACTTCCTTATTATTTAATATCTATTAGTTCTATTTATTTATCATCGCCAGCAGAACATTCCGTTGCCCGCCCGCAGTGATTAGCAGAATAACAGTCACCGCCCGCAATTACCGGATCTCACTCTTTTTGACTTCCGAAAAATTCATAATAGCAAAGTTTTCGGAAGCGATGATGAACAGATTAACAGGATTTACTCGTCAGGTCGGTCTGATGCGGAGAGGGTGAAAGTTATATAACTACTTAAAGTGTAGCACATTTTTCATTTTCGTTTCACAAATATGCGCAGAAAATCGCCGTGATCCGGAACTACCTTTTTTCGGATCTGACCGGGAAAAGTGAAAAGAAAGGATATGCAAAGCATATCCATATGCCTGACATCTGCATAGGTATGGCATACGCATATACTCACCATCTGCATATGCTCTATATATACATATGCCGAACATCTGCCTATACTGAACATATGCACACACCCGGTGCAATGAACCTCATTCCGGATATGCATCACATATCCATACTTACCCGGGAGAAAAATCATGAGAACCGTATCTATTTTCAAAAACGGCAACAACCGCGCCATCCGCCTGCCCCGCGATCTGGATTTTGAGGGGGTGAGCGAGCTGGAGATCGTCCGGGAAGGGGACAGCATTATTCTGCGTCCCGTCCGGCCGACCTGGGGCTCGTTCCTGGAGCTCGAAAAAGCTGACCCGGACTTTATGGCTGAGCGCGGGGACGTTGTCAGCGACGAAGGACGGGTTAACCTGTGAACAAAATGTATATGCTCGACACCAACATCTGCTCGTTCATCATGCGCGAGCAGCCGGAAGCCGTCCTGAAGCGCCTGGAGCAGGCGGTGCTGCGGGGTCACCGCATTGTGGTTTCGGCCATCACCTGGGCCGAAGTGTCACTGGCATCACAGGAAGCAGGACCAGCCGCACAGAAGCTGGCTGACGCCTTCGCTGCCCGCCTTGATGCCATCCTGCCCTGGGACCGTACCGCGGTGGACGCGACCACGGAAATTAAGGTGGCGCTGCGCCTCGCCGGCACGCCGATCGGGCCGAACGACACGGCGATCGCCGGGCACGCCATCGCCGCCGGTGCCGTGCTGGTGACCAATAATGTGCGGGAATTTGAGCGGGTGCCGGGTCTGGTGCTGGAAGACTGGGTAAGATAACGCTGTAATACAAAACAGGCGGTCTGGCGCTGCCGGACACTCTTTCAGTCAGCGGTATATAAAGGAATAAAAGATGCCTCTGATCACGCGGCTTATGCTGCAAAACTTTAAAAAGTTTCCGGAACTGGATCTGCGCTTCACTCATGACCGTAACATTCTGGTCGGTGACAACGAGTCCGGGAAAAGCACGATTCTGCTGGCCCTTGACCTTGTGCTGAGTGACAGCCGGCACCGGGTCGAGGCATTGGGTGTGGAATCGCTCCTGTCCCAGTCAGCAGTCAGGCATTTTCAGGAAGGTGAGCGCCGCGCCGAGCTGTTACCCGTGCTGACAGCTGACGTTTTCCTGAGTAATGGGGGAGATCCTGACCTGAACGGCAGGCAAAATCTGGCGGGTATCGATGCGGATGGACTCAGAATGCGCATTGCACCAATGACGGAGGAATACGGTCAGGATATTCACAATGTACTACAGCAGGATCCCGATAATTTTCCCTATGAATACTATTCCGTGCGGTTCAGCACCTTCTCCGGTGGTCATTTCGCCGGCTTCAGACGCTATCTGCGCCATCTGCTGTTAGACAGTGCACGCATCGATAACGAGCACGCCGCACAGGAATATACGCGCACAGTTTACAGCGTCAATGTGCCGGTGGCCGATCGTTACCGGCTTGAAAACAGTTACCGGCAACAGAAAATGCTCTTCTGCACCCGGCATCTGTCAGCCATAAACGACACGCTGGAAACGTATCAGTTTGGCGTGCGTTCCGGTGCTAAATCAGGTCTTGAGGCGAATCTGGACATTACCGAGGACGGTATTTCCATTCGTCACCGTGGAAAAGGAAGGCAGTGCTTCATCAAAACAGAGTTTGCGCTGCAGCGGCATCAGCAGCAGGGAGAGCTCCACGCACTGTTGCTTGAGGAGCCGGAGAATCATCTCAGCCATGTCAGTATGAAGAGGCTGGTTAATCAGCTTGCCACTGAACGGCAGACGCAGGTGTTTATTGCCACACACAGCAGCCATATCTCCTCCCGCCTCGATCTACGTAAGGCAATCCTCCTCGGATCTACCCGGCCGGTACTGATGAATGAACTTTCCGCTGAGACTGCCGCCTTCTTCATGAAAGCACCGGATAATAACGTGCTGGAATTTGCGCTAGCCAGACGTGCACTGCTCGTGGAGGGGGATGCTGAGTTTATTCTGATTGAGGCCTTTTATCGCCGCCTGTATGGCAGGGCGCCGGAGGATGACGGGGTTCACATCATCGCTATCGGCGGAACGAGTTTCCGTCGTTATCTTGAACTGGCCCGTCTTCTGGAAAATCGCGTCGCGGCCCTTCGTGATAATGGGGTCGTTTGCGGGAGGGGGCGGAATCCTACGCTAAGGCTTTGGCCAGCGATATTCTCCGGTGAGATTGATGTGTTCCCATCCGAGCGGCGAAACATGGGCCAAGAGATCGGGCGATAGCAGCTTTCCATCGCGTTTCTGGTTTGCAACGACCTCGCCGAGCTTCATGGTGTTCCAGAAGATGATGATGGCGGCGAGCAGATTCATGCCGGCGATGCGGTAATGCTGGCCTTCGGCGGAACGGTCGCGGATTTCACCGCGGCGGTGGAAGCTGATTGCCCGCTTCAGCGCATGATGAGCTTCGCCTTTGTTGAGCCCGATCTGGGCACGCCGTTGGAGTTCGGCATCCAGAATCCAGTCGATCATGAACAGGGTGCGCTCGACGCGACCGACTTCCCGCAGGGCTGTCGCGAGCTCGTTCTGCCGCGGATAGGAGGCGAGTTTCCGCAGAATCTGGCTTGGCGCGACGGTCCCGGCAGCAATGGTGGCGGCGATGCGCAGGATGTCGGGCCAATTGCGCTCGATCATGGCTTGGTTGACCTTTCCGCCGATCAACGCTCGCAGGTGCGCCGGGGCGGCCGACGGATTGAACGCGTAGAGCCGTTTGGATGGCAGGTCGCGGATGCGCGGAGCGAACCGGTAGCCGAGAATGGCACATGCGGCAAAGACGTGATCGGTGAAGCCGCCCGTGTCGGTGAACTGCTCGCGGATATGGCGTCCAGCATCGTTCATCAGCAGGCCATCGAGGATGTAAGGCGCTTCGCTTGCCGTTGCAGGAATCACCTGGGTTGCGAACGGCGCATATTGGTCGGAGACGTGGCTATAGGCTTTCAGGCCCGGGGTATTGCCATATTTCGCGTTGACCAGGTTCATGGCCTCACCTTGCTCTGTAGCGACGAAGAACTGTCCGTCGCTCGAAGCCGACGTGCCCATGCCCCAGAACCGGGCCATGGGTAACGCTGCCTGTGCCTCGACCACCATGGCCAGCGCCCGGTCATAGGCTTCGCCCTCGACATGCCACCGTCCAATGCGGATCAATTCCCAGAAGGTGTGGGTGTTTGTCGCATCCGCCATTTTGCGCAAGCCGAGGTTGATCCCTTCCGCCAAGATAACGTTCATTAGCCCGATCCGGTCAGCGCAGGGTGCTCCTGTGCGCAGATGGGTGAACGCTTCGGTGAAGCCGGTCGCCGCATCCACCTCCAGCAGGAGATCGGTGATGCGCGTGGGCGGGATCTGCTTGTAGAGATCGAGCACCAGATCTTCGGCGCCTGTCGGCGCGGCGGCTTCGAGTTTCTCGATATGCAGAACGCCGTTTTCAATCGACCCGCCCGGGATCGTGCCTGCGCGAGCGGCACGGCCAAGCTCGCGCAACCGCATGTCGAGGCGAGCTTGCCGGTCTGCCAGCCATTCCTCCGGCCGCAATGGCACAGCGAGACGACCGCCTTCCGCGATGGATTGTGCCGGAACGAGTGCGTGTTTCAGATCGCCATAGCGCCGGGACCTAGTAAGCCAGACATCTCCGGAGCGGAACGCATCGCGCAGATGGAACAGCACCGCGATCTCCCATAGGCGAGCGTCGCCAGCCCTCTGGGCCCGAAGGTGGCGATGCCATTTCGAGCTGGGCCGCAAGAAGCTGGTCATCGCGGCATCGTTCAAACCGGTACGAAGGGCCGTCACCGCTTCCAGAAGCGGCAGTGCAACGGGCGCAGCTCGCAGATCGAGCAGGCGCAACATGCGTGGAGCGTATCGGCGGAAGCGGTGATAACCGTCGAGCACATGATTGAGCGGATCGTCGGCCATGGTGGCGGTCAGCCTGGTTGCCATTGCAACAAGGGTTTTTAAGCCGTCCCACCCTGACCCACTCGCGATGACATCGCCCAGCGGCTGGCCATCATCCTGTGCATCGACCAGGGCGCCCCCGATCTCGGCGAAGGATTTCAGGGTGTCACGCACCACCCCCGCTTCGTCTGCGACCTTTGCATGGCAAATACGCTCCGAAGCACGGTAGAGACGGCCGACGATCCGGTCGTGGGTTTCGACCACTGCGTCGGCCAACATCGCCTGCCATTCCGAGACGCAAACAGCCAAGATCGCAAGCCGCCTGTCCTCCGGGAGATCGCGCATGCCGTCGGCATAATACCGTTCACCCTGCCTGCGCAGACGAGTCACCCGATGGGCAGGAACGCCGGCAAGCAGATCCTCGGGGAGATCGATGCGTTGCAGATATTCGAGCCGGTCGAGCAGCCGGTTGGCCGACGAAGAGTTCGAGCCAGGCTCGAACTGGCGCAGCCACACAAAACGGGTCACCCGATCATCAGCCGTCTCCTCGAGCAATGCCAGCAACTGTTCTCGGATCGACATAGGCAGCCGACTGGCGATCCTCGTCTCGATGCGTCGCTCGGCATCGACGAGAGCCGCGGCACAAAGCCGCTCGATCGTGGATGTCGCGGGAAGGACAGTGCGGGTGCGTCGGCACTCGGCTACGAAGCGACGGGCGATATCCTCGTTCGACACCGCCATCTCGGCTTCTCGGAACAACCATTCCTTCAGCTCGCTCGCACCACGTCCGGAGAAGGTGCGGAAGCCGTAGAGCCCCCGTAACTCGGCAAGATGCTCGTGCCGTGTTTCCTCGCGGGCAGCATAGTCTACGAGATCGTCGGCACCCAGGCCAAGCTGCGCTCCGATAAATTCGATGACCTCTGCAGGGATCAGTTCGCCTGGAGCCAGCACCCGGCCGGGATAGCGCAGGACACACAATTGCAGGGCGAAGCCGAACCTGTTGTGAGCGCGCCGACGCAGCCTGATATGCCCAAGGTCTTCATCACTCAGCGTATAGTGCTTGAGCAAATCCGTCTGTGAAGTCGGCAAGCGCAACAGCGCGTCTTTCTGCCGATCGGTTAGAGTGACGCGACGCGGCATACATGTTCCTTTTTCAAAATCTGATAGCGTTCAAGACGCTTTGTTTATGAAGCTGGTTGAGATACATTTCCAGAGGTCAATGCAATCGTGGCCGAAGCGCCGCCTCAAACCAACGTTTGTGATACATGCTGATCGGATATGCCCGCGTCTCCAAAGCCGATGGCTCGCAGTCTCTCGACCTGCAGCACGACGCCTTGCGCGCCGCAGGTGTCGAACGGGACAATATCTATGATGATCTTGCTTCCGGCGGTCGTGATGATCGCCCTGGCTTGACTGCCTGCCTCAAGTCATTGCGTGACGGCGATGTGCTGGTGGTCTGGAAGCTCGATCGCCTCGGACGATCGCTTGCCCATCTGGTCAACACGGTGAAGGAGCTGTCAGACCGCAAGATCGGCCTGCGGGTTCTGACTGGAAAGGGCGCTCAGATCGACACCACGACTGCGTCCGGTCGCATGGTGTTCGGAATCTTCGCCACCTTGGCCGAGTTCGAGCGGGATCTGATCCGAGAGCGCACCATGGCGGGTCTCGCCTCCGCGAGAGCGCGCGGTCGCAAGGGCGGACGAAAATTCGCGCTCACCAAAGCTCAGGTGCGTCTCGCGCAAGCCGCCATGGCCCAGCGCGATACTTCAGTTTCCGATCTCTGCAAGGAACTCGGCATCGAGCGCGTCACTCTCTACCGATATGTCGGTCCCAAAGGCGAGCTCAGAGACCATGGAAAGCATGTTCTCGGACTTACGTAGTGGACTTGCCTCGGTTTCGTTCCGGTCTTTTTGAGAGCATTATTTGTTATCAAGGAGACCATATATGTCATTAAAGCATAGTGATGAATTTAAGCGTGATGCAGTTCGCATAGCACTCACTAGTGGCTTAACACGCCGTCAAGTTGCGTCAGATTTAAGTATTGGGCTTTCCACGCTTGGGAAATGGATCGCATCAATTTCCGATGAAACTAAAATTCCTACCCAAGACACTGATCTTCTGCGTGAGAATGAACGTTTACGCAAAGAGAACCGTATCCTTCGGGAGGAGAGGGAGATATTAAAAAAGGCAGCAATATTTTTCGCAGTACAAAAGCTGTGAGATTTCAGTTTATTACGGATTACCGTGGCTCTCTCTCACGTTCACGCATATGTCGTTTGATGGGCGTAACAGATCGTGGTTTACGTGCATGGAAACGCCGTCCTCCATCACTGCGCCAGCGTCGTGATCTTATACTTCTAGCGCATATACGTGAGCAGCATCGGTTGTGTTTGGGGAGCTATGGTAGGCCGCGTATGACAGAAGAGTTGAAAGCGCTGGGCCTGCAGGTTGGGCAGCGTCGGGTTGGACGTTTGATGCGCCAGAATAACATTACAGTTGTTCGAACGCGTAAATTCAAACGGACAACGGATAGTCATCATACCTTCAACATTGCACCGAACCTATTAAAACAAGACTTTAGCGCAAGCGCACCCAACCAGAAATGGGCAGGCGATATCACTTATGGTGTGCCCGGAGTTCAGGGCGGGCATGGATGCTTAAATGAACCGCGAGTCTGTCTGGAATATTGAACCGGTAACTCACGATGAGAAACCCAACAATCCCACCGGGTGTGACGGTGGAGAACCTGAGC
>NZ_JAJFTC010000021.1:0-42147 GCF_020733125.1 Enterobacter cloacae complex sp. 2021EL-01169
ACAAAGTCTCGTTTTGCCTCAACATACAAATCACTGCGAATACAGCCCATATCAGGAATATCTTGCATCCCTGCTGGTGTTAGTCCTCAGATACTGAAAAAACCGAGTTTTTACACAGCCTGGGCACGGAGCGGACCTATTTACTGAGCCGAAGGTCCGCTCAGACTAACTCATTAAAGCCTGGTTGTTTTATCGCATCATCAGCCGTGTTCTGAAGCATTAGCTATGTATCTTCAGGGATGCTGATTTTCCCTCTGCACCAGATAAACCAGAATACAGTTTGATGTCGGTCAAAAAAGACAGCTTTAAGTGCATGAAATGAATAATGTTTCTTGAATGCTGGCAAAGCACTGGGATAGTAGTGTTGATTATTAGACGATCGGTCAATATTATTTATTGACGACTTAATGACTGAACGGTAAACGCCCGGACAAACGAGGTGAACGTGTTTAAATCTTTATTAATCAACAAAACAGATGGACGCTATAGTGCGCAACTTGCTGAAATCGCTGAAAGTGAACTACCGCAGGGGGATGTGGAGGTCAATGTTGACTATTCATCCATCAACTACAAAGACGCACTGGCCATTACGGGCCGGGGCCCAATCGTCCGACGCTTTCCCATGGTGCCCGGCATTGATTTTACCGGTACAGTGTCCGCCAGTTCACATCCCGAATATCAGGCCGGAGATAAGGTTCTCCTGACCGGCTGGGGTGTTGGGGAAAAACACTGGGGCGGACTATCCGAAAAAGCACGGGTAAATGGAGACTGGCTGACGCCGCTCCCGGCTGGCGCTAACGGCAAACACGTAATGGCAATCGGAACAGCTGGGTTTACCGCGATGCTGTGCGTAGACGCACTTCTGAATCATGGTATTAAGCCTGAAGATGGTCCGGTACTTGTTACCGGTGCCAGCGGCGGCGTCGGGAGCATTGCGGCCATGATCCTTGCATCAATGGGGTACCGCGTTACGGCGTCTACTGGACGCCCGGAAGAGGCTGCCTGGCTCTATAAAACGGTCGGTGTGGACGAGATTATTAACCGTTCCGAGCTCTCCTGTCCCGGAAAACCGTTACAGAAAGAACGCTGGGCTGCCGCCATTGATACAGTCGGTAGCCATACGCTCTGCAATGTATGCGCCGGGGTGCGTTATGGCAGTATTGTTGCAGCCTGCGGCATGGCACAGGGGATGGAACTAATGGGGAATGTGGCTCCGTTTATCCTGCGTGGCGTCACGCTGAAAGGGATTGACAGTGTCATGTTCGCGAAGGAAAAAAGAGCGGCGATCTGGCAGCAGGCGGTACAGTATTTACCGGAGTCCAGACTGGATAGCCTGACCACCGTTTATCCGCTGAGTGATGCCATCAATGTGGCCGAAAAACTTCTGAGTGGCGGAATTCGTGGCCGGGCAGTAATTCAGTGTAGCTAATGAAGTGGAAGCCAGGCTCAGCCTGGGTTTGATAATTATTATCAGGGGCTGCGGCCCCTTTTTTACTTTTCAACAGCCGTGTCCTTAGAGGGCTGATAGCGTACTGACTTTTTGAAATAGCTCCAGAAGTCGTACACAGGCTGGGTTGAGCAATAAAGTTTGGCACGCATTACGGCACCCTCCCAACTGCTCCAGAAAATGGCCGCCAGTTGCGTATTATTCATATCGGAACGGATTTCGCCCGAAGATAACGCGTCGGACAGACAGCACGCCACAAGCGCCTGCCAGCGCTCAAGTATTTCGTGGAGCTGTTTGATAAAGGACAGTGGAAGACCCGGACTCTCCTGCATCATATTGCCAACCAGACAGCCCCGGGTGAAATTGTACTTTTTAATGCCGTCGCAGGCATCGTCGATGAAATTTTCCAGACGCATCATTGGTGTGAAGGATGATTCATACAGATGTTTTTGGAGTTTATGCACAAAGAAACTGTCATAGGCGCTCAGAACAGTCTGGGCATACTCTTCTTTGCTCTTGAAATAGTAATAAAATGAGCCTTTAGGAACACTGGCATTTTTGACAATGGCATCGACTCCCGTTGAAAGAAAACCATTCTGCGTGAGCAGTTCAAGCCCGCTTCGGATCAGGTCATTACGGGTATCTGTATAGGTACTCTCTGTTTTTCGTGGCCTGCCTCGCCCACGAATTTCGCCAGTCATGACTTTGCTCCTGCATTTTATTAACGGAAAAGAATAAGTGATTTTGCGCGGAGGCTTCAATCAGTTTATCCCCGGCGGTGACGAGGTGGCCACCTATGCCGACTGGACAGGGGACTGACTATTGCCATAACGCCATCGCAGGTTGCTTCAGTAAACCTGCTAATCCCGTACAATGGCGAATTCGCTATATCCGCTTCTCGCACTTAGCTGCCATAAATCGGCCAGGCAATCACAGGTCATTTCTGTCTCGCAAAGAAGGTGCCGTTTCTGCTTTGCGTTGACACCCCTAAATATTAGAATTAAAAGGAGAGAGTTACTGGAAAAAGGCAGCGGAGGCAGTGACAATCGTGGCTTGAAGCCACTACTCGATGGATGCGGACATGTAGTTGGCGTCATTCGACAAAACTAGCAAACTTCTAATAGTCACCATTTCTCCCGTCTGGCGGGAGTGCTGTCAAATGCCCCCCTCATCTCTGTGTGGGAAATGAAGGGTGAAGGGGAAATAGATGACAGCGTTATTTCTACGCCCAGAATACTGAATACCTTGTACAGACGATCAATACTGGCGCTAGCAGGGTTTGCTTCCAGGCGGGCATAGGTTTGCTGCGTTACGCCAAGCCTCTCAGACACATCTTTTTGCGTGAAGCCCTTGATTTTGCGAAACCCGATTAGCACAGGTCTGAGCTGGTTCAGCGTTTTTATCGGGAACTGATTATTCATAAGTGACCTGCCTCGCAGACTGAGTAGGGAGTACCGCCCTGTAATACAGCAGGTAAGGTGTATTTTGTGTTATACAGACTATAGGCTGTAAAACCTTTATTGAAAAGATGCTGATGTTCCAGGGGCATGCCGAGCATGGACGATTTTCTGCGGGGCGGTATTTCGCTACGGGGGAGATTGCGTTCGGGCAATGTACCGGTGTAAAAAACGTCAATTTTTCAAAACCGCTGTTATCGGGATAAGCTGAAAACTCCGAAGGCAGACACAGCCACGAATAATGTCAGACTTAAACTCTGTAGCTGTCTTCTTTTGCCTGTAAATAACGTCTAGTTTGACTCTGATGAAGGCTGTACCAGGCAGAGAACATGTCACTCTCGGGGCCGGATGATAAAATGTGTTCAACTGGCTGGGCAGGGTAATAGCGAAGAACGTTCTCTGAAATTCGATTCAGCTCAGCGTAACGTGCGCTGTAGGTATGTATAATCCATTGCATCAATTTTGCATCCGTATTATTCGCAGATTACACACAAGAAGCTTAACAATGGCTGAAAGAGTGAGCAGGGATATGTAACAAAAACAAGGGCTTCAAGATGAACTGGATAAAACCGGAGCAGAGCAAGCCCTGTTCCGGTTTGTCAGGCTTTGGAATTTCTTCCAGGCCCCTGCAGCTAGTCACAACAAACACATTAATGTTTTCATTGCTTCAATTCAATATTATTGTGTGAAAGGGATTCCATCGAAATCGGCTTATGCATGCTTAAAACTAAACTGCCCCGGCTGCAGTCATTTGGTTGCTGTGGGCTCTGTACTGTGTCTAATAGTGAAAGAATCTTACGTTATAACGAAGGAAATTGCTGAATGACTCTACGATTGCAGACGGAATCACCCGCTGACCAGGATATGTTTAGAGGCAGCAGTCATGAAAAAGTTGCAGAGAATGTGGCTCAGATCATCAGGACACCTGATGTCAATATTATTGGTCTGGAAGGTGAGCTGGGTTCAGGTAAGTCAACAATATTGAAGTTCCTGCAGAAAAAGCTTAAAGATGATTTTACGTTCATTAACTTTGATGCAGAACGTTACCATCATGGCTCAACTAAAAAAGCGCTTATCGATGTCATCCACCACGGGGTCAGCCTACAATGTCCGGGCTCCCGGGATGTGTTGGATAAGTATAAAAATCTGGCTCTGGGTAACATCGTTGAATACGACAAGAGGGTCAGCAGCAGGCTAAGCTGGTTGACCGTCGTTTTTATTTTACTGTCATTGCTTTCCGTGCAGATGCTTCGTTATGTGCTAACAGACCTTAATCAATATTTTACTAACAATGATCTTACCCACGAATAGTGGACACACGACTAAGTGAGTAAACTCTTAACCAGAGGTGACTCATGACAAAACCAGCATCAACCAGTAAGAAGCCCCGCAAACAGTACACGCCTGAATTCCGCAACGAAGCCCTGAAGCTTGCGGAACGTATCGGTGTTGCTGCCGCTGCCCGGGAACTCAGCCTGTACGAATCCCAGCTCTACGCATGGCGCAGTAAGATTAACAATGCCCGCAGCTCTTCCGAACGTGAGCAGGAAATGTCCGTTGAAATTGCCCGTCTTAAGCGCCAACTGGCGGAACAGGCAGAGGAGCTGGCCATTCTCCAAAAGGCCGCGACATACTTCGCGAAGCGCCTGAAATGAAGTATGTCTTTATTGAAAAACATCGGGCTGAGTTCAGCGTCAAAGCCATATGCCGGGTACTGCGGGTCGCCCGTAGCGGCTGGTATGCGTGGCGTCTGCGTCGTCAGCAGATAACACCACGTCAGCAGTTCCGGCTCGTCTGTGATACTGCTGTCCGTCAGGCATTCACTGAGGCAAAACAGCGTTATGGTGCGCCTCGTCTCGCTGACGAACTGCCTGAGTACAACGTCAAAACCATTGCCGCCAGCCTGCGGCGTCAGGGGCTTCGCGCAAAAGCGGCCCGGAAGTTCAGCCCGGTCCGATACCGCGAACATGGCCTGCCGGTGTCTGAAAATCTGCTGAAACAGGATTTTTACGCGAGTGGCCCGAATCAGAAGTGGGCGGGTGACATCACGTACTTGCGCACGGACGAAGGCTGGTTGTACCTGGCGGTGGTCATTGACCTGTGGTCCCGTGCTGTCATCGGCTGGTCGATGTCGTCGCGGATGACAGCGCAGCTGGCCTGCGATGCGCTACAGATGGCACTCTGGCGACGTAAGCGCCCGGAAAATGTCATCGTGCATACGGACAGAGGCGGGCAGTACTGTTCGGCAGACTATCTGGCGTTACTGAAGCGGCATAATCTGCACGGTAGCATGAGTGCCAAAGGATGTTGTTACGACAATGCCTGCGCGGAAAGCTTCTTCCACTCGCTGAAGGTGGAATGTATCCACGGGGAACGCCTTATCAGCCGGGAAATCATGCGGATGACGGTGTTTAATTATATCGAGTGTGATTACAATCGGTGGCGCCGACACAGTGCCTGTGGCGGACTCAGTCCCGAACAATTTGAAAACCAGAACCTCGCTTAGGGCCGTGTCCACATTACGTGGGTAGGATCACAAGGAGTCATTATTAGGGTGGCTTTTTTATGTTGAGGTGGCCGCGTTTCTTTCTCCTGCCATTATGGTCGCAGGACTGGCATGCCTGCAGAACATGGAATGGTACAGAAAGAAAGGGTATTCGAGTATTGGTGATTTGTTCAAACGCAACAGTACTGACAGGATTGAAGAGACTTGGCTAGTTAATAAGGAGGTCGGAGCTATTGAGCTGGCTGAAGCTCTGCAGGGATTTACCTCCAAAGAGGTCATTTCCCATGGAGATCGCTTCATCCTTATCATTGATAATCTGGACCGAATCAGTGCAGACAAAGTGAAAGAGCTCTGGAGTGATATGGAGCTTATTGCCGGAGCCACTCATGAACACTTCAGGATAGTGGTGCCCTATTCGGCAAGACAGGTTTCAGCCTCACTTTCTGTGGCGGGTTTCAGCGGGCGTGAGTTTATTGCAAAGCGGATTCCTGTAAGTTTTCAGGTTCCTCCTCTTATTTCGGCAGGATGGCAGGAAGCGTTAAGGCAGTACTGGAAAGAAACAGTAAATGAGGATGCAGGGATAGCGTGCCGGGAAGCAACGGTGTTGCTTGAGCGCTGGAAACCCTCTGAGTATCCTCGTATCACACCGCGATTAATGAAGAAGTTTGTTAATGATATTCATATTCTGAACCTTACCGTTCCTGCAACAGAAGATCATCGCCATATTCTTATTGCTCTCTACTTACTGGTGGTCAGATACGGGGAGCGAGATATTAAAGTATTACTTCGCGATCCCAAAGCTAGTCAGACCGAACCCGGTATTGCTCCGGATGATTTTGACGAGATGCTCTCGCTAACTTATCAACAAATATCCCGAATTTTTAATAACGATACAGAAAGATGGAGCGAATTTCTGATGAGCATCCACTATCAGTCCACGGTGGAGCTTGCCAGGAGCGAGTTGCTTGATACGCCTCTTAAAGACGCGATTGGTGCTATAAATATCCCACGGCTTGAAGAACTGACGGCCTTGTGGGGTTTCGCTGAAGCATGGCAGCGAGTGGCACCACATATTCAGATGCGAGACTGGCTGGTTTCTTATAGCCGGATGGATGAGAAGTGTCAGGCTCTCGCCGAACCGCAACTCAAAGTCGCAGTGCAAATGCTGAATCAGAGTTATGCTGTTTCACTCAGAGAAAAGAATGATGAAGGTTTCGTATTGAGTCTGCAGAAACTGATGGCTGACGGGCGGATAAGCCTAGAGCCTTTCGTCGAAAGGCAAATATCGTTTATTGTGAGTAAACTTGATGAAATTCAGGATTCAGAAAAATTGGAGGCTGAATCCACGCAGACGTTGCTGCAGGAAGCTGATTCATACTCTGTTCTGGCCGGTGAATCACTACTGAATAAAATGGAGAATTTTGTAGATGGCGTATTTTATGTGGAATACCTTGTCAATAATGAAGAGACCTTGTCAAACCTGAAAATTGGCACACTAGATATCGGAAATCACGGTCGGGAGGAGATGTTACGCTATGGAGCTGAGCAACCTCAGATAGACCTTTTTAATCCGGGAATTATCCGGCATATCAATATTGCATCGAAGGCGGTACAGAACGTAATTGGAAAGAATGATGGTACAGGTGGGGCTCAGGTTAGCTCTGCAATAATGACGCTTAAAAATCGTCAGGTTGTTGAGGACGTTATCCATTTCAGAAAAATTGTTCTGAGCCCGGACTGGAATAATAATGTTTTAAATCAATATTATCTTAATAATACGGCGACGAGGAATCTCTTCCCTGCGGAATTTGCTGCACAGGCTGTTGCTCACATGGTGCTCCATGGTAACTATGCCGGTATCGAGTCGTACAGTGAACATATTGGTGAGGAACGGTTTGACCTGGCTTTGGCTGCATATCTTCGTTATCTACGTACTGCCGAGAGTATCTTTATAGCACTTAAGGATAAAAATGTTCTGCCGTACATCAAAAATGCTGTTGGCAGGATTGTTGATTTAGGTCTTCTGGTGAATATACCTGTCCTGAGCTTTGTTAAAGGTCAGTATGACGTCATCAAAGAAGCTACAAATGCAACCTCTCTTTTAATATTTGTGCGAGAGCGTCAAAAAGCACTGTCAGAGAAAATAATTGAGTCTGATGTGAATGCTATGGGTCCAGTATTTCTCCATGACGTATATCAGTCAGGTGAGCAGTTTGATATTTTGAAGAAAAAGCTGAACGCCCTGGCATGTGGAGTATTTAGTTCTTCTGAAAGGCTTATTGAGTGTTTTACGGTTCTTCCTGTGAACATGCGCTTTATCCTTGAACAAATGCAACTTCAGGGGCAGCATATCCGGATGGAAGGTAGTGTGGGTATCTTTGCATCATGGTTCCGTGATGCAGAGCCAGACGTTGTCACAAATGCCGAGAACATTCATTTCCTGTGGTCTTGCCTCGACGATACCCAGAGAGAGACTGTACTTGATGAGTTGCACGATGTCTTACTTGAAAGACATATTCGTATTGACAGCCGTATTGCGATTATTACCCGTTTTCATAATGAGTTGTCGTTTATTGAACCTGAGAAGGCCGTTGAACGCAGGGCTATTGCGGCGCTGTTTAGCGCTTCTGTTGATAATGTATTATTGTCTCAATGGCTTGACCGTCAGACGTTTTCATTTTCATCATGGTCTCCGGAGGACGCCCGTACGGCAACGAGTTGTATAATGAATAACTCGGAGATTTTTCCTCTCATCTGCAGGAATTCACAGTATATTAAAAACAGAATGTTACCAGAGAAAGCGGACGTTACAGAAGATAGTGATACGTTTCCGGACTGAGTTCGTTCTTTAAATCCTATACCTGAAGACCACAGCGGTGGTCTTTGGGAGTTTTTTTATTGCCTGATATACATTAAGCATGTTATATCTTGCTAAGAAATAATCATTCAGGGATTAATCATAACTACTGAAGTTATGTTGTGTTCTTTTCTTTTAAAAATAAATTATTCAGATTTATTTTCTATTGATTTAATGAGGTAGGGAATGACAGAAAGTGCTTTGCTTTTGCGAGAGGCATTTAATGAATCGGTTAACTATATGACATGGTCTTTTTATTCACTGATAACTGCTTACGTTTCGATGGCTTTTTATGATAGAGTTGAGGTTAAGACCCGAATAAATAATTATCTGAATAAGTTACTTTTCGTGATTGCTATGTCCGTTTTTATCCCAAATATGTACTTTGTTTCAATGGTGTTCAGTCAGAAGTTAGGCACCGCAGCTGGCGTTGCGTCATTCATTATTGGGCTACTTTTCATGATGTTAAACTCGGCGCCTGTAATTACTGGTATCGTACAGCAGCGCAAAGATTGAGTTTTATGAGTATAGTCAGTTGGGTTTTCATCTGTTTTATCAGACTTAGAAAAATGAAATCTTTCAATTCATTGATTTTAAACGCAAAAAAATTTCTAAATGATCAGAATTATAGGGTGCTCCTTTTGCACAGCAGTAGGGGTTGACCATTCAATGGAAACGCTCCTTCGAACTGACCCGGAGAAATACGGTTATCAGGCTGGCCTGAGTCGTCTTCAGCGATTTCTTTCTAAGATCCAGTACGACTGGAGCCTGCGGGATTATATCGGTCGTAAAGTGTTCGAAGGCGGATATGTGCGTCTTCAACCCAATATCTTTTCTTCGTCCCTGACTGAACGTCTTTTTCATGCCTGTTGCAGCCTTGATTATGTTGAAGCAAGACGTGCGGCAGAGCATCGCAGAAAGCTACTTTCCGGCGAGGTTGACGATACGGCTTATAACCGTCGTATGGCTGAGCCACAATTTCGGCTTGTACAGGAAGCAAACGTGATCCACGTTGATTTCCTCTGGTCGTTGCACTGTTTCAACCCTCGCCCGTTTCGGGCAATTGAGATCTATCGCAGGGTCTGGGAAGAGGCCGATCTGGACCTTCTTGAGGATGAGCCTGACATGCAGCCTGTGCCCCGTACACCAATGCCAGCTCCACTCTGGATGAAACTGCCCGGAGGCCGGTTCGGTACAGCTTATGATGGACTGACTGATACGTTGCCGCTGATGACCTATTTTGACGGGCAGGCTGACCCCAGGGCTTCACGTAGCCTAAAGACCGGAGAGAGCAGTTCTGTCGTCGTGGCATTCGAGGAAGAGGATGAGCTGACTGTTGAAGAAGATACGGCGTCCTGGATTATCTGGCATGAATACGACGGGTTACGCCAGCGCATCGCTGACGGTGAGTTTACTCCAACGACTGCTGCTCAGTATCTTCTTCGTTATGGCGCGGTCCGAATTTCAAAAGGCAAGGGCGCTGTCTATCATCGTCTCGCACAACGGGGACAAACCTTTTCCCGCCTGGGGATAGGCGACAGAGTGTCGCTTCCAGAGCTGGTTGCCAGTCGGCGTTTTAAAATACTCAGTGATTCTGCATACCGTCAGGTTGTAGCCCGGAAATTGCGTGGACAGATAAAAAAGTTCAGATTCTGGGCATGCGTAGCTGCCTGTGTTCAGTTGCACGTACACAACAAGACGGCACTCGGAGAAAGAATTTTAACGTTACTCGAAGGTGAGAGGGAACAGCAACAAGGTGCGATCCAGGCGAAGCTGAAGGCGGGAATGATGGATGCAGTTCTAACTCTGTGTAACCAGCGACTCCGGGTGAAAGAAAATACTAACCAGCCAGAGGAGTTCCGCTATTACCGTGCCGTAAGAGCTCGTTTCATGCGCCATTTATCTGAATGCCTTAAGCCAGAAAATGGCGGCGTTATCCGTGACGTTATCTGGGAACTGAGGGTGCTGAGCAGTGCTCACGGTACGACCAAAACAGGTTTTTACTATGTCGATAGCAATCGCCCGACAGCGAAAGGACTGTTAAACCGCCTTCTGATGAGGATGGTCAAGCAGGTCGTATAAGCGTCTGAAACGCGAAACACACGAAAATGGAGGGGTTATACAAAAAAAACTTAGCTTTGATCGTGATGTAATGTGGACATCATGTCCAAGCGTTGCTGCATCCAGAAAAGTAACTTTAATCCTGTTGATACAGCCCTTGCATTACCTGTTTACGCATAGCGTGGAAACGTTCTAATTAAACCAGACGAATATAAATTTAAATTAATTCACTCACCCCCGGAATCGGGGAACTAAACAAAAGGATCATCAATGCAAAATCAAAATACACCCGCTCAGGAAAAACACACCGTATACCTTTTTAATGCCGAACATGCTGACAAGACAGCCGCCAAGCAAGCCGGGAAACTCTTCACGCTGGACATTGAACACCCAATGACCCTCAACGATCTCTCGCTGCTGTGTGAGTCGGTCGCGGACGCTGTGGGAGCACCTGGCGGAATTAAATATGAAATCACAACAGAGCCTAATGGGGTTCAGGAGGAATACTGAATCAGTGTGGTGTGAGTCCATTTTAATTTGACGTTTCATGAGTTCTATCGAGAGGCTGAAGTATGACTTTGAAAATGGAAAGTTCCCGGACTTCCAAGCCTGAGGGGCCATTTGTATTAATCACTTTTGAGGGGGACGAATTTCTTTTTGATGACAGACATAATGTCGTCAAGATAAATGGCAGGCCTAAAAAAATGGATGTAAAGCGAAATTATTTTGAGTCCGATCTGGGAGAAGGGAAAGCGAAATACTGGACTTTAAATATCGAAGAGGCTCATCGGTTCAATTCGATTGATGAAGCGACAGAACAACTTTGTAAACTGAGTCGCCCTCATCTGATCAAAATTCGCAAAGTTGAGGGGGTATCTGAATGACCAAAGAGATGTTTTTACGCATTTTAAATGAGGCACAGGCTCGTGTGGATAACGATTCGCTTCCGCTTGATGTTCGTATCCGGTCACGCACCACGGTAAATGATTGCGTCATCCGGGCAGATAAAGAGGGGTGGCCTATTGAGTATAAACAGAAGGTCTGGGTAGATGCAGTCAGTGGCTGTTATCTTTAGCGGTTACTTAAGCCAGTTCCTGTGCCCGTGAGCTTAGTAAAGGCGGAAAATGATATGGTCAAGGTGATAAATATCAACGGGAATTTAGTTGAATTACCTGAGCCCTCAGCAAAGTTATCCAAAGCTGAATCACCTGATGGTAGGTTCTCAAAACCTAAAAATAAGATCTCTAAAATACAGCGAGCTGAGCTGCGAATGAAATTTGGGGGGCGTTGTGCCTATTGTGGTTGCAAGCTTCCTGAAAAAGGGTGGCATGCCGATCATGTTGAGCCTGTTCGACGCGACTTTGAACTGGTGAGAGCCCCTGTCGGCAGCGGCGTAACTCATGTTGCCCGAAGTACGGGTAAGGTTATGCACCCTGAACTGCATGCTATAGAAAACTTATTTCCATCATGCGCCCCCTGCAACCTTTTTAAAGGAGCTTTTAGTGTTGAAGGAATGAGAAAAGAAATTACCAAACAGGTTGAACGGGCTCGCGCATATAGCGTGAATTTCCGTACCGCAGAACGTTTTGGGTTGCTTCATATTGTAGAAAAACCGGTCGTCTTCTGGTTTGAGCAGTATAACGAACAGAAACAAAACGAATAATTTCTGTGAAACATAAAAGAAGTTAATCAGCAGTGGTTTACTAATTAAAGAGTGATTTAAATATTTTGATGCTGCTGAGGAGCTGCCTGGTATATCCTTCAAAGGAGAAAATGATGTATCTGCATCTTGTGCCCCGTATTCTTCACCATATGAAAAACAAGTGTACTCTCGTGTCAGTTTCTGTACCTGAATTGTCACTTGAGCTTAAAGCTGATTCGCTGGTGGCAATGAAACCTTATCCCAACAAGTCCTACCACGTTGTCATGTTGAAGGGGCGACGTGCATTAAATGGCTTTCTGGTAAAAAGCCCACGGACTTTAACTGAGTTCACAATGATAACAATCTGGGAAATTGAAGGCTTTGGAAAAATTAGTCATACCGTAAAAACGCTCGTTCAGGACAAAGACTATGACTTGGTCTCCCATGATGTCCTTTTGGCACATGCATACCATCAGAGGGAGGAAGAATTGGGGTACCGTGTACATCCATCCTATGACAGTCTAGCTCCCGTCGATTTTGAACCAACAATGCAGTCAAGGTACATAAAGGAATCCGATCTTTCCCACGACGTATGGGAAACCTATTCATGGGGGGAATTGCTGCGTTCGCGTGAAGAGACATTTCTGGCGATGACCATGTCATCTGCTCGTTTAAGCCATCCAGCATTCATCAGAGGAAACCGACTTCCTCAAACTGACCAGGCCATCATTATCAGTTCGTAACGACCTTTTATTCTTTTTGATGCCAGGCGAGTCTCCTTTTGCCTGGCCACTTTGATTTATTGCCTGGGAGTAACCTATGGATGAGCAAGATATTCTCCGCGTTATAAACGGCCGTGAGATTGATGCTTCTGACCTCCTGGAAGAAGCTATGCCGAACGCAGCCCGACGCTTTTATCGTTTAACTAACAGCATGAACAAATTGCTTTAGGAGGTCAGGGAGCACTTTCCTGACGCGATGTATTACTCTGCCAGCGGAACGGTAAGCCTGCTGTTGGGGAGCAGCCACGACAACAATGACCATCCGGTTAGAGAAATGGTCGCTGTAAGGTCACCAGATCTAAACATTGAAGGCGGTGATTGGTAGGTCAAGCAGGGGATCTATGTGCACTTCATGTCCTAACTTCATCCAGTGCTGAATTCAGTGCACAGACAGTAGGGGACTTCTCCTTTAATCAGAATGGCAAAGGGTTACGTGAGGATCAGATTCTATTTTTTTGCCTCGAAAACGGATAAACCCAGGTTTTGGCGCTTTAACCGAAAAATCAGCAGAACGGTAAATGATAGGCTGTCATGGATAACCATTTTGAGGCAAAAATGAACGTTTCAACTGACAGCAGCAACATATCGATAGCAGAACTCAAAGAAGAATTTATACCCGGTCTTCTGCTTAATGCTGGGGCAATAAGCCATTACGGCGACTCGGCTTTATCTTCGAAGGCTATGGATAAGTATTCAAATCTTCTGGAGAAAGACGCAGTTACCGCTTTATCAGGAGCCTTGAACCGTATCGTAAGTGCCTTAGCGGAGGCAGATCCACGTTCTATCAGTAGCAATCCATCCTGGTTTTCCCGCTTTACGGGCAAACACCTTGAAAAGCGCGTTCGTTACCAACACGCACGTGAGAAGGTGGAAAATCTTATTAATGAGGGGAACGGATATCTGACACATGTGAATGAGACGCTACTGGCTTTAGAAGAGCTGCTTGAAACATATGTGTCAGAAATCAAACGCCTTAAAATTTTTATCCAGGCAGGCCATGAGTTCCTTAGGGATTCTACCGAAGAAAAAAATAGTGACGATCTAAGCCTTGTCTTCGATAAACCGAGGGAAAGATTTGCCAGACGTTTAGCTAACCTGGCAACACTGCTTGCGTCTCATGAAATGGCCGCCATGCAGATGGAAATCACTCGCGGGACTTGTATAGATATTGCTGACCGCTTTAACGAAACTATAAAAGTCCTGGTTCCAGTATGGCGGCAACACACACTTTCGCTGTTATCAGTAAATAACACTGACCCTACGATTGTTAGAAAAGCTAATCAGGCCCACGAGGCTCTTCTAAAAAGCCTGCGACAAAATTTAGAGGGATTCCAAAAATGATTAATAATTTGACCACCAAAACTGAGGTTGTTGCTTTTACTTTGACTTCCGCTGAACTGGAAAAGTTCGGGCTGAATGAGCAAGATGAACAAGAGATTAAAGCCGTCGCGGAATGCATTAATGCCGATGATCCAGGAACAGTTTATCGTTTTGGCCGGGCAATGGGGGAAAACACTGCTAATTATGCGGATAGCCTGCTTGAGCAAATTCGCAATAAAGATTTAGACGAAGCCGGGAGCAAATTAACTGAAATTATCAACCTTGCAAGAAATGTAAACATCTCGAACTTAACTGAAAGTCGTTCAAATCTGCCAGTTATTGGCCCTTTGTTGGATAAAATCCGCACCCGTGGGAAGAATTTCGCCGCACAGTTTGAATCAACTCGTGAACAAATCGATGCTCTGGTTTCAGAGGTTTCAGTTACACAGAATAGCCTCGGTTCTAATAATATTTCGCTCCAGCAAATGTTTGATGAAGTCGTTAAAGAACACCACTTAACAGGTGTACATATTGCTGCCGGTAAATTAAGGCTGGGAGAATTACAATTAAAAGCAGAAAATCTCAGAGCTAATGTTGGTAACAATCCTGCTAAGTTCCAGGAAGTATCTGATCTGGATACGCTAATTGCTAATTTAGAAAAACGTATTGGCGATTTAGTTGTTTCTCAGCAGTCTGCTATGCAAGTATTGCCAATGGTACGGATTATACAGGCAAATAACCAAAGTCTTATCGACAAGTTTCATAGCGTCAAAGAGGTTACTGTCCCTAATTTCAAGCGTCAGTTTCTGTTAGCCATTTCTCTAAATGGACAGCGTAACGCTGTAAATCTTGCCAATGATATCGATAATGCCAACAATGAGTTACTCCGTAGTAATGCAAAATTACTGCATCGCAATGCAGTAGAAACTATGAAAGCAAACCAACGGCTGGTTATTGATATAAGCACCCTTAAAGAGGTGCAGGATACGCTTATCCAGACGGTTGGCGATGTTGTTAAAATCCAGAGAGAAGGGGCTATTAAGCTCAGGGAAACAGAAAAACAGGTTCTTGCCATGCGTGAGAATTTGCGCACCCGACTGACACAAAAAGGGGTAGATCATGGTGCGTAACCTTAAGAGTAGTGACGATTTTTCCCGTGAACTGTCATTTCTTTTTCACCGGTCTATAAAGATTAGAAATTCAGGTTTCGCGATATTTGGTGCGGGCCTGCTGATAATGATTTTTGGTCTTTGCTTGTGGTTGCTGTCATTACACCTCTCACCTTCAGTTCTGGACTTTGATATTGATGTGCCCTTGTCATTCTTCAATTCATCTGAAGGTGAAGATAAGTTAGTGGTTTCGGATTTTGGCGATGCATTTGGAGGCTTCCTAACTACATATTCTAAGTTGCTATTAGGGATTATGGGGCTATTAGTAGTTTCTTCAACTGCCTTTAAAATTTTAAAGGGGGAGGAAATAGGTGAGATATTCCCGATGCTTCTAATTGCTGGCGCTTTTCTTATCGGCTTGTCAGTTTTTACATCTGCTTTAGGTTCGGAAGAGACTGATGCCACTTCAGCTTCGACTGTAAAGGTTATCAAGAAATATGTAAAACATGAAAAATACGATAAACTTGTCGCATATTTAAATGATAGTAATTGGCCCTCAGGCGAAGAGGTATCTGTAAACTATTTAAAGGCGCAACTACATATAAAACTCGGCAAGCCAGATGTGAAGTTAACACAGAATGTTGTTAGGGCGTATATGTCTGGTGTATTACAGTCAAATATTCCCGTGAAAGTTCGTTATGCATTGGAAAAGACAGCTTTAGATAAATCCGTCTCACCACTTGCGATTCGTTATGAGCAAAAACGTATGTCTAAATCACATACCTTTTCAAAAGCGTCGGTTAATTGTCTTAAAGTAGGTAGTCCCGTCGCATTCGTTGGCGTTTTGTTCGCTCTTCTTGGTATAAAAATCAGGCGGCGAGTCAGATTCTTAGAATCAAATTGAATGAAAGCCCGGTACGCTGGGCTTTTTTATTCAGTAACTTTTATCAAATATGTAGTAATTTACCGGAATCTGCTTCTCCAGCTTGTTAGCTGAAAAGCTTACTCAAGTATAATAATCTACTTCTGATTATGTTTTTTATGGTTTTATTTTTACACAACTTATTAAGGATACATGATGTGTAACTTTACTCCTGTTCAAATTATTGCTGATTATATACTGAGGTTTCTTAAAAATAATACTGATGCCAAGCTTTATGAGGCAATGCAGCGTCTTGAAAAGAAAATTGGTCAGTTTGTCGCTGATGGGGTTGATGAACATCAATTACGCTCTTCATTAAGCAAAGTCTGTCGATCTCGTTCCAGGGCGGCTCTTAAAGAGGAGTGTGAACAACTCATTCCATAAAAAGAACATCATACGGGAAAGTTACTTTAACGGTGAATGGCTCGCTTCTGGCGGTTTAAGTTGACGGCCATTCCTACCATAGCCATCATAAAGTATGATTAGCATTCGAGTGTGGCACTACTAATTTTAATGGGCTACGCATTCAGTCTCCACCTCTCTAACTATAAAGGTTCTTTTCATGTCCAATAGCTTCGATAAGCCGCAAACGCTCCCGGTACATAATTCTGATGCCGAACCCTTTTTTCCGAAAAACCTTGGTCCATTTATCGAGCAGGTATCCGGAAGGGATCTGGCAATGCTCACAGAATCAGAGAAGGAAAAACTTGCGCACCTGATCAGAACTGGGCGTAAATATGGAGTTTCTGTCGCTATCGTTCCTGATACAGATTCTGCTGAGCTTCATGAATTACTGTCTAATGCCGATTCCATTGAAAGGCAGTTTTCCATCTATGAACGCATCCAGACGAAGATTGCGTTCACGCGGTGTCAGGAAGCATAAACAAAGTGAGAAATACAACTACGTGGTATGACGTAGAACATATTGAAATCACCACAGGCGAGCGAGGCGGCAGGATATGGGTGCTGAAGCTCTCCTGTGGCCATACAGTATTTCGCCGAATACCTCCTATACGTCTTCATAACCTCACAGCTTTTTCTCTGCGGGAGCCCCCAGAAAAATGTCGGTGCTCTCTTTGCAATTCAAGTCCATAATAAAGCCTTTTTAAAGGCCACAAACTGCATATCACTGGATAAATCATCCTCTACAGCGTTCATTCTTAAACGCAAAATTTATATTTCATTCATTCTATTTTAAAAGCGTTATAAAAGACGGAATCCTATTTAGTCTGTTTGATGCTTAAATCATCTTCAGTGCCTTTTATCTTTTACCCAGCGACTTTAACATTAACCTGAGCAGAAAACTTGTTTTCAAACTAAGTTCGAAAACTTTCTGCTCAGGTTATTAGCCGGGTAAGCCACTTTGTTATATTTGTTTCATGTTAACAGAGGAGGCGATATGCAAATTGAAAAGGTGATGTCATTACTTGAAGTGCTTTCAAGCTGGCTTGAAGATAACATCAATATGGATTCTGAAATTATCTTTGATAATGACGAAGATAATACCAACTCAGAAATTCTGTATCCTGCTGTAGAAAAGGCTAATGCCGTTTTGCGCAAAATGGCATCTTTATCTTCAGATTCTGTTCATGCAATTCGACAGCGCTTGCAGCTTGCCGTAGAAGGCAAAGCTGAATTGTCCCTCAAGGATGTGGGAGAGCTTCTGCTGGCAACAAAGTATCTGATGTTGTCCACTGAAGAGGGAGAGTAAGCCTGTGACCACTCTCGTATTTGAAATGGCAGATATCAATAAACTGATCGAAGAAATTCGCACCGCAAAAACGTTTTCGGTCACCCCAGATCAGATCTATGACCCGGCATGCTATCCGGGGGGAGCCCTCCTTAACGCTGAGGGACAGACTGAAGAAGAGGCGCGTAAAGCTGGTAGGGTTTTCTTTCCCTCATCCTCAAAAATTGCCAGCACACATCTGGTGCCAAAAGTGCTTCTCGCGCACAGTCATGGTGTATACCTGATCACTAATGCTGAGCTTGAGGGCTCTCCCGCATCCCGCGATACTGTGGCTTACGCCCAGGGGATGAATCCAAAACTGGATGAGGACTGGGATTACGCTTGTGATGCCGCTTTGGGTGGGTCTGATTGTAGCTATACCATTCCCGTTGAGTGGCTGGAGTTAGCGGTAGAGCAGGGTTTTCAGGAGTTTCGACTTCGAATGAGTGAAACCAATATCAAACTTGTCAGCAAATAGTATGTCCTTGCTGTATCCAGTCAAACATTGTCCGCCAGTCGAGCTGCTGGCGGATTGTTTTATATAAGGCCGGGAAGGTATGTCAGGTTTAAGCAGTTCCGCCCAGAAGCTTACAAGGGCGCAGATTTACGTGTTAAGACGGATGGCATCCGGCACGATCTATGATATCTCTGGCAATTTCAGACGGGCCAGAGAACGGCGTACGTTTATGGGGAATCCTGATGATGTGACGTGCAGGAGCTCTCCGGTCCTGTTCCGGCTGGGCCTCGTGGAGTTATGCCAGCCAGTAAGGCATCTGGAGCCAGGTTTATACTATCGGCTCAAGTTGAGCTCCTCAGGGCATGAAGCTCTTAAGGCGAACGCACACCTCTAACATTTGAGATAGTTCGTTCGCAGCCAGGAAAGTAACTTTCATCTCAAGTGTGACCCTTACTACCTCATTTATGAGTAAAACCCCCCTCTGATATGTCGAAAATGCTCATTTATACGAAAATAGTTTCTCTTCAGGTGTGATGTAATTACTGAGAATTCTCCCTGAATGGAAGGCAACCGATGAAAATGTTTTTTACCCCTTATGTTCGTATCGTTTTCTATTTTTGCGCATTGATTTTTATTGTTTACAGTTTCAGTGATTTTTTCCAGGGCGTCCCTGACAGCACCTTCTTCAGTGCGGTCATCACGCTACTTGTTATCGGAACCATTGTTGCCCGGCATCTGGATCGCAAAAAATCTCTCAAATATACTTCACAGATTTAAGTTTCCACTCAGGCCACTCTCGGGTGGCTTTTATAATTTAATAAGGACCGGTTCATGCATAACCACGAAATTCAGACCATTGCTATATTTAGTGCCCAGTATAAAAACATCGAAGATGCTGAAAATGCAGGTGCTTTATATTCAGTAGATATTGAATATCCGATGACACTAAATGATTTATCGCGGCTTTGCGACTCTATTGCCGAAGCAGTAGGTGTGCCTGGCGGCGTCAAATACCAGTTCGTGTCCCAGCCGGAAGCGCATGAAACCAGCTTCTGATAACCAGTAACCAAACTGCCTAAAAGCAGGTGCAAAGCCATGAAACAAACAAAGTCTTCTATGTCACGTATTGTGCAGCTGTACGACGGGAGCCGATACGGAAACTGCGAGCAGGCTGATAACGAAGGAGAGCTTTTTACGGTGGTGTTGAATAAGCCTTCGCAGATCGATGACATCCGTAAAATCGTAGACACAACCGCCGAAGTACTTGGCAAAGCTTTGCCAGTACTCCTCTTTTAAAGCTTACATCCGTGAAGGATAATTACGGTCTTACTACTTTCAGTTTTTCATTCCAGTGCCGTCCATTTTAATTTATCGATTTTAAGCGGTCGGCGCTATTTCATTGTTTCTTTTCCGACTGTAATTCCTTATATATAGGAATATTTCAAAGAATTTATCTCAGGTTATTTGTGGCGTGGTGCCAGTTGTTATAATGATTCCACATAATCTGGAGAGTCAATCATGATCACATCTCTAATGAATTTCCGCGATTTAACCGGAGAGGCAGTCATCCAGGCGCGGCAATGCGTTATTAATGCTGAGATCGAAGCGGCCCGGGAAAAGGTAATTCATGCTCGTTCGTTATTCAAAGCGGGTATACATAATGTTGTAAACGGTAGTTCTGGCATTAAGGCTGCGGCAGCACATTTTCTGGTGATAAAACGTTTACAGACTGACACTCGGTATCTGGACGCGGTTATCACTGATAACCTTTGCATGTTTTCTCCTGAGGGTTATCTGTATCTGTTTATGCAACAACGTTATTTCCTATAAAACAATGGGTTAGGTAAGTATCTTTCCATTAAAAACATTAAAAAGGTGACTTGATGAAACCATTTGGACTTGCCGGAAAACCCCGGCCCGAACCTTGCGGCTGCTGCTGGTATACCCGTGAGGACTGCCCTTACGTCAGCGCAAAACAGATCTATCGCCGCAGGCAGCGCAAGGCAGAACGCCAGCGTCAGCGCAGCACCATTGTGATGGCCGTTTCTGAATTTCGCTGACCTCTTCTGGAAATATCATTTTTTCTCCAGAAGAATTTTAAAATAAAGGGAAATCTTTTCACGGGTATCTGATGTTTATTGTTTATGGTAAATTGCGCCACATTAATTGTTTGTGGCGCAGTTCGTGATGGCTTAAGGATATAATATGAAAATCAGCCAGCTGGAATCCGGGATGCAGGTTTGGTCTGTAACCCGTACCAAAATGGGAAATACCACCATTTCAACGGTCATTGTCCACCCCGTTGTCATTATTGAAATTCATGATAACCATGTGATTGCTCGCTGGAACGGCAATGCACCACGTCGGTTTGGAGAAACGGCTATCAGGGGCTGGAAGAAGGAGAAGCCACTGCTTGTCCGTGAGCCTTTCGGAAATGTTCGTCTGGCCACCCGGGCTGAAAAAACCGCTATGCAGGAAAAAGAGTAATACCCCCTTTTAGCACCCACAATTTCACCGTCCATCTGCCTTTAACCTTGCCTGTTATTAACGGAATCCTTTCTGACTGGGCGGATCCCACGCATAACCTGAACTGTTGGCTAACCGTCTTACAGCCAAATTCCCTCCTTTATCTGGCAGGAGTGCGTCCGTGAGCTCTGTATGATCTACGTGTTTGTTAAGTAGAGCACATAACAGGAGTGGGGTATGACTGAATTAAATAAAAGCCCGTCCGGTTTTTCCGGAGCTGATGTCAGTAAAGAACAGGCTGCCATAAGGGCACTTGTAGAAAGAGTAGTGACCAACTATCGCAGCCGGACAGCACCTGATCGGGTTCAAAAGGCTTCGGTAGCGTTTAATGGGGGATTAATCCTGACCCTGATGCTGGCCTTGACGCTATTGGGCTACCTTGTGGCGGAATTGCTCAGGGGGTATGTTGCGGATAGTTCACCCTATGTGCCCGGTCTAAGTTATTCGCAATTTTCGATGCTTATGGTCGTTGAGCTGTGTCTATGCTTTCTTGCATGGTTTTTGGTTGTCACAGGGGACTATCCCCGGCCGTGGATATTTCAGGTAGTCCCGATGGAGCAGTACTGGTTCTTTGACGAAGTGGATGACGACGATCTTGCCCGGCTTTCCTGTAACCCTTACATCAAGCGCTGGCTACTTGATGAAATGTCCGGTATTCATCGACTGACCTACACGAGGCTGCATGATCGACTGGAGCGCATCTGTAATATTGCATCCCATCTCGAATACAGCCGTATTCAGGCACATAAGATTTCCCTAATCAACGGAAGCAGTGCCTCCTGATCCTACCATTGCATCCGGAAATTAAACGGGCAGGAACTGCACTGTATGTTCCGACCCAGCAGCTGCCCGTTACCCTTTTCTTTAGTATAAAATGACTTTCGCCGACAACCGGAAGTGAATCATGTCAAATAAATGAAAAATCAGTAATTTATGTAGGCGGGGTGTTTGGCTGATCAGGGCAGGGTGGTATAATAACGCTGGTGCTGGAGGCTTTTGCCCCAGCCAGCGGTAACACTGTTTGACTGTGGTAAAAGCAGAAAGCCCCGAGTAATTTTTCAATTAACCTGTACTGCACCCATTTTGTTGGACGATGAAATGGAATAGTCCCTGATATGTCAAAGCCAAAATACCCCTTCGAAAAGCGCCTTGAAGTCGTGAATCACTACTTCACAACTGATGATGGTTACAGGATCATCTCTGCACGTTTTGGTGTGCCTCGAACCCAGGTCAGGACGTGGGTTGCCCTCTATGAAAAACATGGAGAAAAAGGTTTAATTCCCAAACCTAAAGGCGTTAGTGCTGATCCAGAGTTGCGCATTAAGGTCGTGAAAGCCGTGACCGAGCAGCAGATGTCCCTCAATCAGGCTGCTGCTCACTTTATGCTTGCTGGTAGTGGTTCTGTAGCCAAGTGGCTGAAAGTCTATGAGGAGCACGGAGAAGCTGGTTTACGCGCACTCAAGATCGGCACCAAAAGAAACATTACAATGTCAGTTGATCCAGAAAAAGCGGCGTTAGCATTGGAGCTGTCGAAAGACCGACGTATTGAGGATCTTGAAAGACAAGTTCGATTCCTTGAAATGCGGCTTACGTATCTAAAAAAGCTGAAAGCCTTAGCTCATCCCGCGAAAAAGTGAAAGTACTCAACGAGCTAAGGCAGTTTTACCCTCTTGATGAGCTTCTCAAGGCAGCGGAGATACCGCGCAGTACGTTTTATTACCATCTAAAGGCTCTCAGCAAGCCTGATAAGTATGCGGATGTTAAAAAGCGTATTGGTGAGATTTATCACGAGAATAAAGGTCGTTACGGATACCGTAGGGTAACGTTGTCTCTCCATCGAGACGGGGAACGGATTAACCATAAAGCCGTTCAGCGCCTGATGGGAACCCTCTCGCTTAAGGCAGCGATTAAGGTCAAGCGATACAGCTCCTACAGAGGAGAGGTAGGGCAAACCGCCCCCAATGTTCTCCAAAGGGATTTCAAGGCTACACGGCCAAACGAGAAGTGGGTTACCGACGTTACTGAATTTGCAGTCAATGGGCGAAAGCTGTATTTGTCTCCAGTAATAGATCTCTTCAACAACGAAGTTATTTCTTACAGCCTGTCGGAAAGACCTGTGATGAACATGGTCGAGAATATGCTCGATCAGGCATTCAAAAAGCTTAAGCCTCACGAGCATCCTATTCTGCACTCTGACCAGGGATGGCAGTATCGTATGAGAAGGTATCAAAACATCCTTAAAGAACAAGGCATTACACAGAGCATGTCCAGAAAAGGCAATTGTCTGGATAATGCAGTCGTGGAATGTTTCTTTGGAACCTTAAAGTCGGAGTGTTTTTATCTTGACGAGTTCAGTAATATAAGCGAACTGAAGGATGCTGTTACGGAATATATTGACTACTACAACAGCAGAAGAATTAGCCTGAAATTAAAAGGTCTGAGTCCAATTGAATATCGAACCCAGACCTATGTGCCTCGTGTTTAACTGTCCAACTTTTTGGGGTCAGTACAACCCGAGGCCCCTGTATGCTAGTCACATTCAGAGTAGCCTCTTGCCTGCTTAAATGCAAGGAGAAGAAGGCCATGAAAATGCCGAACCAACCCATTGTTTTGTGCATATTAATAGTTTGTTTAACGCTGTTGATATTCACCTGGCTCACACGAAACTCGCTTTGCGAGTTGCGGATGAAAGACGGAACAAGGGAGGTATCTGCTATCCTGGCCTACGAATCCGGTAAGTAGCTGACAAAGAGGGGGGCAACCCCCTCTTTTCGGGGTGTGGATTAGTATGCCATCGGCACCTTTTGAAAGGGTTTCTCCAGTCGGGGAAACCCTTTTTTCCTCCCGTCTTGTGGCATATAGCCTTTTGTATAAATCAAGAACCAGACCCAAAGAGTCCCACTTCACGCAAACCGTTCAAAAGCCTTAGCGTAATCCAGTCGGGAAAAATTTCACCGGTGCTCGTCCGGGCACGTACCGGAAACAATGGACTTCTCACTGGTCGGTAGCTCATAGAACGTAGCCATTGCGGTCAGTCCTTATTCTGTACCCAGTAGAGTTTTATGGCCGTCTGGCAAATCGTTCAAACATTGTCATTTCTGTTCTCGCTGCATCCGGTCAAATGATACGGTGAATTCAGCTCATGGGCATTCGCATCGCAGTCTACGAAGGCACCAGAAGTTTGAGGATGTTACGCAAAGAACAGTTATCAGGTTTGCTGGTGGGCGTAATGCCTACCTCTACTTTACTTCATAGGGATTCTTCTGCGGGGAAGCAAGAATTGACTCAACGTTGTCCGGTCGTACCAGATTTGTCGCGGAAAGCGCCTTTTTGTGAGGGGGGCCGCAGCGCTAAACCTTTTCCTGGAACGACATGAAGGACAGCAGAGCGTCCGCCCTGGAGGACAGCTCAATACAGTCTCCACGCTGCGGTTCTATCTCTTCGTCAATGGTTTCATTGTACCAAATACGCAGCCGCCATCCCTTCGCAGGGAAAGCGCTCTGCATCGCCAGGACCATCCCCTCCGGCGACAGCAGTTCTCGACAGAGGTAGCAGGCCCCGATCCGGGTTGAATCCCGCAGCCACATTACGGGATACTCTTTAACCAGTTGGTCATACACGCATTCTGCCATATGAAAGTAATTTTCGTCAGCCCTGCAAAAATCACACATTCGATTTCCTTAAATGGTGTTCATCGAGATAATTCAGAAAGTTGATTCGCCAAACTACGGGGCATTTCTTTAATGGCGGAGCTTTACATCACTATTTCTGTCATTTTCAAATCCGCCGGATACAGCAATAATTGCACCGAACAGCGGTTTGAACTGCAATGCATCCGTAGGGTATGCGACAATAATAAGGCTCTTCCCGTACTCTTAAAAATGGAAGAGTTTAAAACCCATACTGCTGGGATGAGCGAAGCACGGTACATTATGCCAGCGTATAAGGGCCGTCATAACTTGTTTTTTTCTAGAACACGGCGAAGTTTTCTTACCTGGGAAGCTGTGGAAAGCGTACCGGTTCGGGGATGGCATGCGCTTGCCTTTTCACCTGGTTTGAGTACATAGGCTAATGCCAGCTCGTTCAGAGCCGCCTCAGCTTTCAACAGGGCCTCAATGGCCGTGTTCAGGTATACAGTTCGGCTCTCATGGTTCATCAGGATTTTCCTCACAAGGGTAAAAATGACAGGCGATACCTGCCGTTTACCCTTTGTCTCCGTTAAGAATGGCATCACGGCAGGCTTCCCAGATTACCTGGGCATTAGCATCACACTCCACGAACCCGCCGCACTGATCGTATATCACCTGGTATACCTCAGGGGGAATCTTCCCAGGCGCAACCGGAGTTGAGCGTTTGCCTTTATGAATCTCATCTGCGGTATCACAGACAGCGTCGAGATGCCGCGACATCCACTCAGATAATTTCAGACCCTCTCGATTTGCCTGTTTTACATAGCGAACCTTTCTGGAAACCGTAGATCGCATCTGAATCTGTGTCACAGCTGGCACATCTTCTTTCATGGCATTCTGTAATGCAGCTTTGGGCTTTTTCATGTTCATGGTTGCTTTAAATTATTCTGGAGTTCGTCTGATATAAATGCTGACGTGATCTGTCAGCGTCGCTTAAATAGTTTATCGCCTTCCGCCAGTTCGCCGTTGAGCTGTTCAATCACGCTCCAGATGAGCCGATCATCCGGCGTTGAGCCTGCACACTCTTTCACGACCGCCACGGGTCTAAATTCTTCAGGGTCTGCCTGCCCGGAGGTGAAGAGCCTGCTCTCAATCCAGTGGGCCCCCTCTGTGCAGCAGTGGCAACTGGTTTCAGGTGGTTCATCCAGACCGTCCACTCCACAGGCTGAGCAGGTGAACAGTTTGCGAGACCCACCAGCCAGTGGCGTATCGCAAGCTGCTGGAAGTGCGCCAGCATTGCGCCAGTACAGCACATGATTTGAATCGTAGCAGTGTCCATGAAGCAGAAGCGAAACGCCGCAACTGCGAGTTTCAATGGCTTTGCCTGTGCCAAGGTATTGCCCGATCTCGTCCCATACGTCCACTAAGGTGTCAGGCAGCGGACGCGTAACAGGGAACTTAGCGCAGTCGTCCGGGGTGCCTTTAATGCAGCAGAGGGCCGAATACGCAAGCTCCTGCATTTCGTAGGAGTACTGACCACATACCACGCGTTCCAGTTTGTCGATTAGTTGTTCTTTATTCATCATACTCAGCCTTATTAAACAAATTCATTACGCCACTGGCACCATCTGGCCGGAGCAGACTGCGGCCCGGTAGTAGAGCCGCAGGGGGTGTCGCTGGACTAACAGGTGCTCAGTGAGTCCCGCACTTCCTCATGACTGGTCATTTTCAGAAGAAGCTTTCCAGGGCAGCGTGGTTCCGCCTGTGAACGGGTGACGTCTTCGTTGATTGCCTGGATATGAGCAGATTCAACGGTCCGACGCTGTACGACATGGTTGCTCAGGTTGAATTCGCACTGGAGCCTTCTGGCATCAGAATCCGCGTTCATTGCAATACGTTCATCAAAGCGGCGGTTCATTCGCAGAGCCTCTTCGTGAGCTGCATCAACAAGGGTGCGTCTGGTGACATAGTCGTTACCAGCAAAAAACGATAGCTGAGCGTGTTCCGAAGAGTAGTCGGAGCTTCCCTTACAACGGGCAATCGCGGCTTCAGAGTGCAGGATTAATGAACTCAACCGTGAACAGACGTCATTGATGGTGCCGGTTTTCAGACAGTCGTGGATAAGTGTCCAGGCGGAAATGCTCAGCGGGCGGCTGGTGATCACATAGGGATTGTAATGATCAACCGTTACGATAGTACGCAGTGAATGAAGCGATTCGGACTGCGTACGTAAGTCACGGCGAACAGTACATGCCACCGAGGCAACATCTTTACATTCTTTGTCGGACATCGAGTCCAGTACGCGGATCTCCACCTCTGCCGCCTTTGAGGCGATATGCGCACTAATCTCACCCTTAAGACGTTTGTAGTCAGCCTTGAAGCTTCCCACGCTGTCAATATCGATCCAGTAACCACAGCTGTAACCAGCATTACCAAACTCGTCATCTTTCTCATAGTTCGGACAGCCGTCATTGCTCCAGCCAGCTTTTTCCAGCAGCTCGTCAATAGCGACCAGCTCAGCCATTGGTGCATGTTCGATAATGAAATAATGGACACGGCCCCAGGCATATGCGCGTGAACGGCCATCAACAGAAGTATCAGAAGTCGTCTGACGGGAAAGTTTCATGAGGTACTCCAGTTCTGCCCGGTACCGCCGGGGCGGTGGTGCGAAAGCCGCACCATGAATGACACTATGATCCTCCTAACTTCTATTGTCAATACAATTGAAGTGGCGTTGTATTTATTCATTATTTGGACCCGGCTCGTACGGAACGACCGTCGGGACTTGCCAATTATTCTGCGGTGAGCAGGGGGAAGGGAACATCCCACCGCTTGTTTCAAGATGTACAGCCAAGGAGGGCGCAGAATGCCTGACAGAATCATCGTGCAGCGGTAGCGAAAGACCTGACAAACGGGAAAAGTATCCTTTTATTCCAAAGCCAACCTCAGCTTTTAATGTCGCCAGTACGTTTCTTAAACATGCCAAATCGGTCTCTTATACGGCCGGATGGGCCCGATGAAAACGATAAAATGAGAAACAGAACCCGACACATCGCTGCTCTCTGGGAAAGCCGGTCAGCAGATGGAGCGCCAGGAACTAAATCCGCTGGTTTTAATAATGATTGAGGAGAACAAGATGAAAGATAACAAGACACGTCCTGTAGACTCGTATGCTCATGCTGATTTCATGGAGTCCGTCTTCAGCAACCTCAGGGCTTTCTGTGATGCGGAATGCCAGCGGCTAACTGCCGGTTATCCCCCAACTGTCAAACCAGAACAGCAAAGCACTGACGGCCAGCTGTCGGCGGCATAAATCATTACCTGCCAGTTCGTTCAAATTTCCGCTTCCTTAAGCCCGGGCCAAAAGCCCGGCTCAATCCAAAAACTGAACGTACCGGTTTACCTCTATATCTCCTCAATCCCCTGCGACTTACAAGAGACCCGCACCGGTTTAGCCATTCCTGTCCTGCCACTCTCTCATCACTGGCCCAGACAACCGGAAAAGTAACTTTTCTCTCCGACTCACCTTCTGAACCAGCTATTTTGCTTAAACGTAAAAACGGCCCACTGTTGTGAAGATTTAAAACGGACGGATCGAGTAGTATTGTCTCAGGAATTTTTTTTAAGAAAAGTTACTTTTTCTTCTGTGCAACCTATTAGAAAAAATGTCGAACCTGGTATTGTTGTGTTGTAGCGCAGTTAAACAACCAACCAAAAGAGAGAACAAAAATGTCCGCAATCGAAACTGAAGTAAAAAACAACAGCAACGAAATCAGCCTTCGTGGTTACCTGGAACGCACTGGTAACGGTGCCCGTAAAGGTAACGGCCTTATCATTGACCCTTCGGTTGTTGTAGAGCAGGAAGGCTTTAACACCCGCACGGCCGGTATGGGCGAGCTCTACTATTCAATGCCTCACGTTGTGGAACACCTGAACAGCCTGGCCGATGCCTACATGGAAGACCCGTTCAGCGTGACGCCTATCGTTGTTCAGATGGTTAATGGCGTACCTGTACTGCGTCAGGGGGCTTGCCGTATCCGTTCCATCGCTATTGCAAACCGCCAGCTGGAAGCAGAAGGGCGTGAACGCATTACTCGTATTCGCTGCGAAGAGTTTCGCGGTAGCGCTTCAAAAGCAGAACTCTTCACCCTGACCGGCAACTCCAACCTGGCGCTGTCTGTCGTAGCTGAAGCGCTTTCAATTAAGCGTCTTGTTGAAGATAAAGAAGAGCCTAAGACCTTTGCGGAACTGGCAAAAAAACGTGGTAAATCAGAGCAGCATCTTCGCCAGATGGTTCGCGTACTGGACCTGCCTTCTGAACTACAGACCATGCTTGTGAGCGATCAGGTGAGCATGTACGTTGCGCTGGACGAGTATATGTACAGCGGTGAGGATGCGGTAGATAACATCAACAAGGCGATCTCCATCTATGGTAAAGCGACGAAAAACACGCTGAAATTCGTCAAAGCTGCCAAGGTAGAAGAGCGCATGGCAGATCCGCAGACTCCGGAAAACTCCGGTGATGAGCAACCGGCAGGTAATGCTACCGTTAACACCCCGGTACCGGATCAACTGAATGATGAAAGCAATACAGAGACGCTGGTTACGCCACCGGTACAGGAACCAGCTCCGGCTCCAAAGGACAGCGCTCCTAAACAGAACCCGGCAGGTAAAGCACCATCCATGTCCAGCGTTCTGAACAAAAAGACCGTGACCGTCATTGCCGACACCGCGATCCCGATTTTTGAACGTATTGCTGAAGAAGCCAAGCTTAAAGAAGGTGAATCTGTCAGCACTGATACTTACACGCTTGTTCTGACCAATGATGAAATGAACGATATCATCAATGCTCATGCTGACCTGAAAGAGTACCTGCGTAAGCATGCTGAGAAGATGAATAAGGGACAGGCATGATTTTCTGACCGACCCCTCCATCCGGACGGGTCGGTAACTTTTTCAGGACAAGGGGAAACAGGGCAATGAAGAAGGCTTTTATCAACGTAGACAAGACTAACCCACTGCCAGTCCTGACGGATTCGGTGACCCGGGTAAGTATTCAGTGCACGGCAAAAGATGAAAACGGGGCAGGGATCGAAGTGAACATCCTCGACCTGATTCAGGATCATGATACGGATGAAGTGAAAGTGCAGTTTGGGAGCTCGCCTGTTCAGGCTCTGGCGATGCTCCGCCGGGTTATGACAGCACTGGAAAAGCAGGCAAATGCAGAACTGCAACAGAATTCCTGCTCGCGTATGCAGTAAACGGTAAAAGCAGAATGTTCCCTACTGGATAAACCCGGTGGACCTCACGGAGAGCAAGTCACCGAATGGTTCACTGTTAAGTGATATACATCCGGATTTATAAGGTTTTGCAGCATCCGAATAGGCAATAAATAGAATTATTTTGATTTATCTCAGCAAGGAAATGGAAAGCTACCAGATTTTAGGATAGCGAAATGCCTGTATCGCTACTCTGCTGAATTAGAAATGATTTTAAACGCAATGCATAATGATAGAATAGCAATGCCTTTAATTATTTGTCACGTCTGAATTATATGTAGACTTACGGAGAGGATATGGTAATTACTTATTCATTATCGGAAACGTTTAATATGTTTTTACGCGAGATTATTGCATCTGGACTTGCAGTTTTTTGCGCATGGTGCGTTTTGTGTCTTTTCTCTGATCAGGAACGAGGTAAAGAGGTTCCTGTTTCTATGAAAAAAATAACTTCAAAGTCAGCTTTCTCCTACTTTATCAGTTCTCAAATTGCCGCTTTTATTATCTCCTTGTTGGGTTCAATCTTAAGCACGAAATGGGACAACATCGTCTGGAATGATGAAATAAGACAGTTTTATCTGCATGTAGGATTTGGGCTGGTAGCTTGTGTATTCTGTCTGCTTGTAATCTTGCATGAGAAATTTATCAAAAGAAATTTAAATGTTTATTCTGGTTATTGTGGTTCACTGGCAGTTAGTCTCACAGGAATCTTTGTACTTTGTGCGTTATATCTGACATTTTCATTACCATTTCATTATGAAGAACGTCTACTTAATGATGCATCCTTGGTGGCTTCGGATGGCGTTGAAAATTCAGTCGTTTTTGCAGACGGTCGTTACTGGGTTTTTGAACTGGGCTTACCATATTTCAAACAGTCATTGCTCAAAGAGGTAAGAAGGGGCAGGTACCAGCTAATCTGCACTACAGAAAAAAAACCAACATGCTGGTCTGGCAAAAAACTTCCCGAAAAACCAACCTCTTTGAAAGCTAGTTCATAAAGATTTAAACTGCTCGCTTAAATCCACACTGGTCCAATTTTGAAAATTTATTGTGTTTTTAAAAGAAATTACAGTGTGGGTTATTAGCCAGTAGGTCGGAGTTTTATATAATACCCAAAAACACAGGAGGTATTATGAAAACCAATCTGGCCTATGCATCTAATTGCTCCGATTCTGTCTACTCCTATATTTATCAGGCACTGCAACAACGCTCTGGTGCCGAGAATGAAAGCCTTTATCAGCAGGCCATTTCCAGCTGCTGCACAGATAAACAAAAAAAGAAACTGGCCGGGTATTATGCCGGTCCATGGCAGCTGCTATTCAACGCGTGGTGTAACAATCGCGTCCCTAACACAGCGGTGCTGGCCCTTTTACTCCAGCAGTGCTTATCTCATTTCCAGTGCGAAGAAGTGATCGCAGCCTGGCAGTAACCCTATCAAGCCCCTTCGTATAGCGGAGGGGCAGGAGATATCTCATGTACAGAAACGACAGAAACGTGGATTCCTTCAACCTGGTTAATGCTCTTCAGCCGGTCTTTCGTAACACCGGCTGTGGGATGTTTGAATATGATCGTAAAAAGCAGAATGAAACCGCTGATTCAATCTTACGAGCGTTGGCGTTAAATGCCGATTTCGCGAGGGCCTTAAAACAGTACGTCCGGATTAATTCTGTACGACGGGTTGTTCAGTTCGATGACGGCTCGGTTCGCTATGGTATTCATGCCGAATTTGAAGGGCATAATAAAATTAATTCCTTCCGTATTTTTAAAGATGAAGATACAGACGCATTTGACTCCTATTTTTATTCGGTTTGCGATAATAAAGCTGAGCTGGTGGATTTTAAAATGGACTCTCTCGATATTCAATTGCAGGCAGTTTTTGAAAAGGTGACAGGTATTTTTCTGTCACATTAAATATTCAAATTTTCAATCCTCGGGCTGATAGACAAAAAACGCACTTTAGAATATAGATGAGATGAATATGAAAAACGTAAATATTTTGGATACCGATATTGCGGCCATTAATGCTCTTTCTGGCGTAGAACTGACTGACTTTCTCACTGCCGGGTATCAGGTAAACTGGTTAGGAGAAAGGGAGGTTTCGCTGGTGGGCTTTCCGTGTTTAGCAAGCAACAAGCAGCCGGTAGAAGTTGGTCCCGGCATTTTCATTAATCGCGTGTACAGCAGAGACAGCCAGTCTCTGAGCGGGAAATTGCGCTATGACCTGTCTAATGGTCTGGCAACGAGTGCATTTTCATTTTTCTCCCAGTCAGGCTGGTATGGGGGATTCCGTGTCGTATCTTTCCGTGACAACGGGCCAGCTGCGTTAATCAACATTGGTATTGTCCATGAGAATGTTTTGAATGCATTTTGTGCTGACTTCCCCCGGGCCAATGTGAGCGTAACCCGTTTTCATTGTGGCATGACGCTTGAGCAGATCCGAATGTTCATTTCAGACACTGCTTACGATATGCCGCTTTATAACAACGAGTCTGACTTTCGCAGGCTCGCCAGTTAGCATGGAGGCTGACTTCAGTGCTTACGCCTAAAAGCCGGTGAGCGAGGTGGCGGAACCGGTTGGCTTCGCCCAGTCTTACTTACTTCTCTCAAGGTACTGCGCTGCAAGCGTACGTAAAAAAAGTAAGTAGCTAAATGGCGTGAGCGATTAGTTCTATACGGGAAGAAGTCATAGTATTCTGAAATGATAGTTATCTCATACGAACGATAGTAATGGAGTTTCTTAATGGGCGTTGATATCTGCTGGCGATTTCAAAGGGAAGAAAAGCCTGGTAAATGGATTAATTTATCAAGCAATTATAAAGGGGACCGATCATATCTCCACTTTGCCTGGCTCGGATTTGATGTAGATCGTGAAAGGGCGAGCACATCAGCAGTTTTTATCCACGCATTACGCGGATTACCTGATGATATACCGTCCGAAGATGATGATTTATTCGGTGAACATTCATACTCATGGCTGACTTCGGAAGAAATTTTGTCAGCCATACCACCCGATAACGCCGGAGAGGTGATCCAGGAATTTGTCGAAGAAGTAAAGCGTCTCCACGTGGAGAACGGCAGCGTCCGTTTCGTCTTTGGATTTGAAGGGTAACCCGTAAGAAAGTAGCTATCTTACCCGGCTAGGTCTCCAATCTCTCAGATGCTCAAAGAGGGCCGGGCATGGTGCCCACACATCCCCTACCATTCCGATTTGATATTCGTCTAATACACCCTTTAAAGAAAACAAGCAGACGGCAATGAGACGTCGGATTAGCGTCAGCAAATATGAGACGTCAGTAGTCGATGTTTGTCCTGCGGAACGTGAATCTGTTTACAAGGGGTAAAGCCGTACCATCCATGAGGGCTCAGAGAGCCGGGGTCTCCTCCAGATCACTGGAAGTTATTGACTCTGGCAGGCCTATCCCTATGACTTTTTCCCGGATGGCAAATTAAGAGCGAACAGGGCCAAATTAGTACTCTTTTCTAAACGGAAATACTGAATCACCCTGATATAACTGGTCTCTCACAAGACAGGAGATCATCAATGGAACGTGTAATATTTTCAGTAATCTTTTTTATGATGCTGGGCGTACCTTTTTACCTTCTTTATAAAATTGCCCGGGACATTTTTGGTACCGCCGGTGCTGGTGAGCCTGCACAATTGCCTCAGGGCAAGCAAAGACGCTCAGGAGGCGCTGGTTCGGGTTCGATCTGGCAAGGACACCATCTACAGGGGAGCAGCCATTTGAACCCCCTCGGAGGTGATTGTAATGGTGAAAATAGCATAGCTGGTGGTTGTGATGGTGGCGGTGGAGGAGGTGACGGAGGTGGTGGTGGTGACTGATAGCCTGCAACTTTAACTATCAGGATGAAACCCATGTCCAGCAACCGGAAAAAGAATTCATTTCAACCGAAAAGCCCTGCCTTAAAGTGAAGCGTATTAAACGTGAAGGATGCTGAATTAGAGGGTATCGGTTTTATACTGAAGCGTAACTGGAAGAAGGATCTGAAATTAACTATTACGGAAAAGTAACTTTCTGACTCACCACGTACGCCCCTCGGTTATGCCATACAGTTTGATACGAAAACAGATCAGTAAGTAGATTGCTATACGCCGGAGAGAAGTCTATTTTTCATGCACCGAACCTGTTTGGCCTGCAATGGAAGCAGGTATAATAATCACATACAAAGGAGGGCATTATGAATACATTTTTATACGTGCTTTTGGCCTGGATTGTTGTGCTTTTTATCGCCAACAAACTGCTCGCAAGACGTAAGCCCAATACGGTTAAAATCCTGGTACAGCGCAACGGGAAAGCCGCAGAGGTTGATGCTGTAGTGGTTCAGGGTTCAAAGAGAGCTAACAACAGTTCTGTTGCGGACAGCGACGCGGTAGATAGTTATTTTGAAATGAATCCTTACTCCCGCGAAAACCAGGCGAATGGTTGGGCTATGCTGGCCAGAGACGATGACCAGCTTAAATAATCAGTTGAGTGTGATGTGTAAAGCAGCTTAAAACTCTAAATGGACGAACAGGGGAGGTGACAAAGATGACAACCAATACAACAACGACCACCTACCGCTCAGAAGAAATCGTGCCGTTCAGACGGCCCAAAGGGGATCTGGATAGTCGGTATATGCCTCAGGTGTATGCAATGGTGCGGAACTGGGCAAGTAACCCTGCTCAATATGGTGAGGGTGTACTGGCCTCCTACCGCCAACCGGCAGTAAACCTTGCCTACCAGGTAAAAGGAACTCGTGTTGTTTTAATTCTGGTACCAGTAGAGTGCGAGCCACCTGGAGTGATAATGACGGAAACAGTCCTGTGGCCGTCACTATCACTTGTAGAAGTCTTGCAGACCTTGCAGGAGGCCTGGCAAAATATTCCGGCGTTAAACCCCTGACGACTTCTGTCAATATCACCGGCTAGTGATTTACCTCTCTGCTGGTGGTCAGCCCGCCTAAGTTCAAATTATCTCTTTCTAAATTAGCCCGGATAAAAATCGGTCCCTCTAAAATAGCCTGCCCTGAGTAGGCTACGTCATACAAAGCGTTGGCCAGTCACCAGCTGGCTGGTGGCCATAATGCTCCACAGGATAAACCGTATCAGAACTACGCAAAGAAAAAGCCCCAACAATTTACCGATGGGGCCTTTTGCAGACATTTTACAGCCTTACCAATGATAGAGCGCTAAGGCTTCTGCTTAGTGAACAGACTTGCCCACAGATAATGGATAAAGTTGAGCAGAATGTATGTTACTCGTTGCTCGAATTTCATCGGGGCTTTGTACTTTGTCGTTATGTTATGAATATGAGTAAGGTCCGTATAGAGCCCTGGCGACTTCCTTGTTGACTTCAACACCGAACAGATGTGCTGAACAGACTCCGGTGTGAACAACCGTAGCCCTCGTCGTTGTTTGACTTTATGGATAAAATCGTCCATCCCCATACATAACCATTCCGGCTTGATGCCATCAAACTTACAACGTCCGTTTATGATGACGACATTGATACATTCCAGTTCTCTAGCCTTAAGAGCAGACTGAATAGCCCTGATGTGCCCCTGGTTTTGCTTAAACGGGTTCTGCAACTTGAGGGTTCGGGACTGAGTCCATTTCCGCCAGTGGCTTTCCTCCAGAGTACCGTAGAGCTTGCCTACGTAGTTTTTCTGCTCTATGACGTATATACCATGTGGGGCTACGAGAATGTGATCAACCTGCGTAGTGCTATGAGCCGACAACTGAAAGGTGAGATCACTAAGTAGCCCCTGAGCTTCTTCAGGAAGCCCAGATTCAATTGCCTTTGCAGTCCGCAGTTCCGCTATGGCAGAGGTCATAAATCCCAACAGACACAGCAACACGACGAAAATAAGGATAATGAAAGCTACCCCCGTAATGCTCCACAGCAGATTGAAAGCATCCATGTTACCTCACAGAGGGGTAGCTGGTGGCATTAACAGATTCTACTAAGCGGGTAGTGGTACCGGTAAGGCTCTCAATATTTGAAGACAGGCTCATCAGCATGCCGAGTGCAGAACGGAGATTACGATGAGGCTCATTGTAGTTTTTGAACGTGTCAGTGGAGTACATTTTTGAAAGACGTGTACGGATCTCTACTGACGTAAGATCTCCATCCACCAGGCCGTACTTAACTGCCTGAGGTGTTGGCCATACACGGCCTGAATAGAGAGAAACAGCATCGGCATCATGACGCGAGAGAAGCTTTTTACCCCGTCCAAGTTCAACATCAGTTATAAATTTTTCATGCATCGTGTTCAGGATCTCCTTCTGCATGAACTCCCTCGTTGAATCGGACAATGGGTGGAAGGGGTCAAGAGCATCTTTGAACTCACCGGCCGTAAGGGGCTCATTCTTGACGCCTACTGTGCTCATGATCTCTGACAGATTCCAGTGGTCCATACGCACACCGATAGAACCGATCAGGGCATTACTGTCGGCATAAATTGCATCAGCGGGCGATACCGCGTAATAGCATGCGGATGCGCATATGCCTTTCACACTAACGATGATTGGTTTATATGAGTCTGCGATATCAGAGAAAAAACGACCGGTACCGCTGGAGAGTACTTCGAGGGAGTTTTGCTTCGACCGTGCTTCATCGCCACGTTCTGTGCTCCCGGTTTTGTTACTCTTGTCAGCGGCTACAGATGAAAGAGAGCCACCGGCATCTGATACGCGTTCAATCTGTGGCTGGTGGTTTTTAAGCGCGTTTATCTGGCGGTAAATAATGATGGCGTCAGAGGGACCACCACCACCTGACTCTGCCTCGATAATAACTGCTTTGGCATGGGGATTATTGTAAGCTTTGGCAAGAGCTGTTGCGATCACTGTTCCATCGCCCGTTTCCGAGCCGGTACCCATCTCGCCAGAAATCCGTATTACAGCTATATGGTCTTTCTTCCCTTCAGCGTCCTGCCATTGTTCGTAAAGATTGTAGAAAGAAAACCCTACAGCGGTCATGGCAATTAGCGACATAGCAACTTTTGCCGTGGTATGAATGCGAAACATCTTATAAAAACGGTCAGCGTTATCATTGAGCGATTCTTTGATATTTGTAGGGGACTTCCTTTTTTTACTGCTTAACATCTGACCACCTTTACATGAGTTTTTGAAAGTTAGACCACAAGCGATTCAATGCAATTCCCAGTATCAATAAAGCGACTGGTGGGAAAAGTTGAGCGATATTGTTAAATAGTGACATATTTGGCATGACCAGGTAGACCATCGTTAAAGCACTGATCACCCAAAATGCTCGAAACCAAATACGATAAAACTGAACTGTAACCTTACCAAATACGTACCTCTTCAATTTCCACTGGTACATTCCATCTGCTAGCATGGCAAATAGATAGGGCAGAAAAACGATTAGCCACCCCAGGATTAAGTTCCACCGGAAAATGGACTGATAAAGTAAGAGGGGTATGTTTTTGGCCATAGTGTAATTAATAGAGGTAAATTTTTCAGCAACAATGTTAATACCTCTGGCTGGTTTTTTGGTGTCAGGGATCAGAATAGTATTCAGATAGTCAATTAACTTATAGTCATGTACCAACCAATTTAAAGTCGCTTCACTATTTGCAATGACAGACTTCCAACGGTCATTTGATATGATGGACCGGCTTGCATTAACCTCCTGAGTAATCTGATATTTGAGCTCCTCAGTATTCTGGAAAGCCAAGCTGTAACCAAAATAAATGACCATGCCAAAAAAAAGCATTGTTCTGAGCACTGCTGCCCTGCTTGTATTATCCGCAGCCATTGCTTTCCCTCCATTCACGAAAAAGAGCTAGCCTCTGATCGTGATTGCAATAGTTGTTACGCCACATCGTCGGGATACCCAGGAGCCAGTGGTACTGTTTAGGTATGATTTGGTCGATGAGGCTTAACTCCGCCAGTTCTTTATGCTCTGCGCTTTTCCACTCGATCTGTCCCACATCAGGAACAAATACAGCGGTCCTTGCTTTTGCGGCCTGGCGGGAAAATTCTATAAAGTTGATGCCCCACGGCGTCCAGTATCTGTACTGCTCGTTTAGGCCGATGTTAAACACCGGCAGAGAAAGAGTTGAGTCGGCAAAAGCCGAAATCACATTTTTGCAGACTCTTGGACTATCTATTTTTTCCTGTTCGGTTTTGAGATGAGTCAGCAGTGCACGGTCAATAATGCTGTTAAAGGTGTTTGTATAAAGGCCATTAGGGTCAGGAAGCTGATCTATGGCAGTAATGATTTTAAATTTTAACCGAGAAAGAAAGGGAGAGTCCTCAATAGTAACTATATGACTATGTGTTGTTTCTGGATGAATCTGGGGTTTGATGCGCTGTACTTGTTTAAAAGAGACACTACCTGGCAAATTAATGAATGCGCCCACCGTGCGTGTTAAATCGACGAAATAAGGCAAAAGATAACAACCAAGCATACGGGCATTCTTTTTTACAAGATCACACCGTACGTCATTGTTATCGAAAGAAATACGGAAACTAACGAATTTACGTTCAGGACCTTCGCTGGTGGTCAGTGATTGAATCCATTCATGGCATGATCCTTGTGGTACCGACCAGTAGCTGGTTTCACGGTCCCCAAAGGGATCAGTCGTGATCAACTCTCCCTTTAAAAGGAAAAGCTCAGACAGGGTATTTGCCATGGAGAATAGGGAATCGATATCGTTGCTCTGACAAAATTTTCCCAAATGATGAAACGCGTTTTTTTCTATCATAGTTAGCCGATCTCGAACTTCCTGAGAATCTGCGTACTTTAAACCCAAAGACTGAAAGCGCCTTTTTACGAGCGAGCGACATTTGCTGACTTTTAGTGCAGAGCTTAAAATTTGCTGGCGCGTCAGGACAATTTTTTCATCCATCAATGCAACTTCCTTAGAAATTTATTAAGATTTTTGATATCGAGATTTTGACGCAAAGTAACTTTTCCGGCCTTCTTGAAAAGCATTTCCGACAGAGTTGTGTTTGGCTTCATTTGTTTCTCAGCAACAGCAATAGGGATTTGGCCTACAACCTTCCTGCCATCTTGAAGCCTGGCAACTATGTGAAACATAGGGACCTGACCCAAGAGATCCTTTGGAATACTCTCTTCTAAAGTTGTCTGCTTTCTTTCTGAGATTGAACCTGAGAAGTTATTATGCGGCAAAGATGTTTCTGAACCGGTCGTATAAGTGACCATATTTGTGCTTATCGCACTCTTACCAAAGTTCTCTACAACAAGCGTCTGAGTAGGAGTATCGTTGACTCGCAAGCTTATATAATTGTTGCAGAGCCCCGTAATTCGATTGGCAGTTTCAACACTTGCCGCAGCAATAAAGTCGGAGATGGTTTGGGTGCAAATAAACAGTGCAATTTTCGCTGCACGACCCTGCGCCAGAAGGTTAATCATAGGGTTGTTAATGGCTGAGTGTGCCTCATCAACAAAAATACTTATCCTGGAATTAGCTGACATATCACCATCTTGAGCGTTGTAGCGACTACCGGCACAGGAGGTCAGATCTGACATTATTAATTGAGAAATAGCAGCTGCTGTATCGGGGTTTGAAAGGCCATCAAGCGAAATGTATAGCACCCCGCCAGTGCTGAACATCCCTTCGCTTGTTACAATTTCTCTTGATGATACTGAGTTCGGGTTAGGAGATAAAAGCTCATTTAAAGGTTTTTCAATGAGCATATCGAAAACAGGCATAATACCTGCGGTCATTTTAGCCATATGCTCTGGGTCGGACATTGAGTAATCAATAAGCTGGGAAACAGTATCTAACCAGTCTATTTGTTCGGACCCCTCGTAATTCATGAAATGAGCCGTAAACCATTCAGCGAGACGCTTGAAACGTACCGGCAAGGTATCGTTAGCGACGTACTTAACTTTTTCGGTCCAGACATCGTAACCATAATATCTCGCGTAACATGACTCCATTACCTTGACTGTAAGATTCACAATAGACATGTGGCTTTTCATGTTCTTGTGAATCAGATAAATAGAAGGCTTTTTCTCTATGTAAGAAAGCCCGGAAATCACATTGGAAACGAGAGCCTTGGCATACTGAACGAATGGGTTAACCTCACCGGGAACTGTCACCAAGCTCAAAAGACGAGATGTTAGGTCAGAAACATTAGTATAGGTGTTGCAGACATCAATACAGACCGAAGATGCTGGCTGGCCAGGATGAAATTTATAGAAAGGAAGACCGAGGGTCTTAGCCTCTTCCATTAGAGATTCTCGCCACTCTGCATCGTTCTTTGGATCTATGACAACAACAACATGACCAAGATGAAGCATGCTAATGCTTAGTAAACGCTGTAGCACCGTTTTCCCGGTACCCACGTTTCCGGTTATCAGAGTATGACCAAACCAATTGTCTTCAGTTACAAATATGGGTTCCCTACGTTCCACAGCAAAAATTGCATTGCTGCCGCCCATCTTACGAGCCATTGCGTCAAAATGTCTCTTAATTGGGTTGAAGACGAATGGCAACTCGATCTCACGTTTATCACTGGAGAGGTTAGCTATTTGATATGCCCGATCCGCATGTTCCGGACCCCACTCAAACCCATCACAAAAATAGGACTTTCGCTCGGGTATATCCTTATTTTTATTTTGATAATCCTGAACCAGTTGACGATACTTTCGCTCATTGGAGAAAAAGTTACTTTTGTTAATTACACGCAGTGAATCAAGACTAACGAACATGAAATGTCGCTTGAATACACGCCAATGAGCCATCAAAAATGGCGCTGCTGTTTTGCAACGATAAAGGCACAGCAAAAAAAGCAATATTGAGGTGAACAGAACTATTGGGGCGATGTCCAGTCCGTCTGAAGAAAGTCCCATATAAAGCATAGAAACCGAACAAATCAAAAGTATTGAGGCACTACGATACTCAAGAATAGGCCGATAAAAATTCTCTTGTGCATGGAGGTTAGTCCTCTTCGAATCTGACATTATAGGTTCCCAGCCTCTTTCAGGTTATTGATAATTCGTTCAATGTCCACTTTCGCCCGGTCTGATGCGGCCAGCAAAGTAGGCATGTTAAATGCATGGCATTTTGTATTGATCACAGCACCAGAATTAACGAGGTACTGAGGAAGCTTATTGAAAAGATCTTGAGCCTCTAACTGCGACCCAAATTTTTCCACGCAAGATTGGGTCAGATAGAGAGTATTAGGAGTACTTACCATAAATCTGTTTTTGCGCTTTCTTTTAAACGCCACCTCCATTTTGGACAGAATTTGATGCAGTACTAACGCAATTTCTACAAATTCAAGCTCTGTAACGTCACCTTCGCTTATAAGCGAGAATTCACCATTTTGGTCTGATTCAGTAGATGCAAAGACTTTACTGTTCAGATTGTGACCAGAAACAGGTGATGCTGGTTTTTGTACTTCTGCTTTGTCCGATGATTTATTCCGGTTGCGCTTGGGATTTTGTTTTTCTACCGGTGCTGTTGGGGCGAACAGTCTGGCCAGTGCTGGCGAAAGATGATGCCCCTTAGCGTCTGTGGGCGCATGCTCTCCATTTGATTCTTCAAGTACAGGAGGTAAGGCGGGCTCTTCACTTGCCATCACACTGGTTGCGGCTGCTTCGGTCTGGGAATACACAACTTCAGCTGGTGGTGGGCAGTTACCCTCAGTATCTGGTTCTGAGTTTTCTTGTCCTACAGAAACATCCATAGAGCGTTCATTCGTACCCTGGGGATCAGCGTTCTGTTCTCGGTTAAGTTCTGGTAATTCTGACGGCTCGGAGAGAAGCTTTTCATTATGGACCGAAGAGCTTGTTGCACAACTACCGACTTCTGGCCGAGAAACACTAAGCTGTGAGAAATCGGTATAATCAATGATCTCATGCTCTTCATCTTCTTTCTCAAAAAGATGTTGATAATGTTCATATTCCACAGCCTCAGTTTTCAGCGGACCAGTCGCGGATGCACTATCGGTTCCATGATATTCCACGTCGCCAGAATGTTCTTCGACTGCATTTACACGTGGGGGAGGCAGCTCAAGCGTTTGCTTTGGACGTGGGGCAGAGTTTTCAACAGAAGACTCATCATTAATCACTAATGCCTGATACATAGAAGTATTGAAAAGTGACTTTAAAGTTGTTGGCCTTCTTGGCTCATGATAGGTGAGCTGGAACCCGGCGCAGTTATCGCCGAGCTGGACTAAACGCAGATCGTCAATGTCCCTTACTATCCACATTCCATCGAGAGAGCCTTCTCTGAATGTCAGTTGGAAATAGGGCTCTTCACTGAATGCTTTTTCATCTAATCCCGGCAGCAATGCCATAGTGACCTGCTCCCCGTTGATTAGTACACCCCGATGTTAGTAATGTCTTCATAAGCCACATGAGGACATCCCCATGAAGAAGCGTTTTTCCGATGAACAGATCATCAGTATTCTCCGCGAAGCCGAAGC
>NZ_JAJFTC010000022.1:0-35464 GCF_020733125.1 Enterobacter cloacae complex sp. 2021EL-01169
TTTATTTAATCGTATGATTCTAATTTTATTAAATAAAGTAAGTTTCTGCATTGGTTTATCAAGAATGGTTGATCATATAAAACCACTACTTAGACCAAAAAGTGATCAGTAGTTTTCACACAGCCTGTGCCAGAAGCGGATGTCGTAAGATTCGTTAGGCTAAAAGAGCAAATTCTTCTGCATCAGAGTGACAGGCCCTGCGGATTCACATTTATCATTACTCTCTGAAAAGTACTTTTATTTTTGCCCGGGGTTACGATAAATATCGGGTCGATTGATTTGCCAGACAAAATCTGGTCGGTTCAATGGGTTATACCCCAGCTTCTGGTATAACCATGGCGCGCTGTCGGTTACCAGCATTATCCGTCGCAGACGTGACAACAATGGATGGGCATGACAGCATTCAATCAGCCAACGTCCAAGACCACTTTTCTGATAATCGTTCAGCACGTAGACGTCACACAAATAACCAAAAGTGGCATAGTCTGTGACCAGACGGGCGAAGCCGATTTGTCTTGTTCCATCCAGGAGCGCGAAACAAAGGCTGTTCTGGATTGATATCCTGACCGTTTCAGCATCAATACCAGGAGCCCAGGACGATTGCGAGAGGTAATCGTGAATGGTTTCCAGCTGAAAAAAACTGGGATCGGTTGTGACAATAAATTTGTCTTTGGTAAAACGCAGATGCTGATTATTCACCGAACTTCTCCTTTTGGGCTACTTGTGATGAGGCACAGGGTTGTCCTCTATGCCGGGGAATGCTCAGGATGCTTTTTCAAATACTGTCATGATAAATACCAGCGGGTTCTCCCCCTGGTTTTCATAGAAATGAGGAACGTCCGTTCTGGCGGTAGCCGAACAGCCAGTATTTACCCGATACACGTGTTCCTGAACGCCGAGTGTGAGCGTGCCCGACTGCACATAAAACAGTTCAAGCGTACCTTCCGTGTGGCCGGGGGACGCAAACTTTTCCCCCGGCTGCATTTCCCACATCCAGAGCTCGGTCATATCAGGGCCACCTGACCCTGCGAGCAATCTTGCTCTCCCGCCTTTTTCACCTTCCCACAATTCTGGGATCTCATCTTCAGCAATGAGATGCACGGTCGGTTTTGAACTGACATCCACAAAGTCAGCCACCGAAACCCCCATTGCGGCAGCCAGGCGGCATAACAGGGCAATGCTGGGATTCGCCCGGCATCCCTCTATCTCAACCAGCGCTCCCTTGCTGACGCCTGCCCGACGGGAGAGTTCATCGAGGGATATCTTCTTATGCTTACGATAGAGTTTAATTCGCTGAGATACGGCTTCATTCACAGTGTTGACGATAGCGTTTGCATCGGTCATTAAATTGACTTTTTTGGTCATTGGTCATTATCATGGAATAAATTGGTCATTACAGGATTATCACGTGCTAACAGTATCTCCGTCAATTACCCCTGAAATTTATCGTATTGCTCCCGGTTTTCGTGCACTGAGCATTTGCGTAAAAGCTGCGCCAGTGCTTAATCCCGACGCTGGAGAAACGGCGCTGCGTGAAGCCTGTGAAGCCGTTCTGGCCGGTGAACCAGATTGGGCGGACTCTCATCTGGCGGCATGGGCCGACGTTTTTCAAAAGTTTGGTGCTAAACCTAAACGCACCCCTTGCTCAGCAGATGCGTTACGCAAGCGCGTGTTACGTGACGGAACGATGCCAGCGCTCGATCCTATCGTTGATCTTTATAATGCCGTTAGTCTCCGCTATGCCGTTCCGGTTGGTGGAGAGAATCTCTCTGCCTATCAGGGGGCGCCGCGTCTGACTATGGCAAAAGGAACAGAGCCTTTTGATACCGTCAAAGAGGGAGAGGCCACCGTTGAGTATCCTTCACAAGGCGAGGTTATCTGGTGTGATGATATCGGCGTGACCTGCCGTCGCTGGAACTGGCGACAGGGGATCAGAACCCGCTTAGGCGTGGAGGCTCAGCAAATGTGGTTCATTCTGGAGAGTCTCCCGCAGATGCCGCTGGATAGACTTCACGAAGCCGGGAAGATGCTGACCGACGGCCTGGAAAAAATGATGCCCGGTCTGTGGTTTGAAGTTGCTCTCATCGAAGAACAACAGCTGTAATACCCTTCAGGAGAAACAGTTATGTTTACCGGTTTGTCGGCGTTTCCATTAACCCCAGTCACTACCCGCGGCGTGGATGAAAAGGGTTTTAGCCATATTCTTTCCCGTCTTACAGACGCTCGGGTTGATTCTATGGGCATCCTGGGGTCAACCGGAAGCTACGCCTATCTGACCCGGGAGCAGCGCAAGCGCGTAGCAACGTTGGCTAAACAGCATGCAGGGAACATCCCCGTTATGGTGTGTGTGGGAGCGGTCAGTACCGATGCCATTCTGCATCTGGCAGAGGATGCACAGGCAGCTGGTGCGAATGCGCTGTTACTCCCGGCGGTCAGCTACCAGCCACTCCGTGACGAAGAAGTCTTTTCACTCTTTGAGACCGTTACCCGGCACGCGTCTGTACCGGTGTGTATCTATGATAATCCGGGCACTACGCATTTTACCTTTACGGATGAACTCCACGGTCGTCTCTCCTCACTTGAGGGGGTTCGCTCGGTCAAGATCCCTGGCGTCCCGGATAGCCCCGCTGCAGCGATTGAAAGGGTGAATGCGTTACGTCAACATTTGCGCCCTGGCGTAACAATCGGTATTAGTGGCGACGCTTATGCGGGGCTGGGATTAAACGCCGGTTGTGAAGTGTGGTATTCCTTGTGTGGCGGTCTGTTCCCTGAGATGGCGAAACAAATCACCGAAGCTGCGGCGGCAAACGATCGTCAACGCGTTACAGCCCTGACAACCCGCCTTGAGCCGTTGTGGTCGCTGTTCCGTAAACATGGCGGAAGTATTCGCGTTATTGCCGCTGCGGCTGGCGTGCTTGGGCTTACCGACATGGATTGCCTGCCTCGCCCTCTGCAACCGTTGTCAGCTGGCGACATCGCGGATATTGCCCATGTAATAAGCACGCTGGAGCTGAAGTGATCTCCGCAGGACTGGGTGTCTACCGGTCCTTATCGCAAAATTTTATTAGTGAAGTGACTCTTCTTCGCCTGATAGCTTATCTGCATCAGGAGAATAATGCTGGCAAACGCACGCCAGTTTATGCCCGTCAGGATCGCGCAGATAGGCAACATAAAAATCGGGGCCGTAGGCGGTTCGTGTACCGGGCACGCCTTCATCCTTTCCTCCCGCACGGAGGCCCACTGCATGGAAGCGTCTGACAATTTCCGCGCTATCGGCTCTGAATGCGAACATTGTCCCGTTTCCCGCCGTCGCGGGTTGCTGGTCAAAAGGAGGACAAATGCAGAAGCTAAATTCGTCATCCGGATGATTTTCGTTTCCCCACATTGCCCAGCTATCAGTCCAGGCGGGCAGACGTGAATAGCCCAGCACGTTAAAAATAGCGTCATAAAAGTTCACGGCGCGCTGAAAGTCATTTGTCCCTATCGTGATATAAGCCAGCACCTTATAACATCCTCTATCCACGCAGCCACGGCGTAACTGTTAGTCCGGTCAGCAAACCTTCCGGGCTGAGCAGGCGAGTAACGGTTTGCCCCCACGGTTCCGTGCGGTTGGCGACCAACAACCGATAGCCTTTTTCACTCAGAACACGGGTAGCGGAATCGAGATCCTGCACCTCGTATTCAATCCATCCCTGCGGTATCGGATGCTCCACGGGCCACTCCGATTCACCAAAACAGGACGTTGCCGCCTGTGACAGCGGCCAGACGGCAAAATGCTTCACGCCCGGTAAGCGTCCCTCTTCAGTGAGCAGATAATCGGCATTGCCCTCCATCGGCTTCAGCGGCAGACCGAGTGTCTGGATATAAAACGCGGTGCTGGACGCTGTATCCTGTGAAATGGGCCCGAACCCGGCGACGAACATGACATCAATTCCCGGTAACGTCTGCGACATATCCACTCCTTAATAGCCTGAAATGATGGAATTTAGCGTAGAGCTGTCTGAAATACGACTCTCATTTCTGGTACCGCATTCACCGCGCCTGCACGTTCACGGCGGGTTTGAAAGTGAACGCGATAGCGATCAACAGCACGACTCCCGCACTCATCACCAGCCATGCGCTGTTCAGCGAGACCGAACTGTCGCGAACGATCCCGGCAACTAGCGGCATGAGCGCGGCGATCATATATCCTCCTCCCTGAACTTTAGACAGTAACTTCCCGGCCTGCGCGGGCGTTCGCGCATGATCGAACGTGACGATAAGCGACAGCGGGAAGAGGGCGCCGATACCGATGCCAAGCAGCAAGGTTGATAAGACCGGCGTCGTACCTGGAGAGAAGACCAGACACAGTAATCCCGCCAGCAGCAGTAACAGTACAGTTATCAGCGGAACACGGCGGTCGGGGAATTTACCGATCAGCGCGGAGACGGCAAACCCGGCGGCCACCTCGGTTAAGGTCAGCCAGGCCAGCATATAGCCGCTGCTGCGTGCGGACCATCCTGCCTGAATATAGAGCGGGGGCAGCCAGGCTAAGACCAGCGTGTAGGCACCCGTCCCCACGCCGAAAAAGAGCAGAAGGAGTCCAGTCCGGGAGGAAGAGAGCGTAACGGATTCATGTGCTGTTTGTTCCCCTTGAGGCTGCTTAACCAGGGGCAACCACAGCATCAGCGCCAGCAGCGCGAGCACGCCTGCCATAGCCAGCGCGGGCTTGAGCGTGAGCCATGAAAACAGCGGCTCGGCGCTGGCGGCGGCGACTGCCGCACCGGCCATAATGCCCGTGCTGAATAGCGACATGATCGTGCTGGCCGTTTGCGTATACGCCTTTTTTATTAGGGCAGGCATTAACGCCTGGATCGTGCCGATGCTGGCCCCGCCCAGTAACGCGGTGCCCATCAAGCCCGTCAGCGAGGTGCTAAAACCGCGTAATGAACAGGCTACCAGCAGGATGAACAGCCCGAGCATAATTCCCCTGACGGCACCTGCCCTGGCTAAAAGCCAGGGGCCACACAGGGCAGCCAGTCCCATCATCGCCACCGGCAGGGTCGTCAGCAGGCTGAATTGCGTCGCGGTCAGCCCTGCTTCGCGCTGCAGCACGGAGAACAGGGGGCCAACCGAGGCCAGAATGGGGCGCAGGTTCAGCCCGACGATAAAAGCGATAATAGCGAAGAGTAACGGTGACGTGCGTTTCAACATGGCATCCTTTTCGGGTGTGAATGGCCCGGGCAAATTGCCGCGAGCATTTATCTTAACGTTAAGATAAAATCTGTTTTAGTGTAAGATGTACCGCACAACTCGATAAATTCCCACGCCATACGGGGTGAAGATGAAAGACCATGTAGACTTCGTTGTCGGCCAGTGGAGCCGCGCCATGCCCGAGCTGGACGCCTCGTCGATGAAAATTTTTGGCCGAATGCTCAGGCTGATGAAGCACCTGGGAAAAGAACGCGCGCTGGCCATGGCGCCGTTTGGCTTTCGCGAGGGCGAGTTTGACGTCCTCGCCACGCTGCGCCGCGCCGGGGAGCCGTACTGCCTTTCGCCCACGCAGCTGTATACATCCCTGTTGATCACCTCAGGGGCGATGACGAACCGGCTCAACCATCTTGAACAGCAAGGCTTTATCAGGCGGATTGCCGATCCCGACGACAAGCGCAGCTCGCTCGTCAGCCTGACGCCGCACGGGCAGGAGCGTATCGAACAGGCGCTGCTCGTACACACGGAAACGCAAAATGCGCTGCTGAGAAACCTCTCTGAGGCGCAACGCGCACAGCTTGAGTCCCTGCTCAGGGTGCTGCTGCTGACGTTTCCGGCTGAGGAATGGGATGAAACGTCATCGAGTGCCGATAATACAAAACCTGCATGATTACACCTGACAAAAAGGGAACATATGTCTTTACCGCCACTGTATGCGCTGCGCGCGTTCGAAGTTGCCGCACGGCTGAACTCCTTTAGCAAAGCGGCTGAAGTCCTGAATATCACGCCGGGGGCGGTCAGCAGGCATGTCCGGACGCTTGAAATGTGGTTTGACTGCGAGCTGTTTAAGCGGCAGGGGCCGAGAGTGGAGGTCAGCGATGCCGGGCGCATTCTGGCCGGGCAGCTTAGCGAAAGTTTCTCGAATATTGAGTGGGCCTGTCGCGCATTCAAAAGTGAAAACCACCTTCTGCGCCTCAAAGCCCCCAGCACCCTGACGATGCGATGGCTCCTTAATGTGCTTAAATCCTTTCGCGAGAACCACGCGAAGCCGAAAATCGAAATCGCCAGCGTCTGGATGGACTTCGACACCGTTGACTTCAGCCGCGAGCCCTACGATTGTGCGATCCTCCTCGGTAACGGCTATTTTGGCGAGTCAACGGAGAGCCGGCTGCTGTTCAGCGAATGGCTTATTCCGGTTTGTACGCCGTCTTTGCTGGAGCCTGCCCGGCAGCAGCTTCCAGAGTGCGATCTTATTCATCCGTCACCGGACAGACGGGACTGGAAGCGCTGGCTGAAAAGGACGGGCTTATTCCCCGGCCTCGACATGGGCGGCGGGATCGTGTTCGACACCCTGGAGCAGGGAAGCCTTGCGGCCATGCACGGACACGGCGTAGCGATGGCGGATCTCCGGCTCACGCTCGACGCGCTGAAAAGCGGCCTTCTCGCGCTGCCCTTCAGGGAGGCGATAGCAACAGGGGACGGTTACTACCTTGTCTGGCCCAAAAATTCGCTCAGAGGACAGAGTATTGAACGGTTGCTGGCCTGGCTTAACCTTAATGCGCCAGTGGTGCCCTCTTTGGATATTGTCTGTCTTGATTTCAATGAAAAGCGGATTTAATAAATAGCGGAATATTAACAGGGAAATATTCCGCACAGTGAACGTATTTATGCGTAGGGAATATTCGCCATCTTTTTATATCTTTCCGGCAGGGCGCTGTTCAGGTTGAGTAATTTATCCAGTATATATAGCGCAGGGGTTCCCTTTGCGCGTTCAGCTTCGATCAGCGCAGAACGTAACAGATTGGTAGCCGATGTCATTTCGCGGAAGTACTCCTCAGATTCAGGCGTCTGAACTTCGCCTGAAGCGGCGTAACGCACCCGGGGCCAGTCCGCGAAGTCCAGAACCGGAAGGATCCCGTCGTCTTTGGGTAAATGCGCAGAGAGCAACTCTTCGGCGTTACCCGGATTGCTTTGGGCGAAAGACAGAAGATGCAGTCGATGAATAAAGGGCGAAAGGACCTCAGCGCTATCGTTTTCTGACGAAAGTAACGTTATTAACGCATGTATATTTTCACCCGCGATGTTTTTTTCAGGTGAGATCATTTTCATTAGATGAAATAAAACATCGAGTGTCATACGTACTCCATATGCATGCAGGTGTATTTATTATTTGAGTTTCGCTCTCTGTTCCAGGTCAGGAAGAGACCGGGAATGAAGGGATGGTATTTCAATGAGATTACGTTTGAAAAACGAGAAATAGTGGGAATCAATGTGAGTTTTACTCAACATAGGTTTTATTATTCAATGAGATTCTCCAGATGTGATGATTAACTTACAATGAACTGCAGAATATCTGTCCGACAAGCGTCTACAGAGGCGAGCAAACATGAGATTAGAGAGTGCGTCAGTTTTAGAAGAACTCCGGACCAGGCTAAGACCCGCATCGGTCGCGCAGGTCGGTGGGTTCCGGCCGCCTGAAGATCCCATTACGTCATGGTTTCTGAAGGGCGTTTCTCGCGCAGATGAAGGATTACCCACCTGGAAGGGCAAACCCATGTTTCCACTTCTTCAGATCAGGGTCGACGAGCTTCCTGTTATTCCTGACCAGTTGAAGGGCATAGCCCTTCTGGTGTTGTTTCACAATGTGGAACAACATCCCTTTGACGAACCGCACGGTGAAGGATGGTTAATTCGCGAGTATGCCAGCCTCGAAGGGCTTCAGCCATTGCCTGAATTGGACACGCCGTATCGGCCGTTTCCAGTTCAATGGCTGAGTGTCATTGACGATGCTCCAGGATGGGAAGATGCCTGGGATATTATTGATCTCTCTTGCGTAAATGATGATGAGCAGGCCAGTGATAGTTTTTTTGAAGATTTCAATCGCTACAGGGGAACCAAGGTAGGGGGATTTCCGACTGAGATACAACACGGTGTGGGAATCGAAGAGTTTGTTTTTCAGGTTGGGTCAGAAGAAAAAGTAAACTGGATGTGGGCGGATAACGGTATCGGTTACTTTCACCGGTCATCAGAAGGGGAATGGCGGTTTTCATGTCAGTTCTACTGATGAGCTTCCTGCCGGGGGATCGACCACTCGCCCGGCAGTGATTTGTTTCACAAATCCCATCGCTCCTCGACCGTTCAGGATGGTATAACGTCCTGCGGCAACCGGATTGCCGCAGACAGCCCACATACCTAAAGGTGTATATGAAACAGATTACTTTCAGTGACCTGCAGCAGCAAAGCGAGCAGGCCGCACATTCTCCTCGCTTACGCGCGCACCGTAATTTACACCCTGACCTGAGCGACCCGGTGCAGCGCCTGGCCATTGCAATGGAACCCGGTACCTATGTCCGCCCCCACCGCCATCCGCACACGTTTGAACTGCTGACGGCGCTGAGCGGCCGCTTTCTGGTGCTGAATTTTGACGACAGCGGCAACGTGACCCGGCGCGTGGTGTTAGGCGAAGAGTGTAAAGTCCTGGAGATGGATGCCGGAACCTGGCATGCCGTGCTGTCGCTGGATAAAGGCGGCGTCATTTTTGAGGTTAAACATGGGGGGTATCAGCCCGTGCCCGAGCATGATACCGCCCCATGGTCACCGGCAGAAAACGAGCCCGGCACCGAGAAGCTGATGCAATGGTATGCTCAGGCACAGGTGGGTGACGGTGGTTTTACCCTGTAATTATTCTCTTATGTGCCCGGCGCGCGAAAAGGCGAGCCGGGTAAAGAGATAAGCGCTCACCTGAGTCAACTCACCGTACTAAAAAGCCAGTCACGAGCAGTCGACAGCGTCACAAACGGGCCTGCCAATGTGTTGTAGTGATGGGCAATAATGTCGCTGGCGGATAAATAGTCATTATCCATTGTGGTATGCGCATCTGAAATTAATACCGTCCTGAAACCCAGCTCCGGCGCGGCCCGGCAGGTCGTATCGACGCAAAACTCTGTTTTCATCCCGGCAATGACCAGCTGTTTGATGCCTCTCTGATTAAGTTCTCGCAGCAATACCGTATCCCGAAAACAGCTGGGATAGCGCTTGGTGAAAACAACGTCCTGCTCCTTCACGTCCAGTTCAGGTATCAGCTGTGTTAACGGCCCCTTTTCTGAGAAGGGGGAGTCGTCCGGCCCAATATGGCGGGCAAAAAAGACGGGTACCTGCGCGTCTCGGGCGTTGGCGATTAACAAGCGGATATTGGCCAGAACGGCATCGGCGGAGCGGGGGGAAACCGGGCCCCGAAAGAGGCCCTGCTGCATGTCGATAATCAAGAGAGCATTGTCAGATGAAACCATTTCCTTTCTCCATTCAGAAGGTGGTGAACGGAGAAACATTTCCCCGTCCATGCCGGCGGGGGATTGAGGTTCTGTTTGTCAGTCGTTCACTACAGACACGCTCGCACCGCCGAAGGTTCCGGTGGTGGTGAGGGGGGCTGTTGGCTGAACTGACGTAAACATGTTATGACCTTCGCTGATATATCTTTTAAACCATATCCGGACGAGCCGTTAAACTTTAAAAATTTGCTGCCGATAGTTCTTTTCAATACCATCAATATGCATGTAAAGATGAACAAAATCATATCAGCATATTTGGTAGTTGCGTATTTGTCGGCTCGACTTATTGCACAATCCAACTGTGCGAGAGACTGGATAAAAACCGTTGTGTTTCGATAAAAAAATCACAAAAAGGATGTGCGTATGTTGAAAAGATTAGTCGCGGGACAGATGAGCTTACCGATGACTTTCTGGGGATGGGGAATTTGCGGTAATTTTCTACTGGGTCTCATTGGGCTTGCTGGAGTGCAGACCGGTCACCCGGCCATGGTGCCGCTTTCCTATATACTCAAAGCCATTCTGTTCAGTGCTGTACTTTCCGGCATAACTTTCATTCTGCGTCGAAAAATCACGGTATTGGGTGGGATCGCTTTTTTTATTATCTTGATTCAGGTGGTTATGAGTGTAGTGATGACGATTGGCCTTTCCTCGTTATTTTTTGAATAATCACAAGAAAGAGCGTTCCGGTTTGCCAGCAGGATCCCTGACGGTTAGTAACATCGAGAACTCGTGCCTCCTTATGGCGAAGGAGGCACGCCGTTGCTGGCTGGATAGCCGATATTATTTTAGGTTGCCGATCTCGCTCAGGAATTCGTCAACCTGCTCGGGCGTCGCCGTGTCTGCCTGGTAAAGGATATCGAGCTTAACGTTCTTCAACCCGCAGAAGCCAAATACCCCTTCGATTATCTGTGTCTGAATCGCCGTCGAGTAGCCGTGTTTGTCGAACCCGGTAAGATCGCTCCCGCCAGTGGCAATCAGGCGGACGGGAACATCCCGTAAGTTGCCCACAATCCGGCCGTCGTCGGCCACCTTATACGCCCAGTTCAGGGTTAACACGCGATCGAACCAGCCTTTCAACAGCGCGGGAACCGACCACCAGTACACCGGGAAGACGAATACCAGCATATCCGCGCGCTCGACGCGCTGTTGCTCGCGCAGAATATCGTCGGGGAGGGCGCTCGGATCGCCGTGATACAAATCGAGATCGGCGCGGGTCATCGACGGATTAAACCCTTCAGCATGCAGATCGGCGATCTCAACCTGCGTACCTTCCTCGCGTAATTTCCCGGCAATGCGGGCTGCCAGCGTATGGGATAACGAATTGTCGATCGGGTGTGCCGTCACGATCAGCGCGTTTTTAATGGCATGTGTTGCAGACATAGCGACCTCCAGATGGGGGAGAAGTGACGCCTATATTACTATTGGTAACTTAGGTGTCAATCCGCCCCCGGCGATCATTTTGTGCTATTCGCGTAGGTCTCCAGCACCCCGGTCATGGCGCCGCAGAGCATATCTTCTGCCACATTTCGGGCGAGCACGCCGTTGCCCGCCGCGGTGCTGAGCGCCTCCGCCGCGCCAATGATGGCCGTCAGTACCGCTTCTCCCTGAACGCCTTTTAAGACGATAAAAGGAGAAAGCGCGGTGCGCAGGCAGTCGGCACATTCGGCCACGCACGCTTCCCGAAACGTCTGCAGCGCGCGAGAACCGGACAGCGCCGCGGCGATTGGCCCGGTTTCAGGACCGGCGGCAATCGCACAGTCGATATAGGCCGCGCTGAAAAAGCGGATCGTCTTCTCCAGCGTTTTGCTGTCCACCGCCAGCGTCTCGCGGAATTTTGCCAGCTGCCGATCGCTATAATCCTGGTACAGCGCCATCAATAGCCCTTCACGATCGCCAAAGTGGTCGTAGGGGATGGGCTTGGTCACGTTAGCCCGTTCTGCCAGATAGCCAAGGGTCAACGCCTCCGTGCCTTGCTGACGCACGATTCCACGCGCAACCTCCAGCAGCTGCACGCGGCGGTCCTCTTTTCTTAAGCGCTTAACAACCATGCTTGCCTCAGGTCAGTTATCTACTGATGGTAGTTTACACGCTTTCCGTGGCAGGCTGCACGCGTTGTTCAACCGGGCGGATCCGGAACCAGATCGCATACATCGCGGGCAGGAAGACGAGGGTAACGATCGTCCCGCCCAGCGTTCCGCCGATCAGCGTCCAGGCCAGCGTGCCCCAGAACACCGAATGCGTCAGGGGAATGAACGCCAGGACGGCCGCCATGGCGGTGAGTAAGACCGGTCGCGCTCGCTGGACCGTCGCCTCGACCACCGCCTGGAACGGATCGAGGCCGTCCTTCTGGTTATGATCGATTTGGCCGATCAGGATCAGCGTATTGCGCATCAGAATGCCGGAGAGGGCGATCAGGCCGACCAGCGCGTTGATGCCAAACGGCTGATTAAATATCAGCAGGGTCGGCACGACGCCAATCAGCCCCAGCGGCGCGGTTAAGAACACCATGACCATCGCGGAGAGTGAGCGCACCTGCAAAATGATGATCAGCAGCGTCAGGGCAATCATGATCGGGAACAGCGGTAACATGGCCTGCGTGGCTTTGCCCGACTCCTCAATCGACCCCGCCATGTCAATGCGGTAGCCGGCCGGCAGCGAATCAACGATCGGCTGGAGCTGCTTCATGATGGCGACCGACACGTCCGGCGGCTGAAGATTGTCGGCGATATCGCCCCGTACGGTAATCGTGGGGGTGCGATCGCGGCGGCGCAGGATCGGGTCTTCCATGCCGACCTCTATCTTGCCAATTTGAGACAGCGGCACGCGCTGTCCCGCATTGCCGACCAGGGTAAAGCCTTCGATTTTTGCCGGGTCAAGGCGGATATCTCCCGCCGCGCGGGCAACGACGTCTACCGATCGAATATCTTCCCGCACGGAGGTGACAGGCACGCCTGAGAGCAGGAACTGAAGCTGCCCGGCAACGGCGCTGGAGGTTAAGCCGGTCGCCTGCAGGCGGTTCTGATCGAGAGTGAAATGGAGCACCGGAACGCGCGAGCCCCAGTCGGTGTTAACGGTTCGCATCATCGGGCTTGCCTGAAGCACGGCTTTCACCCGTTCGGCGATGTCCTGCACCTGTTTGACATCCGGCCCCGACACGCGCCAGGCAACCGGGAAAGGCGAGTAGGGGCCAAACACCAGCTGCGTCACCCGCACGCGGGCTTCGGGCGCAAGGCCGCTGGCGACGGCCTCCCTGAGCCTGAACTTGAGCGCCTCGCGTGACGTCTCGCTGTCCGTCAGGATCACGATTTTCGCAAAAGAGGGATCGGGCAGCTCGGGGGCCATTGCCAGATAGAAACGGGGCGAGCCCTGACCAATATAGGCCGTGACGATTTTGGCTTCCGGCTGCTTGCCCAGCCACGCTTCTATTTTTGCGGTAGCGGCGCTGGTTTGCGCAATCGAGGTGCCATAGGGCATCTGCACTTCAACCAGCACTTCCGGGCGATCGGAGGTCGGGAAGAACTGTTTTTTTACCAGCCCCATGCCGAGCACGGCCAGAATGAAAATGGCGACCACGGACCCGGCCACGCGCCACTTTCTGGCGATAACGCGGCCAAGCAGCTGGCGAAAGCGGTTATAGCGAGGCGTGTTATAAATGGCGGCATGGCCGCCTTCCACTTTGGGGATCGCGGGCAGGATCTTCACCCCCAGATACGGCGTGAACACCACCGCAACAAACCATGAGGCAATCAGGGCGAGGCCGACAATCCAGAACATATTGCTGGTGTATTCCCCGGCGGTCGACTGGGCAAACCCATTCGGCATAAAGCCAATCGCCGTCACCAGGGTACCGGCCAGCATCGGCGCGGCGGTGTGGCTCCAGGCGTAGGCCGAGGCTTTGATTCTGTCGTAACCTTCCTCCATCTTCACCACCATCATTTCGATGGCGATAATGGCATCGTCAACCAGCAGGCCGAGGGCGAGGATCAGGGAGCCCAGCGTGACGCGGTCAAAGTTTATTCCCGCAGCCTCCATCACCACGAAGACGACCGCCAGCGTCAGCGGCACCGCCGCCGCAACCACCACCCCCACGCGCCAGCCCATGCTGACAAAACAGACCACCATGACCACAAGCAGGGCGACGAAGAATTTGATCATAAACTCATCGACCGAGGAGCGGATATTCACGGACTGGTCGGTGACTTTGGTCAGGGTCATGCCAAGCGGCAGGCTATCGTTGATTTTCGCCGTCTCCGCATCCAGCGCTTTACCCAGCGCCAGGCCGTTCCAGCCCTCACGCATGACAACGCCCAGCAGCAGGGCGGGTTCATGCTGATTGCGTATCAGCATCGTCGGGGGATCTTCATAGCCTCGTTCAACCGTTGCCACATCCGACAGCGTGAGCGTTTTGCCCTGGGCGACTAAAGGCGTATCGCGGATTTTCTGCAGTTCATCGAACGCGCCGTCCAGGCGGATAAAAATCTGCGCGCCCCGGGTCTCAATGGCGCCCGCCGCGGCCAGGGCATTCTGGCCGTTGAGAGCATTGAAAATATCCTGCGGTGAGAGGCCCATCGTCGCCAGACGGTCATGGGAGAAGGCGATATAAATCCGCTCGGCCTGTTCACCGATGATGTTCACTTTTTTGACCCCTGGAACGTGCAGAAGCTGCTGGCGCAGGCCTTCGGCATCACGTACCAGCTGCCGCTGCGGTTCGCCTTTTGCTTTCAGAGCAAAGAGGGCAAAGGTGACATCCGAGAATTCATCATTGATCATCGGGCCGATGACGCCCGCCGGGAGACGCTGGGATTCATCCCCAAGCTTTTTACGCGCCTGATAGAACTCCTCCTGCACCTCAGAAGGCGGGGTCTTGTCCTGCAACGACAGGGTGATATACGCCATGCCGGGACGGGTATAGGTTTCGGTACGATCATACCATTTGAGTTCCTGCAGGCGCTTTTCCAGCGGCTCCGCGACCTGATCCTGGATCTCCTGCGCGGTCGCACCCGGCCAGACGGCAATCGCCGTCATCTGCTTCACGGTGAAGGGCGGATCTTCCGCGCGCCCGAGCCCAAAAAAGGCGTAAATACCGGCAATCGTCACCAGAACGATCAGAAACAGCGTGACGGAACGCTCGCGGACGGCCAGCGCTGACAGGTTGAAGCGGCTTTGGCTCATGGCGCGTTCTCCGCCGGAGCGGCATGGCGCTGTTCTGCCAGCCTGACAACTTCACCTTCGTGCAGAAGATGGGCGCCTAACGCAACGATCTTCTCCCCGGGCTTCACGCCGCCCGTGACCTGGACCGCATCTTCGCCCACGCTCAGCACCGTAACCGGCGTCCATGTGACCTTTGCCGGCTGGGCGGAAATGCGCCAGACGCCGGGCCCTTTACCCGCATCGTAGAGTGAGGCCAGCGGGACCTGCATGGCCTGACCTTCCGCTTTCGGGTCTTCAAGGCTGAGCGTGACGGTTGCCCCCAGCGGCGCGTTCGCCAGCTGGCCTGCCAGCACGTAGCGTGCTTCATACGTCCGGGTTGCGGCATCCGCGGAATCAGACAGCAGGCGCAACGTGGCGGTGACCGGGTGCTGTTCACGGCCATAAAGCGTGGCCCGTGCTTCGCTGCCGACGGCAGGGCGCAGCGTCTCCGGAAGCTGCACGAGCGCTTCGCGCTGTCCCGCTCTGGCAAGGCGGATCGCCACCTGTCCGGCGCTGACCACCTGACCGGGTTCGGCAAGCGTCTCCATCACCACGCCGTCTGAATCCGCCAGCAGGACGGCATAGCCCGTGGCGTTTTGCGCCACATTGGCCTGCGCCCGGGCGGCGCTGAGATCCGCCCTGGCCGTATCGGCCGCCGCTTTAATCTGATCGTACTCCGCGGCGGACACCGCGCCGGACGCCACCAGACCGCGATAACGCGCCTCATCGCTGGTGGCTTTTCTCGCCCGTGCCTGGGCAGCATCCACCGCGCGCTGCTGCGCCTGAGCCTGTAATTTCAGGTCAACTGGATCCAGACGCAGCAAGGGCTGGCCCTGTTTGACGGTCTGCCCGGTATCCACCAGGCGTTCGAGGATTTTACCCTGAACCCTGAAGCCCAGGTCGCTTTGCGTTCTTGCCACCACCACGCCCGTAAAGGTGCGAGCGGCTGGATTCGCCCTCTCGACGGAGGCGGATCTGACAAGCGGAGGCCTGGTGCGCGGATCGTCACTCGCGGAAATATCGCCGCATGCCGCGAGGGCAAACGGCAGAAGACATATGGCAAGGCGGGCTGAAGTGAGCCTGAGCATGGGAAACCCTTTTGAAGTAACAGGACAGTTTCCGCATTCTGTGATTAGTGACCAATAAAGTCAATGGTCACTAATCAGGGGGCCAGGCTTCTTAAAATCAGTGAGGAGAGAAGTACCGCCGCTGTTGGGGCAGTTTCAAGGTTGTACTGCAGCTGAACGGGGTTAATGTAAGGGCACATCACCATGTAAACGGCACAGGTGACCTCGTCCAGCGGCGTCTTCCTTTCGAACTCTCCAGCCTGTCTGCCTTCGATAATGATGCTCTCAATCAGCTTCAGGAGGCTTTCGGTATACCTTTCCGTCGAAGGCCACTTCTCCCGTGACGCGACGGCGGCGATGTCGTAGAGCTTGCGATCGTGGAAAAACAGCTCGCTGCCGGCCTCGGTGAGCGACTTAAAAAGACGGCGGAGTTTTTCGCTGGCTGACGGCGCATCCTCAATGGCGGAAAGCACGGCCGCCATAATCAGCTCCAGGCGGTTAGCGCAGATCACTTCGCCGATAGCCTGCTTGGAATCGAAGAACTTATAAATGTAGGATTTTGAAAAACCGATAGATTTCGCCAGCTCGGCGACGGTGGTTTTTTCATAGCCGTAATGGCCGAAGTGCTCAAAGGCCGCTTCGACGATTTGCTCTCTGACAGAATGGTCAAGTGGACCACGTATTGATGGGGCGTTCATAGTTTTAGTCATTATGTAAGCTTAGCGTGACGAGCCAGGGTTGGCAACGAGTGACCATTTTGTACTTTGGTTACTGTTGTGCTGTCTTACGTCGTGAAGACGGGACAATCGGCCAGGTGGAGTAAGTGTATCACTGTTTTTTACGTTAATGTTTTTTAAGCCAGTCGAGAAAAAACTGGCTGAACGCCGTAACCTGAAGCGGCTGCAGCTTGCGCTGCGGGTAAACAAGCTGCAGCCCGACATCTTTGCGATCGTAGCGGCTAAAGCCGGTGAAGCTGTCGGCAAACAGCACCGTAAGTCTTCCGGCGTCAACGTCGTCTTTGACGTCCCACCACGATTTCCCGGCGATGCCCGCTCCGCCCAGGGCCCACTGACGAAGCAATGCCCCGTCGTCGCACACCATGGCGGGCTCGACGCGAACAACGCTTTCCTCTCCCTCATGTTCAAAGCGCCATTCGTTCATCACCACGCCCTGAGACTCCAGCGCCAGGCACCGGTGCCGGGCTAGATCGGCAAACGTGGCGGGGATACCGTGGTCGTTAAGATACGCCCCGGAGGCAACCAGCACCCGACGGTTCGGGCGGATGTTTCTGACGACAAGGCTGCTGTCCGGCAAATTGCCGAAGCGCACGCTCATATCCAGCCGGTTAGCGACCAGATCCTCAACGTGTTCTTTTAGCGAGATGTAAAATTTGACGGCAGGATGGTAACGAGAAAATTCAATGACGGCGGGGCTGAGATACTGTCTGCCAAAGTCCGAGGGCGCGGAAAGGCGAATATTGCCGCTGAGCACGCCCTCTTTTTGCGTCAGCAGCGACTCGGCGTGCTGCACCTCTTCCAGCACGCGCAGCGCGGCGTGATAAAACTCTTCGCCTGCGCGGGTCAGGGTGAGGGATCGCGTTGAGCGATGAAACAGGCGCGTCTGGTAACGCTCCTCAATTGCCTTCAGCCTGGCGGTCATCGAGGCAGGAGAAAGCGACAGGCGTCGTCCGGCGGCGGAAAGACTTCCGGCCCTGGCGACTTCCACCAGTAAGGCCATGTCTTCGAGTTTACCCATTATTCATCTTTTCCGAAAAGTGCATCTGTTTTTAGCGTAATTATCAAAATCAGATGCGGACTGTAAAGTGATTTCATCCAAACCATAAGGGATGAAAACATGAAACCTGCTTCACTCTTTGAACGCTACAGGCTGGGGTCGCTGGACCTGAAAAATCGTATCGTCATGGCGCCGATGACCCGCGCGCGCTCCCTTCAGCCGGGCAACATTCCCTCCGCGCTGATGGCGGAGTATTACCGGCAGCGGGCCAGCGCGGGGTTAATCATCACCGAAGCCACGCAAATCTCGCCTCAGGGTCAGGGATACTCCTGGACGCCCGGCATCCATTCGCCGGAGCAGGTTTCAGGATGGCAGCTCACGACGGGGGCCGTACATCAGGCGGGCGGGGTCATTTTTTCTCAGCTCTGGCACGTTGGGCGAATGTCGCACGCCAGTTTTCACCAGGACGGTCAGCCCGTCGCCCCGTCAGCGCTGGCCCCGGACGCGCAGGTGTGGGTGGTGAATGAGCGTGGAGAAGGCCAGATGGTTGACTGCCCGCAGCCGAGAACGCTCTCACGCAAGGACATTCAGAACATCGTCGCTGACTATCGCCAGGCCGCTTTGAATGCCGTTCAGGCCGGGTTTGATGGCGTGGAGGTCCACGGCGGAAACGGCTATCTGATCGACCAGTTCCTGCGCCAAACCTCCAACAAACGCACGGACGAGTACGGCGGTACGGTGGCTAACCGGATCCGCTTCGCCCAGGACGTGTTAAGCGCGATTGCCGAGGCGATTGGTCACGAACGTACGGGCATCCGTCTTTCGCCGTTTATTACCCAGCGCGGGATGAACGACCCGCAGGTCTCTGAAGCCATACTCGCGCTTGCGGCCTGGTGCGAACAAAAAGGGATTGCGTTTATCCACCTGGCGGAAGCCGACTGGGACGACGCGCCGCAGATTCCTGAGCATTTCCGTCAATCGCTTCGCGAGACCTTCAGCGGCACCCTGATCGTCGCGGGTAACTATGACCTTGCCAAAGCCGAAGAAATTCTGGCGGCGGGCTATGCCGATTTGATTGCCTTCGGACGACCGTTTATTGCCAACCCGGATTTGCCTCACCGGCTGGCGCACCGCTTGCCGCTGGCCCAGGTGCGCGACCCCGCCACGCTGTTTGGCGGCACCGCCACGGGCTATACCGATTACTCAACGTACACCCAGCAGGAGGAAACTTTATGACCCGTAAAACCTTAATTATCGGCGGCGCTTCCGGCATCGGTTTCGCCGTGGGCACCCTGCTTGCCGGGCGCGGCGAGGAGATTATGCTTGCGGGACGCGATAGCGCGAAACTGGACGCGGCACGGCAACGACTGGGCGCTCATGCCGCGTCTGTTAGCACCCTCGTGCTCGATATCAGCCGTGAGGAAGAGCTTGTTGCGCTCAGTGAAACGCTGGGCGAGGTCAATAATATTGTCGTCACAGCGGGGTCACAGGCGCCGGGCGGGCTGCTTTCCGGACTGGATCTCCGTGCGGCAAGACAGGCCTTTGATACAAAATTCTGGGGAAGCCTGAATGTCGCCCGCTATCTCAGCGGGAACATCGCTCCCCGCGGTACGCTGACCTTCACCAGCGGGTTTGTGGCGCGCCGCACCGTGGCGGGCGCCATCGTAAAAACAACGATGAATGCCGCCATTGAGGCCGCGACAAAGGTGCTGGCGAAAGAGCTTTCCCCGCTGCGCGTCAACGTCGTGAGTCCGGGGCTGACCGACACGGAAGCGTATGCGGGGATGGACGCCGCCGCGCGGGAAAAAATGCTCGCAGGCGCGGCGGAAACCCTGCCAGCCAAAGCCTGGGGAAGGGCGCAGGACATCGCACAAGGGTATCTTTTCGCCATGGACAACCCCTTTGTCACCGGGTCGGTCATTGATATTGAGGGCGGGGCGTTAATTAACTGACCCCTCATTAATGTGATCCGCAGGGCATCGTCTGCGGGTAACGTAACACTCTGTAGAGAGACATCATGAAATATACGACGTGCTTTCGTCCCGCTATCGCGGCGCTTATTTTTGCTGGTCTGTCGGGCAATGCTATTTCCGCGCAGGGGGAAAGGGTACAGCCGAAACAGCTGATTGTGGACAAGAGCCTGCCCCAGGTGCAATTAAAGACGAATGAAGCCGTAGCCAGAGAATATGCCACGTTCTGGAACACCGGTAATGAAAGTCTGGCGCGTGATGCCCTGGCGGCAAACTTTGTTGATAAAACACCGCCGGAAGGCCGTAAGCAGGGGCCGGAAGGCGCTATTTTAGCCTCGCGGGCGTTTCGCACGGCCGTGCCCGATTTGCGCTGCGACGTTGAGCAGATGATTATTTCAGGCGACCGCGTGGTCTCACACTTACATTTTTACGGCACATTCACCGGGACATTTGGCAGGCTGAAAGGAAAGGGGCAGAAAATAGATTTTATTGCCACGGATATCTATGAAATCCGTGACGGTAAAATTGCAGCGAACTGGCATATTGAGGACAACCTGACGCTGATGAAACAGCTGGGCGCGCTGTAAATCACATCACTCCGGGAAGCCGGAGTGATGCGTTGAGCCTATAACCCCAGATCGCTCAGCGAGGGGTGATCGTCCGGGCGTCTGCCCAGCGGCCAGTGGAACAGTCGCTCGGATTCTTTTATCGGCATATCGTTTACGCAGGCAAAACGACGCTTCATCAAGCCGTCTGGGTCGAACTCCCAGTTCTCGTTGCCGTACGAACGGAACCAGTTTCCTGAATCATCATGCCATTCATAGGCATAGCGGACCGCGATGCGGTTATCCGTAAAGGCCCACAGCTCTTTAATCAGACGATAATCCAGCTCTTTTTTCCATTTCCGTTCGAGAAACGCCCGGGCCTCTTCACGGTTGGTGGCGAACTCTGCACGGTTGCGCCATTGGGTATCCAGCGTATAGGCCAGCGCGACTTTCGCCGGGTCGCGACTGTTCCAGCCATCTTCTGCCAGCCTGACTTTTTCGATGGCGCTTTCACGGGTGAAGGGCGGTAAAGGAGGACGTGTGTTCATGGCGGTTACCTCAGTGTGATTTTGTGTAGACAGGTCTGTCTACTTGGGGTAATCTATGCCTGAAAAATAACGCTGTCAACACCCTTTTTGAGGCTGTCGAAAAAATGAAAACCGAACACGCAGGCAACGAAACAAAAATTAGCGTCCGGGATAAAATATTACTCACGGCGCACGATCTGTTTTATTCCACGGGCTTCAGGGCGACGGGGGTGGATACGCTGATTAAAGAGGCGAAAGTGACGAAGGTGACGTTTTATCGCCATTTTCCGAGTAAGAGCTTGCTTATTCTCGCCTATTTACACTATCGACATGAAATATGGATTAACTGGTTTGAATCCACGCTGCGCCGACATCTCGATGAAGGCGAAATACCTGCTGATGCGATTTCTGCAACGCTCTGTGAATGGTTTATTTCGCCGGAGTTCCACGGCTGTGCGTTTATTAATGCCAGCGCCGAAGCCAAATCCGAAGATATTGAAAGCGAAATAAAAGCGATATGCCGCGATCATAAAATCGAAACAAAGAATATTATTGCGTCGCTGACGAAGATTGCGGATGAGCGCGTCGTCAATGAAATCATGCTGCTCATTGACGGCGCCATTATTCATGCGCAGATGGGCATGGAGACGGATGAGGTCATCGCGTCGTTGAAGAGGGCGCTGGCAGACTTAATCGGGGGCTAGCGAGGATCCCCTTAGTCCTCCAGACGAAGGCTGACAGGTGCATTCAGCATTTGCGAATAACAGTCGGCTGGCGTGCGCCGAGGATGAACAATCCTCAGCCTCAGCATGTGCCGCTATACCATGCTGTAAACCCCCGCTCCCCAGTACCCCTTACCCGGACGAGTCTGTTCTTTCCAGCCTGATGCGATCAGTTCTTTTGCAATGAACCGGTTGATGACCCCGTGCCCCATGAGCAAGACGGGGCCGTCAGAGTCCTTCGCTACATTCACCAGGATTTCTGCCGCCTTAACGGCACGTTCTTTTGCGGCGCTTACGCGTTCTGACTCGCCAGACAGGCCGCAGAGCCAAAGAACGCGAAACAGCGCTGCCCAGTAAAAAGGCGATAGCCGGAACCCCGGAATACGGAACACCGGCAGCTCTGCTTCCCGAAAAACCTCATCAATTAAGCCCGGTTCACACCCCAGCGTTTTCAACGATGAAAGGGCTCGCGGGAGAGGGCTGCTGAGAAACGTCAGTGCGCGGTACGCGAGGATTTGAGCCATCTCCGAAGGTCTGTCGCGGCCCGTTGAAGAGCGGTTATACCTGTCGATCCATCCCACCATTTCCCTGTACGACACCTTTCCGGCGCCCCTGTATTCGGGTTCGCCGTGGCGCATCAAAATAATTTCCATATGTCTTCATCGCTCACCATCCATTCACCAGAGGCAGACTAGCGCGTTCTCACACTGATGTTCACCCACCCGTTTTGGAGTGTCAGGGCGGTGATCGCACTTATCAGGCTTGTCGGTCTGTTAATTAATAAGTAGACTAGCCAGTCTTTTAAATGATCAAAGAGATAATTCAGTGTCAAAAATCACGTCATCTATCACAACACTCTGTCTTTCAAGAATTTTATTGACCTTTTTCTTCTGGATGGCAGGCTTTTATGGGTTGTTCAACTTTGGAGAGATTGTGCTGGAAATGGTGGATGTGGGTCTCCCCTGGCCCGTCTTATTCGCGACAGGCACCATTCTCTGTCAGCTTGTAGGCTCTGCTCTGGTGATTTCGAATTTTGCCGGCTACGGATGGATTGGATCGGCAATGCTGATTGTGTTTACATTACTCACCATTCCGGTGGGGCATCCATTCTGGAAATTTAGCGAGCCCCAGCGCACCCAGGAGTTTCATATCGCGCTTGAACACATAACCGTTATCGGGGGGCTCATGATGAGCATGCTTTTGTCAGGTCGTAAACGATGAGAGAAAAGGTTCGGCAGAAAGGCCGCCCAAAAGATCCGTCAAAGGAGCAGGCGATACTGCAGGCCGCAAGAAGCCTGTTTCTCGAGAAAGGCCTCGATGTCACGACGGAAGAAATTGCCCGCGTTGCCGGGGTGGCAAAAGCCACGCTTTATGCCAATTTCGCGGATAAAGACCTGCTTGTTGAGGCCGTACTCCGTAAGGAATCGGATCTGACCATCAGTGACAGTGATTTTTCCGAGCGGCATCATCTGTCGTTGACCGAGGTCTTAACCGCGTTTGGCAACCGTTTTGTCCGCTTCATCAACCAGCGCGAGCTGACGGGCTGGGACCGCTTAATTGCCTCCGCCGCTATTCGTCATCCGGAGTTACCCGCGCGTTTTTATGCGGCAGGTCCCGGCAGGGCGCAGCAGATGCTGGAGACAATTATCGGTGAAGCCGTTGAAAAGGGCTTACTGATCGCGTGCTCCCCGCGCGAAGCGGCTGACGACCTGGCCGGGTTGTGGCTCGGGATGACAAGCCTTGAGATAAAGCTTGGCGCCAGAAAAAGCTTATCTGATGAAGAAATTGCTCGTCGGGTTACGCATGCGATCGCTGTTTTTATGTGCGCGTATTCAGTGGAAAAGCGCTGAGCATAACCATTTAGAGTAAAGGTAACGGAAATGAGAACACAGAAACGATGCCTCGGCTGCGTGGCTATTGTGGTTGATGACTACGATCGCGCCATTGAGTACTACACAGACAAGCTGGGGTTTACCCTCGTAGAGGATACGCCGCAACCGGGTAAACGCTGGGTGGTCGTCTCACCCAACCCGGAAAGCGACTGCAACATTTTGCTGGCTCGTGCGTCTAACGAGAGGCAGGAAGGTTTTATCGGTAATCAATGCGGCGGCAGAGTTTTCCTGTTCCTTCAGACGGATGATTTTTGGCGCGATTACCATGTCATGAAGGCAAAAGGCGTTCATTTCTGCGAAGAACCACGTGAGGAAGAGTACGGTACGGTGGTGGTGTTTGAAGATATGTACGGCAACCGCTGGGACCTCTATCAACATGCCCAACGCGGGTGATTACGCGGGGTACCTTCCATGACGCTTCGAATTCGACAGGCCACCGGGGCCGATTCAACGCTATTAAGCGAGTTGGGATATCGTATCTATCCCGCGCATTTTCAGCATCTCTGGGTATCAGACGCCGAGATGACGGCTTTTCTGGACGCCGAGTATGCCCCCTCCGTCATTGAGCAGAGCCTGACCGAGTGCCATGTTTCCTGGTTTGTGGCAGAAACCGATCGGCCAGTGGGATTTATGAAAGTGACCTGGGACGCCATGCTTCCGGAAACGGACAAGAGGGGCGTTCTCCTCAACAAGCTCTACCTCGATCCTGCTGAGACCGGCAAGCACTATGGTCAGGACATGTTCAATAAAATCATCGGCATGGCCCGGAGCAGGGGAAAGGACTCTCTCTGGCTGGAAGTGCTTGAGCAGAACGCAGGAGCGCACCGGTTCTACCAGAAGCAGGGCATGCTCTGCATTAAGAACGTCCTTTTCGAAACTGCCTCACAGCAGAGCATACTCAAAATTATGGGGATGTCTCTTTAGGGCCAGGGCTCTCGTCCCGCTGTGCCAGCGACAGCGCGCTGGCGCTGGCGGGATCGAACAGCGAGATGCTCTCAATCTGATTGAGTAAAATCACCTTGCGGAATGACATGGCGCTGCGGGGTTCAGAGTCGAGCGTAATGTCATGCTCCGCATACCACCTGCTGTAATTATTCTCGATGCGCAGGTTCATCGTCTTCGCATCCCGGTACCCGCTCAACATCGGGATCAGCACGATATTGGCCGTTTTTTCATATTCCAGCGTCGCGGTGTGGATCATACCGACGTAAATCCGCTTCGAGCGGAGCGTGACCTGCGCCAGCTCGCCTTGCTCCATACACTGATAGAACAGTTGTTCAATCCCGCTCGCCTGCGCAAGCCGTTTGTAGAGCTTTTTCCGACTCTCGCCATCCAGCCTGGCGCTGCCTGCCCAGTTAGAGCGGTAGAGGCAAAACAGAATGGCAAACGCCAGCATCACCACCACCGGCGCCTGAATGCCTAAAAAACTCCAGTTCATAAAGTCGATTTGCCAGTCGGTGTATTTCGGTGAGGCAAAGTGGAAAGCGTTGTTGGCGGCAGAAAGGGTGAGCAGCAGCAGCCAGAGCAGCCCCGTAGCAATCACCCCCTGCAGAACAAAAATACAGCCGTAAAGCGCAACGAGAAAATAGACGTCCCAGCCAAAGGAACGCTTGATTTTAAAGCGGGTCGACAGGTCTCGGCTGGTGTACCAGTACCCGCAGACCATCAGCACCATAAATATCGCCGTTCCCATATCAGGCCCTCTTCAGCGCGTTAACGTGACGCAGAAAGTCCTGCCGCACCTCGTTGCTCTTGTAGTTCACCGAGGCGTTCCCGTCCTGGTCGATAATGATGCGGTCGCCATCTTCCACGGCTTCAATAATTTCCTGCTGACTCATCACCTGCAGTAAGGATTCCGGGCTTGAGAAGAGGGAGAGAAAGAAACGTTTCATGTCAGGCATCCTTATGAATAAAAAGGATAAGCCTGGAAGATGACCGCTGAATTTGCCTTAAGGATAACCTGAAAGTGAAAGCCGGGTGGCGGCTACGCCTTACCCGGCCTACAAAACCGTCAAATGATTGAGTTATCAAGTTGTTGATATTTATGGGTAATAAAAAATAAATTTGCACAAACTTGGACAAATAACGTTAATTGTGTAAGTTTTAAGTATGCGATTACGCCACGTTGTTTACAGCCAGGATGTGACCCATGAGCACTTTGCCCTCTGTCGTGAGTCGGTTTGTTGAGTACTACGCCGCACTGGATAGCCAGCCGCCGTCCGCGCTGGTCGGGCTTTACCATTCAAATGCCACGCTTGTCGATCCGTTCGGCGAGCACGACGGTATCTTTGCGCTTCAGCGCTATTTCACCCATCTGCTGGCCAACGTCGAGAACTGCCGTTTTTCTATCGACCCGCCGCTCTGCAGCGGGAACCGGTTTGTTGTCACCTGGGTGATGCACTGGTCGCATCCGCGCATTGCCGGAGGCGAACCGCTCGATCTGCCGGGGTGCTCGGTGGTGGAGACGGAAAACGATCTCATCACCCACCAGCGCGACTACTACGATGCGGGAGAGATGATCTACGAACATCTTCCTCTGCTGGGCTGGGCGGTACGCGGCGTGAAGCGGAGGGTCAAATCATGAAGACGGTACTGATTACCGGTGCAAGTTCGGGCATTGGCGCCGGGCTGGCGAAATCCTTCTCCGCTGACGGCTATCATGTGATTGCCTGCGGGCGCGATCCGGCGCGTCTGGAAGCGCTGCATCAGACCTGCCCCAATCTCACCGTTCGCCTGTTCGATATGACGGACCGGGAGGCCTGCCGACAGGCGCTGACCGGCAGCTACGCCGATCTGATTATTCTCTGCGCCGGTACCTGCGAATACCTCGACGGTGGCGTGGTGGATGCAGCGCTGGTGGAGCGGGTCATGAACACCAATTTCCTCGGGCCGGTGAACTGCCTTGAGGCGCTGCAGCCGCAGCTGGTTCGAGGCAACCGCGTGGTGCTGGTGAGCTCGATGGCCCACTGGCTGCCTTTCCCCCGCGCAGAGGCCTACGGTGCGTCCAAAGCGGCGCTGAGCTGGTTTGCCGAAAGCCTGCGCCTGGACTGGGAGCCAAAAGGGATTACCGTCACGGTTGTCTCTCCGGGCTTTGTCGATACGCCCCTTACGCAAAAAAACGATTTTGCCATGCCGGGCAGAGTGACTGTCGACGAGGCGGTGAAGGCGATCCGTATCGGGCTGGCGGCCGGGAAAATGCACATCGCGTTTCCTGCCGGATTTGGCTTCATTTTGCGGCTGCTCTCAGGGCTGCCTGCTTTTCTTCAGCGCACGCTGCTGCGCAGGATGGTGCGTTCATGAACATTGCAATTATCGGCAGCGGCATTGCCGGGCTTACGTGCGCCTGGCGACTGGCCGGGCACCATCAGGTGACCCTGTTTGAAGCGGGATCCACACCGGGCGGCCATACCGCAACGGTTGACGTGACGACGCCACAGGGCACATACGCGATCGATACCGGGTTTATCGTCTACAACGACCGCACCTATCCGCGCTTTATGGGCCTGCTCAGCGAGCTGGGTATCAGCGGGCAAAAAACCCAGATGAGCTTTTCAGTACACAACCCCGAGACGGGTCTGGAATACAACGGGCACACCCTGACGTCGCTGTTTGCCCAGCGCCGAAATCTCGTCAATCCGACATTCTGGCGGCTTCTCGGTGAAATCGTCCGCTTCAATCGTCTGGCAAAACAGGCGCTGGACGGGGAAGTGGAGCCGAACGCCACGCTGCAGACGTTTCTGGACCAGCACGGCTTTACGCCCTTTTTTGCGCGCCACTATATTCTGCCGATGGGGGCCGCCATCTGGTCATCCTCGCTGCAGGAGATGAAGCGTTTCCCGCTGCCGCTCTTTTTACGTTTCTTCCAAAACCACGGTCTGCTGGATATCACCCATCGCCCGCAGTGGTACGTGGTGCCGGGCGGCTCGCGAGAGTATATCCGCGCGATGCTGGACAAACTGGGCGATCGGCTGACGGTGCATCTCAATTCACCGGTTCAGCGGGTGAGCCGCCACGAGGACGGGGTCACGCTCCAGCTTGAAAACGGCAGCCATACCTTCGACCAGGTGATATTTGCCTGCCACTCCGGCAGTGCTCTGGCGATGCTTGACGACCCGACCTCCGCAGAGCGCGAGGTGCTGGGCGATATCGGCTGGCAGCGCAACGAGGTGGTGTTGCACAGCGACCCGCGCTGGCTGCCGGTGCGGCCGCGCGCCTGGGCGAGCTGGAATTACCGGCTGAGCGCGCAGGAGCAGGCCAGCGCCTGTGTGACCTACAACATGAACATTCTGCAGGGGCTGCCTGCGGGCAGCCCGCTGTTCTGCGTCACCCTTAACCCGGACGCGGCGGTGGATGAGCGCTTCGTTCTGCAACGCTTTGTTTATGAGCATCCACTGTTTAACCCGCAAAGCTGGCGGGCGCAGGCGCGGCGCGGCGAGATCAACGGCCACCGGCGGAGCTGGTACTGTGGGGCTTACTGGTACAACGGTTTTCATGAAGACGGCGTGCGCAGCGCGCTGGACGTGGTCAACGCGATAGCGGCCGGAGAGGGGAACTGAGATGAACAGCTGCCTCTATCACGGCGTATTGCGCCACCGCCGCCTTCAGCCGAAAACCCATGAATTTCGCTACAGCGTCTTTATGGCCTGGCTGGATCTTGATGAGCTGCCGCTGCTGGCGTCCGTCGGCGTGCGCCGCAATCGCTTTGCCGCCGCCGCGTTCCATGACGCGGACTATCCGCTCGGCACGCCGCTCAAAGAGAACGTGCTCAGCAGGCTGGAGAGCCTGACCGGGGAACGGCCGGACGGGCGGGTCATGCTTCTGACGCAGTTGCGGTATTTCGGGTTTCATTTTAACCCGGTCAACTTTTACTACTGCTACGACGGGAAGGGGACTCTGCGCTGGGTACTGGCGGAGGTTCGCAACACGCCGTGGAACGAGCGTCATTATTACGCGGTCGACGGGCAACATGCCCAGCCCACGGAAAAAGCGTTTCACGTTTCCCCCTTCAACCCGATGAACATGATCTACCACTGGCGCTTCAACGATCCGGATAACACGCTGCATATGCACATTGAAAATCATCAGGAAGCGAAGGTGTTCGACGCCACGCTCGCCCTGCGCCGGGAGCCGCTGACCCGTCCGGCACTGCGCGCGCTGCTGCTGCGCATCCCGCTTATGACCCTGAAAACCGTTTTCGCCATTTACTGGCAGGCGCTGAGGCTGTGGCTCAAGCGCGTGCCGCTGTATAACCATCCCGTCAGCAGGAGTGAACGCTCATGACCGATCCCGTCTTTGCGTTAGAACCCGATATCCCGCGCAACGTCCGCCTCGCGCGATGGCTGCTGTTTCGTCTGTTAAGCGGCATCCGCGGTGGTTCGCTCACCCTGCGTGAAGGGGCGCAGACCTTCCATTTTGGCGAGACATCCTCCGCGCTGCACGCCGACGTGCAGATCCTGACGCCCGCCGTCTACTGGCGCGTCTTAACGGGCGGGAGCCTTGCCGCCGCTGAAGCCTGGATGGACGGCGAATGGGAAACCGCGCAGCTCACGCCGCTTCTGCAAATCCTGGCCCTCAACGGCGAGGTGCTTGGCCGTCTTGAGAAAGGGTTCCGGCTGCTTGGCCGACCGCTGGAGCGTTTGCGCCACTGGACGCGGCGTAACTCCCGCGCGCAGGCGCGTGAAAATATTGCCGCCCATTACGACCTGGGCAACACCTTCTATGCCCATTTTCTGGACAGGGAACTGCTTTACTCCAGCGCGCTCTTTACCGCAGACGAGCAGGATCTCACAACGGCTCAGCAGGCCAAAATGGCGCGCCTGTGCGACCAGCTGGCGCTTAGCGAGGCCGACCACCTGCTGGAAATCGGTACCGGCTGGGGGGCGATGGCGGAATACGCGGCCCGTCATTATGGCTGTCGGGTGACTACCACCACGCTGTCGCAGGAGCAATACGTCTGGGCAACCGAGCGGATCGCCCGCGCCGGGTTGCAGGATCGTGTTGAGGTGCTGCTCTGCGACTATCGCGACCTCACCGGGCAGTACGACAAGCTGGTCTCAATAGAGATGATTGAAGCCGTCGGGCAGCGCTATCTGCCCACATTCTTCCGGACCTGTCAGGCGCGGCTGCGCCCGGGGGGACGAATGGCGATTCAGGCCATCACCATTCAGGACCAGCGCTATCGCGACTACAGCAAAAGCGTCGATTTTATTCAGCGCTACATTTTCCCCGGCGGCTTCCTGCCGAGCATCACCGCCATGAACGAGCTGATGACGCGCCACACCGATTTCGTGGTGCGCAATCTCTTCGACATGGGGCCGGACTACGCCCGCACGCTGGCGCACTGGCGGCAGCGCTTTGTCCACGCCTGGCAGGAGATTGAAAAGCTCGGCTTTGATGAGCGGTTCCGCCGCATGTGGCTTTATTACTTTGGCTACTGTGAAGCCGGGTTTAATGCCCGCACCATCAGCGTGGTGCAGCTGACCGCAGAGCGCGTATGAGACGATATCTTCAGGTCTTCCTGCTGGCCGCCGCGTTCGATCTCTACTGGGCGCTGGTGGTGCTCTTTCGCGAACAGGGCCTGATTATCTGGCTCGCGCTGGCGATCCTGGCGTGCCTGCTCTTGCCGTCTGTATACCGTTTTTACGCCATTGGGCTGGCCGCGGCGGGCAGTTTGCTGGATACGCTCTGGGCGCTGACGGGGCTGATCGCCTTCACGGGTGATGCCGTGATGCCGCTATGGATGGTGGCATTATGGCTGATGTTCGCCACCGTCTGGACGCAGCTTACGCGCACCACCACGTTGCCCGGCTGGCTGCTCACCCTGCTGGCCGCCGTGGGAGGGCCGGTGGCGTACCTGATTGGCGAGCGGCTGGGTGCCATCACGTTTCTGGAGCCGACCTTTATCGTCGTCAGCTGGATGGCGCCGGGCTGGCTGGTGTTGATGCTGTTTTTCCACCTGCTGATGGGGAGACAAAAATGAGAGCTGCGGTTTTGTTGCTTTGTCTGACGCTGGTTGTTCCTGTTGCCCAGGCCACCGACTGGCTGGGGTGGCGGAAGGTGGGGGACGCCACGCTCACCTGGGGGCCATTCACCGTCTATACCTCCCAGCTGCGTACGCCGGACGGGCGTTACGGTCGGGAGAACCAGGATCAGGCGCTGATTATTACCTATGCGCGCGATATCGATCGCGATGAGCTGGTCGAGGCGACCCGCGACCAGTGGCAGGCGCAGGGGATCCTGCAACGGGAACCCCGAAGCGAAGCCTGGTTACAGATGCTGCGCTCTCTGTGGCCGGATGTCCGGCCGGGCGCACAGCTGGCGTTTGTGCTCGACGACGGGCAGGGGCAGTTCTGGTATCGCGCGTCAGCGGCGCAAAAAGCCTTTATTCCACTCGGACCGCGTCAGTCAGAAGCGTTCAGCACCCGCTTCCTGGCCATCTGGCTCGACCCTCGTACGCAATACCCTGAGCTGCGTCAGCAGTTAATCGGAGGCCAAAAATGAAACGTATCCTGATGATGGCGCTGGCATTGACGATGCTGCTGGCAGGCTGTAGCACGGAGGTGACCGAGTATCGCCAGCAGCAGCCGCGGCTGGATATCTTCCATTACTTCCAGGGCAAAACCGAAGCGTGGGGGATGGTACAGGATCGCAGCGGCAAGCAGATCCGCCGCTTTCACGTTGAGATTGCCGGGGACGTTATCGGCGATACGCTGACGCTGAACGAGCACTTCGTTTACGACGATGGCGAGAAGCAGCAGCGGGTCTGGCATATCCGCCGCGTGGGGAGCGATCGCTACGAAGGCACGGCGGGGGATATTGAAGGGGTAGCAACGGGGCAGGCCGCCGGCAACGCGTTCAACTGGCATTACAGCATGAACGTGAAGGCCAACGGCAGCACCTGGCTACTGAACTTTGACGACTGGATGTACCTGCAGGATGAGAACCATCTGTTTAATAAAACCGAGATGAAGAAACTGGGCGTCACCGTGGCCACGGTAACGCTGTTCTTTACCCGTAAGACCTCAGCTTAGTCGCGGACGCTGCCGGTTTTGCTGCTGGAGTAGATGAAGTACAGGGCAATCCCCAGGCATACCACCGCGCTCAGACGGCTCGGTGAAAACGAAATGGCGGGATTGCCCAGCCAGCCAAAGTTATCAATCAGCATACTCATGGCGAGCTGGCCGAATATCACCCCCACCGTGGCGACAGCGGTGCCGATCCGCTGTACGGCGAGCACCATTATCACGATATAGGGCACGCCAAACATCGCCCCGAGGAGCTGCCATTTCGGCACGTCCAGCAGCGTGACCGCCTGCTTAGGCTCAAAGAAGAAAATGAGCAGGGCGGTCACCAGCGCGCCGACGGAAAACGTTAGAAACGCGCTCTTGAAAACGCCCACGCTGCTGCCGAGCTGCCCATTAATTGCGGCCTGTATGCTCAGCGTCGCGCCGCCGCAGATGGCCAGAATTATCATCATCAGTGTCATGTGTTTACCCCTTTGCGACCAGTACCAGTGCGGCAATAATAAAAACCAGCGCCACGATGCGTCTTGCGTTTATCTTCCTGTGCGGCGTACCCAGCAGGCCAAAGTGGTCAATGATCAGGCTTTTAAAAACCTGACCTGCCAGAATGCCAATCATCGTCAGCGCAATGCCGATAGTCGGCGTGGCAAGCGTCAGTATGACGACGTAGATCGGACCCAGCACCCCGCCGAGGAGCTGCCAGCCGGGCTGTGCGAAAAACGACGGGCTGTTGCGCGGGCTGAAAAACAGCATCAGCAGAAACGTCAGCGCGGCGCCGACGCCAAAAATGCTGAACGTCGCCCATAAATCCCCGACTTTTCCCCCCAGGGGGCCCAGCAGTCCCGCCTCGACGGAGAGGCCCATCCCGCCAGCGATCACCAGTAAAATCAAAACCAACTGCATTCTTCTTCCTCCGTTTTCAGGCGAAGAAGATTACGTGGGTTGTGCAATGAGAAAAATGCCATAATGGTGGAAACACCTTTGCAGGATATGCATTAATGGTTGACGCCAGCAACATCAACATCCGCGCGCTGCTGATCTTTATCGACGTGTATGAAGCGCAGAACTTCTCCGTCGTGGCGCGGCGGCAGGGGATATCGGCCTCGCAGATATCGCGCGTGATCCACCAGCTCGAGGATGCGCTCGGGCAGCAGCTTTTCTATCGCAATACGCGGGCCGTCATTCCCACGGAAAGCGGTCATCTGTTTATTCGCTACGCCCGGTCGATGGCGGAGAATCTTGAAGAGGCGCGCCGGGAGCTGGACGCGCGTGCGGTGGAGCCGTCCGGTGCGATCCGCATTAACGGACCGGTGTTTTTCGGCCAGAAGCACATAGCCCCAGGACTTCCCGGCCTGTCGGCACGCTATCCTCGCCTGAGCGTAGAGCTGACGCTGACCGATGATTTCATTGACCCCCACCGGGATGCGGCAGACCTTATCTTCCGCATTGGCGTGCTGACGGACTCGTCGTTTCGCGCGCGGGTGTTTGGGCAGCAGGTGTACCATCTGGCCGCGTCGCCAGACTACGTGCGTAAACACGGTGCGCCAGAAGTGCCCGACGATCTGAACCGCCATCATTGCCTGGTGTATCGCGGATCGTCAGGGCCTAACCGCTGGCTGTTGCGTAGGGCGGGCGAGGCGTGGACACACTATCCCGTGACGCCATTGATGACCTCGAATAATGCGGAAGCGTTGCTGGCTGCGGCGCGGGGAGGGATGGGGATTGTGCTGTTTCCGGACTGGCTGGTGAGCGAACCGCTCCAGCGCGGTGAGCTGATTCCGCTCCTGCCCGCGCTGGAGTGCGCCATCACTACGGAACAACAGGCTATCGCGGCGATCTACCCTGATGCCCGACATCCGCCCCTGAACGTCAGGGCGGTGATTGATTATTACGTCGAGCGCTTTGGTACGCCGCTGTACTGGCAGCGTAAGGGGATTACGCGCCAAGCTCCTGGCGGATAATTTCTGCGCCAGCGCTGAGTGCTTTAAGCTTGCCGTTGGCAACCTGACGGGAGAGGGGCGCCATGCCGCAGTTGGTTGACGGGTACAGCTTGTCGGCGTCGACAAACTGCAGCGCTTTTCGCAGCGTATCGGCCACTTCCTCCGGCGTTTCAACCGTGTTGGTTGCCACGTCGATCGCCCCAACCATCACTTTTTTACCGCGGATCAGCTCCAGCAGATCCATCGGCACGCGGGAGTTGTGGCACTCCAGGGAGATGATGTCGATGTTAGAGGTCTGCAGCTTAGGGAAGGCCTCTTCGTACTGGCGCCACTCCGAGCCGAGCGTCTTTTTCCAGTCGGTATTGGCCTTGATGCCGTAGCCGTAGCAGATGTGGACCGCGGTTTCGCACTTCAGCCCTTCAATGGCGCGCTCCAGCGCGGCGATGCCCCAGTCGTTGACCTCATCAAAAAAGACGTTAAACGCCGGTTCATCGAACTGGATAATGTCCACGCCTGCGGCCTCTAGCTCTCGCGCTTCCTGGTTAAGGATTTTGGCGAATTCCCAGGCCAGCTTTTCGCGGCTTTTATAGTGCGCGTCATAGAGGGTGTCGATCATGGTCATCGGCCCCGGCAGGGCCCATTTGATCGGCTTGTCCGTGAGCTGGCGCAGGTACTTTGCATCGTCGACGAAGACCGGTTTCTGGCGCGCAACCGCGGAAACCACGGTTGGCACGCTCGCGTCATAGCGGTTACGAATGCGCACCGTCTGGCGGTTCTCAAAATCGACGCCGCTCAGGTGTTCAATAAAGGTGGTGACGAAGTGCTGGCGGGTCTGTTCCCCGTCGCTGACGATATCGATTCCCGCGCGGATCTGCTCATCCAGAGACAGGCGCAGCGCATCCTGCTTGCCTGCCAGCAGTTCCTGATCCTGTAACTTCCACGGTGACCAGAGCGTCTCCGGTTGCGCAAGCCAGGTCGGCTTTGGCAGGCTGCCAGCCGTTGAAGTCGGGAGCAATGTTTTCATAATAAAAGACCTTTTTTAATGTATTAAAGCGTGTAGTTATCAGACCACTGCTCAAGAATGTGTTTGTAAGGCTTAATAAAGTACTCTTCGGTAAACCGACCCTGTTCAATCGCCAGACGGCTTCGCTCTTCCCGGTCATACACAATTTTGGTTAAGGAGTGATCCTGCTGGTTCAGATCCGGTCGGTAGCACAGTCCGGCCGCCGAGTTGGCGTTATAAATTTCCGGGCGATAGATCTTCTGGAACGTCTCCATCGTGCTGATGGTGGCGATCAGTTCGAGGTCGGTGTAATCACTCAGCAAATCCCCGGTAAAGAAGAACGCGAACGGCGCCACGCTGTGTTCCGGCATGAAGTAGCGCACGCTCAGGCCCATCTTCGCGAAGTACTGCTCCGTAAGCGATTCGCCATCCGGCTGGTACTCAACGCCCAGTACGGGGTGCTGGTTACCGGTGCGGCGATAGGTATCTTTGCTGGAGACGCTCAGGCAAATCACCGGTCCTTTTGTGAAGTTCTCTTTGTATTCAGGTGAATTCACAAAATGGCGGAAGATATTGCCGTGCAGTTCGCCAAATTTTTTCGGAATGCTGAAGTGCTGCTGGTTCTTGTTGTGCTCCAGCAGCAGCACGCTGAAATCATAATCCCGCACGTAAGACGAGAAGTTATTCCCGACGATGCCAGGGATACGCTGGTTGTTTTTCTTGTCGACAATGGTGGTTTGCAGTATCTCAATGGCCGGGAACGGCTTTTCCGCGCCAATATTCAAATCGACAGAGATGATTTCCAGTTCAACCGCATAGCGATCGGCGTTTGGGTTATCCCAGCGCGCTAAGGCATTAAAGCGGTTGTTGATCATCACCAGCGTATTGCGCAGGTTTTCCTGACGTTTTTCCCCGCGGGCCAGGTTGGCGAAGTTGGTGGTCGTACGCGTATTTTCTGACGGGTTGTAATTCTCATCGAAGCAACTGCGCTTAAGGGTATATGTGAAAGCTTTGCTCATTGTGGTTATGCATCCTAAGTTCATGTTGCTAAGAAGTTACCAATGCATAATTTATGCCTGAGACCGTGGCGCAGGGGAAGTGACTTAATTTCAATGCAACATGAGGCATTTTCATGTTTAGATACGAAAAGAAGAATAGCGCGGGTGGCGACTGTTTAAAAAGTTTTACGCATTGCTGTAAAGGCTAATACGGAATCTATGGTCACTCCCGTTTTTGCAACACCGATTTTGACGACAAGTTGGCTTGCTTGAATCTATCCGGCGTCTGAATGGGATTTTATTCCCGCGCCTTGATGAGTTCCGCGCCTGATGAACC
>NZ_JAJFTC010000023.1:0-33732 GCF_020733125.1 Enterobacter cloacae complex sp. 2021EL-01169
CTATGGCCCTGGTACGAGCGCTGAACAAAATGACGAAAGCAGGTATGCCTGAAAGCGTGCGTATTGCCTGAAAACACAACCCGCTACGGGGGAGACTTACCCGAAATCTGATTTATTCAACAAAGCCTCTGTATGCCTGAACAAACATACCATTCCCTATATCAACACGATGATTCCAGCTGAAAATATTGTTAATGACGCTTATCTGACATGCCAGGGTGTCGTTGATGAATAGAATCGTGAGAGAGAATCCTTGCCCAAAGAAATGGTAATCAAGCAGAATAAGGAGTTGCGTGATATGTATATCAGGATGATTGAGATCCGTCGGAAAGCGAGTGCACACAAAAAATGAGGGACCCTTGTATCGATTGATTAGAACAAAAAGCAGACACTTAACGTTTGTCATGGAAACGCTTCGATTATTCGTAAAATATGAGAGCGCGAATTCACATCATCGTTGAATGCTATTTTATTAATAAAGGGATGACTTATGAAAGCAGGTGTTTTTTTAAATCTATTATTATTGACGTTATCATTTGATGTCGCGGCATTTACTCAATTCAAACCGGCGGTCTTAAATGCTGCTCTTTTATTCGATCATGATGCAACAACCGGGAACGTAAAACATAGCCTCCAGTGGATGCGGGATGTTACAGGTAAACTTCAGGTTATGACAGAAGTTAGATATGATCGCAGCGGATGCTTTACGAGTATCAACATGGTTGACAAGGCAAATGATCGAGAGTTTCATTTGGTCAATAAAGATGGCTTACTGACGTCACTTAAAGGCCAGCGTATTACCGGAAAAATAAATGAGCGCTGCGAAATTACTGAGCTTGAGAATGAAAAAGGTAATTACTTACTCAGTTATAATATACGTGGCTTGCTGGAAAAAATAATGGACAAAGATACGGGCGAAGTTGTAGAGCGATATGAATATCACAACAGCCAATTCCCCGTTCGCATAATAAACTACAAAGATCCAAAAGATGAACGCATCGTTTACCCATCCGGGAGTGCGCAATTCCTTGACTCAGAATTAGTGTCGAAAAGAGAGGACATCACTTTCATGGTGAAGCAAAGCTGTGCTTACACCACTGATGGTAATGCAGATAAATGCTCGCTGATAGCATCCACTAACGACGACTATCGTGACTCAAGCCTCGTATGGATTTCTAATCACAAAAATGAATATTTCTAAATTATATTAAAAGGACTGAACCCACGTCACCTTCCCGAAAGGTTGATTAACGTCCTATTTTTTTTTGTCAGTGCATCATCTCCTGCTTTGAAACGATGGTATCGTTAACATCAATCAGCAGGAGAGTACTACAGACAGCCAAAAAGCCGTAAGCAGTTATCTGCTTACGGCTTCCAGAACGGTGATGATTTTCTGACAATCAGGCCGCTTTCACAGCCCTGATTTTTTTCGTGTCAGCCGCATCGGATTCTGTTTTATCAGCAGCAGCAGCAGTGAGATCGGGAAGCTTGCTGGTACGCAGAATATGCTGCACGGTCTCTTTCTGCTCGGCGAGATACAGGCCAAGATTTTCAGCCTGCGTTTCATCCATCTGCATACCGCTTTGCAACAGCCAGTCGGTGAACGCGTCTGCCATATCGAGCAGCTTGTCGTGAGCGTCAGCCTCTTTCTTACTGGCAAATGTCATTTTCTCTTCACCTTTTCTTACGACAACAAATTTTGTTTCAACAGCCATCGTGCACCTCGTTATACTGTATTTATATACAGTATAACAGCAACAAATCGACGTTGCAGCAAAATATGCATTACTGGCGAAGCTGCTGTGTTTCCGGGCCACCCATACTGCGTCGCCATGCCCCAGGCGCCTGACCATACTGACGCTTAAAGCTGCGGTTGAAGGACTGCTGGGAGTCAAAGCCCAGCGCGATCGCCACGTTCAGAATCGGTTCATCGCTGTGGGATAACCGCTCAACCGATTTTTGCAGCTTTTGCGCGCGAATATACCCGGCGAGGGGATAGCCCGTATGCTCTTTGAACAGGCGCTGGAGGTGCCATTTTGAGTAGCCGGAACGCCTGGCGACGGTCTCAATGTCCAGGCGGCTGTCCAGGTTGTTGTCGATCCAGTCGAGTAAATCATGCATAAATGCGCCAGTGTTCATCTGGTTACCCCCACGCAGCGGATGAAAAGTATCTTTATCTGTTGCATTTAAAGGTGGCGCGTTTTTGCAGTAATTGCAAGTTTTATTGTTGCATTTAAATCCCTGACCGAAACGGGTCTTTTCACATCCACTCAAATAGCACATAAAGTGCAACAATTATTCTTGCACTTAGTTAAGCGCCTTCCTACAATCGCCGCGAATAGTGTATTCGCAACTGTTACAGTTTTGTGGCGATGAACGACACAAATGGCCTTAAGACAGCCCCCGGACAAAGGAAGTGGCGCGGTGCCTCCTGCTGCGTCTTGCCCGGTGGCGACAATTATCGGAATAAAAATAATGAGCCTGCAAAAAACCTGGGGTAACTCTCCTCTGAGCGCGCTGGGGGCCATGTTGCTCTCCGTGCTGCTCGTCGGATGCGATAACAGCGTCGCGCAAAATGCCGCGCCACCTGCGCCTGCCGTGAGTGCCGCTGACGTGGTGGTGAAATCGATTAGCCAGTGGGATAGCTTTAACGGCCGGATTGAAGCGGTGGAGAGCGTTCAGCTGCGCCCGCGCGTGTCCGGCTACATTGATAAGGTGAATTACACCGACGGCCAAGAAGTGAAGAAGGGCGAGGTGCTGTTCACCATTGATGACCGTACCTATCGCGCCGCGCTGGAACAGGCGCAGGCGAACCTGGCGAGAGCCAAAACGCAGGCCAGCCTCGCGCAAAGTGAGGCCAACCGTACCGATAAGTTGATCAATACCCATCTGGTCTCACGGGAAGAGTGGGAGCAGCGTCGCTCGGCTGCCGTTCAGGCGCAGGCCGACATTCGCGCCGCGCAGGCGGCGGTTGACGCAGCCCAGCTCAACCTGGACTTCACCAAAGTGACCGCGCCTATCGATGGTCGCGCCAGCCGGGCGCTGATCACCAGCGGCAACCTGGTGACTGCGGGCGATACCGCCAGCGTCCTCACCACGCTGGTCTCGCAGAAGACGGTGTACGTCTACTTTGACGTGGACGAGTCAACCTACCTTCACTATCAAAACCTGGCCCGCAGCGGGCAGGGGGCGTCCAGCAATCACACGGCGCTGCCGGTTGAGATTGGCCTGACGGGCGAGGAGGGCTATCCCCATCAGGGCAAAGTGGATTTCCTGGATAACCAGCTCACGCCGAGCACCGGGACCATCCGCATGCGCGCGCTGCTGGATAACTCACAGCGTCAGTTCACGCCGGGACTGTTTGCCCGCGTACGCCTGCCGGGCAGCGCGGAGTTCAAAGCTACGCTTATCGACGACAAGGCGGTGCTGACCGATCAGGATCGTAAATACGTCTATATCGTGGATAAAGAGGGGAAAGCGCAACGTCGCGACATTACGCCGGGTCGTCTGGCAGACGGTTTACGCATCGTGCGGCAGGGGCTGAACCCTGGCGACAAAGTCATCGTCGAGGGTTTACAGAAAGTGTTTATGCCGGGTATGCCGGTAAACGCCAAAACCGTTGCCATGACCGCCAGCGCCGCCCTCAACTGATCCCTTGACCTGAGAATCCAACCCATGGACTTTTCCCGCTTTTTTATCGACAGGCCGATCTTTGCTGCCGTCCTGTCGATTCTGATTTTTATCACAGGGTTAATCGCCATCCCGCTGCTGCCGGTGAGCGAATACCCTGACGTCGTGCCGCCAAGCGTGCAGGTGCGCGCCGAGTACCCGGGCGCCAACCCGAAAGTGATTGCCGAGACCGTGGCGACGCCGCTGGAAGAGGCGATCAACGGCGTTGAGAACATGATGTACATGAAATCCGTCGCGGGCTCGGACGGCGTGCTGGTGACCACCGTGACCTTCCGTCCGGGGACTGACCCGGATCAGGCGCAGGTTCAGGTGCAGAACCGCGTCGCGCAGGCCGAAGCGCGTCTGCCGGAGGACGTGCGGCGTCTGGGCATTACCACCCAGAAGCAGTCGCCCACGCTGACGCTGGTGGTGCATCTGTTTTCGCCAAACGGTAAGTACGATTCGCTGTATATGCGCAACTACGCCACGCTGAAGGTGAAGGATGAGCTGGCGCGCCTGCCCGGCGTCGGCCAGATCCAGATTTTCGGCTCCGGCGAGTACGCGATGCGCGTCTGGCTGGACCCTAATAAAGTGGCGGCGCGCGGGCTGACCGCCTCGGACGTGGTCACGGCGATGCAGGAGCAAAACGTACAGGTCTCCGCCGGTCAGCTTGGTGCCGAGCCGCTGCCGAAAGAGAGCGACTTCCTGATCTCCATTAACGCCCAGGGCCGCCTGCATACCGAAGAAGAGTTTGGCAATATTGTCCTGAAAACAACGCAGGATGGTACGGTCGTCCGCCTGCGCGACGTGGCGCGGATTGAAATGGGCTCCGGGAGCTATGCGCTGCGTTCCCAGCTGAACAATAAAGACGCGGTCGGGATTGGTATCTTCCAGTCGCCGGGGGCGAACGCCATCGATCTGTCTAACGCGGTGCGTGCGAAAATGGACGAACTGTCCACGCGCTTCCCGGCGGACATGAAGTGGGCGGCACCTTACGATCCGACGGTCTTTGTGCGTGATTCGATCCGTGCGGTGGTGCAAACGCTGCTGGAAGCCGTGGTGCTGGTCGTGCTGGTGGTGATTCTGTTCCTGCAAACCTGGCGCGCGTCGATCATTCCGCTGATCGCGGTGCCGGTGTCGGTGGTGGGTACTTTCAGCATTCTCTACCTGCTGGGCTTCTCGCTGAATACCCTCAGCCTGTTCGGCTTGGTGCTCGCCATCGGTATCGTGGTGGACGACGCCATCGTGGTGGTGGAAAACGTCGAGCGAAATATCGAAGAGGGGCTTGCGCCGCTTGCGGCCGCGCACCAGGCGATGCGTGAAGTGTCCGGGCCGATTATCGCGATTGCGCTGGTGCTGTGCGCGGTGTTTGTGCCGATGGCGTTTCTGTCGGGCGTTACCGGCCAGTTCTACAAGCAGTTTGCGGTGACGATCGCGATATCGACGGTGATTTCAGCGATTAACTCGCTGACGCTCTCTCCGGCGCTGGCGGCACTGCTGTTAAAGCCCCACGGCGCGCCGAAAGATTTCCCGACCCGGCTTATCGACCGTCTGTTCGGCTGGATTTTCCGTCCGTTTAACCGCTTTTTCCTCCGCAGTTCAAACGGCTATCAGGGGCTGGTGGGCAAAACGCTGGGACGGCGCGGTGCGGTATTCGTGGTTTACCTGCTGCTGCTCTGTGCCGCAGGCGTCATGTTTAAAGCGGTGCCCGGCGGGTTTATTCCGACGCAGGACAAGCTTTACCTGATCGGCGGCGTGAAAATGCCGGAAGGCTCTTCGCTGGCCCGCACCGATGCGGTGATCCGCAAAATGAGCGAAATCGGGATGAATACCGAAGGCGTGGACTATGCGGTCGCGTTTCCGGGACTGAATGCGCTGCAGTTCACCAATACGCCGAATACCGGGACGGTCTTCTTTGGCCTGAAGCCGTTCGACCAGCGTAAACATTCCGCAGCGGAAATTAACGCGGAGATTAACGCGAAAATCGCGCAAATCCAGCAGGGCTTTGGCTTCTCCATCCTGCCGCCGCCGATTTTAGGGCTGGGTCAGGGGTCGGGCTATTCCCTGTACATTCAGGATCGCGGTGGTCTGGGCTATGGCGCGCTGCAAAACGCGGTGAACACCATGTCCGGTGCAATCATGCAGACTCCGGGGATGCATTTCCCGATCTCAACCTACCAGGCTAACGTGCCGCAGCTGGACGTCCAGGTTGACCGCGACAAGGCGAAAGCGCAGGGCGTGTCGCTGACCGATCTCTTCGGGACGCTGCAAACCTATCTGGGCTCGTCGTACGTCAATGACTTCAACCAGTTCGGGCGCACCTGGCGCGTGATGGCGCAGGCTGACGGGCAGTTCCGCGACAGCGTGGAAGATATTGCGAATCTGCGTACCCGCAACAGCCAGGGCGAAATGGTGCCGATTGGCAGTATGGTTAACATCACGACCACCTACGGGCCCGATCCGGTGATCCGTTACAACGGCTACCCGGCGGCGGACCTGATTGGCGATGCCGACCCGCGCGTGCTCTCATCTGCACAGGCGATGACGCAGCTGGACGCGATGTCTAAGCAGATCCTGCCGAACGGGATGAACATTGAATGGACGGATCTGAGCTTCCAGCAGGCCACCCAGGGCAACACGGCGCTGATCGTCTTCCCGGTCGCGGTGCTGCTGGCGTTCCTGGTGCTGGCGGCGCTGTATGAAAGCTGGACGCTGCCGCTGGCGGTGATCCTCATCGTGCCGATGACGATGCTTTCCGCGCTGTTTGGCGTCTGGCTGACCGGGGGCGATAACAACGTCTTCGTGCAGGTGGGGCTGGTGGTGCTGATGGGGCTGGCCTGTAAAAATGCCATTCTTATCGTGGAGTTTGCCCGCGAGCTGGAAATTCAGGGTAAAGGCATTATGGAAGCCGCGCTGGAGGCGTGCCGCCTGCGTTTACGCCCGATTGTGATGACCTCCATCGCCTTTATTGCCGGGACCATTCCGCTGATCCTCGGCCACGGCGCGGGTGCGGAAGTACGCGGCGTCACCGGGATCACGGTGTTCTCCGGTATGCTGGGGGTGACGCTGTTTGGTCTGTTCCTGACGCCGGTGTTCTACGTGACGCTGCGTAAGTTCGTCACGCGCGGCAAAAAAGAGGAAAGGGACGTGCTGCCCGCGTAGGGACGTTGCTGATAATAAAAAACCGCCTTCACAGAGAAGGCGGTTTTTTTTCGCATCAGGTAAAACGTTATGACGTTTTTTGATACTGGGCAATAAGGTCGGGGAGCGGATCCCATCCGCTGCTGTCGGCGTTTTTCACCGCTTCCAGGGCGCTAGCCACGGTATGGCGCTCCAGCACCGCTAACGACGCCTGCTCGGCCTCTTCGGAAATCGATTTAAAGTACCAGCAGGCGTTAGCGCTGACCACGCAGCGGGCCGGTACGTCAGGGCGCGACGCCCACAGTTTTTTATCTTCGATGACCGAAAGGTAGATGTCGCGCAGGGTGATCTCTTCCGGCGGGCGACCAAGATGAATGGAGCCGTTACGGCCAAGCGTTGAGACGATAATGCCGTCTCGCGTCAGCGGAACCATCAATTTGCGGATGAAGCTCGGGTTCGCTTCGAGGCCGTAGGCCAGAATCGCGCTCGTCGAACGTTCACCCAATTGCTCCGCCATCGCTACGCTGAGAACCATCTGCAAAGCTGTCGGGAAGCGGTAATCTAACATTTCTCTGTCCTGGGTTGCGGTGAATCTTGTTCTTTTTGGCACCGCAGAGGTGAATAAGCAATAAACAACAATATAACAAATACGGTAATTATTTTGAAGCAATCTGCGGCATTTGCGATCAAACCCCCTGTTCTGCTTTAGCTAAACGTGCGGTTCGGGAAGTCAACCGTGACCAGGAGGCCACCTTCTGCAGAAGTACTCAGATTTACGCTGCTGTTGTGCTGCTGCGCCACCGCTTTGACGATGGCAAGCCCCAGCCCGCTGCCGCTCTGCACCTGATTGGGATCGCGGAAAAAGCGGTCGAACACGCGCTCCCGCAGTTCAGGCGGAATACCCGGGCCCGCATCGGAGACGCGCAGCTGAACGACGCGATCGCAGGCGCTCAGGTCGACCTGAATCCGCCCGCTCTCGGGGCTGTACTTCACGGCGTTCTCAATGAGATTATCAATCAGCGACACCAGGCGTTCCCTGACGCCGTGGATCCAGACGTCATCCTCGGCAAAGAATTCCAGCTCAATTTTCCGCGCAGACGCTAGCGGTTCCAGCTCGGCCATTCGTTCCTGAATAAGCGTTGTCAGCGGCACGGGTTCCATAGCCGTATCAATGCGCGATTCACTGTGCATCATCAGCAGCAGCTGATTGACGAGGCGCGCGGCGCGGCTGTTGCTGCGAATCACGCCCGCAAGCAGCTCCTTCTGGCTCTCGCTGATGACCCAGGACTGCAGCGCCTCCACGTTGATGCGCATCGCCGCGAGGGGGGTACGCAGCTCGTGCGCGGCATCCGCGATGAAAATCCGCTCCCTTTCCGCGCTTTCACGCACCCTGGCAAGGAAGTCGTTGATCGCGTCCACCATCTGGCGAAGCTCCCGGTGCTTCGGTACGGCTCTTAAAGGGGAGAGGTCGTCCGGCGTGCGTAACGTAATTTCATTGACCACCTTATTCCATGGACGCATCGCAATGCGGATTGAGAGCCACGCGGGAAACAGCAGAAATGGGAAGCAGACCAGCAGCGGCAGGATGTAGTACCCGCGAGAGTTCAGATAGATAAAGAAGTTCCAGCCGCTGGCTGGCGTGAAGAGGGTGACCTCCACGTCAGAGTGAGGGGATTTAAGGGTGCGGCTGGTCCAGGTACGATCTTCACTCTGGACGTGCTCCAGTTCGCCGAACCGGGTGTTTGTTATCCCCGCAGGTGCACCGTGGGAGGCAAAAATAACGGCATTATTCTTGCGAACGATGAGGTTAATCGACAGCACGGGATCTTCCCCTCCGCCGTAACCTTCCCGCAGGGCCTGGCTAAAGGCTTCCAGCACGGCGGTACGATCCTGCGGACGTCCGTCCATACGCTCAGCCAGGGTAAAAACGGTTTCGTACGTTTTACTGCCCGTAAGGATGGGAGGGCTGCGCAGGTCCTCCCACAGAATGAAGGTTAGAAAAAGACACCACAGCAGGGTCAGCAGCAGCATCTGGGCGATGATAATTCGGCGCACCAGCGTCGGGCGCCTCAGGTGATACCAGACGTTTTGCATTAACCGCTCACTTTTTGAATGGAGACGGTATCAATGACGTACCCGACGCCCCGGACCGTTCGCACATAGCCGTCGCCGATTTTCCGCCGCAAATTTCCCATATGCACGTCGAGCGCGTTGCTGAGATTCTCTTTGTTGCCGAATATCCTTTCCTCCAGAAACCGCCGTGTCAGCACGCGGTCCGCGCGCAGCATCAACGTTTCCAGCAGCGCGTATTCACTGGCCGTTAAATCGATATGGCGCGCACTCACCGTCACGCGGCGCGTTGGGACATGAAGGGATAGCCCGCGAATTTCTATCGCCTCATTTTCAAAACCATAGCTGCGCCGTGCAAGGGCTCGCACTCGCGCCAGCAGCTCGGCGAGAATAAAAGGTTTGACGAGATAGTCGTCTGCACCGGCATCCAGGCCGCACAGGCGATCCTGCAATGTCCCTCGCGCCGTCAGGATGATGACGGGGATCCCCTTGAGCTGCTGGCGCAAACGCGTCATCAGGCTCATGCCATCGCCGTCGGGTAGCCCCAGGTCGAGCAAAATTAGTTCCGGCACGCAGACGTCAAGCTGATGCAGCGCATCCTCTTTACGGCGAACCCATATGACGTCAAATCCTTGATCTGAGAGGGCGATACGTACGCCATTGCCGAGATCCAGGTCGTCTTCGATAAGTAGAATTTTCACATTGGTAACGGTATCAACCGTGAATGAAGAATTTCTTAAGAAAAAAACGGTAGCAGGAAATCTGTCCGGATGACAGCACCCGCGCGCGCTTCAGTCTTTCTTCATTTTCGGCTCATAAGAACCTTAGGGTCACGCTTCAAAATGGGCGTTCCGGCGTTTAACCGCCTGCATCGTCATCATTTGCATCCATAAGGACTTCCTTAATGAGAAATATCGAACTGCGTAATACGTTCCCTCATCTACTTTCGGGCCGCTGCCTGAAAACCCTCGTGCCGGGCGTCGTTCTGGCGTTACTGGCTACGCCTGTACTGGCGGAAGAACAGCGCCAGGGTAACGTCTTAACCCTGGGAGGCGGCGTGGATGTGGGGCCGCGCTACTCGGGTTCAGATAAAACCCGCGTTTCAGCGGCTCAGGTAGTGGATTATTCCATGGCAAATGGCTTCTTCATCGGCACCACGCGTGGGATCGGTTACGGTAACAATGTTGGCAACCTGGATTACAGCGCAGCGCTGAGCTATCGAACGGGCCGTAAAGATAAAGACGTGAGCAGCGATTCCATCAGCTCCGGCAGCGACGAGCTGCGGGGCATGGGTGAGATTAAAGGCTCGGCTATCGTGGTACCCGGGCTGGGGTACAAGGTGACCGACTGGCTGAATCTGCAGCTGCAGGCTGAGGTACCGGTGTCTGAGAGAGACAACGGTGAAGCGGTACACTTCGGCATTTCCAGCCCGTTCTACACCTCACCCAAAAATGAGGTGACGATGGCGGTGACCGGCAGTTGGGGATCCGACAAGTATATGCAGACGTACTATGGGGTCAGCGCCGCCCAATCGGCCGCATCGGGCTTTGCCCGACATGACGCCGGGGCCGGGATTTATGCCTGGTCGATGAACCTTGACTGGACCCACAAGCTCACCTCGCGCTGGAGCGTGCTTGCCTCAGCGGGCGTGACGCAGCTGACGGGGGATGCGAGCGATAGCCCGATTGTGCATCGTAAAACGTCGCCGACGGGGAGTTTGAAGGTGACATACAGTTTTTGAGCATGTGATAACAACGTATATAAGCCGCTCCGGTTAAGATGGCGGGGCGGTACTGCTGGGTGACGGGAAGAGTGATGGACTCTCTCGATCTCATGGTGTGTAACAACCTGCTATCTATGCCAAAATGATTCAACATTAGCGATTAACGAGACTTACTGATAATGACCATTGTATTTATTCCGTCACTTGCTTTCATCACGGCATCCGGCACGGCCAACCCCGGTTAAGCCGCAGTATCTGAACTACGTTTAACATCAGTCAGAATAATAAAAGAGTTAACGTTTTATTAGATTCGCAACAGTGCCGGCCTCCGTCCGGAGCATTTGAAAACCAGAACCTCACTAAGAAATGTGCCAACATGACGCGAGTAATATCCCTGTCCGGAGAATAATGTGTTCGGAAAACTGTTGTTAAACTACATGCCCGGTTTACAAAATTTGTTAGCCTACGATAAAAGCTGGCTAAAGCATGATGTTAAAGCCGGGTTATCCGTTGCGGCCGTAGCGCTCCCTGTTGCGATTGCATACGCTGAGCTGGCGGGGGTGGGGGCAATTGTAGGACTCTATTCCTGCGTTTTACCGATGATAGCTTACGCACTGTTTGGCTCTTCACGCCAGCTTATTGTGGGCCCTGATGCCACAACCTGCGCGGTGATTGCGGCCGTCGTATTTCCGCTTTCTGCAGGAAACCCCGAACTGCACTGGCAGCTGACGATCATCATGACATTGATGATGGGCGGGTGGTGTTTGCTTGCCAGTAAATTTCGGCTGGGCGCGCTCGCCGATCTGCTTTCTCATCCCATTCTTACCGGTTTACTTAATGGCGTAGCCGTGACGATTATCGTCGGGCAATTAGGCAAGGTGTTGGGGATTAAGCTTGATGAAGCGCAGGTTATTGAAAAAATAATCGCCTTGCCAGGTCGACTTTCAGATAGCCATTTATTAACCGTAGGAATATCCCTTTTTACGTTAATTATTTTAATGGTGATCAAAACGTATCGCAGCCAGTGGCCAGCACCTTTAATCGCCATTGTAATAACAACGGCACTGGTATGGGTGACCTCTGCGCAACAGTATGGGATTGCCACGATTGGGGGAGATGGCTTCCAGCCTGGTTTACCGGTCGTTCACTGGGGGGCGTTCCAGCCGGGGCCGATGCGTGATTTGGTGATCCCGGCGCTGAACCTGGCGTTGGTCAGTTTTGTCAGTCTGATGCTGACCGCCCGCAGTTTCGCCGCAAAAAATGGCTACGAAATTAATGCGGATGCAGAGTTCCGGGCTTTGGGTATTGCGAACATTATGTCGGGGTTATCTCAGGGGTTTGCTATCAGTGGAGCCGATTCCCGGACTGCGGTGAATGATTCGGTTGGGGGGAAAAGCCAGTTGGTTTCCGTGGTCGCCGCCTTGATCATCGGTATCGTCGTAGTATTTTTCACTCAGCCATTACAATTCATTCCGGTATCTGCGTTAGGGATTGTTCTAATGTACGCATCGTGGTCATTGATTGATTTACGTGGGCTATGGAACCTGAGGCGCAGAAATAAACAGGCCTTTCGCCTGGCCTTCTTCACGTTTGGCTGTGTGTTAATTATCGGCGTTATCCAGGGGATTGGCCTTGCGGTGTTGCTTGGCCTGTTGCAGTTCCTTCGTACGGTGTTTCGCCCCTCTGAGCACCTGCTGGGCACTGACGAAGAGGGAATGATTCACTCGTTAGGGAATACAACCGATATTAAAATGGTCCCGGGCGTGCTGATGTATCGATTTAACTCACCGTTGACCTATTTTAATGTGGCTTATTTTAAACGTCGGGTATTGAACCTGGTTGATGGGGCAGCCATACAGCCTAAATGGGTGGTCATTGATGCCGTTGCCTGCTTCACCTATTCAGACATCAGTGTCCTGGCAACCATTAATGAGTTAAAGCGCGATCTGAAAGGCCGACAGATTAAATTAATTCTTGCGGGCAGGAAAACGGAGTTAACACGCTGGTTTAAAGACAGTCGGCCAACAATGAATGATGATGACATGATTCTGGCGCCAGACCTCTACCTGGCACTTCGGTTCATTCAAAGCAAAGAGAGTGCGAGTGAGGGGGAATCAGTCGGTGATACATAACCAAATAGTGGTGAAAGGCTTGTAGCACATGCTACTGGCAGGCAGGGAACACTCACAATTTCTACCACCGAGGCTCAGCTATTGTTGGCCTGGACAGTGAGATGTTCCTTGCCTGCCTTACTTTCTTCTGCCATCTATCTCAGTAAAACCTGAATCAACTGAACAAAGATATACACTGCCGCCGCCACTCGTATTGCCTGCCAAGCCCATCTGAGATAGCGCCATTCATAGCGTTCTCTGGCATTAGCCTCTGCTATAGCGGAGTCATAACGCTTTTTTTTCTTTCTCCTGACTCCGTCTATTACCCACCGGATGAGAATAAAGATAATGATGGTTTTCTGAAGTATGGGATTATCCACTAAAAATGACTCCGGCTTGCTCGCTGAAAAAGCAGAATAGAGGAACAGTCGTCACGTATCCACCACTAAATGTGGGGGTATGAATGAAATTTACCCTGATTCGATTTTGAGATGACCCTGCCCGTAGCCGGTTTCTCCGCTGTGAATGCGCAATCTCTGGTGCGACGTATCAGGCTGACGGCTATAAGCAAGGAGCGGGCCTTGAGCGCCATTCATTTTCACCGGAACAAAAATAGATAGGGTCGTGCCTACAAATAAATAAACTCATAACTCACAATGTAACTTCCAATATTATTCACACGGGCTGTCACCCACACCCCAGTCATTCCCTGCTTACGGTGGCTGTGCAGATATTCTTTGTTTGTACAAAGCTGAATCCATCTGTTGGTGTTCTGATCTTTTAACCAGAGACCCGCTTCACAATGGCCATGCTTACCTCTCGAAGGCCCCGGAAAGACAACCTCATATTCAGATTCATAGCCAATTATTTTGTCCGGGAAGAGATAGACATAAATATCATAACCATTTAAGCTCAATACAAACCCAAGGCAAAAACCGCATAAGAAAGTATTGGCAAAGTATTTTAAAGTTTGGTTAAAAGCGTGCACAAAAAAAGCGCGTATAACCAAAAGCGCGCCAATCGCTACTCCAACAGAAATATACGTGGTCAATTCAGGAACCGATTCTTGCAAAATGGTATAATTGGAGATGCTTGTTGTCCATGACATATACCAGATCCATGCACCTAAAATGGTAAATGTTATGGCTGTTATAAGTAGCCTTTTAAAATTATTTACGGAAGGGTGTTTTCCAGTCATTTTTTTATTTTGTATGTATCAACAGATAGCATCATTTTTTTAGGAAAGGCCATTATATATCATCAATCTTAACATGACTCATGTTTCGATATGAATTTTTAAACGCTATCTTCTGAGTGCTGCTTGCCCGCTACCCGCGAGCAAGCCACACCCCTTAGCGATACAGCGTCTTTTCCGCAACCGGAATAAGGAGCCCGGATCGCCAGTCCGCGAGCGTCAGCTGCGCAAGCTTACCCAGCGCGGTATAAAACGGATGCCCGGCGTTGTCGACAAACACGGACAGGAAGCGGGTGCTCCACGGCAGCAGGTGCCACGCCAGAAGTTGAGCACACTCCTCATCGCGGCCGTTCTCGGCCAGCCATGCCGCCAGCAGCAGCAAAGTCCCGAAGTGATCTTCCGGTTCATTCTGCTGCATTTCAAATGCGATAGCGTTCTCCCGCATCCACTGGCGCAGCGCGAGGGTCGAGTCGCCGAACAGCACGGATTCGCGGTCCAGCCAGACGGAGCCCCACGGTGGCGCGGGCAGGGCGTAAGGGCCAATAAACAGTCGTTGCCAGGCGTCCCTCAGCGGCTCATCGGCAGACGCGGCAAAGGTGTCGGCTACGGGTCGCAGCGTTTCCGAAGGCAGAGGCCAGTCCTGAACCCATTCGCCTGCGGTGAAGGCCTGCACCAGCGGCGCGGCCTGCTCGCTGTCTGGCGCGAAATAAAACAGCGCACCCAGCACCCGGGCGCTGAACGCGAACGATTCACGATGTGAGACATCTTTCATTACATCTTCCTTGCTCGCGCGGAGGATGTCCGCGCGTCTGAGTTAACCAATAATACAAACCATAGAATAAACCACGGTCACGCCATTCACCCGTTACACCTTCTCGATCTGTACCAGATTGGTGTGCTGCGGGTTGCCTTTGGCCAGCGGTGACGGGCGGTGCGTGGTCAGGGTGTTGATGCATGAGCCGTGGTCGACACGATCGCCACTCATATTGGCGTCGTGCCAGGCCCCCTGGCCCATAGCGCTGACGCCGGGCATGATGCGCGGCGTCACTTTCGCTTCAATTCTTACCTCACCGCGGTCGTTAAAGACGCGCACCGTATCGCCGTTTTTAATGCCGCGTTTTTCGGCATCGACAGGATTAAGCCAGACCTCCTGGCGGCAGGCGGCTTTCAGCACGTCTACATTACCGTAGCTCGAGTGGGTACGGGCCTTAAAGTGGAAGCCAAACAGCTGCAGCGGGAACCGCGCGCGCTCGGGCGCGTCCCAGCCGTCGAAGGTTGACGCGTAGACGGGCAGCGGGCTGATGGTCTCATCTTTTTCCAGCTCCCAGGTGGCCGCAATCTCCGCCAGCTTGCTGGAGTAAATTTCAATCTTACCCGATGGCGTTTTCAGCGGATTGGCTTCCGGGTTTTCACGGAATTTTTTATAGGCCACAAAATGGCCGTTCGGATCTTTGCGCTTGTAAATGCCCCTTTTTTTCAGCTCGTCATAGGACGGCAGTTTGGGATCTTTTTCGAGCATTTTGGCATACAGATACTGCAGCCACTGTTCCTGCGTCCGTCCTTCGGTGAATTTCTGATGGATATCCGGCCCAAGGCGTTTCGCCACTTCGCTCATGATCCAGTAGATGGGCTTGCGCTCAAACTTCGGCGCGGTCACGGGCTGAAGGAATATCAGGTAGCCCATGTTGCCCGCATAATCGTTTGGAATGATGTCTTCCTGCTCGACGGTCATCAGGTCCGGCAACACGATATCGGCATACTTCGCTGACGACGTCATGAAGTTATCAATGACCGCAATCATTTCGCACTTGCTTTCATCCTGCAGGATATCGTGGGTTTTATTGATATCGGAGTGCTGGTTGATGAGGGTGTTGCCCGCGTAGTTCCAGATGAACTTAATCGGCACGTCCAGCTTATCCTTGCCGCGCACGCCGTCGCGCAGGGCGGTCATCTCCGGCCCACGGGCGATGGCGTCCGTCCAGCTGAAGCAGGAAATTTGCGTTTTGACCGGGTTATCCGGCAGCGGCATACGCTCGATGGTGATGGTGTATGTCGACTCACGCGCGCCGCTGTTCCCGCCGTTGATCCCGACGTTTCCGGTGAGGATCGGTAGCATCGCGATAGCGCGGGAGGTCAGCTCGCCGTTCGCCTGACGCTGAGGTCCCCAGCCCTGGCAGATATAAGCCGGTTTAGCGGAGCCGATTTCGCGGGCAAGCTTAACGATGCGATCGGCGGGAATACCGGTGATGCGGGAGGCCCACTCCGGCGTTTTCGCCGTGTGGTCATCGCCCTGGCCGAGAATATACGCTTTGTAGTGACCGTTAGCGGGCGCGCCTTCCGGCAGCGTTTTTTCATCGTAGCCAATGCAGTATTTGTCAAGGAATGGCTGGTCGACCAGGTTTTCGTCGATTAATACCCAGGCAATGCCCGCCACCAGCGCGGCATCGGTTCCCGGACGGATCGGGATCCATTCATCTTCGCGTCCGGCTGCCGTGTCGGTGTAGCGCGGGTCGATAACAATCATGCGCGCGTTGGACCGCTCGCGAGCCTGTTCCAGATAGTACGTAATCCCGCCGCCGCTCATGCGCGTTTCCGCCGGGTTATTGCCGAACATCACTACCAGTTTGGTGTTTTCGATGTCCGAGGTACTGTTGCCGTCGTTGCTGCCGTAGGTGTAGGGCATCGCGCAGGCAATTTGCGCCGTGCTGTAGGTGCCGTAGTGGCTCAGGAAGCCGCCGTAGCAGTTCATCAGGCGCGCCACCAGCGAAGCGTAAGGGGAGGAGCGGGTGATATTGCCGCCGACAATCCCGGAAGAGTAGTTGATATACACCGCTTCGTTGCCGTAGTTGGCCACCACGTCTTTCAGGCTGGCGGCGATCGTGTCGAGCGCTTCATCCCACGTGATGCGCTCGAACTTGCCTTCGCCGCGTTTGCCCACGCGCTTCATCGGGTAGTTCAGACGGTCAGGGTGATTGATGCGGCGACGAATAGAACGTCCGCGCAGGCAGGCGCGCACCTGGTGATCGCCATACACATCCTCGCCGGTGTTATCCGTTTCGACCTAGTACACTTCGTTGTCGCGGACGTGCAGACGCAGCGCACAGCGGCTGCCGCAGTTGACCGAGCAGGCGCCCCACACCACGGTATCTTCAGGAGGCTGGACGGCATGCTTCACCGCAGCGGCAGCGCTTTTAAGGCCAAAGGGAAGCGAGATCCCACCAGCGGCAAGCGCCAGAGAACCTATCGCCGTAGATTTCACGAGAGTTCGACGGCTAATTCCGCCGTCGTAATGTTCAGCATCGGACATGGCTCACCCCATCATTATTATTGCGTATTATTTCTCCCGAAATGATATCCGGGCTAATGATGGGGTGAGTGTTACTTATTTGGGGGTAGTAGATCTTAATCCTTATCAAATCAAAGGGAATTGACGCTCAATTACTGAGGTTCAGCTGCCGCACCGCTGCCTGTGCGGGTATACAGAATTTTAAAGGTGTCGTTAGCGCAGTGGCCTACAACCTGCGTGCCCGGCTGATCGGCCTGGTCGTTCGGCACAATGTTCAGCGTAAAACCTGACTCAGGCACGCCGTTGTTGACGATCTTCTGCTGAATGTCGCTTTTCACGCGCTCGCAGGAATCCGGTGCCGCCAGCGCGGCCGTTGAGGCACTCATTAACAGCAGGGCGGTAATCCAGGGTAACCGTTTCATCTGTAGCTCCTTTTCTCTGTGTAGAGATTAATTTTAGCAGGCTTCGTGTAAACATCTGTATTTGCTAATATGATTGGGAATAATCTCCCTGTACGGAAATGAATGTGAAGAAATATGCAGCGATAACGCTCCTGGCAGCAACACTGGTGGGGTGCGACAACAGCTCCGCGCCGCTGTCGTTTACGCCCGAGATGGCGAGTTTTTCAAACGAATTTGATTTTGATCCGCTGCGCGGCCCGGTCAAAGACTTTACCCAGACGCTGTTCAACGAGAAGGGTGAAGTGTCTAAACGGGTCACCGGCACCGTCTCGACGGAAGGGTGTTTCGATACGCTGGAGCTACACGACCTGGAGGCCAACACCAGCGTGGCGCTGGTGCTGGATGCCAATTACTATCTTGATGCGGAAACCCAGCAGCGCAAAGTGAAGCTGCAGGGCAAATGCCAGCTGGCCGAACTGCCGTCAGCCGGGGTAACGTGGGATACCGACGACAACGGATTTGTGGTGGCGGCGCACGGCAAAGAGATGGAAGTGAAGTATCGCTACGACGCGGATGGTTACCCGCTGGGCAAAACCACCGTATCAGGGGATCAGCATCTGTCCGTCCAGTCGACGCCGTCGAAAGACCTGCGCAAAAGAATGGATTACTCGGCAGTCAGCATGTTGAATGACAAGCCGCTGGGCAACGTGACGCAGAGCTGCGACTACGATCGCCACAATAACCCGGTGAGCTGCGATCTGACCATCACGGACGATAGCGTCAAACCCGCCGTTGAGCACAAGTACACCATCAAGAACACGATTGAATATTACTGAGCGTAAAGTGCATTTTGTGCGTTTCGCCCGGCGGCGCTACGCTTGCACGGGCCTACAATGAAGCACCCTGGAGGCCGGGTAAGCACAGCGCCACCCGGCAAGAAAGACAGCTCAATGGTTTATGACACGGTTTGTCATCGATCTCACTGCGCGGTAGGTTTCAGCAGGCTGGCGCCTGACGGTTTATGTCCGGCCAGGTGCTGATGCTGGAAAATGCACATGCGGATGGTGTTGCGATATTCACCGTTGATAAAGAACTCATGAATCAGCTCGCCTTCCACCATAAAGCCCAGCTTGCGATAGATATGGATCGCTTTTTCGTTCTCTTTGTCCACAATCAGGTAAAGCTTGTAGAGATTCAGAACGTTGAATCCGTAATCCATTGCCAGCCTGGCCGCGCGTGACGCAAGGCCTTTTCCCTGATGCTCAGGGGAGATGATGATCTGGAACTCCGCCCGACGGTGAACGTGGTTGATCTCAACCAGCTCCACCAGCCCGGCTTTTTCATCTTCACACTCCACCACAAAACGACGTTCACTCTGATCGTGAATGTGCTTATCGTAGAGATCGGACAGCTCGACAAAGGCCTCATAAGGCTCTTCGAACCAGTAGCGCATCACGCTGGCATTGTTGTCGAGCTGGTGAACAAAGCGCAGGTCTTCACGCTCCAGCGGACGGAGTTTAACGTCGCAGGGCGCCGACATTATGGGGCTACCGTGCGGCCAGTGCGGCGATCCAGGCATCGCAGGGTGTTAGGCTCCCAGTAGGCATTGACGTTTGCACTTTGCTGACACTTATCGCGCGCGTCAAAAGCGACATCTTCTTTGTCCCACTCTTTTTCGGCACGTTTGTTGACCTTCTGGCGAAGGCTACGGGTGTCATTCCATTGTTCTTTGTCCATGGCGGCGTTCTGGCGGCTTTGCGCGCTGTCACCAGACTCAATAATGAGCTTGCTGGTTTCCGCTGTCGCAGAGGCGGCAAAGGCGAAAGATGACAGCGCCAGCAGGGCTGTCAGACAAAGGCGTTTGCTTAATGTGGTCATAGCGTTTCCTTTTAAATGGGTGCAGATAATCAAGTTACCCCGTACAGATTCTACACTAAAGCAAAATGACGGCATACCCGCGGAGCGAGTATGGAAAAGTAAAGGGCATCATCAGGTATGATGGTTAAATAAATCCTCACCTGACGTGAAATATGCTTAAAACGACGCTGCTTTTTTTTGCGACTGCGCTGTGTGAAATCATCGGTTGCTTCCTGCCCTGGCTCTGGCTCAAAAAGGGTGGATCCGTATTGCTGCTCATTCCGGCAAGCGTTGCGCTGGCCCTGTTTGTCTGGCTGTTAACGCTGCATCCGGCGGCCAGCGGGCGCGTTTACGCGGCTTACGGCGGCGTCTATGTCTGCACGGCGCTGCTGTGGCTGCGCGTGGTGGACGGCGTCAAGCTCAGCGCATACGACTGGGCCGGGGCGCTGATTGCCCTGTGCGGTATGCTGATTATTGTGGCGGGATGGGGCCGCGCATGAGCCCCGGTTTTGTGATCGTTAGCTTATTTTACGATCATTATACTTGTATGGTAGTAGTGTAGTTGCGTAAATTTCCGGCATCACAACGAACGATGTAAGGAAAGGAATTATGAAGATTGTCGCGGCTGACGTGTTTGTTACCTGCCCGGGGAGGAACTTTGTCACCCTTAAAATCACCACCGATGAGGGGATTGTCGGCCTCGGTGACGCTACGCTAAACGGACGCGAGCTCTCCGTGGCCTCATACCTGAAGGATCACCTTTGCCCCCAGCTCATTGGCCGCGATGCGCACCGCATCGAAGACATCTGGCAGTTCTTCTACAAAGGTGCTTACTGGCGTCGCGGTCCGGTTACCATGTCGGCCATCTCCGCCGTGGATATGGCGCTGTGGGATATCAAAGCCAAAGCGGCCAACATGCCGCTCTACCAGCTGCTGGGTGGCGCCTCACGCGAAGGGGTGATGGTCTACTGTCACACCACCGGCCACACCATTGACGACGTGCTGGAAGATTACGCCCGTCACAAAGAGATGGGCTTTAAGGCGATCCGCGTGCAGTGCGGCGTGCCGGGCATGAAAACCACCTACGGCATGGCCAAAGGGAAGGGTCTGGCCTACGAGCCTGCGACCAAAGGCGACTGGCCGGAAGAGCAGCTCTGGTCCACCGAAAAATACCTCGACTTCACGCCGAAGCTGTTCGACGCGGTGCGCAGTAAATTCGGCTTCAATGAGCATCTTCTGCACGACATGCACCACCGCCTGACGCCCATCGAAGCGGCGCGCTTCGGCAAGAGCATTGAAGCGTTCCGCATGTTCTGGATGGAGGATCCCAGCCCTGCGGAAAACCAGGCCTGCTTCCGCCTGATCCGCCAGCACACCGTCACGCCAATTGCGGTAGGCGAAGTGTTTAACAGCATCTGGGACTGCAAGCAGCTCATCGAAGAGCAGCTGATCGACTATATCCGCACCACCATTACCCACGCGGGCGGCATCACCGGGATGCGCCGCATCGCGGACTTCGCGTCGCTCTATCAGGTGCGTACCGGCTCGCACGGTCCGTCGGATCTGTCGCCCGTGTGCCATGCCGCGGCGCTGCATTTCGACCTGTGGGTGCCGAACTTCGGCGTGCAGGAATATATGGGCTACTCCGAACAGATGCTGGAGGTCTTCCCGCACAGCTGGCGCTTTGATAACGGCTATATGCATCCGGGCGACAAGCCGGGTCTGGGCATCGAGTTTGATGAAAAGCTGGCGGCGAAATATCCGTACGATCCGGCCTATCTGCCGGTGGCCCGTCTTGAAGACGGCACGCTGTGGAACTGGTAAGCGAGGAGCAAACGATGAAAAGCGTAGTGATTCAACAGCCGAACGAACTGGTAATTGAAGAGCGGCCACGCCCGGAGCCGGGCGCTGGTGAAGTGCGCGTTAAGGTTAAACTGGCCGGGATTTGCGGTTCAGACAGCCACATCTACCGCGGCCATAACCCGTTTGCGAAGTATCCGCGCGTCATCGGCCATGAGTTTTTTGGCGTGATTGACGCCGTGGGCGAGGGCGTTGACAGCGCGCACCTGGGCCAGCGCGTTTCGGTCGATCCGGTAATCAGCTGCGGGCACTGCTACCCGTGCTCCGTGGGAAAACCGAACGTCTGCACCTCGCTGGTGGTGCTGGGCGTTCACCGTGACGGCGGCTTTAGCGAATATGCGGTCGTGCCCGCACAAAACGCCTGGCCCATTCCGGATGACATTCCTGATAAGCACGCCGTCATGGTTGAGCCCTTCACCATCGCCGCCAACGTAACGGGGCAGGCGAAACCGACTGAACAGGACGTCGCGCTGATATATGGCGCCGGGCCGATGGGGCTGGTTACGGTTCAGGCCCTGAAAGGCGTCTATAAGGTGAAGCAGGTTATCGTGGTTGATCGCATAGACGAGCGTCTGGCGATGGCCCGGCGCAGCGGCGCGGATTGGGTCTTTAATAACGGCGAGCAGTCGCTGCAGGCCGCGCTGGAGGAAAAAGGCATCAAACCGACGTTAATCATTGATGCCGCCTGCCATCCCTCCATTTTGCAGGAAGCGATAACTCTGGCCTCACCGGCGGCGCGCATCGTGCTGATGGGGTTCTCCAGCGAGCCGAGCCAGATTGTTCAGCAGGGCATCACCGGCAAAGAGCTGGCGATATTCTCCTCGCGCCTGAACGCCAACAAATTCCCGGTCGTTATCGACTGGCTGAAGAGGGGGCTGATCGACCCGGAAAAACTGATCACCCATACCTTTGACTATCACCACGTTAAAGACGCTATTGAACTGTTTGAGAAAGACCAGCGGCAGTGCTGCAAAGTTTTGCTCACGTTCGGCCAATAATCATTTACGCGGTTAAGCGCCTGCGCAGACAGGCGCTATGTGGTACGCATCTTACCTTTCAGAGATAGCCATTATGACGCAAGTACAACCTCAAAGAACCACATCCGATCTGGTGAAAGCCGCCGTTTCCGGCTGGCTGGGCACTGCCCTGGAATTTATGGATTTCCAGCTTTACTCGCTGGGCGCCGCTCTGGTCTTCCATGAGATCTTCTTCCCGGAACAGTCCGCCGCGATGGCGCTGATCCTCGCGATGGGCACCTACGGCGCAGGCTATATTGCGCGCATCGTCGGCGCCTTTATCTTCGGCAGAATGGGCGACAGCATTGGTCGTAAGAAGGTGCTGTTCATTACCATCACCATGATGGGGATCTGCACCACGCTGATTGGCGTCCTGCCGACCTACGCGCAGATCGGGATTTTTGCCCCCGTGCTGCTGGTGACGCTGCGCATTATTCAGGGCCTTGGTGCCGGGGCCGAGATCTCCGGGGCCGGAACTATGCTGGCGGAGTACGCGCCGAAAGGTAAACGCGGCATCATCTCCTCGCTGGTGGCGATGGGGACTAACTGCGGGACGCTGAGCGCAACGGCGATCTGGGCCATCATGTTCTTTGCCCTCGATCGTGAACAGCTGCTCGCCTGGGGCTGGCGCGTGCCGTTCCTCGCCAGCGTCGTGGTGATGATCTTCGCCATCTGGCTACGTATGAACCTCAAGGAGAGCCCGGTCTTTGAGAAAGTGAACGATGTGCAAGCTGCGCAGCCGGACACCTCACTGGGTTCCATGGTGAAAAGCAAATCCTTCTGGCTGGCGACCGGCCTGCGTTTCGGCCAGGCAGGCAACTCAGGTTTGATCCAGACCTTCCTCGCGGGTTATCTGGTCCAGACGCTGCTGTTCGATAAGGCCATCCCGACCGATGCGCTGATGATCAGCTCCATTCTCGGGTTTATCTCCATTCCGCTGCTGGGCTGGCTTTCCGATAAAGTGGGGCGCCGTCTGCCGTACATTATCCTCAATATCTCCGCCATTATTCTGGCCTATCCGATGCTGTCGATCATCGTCGATAAGAGCTATGCACCCGGGACGATCATGCTCTGCATCATCGTTATCCATAACTTCGCCGTGCTGGGGCTGTTTGCGCTGGAAAATATCACCATGGCGGAGATGTTTGGCTCGCGAAATCGCTTTACCCGTATGGCGATCTCCAAAGAGGCGGGCGGTCTCGTAGCGGTGGGCTTTGGTCCGGTACTGGCAGGGATTTTCTGCAATATGACCGGCTCCTGGTGGCCGATTGTCGCCATGCTGGTGGCCTATTCCGTGATTGGACTGATCTCGGCGATCCTGATGCCGGAAGTGCGCGACCGTGATTTAAGCGCGGCGCAAGACGCAGCCGAGTCTGCGCCGAAAGAGATGGTCGGTTACGGTGCCGTCTCCTCTCGACGCTGATGGTTTATAGCTTGCGTTACCTGTCACACAACTTTGATTTTGTGTCACACCACATGAACAAAAGTTAATATAAATCAAAAACTCAAACGGCAGTATCAGTATGGTTGATGGCAGTTCGCTTTTTTACTCCAGCTGCCATTCTAGTTGGTGTAGTCAGCAGGCGCTGCCGCTTCAGCATGGGCGGCAGCGATCCACAGCTTTCTAATTAACGAGTCTTAATCATGGAAAATACCTTATTACAGGCCAACGCGACGCTGCCACAGTACGATCGCGACAGCCTTAAAGCACGCATCGTTCATTTAGGGTTTGGCGCGTTTCACCGTGCGCATCAGGCAGTGTACGCCGACATCCTCGCCGCGGAACACGGTAGCGACTGGGGATACTGTGAGGTTAACCTGATTGGCGGCGAACAGCAGATTGCCGATCTGAACGCGCAGGATAATCTCTATACCGTGGCGGAAATGTCTGCCGATGCGTGGACCTCCCGCGTGGTTGGCGTGGTAAAAAAGGCGCTGCATGCGCAGGTTGACGGGCTGGAGACCGTGCTGGCCGCGATGTGCGAACCGCAGGTGGCGATTGTCTCGCTGACCATCACCGAGAAAGGGTACTGCCATTCCCCGGCGACCGGGCAACTGATGCTCGATCACCCTTTTATCGTCGCAGACCTGCAAAACCCGCACCAGCCGATATCTGCGCCGGGTGTGGTCGTGGAAGCGCTCGCGCGGCGTAAGGCGGCGGGTTTGCCAGCGTTTAGCGTGATGTCCTGCGACAACATGCCGGAGAACGGTCACGTGATGCGCAATGTCACCTGCGCGTACGCCCGTGCGGTAGACGGTGAACTGGCGGACTGGATCGAATCCCACGTTACCTTCCCGTCAACGATGGTGGATCGCATCGTGCCTGCGGTCACCCCCGACACGCTGGATAAAATTGAACAGCTTACCGGCGTGCGCGATCCGGCGGCGGTGGCCTGTGAACCGTTCCGTCAGTGGGTGATCGAAGATAACTTTGTGGCCGGCCGTCCAGCGTGGGAAAAAGCCGGAGCCGAGCTGGTGTCAGATGTTATCCCGTTTGAAGAGATGAAGCTGCGCATGCTTAACGGCAGCCACTCATTCCTGGCGTACCTGGGCTATCTGGCGGGCTATCAGCATATTAACGACTGTACGGAAGATGAAAACTACCGCGTCGCCGCGCACGCGCTGATGCTTAACGAGCAGGCGCCTACGCTGAAGGTCAAAGGCGTCGATTTAGGACGCTATGCCGATCTCCTGATTGCCCGCTACAGCAACCCGGCCCTGCGCCATCGGACCTGGCAAATTGCAATGGACGGCAGCCAGAAGCTTCCGCAGCGCATGCTGGATTCCGTGCGCTGGCACCTGGTGCATCAGAAGCCTTTCCCGCTGCTGGCGCTGGGCGTGGCAGGGTGGATGCGCTATGTCGGGGGCGTGGACGAGCAGCGTAACGCAATTGACGTGAGCGATCCGCAGCTGGAAGTGATTCAGGCGGCGGTTAAAGGCAGTGCGGAAGGGGAAAGCCGGGTCAGGGCGCTGCTCGGCATCGAGGCCATCTTCGGCAAGGAATTACCGCGTGAAGCCGTCTTTGTTGATGCGGTGATGAAGGCATACCAGACGCTGCTGCAAAAGGGCGCGAAAGCAACCGTGGCGCAGTACGTGTCTCAACGGTAATTCAGCACATGCCGCCGTTCGCGGCGGCATGTCTGCGCACCGTTTAGTGCATACCCAGGCGAATCAGCTCAATCGGTTCGAACTTACCTTCGCATCCTTCCACTTCAACCGTTTTGCTGCGGCGCACCTGCGCGGCATCCAGCCCGTCGCTGTGGATCGCTTTAATCACGCCAGTTTTGCCTGTGCCGCTAATCATGACGCGGCTGCCGGTGGTGATTGCATTGCGGTTACGGTCGTATGTCATCATGGTATTTTCTCCTCTCTAACCTGTTCGTTACGGCGTTATTTCAGGGTTGCCGTTCACGGGGCATATAAATACGCCTGTCTGCATCAGATGTTTTTGTTTTTGATCAAACTCACACTTTTTTCTTTATTGCGTCGGGCGCTGACGGTTCACGACAGCAATTGACAAAGCAGACCGTTATTTTCATTAACTGATAGTTTCATCAGGGAAGCGTTGAGGGTTGGTTTATATTCCCGATGCCATTCTGGATACAGGAAATAACCCTTTCATCGGAATAAGGAGCCAGGCTTATGTATAAGAAGATTTTGATGCCTGTTGATGTATTTGAAATGGATTTGAGCGACAAAGCGGTTCGCCACGCGGCTAACCTCGCGAAGGCCGAGGGCGCGTCGATTACCCTGGTCAATATTCTGCCGACCAGCAGCCGATCCCTGCTGCGCGGTTTTAACGCCGATATTAAAAAGTTCGAAGAATATATGACTGAGGAATCCGGGAAGAAAATGAACGCCTTAAAAAGGCTGTTCGACATCTCGCCGGAGAAAATTGACAGCCTGGTTCGCTTTGGCAACGTCCGCGATGAAATTATCAGGCTGAGCAAAGAGGGGGAATATGACGCGATCGTCATCGGGTCGAAAAACCCGGGCATCACCACCCATCTGCTGGGATCAAATGCGGAATCTATCCTGCGCTACGCAACCATTCCGGTGTTAGTCGTTCGCTAAACCCATCGCCGCACCCGAAAGGGCGCGGCGAAATATTATTCTTCGCTAAACCACTCGCTATTTTCCTGACGAATCAGCTGCACGGATTCGCTAATTTCCTGCAGATGCAGCGTCATCGCTTTTTCCACGCCGTCCGGGTCGCGTTTTTCCAGCGCGCTGAAAATATCATGGTGCTGTCGGAGCAGCATTTCCGGCGGAGAGACGTGATCGAGACTCATATAACGCACGCGGTCGATGGTGGCCTTGATGTTTTCGATGGTGTCCCAGGCCAGCTGGCAATCCGCAATCTGCGCCAGCTTCTGGTGGAATTCATCATCTAGCTGGAAGAAATCATTCAGCTGCTTACGGTCAATCGCAATCCGCTGCTGATGCAGGTTTTGCTCCAGCAGGTAACACTGCTTGTCGTTGATGAGCGTTGCGGCACGGCGCGCCACCGCGCATTCAATGGCCTGGCGAACAAAACAGCCGTTGCGCACCTGAGAGAGTGAAATTTTGTTCACGTAGCTGCCGCGCTGCGGGCGGATCTGAATCAGACCGTTTTCCGCAAGCTTAATAAACGCTTCACGCACCGGCTGACGGGAAACGTCAAAACGCACGGACACCTCTTTTTCAGAAAGCGGAGTTCCCGGTGGGATCAGGCAATGGACAATATCACGTCGCAAAATGCGATAGATTTGCTGGTTTACGGGCTGGGTGGGATTGAGTTGCGATTCAGCGGCCATGAGTTGTCATTTCTCAGAGAGTTAGCCTGAACATACTACCATTCTTTTATAACCCGAAACAGACCCGGCCCGCAGACCGGGAAGGGCAGCGTTAGCTACGATGGACGCTAAGCCCGGCAAAACTCTGGCTGACCGGCATCATTTCTACGGTATTGATGTTGACGTGTTTTGGCAGCGTCGCCACCCACCAGACCGTTTCGGTGACATCTTCCGGCGTCAGGGCGTTGGCGTTTTCATAGGTTTTGTCTGCTTTCGCGTCATCGCCTTTGAAACGCACGTTGGAAAACTCGGTGCCACCCACCAGGCCCGGCTCGATGTCGGTGACGCGAATTGCGGTGCCGTGCAGATCGGTACGCAGGTTAAGGCTGAACTGGCGCACAAACGCTTTCGTCGCCCCGTATACGTTGCCGCCTGCATAGGGCCAGCTTCCGGCGGTGGAGCCGATATTGATAATGTGGCCACGATTGCGCTCAACCATGCCCGGCAGCACCGCGCGGGTCATATAGACCAGCCCTTTGTTGTTGGTGTCGATCATGTTTTCCCAGTCTTCCACGCTGGCTTTGTGTGCCGGCTCCATGCCCAGCGCCAGACCGGCATTGTTGACCAGCACGTCGATGGCGCGCCACTCGGCGGGCAGGTTGGCAATCATCTCTTCAATCGCCGCGCGGTTACGCACGTCCAGCTGCGCGGTCAGGATGCTGTCGCCTAATTCGTCCTTCAGCTCCTGCAGACGTTCCTGACGGCGGCCCGTTGCAATAACCTTGTGCCCGTTGGCGACGAAGCGACGCGTGATGCTTTCACCAAAACCTGCCGTTGCCCCGGTAACTAAAATAATCATCTCACTGTTCCTCAACGCTTTTTGTGTTTTACTAACATAGCACGGCCGCAGAGGGTGCGTTAAGGCAACATTTGTATGACAGCGTTGCAGGGGATGGCGGCCTGGCCTACTCTGGGAGGATACCCGTACTCAGGAGTGAAAGATGACGGCCACGAATCCCTTTTTTGACATCAGCCTGCTGCCTTACCAGGCCCCCCATTTTGATCAGATCAACGACAGCCACTATCGTCCGGCCTTCGATGAAGCCCTTCGCCAGAAGCGTGCGGACATTGACGCGATTGTCGCTCAGGCCGCTGCGCCTGACTTCACGAACACCGTGCTGGCGCTGGAGAAGAGCGGCGCCATGCTCTCGCGTGTCAGCAGCGTGTTCTTCGCCATGACTTCCGCGCACACAAATCCGTTTTTACAGGAGCTGGAAGAACAGTTCTCCACCGAGCTTGCCGCGCTGGCAAACGATATCTGGCTGAATGACGCGCTGTTCGCCCGCGTGGAGAGCGTCTGGCAGGACCGTGCCGCGCTGGACGCCGAATGCCGTCGTCTGGTCGAGGAGTTGTATCAGCGGTTTATTCTGGCCGGCGCGCGTCTGAATGAGACAGAAAAGGCCGAGCTGAAGGCGCTGAATACCGAGGCGGCCTCCCTGACCAGCCAGTTTAACCAGCGTCTGCTGGCTGCCGATAAGACCGGTGGGCTGGTGGTGGATTATGCGCACCAGCTTGACGGGCTCAGCGCAACGGAGATCGCTGACGCGGCGCAGGCTGCCGCGGAGCGAGGGCTAAACGATCGCTGGCTGATCCCGCTTTTGAATACCACCCAGCAGCCCGCGCTTTCCGCGCTGCGCAATCGTCAGACACGCGAAAACCTCTTCAACGCAGGCTGGACGCGTACCCAGAAAGGGGACGAAAACGACACCCGCGCGCTGATTCTTCGTCTGACGGCGCTGCGCGCGCGGCAGGCCCGTCTGCTGGGCTTTGAGGATTACGCTAGCTGGAGCATCGCTGACCAGATGGCGAAAACCCCGGCCGCCGCGCTGGAATTTATGCGCGGCATTGTGCCTGCCGCCCGCGCCCGCGCGGAACGCGAACAGGCCGATATTCAGAAAGTCATCGACGACGAGCAGGGCGGTTTCACCGTGGAGGCCTGGGACTGGGCCTTTTATGCGGAGCGCGTGCGCCAGGCAAAATATGCCCTCGATGAGTCGCAGATCAGGCCCTACTTTGCGCTCAATACCGTGCTGCAGGATGGTGTGTTCTGGGCTGCCAGCCAGCTGTTTGGCATTCGCTTCGTCGAGCGCTTCGATATCCCGGTGTATCACCCGGACGTCCGCGTATGGGAAATTTTCGACCACACCGGCGAAGGCATGGCGCTGTTTTACGGTGACTTCTTTGCCCGTGATTCCAAACAGGGCGGGGCATGGATGGGGAATTTCGTCGAGCAATCCTTCGAGTTTGCTGCCCGTCCGGTGATCTACAACGTCTGTAACTACCAGAAACCGGCGAATGGCGGTATCGCGCTTCTCTCCTGGGATGACGCAATAACCCTGTTCCACGAGTTTGGCCATACGCTGCACGGTCTCTTTGCCAGCCAGCGTTTCGCCACCCTTTCCGGCACCAATACGCCGCGTGATTTTGTTGAGTTCCCGTCGCAAATCAACGAGCACTGGGCCAGCCATCCTCAGGTGTTTACCCACTATGCGCGCCATTACGAAACCGGCGAACCGATGCCGGACGCGCTGCGGGAAAGCATGCTCAACGCGACCCATTTCAACAAGGGTTATGACATGACCGAACTGCTGGGTGCCGCGCTGCTGGACTTGAACTGGCACGGCATCAGCGAGGCCGTTTTGAGCGTGGAGGATTTTGAAGCGGCAGCGTTGAAGAAAGAGGGGCTGGATCTGCCCGCCGTTCCGCCGCGCTACCGCAGCAGCTATTTTGCCCATATCTTCGGCGGCGGCTACGCGGCGGGGTATTACGCCTACCTGTGGACGCAAATGCTGGCCGACGACGGCTATCAGTGGTTTGTCGAGCAGGGCGGGTTGACGCGTGAAAATGGACAGACATTCCGCGAGGCCATTTTGTCCCGCGGGAACAGTACTGATTTAGCTGAACTTTACCGGAACTGGCGCGGGCACGATCCGAAGATTGAGCCGATGCTGGATAACCGCGGGTTGAGTTCGTAAGGGCTTTTCAGGCTCTAAGCAGAACCGGGCGCGGTGCCCGGTTTTTGCCCGATTTTTTCTTCCCCAAAACTCCTCCAAAATGCCTCCCCAAAATGAATTCTTAAATTCTGCGAAATTTGCAGGGGGATACGGTCCAATTATTCACGTAGCTACACCTTCACTTTCACCCATTCGAGTCCGCGATCGTTATGATACTGCGCTGTCATCCTGTCTGATGAGTGGCCTAGTAGCTGCCGGGTATTGATGCCTTGCCCCTCGTATAGACGTTCAGATAGAGAACGCTGCTCGTGAAAAGTCGGCATTGTTTTCCCATCCTCTACGGAAATGCCAGTACTATCGATCGCGAGTTTGAAGGAGACGCTAAGGCTGTTCTCGCCAACCTGATCGCCTGCTTTCACATTACCGCTTGAGGTTACGTGATGGAGAAGCCAGGGGCTTACGACCCGATCCCTGCATCGCTTGATCACCTGCGCCAGTGTAATATCCAACATCTCGCAGCGTAGCGAGAGCGGTATAGCCAGTTTCGCCCCGGTCTTTTGCTGCTCAACGTGGATATGACCGTCCAAGACATCAGAGAACTTCATTTTGGCGATATCGCCGCGCCGCGCCCGGTGACAACTGCCAGAAGCATGGAGTTTTGGACGTAGGGCGCCATAGTGGAGGCAGCTTCAAATATCGCCTTCCACATCTCAAGGTTCAGGCACGAACGACTTACCCGGACAACGACTTTTCTTGTGGCTAGCGCCGGGTTATATCCCGGCTCAACTTCGCCTGCGTGCTGCGCCTCTTTGAACAGGTCAATCCAGACGCTGCGGAGCGTTTGCGCCATTCGTGCTTTGCCTCTGGCTTTATATTCGTCTGTAATAGCTGCCAGCATTTTGGTGGTGACGTCCTGAATGCCAATGTCAGGCATCCTTTCAACCAGTACGTTTGTGCATGTCCTTCTTGATTTAAGCGTATTAATTTTTATCTCTTTATTGCTGAGTCGCTCCTCCTGAATTTCCAGATACCGTTCAATCCATACGCGCATCCGTATCGATTTCTTAGAATTAATCTTTTTATGGCTGACCATATCTATCAGGGCAAACGACTGGGCAGTTTCCTGCAGCGCCAGAAGACGATTCAGTTCAGAGGCGGCCAGTCTGGCCGCCTCTTGATCGGTACCAAAACCGATAAACTGACCGGTTAAAGGGTGCCGATATTGCCAGTAGGTTTTGCTGTTACGCTTATCAAGCTTGCAGTAGAGATTTGGTATATCAACCCTATGATTACGTGGTCTGGCTGCCATTAATTACTCTCTCCATAAGCGTCTTAACCGCTTTCGGCATGCGTGGTGGTAGAGCCGGCGATGCGAGCATACCAATGAATTTGGCCTCTTCATCGATAATCCACCGCCGACCTTGTTTCAGCGCCCTTGGGATTGTTTGTCCTGTTTTAGCAATCTTGTGCAGCGCCGCTCTGGATGGTGGTTGCTTAAAGCCGTTTGGACCGGAAGCCCAATCCTTCAGGCTAACGAGCTGTCCCATGAAAACTTCCAGTTTGATAAATATGAGCGTTTAAAGTCAGGTAGGGTGATATTTCAGTTTCAGTTTGCCTGGCTGGACAGAGAGCGCAGTCGTCGCATGCCGGTCATTGCCGTGGCAATGTAGCTTGCCTTGCAGTTGACCACTTCAACCCAGACCTTCACGCCTTCCACTCTCACCGTATAGGTCTCTTTCATCTTGCTGCGCCCATAGTCGCCGTATTTTTGCTTGTGGGCTGCGAGTGCGATTTCACATGCCTGGCGAGCCAAAGGGGATTGCTTACTGCCTCGATTAATCAGTCGCATTTCTTCTCCTTGAGGGAGGGGGTCCCCTCCCGATCTCGTTAGTCCATGTATTCCGGTTTCATATCCGCCAGGGTGATGCTTAACTGACCATGCAATTCGTCGCCCAGATGGCGTTTAGACGATGCAATAACGCGCTCTACCTCTGCGAACCGCGGAGCTGCATCGGGTTCATCTGAATGTGGCAAGGAATTGATGGCTGCTTCGACTTTGTTCCGTGCATCAACCAGGTAATAACGCTTAACGGCCTTGTTTTTCAGCTCAGTGAACAGGCAGAACCCAGCGTTGCTTTCACGGTTTCAATACCTGCGCGCAGAGCTTTAGCGCTATCCACATCCTGATCCGCCTCGATGCGGTCGCGGAAATCATCATCAAGTGCATCAATATTTTGAGCTGATTCCTGAGCCGTTTGAGCCGTAGTGACGTTGTCACCTGAAATATCAGCGAGGCTAACGTGCTGCGCCGGTGCTGGGTTTACCTCTCGTTCTTCACGGCGATCATCGAGTTCATCCGGGGTATATCCAAGCAGTGAGCAGTATCCGTGGCCTAAACCCATTTACTATCACATCTGCCTCGAGCTGCGGCGCCGGGGAACTGATGGCCAACTGAGTCATAAAGAACTCGAGCGTGAAGCCAGCGATATTCTGGATATGTGGGAAAAACGGGTGCTGGCCGGGAAGCCGATTCCGCCTGTTCGGCGGGCGTTGGCCGCACCAGTCGCTTCGAAAGGGCCAACGCCAGCTGAGCTTTTGAAAGCCAAATATGAGCGTATGAAGGCTGAAGGGAGGGCATAGTGATGAAGTGGTCTGCTATGAGCGAGAAACGGACGGTTCTCTAATGATTTAATCACAATCTGGTGAGGGGTCATAAGTAGCTCAGATAATCGCTCATGAAAATCTTTTTTTTGCCGATATAACATGGATGTTTATGTACTGAAGTTAAGTATGTTTCTTTATTGACTGTCATAAAGACATGGTTTTTATTAAGAAATGAATAATGATGATTAGAATTTTAGGGCTCATATTTTTGTTACTTACGGCAGGGTGTTCAACGCCTGGAAAACCAGCTTTCTATTATACCTGGACACAGTACAAAACCGGTGTTGAAGTGATGTTGGTCAATGAACCGCAGTACAAAGATGGTTTTGATGGAATTCTTCGCCTTGACGATAAAGGCAAATACGCAGTAATGGCTATATACTACGGTGGGGATATGTCGAGTCACTTCGGATACGTCACCAAGGACAGTCTCGAAAGTTGGATAACCATGTACACTGCCTTTTTAAAATGGGATCCGCAAAATCCAGCGCAGCCGACAAAATTCACTATTCTGGATAATCTTTCGTGGACCCATAAAGACTACGATGTTGAGTATCGATTCGTGAACAGTAAAAAGCTATTTGTTATCAATAAGCACAGTACTGGAAACTGGTTTGTGGACTTCTCAGCGCTCTCCATGGATGAATCCAATGTCGCAAAGCTGACTAATATCTATATCGATCTGAGACAGAAGCTGAAATAGCCAGTCAATAACCCTCTGCTGAGCCTCATTTGGAGGTTTTCCGTGACTGGCAGAGGTAATCTAATCGTCTGTGTTGTACCTCTCCGGTGAATGCAATGCAGACTAAGCAATGTCCGCTTCTGGCACAGGCTGTGTAAAAACTCGGTTTTTTCAGTATCTGAGGACTAACACCAGCAGGGATGCAAGATATTCCTGATATGGGCTGTATTCGCAGTGATTTGTATGTTGAGGCAAAACGAGACTTTGT
>NZ_JAJFTC010000024.1:0-31257 GCF_020733125.1 Enterobacter cloacae complex sp. 2021EL-01169
GCCCGCACTCCACGCTGAATTATCAGACACCGTCTGAATTTGCAGCGGGCTGGAGAAAGGGTCATTCTGAGAATGAAGATTCCGACGTTACTAACTGAGTGTTGTATCTAATCGTGGGGGCAGGTCAATAGTGGTATCTATGTTGAGGTAGGGGACAGCATCAACACACACTATATAGTCATTGGAAAGTGGAGCGCTTAAAAGGAGTTCATGAAGTTGGTTGACCAGGACATGGGATTCCGTGTCCTTTGCCGATTCATCTTCACTTTCTTCTATATCAGGAATGACAGGATCAGCTGCTTCCTCACCCTCAGATTTAACTATCTGCGTGTCATTATCAATTTCATTATCACTTTCGGCTTTCTTCTCAAAATCGTCGGATGAGCCTTCATTTTTCTTAGAATGTATATCAACATCAATAGAGGCAGAGGAGCGGCCTAAATCATTAACCTTAAGAACAGCCGTCTCAACAGTATCAGTAATTTTAGTTATAACGTCCCGACCGGGCACTGGTCTTCTGTATTCAGTAACTGTTTTTTGCTCGTCAATGTAAATAAAGTCTTTATTGGCATTAACGCTAAAAAGACCCGGCACTGAGTCAGGGATTTTATAGGAATCAAAGATTAAACCAATCCACCTTAGCTTAAGAAGGTTATAGAATTCTAGTTTCCCTATCCCATTTCTAAAGATGTTTGATATTTCGTTTTCCGAATAGATACCCGGAATGAAGTAGTGAACGACACGCTCATCATCATAGGGCTCGACGTAACCACGTTGAACTAGGGATTCTACCAATACGGTCTTACCAGCCTCTCCCTGAGGGAAGTTATATTTATGTAATTCGAAATCATTGAGAACAAAATCAAGGAATGCGTTCTCGTTAAGGTATACCTCACCATTTACGATAATGATGTGCATAGGCTTAGCATTGTAATTGTTGATATTGATACTGGTAAAGTTGTGCTTGATGGTACTAATGGCCCTTGCTGCTGCATCATTAGAACGCAGACCCATGATAGGGTCACGTAAAACATTAAGGTCTGTACCAGTAGAATAGAAATCAGCGGTCCTCACGCATTTAGACAAAAAGTCATTCCCATCAGTATAAACGTTTAGGGCGGTGATCATTTTTGAATAAACACGTTCTTTATTTACCCGATCCAAAAATGCAAGACATACCGGGTTTAGGATTCGCTCAAGGAAAACGCTGGACCAGATATTATGTTGATTATGAATACGCTTTCGCCAGTGGATTTCGTATTCAACCACGTCATTTTCACGTGCCCAGTCAAGAAGACTTTGTGAGCTTGGCGTCCAAATGATCGGACTAGCTAAATTCAGGCTTACAATGTCGAGATCGTAAACCTTTCCGGCATCATGGACTAAACCACAGATAAACGCAGCATAGAGATATACTTTTCTACGGACTACTTCTTCATCTTGATATCCGATTGGTCTCAGTTCTGAGTGATGCGCATTTTTTAAAGAGAGTATGGCCACTTCCAGGCTGTGAGAAAGTAACCCACCAATACCATTATGATGATGATTTTCGGAAGCTGGCAAAAGATGTATCCAGCGAACATATTCAACCAAGGGCTTTAAAACTAAATTAGTAAATGTATATGCATCGTCCCTGATGTCGCTATCGCTGATAGCTAACATCATTGAAATTGAGTGCAGCTTTTCCCGATACAGAGACAGGATTGACTGTTCATTAAATGTCTGTATGCCCGTCGGACGAGTTGGATACTCGATGAATTTCAGGACTTCTGGATTTGGATGATCAGGAACAGTGTACTTCTGATCTCCTAGAATCTGCGCAAAAGGAGAGAGGCTTGATATATCCTCAATCATTACAGAGGTTGCATCATTCTCCTGAGATGAGAATATCCCCAAAATCCGTTTAATACATAAATACAGCGCCCTGAAATTCATCATCATACCTTATCGACGTTTGCCTGACAGTTCGGCTGCAATGTATGCCTGCACACTTTTATATTGCATTACTTTGGTGATGAACTCTGCTGGACTGTATGGCCCATCCTTACGGCGAGAAACATTCAGAGTCTTTTTCACATTCTCAACATATAAATTAATACTCTTTATAATGTTGTGAGACATAACCGGATAGTCGCTTACAGCCAGTAAACCCAATGAGTTGTACTCATACATTGTGTTCATGAGCTGGTTCATCTCGAAGATGTACTTGTAAAACCTCATGGTGTTGTGGTTATTGAAGTTGAGTTGTACTGGTTCAAAACTGAAAGGTACAAACTGAGTTGATGACATGAATGAGTCATTCTTGTCGAACTCAATTGACTTAATATAAGCAACAAGATTTTCTTTCATCTTATTGTTTTCTTCATGCAGCTCGTTGAACCAATCCTGAATAGCCTGAACAAGGTCAGGATGTTTAACTGCATCAACCGTTTTAAAGAGAGAGGAAATAGCGATACTCACATCATCAAAACCTCTGATGACTGCTCCATTTCTGGCAGTTAAAAACCGGTTAAAGTCTGGGGTGCCGGGGTTAATAATAACTTTGGCCATACCCTGGTGCTCTGGTCTACGTTGAGTAGAAGTTTGAGCGTTTACGCCTTGCTTTTTATTTGAACCTTTTACCATTACATCTTTTGGTTCAATGTTAATACGCTCATTGTCCGTGATAATTGCGTCGTTCATTGTGCCACCTTAGTTTTTGAGTATTGACGGATTTTTCGTCCAAGTTCGATATATGCTGAATGATAGAGCTCAAGCATTTCTCTGTAAGGCTCCAGCAATGCTTCCGTTTCAGAAATCATTTCGTATTCCCAGCTGGCATGGTTTACAAAACAGTTCTTAGAATATTTTCCACTTTTCATTGGTTGCACCCGTTTTGACATGTGGCTAGGCGCTCTTGTTTTATAAGGGCTGAACTGATGCCAAGTGATCGTTACTTTTCTGGCATTACCAATTAGCTCAACTTTTGGTGCGTAAGAACCCAGGTACTCCCTCTTTGGAACTTTGCTATGTCGGGTAAGGTTAATCTCTTGGTGGTTTCGTTCCTTCCACTTGATCCAGTATTTTGTAATGAGATCTTCAGCCTCAACACGCAAACCTTCAATCTGAGCACGTAAATTTTTACGTGTTAGCTCTATAGAACTTATAAGATTTGAATTACTCATGACGCCTCCTGATGTGAAATTACTATACCGGAGGAAATTTCCGTTTTTTTTCACGAACAGAAGATTTTTGAATGCTCTTTGATGAGGGAATTGAACAGATGTAATGCACTCGCTGTTTCCCCCATTCGGGAGGGGCCTTCAGAAACAGTAACAGCGAGTTTAGCCTCACTTCCATCGCTACCCCCTAAAGTTACTTTTGACAGAATGACCATTGTGGATTATTGCTTTTGATAATGTGCATTGCTCTATTAAAGTTATACATATATCTAGTGCCACTTTTCCAAAAAAAATGACCCTATGGAACTTTGTCCATAGTGACACTTTTATAAAAAGTGACCCTATGACGACATTACATAGGGTCACTTTTCAAACATAAGTGACCCTATGTGAGGCATTCATAGGGTCACTTTTCTTTGTTTAGTGATCCTATGTAAGCATGAGGTTGATGAAAAGTAAAAATGTCAGTTTATGACGGTCAGTGAAAGACGTCGTTATTCTAATCCAACGTTGGGAGGGGCTGGATTTAGGTTTTTTTTTAATCGCTTCACATTTCGTTAGCATGCGCAGGAATTTTTGATAAAATTCTGGTTAGTTTGGTTAAAAAGTGTTACAAGTAAGCGGTGTGGTTGAAGGGATAGATTTAAGGCTTATTCAAGCCTTAAGAAAATACTAAAAGTTACTTTTCACCCTACCGAACACCTAACAAAAAATCCATGTTGAAGATTTGAACAATTGTAATGGCGCAAGGACAATCAGCACATGTCAGAATCTGATAATTTAACTCGTAGCTTACTCGGTAAACTTTTCCGCACTGAGATTTCGCTTATTCGTAGTTACCGTGCATTTTTAATGTTATTGCCTGTGCATGGATCTTCTGCATATCAAACTGGGACTCCTCTTCTCCAGCGTCGCCTATTTGGGAAAGGATTTAGTACAGCCGCTGATTTAGCTTTTGAAGTGGAAACACGTCCAGGTAGTTTTTTGGTTCCGCGTACACTCGGAAAGGAAATTACATGGGAGAGGTTTTTTTCTGCGGTCTTGGACGGTGATTCCAATGTAATTCGTGAATATGATACAAATGATATTGACTATGGTATTTACGATGCCGGTGAAAAAGTGACTTTTCTGAATGGTACAGTGGATATCTATAATCCCAAGAAGATTCATGAGTTGCGTTCTAAATGTGTTGATATACAGAATGACTACTTTATGCAGGTGTTCTTTATCTCAATGCTCGCACCAGAGTTTGTAAGTATTTTCTTTGGTTTAAAACCAACTACAGCTGATGCTATTAAAGACATTGGTTATTCATCGTTAAAAACAATTAACGATGTCGTTCTTTTCCCACGTACAATTGCTTTCTCACAAGGGCATATTGAAGAGAGTGTTTCACTTAAAACGAAAGTTTTTGCCTGGGCTTATGAATTGTCTGCTGACATCCGGTTAGGAAAAGTTAGTGATGATTTGATGGAACTATTACGTTATGACACTATGTTCACCAGTCACCGTCAGGATGTGTTCAACACTTTAACAAATAAAGTTATGTTAAAGGATTATTGATATGGCAAAGGTCGATCAAACAAAAGCTAATGCTCTATTGCGAGCAGCAAGAACTATGTCGCTTGGGGCAAATAAAAATACAATACGAATTTTGTACGGTAATCATGTTGCTGAAAATATCGATTTTGAGCCTGGTGCAAAAACAAAACTCAAAAAAGGTATCCGGGGCTGGAGCAAACGCACAGATAACCGCCGAGCCTTTTCTGCTGTTATTGATGTCGCAGTTAACTATTTTGGTTTTGATCCAATAAATCCGGAAGCGAGTTTTCGGCAAATTGACTTCAACCGAATAATGAGTGTCCTTCATAATCTGGGATACTTTGTATGCGCACCGGAAGTTAATAAAATAATAGAAATCCTTACTTCTATGAAAGAAATTGAAGAACTAGGTGCCTGCGAAAAATGTAAACGCCCATACATTGTGCCAGTGACAAATGATGCTCATTGTCCACGTTGCAGATTATCTTCAACTGCTTCAGCCATAGAGAGGTATTCTCAAGAAGAATTAGATTAAATTTAAAAAAGATATCGCGAAACTTGCCTTGTCTGAATCTAAATATTGACTTAAGTCAAATTCTGTTGTTTGCTTTACAATCAAATATTAGTTACAACTTAAATATCAACTCTTGACAAGTAAAGATATAATTTGATTTTTCTTTATTCAGTTTTTCTTCGTTCCAAAAATGTGCACCTTTTTTTCTGTTGAAAACGTAAAACTACTTAGGTTCTCAAAACCTTCTATGCATGACGACTTCTTAATCGCTTTCAATTAATATATTTTATATTCTTGTCTAAGTTCGCTTCTTTGATCCTTAGCTATTCCTTTTTTGAAATATAGAAACAGCATTACTTGTGATGATTTTTTTCAGCTCTAAATACACCTGTTTTCAAAGCAATATTTGCTTTTAGATATTCGATAAAACCATGTTTTTGTTACACCGGATTTTTGACAACGTGCAAGATGGATGATCTTTCCATCACCGAGACTATCTTCTTAGTCAGCACTCCTTTTCCGTCCTTTTCAACATAAAAACGACCATGCTATACGAGCTCTAACCTTTTTTTTGTATGCCATCATAACCGCATCAGAAAAGGAGAACGGTCTATGACTCGTATTGCATTAGCGCCTTCAAAGATGGTTTTGCTTATGTCTTTGGTAATTACTGGTGCCCACGCCAGCCCTGAGCAACCCCTAATAAAAGATACGCCCTTTGTATCTGGCCAGGCTTATAAGAAGGGTTTCTTCTGGTATGACGATCCTGCTAAAAAAAGCGAAGCTGAAGAAGAAGAGGTTTTGCCACCAACCGGTGCTGCTAGCTCGCCTTCAAAAGAGGAAATGGTAGATTTAAATTCAAAATGGCTAAAAGAGAATATGCCTCGACTGTTAACGCAGGCAATGGATAACCCTACCGCAGAAAATCTATCACGTTATTACACGGCGCAAAGGTTAATGCTGGATATCAGTACGCGTTTTTCTGACAAATCAAAAGATTATTTTCTTAAAAACCCGATGATGTCTGAAAAACGCAGGCAACCAGTGGAAAAGGTGGCACTGGATGCTCACCGCACTGTTGTTGAAAAAAATCAGCAAACGGTAATGAAAGATATCTTTACTAAGTCAGGTTTATTTTTCTTTTTCCAGAGTACTTGCCAGTTTTGCCACGAAGAAAGCCAAATACTTCAATTTATGCAGAACTATTATTCGGTAGATATTCTTCCAATCAGTATGGATGGAAGGCCATTGCATAATGGCCTTTTTCAGGATTTTAACATCCCCAACGCACAAATTATTGATCAATTTAAAATTCGAGAGGTACCTACAATTTTCCTGGTTTCAAAGGATGGGACATCAGCTCAGCGCATTAGTGAAGGCATGATCTCCGCTGATGAATTAAAGAACACTATTATACTTGCCGCGAAGGGCATGAATCTGATCGATGACGCTTCGTTCCAGTCAACTCTAGATATTAAAAGGCAATATACCATCGGCGATGATGGCGTTATTACCGTTAATAAATCCGAAATGGAATCAGACCCATTCCTACTTCAAAAAATAATGGACCAAAAACTCGAAGGCTATGACATGCCTACGGCCGATCCGGTCAATTATCTCAATGCTGGCGGCAGTTTTGGAGGCACTTATGCGCAGTAATGCCGTTTTCAACTTCAAAAAGTTACTTTTGTCTCTTTCTGTTTGTGCTGCAATTTTAGCCCCGACTGCAAATGCAGACAACGCAATGCGTAACATTTTCAATGGCATGATGACGTCTACCAGCCCGGCCACCTTTTCCACAGCAACCCGTACAGGCATAGTTGGCGGGTCAATGTCTTACCGAACAACAAACGTTAATACCAACCTTGTTTCCATGTCGTTTCCAAAAGCTTCTGTCGGTTGTAACGGTATTGACGTTTTTCTTGGGTCCTTCAGCATGATCAACGGGGACCAGCTTGTGCAGGTGGCCCGTGGTATTGCCCAGGGTGCGGCTATCTATGCTTTTAACGTTGCTGTTTCAGCTATTTGTGCTGACTGTGCTGCAACGATTAATGACATCCAAAACAAACTGCAAGCGCTAAATAAATTTGCGAAAGATTCATGCAATGCAACTTACTCTTTCCTTTCTGAAAACGTGGGTACGCCAAGCCAGTTCGCTAACTCAGTTAGCTCTGGACCAGCCTCAATTCTGGGATCGATTAATGGTCTTATTCCTGATTTTGGCTCATCGATGACAAAGTCACCTGAAGCTGTCACTTCTCAGGTTAAAGCAAAGGATCCCGAAGAGTTCGCTGAAAAATTCAGTGGTAACCTCTTCTATATGTCGTTCATGGATATTGATAAGGGAACGATGAACATCGGAGGGGTAACGGAGTTATCCGGTTATAAACTGGCAGAACAACTTATGTCTCTCGTAGGTACTGTCATTATCAACTGGGATAGCAAAGGCGAAAAAGCGGGAATGGAAGTCCGCCCGTCTACCATGACTGTCACGGATTACATCATGGGGCCACCAGCTGGCGGATCAATTAAAATGCTCAAGTGTTCTCCGGCACCAGATCCATCATCCCCACGAAAGGCTCAGTGCCTTGTCATGTCAGAAGTTAATGACGGTGGTTTTAAGGGATTGAAGGATACCATTTCTGATCTTCTTTTAAACGTACAGAAAAAAATCATCAACGACGTTCGTGTTTCAGATGATGAATTACGCATTATCTCCTATATCGGCATCCCGACCATTATCGACTCTTTGCAAACATTCGAAGCACCGGAAGGGTACGCATACATTCAGGACATCAGCACTATTGCTGCGACGAGCCTCGTAATCAACATGTTGCGCCAGGTTGAGGCCAAAATTTCAACCATGAGCATACCGAGTGAGTCGCTGTCGGGTAAAAGGGATGATCTCAACCGATTAACAGACAATCTCTCAAAACAGGTTAAAGCCGCCTATGAGCTATCGCACAGCCAGGTCGGTACCAGCTCGGACGTCATTTCAACCTGGGATAACCGTCGCCTGCAACGGAAGGCTTTCACTGAAAGTATTCGTGGCACACGTAACTGAGGTCTGACATGGATTACAACATATATACCCTGGGTGATATTGATTTTGTCTGGTCGGCTTTTACCGGTATTGCCCTGATCTTTTCTCAATATACTGGTGTAAAAGAGTTCCTGACCACGGCCGCCGTTGTAGCAGGTGTGAGCCTATTCTATAAAACGTGGCTATGGCTTCAGGCTCCGACCAAAAATGAATTACCGTTTTTCTCCTGGTTTTTGGGGTTGATCCTTTTCATGATGGCAATGGTTCGAGTGGATGTAACTATTGAATCTGTAAAGTCGGGAGAGGTCAGAAACGTCGACGGAATTCCAATTTTTATTGCTGCGATGGCAACCGTCACCACTAACTTAAGCCAGGGTTTGCTGAAGGATTATAAAACAGCGTTTGATCCGCTTTCTCCGGTGGACCTGTCTGCAACAACTCTGGACGATGACATCACCCTCGGTCCGATGATCCGATTCGTGAAGTTTTTGCAATGGGGCGGCGATAGCCAGGGCTACTGTTCCGCATTTCCTGAACCGGCCAGCGGGCTAGGGCCAATGAACGTATGTGCTACCGTTCAGTCTCTTGCATACAACTGCCTGAAGGCTACCCAAAACTCAAGCGCAAATATTGCCGGTAAAGAAACTATTTTTAACGATATTTTCTCAGCTAATCTGGCAGATAGCATGGACCGGATTAATCAGGCGATGAAAGGCGCACTGAAGAATGCCTCTGCCAGTATTGTTGGCGCTAACGGTTCAAAATCTGGTACGTGTGATGAGGTCTGGTCAACTGTGAAACAGGTTACCAGTACAGCTGAAGCTCGCCAGACTATTTCCCTTATAGGACAGACAAACGGCATCCTTACTCCAGACGAAGCAAATGGTGCACCTACCGGCGCAAGCTTTACTGATGTTATGGCGTCAGCAAATGGTATGTACGGTAAGGCTATTGGTTCGTATGACGCCACCCTGAACCTGTTCATTATGAATGAGCTCAGAAATGGCGCAAGCAAATATAAGACCCCACTCGGTCTGGCTTCCGATATGCAGTTGTTTGAGGCTTCTCTGAAGCGAACCAACACAATGGCTTCACAGGGCCAGTTGTGGTTACAACTGTCGGGAGCAGCAATCGCATTCCTTGAAATGTTTGCTTATATGGTTGCTCCATTTGCTTTGCTTATGCTGCTGGCGTTAGGTGGTAATGGTGTTGCCGCTGCGGCGAAATATTTGCAACTTATCCTCTTCGTGAATATGTGGCCGCTTACGGCAGTAATGGTCAACGCGTATGTGAAGAAAGTCGCGACGGCCGACTTGGATACCTGGAGCACCCTCAACAGCCAGAATAATGCCGTCACGTGGATGGGACTCCCAGGGCTTGCGGAAACATACAGTTCATACCTGTCTGTTGCTTCCGCCCTCTATGCTCTGATTCCGGTACTCACATTATTCCTGATGACACAGTCGATTCACCCGATGATGAATGCGGTTAAGGGAGTGACCCCCGATGCGCCGGTGGATACTGGTCATGTAACGCCCAAAGTATGGGATGGCCCTAACAGCGGTAAATCTTCATTTGGTGACGTGACACGAACCGCCTTAACCAGTACCGGTCAGGGATACAGCGATGGCGGCGCAGTTGATTCAAGTAATTTCCGTCTTGGAATGTGGAATGCTGGTTCAAGTATCGCTAACAGCCAGGGACAAGGATCAGCTGTAACCTCATCAGTTATGAGTGCGGCAAGTAATTCATTCCAGGCTGGTTACAGTCAGATGAGCGAAATTGGAAGGTCAGGACAGTCGAGCCAGCAGTTCTCAACCAACCTGCAAACAATGAAGCAGATCTCGGATAAGATTGGTGCCTCTGTAGCAGAAGGTATTGCAACGAAACATGGGGTGAGTGCGTCTCAGATGGCCAGCATTGCTTCAAATGTTATTCTCAACGCTGGGCTTAATGGAGGTGTTGGAACTGGCAATGGAGCCGGGCTGAAAGCGGCTGTAGCAGGGCAATTGAGTAGCGGTGCATCTAAGACCAATACAGGCAGTGACTCGCTTTCAAATGACCTTTCAAAAGCAATCACGAATCAGCTTAGCCAGGATTCTGCGTTAACTGACCAGTTCAGTAAAGCGGCGTCTCAGGTAAGCAGCGATCAGATATCCAATACTAATGCGTTTAAAGAAGCATCGTCGAAAATGAACCAGGCGACACAGACGATGGCGCAAAATATTTCTACATCGGTTTCGACTAACGCAAGCTCCAATAGTGGAATGAGCCTTGATTCTAAACAAAGCATTAACCTGGACAGGTTCTCCGATTCTATTCGCAACAAAAACTTCAGTGATGATGATGTAAGGAATTTTGCTCGTAAGAATGGGCTGGATGAGAATGCGTTTATGGAGAAATTCAACTCCTATAACGATACCTTCAAGGCCAGTAATCAGCTTGGATCGCAGCTTCAACGTACTGACGCGCTTGTGGCTGCAACCCGAGATTTCAGTGAGCAAAAAATTGCGATTGATACCGCCCGGGGAGAGACGGCCGAAAGTAATAAACAGGATCTCCGTGAAACCTCCAGCCTGCTTAAAAGTCTGGTTTCCGACTTCGGTGGTAATGCACAGCAGCTGCTACCTATCACCAATCAGCTCGACAGAATTTCAGGTGACGGGTCAGGAATTAATACTATCACTCAGGCACAGGATAGAACTCCTGACAGCGTAAATACGTCTGGCGTGATGAGTGCGTCACGCGTAGGGGAACTGGGTGGAAGTGTAGATTCGCAGGCTAAACTCGGTCTTTCCTCCAACGCTCAGGACGCGACACAGCATGTCCCTGGAAAAAGTGAAGCTGGCTTTACTCCGTATAACCTTGATAACGCGGGCAAAGGCGATATTCAGGGAATACATAACAACAACGTGGGCCGCACTTATTCTGATGAAGAAAGGAATGTGCTTAATTCTCTCGAAAAGAATGGACCTGTACTGAATAATCAGGGTGTAGAGAAAGTCGTCAATTCGGGTCAGGATGTCAGAAATGCAGAAGGCACATTTAACGATCTGGAAAAGGTTGGAGGTCGGGTGGTTGGTGATGGAATGGATCAACGAGCCACTGCTTTGAACAGTATGTATCAGAGCGGGCAAGTTCGTGGCTTATCTAATAACACTGATAACTACTTTAGTCGTGTTGCCAACAACCCGAACTTAAGCCGGGACGATAAGCGAGCTGAATTGGCACAGCAAGCTGTCTTTACCTATGGTGCCAGCACCATGGCTACCGGTGCCGAAAGAGAGCAGCTCAAAGCGGATACCCAGAAGATCCTTAATGAACTGGGTAACTATAACGTTAACTGGAGTATGAATGACGTTAAGAGCATCCATAGCAGTTTCAACACTCATAACAGAGCTGATGGTTCACTTGAGTCAGTCGTACGGGCAAACCTGGGAGAAGGTGGGTCGGGCGGTGGTCTCGTTGGTAACCGCACTCAGACCGTCACAGATCGCTTGGTTGGGGAAAAGATAGAGGCCAACACTGAGCGGGGCGCGATTTCTGGTGCGCTACTCGGGGGCCAGCAATTTGTTTCGGATACGCTAACCAGCGTTGGGGCGAAACCGGTAAATGAGATGCTTACGGGAGCGGGCATCCTTCAAACCCAGACATCGATAGCAAATGATGCCTCTAACCCTGCAAATATGCCTGATTCTCTCCAGGGTAAAGTCCTTAATCACATGCAGATGTCTGATGGCGTCGCAGCTGTAAGTGACCGGTATCAGAGTATTAGCAGCGACGGCGTTTCGACTTATGCGAATGCAGCGCAGAACTCTGAAAGGGCTATCCGGCAGCAATTGACGGATGACCCACGCTTTGGGCCTCAGAAAGCAGATGAATTCATTCAGTACATGAAGTCAGAGCTGAGCAACACAAATGAGCCTTACCAGTCACGTGTCGATAAAGCGGATCAGTGGCTTAATGAAAATAAAAAATAAGGGAGGTTGAATATAACCTCCTGAAATGACTATCAATAGATTGTAAATTACTGCTAAACAATTAAGGCCGCAAAGTATGTGTTTGCGGCCTTTTTTTCAGAAGTACCGCTCTTGCGGAACATTCAACTGACGGTTTGAATCAGTGAAGACAAAAATCTATCAAACTCTGTATGAGATTCAATAACATAATCAGTAGATGCTTTGTCTCTTATCTGAAAGCAGTCGTCTGCAAAACTATAAGCGAAAAGTGACATGCCATCTTCTCCGATTAACACCTTATCAGTGAGATTTGGGTCAACGTAGATTTCATTGTCTCGTGCTTCAAAGTTGCGTATGTAAATATTTGACCACAATAGATTTTCGTTCTCTGCCTGAACAAGGTTATAAAACGTAAGTCCGTTGTACTCAAAACCATCCATAGCATTAAACACTTGGGCATAATCAAGCCTGGTTTTAATGAGTTTCTGTATATCTATATAGGCGCTCTTTTTGTGATCTGCCCACTCCACTGGAGGCGGATTGCAGATTAAGTCTTTCAAGACTTCCGGGGCTACCGGGCTGGCTAAAGGGTAGTGATCTGCAACCATCAACCTCTTTAAGCTGCTGAGTAGTTGAGTTAAATCTTTCATGAGCGCCTCTTACTTTCCTACCGGGTAGATAACACCGTTCGGCGATGGCCATAGAACTTTGGTGCTTGAATTATACGGTAGATCCTTCGTAATGATGGATTGTGCTTTCGACAGTGCTGAATGGTATGGTGAATTCTGAATAAGTACCAGGTTGTCTATAGCGTTTGTGCCACCATCATCAAGAGGGATCTTGTGGTGAACCTGCCACCCAGAGGGGACCTTGCCTGTTGCAAGTTTCATCAAATCGTTAGGTTCAAACGTAGCCAGGGCATCTGGGTGGTCTGAAAGTGATTTAAGGAAGTTAGGGCGTACAGTATTGTTGAATTGTCCACGGAGAGCTAAATATTCAGCTCTGTCTCGGCGCATGTAGTTCAATTCGCTAACATTCATATCATCGAGCAAAACGTGTGCTTTTTTGTACTTGCCGAGATAACTTGTCAATTCATCCGCAGACCTTGGATTTCGGATAACCAGAAGTGAAGCCGCTGCAACCAGCATACCTGAAGTTGTTTCGTTCAATACCTGGTCATAGCCTTCAACAGCTTCGCCGCCAAGTTGTTCAGCCGTATGTCGAAATCCCTCCACATTTCCATTATAAAGCCCGCCAGCTGCGAGAAGACGACCAGCCGCTTTGGAATTAATGGTTTTTGTTGATTGGGCGTGCTGTGCTGGTGTCGTTGATCGAACGTAATACCCCGGGCGTTTCAACTGACGAGAGATGATATCGCGCAGACGGGTAAAGAGGGACAGGGGCAGGTCATTGCGTAGGTTGCCATTTGATATAACCCCCGGCCCGGCATTGCCGGTTATGTCTTTTCTAAGCAGAACGATCTTACCGTATCTGATGTCGTCAAGCGTATCGCGGTAAGCGAGCCAGGGGCGTTGATGGTGGAACTGGTGATACCGGCTGACAAACTGTGTATATCCCTGCGGTAAATTCCATTCCTGAATAATCCGGTTTGGCAGGGCGGTATCTTCGAGGTCATGTACCGCCGTGGCCGGATGTATGATGTGGGGAATATCCTCAAGGTATATGTCATCCAGTGACTTAGCCTGACAGTGATGCAGCATAATGTCCCTTTCTTGTCGAATTCATATGAGACATTATTGCGTATGGTATAAAACAATCAATCCTAAAGTGGATGGGCGTACGAGATCAGCAGTGACAGGGTAAAAGGAAAGTTACTTTGTTCATCAGCGTCCCATGAGCTGATGGTACCTTGCGTTAAGAGCTGCAAGGTCAGATTCGGTGAGGCCCGTGTAATAATCGGTTTTGTGCAAATGCGGATAACCGGCCGGAAATAATGATTCGTCGTCATCAAGGCAGATAAATGCTTTAACTCGATGTGAAAAGACAAAGTCCTCACACTCGGCAGCCCGCACACCAGTCTGTCCGTGTTTTAAATATACCGAACCGGTTGCACCTATGATTTTGTCTCTATAAGGCACCCGGAACAGAGATTTCAGATAACTTGTATTAGCGCACTCACGCCATGAGCTGGAGATAACAATCACCATGGCAGGGCAGTTATCCAGCAATTTCTCTAACAGTGGCATTCGCTCAAAGGTTTCATTTTTACACCTGTGGCAAACCCCATCGAAATCTAAGAAAAGCACGACATGCGAATCAGGGAGAGGGGCCCATAAACCAGCTGTTGTTTCTTCATGAACACATACTTCTTCATGATGAGGGTTTTTCTGGATCAAGAAAGAAGAGAGAATCTTAAATAAATTTCTTGCAGAAGAAGACAATATATTACTCCTGAGTCAGTGTGAAATATTTGTGGTGGTTTACCCAAGCCACTCGATGATCTTCTGTAATATCGGGTTGTATTTATTTAACAACAGGAGTCGGGTTTTGCTCCGGGACATTTTTAGCTATATGGCCATTGTATCGAGGAGGTTGCTGGGTCCATTGATAAAGCTCACCCATCCCGTTACGCTGCTGGATCCGGCGATTGTACTTTACCATGAAGTTAAATATGTACTTTGCACGTACCTTTGGGGTTTTGCTGTTGTAATCTGCAATCCCTTCAAACACATTGCCCTTGCGATCAACAATTTTTCTATAGAGCCACCATGTTCCAACCCAGAAACTTGCGCAAGCATCGTAAGCCAGAACCCGCCACGTTACCGTCGGGAAATGCTTTTTTATTTCAGGTAGATTGGATGAGTTGATCTGCATTGGGCCAATATCATAAGTGCCGTTAGTATTCCTGCTGAAAGTACCAACCTTACCGCCTTCATTGTCAAACAACGTAAAAACCAGTTCAGCATCAATTCCGAAGTAGCGGGCGGCATCCGTAATGCACTGAGTGTAAATCTCATCAGGAACGGGAATAGGTTTCACATCATCTGCTGGTGGTGTAAACACAACGATTTCTCCACTGAATCTACGTTTTATCTATTCTCCCATATATCTATCGACTTTCTTTCGGCTTTACCCGTTGATTTAAGCGTTTAAGCAAAATTCTGGAATTTTGGGGCGTGATAATATTAGTGCTCGATTTAAGGAGCGGAAATGAAAAAAATTATTAAGGCATCGGTATTACTTCTTTCATTAAGTACCGCCTTCACGATGAATGCCGAGCCGGTTAATACAATGGTACTGCCAGATGCAGCCCGGGATAAGCTCAAAGCCATTGGGCTTTCAATCGAGCACGTCGAACCCTCGCCAGTAAAAGATATTTTTACGGTGATTTCCAGGGAGGGGGTAAGTTACGTGAGCAAAGACGGAGATTACATTTTTACCGGAAGCTTATTCCACGTGAAAGGTAAAGATGTGGTAAACACCACTGAGCAGGCCATTTTAATGGGCGTCCGGGAATTCGCATCCAAAACAAAATCCATCGACTACAAATCACCAAACGAAAAATACCGGCTTGCTATCTTTACCGATATAACCTGTGGATACTGCCAAAAACTGCATCATGATCTGAAGTCTTATCTTGATGCCGGTATTTCGATTAAGTTTCTTGCATTCCCACGTGCAGGACTGAACTCGGTAGTAGCCGGGAACATGGCCAAAATCTGGTGTTCAGCAAAGCCAAACGAAGCTCTGGATGCAGCGATGAATCCGGTTTCAACTATCCCGGAAGGACGTCCTGATGAGGCTTGCTTAAACATTATCAAATCGCATTTCCAGGTGGCCTCAACAATCCCGCTGCAAGGTACTCCTACCATGGTGACACTAAGCGGCAAACCGCAGTTATTTACGGGGTGGCTGAGCCCGGAAAACCTGGTGACCCAAATGGGCGCTGCGCAAAAGTAACTTTTCCGACTGTAAGAGGTGTGTATGAAATCTACTTTACTGAGTACGTTAATGCTGGTTGCTGTAGGTGTACAGCCCGTTTTCGCTGCACAATGTCAGTACGGAGCCTGTGGAACGGAAAACGATCCCGGAATCGGATTTCTGATGTCATCGGTACAAATGGATAAAGGTGAACATCTAAAGGAACTCTCTGGTGTTGCGACCACAGGTGACACCATCTCTAAAAAGATGGAAAGCTACCTGGGAAATAAAAAGCTCAAGGTAAACACCGACAGTACCCGCAAGGGGCCGGGTAATACCACCATCAGGCCTACAGATGAGCTCGCCCCAACGAGGCAACTAAAAGTTATCCGGCCCGAACTGGTAAAAAATCCCGATTCGCAGCTCGTGGTAGCTTTCAATGAGCGCCTGGCCTGATTTATTGACTGAGAGCGTCCAGAAGGAAAAAAGATGTCGATACTCAGTAGCTTCGTCATCAGAGCAACGGGGATACCTGACAAAAAGTATCTCCGGGATCCCGTAATAAAACGTTGTTATAAACGTCTGAGTCGTAGGGTGCCTGCTCTAATGACGGGGTGGCTTCTGTGCATTCTGGGTTCAGGGTATGTCAGTATGGCACTGGAACAGCCTGATAGCACTGTATTACTCAGTCTGCTGCTGTTGTATGTTATGTCAGGCATTTTACTGATGCAGTTCCAGTATATGTATTCAGAGCGAAGCATAGGCTACAAGTTCTACCTGGAAGTGCTTATGAATGCAGCTGCCAGTACTCAACATAAAGAACAGTTACAGTATCTGTTCATTAATAAGCCCAATTCCATCACGATGGGCGATCTTTACCGACTTTATGATTTTAATGGGGGAGGGCGATAGCCACGTTAATGTGCGTGTCCAAAAGTCACTTTTGAACATTCTCTTCCCGCCGTCTGCTTTCAGTTCCAGGGGATCACTGCAACATAATTTCCGGAACGCAGCGGCGCATCAAATTTATCAGTAAAGGCGTCGATCATTGCTGAATAAGCAATGCTGTCTGACGGCACAGGTGCATTGCTTTGCATACTCACTTTCAGAACCTGCTTTGCTCCTTTCGCTGACGGGTATACCTCGACATCCAGCTGTCGCATATAGTGCATCTGCGACATCGTCTCAGTGCCTATTACCCCATCGACTGGCTTGTAGTCATAGTCAGTATGCAATTCGCCATGCTTGTCAGTTCTCGTTGTCTTTTTATCTACAACGTAGCCTGTCACCCCAGTAAGAAGCTGCTCGCTATACTGCATGTTCTCCTGTGAGCTGCTGATTCGGAACCTGAGCACATAATCTGGCTGGTGAGTGGAAATAATGACTCCTTTTTTTGCTAATCCATCAGCAAAACGGCCTGAAAACATTCTGGACTGAATACTTTCGTCCGGAGGGACTATCTGAAACCTTTTATTTGTAACAGGACGAGGCATTAGATCGTACGCATCTACCTGGTTTGCGAAATGATATCCGCATCCACTCAAAAGCATTGCGGTTGTGAGTATAAAGCCCTGCCTAATCATCCTTTAATCTCCAAAAAGCATTGTTTCACGAATAATTCCGATTTACCGGGCCAGTATAATCCATCGCAGGTTAATAACTAACAGGCTGAAAAGCATAAAGGTAGCTATGTCTAAAGAATTTTATTTAAAACCGATGGCCACGATTTTAATTTCTGCGGTTATTGCTACCGCTGCCTCGGCGTTAATCACGGCAACTTATTTTAAACCGAAGGTGCTCAGTGAGGAAGAAATTGGCAAAATTGCCGCTACTTACCTGGTAAAAAATCCCCATTATTTAGTGGAAGCAGGTAAGGCGCTGGAAAATCAGAACGTGAGTGCCTCAGTGGAACGAATAATTCCATATGCGCCAGCTCTGCTGGATACCAAGGAGACGCCAAACATCGGCCCTGATGACGCCGACGTCGCGGTAATCGAGTTCTTCGACTATCAGTGTATTTACTGCATGCGGGTTACACCTGTTGTTGAATCGGTAATGAATCAGAGCAAAGATGTAAAATTCTTCTTTAAAGAATTCCCGATTTTTGCCGGTTCAAAACCTGTATCTGCCATGGGGGCCGCTACGGGTCTGCACGTCTATCAGAATTTCGGTGCTGAAGCCTATCGTAAGTACCACAACAACCTGATGGCTGTGGCTCATACCTTCATGACCTCTCAACGCAAATTCGAACTCACTGACTTTAATACTGTGGTGGAAAAGTCAGGGTTTAACAGCACGTTTTCTGACAGGGAAAAAAACCGGTATGAAAACGTGATCTCCGGCAATATGCAGCTGGGCGAAGCGCTCGGGATCACCGGCACACCCGGTTTCATCATTATGAATATGAAAAAGCCGAATGCGGCGACTACCACATTTATCCCCGGGGCTATGGACGCAGCAACTTTGCAGGGCGCAATCGAAAAAGCTCGCGGGGCCTAAAGTTACTTTCACATTTGATGAGTACGGCCATGCCGGTCATGGCCGCTACGCTTTTACAACGAGTAATTCATCCCAGCGGGTCGTATATCTCGGTGATAGCATGGCCTGCTTCATACGAAAATCCTGTTGAATGCCTTCCCCCAGTAAAAACAGAGCTCCGCGCTTTTCTTTATTGAACCGGTCCATAACTTTCATCAGTGCCTGACTGCCAGGCCTGGCCGGGCGAGTATCAAACAGGCTGAGTTGCTCTGTGCCGTCAGTCATAGCGGAGAGCATTACCCCTGCTTTCGCATACGCTATCCCGGGTCTGTAAATGCGGTTCAGGATGGTCATGGCTGCATCAACCAGATCGCGGGTGTCCTGTGTAGCGGTAAGCGGCTCGATACCACAATTGCTGTAGCGGTTTTCACCTTGCGCATAATTGCTACTCTGAATGAAGACTGTGATTTGACGGGTCCACGAGCCATCCTTGCGCAGCTGCTCTGCCGCCCGGGCGGTAAAAAATGAAACTGCCTCATGTAGCTTGCCTATCTCATTAAGGCGCTGACCAAAACTTCTGGAAACGATAATCTGTTGCCTGACAGGAGGAGACTCGTGCAGCCGGAAACATGGTTCGCCATGCAGTTCCCGCCAGGTACGCTCGATTTCAACGCCAAAGCTTTTACGTAAAAAGCGAACGTCGCTATTATAAAAATCACCGGCAGTGATGATCCCGAAAGCCGACAGGCGTTCACTAATCTTTCGACCAATACCCCATATTTCTCTGGTACTGATCAGGCTCAGGAGCTTCCTGATCCTGGCCTGATCAGTCAAAACTACAACCCCGCCTGTAGCTGCCCATCGTTTGCTCGCATAGGTGCATAATTTAGCGAGGGTTTTGGTGCTTGAACAACCCACACCACAGGTAAGGGACAGATTATGAAGAAGTGTACTTCTGATCAACCGGCCGTAATCTTCATAATCTATTATCTTGTTCATGTTTTTCAATAACATGAAATTTTCATCTATGCTATATCGACTCGATTGAGGCGCGAAGCTTTCCAGCGTTTCATGGAAGCGATTTGAGTAGTCTTCATACAAAGTAAAGTTAGAGCTCCGGACTTCGATCCGGTGTTGCTGAATCAAATCCCTGCACTTAAAAATTGGGGTCCCACGCTTAATACCAACGCTTTTAGCCAGTTTATTCATTGCAATGACGGACGAATCGTTATTGCTGGCTATGATGAGCGGCTTTTTTGACAGCTTGGGATCCATCGCACACTCAAATGCCGCATAGGCTCCGTTAATATCAACGTGCATGTACATGGCTGAACTGATTCAGTGCAAAGGTGACGACGCCCCATATCTCAAGGGATTCAGGATTTACACGTATCGGCTTATAGGCTGGATTAGAAGGCATCAAAAGCAGCTCAGGATACGTGTGTAAGATCTTTACCGTAAACTCTCCATCCACCAGCGCAACGACGATAGAGCCGTGTCGTGCTGTTAAAGACCGATCCACAACCAGTATTGCTCCATCATTGATACCGGCATTGATCATACTGAGGCCCGCCGCCCTGACAAAGAAGGTTGAGGGGCGGTTGCGGACTACATATTCATGCAAATTTAATTCATTATCTTCATGCCCGGCGCACGGACTCATCACTCCACAGCTTAGTAAATCACTGAAAAAAGGTGCCATTTCGTAAGGCTTGTTGCTAATGTGCTCAAGGATAACAGACATAGCTACACTCGAATTCTTGTACTGTATGTATAAACAGTATTGCGAGTTGAAGAGAAAAGATCAAATCTCTCCGGTAACGCTATCAAGCCTGACGAAAAATTAAGCTTTATCATAAACATCAAAAACCATCTTTTACCGATAATGGCGAGCTGGCCTACGAAGAAGGTATACAAGCTAGGATGAAAGGATTCTGATGCTCCTCCCACCAAATTTTTTATCTCCTGAAGACCAGGCTGAGTACGATGCTTATATGGCAAGGTTCAGCGAGGTAAATCACTATTATGAGCATTGCACTGTCCCCGTGATTGACTGGTTTTTTAAACAAGCAACCGAGGCGCTGCATCATGGTCTATGGTTACCGGCCTGTACGAGCTTTCTGAATGGGATCGAAACATCACTCAGGGTTACGCTGAAGTTGAAATCAACTGTTAACGTTCAGCAGTCAGTTCCTGTACTGGTGGACTTAGATGGTACGTCAGTAATGAGTAACGCTTTAATGCGAAAGGCTAAGCAGGAAGGGATGCCGATAGAATTACTGTCATTTCCAGCCGAGAAGAATATGTTGGCAAAGATAGACGCTGGTAAAAAACCTGAAGCAGATATCGTCAGGCTTAGAAATAGTCTATGCCATGGCAACATTCTGGAGTTCATTATGAGTGTTAAAGTCGGTTCTCCAGATCCCATACGAATTTTTACTCCTGGTAACTGCTGTGGTTTAGCGCTTTTACTTTCGGCCTTATCGAAGAAATGGACGGTAGGCTTGCATCAATACTGGATCGACAACAATCTGACGTCCTGCTGAAACCTCATAAATCATGCCTACTAAAGTCACGTGCAAAAAAACGTTGTAGCATGATATGTTTAAAGTCAAAACAGTGGGTTCTATGTTTTGACGGCAAACATGATATAACTAATACTTCATAAGTAGATATCAATAGTCATAATGGAGTGAACTATGAAATTAAAAAATATTCTGCTGTGTGCGATGATGTCAGTCGCTTTTGGCTCCTCTGCTAATACTACACATAAAGTTGAAAACGAACCTATCCCAAACATTATTCTTGATGGTAAGGTTGATGATATTTGTAAAGATGCAAGCATCCGAACTGAACTTAATCATGATAAAGCAAAGGAACTGGTAACCACCAACCTGAAGCAGGCATTACCATTAAATACGGTACCGGATAAGTTGGATGAAGTTGCAGAAGCCTTTGTAAACCGCGACAAAGGCGCTTCAGAAACAGCAGACCATTGCCTTGTTAATGTACGTAATAAATACTGGGAAATGTATCCCTCTGAAGATAAGTAGCATTTATTATTAAAGGCTTCACTTAAGAAGCCTTTTTTAACCCTTTGCGAAACCTGCTTTAAAAGCAATGCGCTATTCATATCTAAGAATCTATTTAATTAATGAATAATAGTGGACGGATTCATTTCTAGTGAATGCCGAAGTTGGTGTTTTTTGAGTTATTAGACGGTAAGTGCAATCTGGTATGATTCACCTAACATACGAATCTGGAAGGAAAGGTATATGGGTGACCTGGTCAGCAAAAATAACATTGACCGTTTAGAGCGATTTCATTCTTTGCTGGCGGGTCAGTACTGGACGTCCACTGACAGCATCCCTGAAGAGGGTATTGTGGCAGGGGATACGCTGCTCATTACGTCTTTGCGTTACGTTGAAGATAAGCTGCACACAGTGATTCTACGCGCCCATCCCCGCGTTTACGGTCAGACTGTAGCTATTGTCACTGAAGACAGCAGCGGCAACCGTAGGGAACGTGGCAAAGAAATGCGAGAGCATCGCTTCCTGGTTAAGGATTTTCTGTCCAGTTTTGTATTTGAACCCGACCATAAGGTAATCCGGGATGCTGAACTCAGACAAGCTCAGGAAGAAGTGAATAGCCTACAGGCATCGCTTACAGCCCTCGTGAGCGATGCTCAGGGGCTCCGTGACCTTGCGATTGAGCAATTAGGTACAGATGACCGTGAAAACCCTGTGACGGGCCTTAGCGTTGCGTTAGTGCCCCCACAAGAGCAGCAGGCGGTAACCTCACTGGCGATTGGATCAGTTCAAAATGCTCTGTCCTCTGGTATTTCAGATACCCGCATTGAACAAATCAGAGAAGCGGCCTTAAAAGAAGGGCAGATCAGCACAGCCATCAGCAAAATCATCACACAACGAACGCAGGCAATCGCTAATGCCAGCAAAAGAATGCTGCCCTATTTCGAGGAAGTTGCAGCGGCAAGTCTGGCCACTACAGAAGAAGCCATGGAATATGTGAAGAAAATCCACGATGGCGTTGGCAGTCTGGAACTGTATACCGGCAAAGACGTTGAGGTAGTGAATATCGTGAAGGGTGAATCCGCTCCATCACACCTCCCGCTCCAGGTCGTTCAGGCAAAGCTGATGGTGGATGAAGAGCTGGCCGTATGGTGCGATCTCGATAGCTGGTTCGACTTCTCTGATATGGAAAAATTTCATGAAACTTTACGAACCAGCCCCGGGCTGGTGGAGCAGATTTTTCCGTCCGAACGTTCCATCGTATGTATGGCCACAACACGACGTTATATCGATTACCGCGATCCCTGGGAAAATCATGTCCGCAATGACAGGAACCGGGTTGTATTCCTTCTGGTCCGGGACGGTCAAAATATTCATCAGGTTTACTCTTCGGTAGAAAGCCATCTTGGGGCTTCGCAGCTATTCCCTTCCGCCAGCGAACAGGAAGCACATTTCCAGGGGATTGATGGCAGCACCATAAAGTTTGAGGACGTCAGTTATACCGACCGACTGAAGCAGCATGATCTTATGGCACTTCACTACCGTCGTTTCCTGATCCTTATCTGCGGCCTCGATCACCGGCTCAAACTATTTGGTGATTTCTATGATACCAATACCCCTTACAGTTTTCTGAGCCTTGAGTTCCAGGAACGGTACTTCCAATTTCTGCACGACAAAGACGGTTCTGGCCTTTTGGGTATGGCTGAGACACGGCCGTCTCTGCAAAGTTATCTTGAACAGGCAAACTCATGCCTTCAGTCCGGATCCCGGGTAATGTGCAACTGGGATTCGTTGATGAACCCAGTGACAGCACCAGGAGCAGTTCAGGAAGACAACAGCTACTCTGGCTATAAATGGCTTGGGAGAACCCATAAAAACTATGAGCCGGTTATTGCATTCCGTCAGGGAGACGATATCTGTGTCAACGCAACAGTAAACAGATACTCAACGGATCGAGATTTCAATTGTAAGGTGAATTTGTCTTTATTTAAGGAGTCCAGCAGGAATGATGCTGAACTGGGTTTCCTGTGCATGGATACCATTAAAGCGGAGGAGCTCGAATGGTACATTCACAGACGTAAATTCAGGTCTAATCACCTGTTTTACATTCGCTTCTTCAAGATGGCTTTAAATTATATTCGTGCCGAGCGTGAGGCAGAAGAACCTTACCGGCAGATGCTGAGCCAGGCTCTGGCCGATGGAAATATTGGCCAGCCTAATCTGAGATCAGAGTTGATAGATCGATGCATTGTAGCCTGGCGAGCTGATAACAGGGGGGCGACGCTGGAAGCTGCCATGAGTACAGAGAAGGGCTCCAAAGAGCTCCTGAACCAGCTCTATATGCTCGCTGATGTGGGGCTCAAACATCTTCCCGGGGTTCGTAATTTTATTAGCAGCAAAGGCTATGAGCTGGTCAGGTTATCGGTAAATGCTTCAGGGAAACTTGTTGCATATGCCGCACCAGCAAATTTTGAATGCGACAACCGGATGGAAGGGCATGCCTGGGTTCATCGAATGGTACTTGCTACATCCCGAAATGTCTTAAACGTCACTCATCAACGTTTTGCGAAAATGAAACACTTCTTACCAGCTGAAAACACCCTGTTCGAAGATGAACAGCTGGTGGCCACATGGTCGGGCAAAAAGACTGCTTTCAAAAGCTTCGAAGAGAAGCAGCGTTATTTTGATACATGCTCCCGTGGCGCTCAGGCTCTTAAGCAGTTTTTAAAGCTGAACGATCCGGTGATTTACACCAATCTGCTTGGCCAGTGGATTGAGGCCTATGAAAGTATCAATGAAACCAGTGAGTACGTACAGCAAGTAAGCCTAATGGCTCCTGTTGCGGTCAAGAGCGAAAAAGGTAAAGCCAGCCTCATCTATATTGGCACTAAAGACCTGGCCGACTGGTTTTATCAGAAAGCGCCGACACCCGAGTTGCAGGCGCTGTTCCTTGAGGAATACCTGTCCAAATTTGAAAATAAAGAGGTCAATAAAGAAAAGCTACTTTCACGCAGAAATACCGCTCTGTCTCTCAGTTTTTACACCATGGACAACGGGGAAGTACCAGATGAAATCCTCGTCACCAAATCAGTTGATAATGCCAGACGGTGGTATTCAGGAATGTTCACAAGCATGCCAACGATGTTAAATGACCAGTGGTCCTGCCATGTTGCGCATTTTTCCCGTAACGGAAAACTCTATTTGACGCCTGATCTGGTCACTGATGAAGGGGAACCTGGTTTTGATGAAATACTCGGGTATCCGCGCCCGGAGGGGCTGGTACCGGTAACCGTGTGTGAGTTTGAAATTGACCACTTTAACCGACGTGGCATTGATGCGAATGGTGATAAGGTGAATATTACACAGTGGGTCGATATTTATCAGGGTGAGCGTGAGGTTACGGAACTGCTGGGGCCTATTTCTGAAGAAGGGGTGAACATCAAAACCTACAGGATGGACACTCTTGAGCAGGCGATGAAAAACATCTCCCGGGGCTCGACGCGCCTCAGACCGTCAACGGAGAATAGCGAGTGGCAACAGCCAGCAGAAGGTGTGAGCCGCTATGTACTTCGGTCATGGTAAAACGCGGGGGCAGGTGCATCAAAACATCAAACAAAAAGCCATTACAGGCTCAAAGACCCCTTATCGCTCAAATTTGAAAGAGATAAGGCTTTATGATGGCAACGAGGATTATCACCCATCTCGCCGGAGTAACTGGCATAAAAATTGTTTAATCTTTATGCCAGCGCTTCGGCATTTGCTGGCAAGGAGACAGTGTTGAAAGACCATATCGTACCCCCACGAAAAACTAGCGCGAGTTTATCTTATCAACTCAAACGTATTGGGCGCATGCTCCTTCTTTTACTGAGCTTGGCTTTTATAGTTTACGGATTCGTACTGGCTTTCCATCCGCCGCTAACAACCTGGCTACTTCAACCCGGTGGACACTTTGCCCCAGATGACCGATTCATACTGGTTAGTGTTAAGGTTCAGTTTACAACCGGAATAATGGGGCTAATTGTTTGGCGCTTATGGTAAAAGTGGCAAGCAATGATGGGAGAAGGATAACGTTGCTCAGCTCAATCCGGTTTACTGATTGCTTAAATAGAAGGCAGTCATGCCTACATCAGAAAGGAGAAGCATAGATGGTAGAAGCACGTTATCAAGGCAAGCCTGTTAGCAGTCTTCCTGAAGAAGCTTTTGCTGAAGGGTTATCGCGATCCGGTTTAAGCCCCGTTCTGCTACTGGCATCCCCGACCACAGTACCCGTTACCACGGATGAGCGCTGGTGGCTCGCAAAGGAAAACGTGTCAGGACATTACGGCAGGATTTTTTATGCTGCGGTGCGGGAGTTGGTCATAAGGTCGGATATCATCTCAGTAGTGAGAAGTATTGCAGATGAGAATTTCACGTCCGAACATATGGGGTACTTCGAGCGACTTACCTCTGATGAAAAAGAAGTCGTGTTTAGTGATTACCTGCGCACTCTCGCTGAAGGCGGTCTTACCTGCACTGAGAAGAATCTCGTCAAACTGACGCAAGATTTATACCCGATTGATGCAACTCCTGACAACATTAGAAAGCTATCCACGGACAGGGATGCACTGAACGAACTACACATCGATGGTATGGTACTTTTTATTACCGGCCCTGCGCTTTGATTATGGAGATAATACATGCGGTGTTATCCCTGTTAAGGGTTAAGGTAACATTCTTCTAGAATTACAGAAAAATAGAGGTCTAACATGATAGTAAATAAAAACAGGTTTATGCATAAAAACGGGAAAAGGTTTAAGTCCATCGGAAGGTATTTAAGATTTTGGCAAGCAGTAGCGTCCTCTGGTTTACCCATGGACATGGTAATACGGGAAAAACCATATCAACTTATGGTCGCTTTGATTGCTTTATATACGGCCATCCCTGTTGTTACAATAGTAATTTTATCTGGTCAGCAATCGCATAAGTTGGAACTAATTGCTGTGCATTTCAGTACAATTATCACGATGGTGTTTGTTTTGCGTCGAAAGATGGGGAAACGTTGGCTGGATTTATTTGAAGAAAAATTAGCCATTTATAAACCTAATGATAAACTCGCGCTTAGCGAATTACACGAAAGCATACGTGAGAAAAATGGGCTAGACTTGCAGGATTTACAAGATTGGTACTGGAAAGAGAAGATGACATATGAGTATCACAAAGAACGTAAAACAACTATAAGCTATCAAAAATTCAAGTAGCGTTTTAAAATGACAGGGGAGGGCTATTGTGATTTATTAAGTCGGCAAGGTTATTAGGTAGGGGTGTTCAATATGATAAATTCTTCGAGTGAGGTTATTTCAAGAGTTGTTCTGGGCCTTTGAGATAGCTAATTATCATTACAGACTTTATCGAAAGGTATGAATTATGAACATTACCGACAAAGAACTTAGCTCAAATACAGTGAGACAGTATGGATGGAACTTAGGAGAGTTCAATCACTCAACGCCTTTTACATCTCATTTTATTTATATCACCGACTATCATAAAGATAATACATGGATGATTTCACTTTCGCAGGAGGATTTTAATACAACCAAAATTTTAACATCGTTAAGTCTAGGGAAGGTGCGAACAAGTTCCTGATATGAGATCATCATATTCATCCGGAGCGCATCCCAGAGGGACATCATGAGCCATTAACTCACCTTCGCCGATAGTGAATTCAGCACTAAGCGCCGTCAGACCCGAAAAGAGATTTTCCTCTCCCGCATGGAGCAGATTCTGCCATGGCAGAATATGACCGCTGTCATCGAGCCGTTTTATCCCAAGGCGGGCAATGGCCGACGGCCCTATCCGCTGGAGACCATGCTGCGTATTCACTGCATGCAGCATTGGTACAACCTGAGCGACGGTGCCATGGAAGATGCCCTGTACGAAATCGCCTCCATGCGCCTGTTTGCCCGATTATCCCTGGATAGCGCCCTGCCGGATCGCACCACCATCATGAATTTCCGCCACCTGCTCGAGCAGCATCAACTGGCCCGTCAATTGTTCAAGACCATCAATCGCTGGCTGGCCGAAGCAGGCGTCATGATGACCCAAGGCACTTTGGTGGATGCCACCATCATTGAGGCACCCAGCTCTACCAAGAACAAAGAGCAGCAACGCGATCCGGAGATGCATCAGACCAAGAAAGGCAATCAGTGGCACTTTGGCATGAAGGCCCACATTGGTGTCGATGCCAAGAGTGGCCTGACCCACAGCCTAGTCACCACCGCGGCCAACGAGCATGACCTCAATCAGCTGGGTAATCTGCTTCATGGAGAGGAGCAATTTGTCTCAGCCGATGCCGGCTACCAAGGAGCGCCACAGCGCGAGGAGCTGGCCGAGGTGGATGTGGACTGGCTGATCGCCGAGCGTCCCGGCAAGGTAAAAACCTTGAAGCAGCATCCGCGCAAGAACAAAACGGCCATCAACATCGAATACATGAAAGCCAGCATCCGTGCCAAGGTGGAGCACCCGTTTCGCATCATCAAGCGGCAGTTCGGCTTCGTGAAAGCCAGATACAAGGGGCTGCTGAAAAACGATAACCAACTGGCGATGTTATTCACCCTGGCCAACCTGTTTCGGGTGGACCAAATGATACGTCAGTGGGAGAGATCTCAGTAAAAACCGGAAATAACGCCAGAAATGGTGGAAAAAATAGCCTAAATAGGCTGATTCGATGTGTTTGCGGGAAAAAAATCGGCCCAGATCCGCGAAATTTTAATCAGCGAGTCAGCTTGGGAAGAAATGACCTGCTTATTCGCACCTTCCCTAGATGCCTGTGTATCCATGCTCGGAAAGATACTAAAAAAAATGTCTAACAAAAACGGTATCTCACAAACGGAAGAATCTGAATTCGCATTTCTTTTAACAAACTATATTAAACAGACTTTGACTTTTAGAGAATGGCAACGCAATGCTGACGGAAATCAACGACTGCACTTTCTTATTAATATCTACGGTGCAAAAGAAGACGGTGGCGAAGTGGTTTTAAGACCATTTATTGTAAATCCTGATGAATTAATGCTTACTCCAGCGGATGTCGTTGAATTTAATTCGCAGGTTATCAACGTTGATCGGCAGCGTCATCCTGAGTGGTTCCGTTAACTGGTCACAAGGGTTAAGAGCCTGAAAGGCTGCGATAGTGTATACGCAGCCTATTCTGTATAGCCGTCGCGTAATAATTGTTCTAAATGACTATCGACCGTTTCCTGATCACCAGGAATATATCGTGGCCATCCTGTTATATCGTTGACGCGTTTCACTATGTATGGATGAAACCCAAACTGCTCGGAAGTGATGTCAATATAATATTGCACTTCTTCGAAGTTCAATTCACACCAATAATGGCCAAAGCCACCACTCTCTGTAAATATACCGCCATCATCTGCACCGTTACCCCCACGAACAACAGCATCTAGACCTTTAGTTTTTGCTAAATAACATACAAGATAGCTTGCAAAAAGGCATGTGCCTTTCGTCTTCTTTGTGCCGCACTCCGTCAAAACTGAAAGTAGCTTTTCATGCGCCACTCGTGCAATGCCTGATACCAATTCCGGGGACATGTCTGCTCCAATGAAATTATTAGATCGACTTAAACAGGTAATATGTAATTAGGCATTACGATAAGTCGTGCCCTATTGGTTGGTACATCGTAAGAAAAGTAACTTTTCTAATCCCAGCCTGCACTCCGGGAATGCTTCTAACCTGAATAAATCACGGGGGCAGTGCTGGATACTTGTCAACTGTATTTGGATTCACAGGCTAACTATTTTTATACAGTTTAAGTGAATAAAACTTACTTAAAGCAGCGAACCACGCCGAAAGTGTATTGAGGAATACCGCCAATTCATCAGAACCATTTTTGATAGCACTGAGTAGAGCGATTAGTCCAAGGAACACCGAAAGAAAGACTAGTATTGCGGGTAAAAGTTTATACATGATAGACGTTCCTTTTAAAGGTTCAGATAGGTAGACCAACGCAGATAACGTCGGAATTGCCTGTTGTAAGATTACGCTCATTTAATTATTTTTATAACCTATGAATCCGCGTATAATTTCATTTGTAGTAATCTTCGTAATATATATCTGATAGACATTGATCTTTTTAATGTCTTGTTGACTCACAACACCATATAAGCAACTCTTAGATTGGTTTAACACAGCGCTTCCACTAACTCCATTTTGATAAAAAGCAGTCAAACCATCAGAACCAACTATTCCTTTATAATAGTAGGTTGAGTCGGGGGAAGCATACGTATTTGAAAGCGTATTATACATTCCCGATAGAACCCAAACAGACTCACCTGGAGCTAGAACATTATCACATACTGGAAGCTTCCAATTAGGTGGGGCTTTGACAATAGTATTTTTTTCTACTTTTAAAAGAGCGAGGTCCCGGTTCTTAGGATCATCAATATTGATAACTGTTGCTGGTTGGCTCCCATTCCTTGTTATTATACTTAGACTATAATCCTTGCTTGCATCAAGCCATAAATGTGAAGCTGTAAGAATATGTTGTTCATCGATCCAAGTACCTGAGCCGGAGATTGTCTTATTTCCAGACTTGATTTGAATTTTTACAGCTGAGTCCGAAAGCTCAAAATCATTGTGGTGCATACTTTGTTTATGAGGATTATCGGTGGAACAAGCAGAAATCAGTAAGGCTGAAAGAGCTAAAACCTTTCTATACATAGTCAGTTTCCTTCGAATAAGGCGAGTTTGGTTTCTAGAATATTTTATCCAGCGAGGAATTCTTCTAACGTGCTATCTTGGTACTGGGGATATATCTGCTTCATCATGCCAAAAGCAGCAACCGCTACGCTTTCTAAGTCGGAATAGAATTTAGGCTCCGTATTAAGATCATCACCATTCTTCAGAACGCCCTCGAAGCAGCTATAATCATTTCCGAACTCTTGAACAATAATCCAGCGCCCATCACGGAAACCTACGAGCATAACCGCTGAATTAGGATAGTCGCCAGCAGGCGTTAGCCAATCAAAGTGATAGTGCTTTATCGTATCATATTTCAGATGTACATTCATTATTCCTCCGTTGGCGATTACATTATTTGAGTTTTTTCATGGACTCTAAAGAAGCGAGGTAGGAATTATAGCGATCACCAAATTTTTCTTTCGCACGCTTAACGCGCATTTTCTCCGCGAGCTCAGTCTTGTTTTCTGCCTGGTAGGTCCTATTATTTTGCGTCTTTACTTCGGCCCCTGGGCCTGCTGCGTACGTTTTGTTTTTCTCGCTAATACACGCTCGGCATTTACTCTTGAGGCCAAACTTGCCCTTGAGCTCTTTTCCAAACTGTTCAAAGGGTTTAACTTGCTGACATGATTTGCATTTTTTAAAGCCCGGGGGGAGGTAGGTGTCAGCCATGAGCTGCTCCAGTAGGTATTGATTATAGGTGATTTTAACTTAAAGACGACGTCACTTTCAAATAAATCGACTACTTAACGCTGATCTTACATAATCCTGATTATGCGCACTTAAGTTGTAATGGCTCAATAGTAATGTCCGCCTGTGGCTCAATTCAGATGTCCGCGCTATGGTAAGCTTCACTGGTCCGTTTAAACTACCGGGAGGCATATCATGAGCGCAGAAAGCTCAGGAGTGTTTA
>NZ_JAJFTC010000025.1:0-29194 GCF_020733125.1 Enterobacter cloacae complex sp. 2021EL-01169
ATACTCCGTTCTTCAAAGGCTACCGTCCACAGTTCTACTTCCGTACTACTGACGTGACCGGTACCATCGAACTGCCAGAAGGCGTTGAGATGGTAATGCCAGGCGACAACATCAAGATGGTTGTGACGCTGATCCACCCAATCGCGATGGACGACGGTCTGCGTTTCGCAATCCGTGAAGGTGGCCGTACCGTTGGCGCGGGCGTGGTTGCTAAAGTTCTCGGCTAATTGCTGATAACATTTGACGCAATGCGCAATAAAAGGGCATCATTTGATGCCCTTTTTGCACGCTTTCACGTCAGAACCTGGCTCATCAGTGATTATTTTTGTCATAATCATTGCTGAGACAGGCTCTGCAGAGAGCGTATAATTCGAAAAGCGAATTAGCATTTCGATTTGGTTTGCCTCGCAATCGCGGGGTGAAAATGTTTGTAGAATACTTCTGACAGGTTGGTTTATGAGTGCGAATACCGAAGCTCAAGGGAGCGGGCGCGGCCTGGAAGCGATGAAATGGGTAGTAGTAGCCGTTCTGCTGATCGTAGCGATTGTCGGCAACTACCTTTATCGTGACATGATGCTGCCGCTACGCGCGCTTGCAGTGGTAATTCTGATTGCTGCAGCGGGTGGTGTCGCGCTGTTGACGACGAAAGGCAAAGCGACCGTCGCTTTTGCTCGCGAAGCGCGTACCGAAGTCCGTAAGGTAATTTGGCCGACTCGCCAGGAAACATTGCACACCACGCTGATCGTAGCGGCGGTTACCGCTGTAATGTCACTGATCCTGTGGGGACTGGATGGTATTCTGGTTCGCCTGGTATCCTTTATCACTGGCCTGAGGTTCTGAGATGTCTGAAGCCCCTAAAAAGCGCTGGTACGTCGTTCAGGCGTTTTCCGGTTTTGAAGGCCGCGTAGCAACGTCGCTGCGTGAGCATATCAAATTACACAACATGGAAGAGTTATTTGGCGAAGTTATGGTTCCGACCGAAGAAGTGGTCGAGATCCGTGGCGGCCAGCGTCGCAAAAGCGAGCGCAAATTCTTCCCGGGTTACGTGCTGGTTCAGATGGTGATGAACGACGCGAGCTGGCACCTGGTGCGCAGCGTACCGCGCGTGATGGGCTTTATCGGCGGCACGTCTGACCGTCCGGCGCCAATCAGCGACAAAGAAGTGGATGCGATTATGAACCGCCTGCAGCAGGTTGGTGATAAGCCGCGTCCGAAAACGCTGTTTGAACCGGGTGAAATGGTTCGTGTTAATGACGGTCCGTTTGCTGACTTTAACGGCGTCGTTGAAGAAGTGGACTACGAAAAGTCCCGCCTGAAAGTTTCTGTATCTATCTTCGGTCGTGCGACCCCGGTAGAACTGGACTTTGCGCAGGTCGAAAAAGCCTAAGCAGCGATCAAAAAAGCGACGATTTAATCGTTGCACAGGGCGCGAGATTGGAATACAATTTCGCGCCTTTTGTTTTTATGGGCCCGGCCCGTAAAACGAATTTTATTCACGGGGAGCCTCACTGAGGCGCTATTACCCAATCAGAGGATTTTAGAATGGCTAAGAAAGTACAAGCCTACGTCAAGCTGCAGGTTGCAGCTGGTATGGCGAACCCAAGTCCACCAGTTGGTCCAGCTCTGGGTCAGCAGGGTGTGAACATCATGGAATTCTGTAAAGCGTTCAACGCAAAAACGGAATCCCTGGAAAAAGGTCTGCCAATCCCAGTCGTAATCACTGTTTACGCTGACCGTTCTTTCACTTTCGTTACCAAAACCCCTCCTGCAGCAGTTCTGCTGAAGAAAGCGGCTGGTATCAAGTCTGGTTCCGGCAAACCGAACAAAGACAAAGTGGGTAAAATTTCCCGCGCTCAGCTGCAGGAAATCGCGCAGACCAAAGCTGCCGACATGACTGGTGCCGACATTGAAGCGATGACTCGCTCAATCGAAGGTACTGCACGTTCCATGGGCCTGGTAGTGGAGGACTAAGAAATGGCTAAACTGACCAAGCGCATGTCCGTGATCCGTGACAAAGTTGATGCGACCAAACAGTACGACATCAACGAAGCTATCGCTCTGCTGAAAGAACTGGCAACTGCTAAGTTCGTTGAAAGCGTTGACGTTGCCGTTAACCTGGGCATCGACGCGCGTAAATCCGATCAGAACGTTCGTGGCGCAACTGTACTGCCACACGGTACTGGCCGTTCCGTTCGCGTAGCTGTATTTGCTCAGGGTGCAAACGCTGAAGCTGCTAAAGCTGCCGGCGCTGAACTGGTAGGTATGGAAGATCTGGCTGATCAGATCAAGAAAGGCGAAATGAACTTTGACGTTGTTATTGCTTCTCCAGATGCAATGCGCGTTGTTGGCCAGCTGGGCCAGGTTCTGGGTCCACGCGGCCTGATGCCAAACCCGAAAGTGGGTACTGTAACCCCTAACGTTGCTGAAGCGGTTAAGAACGCTAAAGCAGGTCAGGTTCGTTATCGTAACGACAAAAACGGCATCATCCACACCACCATCGGTAAAGTGGACTTTGACGCTGACAAACTGAAAGAAAACCTGGAAGCTCTGCTGGTTGCGCTGAAAAAAGCAAAACCAACTCAGGCGAAAGGCGTGTACATCAAGAAAGTTAGCATCTCCACCACCATGGGTGCAGGTGTTGCAGTTGACCAGGCTGGCCTGAGCGCTGCTGCAAACTAATGCCTTTACGTGGGCGGTGATTTTGTCTACAATCTTACCCCCACGTTTGCTAACAATTGTTAGCGACTAAAAGATTTGTTCGTTGGAGCCTGGCCTAATCCAGGCCTCCGTCGAAGACCGCAGGTGTTTCGCAAGAGACTTAATCCCCTGCGTAGACGGTGACAGAACGCTAAGATTATTTTTGGATACTCTGGCTTGTTTCTGCTCACCGTATTAAGACGCTCTTTCCGTTGGGGAGAGTGAAGTGAGTTCCGGAACATGAGTTCCGGCAAACATCCAGGAGCAAAGCTAATGGCTTTAAATCTTCAAGACAAACAAGCGATTGTTGCTGAAGTCAGCGAAGTAGCCAAAGGCGCGCTGTCTGCAGTAGTTGCGGATTCCCGTGGCGTTACTGTAGACAAAATGACTGAACTGCGTAAAGCAGGTCGTGAAGCTGGCGTATACATGCGTGTTGTTCGTAACACCCTGCTGCGCCGCGTAGTTGAAGGTACTCAGTTCGAGTGCCTGAAAGACACGTTTGTTGGTCCGACCCTGATTGCATACTCTATGGAACACCCGGGCGCTGCTGCTCGTCTGTTCAAAGAGTTCGCGAAAGCGAATGCAAAATTTGAGGTCAAAGCTGCAGCCTTTGAAGGTGAGTTGATCCCGGCATCGCAAATCGATCGCCTGGCAACCCTGCCGACCTACGAAGAAGCAATTGCACGCCTGATGGCAACCATGAAAGAAGCTGCGGCTGGCAAACTGGTTCGCACTCTGGCTGCTGTACGCGATGCGAAAGAAGCTGCTTAATCGCAGTTATCTTTATAAAGCATTTGCTTACGTATAAACTTATTCTGATTTTCAGGAACAATTTAAATGTCTATCACTAAAGATCAAATCATTGAAGCAGTAGCAGCTATGTCCGTAATGGACGTTGTAGAGCTGGTTTCTGCAATGGAAGAAAAATTCGGTGTTTCTGCTGCTGCTGCTGTAGCTGTAGCTGCGGGCCCGGCTGAAGCTGCTGAAGAAAAAACTGAATTCGACGTAATTCTGAAAGCTGCTGGCGCGAACAAAGTTGCTGTTATCAAAGCAGTACGTGGCGCAACTGGCCTGGGTCTGAAAGAAGCTAAAGACCTGGTAGAATCTGCTCCAGCTGCGCTGAAAGAAGGCGTGAGCAAAGACGACGCAGAAGCACTGAAAAAATCTCTGGAAGAAGCTGGCGCTGAAGTTGAAGTTAAATAAGCCAACTTTTCTGGTTGCAGCCTAAGTCATTAGGCTGATGGCTGGTGACTTTTTAGTCACCAGCCTTTTTGCGCTGTAAGGCCTCGGTAGCATTTCACACTGTTTGACTATCGATGTGTCTTTCAATGCTTGTTTCTATCGACGACTTAATATACTGCGACAGGGTGCTCGCTCTGTGTAAATCGCAATGAAATGGTTTAAGCGTGATAGCAACAGGTATTGCGGAAAGTATTCAATTTTCCGGTCCACAAAATGGTGTTGCACAAACTGTCCCTTCGTCGGACAGATGGGTCGACTTGTCAGCGAGCTGAGGAACCCTATGGTTTACTCCTATACCGAGAAAAAACGTATTCGTAAGGATTTTGGTAAACGTCCACAAGTTCTGGACATTCCATATCTCCTTTCTATCCAGCTTGACTCGTTCCAGAAGTTTATCGAGCAAGATCCTGAAGGGCAGTACGGTCTGGAAGCAGCCTTCCGCTCCGTGTTCCCGATTCAGAGCTACAGCGGTAACTCCGAGCTGCAGTACGTCAGCTACCGCCTTGGCGAACCGGTGTTTGACGTTCAGGAATGTCAGATCCGTGGCGTGACCTATTCCGCACCGCTGCGCGTAAAACTGCGTCTGGTGATCTACGAGCGCGAAGCGCCGGAAGGCACCGTAAAAGACATTAAAGAACAAGAAGTCTACATGGGTGAAATTCCACTCATGACGGACAACGGTACTTTCGTTATTAACGGTACTGAGCGTGTTATCGTTTCCCAGCTGCATCGTAGCCCGGGCGTCTTCTTCGACAGCGATAAAGGTAAAACGCACTCTTCCGGTAAAGTACTGTATAACGCACGCATCATTCCTTACCGTGGTTCCTGGCTGGACTTCGAGTTCGATCCAAAAGACAACCTGTTTGTCCGTATCGACCGTCGTCGTAAACTGCCTGCAACCATCATTCTGCGTGCACTGAACTATACCACTGAGCAGATCCTGGACCTGTTCTTTGAGAAAGTGATCTTTGAAATCCGCGACAACAAGCTGCAGATGGAGCTGGTGCCGGAACGTCTGCGTGGTGAGACCGCGTCGTTCGACATCGAAGCCGACGGCAAAGTGTATGTGGAAAAAGGTCGCCGTATCACCGCGCGCCACATCCGCCAGCTGGAAAAAGATGATATCAAACACATCGAAGTTCCGGTTGAATACATTGCAGGAAAAGTAGCCGCGAAAGATTACGTTGATGAATCAACTGGCGAGCTGATCTGCCCGGCTAACATGGAGCTGAGCCTGGATCTGCTGGCTAAGCTGAGTCAGGCTGGCCACAAACGTATCGAAACGCTGTTCACCAACGATCTGGACCACGGTCCGTACATCTCTGAGACTGTACGCGTCGACCCAACCAACGATCGTCTGAGCGCGCTGGTTGAAATCTACCGCATGATGCGTCCTGGTGAGCCACCAACTCGCGAAGCGGCTGAAAGCCTGTTCGAGAACCTGTTCTTCTCCGAAGACCGCTACGATCTGTCCGCGGTTGGTCGTATGAAGTTCAACCGTTCTCTGCTGCGCGACGAAATCGAAGGTTCCGGTATCCTGAGCAAAGACGACATCATCGAAGTGATGAAGAAGCTCATCGATATCCGTAACGGCAAAGGCGAAGTGGACGACATCGACCACCTCGGCAACCGTCGTATCCGTTCCGTAGGCGAAATGGCGGAAAACCAGTTCCGCGTTGGCCTGGTACGTGTAGAGCGTGCGGTGAAAGAGCGTCTGTCTCTGGGCGATCTGGATACCCTGATGCCTCAGGATATGATCAACGCCAAGCCGATTTCTGCAGCAGTGAAAGAGTTCTTCGGTTCCAGCCAGCTGTCTCAGTTCATGGACCAGAACAACCCGCTGTCTGAGATTACGCACAAGCGTCGTATCTCTGCACTCGGCCCTGGCGGTCTGACCCGTGAGCGTGCAGGCTTCGAAGTTCGAGACGTACACCCGACGCACTACGGTCGCGTATGTCCAATCGAAACGCCTGAAGGTCCAAACATCGGTCTGATCAACTCCCTGTCCGTGTACGCACAGACTAACGAATACGGTTTCCTCGAGACCCCGTATCGTAAAGTGACCGACGGTGTTGTTACCGACGAAATTCATTACCTGTCTGCTATCGAAGAAGGCAACTACGTTATCGCTCAGGCGAACTCCAACCTGGATGACGAAGGCCACTTTGTAGAAGATCTGGTTACCTGCCGTAGCAAAGGCGAATCCAGCTTGTTCAGCCGCGACCAGGTTGACTACATGGACGTATCCACCCAGCAGGTGGTATCCGTCGGTGCGTCCCTGATCCCGTTCCTGGAACACGATGACGCCAACCGTGCATTGATGGGTGCGAACATGCAACGTCAGGCCGTTCCAACTCTGCGTGCTGATAAGCCGCTGGTTGGTACCGGTATGGAACGTGCTGTTGCCGTTGACTCCGGTGTTACTGCAGTTGCTAAGCGTGGCGGTACTGTTCAGTACGTGGATGCCTCCCGTATCGTTATCAAAGTTAACGAAGACGAGATGTACCCGGGCGAAGCAGGTATCGACATTTATAACCTGACCAAATACACCCGTTCTAACCAGAACACCTGTATCAACCAGATGCCTTGCGTATCTCTGGGTGAGCCAGTTGAGCGCGGCGACGTGCTGGCAGACGGTCCGTCCACCGACCTCGGTGAACTGGCGCTCGGTCAGAACATGCGCGTAGCGTTCATGCCGTGGAACGGTTACAACTTCGAAGACTCCATCCTCGTCTCCGAGCGTGTGGTTCAGGAAGATCGTTTCACCACCATCCACATTCAGGAACTGGCGTGTGTGTCCCGTGACACCAAGCTGGGGCCAGAAGAGATCACTGCTGACATCCCTAACGTGGGTGAAGCTGCGCTCTCCAAACTGGATGAATCCGGTATTGTTTACATCGGTGCGGAAGTGACCGGCGGCGACATTCTGGTGGGTAAGGTTACGCCGAAAGGTGAAACCCAGCTGACGCCAGAAGAGAAACTGCTGCGTGCCATCTTCGGTGAGAAAGCGTCTGACGTTAAAGACTCTTCTCTGCGCGTACCAAACGGTGTTTCCGGTACGGTTATCGACGTTCAGGTCTTCACTCGTGATGGCGTTGAGAAAGATAAGCGTGCGCTGGAAATCGAAGAGATGCAGCTCAAACAGGCTAAGAAAGACCTGTCTGAAGAACTGCAGATCCTCGAAGCGGGTCTATTCAGCCGTATCTATGCGGTGCTGGTTGCCGGTGGCGTTGAAGCTGAGAAGCTCGACAAACTGCCACGCGATCGCTGGCTGGAACTGGGCCTGACCGACGAAGAGAAACAAAATCAGCTGGAACAGCTGGCTGAGCAGTATGACGAACTGAAACACGAGTTCGAGAAAAAACTCGAAGCGAAACGCCGCAAAATCACTCAGGGCGACGATCTGGCACCAGGCGTGCTGAAGATTGTTAAGGTCTATCTGGCTGTTAAACGTCAGATCCAGCCTGGTGATAAGATGGCAGGTCGTCACGGTAACAAGGGTGTTATCTCTAAGATCAACCCGATCGAAGATATGCCGCACGATGCTAACGGTACGCCGGTAGATATCGTACTGAACCCACTGGGCGTACCGTCTCGTATGAACATTGGTCAGATCCTGGAAACTCACCTGGGTATGGCTGCGAAAGGCATCGGCGACAAGATTAACGCCATGCTGAAACAGCAGCAGGAAGTCGCGAAACTGCGCGAATTCATCCAGCGTGCCTACGATCTGGGTACCGACGTGCGTCAGAAAGTCGACCTGAACACCTTCAGCGATGAAGAAGTGCTGCGTCTGGCAGAGAACCTGCGCAAAGGTATGCCAATTGCAACGCCGGTATTCGACGGTGCAAAAGAAGCTGAAATTAAAGAGCTGCTGCAACTGGGTGGTCTGCCAACGTCTGGTCAGATTACGCTGTTTGACGGCCGTACCGGTGAACAGTTCGAACGTCCGGTAACCGTAGGTTACATGTACATGCTGAAACTGAACCACCTGGTCGACGACAAGATGCACGCTCGTTCTACCGGTTCTTACAGCCTGGTTACTCAGCAGCCGCTGGGTGGTAAGGCACAGTTCGGTGGTCAGCGCTTCGGGGAGATGGAAGTGTGGGCGCTGGAAGCATACGGCGCGGCATACACCCTGCAGGAAATGCTCACCGTTAAGTCTGATGACGTGAACGGTCGTACTAAGATGTATAAAAACATCGTGGACGGCAACCATCAGATGGAACCAGGCATGCCAGAATCCTTCAACGTACTGTTGAAAGAGATTCGTTCGCTGGGTATCAACATCGAACTGGAAGACGAGTAATTCTCGCTCAAACAGGTCACTGGTGCCGGGTTAATCCCCGGCACCGGATTGTGCTAACTCCGACGGGAGCAAATCCGTGAAAGATTTATTAAAGTTTCTGAAAGCGCAGACTAAAACCGAAGAGTTTGATGCGATCAAAATTGCTCTGGCTTCGCCAGACATGATCCGTTCATGGTCTTTCGGTGAAGTTAAAAAGCCGGAAACCATCAACTACCGTACGTTCAAACCTGAGCGTGACGGCCTTTTCTGTGCGCGTATTTTCGGGCCAGTAAAAGATTACGAGTGCCTGTGCGGTAAGTACAAGCGCCTGAAACACCGCGGTGTGATCTGTGAGAAGTGCGGCGTTGAAGTGACCCAGACCAAAGTGCGCCGTGAGCGCATGGGCCACATCGAGCTGGCGTCTCCGACTGCTCACATCTGGTTCCTGAAATCACTGCCGTCCCGTATCGGTCTGCTGCTGGATATGCCGCTGCGTGATATCGAACGTGTTCTGTACTTCGAATCTTATGTGGTTATCGAAGGCGGGATGACGAACCTGGAACGTCATCAGATCCTGACTGAAGAGCAGTATCTGGACGCGCTGGAAGAGTTCGGTGACGAATTCGACGCGAAGATGGGTGCGGAAGCTATTCAGGCTCTGCTGAAGAGCATGGATCTGGAGCAAGAGTGCGAGCAGCTGCGTGAAGAGCTGAACGAAACCAACTCCGAAACCAAGCGTAAAAAGCTGACCAAGCGTATCAAACTGCTGGAAGCGTTCGTTCAGTCTGGTAACAAGCCAGAGTGGATGATCCTGACCGTTCTGCCGGTTCTGCCGCCAGATCTGCGTCCACTGGTTCCGCTGGATGGTGGTCGTTTCGCAACGTCCGATCTGAACGATCTGTATCGTCGCGTGATCAACCGTAACAACCGTCTGAAACGTCTGCTGGATCTGGCTGCGCCGGACATCATCGTACGCAACGAAAAACGTATGCTGCAGGAAGCGGTAGATGCCCTGCTGGATAACGGTCGTCGCGGTCGTGCGATCACCGGTTCTAACAAACGTCCTCTGAAATCTTTGGCCGACATGATCAAAGGTAAACAGGGTCGTTTCCGTCAGAACCTGCTCGGTAAGCGTGTTGACTACTCCGGTCGTTCTGTAATCACCGTAGGTCCATACCTGCGTCTGCATCAGTGCGGTCTGCCGAAGAAAATGGCACTGGAGCTGTTCAAACCGTTCATCTACGGCAAGCTGGAACTGCGTGGCCTGGCCACCACCATCAAAGCCGCTAAGAAAATGGTTGAGCGTGAAGAAGCTGTCGTTTGGGATATCCTGGACGAAGTTATCCGCGAACACCCGGTACTGCTGAACCGTGCACCAACCCTGCACCGTCTGGGTATCCAGGCATTTGAGCCAGTCCTGATCGAAGGTAAAGCGATCCAGCTGCACCCGCTGGTTTGTGCGGCATATAACGCCGACTTCGATGGTGACCAGATGGCTGTTCACGTACCGCTGACGCTGGAAGCCCAGCTCGAAGCGCGTGCGCTGATGATGTCTACCAACAACATCCTGTCTCCAGCGAACGGTGAGCCAATCATTGTTCCTTCTCAGGACGTTGTACTGGGTCTGTACTACATGACCCGTGACTGTGTTAACGCCAAAGGCGAAGGCATGGTGCTGACTGGCCCGAAAGAAGCTGAGCGTATTTATCGCGCTGGCCTGGCCTCTCTGCATGCGCGCGTTAAAGTGCGTATCACCGAATACGAAAAAGATGCAAACGGCGAATTCGTTGCGAAAACCAGCCTGAAAGACACGACCGTTGGCCGTGCCATTCTGTGGATGATCGTACCGAAAGGTCTGCCTTTCTCCATCGTCAACCAGGCGCTGGGCAAGAAAGCGATCTCCAAAATGCTGAACACCTGTTACCGCATTCTGGGCCTGAAGCCGACCGTTATCTTCGCTGACCAGACTATGTACACCGGCTTTGCTTATGCAGCGCGTTCAGGTGCATCTGTTGGTATCGATGACATGGTCATCCCAGAGAAGAAACACGAGATCATCTCTGAAGCGGAAGCTGAAGTTGCTGAGATCCAGGAGCAGTTCCAGTCTGGTCTGGTTACCGCGGGCGAACGCTATAACAAAGTTATCGATATCTGGGCAGCGGCGAACGATCGTGTATCCAAAGCGATGATGGATAACCTGCAGACCGAAACCGTGATTAACCGTGACGGCGTAGAAGAGCAGCAGGTTTCCTTCAACAGCATCTACATGATGGCCGACTCCGGTGCGCGTGGTTCTGCAGCACAGATTCGTCAGCTGGCAGGTATGCGTGGTCTGATGGCGAAGCCAGATGGCTCCATCATCGAAACGCCAATCACCGCGAACTTCCGTGAAGGTCTGAACGTACTCCAGTACTTTATCTCCACGCACGGTGCGCGTAAAGGTCTGGCGGATACCGCACTGAAAACCGCGAACTCCGGTTATCTGACGCGTCGTCTGGTAGACGTTGCGCAGGATCTGGTTGTGACCGAAGACGATTGTGGCACCCTCGAAGGTATCACCATGACCCCGGTTATCGAGGGTGGTGATGTTAAAGAGCCACTGCGCGATCGCGTACTGGGTCGTGTGACCGCGGAAGACATCCTGAAGCCGGGCACCGCAGACATTCTGGTTCCACGCAACACCCTGCTGCACGAACAGTGGTGTGACCTGCTGGAAGCGAACTCTGTTGACTCCGTGAAGGTGCGTTCCGTTGTATCCTGTGACACCGACTTTGGTGTATGTGCGCACTGCTACGGTCGTGACCTGGCGCGTGGCCACATCATCAACAAAGGTGAAGCCATCGGCGTTATCGCGGCACAGTCCATCGGTGAGCCGGGTACACAGCTGACGATGCGTACGTTCCACATCGGTGGTGCGGCATCTCGTGCGGCTGCTGAATCCAGCATCCAGGTGAAAAACAAAGGTAGCATCAAGCTCAGCAACGCGAAATCGGTTGTGAACTCCAGCGGTAAACTGGTTATCACTTCACGTAACACCGAGCTGAAGCTGATCGACGAATTCGGTCGTACCAAAGAGAGCTATAAAGTGCCTTACGGTGCGGTTATGGCGAAAGGTGATGGCGAGCAGGTTGCCGGCGGTGAAACCGTTGCAAACTGGGATCCACACACCATGCCGGTTATCACCGAAGTAAGTGGTTTCATCCGCTTCACTGACATGATCGACGGCCAGACCATTACTCGTCAGACTGACGAGCTGACCGGTCTGTCTTCTCTGGTGGTTCTGGATTCTGCTGAACGTACTACCGGCGGTAAAGATCTGCGTCCTGCACTGAAAATCGTTGATGCTCAGGGTAATGACGTTCTGATCCCAGGTACCGATATGCCTGCGCAGTACTTCCTGCCGGGTAAAGCGATTGTACAGCTGGAAGATGGCGTACAGATCAGCTCTGGTGACACCCTGGCGCGTATTCCTCAGGAATCCGGCGGTACCAAGGACATCACCGGTGGTCTGCCACGCGTTGCGGACCTGTTCGAAGCACGTCGTCCGAAAGAGCCGGCAATCCTGGCTGAAATCAGCGGTATCATCTCCTTCGGTAAAGAGACCAAAGGTAAGCGCCGTCTGGTTATCACTCCAGTAGATGGCAGCGAACCGTACGAAGAGATGATTCCTAAGTGGCGTCAGCTCAACGTGTTCGAAGGTGAACGCGTAGAACGTGGTGACGTGGTTTCCGACGGTCCAGAAGCGCCGCACGACATCCTGCGTCTGCGTGGTGTGCATGCTGTTACTCGTTACATCGTTAACGAAGTACAGGACGTATACCGCCTGCAGGGCGTTAAGATTAACGATAAACACATCGAAGTTATCGTTCGTCAGATGCTGCGTAAAGCAACCATCGAAAACGCGGGCAGCTCCGAGTTCCTCGAAGGCGAGCAGGTTGAATACTCACGCGTCAAGATCGCTAACCGCGAACTGGAAGCGAACGGCAAAATCGGTGCGACCTTCTCGCGCGATCTGCTGGGTATCACCAAAGCGTCTCTGGCAACCGAGTCCTTCATCTCTGCAGCATCGTTCCAGGAAACGACTCGTGTCCTGACCGAAGCCGCTGTTGCAGGTAAACGTGATGAACTGCGCGGTCTGAAAGAGAACGTTATCGTGGGTCGTCTGATCCCGGCGGGTACCGGTTATGCGTACCATCAGGATCGTATGCGTCGTCGTGCTGCAGGCGAACTGCCAGCTGCACCGCAGGTTACTGCTGAAGATGCATCCGCGAGCCTGGCAGAACTGCTGAACGCAGGTCTGGGTGGCTCCGACAACGAGTAATCGTTGAGTCGCTAATAAAAAACCCGCTTCGGCGGGTTTTTTTATATCTGCACTATTTCAGTTTACTAATGGGATCCGTCGATACAGCTCAATCATATCGCCCGCCAGGTCCTGTATGACCATGGCGTTCATCAGGTGATCCTGCGAGTGGACGGTGATCAGGTTAACCGGAAGCTTCCCGGTCCCTTCATCAAGACCGATAAGCTGCGTCTGTATGGTGTGCGCATGCTTCACATATTCCCGCGACTCTTCCATCGCTTTTTCGGCTTCGTCAAACTCACCTTTACGCGCCATCTGCAATGCCGTCAGGGCCGCACTGCGCGCCGCGCCTGCGTTAACAAGCAGTTCCATAATCGTGGTTTCTAAGTCTTCCATTATGACTCCAGAAGTTTGAGCGCTTTATCCAGTACGGCATCACCTTTCATCATGCCGTAATCCATCATGTCGATCACCGCGACCATTTTGCCCAGCGGGTCGGCCTGCGCCTGTAATTTAGCCTGCTCGTATTTAACCTGTGGCCCCAGCAATACGATGTCGGCCGTTGCGATGTTGTCTTTAAACTCCGCAACCGGAACGGCTTTAATGGTGACTTCAACCCCTTTTTTCTGCGCGGCGTCTTTCATACGTTGAACCAGCATGCTGGTTGACATTCCCGCTGCACAGCATAAAACGATGTTCTTCATAATCAGCCTCGATCTACATGTGTTTATTGATAATTATCCCGTGCAGACCGCTTCAACAACCGCTTTACCGCGATTGTGTGTCAGGCATCACAAAGAAACAGGCGTTTTTCTGAAACCGGTTACAATTTTACATTGGCGGATACCCGGCCCGTCGAAATGGGCAGGGATAAAGCGAGAGGATTAGCTGATGGATGTGCGAACGATTCGATTTTTTCCCTGCTGTTTGGCGCTGTAGAGAGCGTTATCAACGCTTCCGACAAATTGTTCCAGCGGTTCAAAATGCCACTCCCCAAGACCGCCGCTGAATGTAACCCGCAGGTTTTCTTCCCGCCAGACGCGTTTTTCAACGGCGGTACGCCACGCTTCCAATAATGAGAGCGCGGAAGACATCTGCTCCGCCTGGAAGATTACGGCGAACTCTTCTCCGCCATAACGGTAAACCGAGACGTGATGTGGCTGCATAATCTGGATCCCTTCACGAGCCACGTTGCGCAGAACGATATCACCGGTCAGGTGACCCAGCGTGTCGTTAATTGACTTGAAGTTATCAATATCCACCAGCGCCATCGCGAAGGGCTGCTGGGCATTCAGCAGCTCTGCGATATCGCTGTCGAACGCGCGGCGGTTTTTACAGCCCGTCAGCGCATCGTGGGTGGCCTGGCGCACATACGCCATTTCGCGCTCTTTATTGGACTGAATCGTGTGGCTCAACATCGCTTCCAGGCGCGGTGCCTCGTTAACGTCGCCAGTTTTGATGGCATTGATAATGTGCATCAGCACGCTACGCGAGGCGTGGCGGAGGTATAAGCCGAAAAGGATGATGATGATGGCCGCCAGTGCAAACCCCCAGCCAACGATCGTCGTTTCGTGGCGGGTGATATCGGTGAGCGTCGCACCGGATACCCGGTAGATGACAAACCAGTCCGGGTTGGTAAACGAGTAATAGTAATACCAGGCGTTGCTTTTCTTGTCGTAAAGATGGCCTTCGCCGCTGGTCATTTTGTCCATCAGCGCTTCGCTCACGTACTGCTTGAAGAGCGCGCCGGTATCCGGATGCAGCACCACGGCACCGTCGCGTTCGACAACGAAGAATTCCCCCTGAACGGGCGCCACCATCTGGCGCAGGGTATAGCCCATTGACGTCAAATCAAGATGAAAGGCGATCGTTCCCTTCAGTCTGCCTTCCGGCGAGATCAACGGCTTATAAAGGGTTACCGTCGGATGGCCGGTAAAGTAGTCCATGTAGGGACGGGTATAGTGGCTGAAGATGCTGGCTTCCGCCTGAGCGACAAACCACGGCCGCGTTCGGGGATCGAAGGTTTTACTCTTCTCCGTGGGGAGCACTTCTGGTGCGCGCAGATAATGCCCCTGCGTATCGGCAAGCGAAATGGAGGAGACGGTCGGCATCAGGTTCTGCAAATGCATGACCATCTGCAGCCCCTGCGTCGGGTTAAGGTTTAGCGTCTCGTTTAGCCTGTCGTCGCGCGCAAAGTACATCGCGGAACGGCCCAGAATATAGTCGTTTTCACGCAGGATAGATTCGGTGTAGTTCACCGCCAGGTTGTGCGTGAAGTTGCTATTGATCTTATGATAATCCTCAAGAAAATCCTTTCGTTGCGAAAGCGTCACCGCGATCGCGATCACCGCAAAACTGCAGAGGATCCCCGCAAAGCTGAGCATAATGGGCCGGGTAAAAGAGAGCTTTTTGCTGTGAAGTGCCATGAGCTGTACATCGTTCCTGATGGTGAATACTTTTCGTCTGCCGATATCCTCTCAGCATAGTCGCTGCCCTGCGGTTAGCGGTGAATTATACGGCACGCGATTTTTGACAGGATGATTTATCTTAAGAACCATTAAGAAAATACTTATTAAAATGGCATGAGCCGTTTTTGCAATGAACCAGAGGCAGGGCGAAACGAGGAAGAAGCTTTTCGCCCTGGTCAGCATCCGTTGCTGACCGTGTGACAATAAAAAACCGGACGATCGCTGACAATCTTCCGGTTTTGCCTTTTCGTCGCGGCTCGACAATTTTTTAACGTGTTGCAGTGCGTTTCAACGTCACTGCGAGGCTCTTCCCAGCCAGCTGTCCCAGTCTTTCCAGACAGGCTGAAGACCCTGCGCCGTCAGGGCGGCGGCGACCGCTTCCGGGCGTCGTCCGTCATGAGGTGCAAATTGTTCCAGTTCCGGATGGTCGTCGGCGTAACCGCCAGGCTGCGTTTTGGAAAACGCGCTGACGTTGTTAATTGCAATCGGGATGACGCGATCGCGAAACGCCGGGGACTCGCGCGTTGAGAGCGATAATTCCACTTCCGGAGCGAGCAGGCGAAACGCGCAAATGGTCTGCACCAGCTGGCGTTCATCCATCAGCGAAGCCGGTTCAATTCCTCCCGCGCAGGGACGCAGGCGCGGGAAGGAGATGGAGTATCGGCTCTGCCAGTAGTGCTGCTGCAACCACAGCAAATGTTCCGCCACCATGTAACAATCCACCCGCCAGCTGTCGGAGAGCCCGATCAGCGCACCCAGACCGATTTTGTCGATACCGGCGCGACCCAGCCTGTCCGGCGTTTCCAGGCGGAAGAGGAAATCCTGTTTCTTGCCCTTCAGGTGGTGTCGGGCGTACGTCGCCTCGTGGTAGGTTTCCTGATAGACCATGACGCCGTCCAGCCCGAGCGTTTTGAGCTCCGCGTACTCCTCCTGCGACAGAGGCTGCACTTCCATCTGCAACGACGCAAACTGACGACGAATGGCGGGAAGGTGCCGACGGAAATAGTCCATTCCCACTTTCCCCTGATGTTCGCCCGTGACCAGCAAAAGATGTTCAAAGCCCATTTCACGGATGGCCGCACACTCACGGGCAATCTCAGCCTCATCGAGCGTTTTACGCTTGATGCGGTTGCTCATGGAGAAACCGCAGTAGGTGCAGTCATTGGCGCACAGGTTGGAGAGATAGAGCGGCACGTAGAAACTTACCGTGTTGCCAAACCGCTGGCGGGTAAGCCGCTGCGCTCGCTGGGCCATCGGTTCGAGGTAGGCGCTGGCCGCCGGGGAGAGCAGGGCCATCAGATCCTCGCGGGTCAGATGACGGGCCTGCAGCGCGCGCTCCACGTCAGCCGCCGTTTTGCTGTTGATACGCAGGGCAATGTCGTCCCAGTTAAGCTGGCGCCAGCGCTCGGTAAACGTGCTCATGAGATCGCCTCCAGAAAACCGGTCAGCGGGCTGGTGGCCTGCGCCTGGAAACTGCGCGAGCCGGGGCCGGATCCTCTTGCCAGCAGGCCGGCCTCCACGGCCAGGCGGAACGCACGCGCCATCATTACCGGATCGTCGGCAACCGCGATAGCCGTATTCACCAGCACCGCGTCGGCGCCCATCTCCAGCGCCTGCGCGGCATGGCTGGGCACGCCAATGCCTGCATCCACCACCACCGGTACGGTAGCCTGTTCAATAATGATTTCCAGCATCGCGCGGGTCTCCAGCCCCTGGTTAGAGCCAATGGGGGCCCCCAGCGGCATGACGGCGGCGCAGCCGACCTCTTCCAGCCGTTTGCACAGGACAGGGTCGGCCCCGCAGTAAGGCAGGACGGTAAACCCTTGCTGAACCAGCTTTTCAGCCGCTTTCAGCGTTTCAATCGGATCGGGCAGCAGCCAGCGGGCATCCGGATGGATTTCCAGCTTCAACCAGCGGGTGCCGAGCGCCTCCCGTGCCAGCTGTGCGGCAAAAATCGCCTCTTCTGCCGTTTTGGCACCGGAGGTGTTGGGTAACAGCGTGACGCCCGCTTCCAGCAACGGAGCCAGAATGGCATCGCTGTGATGGCGCAGATCCACGCGCTTAAGTGCCAGCGTCACCAGCTGGCTGCCGCTTTCGCGAATGGCCTCCACCATCAGCTGCGGCGAGGCGAATTTTCCGGTTCCGGTAAACAGATGTGAATCAAAGACTTTATCGGCAATACGTAACATCTCAGCCCCCTGCGATAACCTGAAACAGCAGGATCTGGTCGCCGTCATTGACCTGCTGATGTTCCCACTGCTCGCGCGGCAGGATCTGTTGATTGAGCGCCAGCGCCGTTCCCGGCTTGAGCTGACGCAGCTTGTCGAGCAGTGCGGCAACGGTGAGCCCGTCGTCGCAGCTCATCGGCTCATCGTTAAACAGAATGCGCATCGCGGCCTCCGCACACCGGGCAGTGGCTGGCGCGATGCAGCGCCAGATGACGCCAGCCGCTGGAGCGGGCATCAAACAGCCGCAGCGTATTGCGTTCCGTCTCCATGCCGCTGAGCAGCTTGATGGCCTCCAGCGCCTGCATCGTGCCCATCACGCCGACCACCGGACCCAGAATGCCCGCCGTACGGCAGTTGCGCGTCGGCTCGGCATCGTCCGGCCACAGGCAGCGATAGCAGCCCTGCGTCCACGGTGGCGTCAGAACCATCATTTGCCCGCCGAACCCCACCGCGCTGGCGGTGATAAGCGGCGTATGGTTTGCCACGCAGGCGGCGTTGATCGCCTGGCGCGTCGCCATGTTGTCGGTACAGTCCAGCACCACGTCGGCAAGGGCGACTTCACGGTGCAGGCTTTCACCGCCAAGCCGCTCCTGTAGGGCAATCAGTTCGATATCCGGGTTAAGCTGATGCAGCCGCTGCCGGGTGATCTGTGCTTTCGGCTGGTTGATATCCTCGGTGGTAAAGAGGATTTGTCGCTGCAGGTTGCTGAGGTGGACCTCGTCGTCGTCGGCCAGCACCAGCGTGCCGATGCCCGCGCCTGCCAGATAGAGCGCGGCGGGTGTGCCTAATCCCCCCAGGCCAACAATCAGCACCCGGCTGGCCAGCAGTTTTTGCTGCCCGTCGATGGCGATATCTTCCAGCAGGATCTGACGGCTGTAGCGCATAAAGTCGCGATCATTCATCGCCTGCTCCTGCCAGCTGTAACAGCTGTTCAGTGGCGGCCTGCCAGTCTGCGGCCTGGGTGATGGCGCTGACGACGGCGATGCTGCCCACGCCGGTCTCCAGCACTGCCGGGGCGCGTTCCAGGCTGATTCCGCCGATGGCGACGGTGGGGTAGTCGGCAAGGCGTTTAACGTGACCCGCCAGTTGCGTCAGACCCTGCGGAGCGGAGGGCATCTGCTTGGTTTGCGTCGGGAAGACGTGACCGAGCGCGATGTAAGAGGGACGGGCCGCCAGGGCCACGTCGATCTCCATGTCATCGTGTGTTGACACACCAAGACGCAACCCGGCGTCACGGATTGCGCTCAGATCCGTTGTTTCCAGGTCCTCCTGACCCAGATGCACGCCGTACGCCCGGTGCTTAACGGCCAGCCGCCAGTAGTCATTGATAAACAGGCGGGCGTTATACCGACGCCCCAGCGCAATGGCGGCAACCACATCGGCTTCCACCTCCTCATCGCGTTTATCCTTGATGCGCAGCTGGAGGGTGCGAACGCCTGCTTCCAGCAGGCGCGCTATCCACGCCACGCTGTCCACCACCGGATAGAGCCCTAAACGGTAGGGAACGGGTGGGAAATCGGGCTGGTACATTACGCCTCCTCTTTTTTGAGGTAGATTTCGCCGCCTTTGGCGCGGAAGGTTTCGGACATGTCCGCCATACCCACTTCAATGGTTTGCGTGGCGGCGTAGTCGCGCACCTCCTGGCTGATTTTCATCGAGCAGAACTTCGGCCCACACATGGAGCAGAAGTGCGCGACTTTGCCCGATTCCTGCGGCAGGGTTTCGTCGTGGTAGGCGCGGGCGGTGAACGGATCCAGCGCCAGGTTGAACTGGTCTTCCCAGCGGAATTCAAAGCGCGCCTTCGACATGGCGTTATCACGGATTTGCGCGCCCGGGTGGCCTTTGGCCAGATCCGCCGCGTGGGCGGCAATCTTGTAGGTGATCAGCCCCTGCTTCACGTCCTCTTTGTTTGGCAGCCCGAGGTGCTCTTTCGGCGTCACGTAGCAGAGCATGGCGCAGCCGAACCAGCCGATCATCGCCGCGCCAATGCCTGACGTGAAGTGGTCATAGCCCGGCGCGATGTCGGTGGTCAGTGGCCCCAGCGTGTAGAACGGCGCTTCGTGGCAGTGCTCCAGCTCTTCGGTCATGTTGCGGCGGATCATCTGCATCGGCACGTGGCCCGGGCCTTCAATCATCACCTGCACGTCATACTCCCAGGCGATTTTGGTCAGTTCGCCCAGCGTGTGCAGCTCGGCAAACTGCGCTTCGTCGTTGGCGTCGCGGATGGAGCCCGGGCGCAGGCCGTCGCCCAGCGACAGAGAGACATCGTAAGCGGCGCAGATTTCGCAGATCTCGCGGAAGTGTTCGTAGAGGAAGTTCTCCCGGTGATGGGAGAGGCACCACTTCGCCATGATCGAACCGCCGCGCGAGACGATGCCGGTCAGACGCTTCGCGGTCATCGGCACGTAGCGCAGCAGCACGCCCGCGTGAATGGTGAAGTAGTCCACGCCCTGTTCCGCCTGCTCCAGGAGCGTGTCGCGGAACGCTTCCCAGGTGAGGTTTTCGGCGATGCCGTTGACCTTCTCCAGCGCCTGATAAATCGGGACGGTGCCAATCGGAACCGGACTGTTACGCAGGATCCACTCGCGGGTTTCGTGAATATAGCGGCCGGTGGAGAGGTCCATTACCGTGTCCGCGCCCCAGCGCGTTGACCAGACCAGCTTTTCAACCTCTTCTTCGATGGAGGAGGTGACGGCCGAATTACCGATGTTAGCGTTGACCTTCACCAGGAAGTTGCGGCCGATAATCATCGGCTCGGATTCCGGGTGGTTAATGTTGGCGGGGATGATCGCGCGGCCTGCGGCCACTTCGTCACGCACAAATTCCGGCGTGATGTTCTCCGGCAGGCGTGCGCCAAAGCCTTCGCCCGGGTGCTGGTAGCGCAGCACTTCGCTGCGGATACGCTCGCGGCCCATGTTCTCGCGGATGGCGATGAACTCCATCTCCGGCGTGACGATCCCCTGGCGGGCGTAGTGCAGCTGCGTCACGCATTTGCCCGCTCTGGCGCGTTTTGGCGTCAGCAGGCCGGTAAAGCGCAGCGCGTCCAGACCGTCGTCGGCCAGGCGTTCTTTGGTGTATGCAGAACTGCGTACGCTCAGTTCTTCGCAGTCGTTACGCGCCTCTATCCACGGCTGGCGCAGCTTTGCCAGACCCTGCTGGACGTTAATAGCAACATCAGGATCGCCGTACGGGCCGGAGGTGTCATACACCGGCACGGCTTCGTTGTCTTCATACTGCGGATTCTCTTTGGTGCCGCCGATAAGCGTCGGGCTGAGCTGGATTTCGCGCATCGGGACGCGGATATCGGCCTGCGAGCCGGAAATGTAGATGCGTTTCGAGTTCGGGAAAGCGGTGCCTTCCAGGGTGTCGATGAAATGTTGGGCCTGTGCACGCTGTTCGCGGCGGGTCAGTTTTGCAGTAGACATAGCTCATTCCAAAAGTGAAGGACATGGCTTGTCAGACGACGGATGAAGCAAGAGAGGATCGCCCGGGGGGCGATACAACAGCAGTGTGACTCTTGTTCCCTTCGCAGGTATTAGCCTGATCAGGTTCCGCGGATCCCGAATTAACGGTCTCAGCCCGGCTTTCGCTCTGGGCACTCCGACAAGAAAAATCCCCCTCGTGAGAGGGGCGAATGGTTGTAAATTACTCGTTAACGATTAAGAACTCAAGCCGGGCGCGCGATGTTATCTTCGGGGCTGGCGTCCAGGACGAGGCTAATCAGCTTATCTTCCAGCGTGAATCGCTCTTCCAGCGCTTCGCCAAGGTCGGAAAGCGCCTGCTGGAACTCAAGATAGTTATCGTGATCGATGGCGTTCTCAAGCGTGGAATCGTAGTAATCCATGATCTGCTGGGTGTTGGCTTCCAGCAGCGGACAAAGCTTGCTGGCCGCTAAATACGGCGTAGTCCCTTCCATTTCGCGGATAATGCGTTCATAAATATTGAAATGGCCGTCGGAAAGATAGTCGACCAGGCTCTGACAAAAATCATCCAGCGCTTTTTCATTCAGCCGCATAAACGATTCTTTGCCAGGCTTAAGACCGACCAGATTGTAATAAGCCACGAGTAGATGCTTGCGCACATGTAGCCAGCGATCCACCAGTTTGTTACTTCCTCTAACGCGCTCAGTCAGGCTTTCTAGCTGGTTTAACATGGTCGACTCCGCAAAGTGTAGGATTGAATCTGCTCATCCAGAATGTAACCACAATGCTAACAACATGTCAGTGAAGCGAAGGTAGTGCAATAGATATGGATCGTATTATTGAAAAATCAGATCTGGGTTGGTGGATCGTCAGTCACGAACAAAAATTATGGTTGCCCGGTGGAGAGCTGCCCTACGGTGCGGCGGAAACGTTCGATCTCGTGGGCCAGCCTGCGCTGAAGATCGGCGAGTGGCAGGGTGAACCCGTGTGGTTGATCCAACAATCGCGTCGTCAGGATATGGGATCCGTTCGCCAGGTGTTGGATCTGGACGTAGGCCTGTTCCAGCTGGCGGGGCGGGGCGTCCAGCTGGCGGAGTTTTACCGTTCGCACAAATACTGCGGCTATTGCGGCCATACCATGCACCCGAGTAAAACCGAGTGGGCGATGCTCTGCAGCCACTGCCGCGAACGTTATTACCCACAAATTGCGCCGTGCATTATCGTCGCTATCCGTCGGGATGACTCTATTTTGCTTGCACAGCATACCCGCCATCGCAACGGCATTCATACCGTGCTGGCCGGGTTCGTCGAAGTGGGCGAAACGCTGGAGCAGGCAGTGGCGCGCGAGGTGATGGAAGAGAGCGGAATCAAAGTGAAGAACCTGCGCTACGTCACCTCCCAGCCGTGGCCGTTCCCGCAGTCGCTGATGACGGCCTTTATGGCCGACTATGACAGCGGCGAGATCGTTATCGATCAGAAAGAGCTGCTGGATGCGAACTGGTATCGCTATGACGATCTACCGCTGCTCCCCCCACCGGGTACCGTGGCGCGTCGGCTGATAGAAGATACCGTAGCGATGTGTCGGGCCGAGTATGAGTAGTGTTACACTGAGGCCATGACGCTTAAGGAACTGCAAAAATGACCGAACTGAAGAACGATCGTTATCTGCGTGCGCTGCTGCGCCAGCCCGTTGATGTCACCCCGGTGTGGATGATGCGCCAGGCGGGACGCTATCTGCCAGAGTACAAAGCCACGCGCGCGCAGGCGGGCGATTTTATGTCGCTGTGCAAAAACGCCGAGCTGGCCTGTGAAGTGACGCTCCAGCCGCTGCGCCGCTTCCCGCTGGATGCGGCGATCCTCTTCTCGGATATTCTGACCATTCCGGATGCGATGGGCCTTGGCCTGTACTTCGAAACCGGTGAAGGCCCGCGTTTTACCTCTCCGATCAGAAGCAAAGCCGATGTGGACAAGCTGCCGATCCCCGATCCGGAAGGCGAGCTGGGCTACGTGATGAACGCCGTGCGCACCATTCGCCGCGAGCTGAAAGGTGAAGTGCCGCTGATTGGCTTCTCCGGCAGCCCGTGGACGCTGGCGACCTATATGGTGGAAGGGGGCAGCAGCAAAGCCTTCACCCTGATTAAAAAGATGATGTACGCCGAGCCGCTGGCTCTGCATGCGCTGCTCGACAAGCTCGCGAAGAGCGTCACGCTCTACCTCAACGCGCAGATTAAAGCCGGTGCGCAGTCGGTGATGATTTTCGATACCTGGGGCGGCGTGCTGACCGGGCGTGATTATCAACAGTTCTCCCTGTATTACATGCATAAAATCGTTGACGGCCTGCTGCGCGAAAACGAAGGCCGCCGCGTGCCGGTGACGCTGTTCACCAAAGGTGGCGGTCAGTGGCTGGAAGCCATGGCGGCAACCGGCTGTGACGCCCTGGGTCTCGACTGGACCACCGATATCGCTGATGCCCGCCGCCGCGTGGGCGACAAAGTGGCGCTTCAGGGCAATATGGACCCGTCCATGCTCTATGCGCCGCCTGCCCGCATTGAAGAAGAAGTGTCGACTATACTGTCTGGTTTCGGCCAGGGGGAAGGCCACGTCTTTAACCTCGGCCACGGTATTCATCAGGATGTGCCGCCAGAGCACGCAGGCGCATTTGTGGAGGCGGTGCATCGGCTTTCTGCCCAGTATCACAAGTAAGGAGTCGTTATGGATCTCGCGTCGCTACGCGCTCAACAAATCGAACTGGCCTCATCGGTGATCCGCGAGGATCGTCTGGATAAGGATCCTCCGCAGTACATTGGCGGAGCCGACGTCGGGTTTGAGCAGGGGGGGGACGTGACGCGAGCGGCGATGGTGGTCCTGAAATACCCTTCGCTCGAGCTGGTGGAGTACAAGGTCGCGCGTATTGCCACCACCATGCCGTACATTCCGGGCTTTCTCTCCTTCCGCGAATATCCCGCGCTGCTGGCAGCGTGGGAGCAGCTTTCGCAAAAACCTGATCTGCTTTTTGTCGATGGGCACGGTATCTCACACCCGCGCCGTTTAGGCGTTGCCAGCCACTTTGGGCTGCTGGTGGATGTGCCGACCATCGGCGTCGCCAAGAAACGCCTCTGCGGCGCCTTTGAACCTCTTTCAGCCGAGCCGGGTGCGCTGGCACCGCTTATCCATAAAGGCGAGCAGCTGGCGTGGGTCTGGCGCAGCAAGGCACGCTGTAATCCGCTGTTCATCGCCACCGGCCATCGGGTGAGTATGGACAGCGCCCTGGCGTGGGTACAGCGCTGCATGAAGGGCTACCGCTTACCGGAGCCAACGCGCTGGGCTGACGCGGTGGCCTCTTCGCGTCCGGCTTTTGTTCGTTGGCAGGAAATTCAGCGATGATTCAGGTAAACTGCGCCTAATTTTCGATTCGAGAGATCATCATGCTACAAAACCCGATTCACCTGCGCCTTGAAAAGCTGGAAAGCTGGCAGCACGTCACCTTCATGGCTTGCCTGTGCGAGCGCATGTATCCCAACTATGCCGCGTTCTGCAAGCAGACCGGCTTTGGTGATGGCCATATCTACCGCCGCATTCTGGATCTGATCTGGGAAACGCTGACGGTGAAAGACGCGAAGGTGAATTTCGACTCTCAGCTCGAAAAGCTGGAAGAGGCGATCCCGGTGGCGGATGATTTTGACCTGTACGGCGTCTACCCGGCAATTGATGCCTGTGTGGCGTTAAGCGAATTGCTCCACTCCCGCCTGAGCGGTGAGACGCTGGAGCACGCTATTGAAGTCAGTAAGGCCTCTATCACCACCGTGGCGATGCTGGAAATGACCCAGGAAGGTCGCGAGATGACCGACGAAGAGCTGCGTGCGAACCCGGCCGTTGAGCAAGAATGGGATATCCAGTGGGAGATTTTCCGCCTGCTGGCAGAGTGTGAAGAACGCGATATTGAGCTGATAAAAGGGCTGCGCGCGGACTTACGTGAGGCCGGTGAGAGTAATATTGGTATAATTTTTAACCAATGAGATAAGAAAACTTGAGATAACGCCCGTTTTGTCGCTCCTCGACTCTTCCCTTTCGACCCTTGTCTGGTCTACATTTGGGGGGCGAAAAAAAGTGGCTATCGGTGCGTGTATGCAGGAGAGTGCTTTTTTGGCATTTTCGTCGCACTCGATGCTTAGCAAGCGATAAACACATTGAAAGGATAACTTATGAACAAGACTCAACTGATTGATGTAATTGCGGACAAGGCTGATCTGTCTAAAGTGCAGGCTAAAGCTGCTCTGGAATCTACCCTGGCTGCTATTACTGAGTCTCTGAAAGAAGGCGATGCTGTACAACTGGTTGGTTTCGGTACCTTCAAAGTGAACCACCGCGCTGAGCGTACTGGCCGCAACCCGCAGACCGGTAAAGAAATCAAAATCGCCGCAGCTAACGTGCCGGCATTTGTTTCTGGTAAAGCACTGAAAGACGCTGTTAAGTAAGACGCGTGGCAGTGAACAGTTTTAGCGAAGGGGCGGCAACGCCCCTTTTGTCTTTCTGGCGCGGAACGCTCGCGCTGGCAGGTGCGCTGCTGCTGTCAGCCTGTAGTCACGACACCACTCTGCCGCCGTTTACCGCCAGCGGCTACGCTGACAACCAGGGCGCGGTCAGGATCTGGCGTAAAGATTCCGGCAATGAAGTTCATCTGTTATCTGCCTTCAGCCCGTGGCACAGCGGAAATACGTCGACGGCAGAATATCGCTGGCAGGGAGATGACCTCTCGCTGATTGAGCTGAACGTCTACAGCAAGACCCCCGAACACGTGAAAGTGCGTTTTGACGACCATGGCGAGCTGAGCTTTATGCAGCGTGAAGTCAGCGGTCAAAAACAGCAGCTTTCCAGCGATCAAATCGCCCTCTACCGTTACCGTGCCGAACAAATCCGCCAGACCAGCGATGCGCTTCGTCTGGGACGCGTCGTGCTGCGCCAGGGGCGCTGGCATAACGACGGGACGGTGACGACCTGCGAAGGGCAAACGGTGAAGCCTGAGCTTGAATCCTGGGCAACCGAACACATTCAACGCCGTCAGCGTCATTCATCAATGGAAGTGAGCGTGGCGTGGCTTGAGGCGCCGGAAGGCTCTCAATTGCTATTGGTGGCGAACGAAGATTTCTGCACCTGGCAGCCGACAGAGAAGAGTTTTTGAGTTCTGTGGATTAAGCCGGATGGCGCTAACGCTTATCCGGCCTACGAACGATTCCCTCTCCCTGTGGGAGAGGGTGAGGGCGAGGAGGAATTACTCCCCCTGCTCACGCGCAATCGCGCGATAGCCGATATCCTGACGGCTAAAGCTACCGTTCCAGTGAATATCCGCCATCAGCGCATAGGCGCGCTTCTGTGCTTCTGCCACGGTATGACCCAGCGCGGTCGCACACAGCACGCGTCCGCCGTTGGTCAGAACGCGATCGTCCTCAGCCAGCTTCGTACCGGCGTGGAACACCTTCGCACCATCAATCTCTTCCAGCGGCAGACCGTGGATCTCATCACCGGTGCTGTAGTTGCCCGGATAACCGCCCGCAGCAATCACCACGCCGAGAGACGCACGCTCGTCCCACTCGGAGGTTTTCTCGTCCAGCTTGCCATCGCAGGCAGCCAGGCACAGCTCAACCAGATCGGATTTCATGCGCAGCATGATGGGCTGGGTTTCTGGATCGCCAAAGCGGCAGTTGAATTCGATGACCTTAGGGTTACCCTGCTTGTCGATCATCAGGCCTGCATAAAGAAAACCGGTGTAGGTATTGCCTTCTGCCGCCATCCCCTTCACGGTAGGCCAGATGATGCGATCCATGGTGCGCTGGTGGACGTCGTCAGTCACGACCGGCGCAGGGGAGTAAGCGCCCATCCCGCCGGTATTAGGCCCCGTGTCGCCATTGCCCACACGCTTGTGATCCTGGCTGGTGGCCATCGGCAGAACGTGCTCGCCGTCGACCATGACGATAAAGCTCGCCTCTTCACCGTCGAGGAACTCTTCAATCACGATGCGGTGGCCCGCATCGCCAAAGGCATTACCTGCCAGCATATCCTGAACCGCGGCTTCGGCTTCTTCGAGCGTCATCGCGACGATCACGCCTTTACCCGCGGCCAGACCGTCGGCCTTGATAACAATCGGCGCGCCCTTCTCACGTAACCAGGCCAGAGCAGGCTCCACTTCAGTGAAATTCTGATATTCCGCCGTCGGGATGTTATGACGCGCGAGGAAATCTTTGGTGAAGGCCTTGGAGCCTTCCAGCTGCGCGGCGCCTTCCGTTGGGCCAAAGATTTTCAGGCCCGCTGCGCGGAACGCATCCACGACACCTATCACCAGCGGCGCTTCAGGGCCGACGATGGTCAGGTCGATTTTCTCCTGCTGAGCAAAGCTTAACAGCGCCGGAATGTCGGTCACGCCGATAGCCACGTTCTGCAGCGCGGGTTCCAGTGCGGTACCGGCGTTGCCCGGTGCCACGAAGACCGTTTTAACCAGCGGAGACTGGGCCGCTTTCCACGCCAGCGCGTGCTCGCGTCCGCCGTTACCAATCACTAATACTTTCATTTTCTGCTCCGGGAATTAATGGCGGAAGTGACGCATGTCGGTGAAGATCATCGCAATGCCGTGTTCGTCGGCAGCGGCAATCACTTCGTCGTCGCGGATTGAACCGCCAGGCTGGATCACGCAGGTGATGCCGACAGCGGCTGCGGCGTCGATACCGTCACGGAACGGGAAGAAGGCGTCAGAGGCCATGGCGGAGCCTTTGACTTCCAGGCCTTCATCGCCTGCTTTAATACCCGCGATTTTCGCCGAGTAAACGCGGCTCATCTGGCCTGCGCCTATCCCGATAGTCATGTTCTCTTTGGCATAGACGATGGCGTTGGATTTGACGAACTTCGCCACCTTCCAGCAGAACAGCGCGTCACGCAGCTCCTGTTCGGTCGGCTGACGTTTGGTCACCACGCGCAGGTCGGCTTCTGTCACCATACCCAGATCGCGGTCCTGAACCAGCAGGCCGCCGTTCACGCGCTTGAAGTCCAGGCCCGGCACGCGTTCCGCCCACTGGCCGCAAACCAGTACACGCACGTTCTGTTTTGCCGCGGTGATTTTCAGCGCTTCTTCGGAGGCCGATGGCGCGATGATCACTTCGACAAACTGGCGGGAGATGATGGCCTGTGCGGTTTCGGCATCCAGCTCGCGGTTGAAGGCGATAATGCCGCCGAACGCGGAGGTCGGGTCGGTTTTGTAGGCGCGGTCATAGGCGTCCAGAATGGAGGTGCTCACGGCAACGCCACATGGGTTCGCATGCTTGACGATAACACAGGCCGGCTCGCTGAATTCTTTCACGCATTCCAGCGCGGCGTCGGTGTCAGCAATGTTGTTATAGGAGAGCGCTTTGCCCTGAACCTGCTGTGCGGTAGCGACAGAAGCTTCTTTTACCTCTTCTTCTATATAGAAGGCCGCCTGCTGGTGGCTGTTCTCGCCGTAGCGCATATCCTGCTTCTTAATGAAGTTCAGATTCAGGGTGCGCGGGAAGCGGCCTGAAGGATCTTTGCTTTCACCGTGGTAAGCCGGCACCAGGCTACCGAAGTAGTTGGCGATCATGCTGTCGTACGCGGCGGTGTGTTCGAAGGCTTTGATGGCGAGGTCGAATCGCGTTTCCAGGGTCAGCGACCCATCGTTGGCGTCCATCTCATTAATAATGGTGGTGTAATCGCTGCTCTTGACCACGATGGCGACATCTTTATGGTTCTTGGCCGCAGAGCGCACCATGGTCGGGCCGCCGATATCAATATTCTCTACGGCATCTTCCAGAGAGCAGCCTTCGCGGGCAACGGTCTGGGCAAAGGGGTAGAGATTAACGACAACCATGTCGATAGGCGCGATGTCGTGCTGTTCCATAATGGCGTCGTCCTGGCCGCGACGGCCCAGAATACCGCCGTGGACTTTCGGGTGCAGGGTTTTGACGCGTCCATCCATCATTTCCGGGAAACCGGTGTAATCGGACACTTCGGTTACCGGCAGACCTTTATCTGCTAACAGGCGAGCGGTTCCACCTGTGGAAAGCAGCTCTACACCGCGTGCAGAAAGTGCCTGAGCGAATTCGACGATACCGGCTTTATCAGAAACACTGAGCAGAGCGCGGCGGACTGGACGACGTTGTTGCATGGTAAATCCCCTGGATTTCACGATTACAGAGAGCGTTAGATGAATTTTCCTGTGAAAAACTCATCTAACACACCTGACGAGGCATCCTTGTAAAGCGCGAGCATTTTAACGAAAACGTTTGCGCAACGCTCGCACATTTTCACTTTTTCGTATCATTGTGGATAAGTCTGTGCGTAAAAAGGTATAAGGCGGGGTTTTGCTGTGGAATGCAGCAGTCAGTCATTTTTCTGTCATTTAGCGGTTGCGGCCTGCGGAGAACTCCCTATAATGCGCCTCCATCGACACGGCGGATGTGAATCACTTCACACAACAAGCGGTTCGGTTGAAGAGAAAAAATCCTGAAATAACGGGTTGACTCTGAAAGAGGAAAGCGTAATATACG
>NZ_JAJFTC010000026.1:0-27461 GCF_020733125.1 Enterobacter cloacae complex sp. 2021EL-01169
AGTAAACACTCCTGAGCTTTCTGCGCTCATGATATGCCTCCCGGTAGTTTAAACGGACCAGTGAAGCTTACCATAGCGCGGACATCTGAATTGAGCCACAGGCGGACATTACTATTGAGCCATTACATGCTTAATTCGTGTAATCTATCTTATGTTAAATTTAGTCCGTCGTTCATTTATTTTATACCCGACCGCAGACTACGATTAGTCATACACAGATATACTCTTTCATTTAGTTTAAAAAAAACGCTCCCTATCAGGAGCGTAAGCCAGTGACTTCGGCGTCAAATGAGGGTCTAACAAGTGGAGCTGCGGGTTAATTCTGGGTGATCTGACTACGATGCTTATCAGCCTGCTGCTGGTGAACAACGGAAGACTGACCATTATTCGCCTTCTCATGCACAGCTGCGGCCTTCTCATGCTCGCTCATTTCAGAAAATGACTTTGCTGTTTCGTTGGTAGCTCCTGGTTTAGCTTTCATCATTTTTTTATGCATTTCAGCCATGTCCTGGTGGGCAGCAGAATTGCTGTTTTGCATCATGTCATGGGACATTGCGGCCTGATCGTGACTGCTCATATCCATCATTGTCATGCTGTCTCCCTGAATTGCACTTTTTTCAGCAGATGACTGCATCTGGTGGGCAGGTGCCTGTGCATTATTTACCTGGTCATGCATGTTCATTGTCTCTGCAGCCATAGCAGATGAAGCGGCAGCCATAATGGCAACAAATGATACAAGGATCTTTTTCATGGTTGGGTCTCCGGTGTTTACATCCCCAAACAATCAACGGCTTATGACAGAGAAAGCATTTGATCTCAGGGCGGGTTATTCATCACTCCAGGAACCAGGTGATTGCGTTATCACCCTGCTCCTGATTTATGAATGATTATAAAAAACCGCATCTGTTTATCGCGTGACTGGATGATGACAATTTTGTCACCTTCCAGGTTTCTCCTGAATAACGGGGTTAATCCATTAACAGGCGCACTTTGAACACAATTTCCCGCCCCTGCTGTTCTGCTGACAGCTCGCCGCCGTGAGCATGAATGATTGACCTCGTTATTGATAACCCCAGCCCCGCGCCTTCCGTGTTGTGGACCCGTGATGAGTCTGCGCGATAGAACCGGTCAAACAAACGTTCAAGATTAGCGGGAACCGGGCCAGACATCGTATTCGTAATCATCACGTTCACACAGTCACTGTCATGCTCAAGGCGTATCGCTGTACAGGTGTTATCGGGAGAATACTTGATTGCATTCGAAAGCAGGTTACTGAAAGCACGCCGCAGCATGTCGCTGTCTCCGGCAATAACCCCTTCACCTTCAACCGTGATTGTCTTTCCTGTCTCGTCTGCAAGGGGCTCGAATAACTCACGTAATTCATTCAGTTCGGCGGCCAGATCCACATCATGTTTATCCAGCTGCAGCAGACCATGCTCTGAACGTGCCAGAAAAAGCATGTCACTGGTCATTCGTGACAACCTTTTCAGTTCTTCCAGGTTAGCGAATAAAATTTCGCGGTAATGCGAAACATCCCTTTCCTTAGCCAGTGCAAACTGCGTCTGCATCATCAGATTACTGACCGGTGTGCGCAGCTCATGCGCGATGTCAGACGAGAAATCTGACAGTTTCCGGAATGAACCCTCCAGGCGATCGAACATGTTATTGAATTCCTGCATGGTCTCTGAGATTTCCGGCGGAGCCAGATCGGGATTAAGACGCTGATCCAGGCTGTGCACGGTCATGGAGGAAGCCAGACTGGTCATTTCCCGTAACGGTTTCAGACCAATGCGTGTGGTCAGCCAGCCCAGAAAAACAGAAATAAAAACCAGACCGATATTGAACCAGAACAGCCAGGTACTGAGCTTATCCATAAACAGGGTGTGATACCCGGTATCCGTGGCAACCGTAACGATGAAATGTTTGCTTTTACCCTGTTCCGGCGTCACGGCAACCCGCCGCGAGATACTGCGGTATACGGTGTTATTTTCTTCCGTCTGGATCATATAGTCGAGAATATCCCCCGACTTATTTAGCAGGACCGCTGGAACAACAGAATTTTTGGCATACAGTTCCACCAGTTTTTCATTTTCCATATTTTTTATAGAAATGAATAAGCCATTGTGCCCCACCATCGCATCGTTTATTTTTTCTGATAATGACTTAATATCCGTTTTGTTCCTGAACGTCTCTGTTTTAAGAAACTCTTCGGTGAGCTGAAGTTTACCAGTCAGAAAATCGCGATCCTGATTATCGAAATAGCCATTAAGGGTGCTAATCAGGATAAAACTTGATAACCACCATACCGTAAGCATCACTGCAGAAAAAATCAGGCTCAGGCGTGTGGTCAGGGAAATTTTGAACCTCACTCTTCTCTGATCTCCAGGACATATCCGGCACCGCGAACGGTATGGATCAGTTTTGGTTCAAAGTCATCATCAATTTTACTTCTCAGACGTCTCACGGCGACATCAATCACATTCGTATCACTGTCAAAGTTCATATTCCAGACCAAGGACGAGATAAGACTCCTGGGTAACACTTCTCCGGTGCGTTGCAACAGCAACTCAAGCAGAACGTATTCTTTACCGGTGAGATGGATCTTCTTCCCCGAACGGATCACGGTTCGGCGCACCATATCAACGGTCATATCGGCGATGGTGCAAACCGTTGCGGACTGCGAGCGTGCCCGCCGCAGTAAGGTTCTTACACGTGCAACCAGCTCCGTAAAATCGAAGGGCTTAATCAGGTAGTCATCTGCACCAAGCTCCAGTCCTTTCACTTTGTCCCGCACGTTGTCTTTTGCGGTTAAAAACAGGACCGGTTCTTCGTGCCCGGACTTCCTCAGTGCGCTGATGATTTGCCACCCGTCGAGGAAAGGCAGCATCACGTCCAGTATTATCAAATCATACTGTCCCTTCGACGCGGCCCCAAGACCATCGCGGCCATTATTAAAGAGATCGGCCTGATAGCCTTCCTCAACCAGTCCCTGCTGCAGGTAACGACCTGTTTTTTGTTCGTCTTCAACGATTAAAATACGCTGCATGGTCAACTCGCTGATATGAAAGTAAAAATCTCACGCGTGAGCGTTGGTTGTCCCTTAGCTGACCTGAGACGGAGCAAGCATTCCGAGCCACGCTACGGCACCCAGAATGATAATCGCAACAACGAATTCTGTCAGGATGCTGTTTCGCATCAGGGCAACGCTGCGATCATAATTCCCTTCCCTGACCATAACTTCAAGCCGGGGACCCAGGTGAAACCGGTTTGCTGCAGCCAGAAGAAGCATCAGAACAAACAGAGCCGTCTTAGCAAGCAATATTCCCCCCCAGGAGCTGTTGAATAAGGGGGTTAAGTTACCTTCAGCAATATACAGATAGTTGACCATCGCACTCAGGATCAGGGCTACAACAATCACCGTACCTGCCGTGGCAAATTTTGCCAGGGAGTCAGATATCACAATGACGCTCTGTGCATTGTGCGCGTTTCTGCGCATCAGCAGGATAGCAAATGCAACCAGAGCACCTGTCCAGGCACCTGCAGCGCCGAGATGAGTCAGATCGCTCAGTAAATGGAGATAGTAATGCAGACCGTCATGCATGACGGCGTGTCCTCCCCAGGCAAGTGTAGCCAGCGCCACGCCCCCACTCATCGTCATCAGCAGGCAGGACAATAGTCTCTTGTTAGTGTAAAGGAACAAAGCACCGAGAGTGATAAACAGTGCACAAAGTCTGACAATCCAGCTAATACCTACATCAGTTTCTTCTATAACCATCTCGATAATATGGATGGATAATTCCCTGAGATCAGTTACTCCGCTCATGGCATTAGATACCAGGAGCATATTAATGCCAGTAAGAATGATGCCTGCAACAACAGCAAAGGTTATAAACGACCTGAAATTAGTCAGGTTATACGTTTCATGTCTGACACCACTTAATCCATATATCTGAAAAAATGGCAATCCAAATATTACCATCAAATCAAGATAAAGAAGAAAACGAATAACAATCATAATCAGGTCGTTCATAATATTACTTCACTGTAAAGGTGTAATTACCGGTAATAGGGTGCGTATCTGAAGAAACTGCGCGCCAGTCAACACGATAAGTGCCAGCGGGTAAAGGTTCTCGCGGAATAATGACCATCGATTTAGGGTCAGCGCCTGGTGCCACTTTTGCCGCGACCGGCATCGGAGAATGTGATGACATACCTTTCATACCCGTCATCGTTAATTTTGCACCTGAGAATTTCACGGTCAGATCTTCCGAGAAATTAAGCTGAATCTTATCCGGGGCCGCTACGGCCGAATCAGCCTGTGGCACAGAGCTTTTTAATTCCGGATGGGCCATAGCAGAAAAAGCGACGCCCATAACCAGGCCACCTGTAAGAATGGCTTTATGTAAAATCGACATATTATTTACCTGTTTAGTTTAGTGTTTTAAGTCAACGCATTAAAACCAGATTCTGGCTCCCGCCAGGAATACTACCTGATGGTCTTTCTCACCCTCTCTTTTCGCCATATCGGACGTTTTCCCGTAAAGCTGATTCCAGGAGACGCCTATATAGGGTGCAAACTCACGGCGTATTTCGTAGCGCAGCCGAAGGCCCAGCTCTGTGTCAGCTAATCCTCTGCCGCGCTCCCGCGATTCATCATCCTGACTGTAGAGATTTACCTCATAGGATGGCTGGAGTATGAGCCGGTTAGTCAGTAAAACGTCGTATTCTCCCCCCAGACGGAGGGCTGCTTTTCCGTCATTACTGACAAAAGCCGTAATTTCAGACTCAAAATTATAGAGCGCGAGCCCCTGAAAACCGACAGCAGCCCAGGTCTGGGCTGAAGCAGGTCTGAAATCCTGTCTTACACCCGCAACCAAATCCCACCAGGGGCCAACCGCATGCCCCCAGAGTAGCTGGGCTTCTGCCGTCTCCGTTTTCCCCCCGCTTCGTTCGCCTTCACTCTTTAGCCAGAGCCGGTCAGTGTCGCCTCCAATCCAGCTGTTAACACTCCAGCTGAAATTATTGGTGTTATCCGACCGTTGCCATTCCAGTTGATCCAGCAAGACCAGATAATTAATCGCACTGTCGTGAATCGCATGCCCCGGTAAATTGCCGAATGCAGCCTTCCGGTCGGCATCGGTAACAGGCGGAATTGGCGTTCTGCTCTCAGTTACAATGGGCTCCATTGACGTCATCTCAGTGAAATTCTCATCTACCGGCATCTGCATGGAAGACATGTCGTGCCCGGCATGAGGATCTGCAGAGACGGAGCCCGCCGCAATAGAAAACGGTGAGGTAAACAAACCAGCGACCAGAACAGTTATGGCCTTAAAACTTCTCTTCATTCGCATCATTCCTCCACCCGGACTTCACGAAACATTCCCATTTCCATGTGATAGAGCAAATGGCAGTGATACGCCCAGCGGCCAAGCGCATCTGCTGTCACTCTGTAACTGCGTTTTGTACCAGGGGGAATATCTATTGTGTGTTTACGAACCATGAAATTACCGTTTTCATCTTCCAGATCGCTCCACATACCATGCAGGTGAATGGGGTGAGTCATCATGGTATCGTTGACCAGAGTGATCCTGAGTCGCTCACCGTATTTCAGCAGCACCGGTGCGGCATCTGAAAACTTGATTCCGTTAAATGACCAGGCAAACTTTTCCATGTGACCGGTTAAATGCAGTTCTATGGTGCGGCCAGGTTCACGTCCGTCAGGATCCTCAAAGCGGCTTTTCAAATCCGCGTACGTGAGAACCTTTCTTCCGTTATTTCGAAGACCGATACCCGGATCGTTTAATTTCGGAGAGACGCTCATCGCCTGCATATCAACCAGTGGGTTACCCGTTTCTGACGCAGGATGACTTTGCATACCCGGCATTCCGGCCATCTGGGAATGATCCATACCAGTCATGCTGCTGTGATCCATGGGTGCGGAGGATGTCCCGCTATCCGCAAGCTCAGCACCGTCCATAGACATCATCTCTCCGCTGTTATTCATGCCCCCCATCTGGCTGTGGTCCATTCCTGCCATATCATGCCCCATTCCTCCCATACCCATATCTTCCATGGTCAACAGAGGACGTGGATCCAGGGCGGGAACGGCAGCACTTAACCCCTCTCTCGTGGCCAGTGTCCCCCGAGCGTAGCCGGTCCTGTCCATGGATTGTGCGAAGATGGTATAGGCCTCACCCTGAGGCTCCACAATGACATCATAGGTTTCGGCAACGGCAATCCTGAATTCGTCAACGGTAACCGGGTTTACATACTGGCCATCTGCAGCCACGACCGTCATTTTCAGCCCGGGGATGCGGATATCGAAATAGGTCATTGCCGAACCGTTGATAAACCGTAAGCGTATCTTTTCACCGGGACGGAACAGCCCGGTCCAGTTTTTCAGCGGGGCCTGACCGTTCATGAGATAGGTGTAGGTGTAGCCACTGACATCCGCGAGGTCAGTCGGATTCATTTTCATTTCAGCCCACATTTTCCGATCGGCAATAGTGGCTGACAGCCCCCTGGTATTCACGTCGCGGAAAAAAGAGCCAATGGTTGGTTTATTGAAATTGTAGTAATCCGACTGTTTTTTTAATTTTTTCAGAAGACTGTGAGGATTTTCATCGGTCCAGTCAGACAACATGACCACGTGCTCACGATCGTAAGCAAACGGTTCCGGCTCCCTGGCATCGATGATAATGGCACCGTATACCCCCTCCTGTTCCTGCAGACCGGAATGGCTGTGGTACCAGTAAGTCCCGTTCTGCTTAACCTTAAAGGTGTAAACGTAGGTATCATCAGGCTCTATGCCCCTAAAACTCAGCCCCGGAACACCATCCATATTGGCTGGAAGAATAATGCCGTGCCAGTGAATGGACGTCTGTTCATTAAGACGGTTCTTGACCTTCAGGGTAATGGTGTCACCTTCTTTCCAGCGAAGAACGGGCCCCGGCAGGCCTCCATTGATTGTTTTGGCCTGACGCTCACTGCCAGTGATATTGACGGCCGTTTCACCAATGGTCAGGTCAAACTGAGTACCCTGCAGGGATGCGGCAACTGGCAGGCTCAGACTGGAACGCGCATTGAAACTCCATACGCCAAGACTTCCGGCTACGCCAGAGAGGGTTAATCCCTTCAGGAAAGTTCGTCGAGACGTTTTCAACAGCATGCGCGTTCCCTTATTTAAAGTATGGTTACTGACAAAGTTCGAGAACCGATTTAAATTAAATTTCTGGTTCATCCTCTTACAATGAAATGAAGCTAGCACACCTTAAGAAACAAATTCATTACAATCGTGTAATGTACGTAGCTGTATTACATTTACGTCATCTTCACCACAGATTGATTATTTTTATATATGATCGTGATGACATCTTTTATGTACCTAAGAAGGTAATCACACATGAATATATTAATCACTACCACTGCGTTTACAGCTTTATTTTGTGGGGCAGTTTTTGCCAAGTCCAGTGATATTGCCCATGAAGCACATCGATTCGTGAACAATGCCTCAGCCGTCAGTCATGTTAATTCCTCGACGCATGAAAACTTGCCGGGCAGGATTAATAAAAAGAGCACGCCATCATTCTCTGAAATGAATGAACATGAAAGGGCCATTGTTGCGCATTCATTTATGAACAACAGCGCGTCCTATGCACATCAAAAAATGATTGAGGAACATAAAAAAATGCTGTCCGGGAGTGACGCAAATTCAGAGACATCATCTTCTTCTTTTAACGAACTGAATGCCGGAGAGAAAGCCGCCCTCGTGCATGAGCAGGTCAATAATGCCGCTGCGGAAGCTCATCAGACGCAGGCAAGAAAGCTTCGTGGGCTGGATTCGTCCAGGTAAAGGCAGGTGGGTTAGTGCTTAGCGTCAGGTGCGCAGCAGGGTTTCACTGACGGGTTACGTCGCAGGACATGAGCTTCATATTGCTCTGCCGTAACCTGTTTCAGACCCGTTAATCATCACCGCCGGGCTGGTCATACACTTCCCAGAGCTTCAGGAGCAAACGGGAAACAAGATATGTTACAAAAATGACGACCATCAACGGTGCTCCCGATTAACTGGCAGATGACACTCCTCCTGAAAACCCCTAGCATACGCCGCAGTGTTCATGCTAACGGCGAATTCCAGTAAATGTATTCTACCGATGTCGTAAAAGAAAATGCTTACCTTTCAGCCACCCGCTCGGGGCTGGAATCGAACGAGATCGCTATCCTTCAGCGCTCTTTGCCTTCCCGCTTTAATCTTCGGCATTTGAAAAAAAATGAATCATTAAAACTCGTACTGCAAAAGAAAGCGGGAAAATCACGTGTAGTGGCTTATAAATTTACGTCCGGCTCATTTAATTACACGGCGTATCGTATATCAGACAAAAAGTTCTATAATCTTTCCGATACTTCCGGGAAAGGCAGTCTCGATTATCCGTTACCAGCCACAGCAAGACTCAGTTCACCTTTCAATCCTGCAAGACTTAACCCGGTATCGGGAAAAGTGAGTCCCCATAATGGCATTGATTATTCCATGCCCATGAACACGAAAATAGTCAGCGTCATCGACGGAAAAATCACCCGGGCCGAATACAACAGTACCATGGGATATTTTGTTGAAGTAACGGGAAAAGCCGGTGTTAAAACTCGCTATCTCCACCTCAATAAAATACTCGTTACTAAAGGGGCCAGAGTTACCCGGGGAGGTGCTATTGCGTTATCCGGTAACAGCGGACGTTCATCCGGTCCTCATTTACATTACGAGCTGGTCATCAATAACAATCCTGTTAATTCACTGGCGTTCCGGGCATCGGCACCCGCTGATAACAAACTCGAACAGCATGCCTTTGCGCATGCCAGAGACTACGAACGATACCTGGACTGATAACGGGACCGCGACGCGGCCCCGTTTGCCGGATTAATTTTTTTTATCGTTTTCACTTCCGTGATGTTGGTGATCCCCATGCCCTCCGTGGCCGTGGAAAAGATGCATTAGCGGGCAGACCAGCAATAACAGATATGGCCAGTAACCTGCCACATGTGACCAGTGTTCTCGCAGGAGGGCAAATGCCGCGATCGCGGCGACAGCAATAAGCGCATAGGTGGTACTTTTCATACTGGACTCCTTCTGTTCATAACAGACCCTTCACTCAGTGTTATTTCCCGAGCCTGACACTTTTCAGACGCAACGCATTCACAATGACGCTGACGGAAGAAAGAGCCATGGCCGCCGCCGCAATAACTGGCGACAGCAGTATTCCATACACAGGATAAAGCAGGCCTGCAGCCACCGGCACACCAAGTGCGTTGTAGATAAATGCAAAAAACAGATTCTGTCGGATATTTTTCATGGTGATCTCTGACAGATGACGGGCCCTGTTCAGTATCATCAGGTCGCCTTTGAGAAGGGTGACTCCGGCACTTTCAATTGCCACATCTGTACCCGTTCCCATGGCTATACCCACGTCAGCCGCTGCCAGCGCCGGGGCATCATTCACACCGTCTCCGGCCATCGCAACCACATGACCAGACGCTTTCAGTCGGGTTATCACTGCTTTTTTGCCATCCGGCAGAATCCCGGCTTCAACATCCTCTATTCCCAGTTTTCGTGCGACGGCTTCAGCTGTTAGCTGGTTATCCCCGGTGAGCATAACAATGCGGATCCCCGCCTGACGCAACGCTTTAAGTGCATCCGGCGTGGTTGCTTTCACGGGATCCGAAATAGCTATCAGGCCTGCAAGGTCCCCGTCCGTGGCCACATAGATAACGGTAGCGCCTTCCATCCGCAACGTATCCGCAACGGCCTTTTGATTATCAATAACGATACTGTTTTCCTGCATAACCAGTTCATTACCAATAACAATCCGTTGACCTTCGACATCGCCTGTGACACCTTTACCCGACGGCGCATCGAAATGAGTGACTGCGGGTATTGCGATCCCCTTTTCCTGTGCTGCTCTGACGACTGCCATACCCAGCGGATGCTGCGAGCCTTTTTCCACTGCGGCCGTTACACGCAAAAGAGAGGCTTCCCCACCCGGACTGAGACTGATAATTCCTGTCACCGTAGGCGAACCTTCGGTGAGCGTGCCTGTTTTGTCGACAACCAGCGTGTCCACTTTTTCAAGACGCTCAAGGGCTTCGGCATTTTTGATTAACACCCCGGCCTGGGCTCCTTTGCCCACCCCCACCATTATCGACATCGGCGTGGCCAGCCCCAGCGCGCAGGGACAGGCAATAATCAGGACCGACACAGCCGCAATCAGACCGTGCGCCATCCTGGGCTCGGGCCCCCAGACAGACCAGATCACGAAAGCAACAACCGCGATAAGTATCACCAGAGGAACAAACCAGCCTGAAACGCTGTCAGCCATTCTCTGGATGGGGGCTCGCGAACGCTGTGCATCAGCGACCATCTGAACAATTCGTGAGAGCATCGTTTCATCTCCGACTTTCTCTGCACGGATGATAAGACTACCTGTCTGATTAATCGTCCCCCCAATGACAGGGGCACCCTCCGTTTTGGTAACCGGCATAGACTCCCCGGTCACCATCGATTCATCAACGGTTGTTGTGCCTTCGACCACGATACCGTCGACCGGAATACTCTCCCCAGGTCTGATGCGGAGCTTATCGCCAGGCAGGACATCTTCCGCATTAATATCCGTTTCATGACCGTCATGGTCCAGCCGCCTGGCGGTTTTGGGGGCAAGGTTCAGAAGCGCAGTAATGGCACCTGAGGTTTGTTCCCGTGCCCGCAGCTCAAGAACCTGTCCCAGCAGTACAAGCACCGTAATTACTGCCGCGGCTTCAAAATAAACGGCCACCAGGCCATCCATGTTTCTGAACGATGCAGGAAACCAGGAGGGGAAGACAGTTGCAATGACGCTGTAAACCCAGGCTACGCCGGTCCCCATAGCAACAAGGGTAAACATATTCAGGGAACGGTTACGTAACGACATCCCGGCCCGGGCGAAAAATGGCCAGCCACACCACAACACGACAGGAGAGGCCAGAAGCAGCTGCAGCCATGTGTTGTACTGTGGCGATACTGTATTTCTCAAGGCGGGAAACAGATGAGATCCCATTTCGAGTATCAGAACCGGAAACGCCAGCAACAACCCCAGCCAGAAGCGTCTTGTCATGTCGCGAAGTTCATCACTCGGCCCCGTGGATGCCGTGGCTACGAGTGGTTCCAGTGCCATTCCACAGACAGGACAGCTTCCTGGACCACGACGGCGTATCTCCGGGTGCATCGGGCATGTCCACACACCTTCAGAAATATCGTTCTCCGCCTGGTGGTGAGGCTGTTTTATCTGATCAGGGATGACCTCGTGGTGATGGTGGTGATGGGAATGTTCACTGGCATCTTCTGTAAGATAATGATCGGGATGAGCTTTAAATTTGCTCTCACAGCTGGCGGAGCAGAAATAAAGCTGATGCTCCTGGTATCGAATGCTGCTGTGCGCCTTATCGGGCATGATTGTCATCCCGCACACGGGATCTCTCACCTTATGCAATACGTGACTCTCGTCCGGGGATAATGTCTGTTCAGAGGCAGTCTGGTTGTTGTGTTGCACTGCATTGTCATTTTTCACAGTAACTCTCCTTATGCAAACCTGAAGCGTCTTCTGTATTCAGGTTATGTCATGGATGCGATTACCACGAATGTCGCCGGCACAGGAGTGCCTGCTACCGGCGTCCCGTTAACAGCCGTTCCGCTGACTATTCGATTCGCTGGAAGATCTTTTTACTGCCCTCCGGAGAGAATGCGATAACATCGTAAGCCTCTTTACGGGCCCCCATCTCCATTCCCGGGCTTCCCGCAGGCATACCGGGGGTGGCAAGGCCATAAATCCCTGAATCAGACTGCATTGCCTTATGTATCGTTGTGGCAGGCACATGACCTTCAATGATCAAATTACCAGTAACTGCGGTATGACAGCTTCTCAGCTCAGCAGGAACAGCATATTTTTCTTTCAGGGCTGACAGAGCCTGATCATTCATGACGTGGGTCCGTACCTCAAACCCGTCCTTTTCCATCGCCTTGCCCCACAGGGAACAGCAACCACAGTTTTCAGACTTGTACATGTCTATTACTTTTTCACCTGCCATTGCCGGAAGTGAAAGGCCAAAAGCCAGGGCCATTAAAATTATTTTTTTCATACTCACCTCTGTATGTTATCGATGTAAACCCTGACGTCAGGGTGAATTTATGCAAAAGGACACCCGCAGGGGTGTCCTTTCAGGGTTATGACACGCTCTTTTTATGTCTGCGCAGCCAGATGAGTTTATAGGCGGCAGGAATAATGAACAGGGACAGCAGCGGAGCTGTGATCATCCCGCCAATCATGGGGGCCGCAATACGGCTCATGACTTCTGAACCTGCGCCGGTTCCCCAGAGTATCGGCAGCAGACCCGCGATGATCACCGCCACGGTCATGGCTTTCGGCCGGACACGCAGCACGGCACCATGATAAAGGGCTTCATCAAGACCTTCCGGTGTGAACGTTTCCTTGTTTGACAGTTCCGGATGCGCTTCAATGGCATGACGCAGATACATCAGCATGACCACGCCAAACTCTGCTGCCACACCGGCCAGGGCGATAAACCCGGTTCCGGTTGCGACTGACATATGGAAGCCCTGCCAGTACAGGAACCATATCCCGCCAACCAGGGCGAACGGCAGACTCATCAGGATCAACAACGCTTCATCAACCCGGCGGAACGCCAGATACAACAGGATGAAAATGATCATCACCGTCATCGGCACCATCAGTTTAAGTTTCTTGTTGGCGTGCTCAAGCAGTTCAAATTGTCCGGAGAATGACACGCTGGTACCCGGTCTCAGTTTCACTTTCTGACTGATAGCCGTTTTAATATCATTAACCACCGACACCATATCCCTGCCGCGCGCGTCAATGTAAATCCAGCTGGCTGGACGGGCATTTTCCGTTTTCAGCATAGTCGGCCCTGAAACGACCTTAATATCCGCGACATCGCCCAGCGTGATCTGCTGCTTCATCGGGGTCAGGATCGGCATCTGTTTCAATGCATTTGGACTGTTCCGGTAATCCTGCGGATAGCGAATATTAATCGGGTAGCGGGCCACGCCTTCAACCGTTTCCCCTACCGTTGCGCCGCCGATGGCTGATGAGACAAACAGCTGTACATCACCGACAGTCATACCGTAACGGGACGCTTTTTCCCGGTTGATATCGATATCGATGTAACGCCCGCCTTCAAGTCGCTCAGCCAGGGCAGACACCACGCCCGGCACGGTTTTGGCTACCGCCTCAATACTCTGCGCAGTCGCATCAATATCGGCCAGGACAGTCCCTGAGACCTTGATACCTATCGGGCTTTTGATCCCGGTTGAGAGCATATCAATACGGTTACGGATTGGCGGAACCCACAGGTTTGCCAGACCCGGTAAACGGACGGTCTTGTCGAGTTCTTCAATAATCTTGTCAATCGTCATACCCGGACGCCACTGATCCTCAGGTTTGAGCTGGATCGTGGTTTCCACCATTTCAAGCGGTGCGGAATCCGTTGCGGTCTCTGCTTTACCGGTCTTGCCAAATACAGAGGCCACTTCAGGAACGCTTTTGATTAACTTGTCCGTCGTCTGCAGGAGTGCTGCAGCTTCTGCCGGAGAGACGCCAGGCAATGTTGACGGCATATACAGCAGGTCGCCCTCATTGATCTTCGGCAGAAACTCCCCCCCCACCTGACTCAATGGCCATACAACGGTGAAAATGGACAAGGCCGCAACCAGCAGGGTTGTTTTTGGCCAGTGGAGGACCCGCAGCAGCAATGGATGATACGCTTTGATCAGCACCCGGTTCAGGGGGTTACTGGTCTCGGCAGGAATTTTTCCCCGGATCCAGAATCCCATCAGGATCGGAATGACAATGATGGCCAGCGCGGCCGCGCCCGCCATGGAGTACGTTTTCGTGAATGCCAGCGGGCCAAACAGACGTCCTTCCTGACCTTCCAGGGTAAAGATAGGTATAAAGGACAGGGTGATGATCAGCAGGCTGATAAACAGTGCGGGTCCCACTTCCACGGAGGCGTCGGTAATCACCTTCCAGCGGGTGACGTTGTCAATCTGCTCACCCGGATGCCGATGATCCCACTCCTCAAGCCGTTTATGCGCATTCTCAATCATCACAATGGCGGCATCCACCATCGCACCGACGGCAATAGCTATCCCTCCCAGCGACATGATATTGGCGTTCAGTCCCTGGAAGTGCATGACGATAAAGGCGATACACAGGCCAAGCGGCAGAGAGATAATCGCCACCAGGGCAGAACGTACGTGCCACAGGAACAGGGCACAGACGATGGCCACCACGAAAAACTCTTCCAGAAGTTTGGAACTGAGGTTATCAATCGCCCGGTCGATTAACTGGCTGCGATCGTAGGTGGTCACGATTTCAACACCTTCCGGCAGACTGGCCTTCAGTGTCTCCAGTTTATCCCTCACTGCCGTGATTACGTCACGCGCGTTTTTACCCGACCGCAGGATCACCACGCCGCCAGCGACTTCCCCCTGGCCGTTCAGTTCGGCAATACCACGCCGCATTTCAGGCCCTGTCTGCACGCGGGCAACATCCCGCAAATAAACCGGCACGCCGTTCTCGCCTGTTTTCAGGACGATGTTATTAAAATCATCAATGCTCTGCAGATAGCCGCTGGCGCGGACCATATACTCCGCTTCGGCTATTTCAACGGATGAACCACCGGCCTCCTGGTTAGACGATTCAAGAGCCTGTTTCACTTCGGGCAGGCTGATCCCATACTGAGACAGTTTTACCGGATTGACCTGAATCTGGTACTGCTTCACCACGCCACCAACCGAGGCTACCTCAGCCACGTTCGGGATGGTCTTCAGTTCAAATTTCAGAAACCAGTCCTGCAAAGAACGCAGTTCTGAAAGGTCGTGTTTTCCGCTGCGATCGACCAGGGCATATTCAAATATCCAGCCCACTCCCGTGGCGTCCGGACCGATTTCAGAACTCACACCCGCAGGCAGTTTGCCCTGAACCTGATTCAGGTATTCCAGCACGCGCGAACGGGCCCAGTACAGATCGGTCCCGTCTTCAAAAATGACATACACATACGAATCACCGAACTGTGAAAAGCCACGCACAGTTTTTGCGCCAGGTACGGACAGCATGGTGGTGGTAAGCGGATAGGTGACCTGGTTTTCTACAATCTGCGGAGCCTGTCCGGGATAGCTGGTTTTAATAATGACCTGCACATCTGACAGGTCAGGCAGCGCATCGACCGGCGTGTTAATTATCGTCCATGTGCCCCAGATGCTGAGAAACAGGGCACCCATCATGACCAGGAAACGGTTGGCGACAGAGCGCCGGATAATCCATTCAATCATCGTCGTCTCCTCAGTGCCCTGAATGCATATTTACAGGCTGCTCAGACATTGCTGGCATACTGTTTTCTGTTTTTTCAGGGTGGCGCATACGTTCCAGCGCGCCCGTAATATTGGCTTCGGAGTCAATGAGGAACAGGCCACTGACCACCACGGTATCGCCTTCATTAAGACCGGAGCCAATGCCGGACTGTTGCTGTGATTCATGCAGAACGTGGATCTGTTTCGGCACAAACTTGCCTTCATCATCAACAGTAATCACGCGCTGTTCTTTGCCGGTATCGATAACGGCCTGGCTTGGTATCAGCAGCATCTCCTGACTTTGGGTATTCAGTTTGAGATAGGCATTCATGCCCGGCTTGAGAAACTCATCCTTGTTAGTAACCTGGAGGCGGACCTGAAGCGTGCGGGTTGTCTGATCCACGCTGGGAAGAATGTTCCATTTTTCGACATGGAATGTTTTATCCGGATAAGCCGGTACCGAAATTTCAAACTGCGACGTATCTTTCAGCAGATAGGCGATAGATTCTGGCACTGCAGCGCTGATCCAGACCGGGTCCATCCCCTGAATCTGAGCCACCACCTTATCTTTGGAAATATTCATGCCGGTGCGCAGGTCAAATGCAGTAATGACACCATCAATAGGTGCTTTAATGGTAAAACGGGTCTGGATTGTGCGGGTTGAACGCAGCCTTTGAATATCCTCTTCCGGCATACCAGCCAGACGAAGTCGCTCCAGAACCCCTTTTATCTGGGTTGGCGTACCGCCTGTACCGGATAACAGCAGAAACTCACTTTGTGCCTCAACCCATTCAGGAATGGTGATATCGATAAGCGGAGTGCCTTTCTTCACATGATCGCCAATCGTCAGGGGATACACTTTTTCGACGAAACCGTCAGAACGCGCCTGCACAATGACAAACTGATATTCGTTGTAACTGACATTAGCCGGGATTGTCTGAGAATAATTCAGCATTCCTCGCGTGACTTTTTGCGTTTTTAATCCCAGATTCTGAACCTGAGTTGGATCGATACGGATCCCGCCACTGCTTTTATCGCCACTTTCATCAGCATATTTCGGCACAAGGTCCATATCCATAAAAGGCGATTTTCCGGGTTTATCAAATTTGGTATCCGGTTTCATAGGATCATACCAGAAAAGCACCTTTTTCTCCGGTGCCTTTTGTTCTGCTGGTACTGTTTTTTGTGATGAGTTTAAATACTGCCAGGCAGTAACCGATATCAGCCCTCCTGCTATGAGGCTGCTGATAATTATTGCAGCATATTTTATCTTTAAAGAAGCCATACAATTTCTCGCTGAAAAATCAAAACACCTGGCATATGCGCCCGATCATTCATTCACAGTAATCCCATAATGAATGTTCAGGCGCACTGGATGTATTCGCTCCGGACTGTTAATCAGGATTGCGTAACGTTAATGCTTTTGAGTAAGGAGATATTGCCCTGCTGAATAAACGAGAAATCGACATGGTTGCCGGTTTTCAGGGCATTGATAGCGTCGTCTGCATTAACAAAAGTGAAGCGCATGGTCATTGCAGGCCAGCCCACCGCCGGGATTGCTTCGTGCGAAATGGTAATCTTTTTACTATTCATATCAATGTCTTTAACGATACCGGTGCCCTTGATAACCTGCTGTACCGAAGCATCACTGGCAGCATTCATATCGCCATGCTGATGTGTTTCAGCATGAAGACTGGCAGAAAACATGACAGAGAAGGCACCAAATAAAACGGCTTTAAGTGAATTACGCATTTTTAATTTCCTGATTAATTGAATAAATTTACTCTACCCAACCGCCACCCAGCGCGGTAAACAGATTAATTTCGTTAACCTGTCGGGAATAGGTAAGATCGAGAATGGTTTGCTGCGTCGCGAAGAGGGAACGTTCTGCATCCAGCACTTCGATGTAACTGACAGCACCACTTGCATACAATCCTCTGGCACGCTGTAGAGTTATCTGAAGTGAATCAAGATAACGCTGCTGTGACTCAAGTTGCTGGCTAAGGCTGTCGCGCAGCGCAAGCGTGTCGGAAACATCCTTAAAGGCTGACTGAATTTTTTGTTCGTAATTAACCACGGACTGTTGCTGGCGAATTTCAGCCAGCTTCAGATTGGCTTTGTTTCTGCCGGCATTGAAAATAGGAATTTCAATTTTAGGGATAAAATTCCACATTCCACTTCCTGACGTAAAGAGGCTGGACAGCTCCGTACTGCTTGCGGAAAGGCCACTGGTCAGGGTAATGGACGGGAAAAAAGCCGCTCGCGCTGCGCCAATATTAGCATCAGCCGCTTTCAACAGGTATTCCGCTTCCATAATATCCGGACGCTGCAGCAATATTTGTGACGACAGATTTGGTGGCAATTTTACTGGTGCGATCTCCCCACCTTTCATCCCTTTTTCTGACGGAACTGCGCGGTACGTTCCCAGCACCAGTTGCAGGGCATTGTTTGCCTGAGCCAGATCGCCTTCTCGTTTGGCTATTTCGGCGCGGGTACTTTCGATTTGCCCCCTGGCTTGTTCAAGCGCCAGAACGTTCGTACTCCCGGTCACCAGTTGTTGCTCAACGAATGCATAAGACTGTTCATAATTTTTCAGCGTTTCCCGCGCAATACGGAGTTGTTCGTACGCCAGTTGCTGGCTGAAATAGCTCTGTGAAACGTTGGAGACCAGCAGGATGTGTACGGCACGACGGGCTTCTTCGCTGGCAAAGTAGTTCTGGCGATCAGCCTCACTCATGTTCTTAAGTTTGCCAAAAAAATCGAGCTCATAGCTGAGCTCCAGACCCGCGTCGTACTCCTGTGTGGTCGGCTTGTCACCTTTCAGACCACCGCTGTATGTGATCCCGGATGAGGCATTCAGTTGAGGATAACGATCTGCATCCGTGACGTTGAACTGGGCCCGGGCCTCTTCAACCTTCAGGGCAGCCATTCTCAAATCACGGTTATTATTCAGGGCTTCACCGATCAGCCTGCTGACCTGGGGATCGACAAAAAAGTTTCGCCAGCCCGTATCCTGATAGCTGTTTACCGCAGGCGTCAGACTGTTTTTAGACAATGAAAACTGCTGGGGAACCGGAGCTGGCGGACGCTGATATTCAGGTGCCAGAGAAACACAACCAGCCAGGATGAATATGGTACTGATGCTGAGTAATTTTAATTTGAACATAACGCTTCTCGTACAGGCAGACCTGGTAAATGGTTCAAACGAAGTCCAGAGTATTGATAGGGATACTTTACCGAACGCTCTCTGTTTGCCGGGTGACAGGATAATGACAATGTTGTCATTTTTGCTGTAATCCGTTGATAACGATCGTGGGCGCAATAAAATGACATTAGCAGCCAGCCAGGGAGCATAATGAAAATATTAATCGTTGAAGACGAAATTAAAACAGGTGAATATCTCAGCAAGGGGCTGACAGAGGCGGGGTTCGTCGTGGATCACGCTGATAATGGTCTGACCGGATATCATCTTGCCATGACAGCCGAGTATGATTTAGTCATCCTGGATATCATGCTGCCTGATGTAAACGGCTGGGATATCATCCGTATGCTGCGCAGTGCCGGAAAGGGGATGCCGGTATTACTGCTGACGGCCCTTGGCACGATTGAACACAGGGTCAAAGGACTTGAGCTGGGTGCGGACGATTATCTGGTGAAGCCCTTTGCGTTTGCTGAACTGCTCGCCCGGGTAAGAACCCTCCTCAGGCGGGGAAACACGATGATCACGGAAAGCCAGCTTAAAGTGGCTGACCTCTCGGTTGATCTCGTATCCAGAAAAGTCAGCCGCGCCGGGAACCGCATTGTGCTCACCAGTAAAGAGTTCAGCCTGCTGGAATTCTTCATTCGCCATCAAGGAGAAGTTCTTCCCCGCTCCCTGATTGCCTCTCAGGTCTGGGACATGAATTTTGACAGCGACACTAACGCGATTGATGTCGCAGTAAAGCGACTCCGCGCTAAAATTGACAACGATTACGAGACAAAACTGATCCAGACAGTGCGGGGCGTGGGCTACATGCTGGAGATCCCGGATGCATAGCAAACCGTCCAGACGACCTTTCTCACTCGCTCTGCGGCTGACCTTTTTTATCAGCCTGTCCACAATACTGGCGTTTATCGCCTTCACCTGGTTTATGCTGCATTCTGTTGATAAGCATTTTGCCGAGCAGGATGTCAGCGATCTGCAACAAATCAGCACCACACTAAACCGTATCCTGCAGTCTCCGGTTGATCCGGATGAAAAAAAAGTAAGCAAAATAAAGGAATCGATCGCCAGCTACCGTAACGTTGCTCTTTTGCTCCTCAATCCCCGGGGAGAGGTGCTGTACAGCTCTGTGCAGGGGGCTGCTTTACGCTCTGCTGTGAATTCAGCCGATTTTAGCGAGCACAGCCGTGCACGTGATGTCTTTCTCTGGACGGTGGAGGATCCTGCGAGAGCGATGGATACCGGGTCCGGAATGAAGATGGAAACATACAGAATTATCGCCTCATCTGGTCAGGCGATATTTCAGGGCAAACAGCAGAACTATGTCATGCTGACTGGCCTCTCCATTAATTTCCATCTCCATTACCTCGATGCGCTGAAAAAAAATCTGATTGCGATCGCTGTCGTGATAAGTCTGCTAATTGTTCTGATCATTCGCATTGCTGTCCGTCAGGGGCACCTGCCCCTTCGTAATGTCAGCAATGCCATTAAAAACATCACCTCCGAGAATCTTGATGCGCGGCTGGAACCGACACGCGTTCCCATTGAGCTGGAGCAGCTGGTTATCTCGTTCAATCATATGATTGGAAAGATTGAGGATGTTTTTACCCGCCAGGCCAATTTCTCTGCCGATATCGCGCACGAGATCAGAACCCCCATCACCAATCTGGTGACGCAGACTGAAATCGCTCTGAGTCAGGATCGAACCCAGAAGGAACTTGAGGATGTCCTCTATTCCAGCCTTGAAGAGTATAACCGGATGACAAAAATGGTCAGCGACATGCTGTTCCTGGCCCAGGCGGACAATAATCAGCTGATACCTGACAGGGTTCGGTTTGACCTCAGAGCAGAAGTCATGAAAGTCTTCGAGTTTTTCGAAGCCTGGGCCGAAGAACGAAATATCACGCTCAAATTTAACGGGATGCCCTGCCTGGTTGAGGGAGATCCACAAATGTTCAGAAGAGCGATCAATAATCTGTTATCCAATGCCCTGCGTTATACCCCAGAGGGACAGGCAATCACCGTCTCAATAAGAGAGCAGGAGAGCTTTTTTGACCTTGTGATTGAAAATCCGGGGAAACCAATCCCTGAAGAGCATTTATCAAAGCTGTTTGATCGCTTTTATCGGGTGGATCCGTCCAGACAACGAAAAGGAGAAGGCAGCGGCATCGGCCTTGCGATTGTGAAGTCAATCGTGGAAGCACATCACGGAAGAGTGCAGGTGGAATCGGACGTACACTCAACGCGTTTTATCTTATCCGTGCCCAGACTGGAGAAAATGATTCCGGAAACCCAATACTGAGAATAAAGATTTAAATGACAAAGATGTCATTAGCCTGTCATGCAGCAAACAGAAGCCATTCGATATAATTAGTGCAACTTATCAGGAAGGCTGGATTGCTTCATCAATACCCGGCGTCAGAGTACGCCAGGAAATGAATATCCAGTCCTCTCCCGGAGAAATAAACACTGCCGAACCTGTTTCAGTTATGGAACTGAAAACGTCGGTTGTACTTCCCCGGACATCACTAATTCAGAAATGGAGATTTATCATGAAAAATATCGTATTAGCATCCTTGCTGGGCTTTGGTTTAATTTCTTCGGCCTGGGCCACTGAAACCGTGAATATCCATGAGCGGGTCAACAATGCACAGGCTCCTGCTCACCAGATGCAGTCTGCTGCGGCTCCTGTCGGGATCCAGGGGACTGCTCCTCGTATGGCCGGTATGGACCAGCATGAACAGGCCATTATTGCTCATGAAACCATGACGAACGGGTCGGCGGATGCGCACCAGAAAATGGTTGAAAGTCATCAGAGGATGATGGGAAGTCAGACCGTTTCCCCTACCGGGCCGTCGAAGTCATTAGCGGCAATGAATGAGCATGAAAGAGCTGCAGTTGCCCATGAATTTATGAATAACGGTCAGTCTGGCCCACATCAGGCCATGGCCGAAGCGCATCGTCGCATGCTCAGTGCAGGCTGACGGCGAGGGAAGTATCTGTGCTGTCCTTATTTCCTTGATAGATTTTTCCGTAACCGGATATATGGCAACATCTTTGCCCCCTACAGGGGCATTTTTATCAGATTCTGCTACAGTTAACGGGTATCAACTTAAAAGGATATTTTTTATGAAAGCCAGAAACACTTTATTTGCAGTATTATTGTTATCCCTGCCAGCGATTTCAGCAGAACATTCAGAAATGAAAATGACTGATATGTCTACCTCGGCTTCGTCACAGGAATATATGGCTGGCATGAAAGACATGCATGACAAAATGATGGCTGCCGTAAATGAATCCGATCCCGACAAGGCTTTTGCGAAAGGCATGGTAGCGCACCATGAAGGGGCAATAGCAATGGCTGAGACCGAGCTAAAATACGGAAAAGATCCGGAAATGAGAAAGCTCGCACAGGACATCATTAAAGCTCAAAAAGGTGAAATTGAGCAGATGAATAAATGGCTTGATAGTCAAAAGTAAACATTGCAGAAATGTCACGACAAGCGTGATTTTACATCGCTCCTGGGCACGGGAGTCTGTTAATCTTTATATAATTCAAACCCGATTAATTTCGGGTTTTGTATTTTCACGCGCCAAATCGGTAACTACCAGGAAATAATGACCGTCTCTGCAAGCAAGGTAAAAGCATTACTATTGAATAACACTCACCTGTTCTCACCTTTATAATAGCGAATCAAATCCTCCAGAGATATATCGATAGCTACCTGTTTTAATAACTCCTTTCTCTCATTATATATTTTCTCAAGCATTTCTTCATATCCCTGGCCGAGGTGAATTTGCTTATGGCAATTGCAACACAGCGATATTATATTTTCTTCGACGTCAAGCGAAGTGTTAAAATCATCCTGCATGGACATAGGTACAATGTGATGAGGTTCAGTATAATTCAGGGAAGAGTTACGCCTTCTGAAGGTTGGGTGTTCACCATCGACTTCACATCTGTAACCTGCTTTGTTCAGTGCATTTTTCGAAACCCCTTTATTTCTTGGGTACGAGACGCCATTTTTTACTTCAATTGCATGTTTCTTTGGTTTAGCTTCCCCTGTATATTCAAATGCCTGGGCGATATCAAATGTATTATTCGCTTCCATGGCGTTGATCAACTCATCGTCTGAGTAATACTCATTGATGGTTATTTCTTCCACACCAAATAAATCCAGCTCTTTAATTGCCTGAACAAGTTCATCACGAATAGTCCATAAGTATCTTTTTGGTTTTTCACCGGTTTCTTTACTCTTCATGACTGTAATGAATTTTGTGCCAGGTGCTATATTCCCGATCCCTTTAACTTCAAACCTTCCTAGCTCTTTTTGAACTCTACCACCGAGCCCGTTAATAACGCCATTAGCACTCATACTGTGCTGGTCGTACTTTTTGCCTATATCAAAACATGTGCAGGAATGATTTGGTTCAATATACCATTTTTTTAACGCCTCAATACTTTTAGAGTCAAAAACCTTTTCATTCATTAACAGATTTTTCCATTCTTCCACACTGATATCAATGTCGCAGACGTACTCCCCGTCAATTACCTGGCAAATCTTATAGATCACGATCTATCCCCCCTGTAATAAAAAAATCATCACAATACACAGTCCGTTACCCGGTATGAGTGCAGTCAGGTAACATCTGCAGTATGCCATATTTTCAGCTCTGGTAAATCAGAAAAACCATTGTCATGGCATCTCAAATTAAATTATTTCTGAAATTACTAAACTTCAGCATCCATCACCGACTATACCATGTTTTCTGTCTGGCCCAGATATAATGGACAGTTAGTTCCGCTCATTATCCGCGATGATGAAATAGTCTCCGGCCAACAAAACCGTACAATGTTTTCAATGACCTGCACTTTTAACTGAACAAGTGAAAAACCATTCAGAACTTAAAATGTTAACAATAATTTCATGCTGGCGTGTATGCCACATTATTCACATTTTGCGAATGAAAATAACTGGCATAATTGAATTTAATGATAATGTTACATATTGTCAGCCAGGTTCCGGAAAGCGAGAACCGGAACCGCACCTGTCCAGCCGGTATTTCCGTCGATGACCCTCGCTTTTTACTGATTTGTGCCCGACTGAGAAATCGGTAACTCAGTTTCGGAATCGGCGCAGATGAGTTTCCGGAACAAAATAAATGTTGCCGCGCGCCCGTGAGCATGCCACGTACAGCCTGTTACGGGACGATGGTGGAAGGGCTGCCAGTTCCTGACGGGTCAGAAGCTTCCAGTGGGCGGGCCCCATCACAATGCAGACATCCTGAAAGTGATCGAGCCCTTTGCTGACGCCCCAGTTCATGGAATAGCAGCCGTAACGGTGATGCTCACGATAGAAGAGCTTAATCACCGTATTATCGGCGTGCAGGGCGGCTGTGCGCTCTGCATCTGTGATCGTTTCAATCAGGGTGGCATGTATCCCATGGGCAGCGATACGGATGTTCAGTTGCCCGGTGATAAACTCGCACACCGAAGTCGAGCAACGCCATGTTCGGTTGAGCGTGTTACGGTCAACCATGAAACCTGCTGCGGCGAAGCGGGCCTCATATCGCGTAATGTCATCGTGCAGCGCTGAATTAACGTTGCCGTCACGGCTTGTATCAAAGGTATGCTGATAAAAATCACCGCAACACAGCACAGTGATTTCCGCACGGCAGAGCTCCAGCAGAAAATCAAAGTCATGTCCGGCAAAGTCCTGGACTTCATCGACAAGCAGTTCATCGTAGTAACGGGCAAGCCGGGTACGGATATCCGGCAGCAGCCCCCGGGCTGTCAGCAAGTGTGCGAGCCTCCGGTGATATAGCCGTCCGGCGGGATCCTGATAATGCCGGGCATTCGTGCGCGGTATTCCGGGAGGGGGTCGGTCGAAGCTCAGGCCACGCGATGCCAGCCGCTCCTGCAGGAAAGGCCGGAAGCAAAAACCGTGCAGAAACTCAAACCAGGTCATCACCCTGATCCCGTCCGGGATAAAGCCAAAACGTCTGATAATCTGCGCCCGCAGATGCGCTTCATTATTCACGGTGAAGGTCAGGATCAGCGTTCTCCGGTCCTCACTCAACCGCCGTATCAGCAGCGTGGTCTTGCCCGAGCCGGCAACCGCAAATATCACTCTCTTATCCATGCCAGTGCCTCCTGAATATAATCAGGTACCGTCAGCTCTTCGGCGTGCAGCTGTAACAGCCGGAATGCTGCTTCTGCCTTATTGGCCAGCATGTATTCCTGCACCGTGAGTGTTCGGCGGGTTCCGCGGAAAAGCGCGTCACACAGAGCAGCGTTATCCTGATACAGGCAGATTTCAAATGTGGATCGGGTGTTGTCGCGATCAGCAAATGCCCGGGTGCGGGAACACAGCACGTCAGCATAGCGTTCATCGCAGTTTTGCTGATAGTTTCCGTCATTATGGGGTCGTTTGCGGGAGAGGGCGAAATCCTACGCTAAGGCTTTGGCCAACGATATTCTCCGGTAAGATTGATGTGTTCCCAGGGGATAGGAGAAGTCGCTTGATATCTAGTATGACGTCTGTCGCACCTGCTTGATCGCGGCCGCGATAGCTAGATCGCGTTGCTCCTCTTCTCCATCCGCGTTCCAAGCTGCGGAAAGGCACCCATAAGCGTACGCCTGGTCGAGCAGGCGACGCGGATCGACGTCCAGCGCACGAGAGAATGCGTCCGCCATCTGTGCAATGCGTCTAGGATCGAGACAAAGGTCGTCTCTGTCAGCCGGATCGTAGAACATATTGGCGGCGCCAAAGCCCACTTCACCGACCAGACCGACGGGATCTATCACCAGCCAGCCGCGACTGGAGAACATGATGTTTTCATGATGCAGATCGCCATGTAGCCCACGCAGTTCCGAGGCATTGCTCATCATTTGATCGGCTATAATCGCCGCGTGGACGTAGTCAGTTTGACAACCTGCGTTTTGATCATCGCGCGCCCGCTGAAACAAAGCTGCAAAGCGATCCCGGATCGGGAGAAGGGCAGAAGGCAGGGGTTCCTCAGATGCGGCATACAGCTTCGCCATTAGTTCCGCTGCAATTTCGGTCGCCTGGTAGTCGCCGTGCTCGGCAACGATGTGAGAGAGCATTCGCTCCCCGGCATATTCGAGCAACATCAGATTGTTCTCACGACCGAGCAACCGGACTGCTCCCCTCCCATTGCGCCATACCAGATAGTCGGCCCCGCGCAGTTCATCAGCAATGTCTTCTATAGGTTTCAATCCCTTGACGATTGCAGGAGTCCCGTCTGGCAATGAAACTTTCCAAACGAGGCTGGAAAAGGTGTCCGCAATGAGAACAGGTTGCGAAACGTGCCAATGAGCAGGAAAAACAGGCGGCATGAACATCAACCCCAAGTCAGAGGGTCCAATCGCAGATAGAAGGCAAGGCGTTCGCGGTCGGGGGCTTCGATCCCCAATACATTGAATAGGACAGCGAAGGCGCGCTCTGCTTCATCTGGCGCTGCCCAGTTCTCTTCGGCGTTAGCAATCATGAGTGCCAAATCGGCATAGCGATCTGCTGTTCCGAGCCGCCCAAGGTCGATCAGACCCGTGCATTGAAGAGTTTTAGGGTCCACCATGAAGTTCGGCATGCAGGGATCACCATGGCAAACAACCATATCGGTGCGCTCTTGGTCGAGCCGCACCGGTAGCTCTCGTTCGACACGAGCCAAAAGATCGAGCTGCGGCGTACTCTTGTCCTCGTCCGGTAAGAAGTCGGGATTGACGGCATTGCGGGACACCACATCAACGGCGCGTCCGAACATTCGCGACAGCCTGCGCTCAAACGGACATTGATCAACCGATAGGCTGTGAACAGCGCCAAGTTGCTGCCCCATTGACGGCCACGCTTTGAGCAAATCCGCTCCAGACAGATCAGCCGCCGGTACTCCCGGAATTGCCGTTATCACCAAGCATGCACCCTCCTGTTCCTCCTGCCAGTTGATCACCTCGGGGCAAGCCACACCTCGACCTTTGAGCCAAATGAGGCGGTCACGCTCTCCAGCGAGCTCACCGCGGCGGGAAGCAGGTGCGATTTTCGCGAAGGCATGCCCGTCACCACGTCGAAAAACAAAATCACCAGATTCTCCGCCTCTGACAGGCAACCAGTCAGAATGCGATTCACCAAAAAAAATATTAGTTCGATTCAATGGAGGTTCCTTCAGTTTTCTGATGAAGCGCGGAGGTGGCTCAACCTGCGAAAAGAAACGAGTTGCTATGGACTTGCACCGGTTGTGTTCCGGTCTATCTCTCATTTTAAGCGGCTTTTTTCTCAAATGCCACCGGCGATTTCCAGCCGAGTGTTGAATGTCTTCGGCGTGGATTATAAAAGCCATTTATATATTCGAAGATTGCAATCTCAATATCTCGCCTTGTTTGCCAGTGTCTGCGCCAAATCAACTCAGCCTTTAATGATTTAAAGAAGCTTTCTACTGCGGAGTTATCAAAACAATTGCCTTTCCCGCTCATGGACGGCAGCAATTGATGTTTGAGCAGTAGCTTTTGATATTCATGAGCGCAATATTGGCTCCCACGGTCTGTGTGTTGAATACAACCCGGTGGTGGTTTGCGTAAAGCCAACGCCATATTCAGTGCCCTTAATGCAAGATCCTGCTTTAATCGATCACCTGTTGCCCAGCCAATCACGCGACGGGAATACAGGTCAAGGATAACAGCAAGATAGACCCATCCTTCTCTGGTCCAAAGTAGAGTAAGAGGCAGGGCGTAGTCGGACTATTTCCCTGCCTCTCCTCCCCGAACCGGACGTGCACCTTTCAGCGCATCCGGCTCTCCATTTAAATGCTGGCGAACGCCATTGCCACTTCTGTAAA
>NZ_JAJFTC010000027.1:0-26421 GCF_020733125.1 Enterobacter cloacae complex sp. 2021EL-01169
ATTAAGAATCCATGTCACTTTGAGTGCCCACACAGATTGTCTGATAAATTGTTAAAGAGCAGTGCAACGCGGCTTTCGCTCACCGTTGCGAGGTCCCGTATATTACGTTTTCCTCATTCAGAGTCAACCCGTTATTTCAGGATTTTTTCTCTTTAACCGACCGGGCTGTTTGTGAAGTGATTCACATCCGCCGTGTCGATGGAGGCGCATTATAGGGATCCCAATTTTTAGCACAAGTATTTTTTAGATCTTTTTTTCCGACTGCTGATTTTCCGCGCTTTTCGCTGAAATCCCGCCCGATCTGCTTAAATATTGACGTATTTTGCCTTGCCTCGATCGACGAATACGATCAAAGTCTTCTGTATAGCGCTCATTCTCAGAGGTAGTTATGTCTGCAGTATTACGTCCTTATAAAGGTCTGTTCCCCAAACAAGGCGATCGCGTGATGATCGACGCCAGTAGTGTGGTCATTGGTGATGTCCGACTGGCCGATGACGTTAGTATCTGGCCACTCGTTGCCATCAGGGGAGACGTTAACTATGTGTCTATTGGCGCGCGAACCAATATTCAGGACGGTAGCGTTCTGCACGTCACGCACAAATCGTCCTATAACCCGGAAGGCAATCCCCTCATTATTGGAGAAGATGTTACCGTCGGCCATAAAGTCATGCTTCACGGCTGCACTGTCGGAAATCGCGTACTTGTTGGCATGGGGTCGATTTTACTGGATGGTGTCATAGTAGAAGATGACGTGATGATTGGCGCCGGTAGCCTGGTCCCGCAGAACAAACGGCTGGAGAGCGGCTATCTCTATCTGGGAAGCCCGGTAAAACAGATCCGCCCCCTTAAGGAGGCAGAGATCGAAGGATTAAAATACTCGGCGAACAACTACGTAAAATGGAAGAATGACTATTTGGATCAGGATAACCAAACCCAGCCCTGATCGTCTTCATGCTGTTCGCGGATTAAATCGCTGGCTTCCTCTTCCAGATCCCAGCGATTTTCGCAAAATACCGCTAGCGGGTCTGTGCCGCCAAAACGATGCAACAGCGTTTCTCCATGGATGGCACAGGTAAGCTGCATACCCTGCACCAGCACAGGAAAACAGACCGCTTGCTTATGCTCATCCCAGCTCTCTCTGTCCGGGAAATGAATAGCCTGATTCACGCCGAAAGCTCCTGCTTTAGCTTTTCAATGACCGGCTCGACAGCAGGCAACACTCCGTGCCAGAGCAGTACCGCATGCGCAGCCTGCCCCACCAGCATTCCCAGCCCATCGGCTAACTGTTTCGCGCCGTGTTGTTCACACCAGTTCAGGAAAGGCGTCTTACCTTTCTGATAGAACATGTCATAGAAGTACATATGCGCACTGACCAACGAAGCGGGGATCGCCGGGATCTCGCCACTGATGCCGCTGGATGTGGCATTAATGACAAGATCGAACTCACGTTCAGCAAGATCGTCAAGCGCTACCGCGCTCACGCTGCCGGTATGCGCAAACAACGCCGCCAGCGCTTCTGCCCGGGAAAAGGTTCTGTTAGTAATGGTCACTGAACAGTCCAGGGAAAGCAGAGGCAACAGAACGCCCCTCGATGCACCACCCGCGCCAATCAGCAGGACCCGGAATCCGGGTTTGATAAAGGAGAGTCTTTCCAGATCGCTGAGTAAACCAATCCCGTCGGTGTTGTCACCCAGAAGGCGTCCATCCTCAAGCCGTTTTAGGGTATTGACTGCACCTGCAAGTGAAGCGCGCTCGGTCAGCTCATCTGCACGTTCGAATGCTTCTTCTTTAAACGGGACCGTCACATTCGCGCCTTTGCCCCCCGCTGCGAAAAAGGCCTCCAGCGTTGGGATAAAGGCATCCACTGGCGCCAGTACGCGCCCATAGGGATGATCTATCTGCAGCTGCTCCGCGAATTGCTGATGAATCCACGGTGACTTGCTGTGTGCAATCGGATTACCAAAAACAGCATAGGTTTCCATGAGATTACCCCTGGCGAAAACGTTCGCCGGTCAAAGCGTCGCGAATCTCAGACGGATTCAGGCGCCCTCCCGTTTCACCGACAGCGACAGGAAAGTCATTCCCGAACTGCGCCAGCACTTCTTCAGTTGTCCGACAAGGCGGCTGCCCGGTCAGGTTGGCGCTGGTTGAGACCAGTGGTTTACCAAATGCCAGGCACAGCTCCACCACCAGCGGATGGTCAGTGACGCGAACGGCAAGGGAGTCAAAGCGTCCGGTTAACCAGCGCGGCGTTGTAGGCTGAGCCGGGAAGACGAAGGTTACTGGTCCAGGCCATGCGGAGAAGATTGTCTCGCGCTGTGCTGGGGTTAGCATAGAGTCATCAATATAGGGCTTAAGCTGCTCGTAATTCGCAGCGATCAAAATAAGCCCTTTCTCGACGGGTCTTTGTTTCAGAGTAAGCAGACGGCTCACAGCCGTTTCGCTGTCAGGATCGCAACCGACCCCAAAAACAGCTTCAGTTGGATAGGCGATGACTTCTTCATTTTTCAGTACGTCCACTGCATGCGCAATGGAGCCTGATGGCAGGTTATTATTCACTATTTTGATCCGCCGTAACCGGCTTTCCACATTGTTTACTGGCGCAGAAGCGTTTCATGCCTTGCGCGGTTTTCTTCTCTATCAGTAGCGGATAATTGCAATGAGGGCAGATTCCCGCTACCGGCTTAAAATTGATAACGAACTGGCAGTCAGGGTAGCGATCGCACGAATGGAAGGTCTTACCATAACGGGAACGGCGCTGTACCAGCTGACCGCGCTGACACTGAGGACACGCAATCGCCGTTTCATCTGGCTTATCAATTTGTTCCGTATGTTCACATTCCGGGTAGCGGCTACATCCAATAAACATGCCGAAACGCCCCTGGCGTAGCGCGAGTTCGCCACCGCAAAGAGGACAAAGCTGTCCCTCCAGAATTTTAACGATATGTCCATCCGCCTGGCTTTTCAGAGGACGAACATAATCACATTCCGGATAGTGAGAACAACCGAGAAACGGGCCGTGTTTCCCGGACCGAATAACAAGTTCAGCCCCGCACTGCGGGCAGGGCTCGTTTTTATGCACCGTGAATAGTGCTGATTTGGCCATAACAACTCTTGGTGCTGCACATTGAATTAGTGCAGCATACCTTCATTCACTTCAAAGAGTAATTCTTCCATTTGCTGATAGGCATTTTCACAGCCCGGGATATTAAACAGAACCATCAGGATCACCCATTTGAGATCTTCCAGTTCAAATTCTGCGGTATCCAGCGCCATGACGCGCTCTATCACCATTTCTCTCGTTTCGAGGTTTAGCACCTGAATCTGCTCAAGGAATAAAATGAACCCCCGGCAGCTGGCGTCCAGCCGTTCACACTCTTCAGCGGTATAAATGCGTACTGACAATGGGTCAGAAGCAAGCTGCATCGGTTCGGCAAGGCCTTCCTGATAATCAGCCAGTTTTTCCAGCCACATCAACGCATTGTAGATATCTTCCCGCTCAAATCCCGCATCGGTAAGATCCTGTGTCAACTTGTCCTGATCCACTCGCATTTCTGCTTCGTTATGGATGTAAGTCTCAAACAAATACATCAGTACGTCGAACATGGCATGCCCTCCTTAATCGGACATAGCCGCCGGGTACAGCTGCGATCCACCCTGCTAACTCCAGTTCGAGTAGCTGTGCTACCGTTACTGGCACAGGTTGGCCGGCACGTTCAGCGACAACGTCAACAGGTGTTACCTCATCTCCTACGTTAGCCAGGAGCTTGGGAAATGGCAATGCCACCTTTCCCTGATCTGATGAATATTGTCGCTTTTCGGGATCTTCCTGCAGCCATTGCAGCCCATATTGCAAATTTTCAAGAATGTCCGCGACTTCCGTTACCGGTGTTGCCCCCTGCTTAATCAGCCAGTGCGGTCCCTCGCATCCGGGATTACCTATCGGACCTGGCAAGGCGAAAACTTCTCGCCCCTGTTCAAGCGCGCACCGTGCCGTGACCAGCGAACCGCTTCGCCGCGCGGCTTCAACGACCAGCACGCCTTTGCTAAGGCCGCTGATGATGCGATTACGACGCGGAAAGTTTGCCGGTCGGGGCTGCGCGAAAAGCGGAAACTCAGACACTATCGCACCGTCAGACTCAATAAGCCGCATCGCCAATGCCTGATGCCGGCGTGGGTAAATGCTAAAAAGACCGTTCCCCAGCACCGCGACACTTCGTCCTTTTACTGACAGCGCCGCGCTGTGGGCAACGCCGTCAATACCACAGGCCAGCCCGCTGGTGATCGTGAAACCACTTTGTGAAAGTTGTTCGCACAGGATTTTCCCCCACCGCTCGCCGTACCATGACGGCGCACGACTGCCTACCACCGCCAGCTGAACGGTATTAAGCGTCTCGGGGTTACCTTTTATGAATAATGCTCCGGGATAATCAGGGATCGTGCGGAGCAAAGGGGGATAAAGGGGATGGTTGGCCGTTAATAAATGATGACCCGGCTGCTCAAGCCATATCAGGCTACGCTCCAGCTCACTCTCATTGAGCGCAAAGAACCGTTCAGCCTGCTTAGCTGTCAAACCAGCGTTTCTCAGAACAAGCGTGTCGATGCCTTCCTGCCTCTGCAGTCGTGCAGCAGCTTCCACCATGACATCACCACACAAAGAACCTGTGTGCATGAGCCGTAGCCAAATCTCGGTAGATGTCATCCTTTCCCCTGCCATAAGCGGTCTCCGCAATCATTGCGATTGGTCACTGATGCTGTCAATCGATGGGGGATTTGTCTAGAATAGAGGGAGTATTCTTATCAACTCCTGAACACGACTCTGGAAATTTATGGCAGTTTTGCAAGTATTACATATTCCGGACGAGCGCCTTCGCATCGTCGCTGAACCGGTTAAAGAAGTGAATGCAGAAATCCAGCGTATCGTTGATGATATGTTCGATACCATGTACGCCGAAGAAGGCATTGGCCTGGCGGCAACGCAGGTGGACATTCACAAGCGTATTATCGTGATCGACGTTTCTGAGAATCGCGATGGTCGTCTGGTGCTGATCAACCCAGAGCTGCTTGAAAAGAGTGGCGAAACCGGTATTGAGGAAGGCTGTCTCTCCATTCCTGAACAGCGTGCGTTAGTGCCGCGTGCTGAGAAAGTGAAAATTCGCGCCCTGGATCGTGATGGCAATCCGTTCGAACTGGAGGCAGACGATCTGCTGGCGATTTGTATTCAGCATGAGATGGATCACCTGGTCGGTAAACTGTTTATCGATTATCTCTCGCCGCTTAAACAGCAGCGTATTCGTCAGAAAGTAGAGAAACTGGATCGTTTGCGTTCTCGCGCATAACGTCCCACCGGATACAAGGATCATCGTGTCTAAATCACTACGTATTATCTTCGCGGGAACCCCTGATTTTGCAGCGCGTCATCTTGACGCGCTGTTATCGTCTGGTCACCAGATTGTTGGCGTCTTTACCCAGCCGGACCGTCCTGCTGGTCGCGGCAAAAAACTGATGCCGAGCCCGGTCAAGGTGCTGGCAGAAGAGCATGGGCTTCCTGTTTTTCAGCCCGCATCGCTGCGCCCGCAGGAAAATCAGCAGCTGGTTGCTGACCTGAATGCCGACGTAATGGTGGTGGTGGCTTACGGTTTAATTCTGCCAAAAGCCGTGCTTGATATGCCGCGTCTGGGTTGTATCAACGTGCATGGGTCCCTGCTCCCACGCTGGCGTGGTGCAGCTCCTATCCAGCGAGCGCTGTGGGCGGGTGATGCCGAAACGGGCGTGACCATCATGAAGATGGACGTAGGTTTAGACACCGGCGACATGCTCTATAAACTGGCCTGCCCCATTACGTCAGACGATACCAGCGCCACGCTGTATGACAAACTGGCAGAGCTTGGTCCACAAGGGCTCATCGAGACGCTTCAGCAGCTTGCTGACAATACGGCAAAACCAGAAGTTCAGGACGACGCGCTGGTAACCTACGCCGAAAAGCTGAGCAAAGAAGAAGCGCGGATCGACTGGTCCCTGTCAGCCGCTCAGCTTGAACGTTGCATTCGCGCTTTTAATCCGTGGCCGATGAGCTGGTTGGAAATTGATGAGCAGCCAGTAAAAGTCTGGAAAGCCTCCGTCATTAGCGGTGCGACTACGGCGGAACCCGGTACGATTATTGATGCCAGCAAGAACGGCATCCAGGTGGCGACTGCGCAAGGTATTTTGAATCTTGAATCGCTCCAACCGGCCGGTAAGAAAGCCATGAGTGCTCAGGATTTACTAAATTCCCGTCGCGAATGGTTTATCCCTGGCAATCGCCTTGCCTGAGCAAATTTATTCTTAAGGCCCGGTGTTTCCGGGCATTTTTATTTTTACGGTTATGAAAAAACAAAATCTACGCAGTATGGCGGCCCAGGCCGTCGAGCAGGTTATCGAGCAGGGCCAGTCACTGAGCAACGTCCTGCCTCCCCTGCAGCAAAAAGTCTCTGATAAAGATAAAGCCCTGCTTCAGGAGCTCTGCTTTGGCGTCCTGCGCACACTCTCTCAGCTTGAGTGGTTGATTAACAAGCTGATGTCCCGCCCAATGACGGGCAAGCAGCGCACCGTACATTATTTAATTATGGTGGGTTTTTATCAGCTTCTTCATACCCGCATCCCACCTCATGCCGCGCTGGCAGAGACGGTGGAAGGTGCCGTTGCGATTAAACGTCCTCAGCTGAAAGGGCTGATCAACGGCGTATTGCGTCAGTTCCAGCGACAGCAGGATGAGCTTCTGGCTGAATTTGCCCAAAACGAAGCGCGCTTCCTGCATCCGGACTGGCTGTTGAAGCGCCTGAAAAAAGCTTATCCGCAGCAGTGGCAGGACATTGCCGATGCCAACAACCAGCGTCCGCCAATGTGGTTACGCGTGAATCGTAATCACCACACCCGTGACGCATGGCTGGCATTACTCGAAGAAGCTGGAATGAGCGGCTTCACCCATGACGCATACCCTGATGCCGTGCGCTTAGCATCGCCTGCACCGGTACATGCATTACCCGGCTTTGAAGAGGGTTGGGTAACGGTACAGGATGCTTCTGCTCAGGGTTGCATGACCTGGCTTGAACCCCAAAACGGTGAGCAGATCCTCGATCTCTGCGCCGCACCAGGGGGCAAAACGACGCATATTCTTGAAGTGGCTCCGCAGGCCAGCGTGATGGCAGTGGACGTTGATGAGCAACGTCTTTCACGCGTCTACGACAACCTCAAGCGCCTGGGCATGAAGGCACAGGTTAAGCAAGGCGATGGACGCAAACCCGCAGAATGGTGTGGCGAAGCACAATTCGATCGCATTTTGCTGGATGCCCCCTGCTCTGCAACTGGCGTGATTCGTCGTCATCCGGATATCAAGTGGCTGCGTCGCGATCGTGATATTAGTGAGCTTGCCCAACTGCAATCCGACATCCTTGACGCCATCTGGCCGCATCTCAAACCCGGCGGCACGCTGGTCTATGCAACCTGTTCAGTACTGCCGGAAGAAAACAGTCAGCAAATCGCGGCCTTCCTTAAACGAACCCCGGACGCGGCGCTGCACGATACGGGAACGCCTGAATGCCCGGGTCAGCAGAATCTGCCGGGTGCAGAAGAGGGTGATGGCTTCTTTTACGCTAAGCTAATCAAAGAGTGATGTTGAGAACAGGTCACGAGAGATGAAGATTATCATTCTGGGCGCAGGACAGGTTGGTGGAACGCTGGCGGAAAATCTGGTTGGCGAAAACAACGATATCACCATAGTGGATACCAACGGCGATCGCCTGCGTGTTTTACAGGACAAATTTGATTTGCGCGTTGTGCAGGGTCATGGTTCGCACCCGCGCGTTCTTCGTGAGGCGGGCGCTGACGATGCTGACATGCTGGTTGCGGTGACCAGTTCTGACGAAACCAATATGGTGGCCTGTCAGGTGGCCTACTCGCTTTTTAACACGCCAAACCGAATCGCGCGCATCCGCTCTCCGGACTATGTCCGCGATGCTGAGAAACTGTTTAATTCAGAAGCAGTTCCTATTGACCATCTCATCGCACCAGAACAGCTGGTGATCGACAATATCTACCGTCTGATCGAATATCCGGGCGCCCTGCAGGTGGTGAACTTTGCCGAAGGTAAAGTGAGCCTGGCCGTCGTTAAGGCCTATTACGGCGGCCCGTTGATTGGCAACGCGTTGTCCACCATGCGCGAGCATATGCCGCATATTGATACGCGCGTCGCGGCTATTTTCCGCCACGACAGACCTATCCGCCCGCAGGGCTCTACGATTGTCGAAGCCGGGGACGAAGTCTTCTTTATTGCGGCTTCACAGCATATTCGTGCGGTGATGAGTGAACTCCAGCGTCTCGAAAAACCCTATAAACGCATTATGCTGGTCGGCGGCGGCAATATTGGTGCCGGTCTGGCACACCGGCTGGAAAAAGATTACAGCGTAAAATTGATCGAACGCGATCAGCAGCGAGCGGCTGAACTGGCGGAAAAACTGCAAAATACGATCGTATTTTATGGCGATGCGTCAGATCAGGAGTTGCTGGCTGAAGAGCATATTGATCAAGTTGATCTTTTTATTGCCGTCACCAACGACGACGAGGCGAATATTATGTCCGCCATGCTCGCGAAACGTATGGGGGCAAAGAAGGTCATGGTGCTTATCCAGCGCAAAGCCTATGTTGATCTGGTTCAGGGCAGCGTCATTGATATTGCCATTTCGCCGCAGCAGGCGACAATTTCCGCGTTACTGAGCCATGTGCGTAAAGCGGATATTGTTGGGGTATCATCGCTTCGTCGCGGGGTAGCGGAAGCCATTGAAGCCGTAGCGCACGGAGATGAAACAACATCACGCGTCGTGGGCCGTTCGATAGACGAAATTAAGCTGCCACCGGGCACCATTATTGGTGCTGTCGTGCGCGGGAATGATGTCATGATTGCCAATGATAATTTGCGCATTGAGCAAGGCGATCACGTTATTATGTTCCTTACCGATAAAAAGTTTATTACCGACGTCGAACGTTTATTCCAGCCAAGCCCATTCTTCCTTTAATGTGTCGGGTGCTCTCAATGGGTACCCGCTCTTTATCCTTCTCATTTCTGTGCCTTTTATTTTGCATAACGTTTAATTATCACGAATGGCAATTAGCTAATCATTTGTTAAACTTATAGTCGTCAGCTGGCACAAGGAGAAAAAAATGAGTTTTATTAAAGAATTTCGCGAATTTGCGATGCGCGGAAACGTGGTGGATTTGGCAGTGGGTGTCATTATTGGTGCAGCATTCGGCAAGATTGTTTCATCATTAGTGGCCGACATTATCATGCCACCTTTAGGGTTGCTGATCGGGGGCATTGATTTCAAACAGTTCGCTTTCACGCTGCGTGAAGCACAGGGCGATGTGCCGGCAGTCGTGATGCACTACGGTGTATTTATTCAGAACGTATTTGATTTCGTGATTGTAGCGTTTGCCATTTTTATGGCTATCAAGCTGATCAATAAACTCAACCGTAAAAAAGAAGAGCCGGCAGCAGCGCCTGCACCGACAAAAGAAGAAGTGCTGCTGAGTGAGATTCGCGATCTGTTAAAAGAGCAGAACAAGCGCGTTTAATCAGAAGCTGAAAGCAGGAAGGCCAGTGGTAAATAAGCGATTTGCTTGTTTGCCACTGGCCTCCCAGTTACCCCGTTTTGCATGCTTGTCTTTACGCAGATAACTTCCTTTCCCTTTTTTATTCTTCTCAACGCGCTGTCTGAATAGCGGGTCATGAAGTAGTGCCTCAATGGCATTGTCTTTAATCTGTCCTTTCGTGTGCTGATAGCGGCTCATAAATTCTCCTGAGCATGGTTTATGTCGACGGGAGTCTAGACCCGGTTGGACTAAAAATCAACAGTCCTCGGTTTCTCCACTGGCCCCCTGTTCAAGGGCTTCCAGAATAGAACAATAAATACTGCTGTGGGCCGTGCCACAACAAGCATCATTCAGCCTTTGCAGAGAGCGCTGCATGGTTTGCAATTCCTGAATGCGTGCTTCAACTTCATCCAACCGGGCCTGCACAATGCTTTTTGACTCCTGACAGGTGTGATGTGCCGGATCGATGCGGATCGATAATAACTCGCGGATCGAGTCTAATGTGAAACCAAGTTGACGCGCATAACGAATAAACCGCAGGCGCTGCAGATCGTTATCGGTATAAAGTCGAAAACCACCTTCAGTACGAACTTCATGATCGATCATCTGCTGCTTTTCGTAATATCGGATGGTATCCGGTGTGACGTTCGCGAGCTTCGCAAGTTCACCGATACGGTACATAACTACTCCTCGTTTATTTTCCGCAACAAGCGTTCACCGTATTCACCGTGCAGAAAGTCAGTGTTCATTCCTGCCTGACGCAGTTTAAGTTCAAGCAGGGCGAGGCGGCGGCGAAGTTCAGAATGTCGCGGATCGTCCTGACGGATCCCTTTTAGCAGATCGACAAGTTCAACAGCCTCTCTGCGCTGTTCGAGTTCAGGAGGGAGACAGCCTGCATTTTTGAGTAAACGGTATCCCGCCCGTAATTCAGGCGCAATATGCGAGTCATCGTCAAGCATAAGGGGTTCTCCGCGTCCCGGAAGATTGTCGAATTCACCTTTTTTTTGGGCATCACGAATATGGCGTTCTGCCCACTGGTCAAGCAGCCACATTACCCGCTCCAGGGGATGAACAGAATTGATACATATTGTAGAGAAGTGGGGATATCGCGGATATAAAAAAACCCGCCGGGGCGGGTTTTTTTACGTTACTGCAGATTACTCTGCAGCAGCTTCTGCTTTCTCTGAACGATCAACCAGCTCGATGTAAGCCATCGGCGCGTTGTCGCCTGCACGGAAGCCACACTTCAGAATGCGAGTGTAACCACCGGCACAGCTCGCGAAACGCGGGCCCAGTTCGTTAAACAGTTTTGCCACGATCTCGTTATCACGAGTACGGGCGAATGCCAGACGACGATTAGCAACGCTGTCAGTCTTGGCAAGAGTAATCAGCGGCTCAACTACGCGACGCAGCTCTTTCGCTTTAGGCAGGGTCGTCTTGATGATCTCATGACGAACCAGTGAACCTGCCATGTTGCGGAACATAGCCTGGCGATGGCTGCTGTTGCGGTTCAGTTGACGACCACTCTTACGATGGCGCATGACCTTATCCTTCTCAGTAAAACCTTAACCTGTGATCCGGTTACTCGTCAGCAATGCTTGCCGGTGGCCAGTTTTCCAGGCGCATGCCCAGAGACAGACCACGTGAAGCCAGCACGTCTTTAATCTCGGTAAGAGATTTTTTACCCAGGTTCGGCGTTTTCAGCAACTCAACCTCGGTACGCTGTACCAGATCACCGATATAGTGGATAGCTTCTGCCTTGAGGCAGTTAGCAGAGCGGACAGTCAATTCGAGATCGTCAACAGGGCGCAGCAGGATCGGATCGAATTCTGGTTTCTCTTCTTTCACTTCCGGCTGACGAACATCACGTAAGTCAACGAAAGCTTCCAGTTGTTCTGCCAGGATGGTTGCCGCACGACGAATCGCCTCTTCAGGATCGATTGTGCCGTTGGTTTCCATTTCGATGACCAGCTTGTCCAGGTCGGTACGCTGTTCTACACGCGCTGCTTCAACATTGTAGGCAATACGCTCTACAGGGCTGTAGCATGCGTCGACCAGCAGACGGCCGATTGGGCGCTCATCTTCTTCCGAATGAATTCGGGCAGAAGCCGGCACATAACCACGACCGCGCTGAACTTTGATACGCATGCTAATAGCTGCGTTCTCATCGGTCAGGTGGCAGATCACGTGCTGCGGCTTGACGATTTCAACATCACCGTCGTGGGTGATGTCGGCTGCAGTCACAGGGCCAATGCCAGATTTATTCAGAGTAAGAATAACTTCATCTTTACCCTGAACTCTCACCGCCAGCCCTTTCAGGTTGAGCAGGATTTCAAGGATATCTTCCTGAACGCCTTCTTTGGTGCTGTACTCATGAAGTACACCATCAATCTCAACCTCGGTCACCGCGCAACCCGGCATCGATGAGAGCAGAATACGGCGCAGTGCGTTACCCAGAGTATGGCCAAAGCCACGCTCTAAAGGCTCAAGGGTCACCTTGGCGTGCGTCGAACTCACTTGCTCGATATCTACCAGGCGCGGTTTTAGAAACTCTGTCACAGAACCCTGCATTGTGTCCTCTCTTTGGTACTAAGCTTTACTTGGAGTAAAGCTCGACGATCAGGTGTTCGTTAATGTCCGCAGACAGATCAGAACGTTCTGGCTGACGCTTGAACGTACCTTCCATCTTGCCAGCATCAACTTCCAGCCAGGTTGGCTTTTCACGCTGCTCAGCCAGCTCCAGAGCGGCCTTCACGCGAGATTGCTTTTTCGCTTTCTCACGAATGCTAACAACGTCATTCGCTTTAACCTGATAAGAAGCGATGTTAACAACACGACCGTTTACCATGATTGCTTTGTGGCTAACCAGCTGACGTGATTCAGCACGAGTAGCGCCGAAGCCCATACGGTATACAACGTTGTCCAGACGACCTTCCAGCAGAGCCAGCAGGTTTTCACCTGTGTTGCCTTTCAGACGTGCTGCTTCTTTATAGTAGTTACGGAACTGACGCTCCAGCACACCGTACATACGGCGAACTTTTTGCTTTTCACGCAACTGCACACCATAGTCAGACAGACGCGGTTTACGCGCACCGTGCTGGCCAGGAGCTTGTTCAATTTTACACTTGGTATCGATCGCGCGAACGCCAGACTTAAGGAATAAGTCGGTGCCCTCACGACGGCTCAGCTTGAGCTTAGGACCCAAATATCTTGCCATTTTCTATCTCCAACTAACCTAAAAAACGAGCGTTATACGCGACGTTTTTTCGGCGGACGACAACCGTTATGAGGGATCGGAGTCACATCAGTAATATTAGTGATGCGGAAACCAGCGGCGTTCAGAGCGCGAACAGTAGATTCACGACCCGGACCCGGACCTTTAACCATAACTTCCAGATTCTTGATGCCGTATTCTTTTACGGCTTCTGCGCAACGCTCTGCTGCAACCTGAGCTGCGAACGGAGTGGATTTGCGAGAACCACGGAAACCGGAACCACCGGCTGTTGCCCAACCCAATGCGTTACCCTGACGATCAGTAATAGTAACGATGGTGTTGTTGAAAGAAGCATGGATATGAGCCACGCCGTCAGAGACTTGTTTTCTTACACGTTTACGTGCACGAACTGGTGCCTTTGCCATTATTCAATCACCCCGATTATTTCTTGATCGGTTTGCGCGGACCCTTACGGGTACGTGCGTTGGTCTTAGTACGCTGACCGCGCACTGGCAGACCACGACGATGACGCAAACCGCGATAGCAACCAAGATCCATCAGGCGCTTGATGCTCATGCTGATTTCACGGCGCAGATCACCTTCAACGACAAATTTGGCAACTTCGTCACGCAGCGTGTCGATTTGTTCTTCAGACAGCTCACTGATCTTAACATCTTCAGCGATACCCGCTGCAGCCAGAATGGCCTTAGAACGGGTCTTGCCGATGCCGTAGATCGAAGTTAATGCGATCACAGCATGTTTCTGATCAGGAATGTTAATGCCTGCTATACGGGCCACTATGCACTCCTACTATTTAATATGTACGCACCATGCTGAAAAGCCCGTTTTCAGGATACTCAAATGGAAACGTACAGACATACAAAAGATTGGCTGGCTAATCTAGCCAGCTCAACCCAACTTTGCAAGAAAAATATGCGAAATAATCAGCCTTGGCGCTGTTTATGCTTCGGCTCGGCACTGCAAATCACACGGATGACACCATCACGCTTAACGATTTTGCAGTTACGGCATAATTTCTTGACGGAAGCACGAACTTTCATTTTTACTCTCCGTAACTTCTCAGGCGACCAATTAGCGGCCGTAGCCTTTCAGGTTCGCCTTCTTCAATGCAGACTCATACTGACTGGACATCATCAGAGTTTGCACTTGAGCCATAAAGTCCATAATCACGACAACAACGATAAGCAGTGAGGTCCCACCGAAGTAGAACGGTACTTTCATTGCATCACGCATGAACTCCGGGATCAGGCAGATAAAAGTAATATAGAGCGCACCAACCAAAGTCAGGCGGGTCATTACTTTATCGATATACTTCGCCGTTTGCTCTCCCGGACGAATTCCTGGTACAAATGCACCGGACTTCTTCAGGTTATCTGCTGTTTCACGCGGGTTGAAGACCAACGCCGTGTAGAAGAAACAGAAGAAGATGATCGCAGACGCATAGAGTAACACATAAAGTGGTTGCCCAGGCTGCAAATACAGCGAAATTGTTGTCAGCCAGTTCCAACCAGTACCGCCCCCGAACCATGACGCGATGGTTGCCGGGAACAGAATAATACTGGAAGCGAAGATAGCCGGGATAACCCCCGCCATGTTCACTTTCAGCGGTAAATGTGTGCTCTGTGCAGCATAGACACGACGACCTTGCTGACGCTTAGCGTAGTTCACCACAATGCGGCGTTGACCACGTTCAACGAAGACAACAAAGAACGTCACTGCAAATACTAATACTGCAACCAACAGCAACAGGAGGAAGTGCAGGTCGCCTTGACGCGCTTGCTCGATAGTGTGGGCGATGGCTGGCGGGAGGCCCGCAACAATACCGGCGAAGATAATGATTGAGATACCGTTACCGATACCACGCTCAGTAATCTGTTCGCCGAGCCACATCAGGAACATTGTCCCTGTGACCAGACTTACAACAGCGGTGAAGTAGAATGCAAAGCCCGGGTTTAACACCAGGCCCTGCATACCAGGCATATTCGGCAGACCGGTAGCAATACCGATCGACTGGAATATTGCCAGCACCAGAGTACCGTAACGGGTGTACTGACTAATCTTACGACGTCCAGACTCCCCTTCTTTCTTCAACTCTGCCAGGGCCGGATGAACGACCGTCAGCAGCTGGATAATAATCGATGCCGAAATGTACGGCATAATACCCAGTGCGAAGATAGAAGCACGGCTGAGAGCACCACCAGAGAACATGTTGAACATTTCAATGATGGTGCCTCGTTGTTGCTCAAGCAGTTTGGCAAGTACAGCGGCATCGATACCAGGGATCGGAATAAAAGAGCCAATACGGAACACAATCAGCGCGCCGATAACAAACAGCAGTCTGCGTTTCAGCTCGCCAAATCCACCTTTGGCACTTTGAAAATCTAATCCCGGTTGCTTAGCCATCTGCTACTTATTCCTCAATTTTACCGCCAGCAGCTTCGATAGCAGCACGAGCACCTTTAGTAACACGCAGGCCACGAACAGTTACCGGAGTAGAAACTTCACCAGCCAGGATCACTTTCGCGAACTCGATCTGGATACCGATAATGTTTGCTGCTTTCAGCGTGTTCAGGTCTACAACGCCGCCTTCAACTTTCGCCAGGTCAGACAGACGGATTTCCGCCGTGATCGCTGCTTTGCGAGAGGTGAAGCCGAACTTCGGCAGACGACGGTACAGTGGCATCTGGCCACCCTCGAAACCGCGACGTACGCCACCGCCAGAACGAGAGTTCTGACCTTTGTGACCACGACCACCGGTTTTGCCGAGGCCAGAACCGATACCACGACCCAGGCGTTTACCCGCCTTTTTAGAGCCTTCGGCCGGAGACAGAGTATTTAAACGCATCTCTTACTCCTCAACTTTAACCATGAAGTAAACCGCGTTGACCATACCACGAACAGCAGGAGTATCCTCGCGCTCAACGGTATGACCAATACGACGCAGACCCAGGCCAAGCAGCGTTGCCTTGTGTTTCGGCAGACGACCGATTGCACTGCGGGTTTGAGTGATTTTAATAGTCTTTGCCATGGTCAATTACCCCAGAATTTCTTCAACGGATTTACCACGCTTGGCAGCGACCATTTCTGGAGAATTCATATTTTCCAGGCCATCAATAGTTGCACGAACCACGTTGATCGGGTTGGTAGAACCATATGCTTTAGCCAGAACGTTATGAACCCCAGCAACTTCCAGAACGGCGCGCATTGCACCACCGGCGATGATACCGGTACCTTCTGAAGCTGGCTGCATGAATACACGAGAACCCGTGTGAACACCTTTAACTGGGTGCTGCAGGGTGCCGTTGTTCAGCGCGACGTTAATCATGTTGCGACGGGCTTTTTCCATCGCTTTCTGGATCGCTGCTGGAACTTCACGCGCTTTACCGTAACCAAAACCAACGCGACCGTTACCATCGCCTACTACAGTCAGAGCTGTGAAGGAGAAAATACGACCACCTTTAACGGTTTTAGATACGCGGTTTACCGCGATCAGCTTTTCCTGCAGTTCGCCAGCCTGTTTTTCGATGTGAGCCATCTTACACCTCTACCTTAGAACTGAAGGCCAGCTTCACGGGCAGCATCTGCCAGTGCCTGGACACGACCATGATATTGGAACCCGGAACGGTCAAAGGAAACATTGCTGATGCCTTTTTCCAGAGCGCGTTCAGCAACAGCTTTACCTACAGCTGCAGCGGCGTCTTTGTTACCGGTGTACTTCAATTGTTCTGAGATAGCTTTTTCTACAGTAGAAGCAGCTACCAGAACTTCAGAACCGTTCGGTGCAATTACCTGTGCGTAAATATGACGCGGGGTACGATGTACCACCAGGCGAGTTGCACCCAGCTCTTTGAGCTTGCGGCGTGCGCGGGTCGCACGACGGATACGAGCAGATTTCTTATCCATAGTGTTACCTTACTTCTTCTTAGCCTCTTTGGTACGCACGACTTCGTCGGCGTAACGAACACCCTTGCCTTTGTAAGGCTCAGGACGACGGTAGGCGCGCAGATCTGCTGCAACCTGACCGATCAGCTGTTTATCAGCGCCTTTCAGCACGATTTCAGTCTGAGTCGGGCATTCTGCAGTGATACCGGCCGGCAGCGGATGCTCAACAGGGTGTGAGAAGCCCAGAGACAGGCCTACTGCATTCCCTTTGATAGCTGCACGATAACCTACACCAACCAGCTGAAGCTTTTTAGTGAAGCCTTCGGTAACACCAACAACCATTGAGTTCAGCAGGGCACGCGCGGTACCAGCCTGAGCCCAACCATCCACGAAACCATCACGTGGACCGAAGGTCAGAGCGTTATCTGCATGTTTAACTTCAACAGCTTTGTTGAGGGTACGAGTCAGCTCGCCGTTTTTACCTTTGATCGTAATAACCTGACCGTCGATTTTTACATCAACGCCGGCAGGAATAACGACCGGTGCTTTAGCAACACGAGACATTCTTTCCTCCGATTAGGCTACGTAGCAGATAATTTCGCCACCAAGACCAGCCTGGCGCGCTGCACGATCAGTCATAACACCTTTAGAGGTAGAAACAACTGCGATACCAAGACCAGCCATAACTTTTGGCAGCTCATCTTTTTTCTTATAGATGCGCAGGCCTGGGCGGCTGACACGCTGAATGCTTTCTACAACAGCTTTACCCTGGAAATACTTGAGAGTAAGTTCCAGTTCCGGCTTGGTGTCGCCTTCAACTTTAAAATCTTCGATAAAACCTTCTTCCTTCAGCACGTTGGCAATTGCCACTTTCAGCTTGGCGGAAGGCATGGTGACCGCAACTTTGTTCGCGGCCTGACCGTTACGGATACGGGTCAGCATATCCGCGATCGGATCTTGCATGCTCATCTGTCTTTACTCCCGTGATTCAATTGGTAATTACCAGCTAGCCTTTTTCAAGCCTGGCACTTCACCGCGCATGGCGGCTTCACGCAGTTTGATACGGCTCAACCCAAACTTGCCCACATAACCATGTGGACGACCTGTTTGACGACAGCGGTTACGCTGACGAGACGGGCTGGAATCACGCGGCAGAGACTGCAGCTTGAGAACCGCATTCCAACGATCTTCGTCGGAAGCGTTCACATCAGAAATGATCGCTTTCAGTTCAGCGCGTTTAGCGAAGAATTTATCAGCTAAAGCTACGCGCTTTACTTCGCGTGCTTTCATTGATTGCTTAGCCATTCAGTAACCCTACCTTACTTGCGGAACGGGAAGTCAAAGGCAGCCAGCAGAGCACGGCCTTCTTCGTCAGATTTCGCAGTAGTGGTAATGGTAATATCCAAACCACGCACGCGGTCGACTTTATCGTAGTCGATTTCTGGGAAGATGATCTGCTCACGGACACCCATGCTGTAGTTACCACGACCGTCGAAAGACTTAGCGGACAAGCCACGGAAGTCACGGATACGTGGAACAGCAATAGTGATCAGGCGCTCAAAGAACTCCCACATGCGTTCGCCACGCAGAGTTACTTTACAGCCGATCGGATAGCCCTGACGGATTTTGAAGCCTGCAACAGATTTGCGTGCTTTGGTGATCAGCGGTTTTTGACCGGAGATTGCTGTCAGGTCAGCTGCTGCGTTATCCAGCAGTTTTTTGTCAGCGATCGCTTCACCAACACCCATGTTCAGGGTGATCTTCTCGACCCGAGGGACTTGCATGACAGAATTGTAGTTAAACTCGGTCATGAGTTTCTTAACTACTTCGTCTTTGTAGTAATCATGCAGTTTCGCCATCGTACTACTCCAAATTACTTGATAGTTTCGCTGTTAGACTTGAAGAAACGGACTTTTTTACCGTCTTCGAATCTAAAGCCTACACGGTCAGCCTTGCCGGTAGCCGCATTGAAGATTGCAACGTTAGAAACCTGAATAGCAGCTTCTTTTTCAACGATGCCACCTGGTTGGTTCAGGGCCGGAACCGGCTTCTGATGTTTCTTAACCAGGTTGATACCTTCAACGACAAGTTTGCCGGAAGACAGAACATTTTTTACTTTACCGCGTTTACCTTTATCTTTACCGGTTAACACGATAACTTCGTCATCACGACGGATTTTCGCTGCCATGATTCGCTCCTTAGAGTACTTCTGGTGCCAGAGAGATAATTTTCATGAACTTCTCAGTACGAAGTTCACGAGTTACCGGCCCAAAGATACGCGTGCCGATAGGCTGCTCGCTGTTATTGTTTAAAATAACGCATGCATTACCATCGAAGCGAATGACAGAACCGTCAGGGCGACGAACACCCTTCTTGGTGCGCACCACTACCGCCTTCAGCACATCACCTTTTTTGACCTTACCACGTGGAATTGCTTCTTTGATGGTGATCTTGATGATGTCGCCTACGCCTGCGTAGCGACGGTGCGAGCCACCCAGAACCTTGATACACATTACGCGACGTGCACCGGAGTTGTCGGCGACGTTCAGCATAGTCTGTTCTTGGATCATTTTAGTGCTCCGCTAATGTCAACTACTACCTGAGACTCTAAAATCAGAGCCGTTAAAAAGCCCCATATCGAGGGCGCGGCATTATAACACCGCTTCTGCAATATGGGTAGAAAAAATAAACGGCTCATCGCTGAGCCGTTTATTCGTATTGAGAAGGCGTACTGTATTACAGAACCGCTTTCTCTACAACGCGAACCAGCGTCCAGGACTTAGTCTTGGACAGTGGACGGCATTCACGGATTTCAACCTTGTCGCCGATACCACATTCGTTGTTCTCGTCATGTACGTGCAGTTTGGTCGTACGCTTGATGAATTTACCGTAGATCGGGTGTTTCACAATACGTTCGATAGCTACAACAATGGATTTCTCCATTTTGTCGCTAACAACACGACCTTGCAGAGTACGGATTTTATCGGTCATTACGCACCCGCCTTCTGAGTCAGTAAAGTCTTAACGCGTGCAACATTGCGACGCACTTGCTTCAGCAGGTGAGTCTGTTGCAGCTGGCCACTTGCAGCCTGCATACGCAGGTTGAACTGCTCACGCAGCAGGTTCAGCAGCTCAGCGTTCAGCTCTTCAACGCTTTTTTCACGCAGCTCTTTTGCTTTCATTACATCACCGTCTTAGTTACAAAGGTGGTTTTGATAGGCAGTTTCGCTGCTGCCAGGCCGAAGGCTTCACGGGCCAGCTCTTCCGGAACACCGTCCATTTCATACAGGACTTTGCCCGGTTGGATCAAGGCAACCCAGTACTCCACGTTACCTTTACCTTTACCCATACGAACTTCCAGCGGCTTCTCGGTGATCGGTTTGTCCGGGAATACACGGATCCAGATCTTACCTTGACGCTTAACTGCACGGGTCATTGCACGACGTGCTGCTTCGATCTGACGTGCAGTCAGACGACCACGGCCAACAGCTTTCAGACCGAAAGTGCCGAAGCTAACATCCGTACCCTGCGCCAGACCACGGTTGCGGCCTTTGTGCACTTTACGGAATTTTGTACGCTTTGGTTGTAACATCAGCGACGCTCCTTATTTACGGCCTTTACGCTGCTGCTTTTTAGGTTGAGCAGCCGGTTTTTCCGGTTGTTCAACAGCAGCCATACCACCCAGGATCTCACCTTTGAAGATCCATACCTTAACGCCGATTACACCGTAAGTGGTGTGCGCTTCAGAGGTGTTGTAGTCGATGTCAGCACGCAGAGTGTGCAGCGGTACGCGACCTTCACGGTACCATTCGGTACGTGCGATTTCCGCGCCGCCCAGACGGCCGCTAACTTCAACTTTGATACCTTTAGCGCCCAGACGCATTGCGTTCTGTACAGCACGCTTCATAGCACGACGGAACATAACACGACGTTCCAGCTGTGAAGTGATGCTGTCAGCAACCAATTTAGCGTCCAGTTCAGGCTTACGAACTTCAGCGATATTGATCTGTGCAGGAACGCCAGCGATATCCGCTACGACCTTGCGCAGTTTTTCTACGTCTTCGCCTTTCTTACCGATAACGATGCCAGGACGAGCAGTGTGAATAGTCACACGGATGCTCTTCGCTGGACGCTCGATAACGATACGAGATACAGACGCTTTAGCCAGTTCCTTAGTCAGGTACTGACGTACTTTAAAATCGCTGTCCAGGTTGTCAGCGAATTCTTTGGTGTTCGCAAACCAGGTAGAGTTCCATGGTTTTACAATACCCAGGCGAATACCATTAGGATGTACTTTCTGACCCATTGCTAGTCTCCAGAGTCTCAGCGATCGGACACAACCACAGTAATGTGGCTGGTGCGCTTCAGGATGCGATCTGCACGACCTTTCGCACGCGGCATAATGCGCTTCATGCTTGGGCCTTCATCTACGAAAATTTTCGCGACTTTCAGATCGTCGATGTCAGCGCCATCGTTGTGTTCAGCGTTAGCAATGGCAGATTCCAGTACTTTCTTGACCAATACCGCAGCTTTCTTGTTGGTATAGGTCAGGATGTCCAGGGCCTGCGACACTTTCTTACCGCGAATCAGGTCAGCAACAAGGCGAACCTTCTGTGCAGAAGAACGAGCATGGCGATGTTGAGCTAAAGTTTCCATCTCTTCCTCCTACCTTATTTCTTCTTCGCTTTTTTATCAGCAGCGTGGCCGCGATAAGTACGAGTCGGTGCGAATTCACCCAGTTTGTGACCAACCATTTCGTCGGTAACAAAGACTGGAACGTGCTGACGACCATTATGGACAGCGATGGTCAAACCGATCATGTTAGGAAAGATCGTTGAACGACGGGACCAAGTGCGCAGGGGCTTCTTGTCTCCGCTTTCCACCGCTTTCTCTACCTTCTTCAGCAAGTGCAGGTCAATAAAAGGACCTTTCTTGAGAGAACGTGGCATGGCTTATCCTCTAAAATTATTTGCTACGGCGACGTACGATAAATTTATCAGTACGCTTGTTGCTGCGGGTCTTCTTACCTTTGGTCTGAACGCCCCACGGAGATACCGGGTGCTTACCAAAGTTACGACCTTCACCACCACCATGTGGGTGGTCGACTGGGTTCATCGCAGTACCGCGAACGGTAGGACGAACACCACGCCAGCGTGCAGCACCTGCTTTACCCAGAACGCGCAGCATATGCTCAGCATTGCCAACTTCGCCCAGAGTAGCGCGGCAGTCTGCTTCGACTTTACGCATTTCACCAGAACGCAGACGCAGGGTGACATAAGCACCATCACGCGCAACGATCTGAACGTAAGTACCCGCGGAACGCGCCAGCTGACCGCCTTTACCTGGTTTCATTTCTACGTTATGAACGGTAGAACCAACCGGGATATTGCGCATCGGCAGGGTGTTGCCTGCTTTGATTGCAGCATCAACGCCAGACTGAATCTGGTCGCCAGCTTTCAGGCCTTTAGGGGCCAGGATGTAACGGCGTTCGCCGTCTTTGTACAGAACCAGTGCGATGTTCGCGGAACGGTTCGGATCGTACTCAAGACGTTCAACAACTGCTGGGATACCGTCTTTGTTGCGTTTGAAGTCAACAATACGATAAGCCTGCTTGTGGCCACCACCGATGTGACGAGTGGTGATACGGCCATTGTTGTTACGACCACCGGATTTGCTGTTTTTTTCCAGCAACGGAGCAAAAGGTTTGCCCTTGTGCAGCTCAGGGTTAACCACTTTAACTACGTGGCGACGACCCGGAGATGTCGGTTTACATTTAACAACTGCCATTGTATTACTCCTCCGACTTACTCAGCGCCGCCAACGAAGTCCAGATTCTGGCCTTCTTTCAGGGTGACGTAAGCTTTTTTCCAGTCGCTACGACGACCGATACGCTGTCCGTGACGTTTAACTTTCCCTTTAACGACCAGGGTGTTAACGACTTCGACTTCGACTTCAAACAGTTTCTGCACAGCAGCTTTGATCTCTGCTTTGGTCGCGTCTTTAGCAACTTTGAGAACGATGGTGTTTGTTTTTTCCATCGCAGTAGACGCTTTTTCAGAAACGTGCGGTGCGCGAAGCACCTTCAGCAGACGTTCTTCACGAATCATGCCAGCATCTCCTCAACTTGCTTAACAGCATCAGCAGTCATTACGACTTTGTCGAAGGCGATCAGGCTAACCGGGTCGATACCAGTCGCATCGCGTACGTCAACCTTGTGCAGGTTACGTGCGGCCAGGAACAGGTTCTCGTCCAGCTCACCGGTGATGATCAGCACATCTTCCAGAGCCATGTCTTTCAGTTTCTGTGCCAGCAGCTTAGTTTTAGGCGCTTCAACAGAGAACTTCTCGACAACGATCAGACGATCCTGACGTACCAGTTCGGACAGGATGCTTTTCAGCGCGCCGCGGTACATCTTTTTGTTAACTTTTTGACTGTGGTCCTGTGGACGCGCAGCGAAGGTCACGCCACCTGAACGCCAGATCGGGCTCTTGATAGAACCTGAACGCGCACGGCCGGTACCTTTCTGGCGCCATGGCTTTTTGCCAGAACCAGTTACTTCAGCACGAGTCTTCTGAGCACGAGTACCCTGACGAGCACCAGCTGCATAAGCAACAACAACCTGGTGAACCAGCGCTTCGTTGAAATCACGACCGAAGGTAGTTTCGGAAACAGTCAGCGCGCTCTGCGCGTCTTTCAATACTAATTCCATTGCTATCCCCTTACGCCTTCACAGCTGGTTTAACGATCAGGTCGCTACCGGTTGCACCCGGGACCGCACCTTTAACCAGCAGCAGGTTGCGCTCAGCGTCAACACGTACTACGTCCAGGCTCTGAACGGTTACACGTTCGTTACCCAGCTGACCTGCCATTTTCTTGCCTTTGAACACTTTGCCCGGAGTCTGGTTCTGACCGATAGAACCCGGAACGCGGTGAGACAAGGAGTTACCGTGAGTAGCGTCCTGGGTACGGAAGTTCCAGCGCTTAACGGTACCAGCAAAACCTTTACCTTTAGAGGTACCGGTTACGTCAACTTTTTTAACGTCAGCAAACAGCTCAACGCTAATGTCCTGACCTACGGTGAACTCTTCGCCTTCAGCAAGGCGGAATTCCCACAGACCACGGCCAGCTTCTACGCCAGCTTTAGCGAAGTGACCCGCTTCTGGTTTGGTTACACGGTTAGCTTTTTTAGCACCAGTGGTAACCTGAATAGCGCGGTAGCCATCGTTAGCCAGATCTTTAACCTGAGTAACGCGGTTTGCTTCAACTTCGATTACGGTTACTGGGATAGAAACGCCATCTTCAGTGAAGATGCGGGTCATACCCACTTTTTTACCGACTAAACCAATCATTGTTTCAACCTCTCAATCGCTCGATGACCTGATTAACCCAGGCTGATCTGCACGTCTACACCGGCAGCCAGATCCAGACGCATCAGAGCATCAACGGTTTTCTCAGTTGGCTCAACGATGTCAACCAGACGCTTGTGAGTGCGGATTTCGTACTGATCGCGCGCGTCTTTGTTAACGTGCGGAGAGATCAGAACGGTGAAGCGCTCTTTGCGGGTCGGCAGCGGGATCGGACCACGGACTTGCGCACCAGTGCGCTTAGCAGTCTCGACGATTTCCGCGGTTGATTGATCGATCAGACGATGATCAAACGCTTTAAGGCGGATACGGATTCTTTGGTTCTGCATGAGACCAGAGCTCCAATTATTTTATAAACGAAAATGATTACTCCTCAAACCCATTACGATTGATGGGAGAGTGTAACCGTTCTTACGTAGCTCCCCAATTGGGAGCATTGTTGAGTAACAAAATGAGCTACTCTGGTTCTGATTGAACCCGCCGTCAATTACGACAAGCCCGCGCATTATACGTAAATCTGGGCAAGACGCAAGTGCCGTTTAGAAATTAAGCGCCAATGTCGCAGGGTGTGTAAGAGCGCGCAACGTTTTATGCAATGTATTCTGCGGCGATGCTTTGTTTCGAGCCGCTACGCATCTCCGTTTTTTGTGCATTGCCGGACAGGCCGATTATAACGACTATGCGCTCAAACCCGTTTGAGGCCTTTTAAATGCTGACCACCCTCCCCTTTCTGCTGATCTATCTTTTACTGACAGCCTTACTTGTAAATGCCGATATTCGCTACGGTCTACTTCCCGATAAATTTCTCTGTCCGCTGCTATGGGCGGGGCTGCTCTTTCAGCTCTGTATCCAACCTGATTTTCTGCCGAGTGCGGTGGCGGGTGCGATGGCCGGATATATTGCCTTTGCCGTTATTTACTGGGGCTATTGGTTTATCTGCCGGCGTGAAGGGATGGGATATGGCGATGTGAAGTACCTGGCGGCGCTTGGTGCATGGCATGGCTGGTGCGTACTGCCTGCGCTGGCGTTGCTCGCGGCGCTGATGGCGCTTCTTTGTATTCTTGTTTTTTCGGTAATCCGCCCTGATAAGAAAGCAATAAAAAACCCGCTGCCTTTTGGGCCATTTCTGGCAGCAGCGGGTTTATGCGTAGGGTGGAAGACGTTGGTTATTCTTCCACTTTAATCTGTGACTGAAGATAGTTTTGCAGGCCGATTTTAGCAATGAGATCCAGCTCTGTTTCCAGCCAGTCAATATGCCCTTCTTCATCGGCCAGGATCTGGATCATCATATCTCGGCTGACGTAGTCATATACGCTATCAGCATAGGCAATGGCTTCACGGAGATCTTTGGCACCTTCAAGTTCTAGCCTGAGGTCGGAACGCAGCATCTCTTCGACATCTTCTCCGATGCCCAGCTTGCCGAGATCCTGCAGGTTTGGAATGCCTTCAAGGAATAAAATACGCTCGATGTATTTATCAGCGTGTTTCATCTCATCGATAGATTCATGGTACTCAACGTCGTTTAAACGTTTGAGTCCCCAGTTTTTGAACATTCTCGCGTGAAGAAAATACTGGTTGATTGCGACAAGCTCATTTCCCAATAATTTATTGAGATAACTTATGATTTTAACATCACCTTTCATTATATAGTCCCTCCGCTTCCACTCATTGAAGCGTAGATCGGGCTACAGGGATGTCAAAAAAAAGATGGGCGCTTAGGCGATCTCTTTGTATTCCGGGATCTGCATCAGCTCGTCCTGCATGATCTCTCGCGCAGCACGTACGCATTTACCGCATTGATTTCCCACCGGAACAAATTTGCGAAGCTGCTGGAATGACTGGGGCTGAAACTGGCGAACGGCCTGACGTATTTTTTTGTCGCTTACACCATTACATAAACAAACGTACATAGAAACTCCCGTTCAAATTATGCGCAAAGTGTAAGTGAGAATGGTTATGATTACAATAGCACAAACGCCAGAATGCGGGGCGGGAGCAGGCAAAAAATGCGAAATTTTGTGACGACGCCTGAGCGGTAGAAAACAAAAAAGGACGCCGAAGCGTCCTTTTTTAATTCAGGGATAATTAATTAGCCCAGAACTTTAGCAACAACGCCCGCGCCAACGGTACGGCCGCCTTCACGGATTGCGAAACGCAGACCGTCGTCCATCGCGATTGGGTGGATCAGAGTCACAACCATCTTGATGTTGTCGCCTGGCATTACCATCTCAACGCCTTCTGGCAGTTCGATGGTACCGGTCACGTCAGTAGTACGGAAGTAGAACTGTGGACGGTAGCCTTTGAAGAACGGAGTAT
>NZ_JAJFTC010000028.1:0-26345 GCF_020733125.1 Enterobacter cloacae complex sp. 2021EL-01169
GCTTTATTGTAGGTGGGCCAGTTGGTGATTTTGAACTTTTGCTTTGCCACGGAACGGTCTGCGTTGTCGGGAAGATGCGTGATCTGATCCTTCAACTCAGCAAAAGTTCGATTTATTCAACAAAGCCATGCACCTGAAGAAAGTGGGCTTTCAGATGGTATAGAGGTATCGCTTCCCTCATTTTCAATCTTCACACCAAAGCAGGCATGTTCCTTTTGTACAAGGAAGGTTTCTTTTACAGAAACAGAATCCTGCTTTGAATTATCTAATTGTAGAGGTGTTAAATACTCCTTAAACTTTTGATCTAAGACATTCTCTAGCAATACATTAATAGGAGGCTTAGGTTCAGTATCTATAGTATTTCCATCATTCAGAAACCTATTAAGATCTGCAAGTGTTAATCTTTCGTTTAAACCATTTATAAAATTTGCCAAGTCAGGAAATAAATTATTTAATACCAACCCGGTACTAATAGCCGACCTAATTAAATCCAGTTGGTCACCCCTATGACAAAGTTCTGTTTTTTTCAAGAAACTATAAACATAGGGTGCTTTTCTTTCGGATATCCAGAAAGACCGGATCTGAATCCGGTCGTTATCTGCCTTATTTGAGATAGGGTATTTAGCCATGTTCTAGCTCATTATTCTGAATAAATAGTATCAGCAATTGCCAAAGATAATGCGAACTGCGGATTGTCTACCATGATAACTTTAGCCGTTTCAAAATGTTTACGAATAGCTGTTTCGATGAGATATGAACCTCCCCCAACAAGGAAAACATTATGAGGCCTCTCTTCGACTTGTGTAACCGCTCTGATTACTTTACTTTGCAACTTCTGTACCGCAGAGTTTACCGCATCAAAAACACCGTCACGCTTGTCCTCTGCAACCTTCAAAGCTGATTTATCATGACGATTATCAACAAGATGATGAATGTAAGCATTACTCGTATTCAGTTTCTCAGATTCAAGATACCTGCTGATCTCATCGTAAACAATAGAACAACCAATACGGTCAAAACCTTTTACTTTCGAAATCTGTTCTAATTGCCCAGTAATACTTGCAACATCAAGAGTAGTACCACCAAGATCAATTACCAAACTTGATTCAAATGAAGCAATATCCTCAATTTCATCTGCCCGGGTCACAGCTGGTAAAGATTCAGGGAAAACAGTCACAGACAAAACGTTAAAAGAATAGCGTTTACCGTCAAGATAACGCTCTACTGGTTTCATCAGATTATCTTTTTTTCTCTGAATATTTTCAATATTCGTTTCCCCTAAAGCAGTATAGAACTGGCTAAGTGGTAAAGTAACAAAGAGGTGAACATCCTGAGGAACTAAACCAGAAGCATGAAGTGCATGGTGAACATTTAACCGGCTAATTTCATCGTATTGGTGAGATACATCAGTCGATTCCAGTGAGTTACTAGATTCGCTGTGATGCGAAAACCTTTCCAGCCCATCAATAAGATAGTTAAAAGGATTGAGACCCTCATGGCGAACACGGAAATCTGGAACAAAACTATTTTGTGTAAGCAAGGGAACTAATTCGTTTCTTTCATTAAGACAAACCAGTTTTGCAGCTTTACTTCCATCATCGACAACGATTTTTAAAGCTTCAGTGATATCCTGCACTGATGGTGAAACAGGACTTTCAGATTTTAATAGTTCAGCCATAAAAACTCTCTTTTATTAATAGGACCATATTAGATATTAACTTTATACATTAATGGTGACCTATTATCAACATTAACACTATTAAAAAAATACGTAAGTCTATGTTATTTCAGCATCCTTCCATTTTAAATACCTTACCGTTAAATTTCCTGTATTCATGTATTAACCATGTTTATAAAGGAGCCAATTATAATCAGAAAGTTACTTTGCATCCTAAGTATGAACTGTTTGAGAGCCAGGACTGGGGCCTTTACCTGTAAGTAACAAAGGTCCTTAGGCTTAGAATCCAAAATGACGCCTTTTTGTAAAAAAATCATAGTTCGAAATACCGTATCATCGATGTATACATACGTAGAGGAATTTATGGCAGCTGAGCACGTCCAAACTATAGACCTTACAAACTTCTCCGGAAGGATTTTCTTTCTGGCAGATCCTCATGGACATTACTCTGCGCTGTGCAACTTGATCCAATCAGTTACAAAGCCAGAAGAAGAGATAGTAATTTTCTCTACTGGAAATTTGTTTGACTATGGGCCGGAACCCATAGAATTGATGAAGGCGATAAACAGTGGCTTTTTCGATGGACGTTTTGTGAGGCATTTCTCAGCTGCCGGAGCCGGAGAAGAAATGTTAAAAAAATTGTTACCATTAAACAAAGACCGGAGAACATTTTACCCCAGCACATACCTCAATGAGAGATGGTGTGTAATGGGCGGAAAGTGGCATAAAGCTGTGAATCGTTACTATTTAGAGGAAGAGGTAAAAAAACTTCTTAATACCCAGCTTGGTACGATGATGCAGATTTTACTAAAAGGCGATATAAAAATTGGGGTTTGCCCTTCTGATTACGCCCCTATCCGCACATCATTCACTGATACTTATAATGCGCTTCAAGCATTCAACTATGCCAATGTGAATATTTTTCAGAGCCAGTTTCTATTCGGTATGGACCATGCCGTAATACCAATGATGATAAATGACGTCAACCTTATGGTCCTAGGTAGGAATCCTGTAAACAGCATTCGAAAAGCCCATGGTCGTACTCAAAACAATCTTCCAGTACTGATCGGTAATTGTTTGCATATAAATACTGGATCACTCTATATGTCAAAATTAGAAGACCAGGTAATAGTTGCTCCGGGTATACCGCAAACTGACTCACCAGCACTTACATTAGTAGAAATAATCATGAAGAACAATCCAGTTTTATTGTGCCATCAGCTAATACAAACAACAAACAAGTTTTATTCACTTAAAACCTATCCTTTAGAACTCGATTCGATTGAAAACAACATTGAGGTAACAAGATGAAGATAAATTGGAAGATTATCTCAATTTCAACATTACTTTTGCATCTTCACGCAGCAGCTGCACCACATCAAGAGAAAGAGCATAGAAAAGATGCTTTTTCTTCTGCCGCACAGAAAAGTGATTCACTTATATCTGCTAAAGCGGAGCTTATAAACGGAAGGTGGTTTATAAATGGTAAATATAGGCCTGTTCTAAAGACCAGCATGACCAAAACCAATTTCTTAGAAATCATGAATGTTTCAAATAAAGAATCACTTTTTATTGTGATACCAAAACTTGAGTATAATATCATTGCCAAAAATAAAATCTTACTAAATGAAAAAATTGCATTAAGCGAAGGCACATCCGGAAAAAGCATTGTTTGGGTCGAGCCAAAATCAAGTCTAACTATATCGTTTATAAATGACCTTGCTAATACGCCCCTTCAGGCTATCGTTTCGATCACAAGAAACAACAAAGATATAATTGCCATCTTTGGACCGGATCAGGGTAAAGGGTTTACTCTTCCCGGAAATACGTCTAATGATCAAGTGTCCGTTCCTGACTATTCTGACCTAAATATAAAAAAACTTAACATACCTCAAAGTGTTGGTAATCCAGTATCCATCAATCCTAAAGAGAAGAATTACCTCTTAGTTGGACAAGGAAAATATGAAATCTTATCTCTTCCTAAATATCAACATTTAGTATTTTCTGAACCCGTTTATATTGAGAAAAGAAAAAATATCCTCGGTGGTTATGGTTATTGGACGAAAGAAACAATTCTCTACCCCGGTGAATCATTATCTTTTATAACGAGCGCCAAAAACAATCTAAGGAAGCGGGATGATTAAAGTTATCACACTTTTATTGTTTGCATTACTGACTGGTTGTCAGTCAGTAGAAAGTAAAATCGAAGAACTCCCGACAGTTGGTTTTGACCCTATTCTATACAATAAAAGTGAGGCCTTTACTGACGGAAAAGTTACTTTACGTGTCGAAAGTTCAGGAACTGATGTTTGGCTTGTCGCCAAGAATGGAACCAGAAGTTTTATTGAGCTTTCAGGCCTAACGCTAGGTGGTAGTCGTTGTGCTTACAATGCCCGTAGTAAGCAACTTTTGCCCCCAGGCAGCGTAAGCACATTCGTAGTTCCTACGGTTGGAATGCTTGGACTTTGCTTCAACAATGAAGATCAACTTATGTTTATTAACCGTGCTTTTAGCAGAATCTCTCCCAAAGCAAAAGGAAAAGATTCGCTTTCGCTTTTATTTTCTGTTAGTTACGATTTTCCCGGAAAAGCGGACCTAATTACTAACCACGATTTTCAAGAGTTATATCTTTTATTTTTGAATGAGGATAATCTATGAAACAAACATTAATTGTTATTTTAATATGTTTTTGTCACACGGCTTTAGCATATCCATACCGTATCTATACTGTCCCGGAAGGGGCATTAGTAAAAAACATACTAACTAATGAATATCTAGGAAAAACCCCTGTGGTTGTGGACGTGAGCAATACCGAAGCTGGTTCTACTTTTGGGATTTCATTATTTAGACATGAAAATGTTGCTATAAAGATTTTTACAGTAATGCCTTCAGCAGAAAATAATTTTGCTGTTTCTGGACCTGACGTTGCAACTATGTCATTGCCGGGAAAAGCACCTTTAAACGTAGTAAATGATGGGAATGGCGCTTCTGTTCATATAGAACTAAGACCTTATATGTCTGAACCTGCGCACACCCCATATTAATATAACAAGAAATTAAAAATATAAATCATATGAACTGCATCATAAAGATGCAGTTCAATATTTATTCTGATACTTTTAATTTTTCTTTTATGAACTCCTCTAGTTCCTTAATAAAACCCGCATTTATCCTATTGAATTCAAAGCGAATTTTTCTACCAGTATTGTTTTTACTGATTCTTGCATACTTATCTTTGTTATCAAAAGTAATAAGATCACTTGTTTCCCATTTTGTGGAATAAGTTTTTTCACAAACACTTTCCACAGATTGTGTGATTTTTTCCATTACAACTTTTTGAGCAACCTGGAGATCTCCAATGTCTAAATCTTTTGTTTCCTCTTTAACATTATCTATTACTTCATCTAAAGGAAATAGATTTTTTTGCACATATTTCTGTAAACGAGACAAGCGACTATAATAGGAGTTCGGGATTCCTTCATAATCCGGGAATAAAGAGATCAATGTTTCGTCAATACGGGCCGCCTGGATTCTTTTGGCTACCGATACATGACTAATCCCAAGATATGCTGCGAGTTCTTCATTAGTAGAAAATCCTTTTTCTTCCATTTTTTTGATAAATTGAAACCCAACTTCTCTATATGAAAATTTTCGAGATGTTTGTGCTGCGGATATAATTGAATTTATATCATCTTCGGTTAGTTCATCCGGAAGAACCCACAGGGGGAGATCCTTTTCTGCCTTTATACAGCAGAAACGTCTGCGACTTCCTTCTATTAATAAATAAACCCCATCTCTTTTTACAGCGATCCCTTCGGTATCGACCCCTCTTTCTTCAATCTGCTTAAGAATATCTCTAACAGAATAATCTGTAAGGGCTTCTTGATTTCGTGGGTTCGCTGGATGGACTAAGGTCTCCTTCTCCACTCTCTGGGCTGGAACAATCACATGTTCCGCTTCAAGTCTCCGGCCCTTATGAAGAGTGAATAACTTTTTTATGCGAGGTGCTGTTTTCAAACCCGCAAGACCTGAACGGTGACCGACTTCTGTCCGCTTTGGTGCGTTTAAATATCGAGATTTATCATTCCCGATATGTTGCTCATCGCTCATGCGTTAACTCCTTGCTTAGCTGAAAAACTTTTTATTTCATTTATAAATTGCTGATATACCTGTAATACAGATTCTTCTGCGACATCAAGCTGCTTTGCGGAACAAAGTTCCTCTGATTTTTTGATATCAAGCACTGTACGCCCTTTGGAAGCAGCTGCCTTAAATGCTTCAGAATTTTTTATGTTAGCGGACATCAAAAGGTCCTGAACAGTTCTGATTAATTTATCCAAAACTATTCTTTCATATGGACTTTTGTCATCTACATTGACAGCAAGAACTTTGAACCATTTTAAATTGTCGCCCTTACTTGGTGATTGTTTAAACCTTTCACTTATTGTAAGCATGAAGTCTGTAGTAGAGGCGTAATCATATTCACGTGGTGACACTGCGACAAGAATCCCATCGGCCGCTTCGTCAGCAGCCCAGATCAAAGGTGAATCTTCAGGTGGAGTGTCTATAATAATCAAATCATAGTTCTGCTTCAGTACCGGTAAGATAACTTCCTTGAAACGTAGTAACAAAGACGTACGTTCTTCTCTAGAACATTGCCAGTATTTATCTTTAAAACGAGCATCTGTCGGAAAAGCCGTTATTACGTCCAAGTTTGGCAGATGCGTTGAAAAAGGCATATTAGTGATGATTTCTTCTTCAGAGAATCCTGAATCTAAATATTTTTTATACTCAGAATTTTCTTCATAAATTCCAAGGATTGCATCAATTGCTGTAAGGAAGACATCATCTTCTGAGACACTTTGAATCATGCTGCTTCCAATCGAACCTTGTGGGTCCCATTCGATCATTAATACACGTGCATTGAGTTGTAGATCTAAAGCAGCTGCTACTGCTAAAGCTACAGATGTAGTGCTTTTCCCTGTACCGCCTTTATGATTCTGAGTAACAATAGCTCTGCTAAAGTAATGATCGCGGTACTTGGGATAACCCAGGGCATCCATTATTTTTTGAACATCCCAGCGGGTGTAAAGATGATTTTTGTTTTGATAAATAGGTGCACCAACAAGTTCTTTTTCTTCTAAGTCCGAAAGTATTTTATTGAACGTTACTCGTGACTTCCCAAAAAAATCAGAGAGATTTTTTTTATTCAAACAGTGGTTATAGATCAGTCTATCAACACCATCAACACTATCATCAGAAACAGATACTCTTGATGAAGCCATCAGAGATTCCTTTAGAGAAATCTGCTCGCTTTTCATGCGCTGACCAACGAGGGCGATCTTTTCAAGTAAATTCATGGTTATGACCTTTTTGCACTGAAAACCGACTTTTACGCATATATGTAAACTTTACGTATAATGCGTCCATTTCCTTGTTATGCGTACAATTCTATCCTTAGTTTCAATCTTAAGCTAATGTTTGTTTACTTTTTTATGATTTTTTGTGAGCTTAACTTGCAGATGTGAGCTCAGACTCTCTAGTCCATACCTAATGCACAACCTGTTTAAACCACGATTCTTGTCTCCTTCTCTACGCTTTGAAGTTAAGAGCTCCATTAATGAATCTTCACGCCTACCCTATTTCTTGCTTAGACCCTAAAATCTATCTCACCGGTGTGCTGATATACGTTTCCTAACTGTGAACCGTTGTCGTCAGTCCAGTCTAAAGATATGAGGTGTTAATCTCTTGAGGAGGCACACTACGAATTATGGGAGCAGAGTTAGCAACCTCACCCCGAAATGAAACCCAACTTAAGGAGGCAACCCCAGTGTGGAGATTAAGGGGGTTAAATCTGCCAGCGGCTGACAGTGTCCCAGCTGCTGCTCAGTCACACCACGCCCTGATTTAATCCCCTGCCCGGTATTGTAATGACCGAAAAAAACCCGTGCACTGGTGTCGGCAGACCGGCATGCATGAATATGACGTTAATCTGTATCAGCAGGCACTTTTCGCATAATGGGAGCAAGTGATAGCAACGCCGCCCAGAACGGAATGCCAACATCAGGACTGAACCCAAGTTTGGCGATTAAGGGGGTTAAATTTGCAAGCGGATGACAGTGCCCCCAGCTGCTGCTCAGTCACACCACGCTTGATTAAATCTCTCGCCAGGTCTTGTTTTGACCGAAAATAGCCCAAGCACTGATGTCGGCAGACCGGCATATAGGAATATGACGTTAATCTGTATCAGCAGGTACATTTCGCATTATGTGAGCAAGTGATAGCAACCCAGCCCGGAACTGAAGGCCAGCATGAGGACAGAACCCCAGTTTGGCGATTAAGGGGGTTAAATCTCACAGCGGCTGACAGTGCCTTCAGATGCTGCTCAGGCATACTACTCTCCCTGATATAATCTCCCATATGTTCTTGAGATCGTCGGAAATCGCCCATGCACCGGTGTCGGCAGACCGGTATGCAGTAATGTGAATTTAATCTGCATCATCAAGCACATTTCGTATTATGGAAGTAAGTGTTAGTAAACCAAAGCCCGCCCAGAACGGAAGGTCAACATCAGAACAGAATCCCAGTTTGGCGATTAAGGGTGTTAAATCTGCAAGCTGCTGACAGTGCCCCAGTTGCTGCTCAGTCACACCACGCCCTGATAGAATCTCCTGCCCGGAAATGTGATGACCGAAAAAAGCCCGTGCACTGGTGTCGGCAGACCGGCACGCAGGAATATGACGTTAATCTGTATCAGGAGGCACATTTCGCATTATGGGAGCAAGCGATAGCAACCCAAGCCCAGAACTGAAGGCCAGCATCAGGACAGAACCCCAGTATGGCGATTAAGGGGGTTAAATCCGCCAGTGGCAATAAGATCCCGAGCGGTGTTTAAGAAATATTTCCCGAAGGACAATCTTCCGCTCGTACGATGAATATAGTGTTCAACCCGGGAGAGGGATCACTTAACCTGCTTAGCCTAAATCTTACGTCATTCTCTAAACGGAGTTTAAGCTTAATGGTCCTGAGAAAGTTAAAAGGACTACCCATAATGACGGTTTGAGATGGCGAATAAGGGTTTTTTCTGCCAGCGGCTGACATTGCCCCAGCTTCTGCTCAGTCACACCACGCCTGATTAAATCTTCCGCCAGGTCTTGTTATGACCGAAAATTGTCCGTGCACTAGAGTCGTAAGACCTGCATACAGGAATGAGGCGTAAATCTTTATCAGGTGGCAAGGTTCGCATCATGGGAGCAAGGGTCTTGAACTGGAGGTTAACATCATAAAATCCCAGATTGGCGATTAAGGGTGTTAAATCTGACAGCGACTGAAAGTGCCTTCAGATGCTGCTCAGGTATATTACACCCTGAAAAAATCAAGCATCTGTGCTTGCGAATATCGGAAAAGGCCATGCACCGGTGTCGGCAGACCGGCATGGGCAATGAGACGTTAATCTGTATCAGCTGGCGCATTTCGTATCATGGGAACAAGTGTTAGCAACCCTCTCCAGGACGGAAGGACACTATCAGGACTGATCCCAGTTTGGCGATTAAGGGGGTTAAATCTGCCAGCGGCTGACAGTGCCTTCTGATGCTGCTCAGACATACTATGCACAGATATAATCACCCGTCCGTCCTTGTGATTATCGGAAAAGGCCATGCACCGGAGTCGGCAGACCGGTATGCAGTGATGTGACTTTAATCTTTATCAGCAGGCGCATTTCGTATTAAGGGAGCAAGTGTTAGCAACCCTGCCCAGGACGGAAGGACACTATCAGGACTGAACGCCAGTTTGGCGATTAAGGGGGTTAAATCTGCCAGTGGCTGACAGTGCCTTCTGATGCTGCTCAGACATACTATGCACAGATATAATCACCCGTCCGTCCTTGTGATTATCGGAAAAGGCCATGCACCGGAGTCGGCAAACCGGTATGCAGTGATGTGACTTTAATCTTTATCAGCAGGCGCATTTCGTATTAAGGGAGCCAGTGTTAGCAACCCTGCCCAGGACGGAAGGACACTATCAGGACTGAACGCCAGTTTGGCGATTAAGGGGGTTAAATCTGCAAGCGGATGACAGTGCCCCAGCTGCTGCTCAGTCACACCACGTCCTGATAAAATCTCCTGCCCGGTAATGTGATGACCGAAAAAAGCCCGTGCACTGGTGTCGGCAGACCGGCACGCAGGAATATGACGTTAATCTGTATCAGCAGGTACATCTCGCATTAGGGAGCAAGTGATAGCAACCCCGCCCAGAACTGAAGGCCAGCATGAGGACAGAACCCCAGTTTGGCGATTAAGGGGGTTAAATCCGGCAGCGTGAGTAAGTGCCCGTGCTGTGTTAAAGAAATATTCCCTAAGGACAATCTTCCGCTCGGCCTTTTGTATAAAGTTGTCACCCCGGGAGCGGGGATCACTTTACCTGCTTAGCCTAAATCTTACGTCAATCGCTATCCGGAATTTTAGCTTAATGGTCCTGAGCAAGTTAAAAGGGCTACCCATAATGACGTCCCCAGATGGTGATAAAGGAGTTAATTCCGCCTTCGGCTTACAGTGCCGCAGCTGCTGCTCAGCAACACCACGCCCTGATTAAATCTCCCGCCTGTCCTTGTGATGACCAAAAATAGTCCGTGCACTGGCGTCGTAAGACCGGCATACAGGAATGAGGCGTTAATCTTTATTAGGTGGCAGGATTCGCATCATGGGAGCAAGGGCCCTAGAACTGTAGACTAACATTAGAAAATCACAGTTTGGCGATAAAGGGGGTTAAATAAGTTAAAAGTCTTCGGTGAGCAAATTGGATAAATTTTCAGAAACCAAACCGTTAATAATAAACTTTTAGAAGAATGATTAAAGGATATTAAGTTTTGTATGCAAAATGACACCAGTGATCTGTTTTCACTAATAATGCCGCGCTACTTTGATTACCTTTGGTAAACAAAAATGTAATTTACGTGATTTTCATCTTATAATGTCAGTATTGAAGTTATAAATTTTGTTTACTTAATGCGTACACAACCTAACTGCGATTTGTATTTATGTCACTGTTTTTACACCACATTAATTATAAAACCAAAATTTGCAGCACAGTGATGAACTCATTAAGTCACAACCTCATTTGTTTACTTAAGGCATACAATAAAAAACCAGATTCTTATGAGACATCTGGTTTAATTATTTTTGCTTGAAGATATTTACTCTACGCGGCCAAACCCGCTGCTACTTCTTGAGCATAGAGAATTTCTATTGCCTCGCCATAGCTACAATTCTCGCGGCTTTGAATTTCCCATAATTTACTCCTGTCAGCACTATCCGTAGTAAAACAAAGCTCCATTTTCCGGTCTACGTATAACCGACAGATCTCTTGGAAGTTTTCGAACCTGACTAACATCTCTGAAAACACCTTTTTGACTGTACGAATATTTTTCATACGTTCATATTCTGCATCTGAAGTAGAAAAATATTTATTAGCCTTCATTGCTTCAATGCTTTCTTTTTCTTGTTTCATGATTATCTTCCAAGGCGAGTTAGCAGTCAGGGCCCGGCCAACAGAAGAAGTAAAATAATCTTCAAACGACTGTGTGATACAGATGCCAGCGCAGTTTGTTTTCCTGAACCTACGCCATGCCGCTTCGAGGAAGGAAGAGAAGAATTGGTTTGATTGATTTCCGGCACCTGATGAATTATCAGGACGAATGTACTCCCATGCTTCATCAAGGATGAACAAGCGACGACGCCCATCTTTTTTGATGAACATTGCATGCTGAGCAGCCTGAATGATAGACATTAATACAACTGTCTGAAGGTGGGGGGTGCCTTTTAGCTCCTCCAGTTCCAAAACAATAAATCTGCTGTCGAAGTTGATTGGAGGCAACGTATCGGTAAACCGGTGCCCATAAATTCCACCTTCGCACCATGCTCCGAGTTGCTCCCCAATATCCTTTATACGTTTGTCTTCATGCTTCTTGCAACGCAGAGCAAAGCCGGTTATTGAACCGGTCCGACCTGATTTTCTGGATTCTTGGTACTCTTCTGCAATAAGCTGAAGCATCACTGATTGTTGATAATCATCGATAAGGCCTTTCTCTGAAGCCATAATTTTTAGCTGATTCAAAACCATTATGGTCTGAGCAACTTTGTCTTTTTCTGCATCGTTTGAAGTTGATTCACCGGTAAATTCAGGTGCTTCGTTAAATACATCGTCGTTAACAGTGATGTCAGTTAGGAAGGCAAAGGGATTTAGGGTGAAGTCAGGGGTTTTACCGAAATCAATAAATTGACTGTTTGTATATTGTTCCGCAATCCCCTGGTAAGAACGGCCCACGTCCACAACAAATACTTGAGCACCGTCAGGATCATCATCTGGGTATTCGTTTTCTAAAAAATGCTTAAATGTTGAGCGATAATGAACGAGGTTATTAGATCGCGGTCCAGCTCCAAGATAGTTATTGATTAGATATGCTGTCCAGAATGACTTCCCTGCACCTGACGTTGCACCAATAACCATGTTATAGCTTGCAGAAGTCTTGAAAATATCAAGTCCCATGAGTTGACCTTCACGAGAAACTAAACTCAGTACTGGTCTATCTGTATTACCTTTCCAGGGCCCAAAGATCGGTGTCATATGAGCCGCTCCGGTGTTGCTCACTACTTCGGAACGGTCAAGGTCGAAAATTGTCTTTGGGTCATTGCACATTGGCAGACATGACATAAATGACGGGAAAACGATAAAGGAATCATCTGCTACTTTGACCCGGCTTTCGAGGTAAAAGGATTTGAGATCGTTAGCTGCTGTCTGCACAGAATTGGCATTACTACCCATAACAGTGAAAGTAAGATACCCTCTTAAAAGCTTTGCGCCATCCTCAAGCTCGCGAGTTACGGCCATGTAGTCATTATCCATATCCCGCAGGCGAGGGCAGAATGTGACAACTGAAGGTATACTTGCCTGTTTATTAGTGATTGCTTTGTAGCGGACGTTTTCTTTTGACAACTTGAGCGGATCGGCAAACTGAACAGTCTGAGTGATCATAAATGGGCTGAAAATTGTCTTACGTCCATGCATCCAGTTAACTACTAACTCATACATACAACCGAAATTGACGTATTCAGGAAACTTTACAACGGAAAGTTGTTTGAAGTAACGATGCTCAGATTCGTCGTCACTTTGTGTGACTGATGAGAAATGATTTTCTGTGACTGTATACTTACGGCCGGGAACGTTAACTTGTTCATTAAGCCTTTTCATAGTGTTAACGTCTATGAAACCTTCAGCCCACCGGGAGTTCTTTCCGGGGTTTACGACCTTATCTATACAATAGAGCCAGTTTTCTGCATCGACCTTAAACGGATGCAATCCAATCGTAATTAACTTACTTACAAGTTCAGAGTAAAGTGAATCGATACGCGAATGTTCCAGCTCGGTAGGAAGGGCAGACTGTAAAGGAATCGATAGCGAGATCCATACCTGAAAATCCCTCAACATAAGGTTATCATGATCAGGTTTTAAAGGCTTATGCATACTTCTGTCGTAGTAGTCCAACTGATAACCATTAAGCAGATCTGCTTTAAGCTTATCGTTCCCAGTCATACGCCCACCTCGCACAGCTGACCAAGCACTAAGCTGTAAAGTCAGGTCTGGCAATGCAGTCAGAGATATTTGACAGACAGTATCTGTAGGGAAATCCATTTTGAACATTTCAGCAAGAACATCTTGCTGATTATCAAAAACTCCAGGGGATGGATTACAGATAAACATAAACCCTAATCTGTTGCCATCAATCAAAAAATAGTGAGTCCCTGCTAATTGATCGTAAACAGGGATAAACCCACCTAATTGATGGCGATTTAAACCGCTATTGTAATTATTGATAGCTTCCATATTTGACCTTACAGTTGTCTAACAATGCCGTTCGAAGAGACAGCTTTAGTTGCTTTTTGTTGCTGCTGCATATTTTCCCGGGCCGCATCCTGTACTTCTAAAGGAACTATGCGAGCTGGGTTTGAGGTCGAATTCTTGCCAGCAATCCATGTTTGCGGTTTTACGTTGACATAAACGTAGCCGGGAAGATTAAGCGCATCGTTATCATCGGTATAAGGTGCAAAAGTAATTCTCATTACTTTCCCCTGTTGCAGAACAGCAAGTGGTTCAGGAGCCACTACAGCTTGTTTATAACCTTGCGAACGGTATTGCTGGATCTGCCCAGGGTTGAGAGTCGGGTTAACGGGCTGGCCATTGTAAAGAGAGTACATATCCTTACCAGGGCTGATATCAGAATTAGGTGCAACGTAGCGTGGGGCATTTCCAGCAGAAACCGGATAGCTTGTTTGTTTAACGACTTCCGCAGCCGGATGAACGAAAGGGTTACCAGTTGAAGAGGCAGTGCTATAACTGCTAGTCATCCTTACGTTTGAATTAACCGGTACACCAGAAATAGGCCGTGGTCCAATGGATGAAGTAGGGGCACCCATTTTTAAAGTTTTATCGTACATGACAGGTAACTGACCAACTGGCTTAATTTCGGTTTTTGAATAAGCCACAGGCTGATTTTTAAGGGTAGTAGACTGTGGATATTTGACTTCCCCTGGAGGGCTAATTTCAGTTGGATAACGGCTGTCATTGACAGCCGATTTCTCCTTTCCCGATTCCGACTCTTCCCCCGCCAGTGCAGACAGATCATCTCGATTATTAGTTAACTCCATAACTTCGCGAGGACCTTTACAGATAACGCCCTTTTCAATGCCTGGACATTCGGATTCGGAACTACCGATGGAGCACCCCGTAAGATATGAGGATGTACCTACAACCAGAGCACTGAGTACCAATCTTTTGATGTTCATAAACTAGCCTTAATTTGTCTCAAATGGATTTTTTAAGAGAGGTTCAACGCTTTGGTTCAACCAGTAGTCGAAATCTTTTGGAATGCCATTACCAGCCAAACCATCCTGTCTGACAACTGAAGGTACACCCTGCAATTTATAAATTCCTGCGAGCATCAATGACGCTACCAAAGGTTCCGCCGGACATTCTTCTGCTTCTTTTTGAGAGAGCAATCTTTTTTCAATGTCGGATTTGCTTCCCATTAGCCAACGAAGAATATCGAGGTTGTTTATTTTTCCTTTTTCTTTACTACACCAGAGCCTTCTAAGCTCTTCTTTTGGCTCACCGGGTGAGGGAACTAAAACAATATCTATCCGATACTTGTCCCGATCTGCATAGAATTTCTTAACAAGTTCCATGCAACCGTCACAATCAAGTGTTATGAAAATGGCTGCTTGTCTTTTAAGCTTTGAATTTCCCAGAGGAATGGACGCTACAGTTTCCAGAGGGAAGGGGGCCTCATCAAGACTAATAAAATAGGAATTCCTGATTTCTTCTACAGTCAGAACAGGTTTACGTTTAATTACATCAACAAGGCTTCCCCCAGTAAGGGAGTATCGGCCATCGGTCGTTACTGCCATTAGCTGCGAACGTTCGTCCTGAAAGAGGTATAGCCCACCAGAAGGAATGTATATGGCATCCTTAGGTTTATATCCTTTCATTTTTGATAACACACCCGAGATCTGACTGGGTGAAACGCCACCTTCCTTTGCCTTTGCCATTAACGCAGCAGCATCACTATTAGTTAGGACCTGCTCTGAAGCATAAGTGACCGTATTCGCCATAATGGCGAAAGCCGCCATTAAAGGGAAAAGTAACTTTTTCACTATTGGGTGCCCTCTACTTCTTTGCATTATAAGAACTTGATTGTACCGCTTCAGAGCTATCTTCAAGTTCCATATAAGTGACGATTTCAACACTATCCGGTACAGTAACGGCAAGCGTTGCATCAATAATTAAATAGCCACGGTCACGGTAGATCTTCATTAATGTTCTGAAATATTCTTCGAATTGAGATCTATCATTGTCAGCAGTACGGCCTCCGTGATGCTTGAAAAATTCCTTACGTAATTCAGGCATGTCAAGCACTGCAATCTTGTACGAAGGCTGGGATTGTTTATTGAAGTAATCGTAAACATTCATAAAGCCTTTATAACCATAAATAATGACCAATACGGCAAAGGCGAAGAAAAATAAATACTTCAATATTTTTTCAATATCAATTTCGAAGGTAATTTTTTTTGTTGTCCTTTCTCGCACCATTTTTTTAGTGATTTCAGGTCCAGCTGATTCAGGCGATTCTTTTTTTTCTAAACTATCCATTTAAACCTCAGCGACTGGTCAGATTCGTTGGAATTGTAGTTCCGGTCTGAACGACAAATGTAATAGCTCGGCCAGGGCTAATTTCTACGATTGGCCACTGTTGTTCTGCAATTGCGGTGTAGTAATCGACGAGTCGATTAAGACCACCTTGAGCTGCACCAGCCCCGGCTAATGCCCCAAGTGCACCAAAATTAGGGGACTGATACTGAGCCTGTGAATTAGGGTCGATGTTAAGTGAAGATACCTTACTGGGACTTAAGCTACCGGCAAGTGAAGAAAGTCCACCGGCAAATGCAGCTCCTGCAATTGCGTTACCATTTCGGCTGATAAGCGTGCCTCGGATCCCATTTTTTCCGTCATTTTCACTTACAGCATATGCTTCCAGTTTTACGTCAAAAGCTTTCCCTTTTGAATTAACACAAGAGATAGAAGTGGCACGTATGTAAGCACGCTGTGACGCCAGATCACCAACAGCTGAACCCAGAAGGTTACAGTCACGCAAATCCATGGTGAAATTATTGGGCATGATGACATCTTTTTTAATACGCATCGTTACTGGCATTGGTTCTGATTTGGAAGAAAGGCTTGTAGGCGCTTCAAGCCCGGTAATCAGAACACCAGTGATAATAGATGTTGCCGGAAGAAACATTTCATCTTTTCGGGCAGCATGCCGCGCTTTGCTATCAACTGGCGCAGTACCATCACCTCGTACAGTCCGAGTTGGCGCTTTATCTCCTGCAATGACCTCTCTGCCTTCCTTGATTCTGTTTTCAGACACGGGCATAACCTGAATGACACCATCGGTACCATTAGTCTTAATGGAACTTTGTGTGATTGTTCTCATTGGGCTATTACGCGTAGGTGTGATAGAAGCGTAATTAGGGTTTACGCCATTAATCGGCGCATTAGCATTAAGCTGATAAGGAGCTGCCGGTGCCTGCTCATTAATCGTTTTACGCGAACTACCAGCATCCAAGTTACGATTGCCGTTTCGATTTGTCTGCATATCATTAATTTGCTGAGACAGCTGCTGAAGTTGAGAAGTTAAACTTGCAACTTGGGCTTTAGTTTCCTGTTGGGCTTTTTCTGCTTTTTCGCGGTCCTCTTTCGCCGCATTTTGGTCAAGTCGGTTTTGCTTAACCATTTCTTTATATACTTTCTGGCTTTCTTCATTACTCAATTTGTTCATTTGCGAATCATCTAACAACAAATTGGTCTGCATGTCTTTTTTCTGTGTTTTCTTTTCTTTCTTAACTGGTGTGGAAAAAATAGACTGGCTAATAATATAAACAATCACTACCAGCAGAGCGCCAATAACAGAAAGTCTGACGGTCTTATTTTCCCAGGCCTTTTTAATGTCCATGATTAGCTCCACTTGTAGGTTTCTGGAATCGTTTAATTTTTAGATTTCGTTCGCTGTCAGACATCTGAGGAACGATATAGGGTTCACCTGCTCTGGCCCAGTTTTCACGAACAGATGGATGATTCATTTCAGCTTTATCTATCTGGCTCGTTCTAGATATTTCATGTTTGTAATTAGGTTCCAAAACGTTACTTTTGTGATAGTCAAAAGCATTCTCCTCATTAATATTGCCCTCTCCTACAAATTTATCAATAAGAGTTGGATCGTTCATTATTACTGTCTGAACGGGAAAAGCGTTACTGCCATCTTCGATACTAATGGGTGCGTCCGGAACGATTAATACACTCCTTTTTGGTATATATTCTGACCTGTAGTAAAAGCTGGTTAAAGCAAATACGACAAAACCAATCACGGTGGCCCCAAGCAGAGCAGGCAAAGTAACTTTTCCCATATTATTTTCTGATTAGACTTGGTCTGGTTGTAACCCGGGCCTCGCGTTCCTTGAACAATTTATCCCGGACTATGTAAAGCTCTGTTTCTTCTCCCGGTTGCAGGTATGCTTTATCAAATAAAGCACTTGCAATAACGCCTTCTGCCATACACTGCTGATCAGCAACGATTTGACCGTATGGTTTATCGTTTTTCACAAGAATTACATCAATAAGTTCACGTGAGCCAACCAGTCTCTGACCGAGCTTTGCATACATATTAAAGTTACATGGTGACTGCTCTGGCGCAGGAATACGAGAAAGTCGGTCCTGTTGTAAACTGAATCCTGAAGGGACCTCACCAAGAGCCACAGGAGTCAATAAATCAATGATTCTTTGTTTATGATCGTCTTGTTTTGGATCCGTTGGAGCCAGTTCTTCTGACTGGGAGCGGGCCAACATTTCCTCATAGTTTTGCTTATCCAATGAGGTTTCACGTTTGGCTTGCATAGATGGGCTTAAAGATGTAGTAACTGAAATCATCGCACCGGGAACATCAAGCGGTACCAGGGTCAGGTTATAGGTCGATTCAGGTACCTGATCTTCAGACAACATAATCCCGATTGGTTTATCGGTATTAGTTGAAATAAAGACATCGCCACCATTAACAAATATGCTTGCCTCTTCAGCAGGGGTAGAAGTACTGACAGAAGCATTCTTGAAGCTGGTCGATATTCTGTTTTGAAGTCCTCGTGAAACTGGCAGTACCACATTCCCACCAGGCGGCACATTTACACGCTGAACTTCTTTATATCGGTTACGAGCTTCGACATAAAGTTCATCGGCTTTTGACGTGGCGGTCGCATTGGTTGCATTCTGCTGGGAAGAGGTACCTGTTGGTCTCCCATAGCTATCAATTGCACCAGATCGGGTCTGTGCGTCAAATCCGGGGAGACTAGGATTATTTGATAATGCTCCAGTAATAGCGCTTACCGCAGGCGAAGCATTGCTGGCTGGGGAAAGTTGCACGGTAGGGAGATCAGTTGTAGGTTTTTGTCCCTGCGCATTACCGGCTTCACTAAGGTTTGTTTGTGCACCTGACTGTTCAGAACCAGCTTGACCCGGAATAATGGCTTTTGCAGCTCCATTCTGAAATCCGTCAGCACCAACTGGCATTACAACCGGGTTATTAATTGTTGCTGGCAATTGGTATTCTTCAGCGATTACGCAGTTCGAAGTCGTGAGCATGATCAATGCTGTAATTGCGTTGAAGCCTAAGCCCTTTTTTTTAATCATCACTTGTTACCTGTAGACGGTGGCGGATTATCCAGCGTTGCCAGTTGCTCTTTGCCGTTTATCGTAATTTTTTTAATATTCGGTGTTCCGGAATATTGATTTACATATGCAATTCTTGGGCGACCATTTTTCATCCCGAGAACCCATTCATAAGTCCATTTCGATGATTCAGTTTTGTCCGGAACATTTACAAGTCGAGTCGTTTTGGTACCCCAGACATAGACCATGTCATTTTTTGGATCAAAGTAAATATCATTAGGCTTAAAGGTCTGCTCAACACCACGAGCCTGCATGATATTTATCTGCTCCTGTAAAGACTCACTCGTTTTAGCCTGTAGTTCAGGTGAAAGGGCATCGAGGACATAGGCCGTCACAAAGGAAATATTAGTTGGATTAATATTCCCTAAAAGGGTACTAAAAAAGAGAGCCCATTGTGTTTTATAAGATTCCGATGCTTTGTTACCAACAACCGTGATCTCTTCATTCATGTTTGGAGGGGTAACAATCGTCACTGGGTCAGTGAAAAAAAGAATCTTTGCAACCAATAACCCAATGACGGCTATTGAAACAGTATTAATGCGGATAAGTTTTGTATCACGATTAATCAGGGCGCTGTATGTAATTCCAGCACCTGACGCTTCAGCTTGTGGGCTAAATCGTTTTTTAATGTCCAAAAAACGTCCCTTAGCACTTTCATCTTTCTTTACGTATGACTGTTCAAGATCACCGTTTTCATCCTTTTTAGATTTTTTGAAAAAAGGGATGTTAATGCCACTTAGCATTTTCATTCATAGCTCCATCAAGAATACAAATCTCTGATAAATGGATCGTTGAAATAACGGCTACTAAAAACTGCTTTACCTGGCAAAAAACCGAGCCACCAGAGTTTGTGTTTTAGCAATCCTCTTATTCCTGACTCAGCTGCTTTGTTATACGCAATCCAATACACAACCGCTGCTACAACAGAAAACCCGAAGCATTCGAAGATATTCCCAAATGCAACCAGAATGAATGCAAGCCCTAATTTTTTGGCATCCCAAAACAAAATCAGTAGAGGCATGTTGATCCTGAAAGGGAATCTATAGGTATGCTGAGGAACGTCGTTCTGCTTACTCATTAAAAATCCAGAGAGGGGGATGAACCCCCTCATGCATGATTAACAATAAATTACAGCGGTACGCCAGCATCCATAAAGGTGCTGATAATTTTCTCGCCGTTGGCCATTACCAGCATCATGAATAATGAAACCAGTGCCAGGCCCGGGTTAGGCTTAAGGACAGAGAAATATACGCTTGAGATCAACATCGCGGCTGCCAGAATTTTGCCCGGAGCTCCAGTCATACTTTCACTCATGTATGACCAAATATCTCCCAGTGCCCCATCATCTGAACCCGCATATGCCAGACCGCAAAAAAGCACGGTCAGCAGAACAAACAAAATCACTTTTGCGCTTTTTGTTTTAAAAAGTGCAGCCGTGTTAGATTTCTTTTCACTAAGGCCAATATTTAAAGAAAGTTCCATAATTACTCCGTGTAGATTTGAGTTCACGTAAACGCGAATGAATAATACTTTTTTATTCCGATCCTTCCGTTCGCATAAACCCCCTTTTTTTAACGTTTAGCGATTGGTGAATTTTTAAGCAAAGGGCCTAAAGCATAATCTTTGAAAGGTACCAGTGAACGCTTAGTAAAAGTTTGAAAGAGGGGAGGGGGTAAGATTACGTTAAGCTCAATCCTGAAGCTGATGAGACTCCTCAAGCATAAAAGTCACTTTTGATGGTTTGAAAAGCTCTAACTAGATATCGGGCAGGTAACTAAGCTTCATATCTAATCTTTTTTGTTCCCTTATTATCTATCTCTTGATTCTGAGAAGGCCGCATATCACTGTGCTCCCTGGTTCGGCAACTATCAGTTGGAGAAACTACATACAATCCTCGGGCCGGTGCGTCATTCATCTAAATGCCTTTTACACCTCTGGGCGTGAGTGGGACTTTGTCTTGTCCATACGAACATCATTCATTCGAATGCTTTTGGCCAATGCTATTTAAGCAAATGCTTTCTGGCTGAGTCCTTTTGCGAATGAGTCTTTGATATAACTGCATGAATTTTGGGTTGTTTGGTGTACTAACAAAACAAAGGCATTTCTTTGAATGCCATTGGAGTTGTGATGCTTCTGATATTTTTTTGATCTCATATCAAGCACATAGTCCTTCTGATGCCCAATGTCATAGATGTCTTGGACCATTCTCGCTCTTAACAAAGCTGAACTGTGTGTCATTCGACCTAATGCCATTCACCAAAATGCCTTTTTATACCACTGCATAGCTATGCTCGGGATACAGTGGCAAACAAAAGCATTTCAATGAATGAATTTTTGGGATACCGACATCAAAAGCATTTGTATGAATGTAAGAGGCGTAATCCACAAAAGGCATTCACGTGAATAGAGTGCGCACGAAACCATCTTGCTCAACGGCATTTAATGAATGGGCTAGCATGTACGCTTGAGTCAGAAAGGCATACAGATGAATAGTCAGGAGTTCGTTTGAAAAGTTACTTTTTTGCACATTAAGCCGAGATGTAAGACCAGTAGTAAAAGAAGCACTAAGCATAGCACTGATAAATAACTTATTTTTCAGCAGGTTATAACCAGTGCATACCAGATAGCTTTCAACCTTGTTTGGCAAGGGCCAGCTTAGGGCTTCTTTTGAAGATCTGAAATTGTATGTCGCGACCTTTCTTAACTTCTTGATAATCGAGATATCCGATAGATTCAAGTTCCCGCATTGCTTTACGAATTATCTGGTTTTGCGTACGAATAGGGGTTGTAAGAAGCAACCTTTCCCTCAACCGTTTCATATTAACGAACAACGTACCAGCTGGCATTGCTTCAAAATAAATATAGAGAGATTGCGCAGCTTCTTTTTTAGCCAAAATGTATAGAACCTGAAGGCTTAACAATGTCTTATGGTCGTAACGATACAGTTCCCACATAGAAGGATCCCCAACCAGCTCAACAGTATCGCTTTTTGGATCAATCATAGCCTTCTGCACCAGATGCGTTACTGTGAACCGACCACTACGAGAGTCTGAGAAGGCAAGCACTACCGATGCAAGGTTCATTAATGACTCTTTAAAGCGCGCACGAGTTCGTTTGTTGATGTTTGTTGAACTGATACCACACATCTTCGCAAACTCGTTAAAAGTCAGGCTAATCTTCTCGGAAGTAAAACCATATTTACTGAAAGCCATGATGATCCCGAGCCAGCACTTAAAGTCGGTAGACATAGATAGTTTGACACCAGTTATCTTGATGTCGTCATAACCCTCCGATCTTGCAATTTCCATACACGAAAGCTCATCAGAGGCATCAACTTCAAAGTTTCGGTCGCGGTTTTCTTTTGTGCCGACAGGGGTAAATACACTCAATCTCAGCAGGGCCACGGGCTGAACCGACTTGGACGAGTTAGGCGTCAGTTGATAAGTCTTACCTGATTCATTACTGGTTACGTCAAAAGGATGGATTAACTCGTTGTTTTTAATCATTAACTTAACTCGTCGGTGATAAGATTTTCATTTGGCAAACTGTTTATAACATATTCTTGCAAATGCTTTTTACGCATTTACCTAAATGCCATAAGCATTCCAGTAAATGCCTTCCTTATTCATTCAAATGCTTTTCGCATGCATCCGAATGCCGGATCCTTTCATAAAGTTACTATAATCAATGAGTTAAAGATGCCGTGATCTTTACTTGAACTCTATTGATCTTTAGTGATCTAAAGAATTGATCTAACCTGTTGAAAACAATGATAAGTCCATATAAAACAAGGAATAGCGCTCCTTTATCAATATCTACAGATCGCAAACGGAAATGAAAGTGGGTTTACTATCATTGTTTTATTCAAGACAGTTTTTATTTTAATTTTATTAAGCAAATTTTTTGAGTTTACCTTTTAGATGTATCAGCCCTATTTGGCAAATTTGAGGTTCATGTATCATGTAGTAAACAGGAGGAAGATATGAACAACAGCAAACATACAGTCATTGAAGTGGATACTAATCTAGTTGAAATTGAAAAGGGATTTAATCCCCGAGAGGCGGTAATCGGAGATTTGTGTTACGAACAAGAACCTGTCAAATCGATGATTGTGTCAATCAAACAAGCCTTTAAGGAAGGAAGGCAGGTTGATATGATCAAGGTCGTAAAAAGAAAAGGTAAATATTTAGTTCGTCAAGGTCATACTCGTTTTCATGGCTTAAAATTAGCAATTTCTGAAGGTGCTAATATTCCAAAATTATCTGTTATCTTAATCGATTATAAAAACGAAATTGAAGAATACCTTGAGAACCTCGATGGTAACAGAAGCAATGGGCTAAATCCGGTTGGGCAAGCTCATGCATTAGCTCATGCTGTTAGTCTCGGGTATTCGGTTGAAGAACTAGCAATGCGATATCAACGATCAACTACCGCAATTCGTAATATGCTAAAAATCCTTGATATGCCATTAGAGCTTCAACGTTTGATTAGCCTAAATCTAATCAAAAAAACGCTCGCCATTGAAATAATGTTAAAATATTCCAACGATCACAAAATGGTTTTAAAACATATAGAAGGTTTCTTACCTGGCGTTAAGAATATTGAGACTACAACGAGCAAAATTGTAGGCATACCTGAACACAATGCAGCTGGAGCAGGACCAGACACCTTAAATAAAGGCGGACCAGAAAAGAAAAATTCGGCAGTCACACGTAAGACTTTGGGTATTAAGCGCCTCTCGCATAAGAAAACAGAACGGCTAAAATCTGAATTTCTTGAGCTTGTGGAAAGTACACATACGGAATCTATAACGAATACTCAAACAGAACTAAAATTTGGTAGAGATAGTGCACACTTGTTCAAAAATGTTGATAGTAAAAATGTAATATTTTCTGATGATGGTGTTCAAATAATCTTGAATGATGAAAAGCTAAATATTTTATTGTCTTTACTTAACGACGAAAATACAGCAATCATTCTTTCTAAACCAAAATTAGAAGAGCTTCTGGAAATTCGAGATCTCCTTAAGGAATAAAAACCCGAGGATTAGTTGAGTGATTAAACCTATAAAGCTGACTCTTATCGATAATTATAATGATTTGCTTCTAACTCATGAAGTCCTTAAACGCAACATGGAAGAGTTAGAACACGGTAAACGTTTTGACCAATTTCCTGAAGGGCATGACCACTATGAAAAAACTGTGAAAGAAGCTGTAGCAATCGTAGAGGCACGTTTGGAGGTGTTTCGAAAATGAAATCTCTTTTCTTTACTCTTGATGGTCATATGGTACCAGCCTCAGTGAATGTATCCCTTAACGGAGATGGAAATTATTATGCACCTATCGAAAGAGAATGTAACGAATGTGCGGGCACAGGCCACAAAGGGGCTGATGTATGTGAAAAGTGTCATGGGGTGCAAACAGTTGGACCCATTATTGAAAAATTAGTGGTACTAGAGCCAATTACCTTTCTCGATAACATTCCGGAACTGCGTGTTAACCCAACACTCGAAGCATGGAAATCCAGAAACCACGTACTTATTGAGAAAGCAAAAAAGGCTAACACTAAGTTTTCTAATAGTATATTGGCGCAACTAGACAATAACCGTTTTTTGACAGAACGCCAGCTGGATTGTTTCTTTACAACCTTTGATGTGATGTTGTCTGAAACTCCGGAAAATGAACAAGAAATTTTAAAACATAGCTACAATATCGGCCAGGTCATAAGCATTGAACTAACATTTACTGAAGTCAGGGCCGCGTACGCAAAAAGTAAAGGGAGTTATTTTTTTACATTTACTGGTAAAGTTAGAAATGACGGGATCGCTTTAACGGCCGATAAACAGGATCACATTTTATTGGGTGAACGTTATCATTTGACTGGAAAAGTCAGAAAATTCTATGATTTTGATTCGAAAAATTATGCTGCAATAACAGTTTTTAAGTTAAGTAAACTCCAAGACAGTTAAATGTTTTACTGCTTAAATATAGAGCCAAGACTTAAACTGTCGTTAGGACTCACTCACGTAATATTGTTGCTTACGCAATGGGTTTTATCCCTCATAAAGATCTGCGAGTATAAATCTTTTACATTTAAATTCCCCTCTATCACAACCTTTTCAATAGTAAAAAAATGATAATCTTATTAATTATAATTTTTAATTTTTTGTATACCAATACCATACAGTTAAGGCTAAAAGGTGATGATGGAGATGGACTTTAAAATGCACAATGATCTGGGTCTCGGTTTCATTTGTAAAAATGCAAGAACATCGTCAAAGCCAACGTTAAGAAAAGTTACTTTTCCGGTAAGCGCATATGAAACGTCTAAGCTTTCTTTAACCGGTTTTCAATGCCCCACAGCCTGCCGATTTCCTTTTTTTGTGCTATGCATGATAATCCATAACCATCTTTCGTCTGCATGCCCTATCAACCAAAATGAATGTTCAAATCATATATCGCAATTTTCTATCGACATTAAAGTACAAGATTGGCTTAGCCGTTCAAGAGTAGCGTTTATTGATTTCCATAATCTAAGAAATACAGATAAAACCACATTAATAACAGTGGAACATCTTGAAGCTTTACTTACTGTTATGTCAACTACTCTTGTCGCTTACGCTCCATATTCAAAAAAGAGACTTAACTTTAGCTTTCTAAATTCATTTACTTTGTCTAAAACTTCTCAAAGTTACACATTAACTTTCCCGGTAGTTCTCAGTCCGCTTTTAGATGCTCTTGGCGGTTTCATTCAGGAATGCATAACCGAAAAATTGTTAAAACGACGAAATTCGAATTTCATGGTTTACGAGTATCTTAAACGTTCAGGCCAGAGCTCTCATAAAGTGGAGGACATTAATAACGACTTACAGCTTAAAACTCTAAATATAAGACTTATGAGCGTCCTTACTGGGCTTTCTCAGCAAGGACTCATTTCATTTATTTGCGAAGGAAAGAGGGGCGACCGGAGAATAGAAGAGCTTCAGTTTATACCTTATGTTCAACGAACTCACCCTGAGGTATTAACTTTTCAGGAATGGATTAGCCCCGTTGATTAGAATTAACTCTATTTCAGCACGGCCAGTATTTCTGTTTCCGTTTTCCGTGTATTTGGCTTACTTCCTACGGATCGGTAAGCGCTGAGTCTGTGTATGACGAATCCACGCTCTTCATAGAGGCCCAAAGTGAATGGTGTCAGGCTATTTGATATCGCTGACCTGCTCCCCGTTGATTAGTACACCCCGATGTTAGTAATGTCTTCATAAGCCACATGAGGACATCCCCATGAAGAAGCGTTTTTCCGATGAACAGATCATCAGTATTCTCCGCGAAGCCGAAGC
>NZ_JAJFTC010000029.1:0-21172 GCF_020733125.1 Enterobacter cloacae complex sp. 2021EL-01169
CACCCACGCGCCTGGAGATCTGCGAAGCGCAATCACCTTCTCGGAAACCCTCGCGAAATTTCGCAGTCGCGACGCCAGAGACCGAGGGTTAGATCATGCCTAGCATTCACCTTCCGGCCGCCCGCTAGCGGACCCTGGTCAGGTTCCGCGAAGGTGGGCGCAGACATGCTGGGCTCGTCAGGATCAAACTGCACTATGAGGCGGCGGTTCATACCGCGCCAGGGGAGCGAATGGACAGCGAGGAGCCTCCGAACGTTCGGGTCGCCTGCTCGGGTGATATCGACGAGGTTGTGCGGCTGATGCACGACGCTGCGGCGTGGATGTCCGCCAAGGGAACGCCCGCCTGGGACGTCGCGCGGATCGACCGGACATTCGCGGAGACCTTCGTCCTGAGATCCGAGCTCCTAGTCGCGAGTTGCAGCGACGGCATCGTCGGCTGTTGCACCTTGTCGGCCGAGGATCCCGAGTTCTGGCCCGACGCCCTCAAGGGGGAGGCCGCATATCTGCACAAGCTCGCGGTGCGACGGACACATGCGGGCCGGGGTGTCAGCTCCGCGCTGATCGAGGCTTGCCGCCATGCCGCGCGAACGCAGGGGTGCGCCAAGCTGCGGCTCGACTGCCACCCGAACCTGCGTGGCCTATACGAGCGGCTCGGATTCACCCACGTCGACACTTTCAATCCCGGCTGGGATCCAACCTTCATCGCAGAACGCCTAGAACTCGAAATCTAACGTCCGTTCGGGCATCGAGGTCCATGTCGGGGTGGGACGGGCCCGTGGCTTCAAGATCACTTGCAGTCCGACCGCGATGTCTTGGTTGCGCGAGAGGTTGTCGATATCCTCCACTTCCATCATCAACCCTGGATAATGCCGCCGCCGTCATCGCCGCCGACGCCCGTGCCGGGCTTTTCGGGCCTGTCAGGCTTGCTCGGCCTTCAGCCTGCCTGGGCGAGATCTCCGGCGGACGGATTAACGGCGGAGCTTCGCCGCCTTTCGTGCGTGTGAAGGCCGAAGATAGTTCTCTCAAAAACATCCGTTTATGAGAGATACCAAATGTCATTTTCAGAAGACGACTGCACCAGTTGATTGGGCGTAATGGCTGTTGTGCAGCCAGCTCCTGACAGTTCAATATCAGAAGTGATCTGCACCAATCTCGACTATGCTCAATACTCGTGTGGGCTCTGTTGCAAAAATCGTGAAGCTTGAGCATGCTTGGCGGAGATTGGACGGACGGAACGATGACGGATTTCAAGTGGCGCCATTTCCAGGGTGATGTGATCCTGTGGGCGGTGCGCTGGTATTGTCGCTATCCGATCAGCTATCGCGACCTTGAGGAAATGCTGGCGGAACGCGGCATTTCGGTCGACCATACGACGATCTATCGCTGGGTCCAGTGCTACGCCCCGGAGATGGAGAAGCGGCTGCGCTGGTTCTGGCGGCGTGGCTTTGATCCGAGCTGGCGCCTGGATGAAACCTACGTCAAGGTGCGGGGCAAGTGGACCTACCTGTACCGGGCAGTCGACAAGCGGGGCGACACGATCGATTTCTACCTGTCGCCGACCCGCAGCGCCAAGGCAGCGAAGCGGTTCCTGGGCAAGGCCCTGCGAGGCCTGAAGCACTGGGAAAAGCCTGCCACGCTCAATACCGACAAAGCGCCGAGCTATGGTGCAGCGATCACCGAATTGAAGCGCGAAGGAAAGCTGGACCGGGAGACGGCCCACCGGCAGGTGAAGTATCTCAATAACGTGATCGAGGCCGATCACGGAAAGCTCAAGATACTGATCAAGCCGGTGCGCGGTTTCAAATCGATCCCCACGGCCTATGCCACGATCAAGGGATTCGAAGTCATGCGAGCCCTGCGCAAAGGACAGGCTCGCCCCTGGTGCCTGCAGCCCGGCATCAGGGGCGAGGTGCGCCTTGTGGAGAGAGCTTTTGGCATTGGGCCCTCGGCGCTGACGGAGGCCATGGGCATGCTCAACCACCATTTCGCAGCAGCCGCCTGATCGGCGCAGAGCGACAGCCTACCTCTGACTGCCGCCAATCTTTGCAACAGAGCCTGAGCGGACACGATCAGGCTGCAATGTCCCATGAAATGATGCAAAACGGCAACGCTTCTGCCCACCAGGACATGGCGGAGATGCATAAAAAAATGATGAAAGGCAAACCAGGGGCCACCAACGAATCAGCAACGTCATTTTCAGAAATGAACGAGCATGAAAAAGCCGCTGTTGTGCACGAGAAGGCGAATAATGGTCAGTCTTCCGTTATTCATCAGCAGCAGGCTGAAAAGCATCGCAGCCAGATCACCCAGAATTAACCCGCAGCTCCACTTGTTAGACCCTCATTTGACGCCGAAGTCACTGGCTTACGCTCCCGTCCGGGAGCGTTTTTTTTATTCTTTCATTTATCATTGAGTCTTATGGGAATGGATTTAATCAGTTACTTAATCCCTGCCTCAGCAACAAGTCCCGGAAAGAGCAGCTTTATATTCCGGGTTTTTCTGCTCATAACCTCAACGGTGGCGCTTAGGATGTACTTTGTAAGTACCCAGAGTGTGTGTCATCAGTACCGGTGTTAATGCACCAGCCCATTCCAGCCATGTATACCCATGTAAATCCCAACAGCAGCAATCAGGGCGCTTGAAATATAGGGGGCTCTTCTGGCGATGGTATTGAAGCCACTCCAGCGTTTGGCGACCTGACGAACGCTGATCGCCGCACCCACTCCAACCGTTACGAGGGTCAATGCCAGGCCGATACTGAAACAAACAACCAGTGTGGCACCCAGCGTAAGCGCTTTAAGCTGAAGGCAGATCAACAATACAGTTATAGCTGCCGGGCAAGGGATAAGCCCTCCTGTCAGTCCAAATATCAGGATTTGCCCGTTGGTTACTTCTTTCCCGTCGAAGCGGCGTTTTATGTCATTGGCATGAGCCAGTTCGTGAGCGTCCTGATACTCTTTCGAATTCACATCCAGCCCATCAAGCTCAGAGTGGTCATGGTCATGGTCGTGTTCAGCGAACGCCACATCATAGTCATGGACATGACCACGATGTCCCAGAGACAGACGTACGTTGAAACTGTGAGGCTCAGGGATGGGAGATGTTGACTCCAGATAATCACCATGATCAACAAATTCAAAAGTCTGAGAGATCGTACTGTTTTCCCGAAGTGTGGTTAATGAGATATCTTCAGAAGCCCATCTTTGGCCACTAAGAGTGCGTAGCCGCCAGTGGGGAAGTTGTCCTTCTTCAAAAATGGACAGTTCAACTTTTCCATGGCCAGTATCGATCAACCTTGTTTCGTCATGGTGATGATGTTCATTCTCCTGCATTCCCTCCAGCCAGTTTTTCTCACCGCTCCAGGTTCGCCAGAACATCCAAAAAGCCGTACCAAGGATGATCACTGAAGAGACCATCTGTAGCCAGGGTTCGGCTGATTCTGCGGTAAATTTATTACTGATATACATCCCTCCAAAAGCAATCAGCCATACGACTGCAGTGTGCGACAATGTTGCCGCGACACCCAGCATCACGGCCTGACGTACGGTGCCTTTTATAGCAATGATGAATGCTGCCATCATTGTTTTGGAGTGCCCGGGCTCCAGTCCATGAAGCGCGCCAAGCAGAATGGCGCTGGGGATGAAAAACCATGCGTTGCCTTGCTGAAGAAGTGTCGTAAATTCGTTCATGAGAATCATTCTTGGTTATTAAGTGTAGGCCGGATTCTACTCCCCCCCAGTAAAATATACTACCCCCCAGTAGAATAACGCTGGTATAGTTACATAAAATATCCAGGAGAGTGAGAGCCCACATGTCACATACCATCCGCGATAAACAAAAACTGAAAGCACGTACAAGCAAGATCCAGGGGCAGGTTGCTGCGCTGAAAAAAATGCTTGATGAACCTCACGAATGTGCCGCTGTACTGCAACAAATAGCCGCCATACGTGGTGCCGTGAATGGTTTATTGCGTGAAGTGATTAAAGGACATTTGACTGAACATATTGTTCATGAAAGTGAAGAACAGAAACGAGAAGAAGACCTGGACGTTGTGCTGAAGGTTCTGGATTCTTACATCAAGTGACAGTTTGGCTAAAAGCCCTGAGCATTAATTTATCTAAATAACACGTTATCAAGTGACGGTTTTGGGCTGTTTGTAGCGGCATAGTGAGTTTGTTTAATCAATGAGCTTTAAGATGCCCCCCTTCATGCAAGGCAACGCGTACATTTCTGGTACATCTACTTCCCTTACTTTGCTCAGGGCAACCCACATTGTTAAAGCCTCTACTCGCTGACCATCAAAATCACCCAACGTCAGATAATGGAAAAAAATTTTGGATGACATTTTGAAACGTGTCCTCTGCTGTGAACGTCGAGAGATGCTACGCGAGAAAGGAGATGACCTACTTAGTATCCTGTTAAGTAGGTCTATCTGAAGAAGTAGACAACTTTAAAGTCTTTTTCATGTTAAAGGAGACAACTTTAATGTCTGTGTACACCTACCTTTGCTCAAATCAAAATGTTCTGACATACCAAAATGGAGTGTAAAATGACTCAAAACCAGGGTTCTGAGCCAGTACCGGCGAGCCGGACAGGGCAGCTCATCAGCGCCCGGGATATGGCCATGCAGAAATTCGAAGAAGGGATGCGGTTAATCTCGGAAGCGTCGGAACTGTGCGGTCTCTCTCTCTTCACCAGCAGAATTATGCAGCCCAACGCATTTGGTCTTCCGTCGTCACTGGATCGCACCATCGAGGAGGGGCGTAAGGAAATTGACCGTAAAACGTGGAAAAGGCTCTTTGAAGAAATAGGTATGGACCGGTACTGGAACCATAAGCAAAAAGAAGCCTTTAACGAATCCCTACGTACGGATCCGCCCGTCGCTTCCCTGGAGATTGTTAAGGGAACATTACAGCATGCACTGGCTAACAGACGAGACACGCTTGCAGAAGGTTTCGTTGATGTTCTCAACAAGCTTGACCGAAGTTTTAAAAGCAATGCACGGCAATATACAATGCCGAAAAAGCTTGTTCTTCGGGGGATTTTTCCTGGTGTGAACGTACTGAGGTACAACGGTTTCTCGCAGGACAATCACTTTTGTTTACGCGACTTTGAGAATATTGTATGCATCTGTTCTGATACTCCAACACCTGCAACCGGCGGTGGGCTGAGTATGGTCGACAGGCTGACGGCCATGAGAAATACAGATTTCACAGGCGAGGTCTGCGATGAGAATGGCTGGCGGTGTCGCCTGTTTGAGAATGGAAACGTTCATATTTGTATCGACAGTATCTCGCTTCTGAATGCTCTGAACGATCTTATCAGCATATATTTTGCAAACCAGCTTCCGGCCGCAGGAAAAAAATGATGATCGAAAACGATAAAGAAAAAAGCCTGAACGATGCTACCTCGCCAGAGGTGCAGAATGACATCCGCAGCGAATCCACAGAAAAATCAAAGGAAATGGGTCGTTCAAGGTACTCATCTATTGCGATGATCGATTACTTCAATGCAATCGAACGTCTGTGCGAAGAGAAAAAAATTAACCCGGAAAATATCGATCTGAGCTTCAAAGTTCACTGGCTCAGAAACGCTGTTGGCGGCTCGTTTGCAAGGTCACAGGAGATGTTCGCTGAGTACCAGAAGTATGTTAAAGAGGTTCCTGAAGAGGCCCGTTACCTGGATATACCCGATGAGGTGAAGGTTGCACTCGGCGATATTATCTCGTACATCACCTGGCACTACCGTAGAAGCTATACCGCAATACAGAGTGATAGTGTTAAAAAAGCTGAAGCACGTAGCATGCAGCTGGAGGAGGAGGTAACGCAGCTTTTACAGCGGCTTGAGCAAAGCGCTACCGATATGGATGAGCTGAAACTTGAGAATCAGGCGCTACAGGGTCGATTAGAGATCCGGGACAGTACCGTCAAGGAGTTAGAAACAAGGCTGAATGTTGCCGAAGCAGAACTCGAAACCTGCCATCACCAGTTAGATAGCACACGGCATGAATTAAGCCTCGCACAGCAGTCAAATGACTCACTCTCCCAGCAACTGGCTGAACGTAAAACAGAGATCGCTGGTCACCTTGAATATCAAAAAAAGCTGAACGAAGAGATCAACACTCAGCGTTCTGATAATGCCGGTCTTTCCAGACAATGCGACCAGTTAAGTCAGACTGTGTCAGATACAAAGGCAGAGAGGGACAGGTTTGAACAGGAATTGATTGCTGCACAGAACCTCTGTGCTGAGCTGAAAAGTGCACTGTCCGGGAAGGAGGGTGACCTGGTGGCGGTGAATGCCGAGCTTACTGAACTCCATAAACTAAACGAGTCGCTGAGCGCCGACCTGAAAAAAGTAACTTTGGTCAGCCAGGGCTATGAAGCGGAAGTGGCTGAACAAAGCAGTGAATTAAAAACGCTCCAGTCCAAAGTAATGAAGCTGGAAGCTACCCTGGAGGCAGAGAAAACAATCTCAGAATCCCTGAAAGGCACCATTGATACATTGACTGGTGCAATGGCAGGGGGAGGTACTGGAAAGTCAAAACAGCCGCGTAGTAGAAAAACATCATGATAAATGAAGCCAGGTTGATAGACTTCTCTGCATCCCCTGGCACAGTAGACCTTCTGCGGACATTCAGCCCGTCCGCAGGAGTTTTCGTCCTTCAGTCAACAAATGCACTACCTTTTTTGAGTCTCCACTTTCCAGTGCAGAAAACACGTTACCGATTTTACCAACAGCTTGTATCTGAGTGATAACCCCAGTCTTGTAATCATCAAGGATCCCTGACAGGAAAGCGTTCAGTTTTGTCTGTTCGCTTAGTGAAAGCATGTATGACATTTTTTCTCCATTTTAAGCAGGTGTGCCAGTTGAAAGAGGTTTACGTGATTCTGGAAAATGAGGCAGCACCATAGTTTCAGATGCTGTGGTCGCATCCCAGTGCCACCATCCATAAGGCCCATATTCACGGTTGTAATAATCTTTTTTGAGTTGCTTTCGGGCCAGATAAGCAGGAGTGGCCATACCAAATACTTCCATCGGGAACGGCTTATCGCTTTTTGTGTCGAGCAGGTAGAAGTCAGGGAACACCTCACTAATACTCGCATCATAACGCATGGGCTTAACGTACTGCCGGTGCTCTGCATCCAGCTTTTCTGCAACAACCGCCTCATAGGAGGAGTCCAGAGGTATCCAGTTCTCGCTAACGTGCATCAGCACAATTTGATGAGCTCTTACAGAAGGGCCTCTGCCGGTTACCGCAGCTGGTGACGTCAACGCAAAGACAACTATTTTCGCCCCGGATTTCCATGCTGCGTACTCCGATGAAAATCGTTTCTTTACGCTATCCCAATGGCCTTCTGAATTGAAAAAAATCAGCGGTAGCCCCCCAAAATTCCGCAGGGGTAAAAATTTAAGTGGCTTCTCATGCTTTTCAGCATCGTAGCGAGGTAAAACTGACAGGAGCATGAGACGTTTATCACTCATCGCCTGTGATGAAAGACGCTGAATTTGCGACTGAGCGACAGGTTGTTTCGGGTCAGGTACACCAATGAATAAATGGTCACCTATGCAGGCTCTGCCGGTACGAATTTGTTTAGCGGTTTCAAGCAGACGATACCGTACCAGTGAATCGTTACGTTTCCCTGCCATTTTCGGGTACCAGACATTCAGACCAGACTCTGTCCACAAAAGACTAAGCAAGCCCAGGAGGGTCATTGAGGCCTGACCTCCTTCTGGTCGCTGAACATGGGGCAGGGGAGGCACTTCTGATTTTTCAGGAGGATCTTTCTCTGTCATACCGATACCGAGCCTTACAGCCATATCACCTTCGGTTGTAATCCGGACCACACCACTCGCATATCCTTTCAGGCCGGTATGCCGGGCATCAAGGGAGAAGAATACACAGGAAGGATCATGCTCAATGCCCGTGTTAGCGGCTTTGACGAGAATAAAGGCATCACCGTTCGGTAAAGCACGAACATAAAGTCGCTTTTCTCCTTTTCCACGACATCCGCAGGTGATGACTGATTTTTGACCTGAGGTGTGGTGTGCCTTTTTAAGAGCCGACTGCCACCCTTTAGCAAACTCATCCTGCGTTTGAAAGTCAGGTGAGTACCTTTTGACGTTTGGATCGTCGTCGTAAGCAATCATCACTGCGAATTTTTGGCTCATAGTAGTCTCCTAAACAGGAAGTTTAATATCCCAACCAAAGCAACACTTCCTGAGCGTCATACTGTTCCTTTACGCCCATGTCGCTAAAGAATTCTTCGAAATCTGTTTCGGGAACGCAATGCCTGGACAGTTCTTGTAATGCTCGTTCTTTAGATACCGTCTCACCTTCAGCTGATTCGAAATACGTCATGGTTGACCTCTGACATTATTACAACAATCTTAAGCATTTAAATTGATGAAGGAGCTCAGGTCAGCTGACTTCGTCGTAAAACTGCCGCAAGCGCTGGGAGGCTGCAAATTCAATTCGAGACTTCAGCAGTTTGGCGACGGCCGCAAAGACATCAACGACCACGGAGTTCCCAAACTGTCTGTAAGCCTGTGTATTGGACACAGGGATACGGAAAACACTTTCCCCGGGTTTATCGAAGCCCATTAGCCTGCTGCATTCACGTGGCGTTAGCATGCGTGGCCGACGGTCCATGTTGTATGTGTTATGGAAATCAGTTTCTCCCAGCTCATGAGACCAGCCCCGATCAATAAGAATTTCAGATCCGTCTTTCATATAGCGGCTTGAGAGGGTTCTGGTGACACTATTAACATTGGAAGGATCTACTAGTCCAAAACCAAAACCATTGCCTTTTGCCGCATGTTTCTTTGCATAGTTGTATAAGTACTCCCAGAGTTTAGGGGAGAGGATGTATTTACTATCTACGCTCGGATCCAGTAAATCTGAGAGAGAAGGGCGCTTGTCCGGATAAAAGTCTTTAATATCTCTCAGAGTAAAACCGTCTTTCAGACGTAGGTCGCGGCGAAAACCAATAAGGACGATACGTTCACGGTGCTGGGGTCGGAAATGACGGCCATCGATGACTTTAGGATCATCCGCGCCCGTGCTTTCGCTGTTTGCGACGTCGTAGCCAAGCTCATCGAGCGTTTTCATGATGATGTTAAAGGTATTACCCTTATCGTGACTCTTCAGATTTTTTACGTTTTCCAGAACAAAAATTGCAGGTTGTTTTGCCCGGATGATCCTGGCCACATCAAAGAAGAGCGTACCCTGAGTGTCGCACTCGAAACCGTGTTTGCGACCCATAGAGTTCTTTTTACTGACACCGGCGATGCTGAATGGCTGGCATGGAAATCCCGCAAGAAGAACATCATGATCCGGGATAGAGGCATCGATAAATTTGTATGCCTCGTCATCAGTAACCTCGGGCCGGTTGCTAAGAGTGATGTCACGGATGTCTGAATTGAAGCGGTGCTCGTTCTCATCGCAATACCAGTTCGCCCGGTAAGTACGGCTGGAATAAGTATTCCATTCGCTCGTGAAAAGACATTTACCACCGATGGCATCAAATCCGCTTCGCAGTCCACCTATCCCTGCAAACAGATCGATAAAGCTAAAGTGCCTGTCCTCATAATCAGCAGGTCGTGAAGGTATTAAAGTCTGTAGATAGCGTCCATCTGCGATACTCAGATCACAATGCTCAGGTATGCATGTAACCTGACGTTTAAGGGATGCACGGGACCAATTACTGCCATTTTCATCATTTAATACCTGAGCCAGATATTTCAGGTCATAAATAGTCGAAGCTGTTAACAAAGTTTTGTGGATCAGAGATGGTGTTTTATCCACATCATTCAGGTCTGTCTCAAGATCATGAGTGTAACGTTTCATCCAAACTCTCTCAGGAATAATATCTTTGAGATAGATTAACACGCTTAATTTGGATTATTTTTTGGTTCAGGTTCTAAATTTATTGTGATTATTCTGCCTTTAAGTTGCAAAAAGATTGGTTTTAAGCCCGCCCATGAAATAATGACTTGTTAAAATACTGCCTGTAAATAGGCTTGTGGATACATGTCTGTACTCAACAAATTCAGGTGAAATGATGTTTTTTTTTACAAAGTTACTTTTGCCCATCATGATTGTTGTATTCCCAGTGGCGTCCTGGGGGAACTCAACAACTTTTGAGGCAAAGGTGGTTAAGATTGTTGACGGTGACACCATAACTGCGTTGGATGCTCAAAACACAACCATCAAAATACGGATGTATGGTATAGACGCTCCTGAATCTAAACAGGCTTTTGGCCAAAAAGCAAAACAGGCCTTAACCACAGCTATAGCAACTAAAATCGTTACCGTGATAGACCATGGTACGGATATCTATGGCCGTATGTTAGGTACCATCTGGTTAGATGGATATGATATCAATGCCTCTATGGTGGACAGTGGATATGCGTGGGTTTATCGGTTCGAAGATAACGCCATTGTCCCTGGCTATATCAAATATGAATCCGCAGCACAAAAGGAGGCAAAAGGGTTATGGGCAGACACCAACCCTGTCCCACCATGGCAGTGGAGACAGGCAAACGAAAAGCCCAGAAAGGTGAAAGGGAAGAAATAACCATGATGAAAGAGCCTCATCCGTTACTTCAGTTGGTACTAAACGATTCCGGTCGTCTAACCATGCCTGTTTATTATAGAGATCAACAGTATTGCCCGACTTGCCTTACAAAGGTGTTGAAGAGTGAGGATGGAAGTTTGGCGCACCTCGGGGAAATAAATCAAAATACATGTAGACCTTCTATTTCAGTAGTTGTGACAAAAGCAATTATTGAAATGTTATGTGACGGGGAAAAAATATTTGTAAATCCAATACGATACCGAGGCCGGGTGCTGGCACCCTCAGTAATTTTTTCTCCCGACACTCACACTTTCAAACCGTTTATAAATACAGACTATCAGCCTGTGGGAGCAAACTGGAAAAGTGAAAAGGGATATAAACTCGGTCTGTTTTATCTCAAAGATCGAGCCAACTCTATCAATAAAGAGGAATTTGATTTCATTGCCGTTATAGACCCTAAGGCAATGCAGAAAGAATTTATTTCGGCCTGGTCTGAGGTTGATGAAAAAAATCCATTGGAAACGCTGAAGCAGATCTTACGATCTAAAAACAACTCTTCTTTATGGGTAAAATGGCCTGGCAAAATTGAGCATGCGCAAAAAGGAAATTGCAACGAAAATTACTGGTTCGATTATCAATCTGATAATCAGGAAGTGAACTGTACGGTCTCTGTTGTAGGTATCGAAGGTAACAGTTCCGGTGAGACAATTTATAGATTGCAAACTTTGCTAAAGCGTAAGCTCAATGAATATCAACTGGTTCGGTCTTTAGGGACTATTATGCTTCTTGATAATACCGGGAATATGATTCCATCAAACCATCCTTATTTTGAAGTCATCTCAAAAGCATGTATAAATGGAGTGCGTGACTTTGTTCGTCAAAACCCGTGGGTAGTCTGACGGTCAACTATAAAGCATAATATAATTAGTAATAACAAGGAACAGACATGAATGAAAACTCAGTAATCTTAATAAGTTTATTTTGGTTTTTTTTTGGATCGAGTGTTGTAGCTGGTTTTATGGATGCATCATTATATTGCTGGATTTTTGCAGCCATAAGCGCATTGTTTCTTCTTTCGGTGATACAAACACCAAAGGAGTTAACGGTATCTATTCTTCTTGCGGTACTTATGGCAAGCTCCGCAGGTGTTTTCATTCTGGCTTATAAAGTCAAAACGAATGTCGTTTCACCAATCTATCTCTTAAAAAAGCCTACTGCATACATGGCTGAAATAGATAACCGAAGGATTCATGGTTACTAAATATTTTGCAATTGCATCATTTGACGGTCCGGGTTTATTTACCCACAGCATCGACTAATTCAAGAGGTTACATATGATAGTTTCAGAAGCAATTTTTTATTCTTCTATTATTTCCTGGGTTCTTTATTGGTGGTTTATTGGAAATATTACTAAAAAGGTAGGGATGCTTGTTGTTCCACTCACGCTTACCTTCGGATGTTACATTTATGCAATTCATTTGGATGATTCCGAACAGCAAACCAATTTACGTTGGGAGCAGATCGGTTTTATTACCTTTATAATTGTGATAATGTGGGCAGGAAAGTTTGTGATGAAAAGACTATCTGAATGATGATCTAATCCACACTTTTCGATATCTTAGAAAAGTAACTTTGTGAGCAAACAGTCATATGACATGCAAAACGCTGATCTCAAAGACAGATGATGGATACACATTTAGCATTTCACCTTACGAAGACGGGTACCGCTTATCAGTCTCGCCTGAAAATCGTCACAATGGTACCCAAAGCTTTGACGGCTGGTTCCCACGTTTTTTTTCCGAACCACAGTATGCCAAATCATCTTTAACTAAGTTTCTCGGTGAGTCCTTAGTATGGGAAGAAGATTCAAGTAATGCTCTATGAGATTACTTATTATAAATTTTTCTATTAATCTCCATGGAGTGATATATGAATTTGGCCTATTTTTTATTTTTGTCTATAACTGTTATGCTTACGAGCTTTATTATTAAATCACTTGTCGTATTGGTAAAGTTCAAATTACTTCGTGATGAACGTCTCGAATATACCAGCAATAAAAATATTGATGAGATGTACGATTTAATGAATGCGAAGGAAGAAATCCTCATAAGGCATCATAAGCAGATGTTGGCATTGCATCTTTCACTATTAATATTCGTTCTATTTATTGCTTACATTTACTAAAAATAATTTTATTCAACATTTCAACAAAGGGTTTTCAATGGAAAGCTTCGAAACTGAACAAATGATTCAATATGCTTTCTACATAAATATCGTAATAACGACTGGTTTGGCATGGTTTTGCTTGCGGTCAGGATTGCATTACAATTTTTTCAGAAAAGCAGAGAGTGCCAGAACAAAAGGGCTGAGTAGTACCTCTACTGAACACGGTCCAGCAATTGTGAGAATAAAGAAGCTACAAGCATTAGTAGATTTTATTAGTAACTGTGCTTTTCTAATCCTTTCAATTGGCACAGCTTATATTTTGTATTTTTGGATCCACAGTTAACTCATACAAGGTAACTTCGGCAAATAACAACTTCTAATGCAGGACTTTAATAACTATAACGGATGCTACATGAAAAACGACAGTTTAATTACGCGGTATAAAATACTTAAAGGCGAACGCGATGAGTCTATCTTCACCATAATAATCGCGCTAGTAGTAAAGCTGGGGCTGGTAGCCCTGGCATTCTATCTGTTGCTTGGTTCCACGATTGATTGGTCAAGCTGGAAAACCTATGCCGCCATGTTGATCTTTGGAGCATTTCTCTAAAAGGATGACCACGGCAATACCAGGTCAGACAACAAGGTCGTTAGCATGATCGTTGGAAGCAACGGAAGCACCTTGAAAAAGGTCGGCAGCACTATAAAATCCATCAGCAATGCACACAAATAAACTACTGGTATCTTAAAATGAAAGTGAAAGAGTTGATCGCCATGCTGAACGAAAGAGACCCTGAGGCAATTGTTCTGATTTCCGGCTATGAAACGATCGGCGGCACGGAAGTCGCAGAAGCTGATTTGCTCATTGATATGCAGTCAATATGCTTAGAACAGGCTGATAATCTCACAGGAAACCGTAAAGTTGTTTCTTCCGGTGGTGAAGATTCAGTTTGGTTAGGCTGGAAAGATGATTACCGTACAAAGGTGTTTTTAGAAGATGCCCAAATTCCTGATCAAGATGAATGACGGTCAGCGTTGGCTTCAAAGGCAATCTATCAGTACGTGAAACGTAAATGTTAAAAAATAACCACATATTAATCAATAACTTATGTCAAAGCTAAGTAGAGATGTCCGGGGTGGGGCAAAGTTCAAATGTCCTTTGATAATATTGAATTCCTGGATAAAAATCGCATCTTAACCTCTTCGTTTGAGTACCTTGTTGGGTTGACCCCGTATTCGCTTTATTTGTAGTATTGGGCTGCTTTGAAGTGTTTCATGTTCAAACGCGACGTGTTCTGTAAGTTCTTCCTGACAACAGAGCCGACAATATATACACATCCGCTATGGAGAATCTGACAACCGCTATGCGTATTACGCCACCCTGAGTTTTTCCTTCCTCTGTCGTACTGAGCAAGCCTCAGCACGCACTCAATAACATCCCGTCTGCGGATGTGCTTTACCGTACGTAAAAATGTAGCCCTCCAGGGCTGACTGTATCTAAAAACTGAGAAATTACTATGTTGCTGTCCTCGACGCGTAAGGACTGGCTGGGTAACGTCCGTGGTGACGTTCTGGCCGGTATTGTTGTCGCGCTCGCACTCATTCCAGAAGCGATCGCCTTTTCCATTATCGCCGGTGTTGATCCCCAGGTGGGCCTCTACTCGGCGTTCTGTATTCCTCTCGTTATGGCCTTCTTTGGCGGACGTCCGGCGATGATTTCGTCCTCCACCGGTGCAATGGCTCTCCTGATGGTGACGCTGGTGAAAGATCATGGCTTACAGTATTTACTGGCTGCCTCCATACTGACCGGGGTATTCCAGCTGATAGCCGGATATCTGAAGCTTGGCGGGCTGATGCGTTTTGTTTCACGCTCAGTGGTCACGGGGTTTGTTAATGCACTGGCAATACTGATTTTTATGGCCCAGTTGCCTGAGCTGACCAATGTGACATGGCATGTTTATGCCATGACTGCGGCAGGGCTGGGGATCATCTATCTCTTCCCTTATATCAACAAAACCATTCCTTCACCGCTTGTGTGCATCGTGGTGCTGACTGGGATTGCCATGTGGCTGCATCTGGATGTGCGAACCGTCGGGGATATGGGGAAACTTCCCGACAGTCTGCCGGTCTTCCTGCTCCCGGACGTGCCTTTAAATCTTCAGACGCTGCTCATCATCCTGCCATATTCTGCGGGGCTTGCGGTGGTTGGCCTGCTTGAGTCGATGATGACCGCCACTATCGTGGATGACATGACCGACACGCCAAGCGACAAAAACAGGGAGTGCAAAGCTCAGGGCATCGCGAACATCTGCACATCCTTTATCGGAGGAATGGCAGGCTGCGCGATGATTGGGCAATCTGTTATCAACGTAAAATCCGGTGGACGCGGACGACTTTCAACCCTCACGGCGGGCGTGGTGCTGCTTTGCCTGATTGTGTTCCTGCGCAACTGGGTCTCCCAAATTCCGATGGCAGCGCTGGTCGCGGTGATGATTATGGTTTCCATCGGGACATTCTCCTGGCGCTCCATTGCCAACCTGCGGACACACCCCCTTTCAACCAGCGTGGTCATGCTTGCCACCGTCGCGGTTGTGGTGGCAACACATAATCTGGCCTTCGGTGTGCTGACCGGTGTACTGATTGCTTCGCTCAATTTTGCCACTAAAGTATCCCGGTTCATGCGTGTAACCTCAGTTCTGGAGGGGACGAGCCGGACGTATACCGTCACCGGCCAGGTATTCTTTGCATCAGCAGACCGCTTTACGAGCCACTTTGATTTCCGTGAAGCGATTGAGAATGTGGTGATAGACGTTTCACATGCCCATTTCTGGGACATCACGTCCGTCAGCGCCCTGGATAAGGTGGTCATTAAGTTCCGTAGAGAGGGCGCCGGGGTTGAAATACGTGGGATGAATGAAGCCACCCGCACCATCGTTGACCGGTTTGGTGTTCACGATAAACCTGAAGAAGTCGAAAAACTGATGGGCGGTCATTAACAGACTGGAGGGAAAACTATGAATAATACTGTTACAGCCTGTGTGGACGGTTCACTTTCAACGCGGTCAGTGTGTGAATATGCGGCGTGGGCAGCCCGCACTTTGCAATCACAGCTAGCACTGTTGCACGTTATCGAAAAAGACAGCACCCCGGTAGTGTCAGACCTGACCGGCACTCTCGGCATAGACAGTCAGCAATTGCTGACCGATGAGCTGGTAGAAATTGAAGGGCAACGTAATCGCCTGCTGATGGCCCAGGGGAAAGCAATACTGGAAAGTTGTGCTGAACTGCTTCAAAAACAGGGAAGCCCGGATGTGCTTTTGATGCAAAAACACGGTACACCGGATGAAGTTCTGGCAGAGCTGAGCGACCTTCGTCTCATGGTGCTGGGGCGTCGGGGTAGCCAGCATCCGGTAGGCTCTCATCTGGAAAGCGTTATTCGTCTGCAAAAGAAACCCCTACTGGTTGTTCCGGAGAACTACTCAGTGCCTTCCAGAGTCATGCTGGCTTATGATGGCAGTGAAGAAAGCAGGAGTAACCTGGAACGTCTGACGATGAGTCCCTTACTCAGGGGGCTGGAGTGCCACCTTGTCATGGTAAACGGTAAGAAGGAAGAGCTGCTGACCGCACAGCAAATTTTACGTGACGCGGATATAGAAAACAGCACAACACATCTTACCGGGCAATCAGTCGGGGACGCGCTTATTCGTTACGCCGAGGAAAATGCTGTCGATCTGATAGTGATGGGGGCCTACGGTCATTCCAGGTTGCGGCAGTTCTTTATCGGTAGTCATACCTCCGAAATGCTGCAAAAGACGCAACAACCGCTTCTTATCCTCCGTTAGCACTGATTATCTTAAATAAAAAAGGGCGAGTTCTCTCGCCCTTCGTCACAAGAACACGTTTAGTTCAGCCGGTTACCTTTTTCATCAACTACCTTCTCACCGTCCTCTTTCGTGAACGCGCTTTTCTGCGCATCGGGAAGAATATCCAGCACGACTTCAGAAGGGCGGCATAGCCGGGTACCCAGCGGCGTTACCACGATAGGGCGATTGATCAGAACAGGGTGCTGCAACATAAAATCGATTAACTGCTCGTCAGTAAAGCGGTCTTCCGCCAGCCCTAACGCTTCAAAAGGTTCGACATTCTTACGCAGCAGCGCTCGTACCGTGATCCCCATATCCGCAATGAGTTTTACCAGCTCAGCTCGTGATGGTGGGGTTTCAAGATAATGAATAACGGTCGGCTCTGTACCGCTGTTGCGGATCATTTCAAGGGTATTGCGTGACGTGCCGCAGGCCGGGTTGTGATAAATGGTAATGTTGCTCATATCAGTATCTCATTACAAAGTGAAAGACAGACGAAGCGCCAGTGCTGCAAGCGTGACAAACAGCACGGGGATTGTCATGACAATGCCCACCCGGAAGTAATATCCCCAGGTAATTTTGATATTTTTCTGCGACAGAACGTGCAGCCACAGTAACGTTGCCAGACTGCCGATAGGGGTAATTTTTGGCCCCAGGTCGCTGCCGATGACGTTGGCGTAAATCATCGCTTCTTTGATAACACCGGTCGCTGTGCTGCCATCAATCGACAGCGCCCCGACCAGCACGGTCGGCATATTGTTCATCACTGATGACAGGAAGGCCGTCAGGAAGCCCGTACCCAGCGTTGCCGCCCACAATCCCTGCTCTGCCAGCTGATTCAGCAAGGAAGAGAGATAGTGGGTCAGACCGGCATTTCGTAAGCCGTAGACCACCAGGTACATCCCCAGCGAGAAGATAACGATTTGCCAGGGCGCACCACGCAGCACCTTACCGGTGTTAATGGCATGCCCTTTTTTCGCAACAGCAAACAGAAGCAATGCACCAGCGGCTGCGACCAAACTGACCGGTACGCCCAGCGGCTCCAGTCCGAAGAATCCCACCAGAAGCAACACCAGAACCAGCCAGCCGGTTTTAAAGGTATTCACATCACGTATAGCGTCTTTCGGTTCTTTCAACAGAGAAACGTCGTAAACGGCGGGAATGTCCTTACGGAAAAACAGATGCAGCATCACCAGCGTAGCCGCAATCGCGGCCAGGTTAACCGGGACCATCACGGCGGCATATTCTGAGAAACCAAGCTTAAAGAAATCCGCCGAGACGATATTCACCAGGTTTGAGACAATCAGTGGCAGGCTTGCCGTGTCAGCGATAAACCCTGCGGCCATGATAAACGCTAAGGTTGCTCCCCGGCTGAATCCCAGCGCCAGCAGCATCGCGATAACGATAGGTGTCAGGATCAGTGCCGCACCGTCGTTGGCAAACAGTGCCGCAACCATCGCACCAAGCAGGACGATCCAGGTGAAGAGCAGCCGCCCCCGGCCATTCCCCCAACGGGCAACGTGCAGCGCGGCCCATTCAAAGAAGCCGGATTCGTCGAGCAGAAGACTGATGATGATCACGGCGATAAAGGTGGCGGTCGCATTCCACACTATCTGCCAGACCACCGGAATATCCCCCAGATGAACGACGCCAGTCAGCAATGCCAGAATTGCGCCCAGTGAGGCACTCCAGCCAATCCCCAGCCCTCTGGGTTGCCAGATAACCAGGACGAGCGTGAATAAAAAGATAGCACCAGCCAGTAACATCAGAAACTCCATTCACATTTGTTTATTCGGATATATATATCGCCATCAGCAGGAGACAGATGCCACGCTACTGAGCTTGTTGCGTATGTTTTCTCGTTCACAGTTCCAGGCTGTATCAATAATACCCGCAGCCCATGCTGGCATGTGTGGCGACAGTCGGTAATGCACCCATTTTCCTTCGCGACGGTCGATGACCAGCTCGGCTTCACGTAAAAGGGCCATATGGCGAGAAATTTTTGGCTGAGACTCTGCGGTTGCCGCACAGATGTCACAGACGCACATTTCACCGGACTCCCTGAGAAGCATCACGATAGTTGAACGGGTCTCGTCGGCGAGCAGTTTAAAAAGCTGAACAGGCTGTAGCATGCTTAACCTCGTAAAAAAATAACAATACATATGGTATTTCATATGTGATAACTTTTAAAGCATAGCTTATGAAATGGAGATTTTTTATGACCGACTTACCAGCAATCGAACCGGCTTATTTTGATGATGCGCTTGCCAGCAAACTTACGGGCAACAACGAAACCATGCCGCGAATTCTCATCCTGTACGGTTCAGTACGAGAGCGGTCCTACAGTCGTTTTGCAGCGGAAGAGGCCGGGCGGTTGCTGGCAAAGATGGGGGCTGAGGTGAAAATATTTAACCCATCCGGTCTGCCGTTACCCGATGATGCGCCCGAAAGTCACCCCAAAGTGCTTGAACTCCGCGAGCTGGTCAGGTGGTGTGACGGAATGGTCTGGAGTTCTCCGGAAAGACATGGCGCCATGAGCTCGGTGATGAAGGCCCAGATTGACTGGATACCCCTGAGTGAAGGTGCTGTTCGTCCTTCCCAGGGTAAAACGCTGGCCGTCATGCAGGTTTGTGGTGGTTCACAGTCGTTTAACACGGTCAATCAGATGCGGATACTTGGCCGCTGGATGCGGATGTTCACCATCCCCAATCAGTCGTCAGTGCCAAAGGCATGGCAGGAATTTGATGATGAAGGGCGCATGAAACCCTCACCCTGGTATGACAGGATTGTCGACGTTACCGAAGAGTTGTTCAAAATGACGTTACTCCTGAAAGGGCACACAGCCTACCTGTCCGACCGCTACAGCGAAAGGAAAGAGAGTCATCAGGAGCTCGCGGCACGGGTCAATCAGGCCAAAATCTGACAGCCAGGCATGCCCGGATGGATTACCGGGCTTTAAATCGGTTTCTTCCCAAATATCTCTTCAGAGCGTGACTGAAGTTTCACCAGGGCATTGAACATATCGTCCTGATCCAGGGAACGCTGGGATTTCTTCGTCGTGGGAGCTTTACGCCTGCGAGAAGGGCCGTCTCCGGATGGTACGGATTGCGACCGGTTATTATCCCGCTCGGCCTGGACCAGCTGCGCCATTTCCAGGGCCCGCCCCAGACGTTTGTTATCCACAATGGCCCCCTGATCGATTTCAGAAAGCTTGTCATAGGTGGAGTAGGGAAGTGATACGCCATTAAGCCGGAGCTCTTTATGTCCATCCGGGTAATGCCAGACATCGATGTATTTACCAATCGCCCGACGACTGAATTCGCTGTCTTCAATCAGATAAAGGACTTTGTCGTATTGCACTGTGAGTGATTTCGACACTTTACGAGCTTCACGCCAGTTAAATACCATATCAAGATCGTCATCGACATCCAGTTCCCGATGAACATCAAACGCCTGGCGAGGCGCTTTTGCGAAACGACGGTTGTAATCGTTCATGAACTCTTCGGCAAATGCGTTCGCAGCTTCCATGGAACTGATGCCCTGGAGCCTGAGCTCCTTGACCAGTCGGTCCTGAAGCGTCAGGTGCGCCCGTTCAACGCGGCCTTTGGCAGCACTGGTTTCTGCACAAATGGTCTGAATGTTCAGTTCATGCATCGCACGGCCAAACTGGGTATCGCCGTCGCCGCCGGTTGCATTTTTATTGTTGATCCTGAATACGCTGGCTTTGTCGCTGTACAGCGCAAGCGGTTTGCCATGTTTTTCAATATAGCCCCGGGTCGCTTCAAAATAGGTGAAAGTAGACTCAGATTTCACGAAAAGAAGCTGCATTAAACGACTGGTTGCGTCATCAACGTAAACCAGTGCCGTACACTTAGGTCCCCGATTTTCAAACCAGTGGTGGTCGCAGCCGTCGATTTGTATGAGTTCACCGGCACAGGCACGGCGGTAACGAGGTTGCTGAATTTTTGGCGCACGTTGCTTACGTGGGACCCACAGACTGGCCTGAGTCATCAGCTTACGGACGGTTTCTTTGGAAAGATGAACACCGTGCACCTCAGACAGTTTTTCACAGGCCAGCGTCGGACCGAAATCGTTATAGCGTTCGCGAATAATGTTCAGCGCGTATGCGGCCAGTCCCTGAGGCAACTGGTTGTTACTGGATTTACCACGACGGCGGCTGGTCATGCCAATCGGACCATCTTCACGATAACGCGCAAGCAGACGACGGCACTGACGGTCGGAGATACCAAGCCGCTGAGCTGCCATTTGTGTTGTCAGACGCCGGTCGATGACATCCTGAATGATTTTGAGTCGGTTAACTTCATCCAATGTGAAAAACTCCGCTGCGAGAGCCGTCATGGTAATCCTTACTTGATTATACACGCCGGACATCTTAACTTAGCCATTATCGGACATTACAACTTTGCTACTACAACTTATGTCAAGGCTCAATTGAAATGTCCGTTATCCAGCTCAATTAAAATGACCACTTTGATCTCTCATTCTCTTTACTGATAGACTTGGCTTTGTTGAATAAATCAGATTTCGGGTAAGTCTCCCCCGTAG
>NZ_JAJFTC010000002.1:0-958207 GCF_020733125.1 Enterobacter cloacae complex sp. 2021EL-01169
GGAGGTTCATCAGGCGCGGAACTCATCAAGGCGCGGGAATAAAATCCCATTCAGACGCCGGATAGATTCAAGCAAGCCAACTTGTCGTCAAAATCGGTGTTGCAAAAACGGGAGTGACCATAGATTCCGTTTATATCGTTGTGCGTTAGTAAATGTAGCTTATGAATCAGTGACAAGGATTGGCGATTGCGGGGGATTGCCGTAGAATGTCCGCCCTCATTACGAGTCACCAAGGTGGTTACACACAAACCCCGCTTCAGTCTGCTGCCTGAGGCGTCTATATGGGACAGCGCAAAAATTGAATACACAATCCCGTTCACGTTCACCGCTGGTGCAACTGGAACGAATTCGTAAAAGTTTTGATGGCAAAGACGTCATTTCCGACCTCACTCTCACCATCAATGACGGTGAGTTTCTGACGCTGCTTGGCCCCTCCGGCTGTGGCAAAACCACCGTACTGCGCCTTATCGCCGGGCTGGAGAGCGTCGATAACGGCCATATCCATCTTGAAAACCAGGACATCACCCAGGTTCCCGCTGAAGACCGCCACGTCAACACTGTCTTTCAGAGCTATGCCCTCTTCCCGCACATGACCGTGTTTGAAAACGTGGCGTTTGGCCTGCGGATGCAAAAAACCCCGGCGAGTGAGATCGAACCGCGCGTCACCGAAGCCCTGCGCATGGTACAGCTCGAGACGTTTGCCCAGCGAAAACCGCATCAGCTTTCCGGCGGCCAGCAGCAGCGCGTGGCCATCGCCCGCGCCGTGGTCAACAAGCCGCGTCTGCTCCTGCTGGATGAATCCCTCTCCGCGCTGGATTACAAGCTGCGCAAGCAGATGCAGAACGAGCTTAAAGCCCTGCAGCGCAAGCTCGGCATTACCTTTGTCTTCGTCACCCACGACCAGGAAGAAGCCCTGACCATGTCCGACCGCATCGTGGTGATGCGCGACGGCAAAATTGAGCAGGACGGCACGCCGCGTGAAATCTACGAAGAGCCGAAAAATCTGTTTGTCGCCAGCTTCATTGGTGAGATCAATATCTTCGACGCCACGGTGATCGAGCGTCTGGACGACCAGCGCGTTCGCGCGTGCGTCGAAGGACGCGAGTGCGCCATCACGGTGAATTTCCCCGTCGAAAAGGGACAAAAGCTCAACGTTCTGCTGCGCCCGGAAGATCTGCGCGTCGATGAAATTCACGGCAATACCGAGGCCGAAGGGTTAATCGGCTATATCCGCGAGCGCAACTACAAAGGGATGACGCTGGAGTCTGTCGTCGAGCTGGAGAACGGCAAAACGGTGATGGTCAGCGAGTTCTTTAACGAGGACGACCCGGACTTCGACCACTCTCTCGACCAGAAAATGGTTATCAACTGGGTAGAAAGCTGGGAGGTTGTACTGGCTGATGAAGAACACAAGTAAGTTCCAGAATGTGGTGATTGCCACGATCGTCGGTTGGCTTGTGTTGTTTGTCTTTTTACCCAACCTGATGATCATCGCCACCAGCTTCCTGACCCGTGACGACGCAAACTTCGTTTCGCTGGTTTTTACGCTGGACAACTACGCGCGCCTGCTCGATCCGCTCTATTTTGACGTGCTGCTGCATTCGCTCAATATGGCGCTGATTGCCACCATTGCCTGCCTGGTGCTGGGTTATCCGTTCGCATGGTTCCTCGCGGGTCTGCCGCAAAAGGTGCGTCCGCTGCTGTTGTTTCTGCTGATTGTGCCGTTCTGGACCAACTCGCTGATTCGCATCTACGGGCTGAAAATCTTCCTCAGCACCAAAGGCTACCTCAATGAATTTCTGCTGTGGCTGGGGGTGATTGATACGCCGATCCGCATCATGTTTACCCCGAGCGCGGTAATTGTGGGTCTGGTCTATATCCTGCTGCCGTTTATGGTGATGCCGCTCTACTCCAGCATTGAGAAGCTGGATAAACCGCTGCTGGAAGCGGCAAAAGATCTGGGTGCCAACAGGTTCCAGACCTTTATCCGCATTATCATTCCGCTGACCATGCACGGCATTATCGCGGGCTGTCTGCTGGTCATGCTTCCGGCCATGGGTCTGTTCTACGTTTCGGACCTGATGGGTGGCGCGAAAAACCTGCTGATCGGGAATGTGATCAAGAGTCAGTTCCTCAACATTCGCGACTGGCCGTTCGGCTCCGCCACCAGCATTACGTTGACGGTGGTGATGGGTCTGATGCTGCTGGTTTACTGGCGCGCCTCACGGCTGCTGAACAAGAAGGTGGAACTCGAATGATCGGTCGACTGCTTCGCGGCGGTTTTATGACCGCCATTTACGCTTACCTGTATATCCCGATCATTATTTTGATCGTGAACTCGTTTAACAGCTCGCGCTTTGGGATTAACTGGCAGGGCTTTACCACCGACTGGTACAGCCTGCTGATGAACAATGACAGCCTGCTGCAGGCCGCGCAACACTCGCTGACGATGGCGATCTTCTCCGCCACCTTCGCCACGCTGATTGGATCCCTGACCGCCGTGGCGCTCTACCGCTATCGCTTTCGCGGTAAGCCGTTCGTCAGCGGCATGCTGTTTGTGGTGATGATGTCGCCGGACATCGTGATGGCGATTTCGCTACTGGTGCTGTTTATGCTGCTGGGCGTACAGCTTGGCTTCTGGTCGCTGCTGTTTTCCCATATCACCTTCTGCCTGCCGTTTGTGGTGGTGACCGTCTTTGCGCGCCTGAAAGGGTTCGACGTGCGCATGCTGGAGGCGGCGAAAGATCTGGGCGCCAGCGAAATGACCATCCTGCGCAAAATCATCCTGCCGCTGGCGATGCCCGCCGTGGCGGCCGGATGGCTGCTGAGCTTTACCCTGTCGATGGATGACGTGGTGGTCTCCTCCTTCGTGACCGGGCCGAGCTATGAAATTCTGCCGTTGAAAATTTATTCGATGGTGAAAGTCGGCGTTTCACCTGAGGTGAACGCGCTGGCGACCATTCTGCTGCTGTTTTCGCTGGTTCTGGTGATCGCCAGCCAGGTTATTGCTCGTGATAAAACAAAATCTCAGGGGACAATGAAATGAAAAAAATGCTCGCCGCTGCGGCGCTGGTGCTTGGTATGGGTGCCGCACACGCTGATGACAGCAAAACGCTCTACTTCTACAACTGGACCGAGTACGTGCCGCCGGGCCTGCTGGAGCAGTTCACCAAGGAGACGGGCATCAAGGTGATCTACTCGACCTACGAGTCGAATGAAACCATGTACGCCAAGCTCAAAACCTACAAAGATGGCGCGTACGATCTGGTGGTTCCTTCCACCTACTTTGTCGACAAAATGCGCAAAGAAGGCATGATCCAGAAGATCGACAAAACGAAGCTAACCCATTTTTCAAACCTCGATCCTGAGATGCTCAACAAGCCGTTTGACCCAAATAACGACTACTCCATTCCGTATATCTGGGGGGCAACCGCGATTGGCGTTAACAGCGAGGCCGTCGATCCGAAGTCGGTGACCAGCTGGGCCGATCTGTGGAAACCGCAATACAAAGGCAGCCTGCTGTTGACCGACGACGCGCGCGAAGTCTTCCAGGTGGCGCTGCGCAAGCTTGGCTACTCTGGCAACACGACGGATCCTAAAGAGATTGAAGCGGCATATGCCGAGCTGAAAAAGCTGATGCCTAACGTGGCGGCATTCAACTCTGATAACCCGGCAAACCCGTATATGGAAGGCGAAGTAAACCTGGGGATGGTGTGGAACGGCTCCGCGTATGTGGCCCGCCAGGCCGGTACGCCGCTTGAGGTAGTCTGGCCAAAAGAAGGCGGGATCTTCTGGATGGACAGCCTCTCCATTCCGGCTAACGCGAAAAATGTGGATGGGGCGCTGAAGCTGATTAACTTCCTGCTGCGCCCGGACGTGGCGAAACAGGTTGCCGAGACCATTGGCTACCCGACGCCAAACCTGGCCGCACGCAAGCTGCTGAAGCCTGAAGTGGCTAACGATAAGTCGCTCTACCCGGATGCGGAAACCATCAGCAAAGGTGAGTGGCAGAACGATGTCGGCGACGCCAGCCGGCTCTACGAAGAGTATTACCAGAAGTTAAAAGCGGGCCGCTAACCGGTATCGCGTTCTTCCTCACGCCGCCTGCGCGGCGTGAGGAAGGATTAACTGACCGTATTCTCTCCAGCCCAGAGCGTCGCTTTTCGCATCGCCTCAACCACCTCTTCATCTGACAGGCCCAGCGCCTGTCGAATCCGGGTCGCCTCGTCCCACCGCTGCTGTTCATAGTAACGGCAGAGGTTAATCATGTCGGCTAACCGTCCCTCCTGATGGCACAGCGCGTTGCTCACGCTCTGCGGCACCGCAATTTGCTTCATCAGCTCTGCCATCGGAAGCTCCAGGAGGGTATCGAGCAGAGAAAACAGGCCGCACATGAACGCATTTTCAGCCAGAGTAGGTTCGTTCATCGTCTCAGCCAGCAGTTCGCAGAATTTGCCGCGCATCATGCTCAGCGGGTAAAGCTCGCTGACGGTGTCATTGCCCGCACTGGCGAGGACCACGACGGCAACAAACCGTCGGAGCTGGTTTTCGCCAAGATACCTGAGCACCTCGCTCAGGGTTAACTTGCTGAAATTACAGGCGCCGACATGCTTAAACGCCGTATGCTTCATATAGCGCATGATTTTATAAGAGAGCGTGAGATCGGTTTTTATCAACGACTCGATGATTCGAAAATCAGGTTTATTGCGTCCGACCTCCATTTGCAGCCGAAAAATCGCCAGCTGATTTTGCGACAGCCGTTTATATTTAATGACCTCTGGACGGCAGAAAAAATAGCCCTGAAAAAGGGAAAATCCCTCGTCTCTGTATTGGTTGAATTCCTCTTTAGTCTCAATTTTTTCAGCAAGATATTTAATATGACCGGTCAGATGTTTACGTACTTTCAGATACGCTTTAATTTGCGCTAAGGTATAATTTCTGACGTCAAATTTCAGGATTGAAATATAGGGTAAAAAAACATCCCATTCTGGCGCAAGGGTGAAATCATCAAGCGCAAACTGATAGCCGTGCGCATTCATCTCCCTGACGGCCTGCAGCAGTTCGGCCCCCGGCACAGCATCTTCAAGGATTTCAATCACCACGCTCTCTTTATCAAGCGCTTCTCCACTGCGGTCAATAACCATCCTTGAAGGGAAATTAATAAACGACGTATGTGCCCCGGCAATGCGCTGGGACGGCACACATAAGAACTGATCTGATATCATCCTGGACGTGGCATATTCTGCCGACACATCCGGAAAACGATTTGTCATCCCGTCTCTGAAAAGCAGCTCATAGGCTACGGTATTCATTTCAGGGTTAAAAATGGGTTGTCGCGCGATAAATCCGTACATATCCCATCCTCCTCTACCACTTTATATTTATTAGCATCCTCTTTCTACACGACGATAACGAGTTTTATCGAGCACTATTTTGATTGAATGCACAAAATAAAAGCATCCACACTAATGAACGGGAATTAACCGTCTGGATTTAAATTAAATATATCCTTCGCTCTACAGAAAGGAGATGAAATATCCGATAAGTACTTTGTGCCTGCCCGACATGCACGACATTACGGGAGATGAGAATGAAAGACGCCATGGTCCGAAGACAAAAAATAAGAGTCAAGACGTTGATGCTATTGTCCATTTTCCTCACCGTGACGGTGGGCTTTACGGCAACGATCGGGTTTATGATGTGGCAATGGATGGCGCAGCAAGAGGTGCTGGCCAAAAACCATATTCGCCAGATAGCCGAGGTACACGCTTTACAGGTCAGCAAACAGCTGGATTCTGCCCTGACTGCCGCCCGGGATATGGGCAGCAGCGCCCTCGCGCTGCGCGAAGCGGGCATTTCCGACCGCCAGAGCCTGAACCAGCTGCTCGTCCACTTCCTCTCGGCTCACCCGTCGTTTCTCTCCATGTCGATGGCCTTTGAGCCCAATGCGTTTGACGATAAAGATGCCGTCTTTGCCGGTCAGAGCGGCGAAGATCCTGCCGGGCGCTACGCCCGCTACGTCGACCGCGATGCCACCGGCAAACCGGCGTTGCACCTGCTGACGGACATCGAAACGCCCGGCAGCGGCGATTACTATCTGTTGCCGAAACAGCGGCATAAAGATGTGATCATCGAACCCTATATTTACCCCTACAACGGCGTGGACGTGATGCTCACCTCAATTGCCGCCCCCATCATGCGTGACGGTCAGTTTCTGGGCTCAGTCACCTCTGACTTCTCGCTCGCCACGCTGCAGTCCATGATTGGCGCCATTAAACCGTGGAACGGCACAGGCTACGCCCTGCTCCTGTCTGCGGGCAATAACGTGGTGTCCAGCCCGGAAAAAGGTGCGGCAGGCAAGCCTTACGCGGGTCACATTGCAGGACATGACGTCACTCGGGTAAACGATCCGCTGCTGAAAGAAGAGGTGTTTATCACCTGGCAGGCGATCGCCGTCGGTAATAGCCAGACGCCGTGGAAACTCGCCATCATCACCCCGGTCAGCGAAGTGATGGCCGAAGCGCGCGCATTTTTACTGAAGGCCATCGTCATGATGGTGTTAAGCATCGTTGCGGTTAGCCTGGTGATGGCCCAGATTTTTACCCGCAAGGTTGATCGTCCGGTGGGGGGAGAACCTTCCGAGGCCGCCGGGATCGCCCTGGCCGTCGCCCGCGGGGATCTGAACAACACCATCCCGGTGCGATCCGGGGATACCCACAGCATTTTTTATGCCCTGCACACCATGCAGACGCAGCTCAAGCGCATCGTCGACAACATCAGCGAAGCCAGCCACTCCGTGCACGGCGGGACCAGCGAAATTTCGGCGGGCAACCTTGACCTCGCCTCGCGTACCGAGGAACAGGCGGCGGCGATTGTTGAAACCGCTGCCAGCATGGAAGAGATTTCGGTTACGGTGAAGAACAATGCCGATAACGCCCACAAGGCGACCACCCTGACCGATCGCGCCGCGAGCCTTGCCGGGCATGGCGAAACGCTGGTGAACGATGTGGTCGTGGTGATCGGCGAGATTGATGAGAGCGCGCGCAAGATCGGTGAGATTAACAGTATCGTCGACGGCATCGCCTTCCAGACCAATATCCTGGCGCTGAATGCGGCCGTTGAAGCGGCGCGCGCGGGCGAACAGGGACGCGGTTTCGCGGTAGTCGCAGGTGAAGTACGCAACCTTGCGCAGCGAAGCGCTAACGCGGCCAAAGAGATCTCTCAGCTGATTGCCGAGTCCTCAGGCCGCGTCAGCAAAGGCGTCGAGCTGGTCAATGAGACCGGCGTAATGATGAAACAGGTGATTGAGGCGGTGTCGCACGTGCATCTGGTCATCAACGACATTGTTCAGGCGCTGGACGAGCAGAATCGGGGGATTAGCCAGGTCAGTACCGCCGTCAACCAGATGGACAGCACCACCCAGCAGAATGCCTCTCTGGTTCAGCAGATCTCTGCGGCGGCGCTCTCGCTGGACGAGCAGGCTAAATCGCTGGAGAAGACGCTGGCCTTCTTTCATTCTTAAATAAAAAGGCACCCGTCCAGCGGGTGCCTTTTCACGCCATGAGCGTTACAGACCTTTCAGCAGCTTGTCGACAAACTCCGGAACAACCGTGCTTGCCAGACCGTAGTGTTTCTCTTCAAACTCGCTGCCCACCTGGCTTGGCTCAAGATTGAGTTCAACGGTATGCGCGCCGTGCAGTCGCGCTTCGTGGACAAACCCCGCCGCCGGGTAAACGTGGCCGGATGTGCCGATGGCGATAAACACGTCGGCCATCGCCAGCGCGCTGTAGATCTCATCCATTCCCAGCGGCATTTCGCCGAACCAGACCACGTGCGGACGCAGGCGAGACGGGAACTGGCAGCAGTGGCACTTATCCTCCGGCAGCACGTCCTCTTTCCAGTCCAGCACCTGACCGCTCCAGGCGCAGCGAACCTTGAGCAGCTCGCCGTGCATATGGATGATGTTCCTGTTACCGGCCCGCTCGTGAAGGTTGTCGATATTCTGCGTCACCAGCAGAAAACGATCGCCCAGCGCCTCTTCCAGCTTCGCCAGCGCCAGATGCGCGGCATTCGGCGCGACGTCAGGCTGCTGAAGCTGACGACGGCGGGCGTTGTAAAACGCCTGCACGAGATCCGGGTCGCGGGCAAAGCCTTCCGGCGTGGCGACATCCTCTACGCGGTGCTCTTCCCACAGCCCGTCCGCCGCGCGGAAGGTTCGAATCCCTGACTCGGCGGAGATCCCCGCCCCGGTCAGCACCACCACTCTGGGTTTATCCATCGCTTCTGGCATCATTCTGTCTCTGAAAAAGATCCGCTGGCGCAAGCGCTCACGCAAGCGGCGTTTATTTTTGCGAAAACGGCTGAGTCGACCCTGGCGACGCGACAGCATAGAAACCTCGTAAACTAATCGGTGAGATGAAGGAATGCGGCTCCGCGCATGCCTCCTGCGTCCCCGTGTCGCGCGCGTTCAATACGCGGCACGCGGGCAACCGGCAATAAATGTCGGGGCAAACGCCCGGACAACCGTTCCGTAATCGCGGTAAAGTTTGAGAGCCCTCCCCCAATCACCAGCAGATCCGGGTCGACGATGGTGAGAATATTGCCCAGACACACCGCCAGCAGATCCAGATAGCGCTCGACGTGCTCACGCGCCTGCGCATCCCCTTGCTCCCACAGGGTAATGATTTGAGGGGCCTCAAGTTTCTGATGATAGAAGTGTTCGTAAAGCCATGCAAACCCGCGGCCTGACAGGTAGTTCTCAATACAGCCGTGCTGCCCGCAGCCGCAGCGGGTCAGCGGGAAATCACGGCCGAAGACCTCCAGCGCATCCACCGGCAGGCGGATATGACCAAACTCGCCGGTGATGTAGCTGCGGCCGGTGATGGGCTTACCGTTGATGACGATTCCTCCGCCGACGCCGGTACCGAGGATCAGCCCCATCACCAGCGGATATTGACGGAACTCATCATCCCAGGCTTCGGAGAGCGCAAAGCAGTTGGCGTCGTTATCTAAACGCACGTCGCGTTCAAGGAGCGCGGAGAGATCGGCGCGCAGCGGTTTACCGCTGGCGGCAGGCACGTTGGCCGCGTAAAGCGTACCATTGTCGGTTTCCGGCATGCCCGGAATACCAATGCCGACGCTGCCTTTCACGCCAAAGCGTTCATCGGCCTGCGCCACCAGCGCGGCAATGGCGGTTAAAAATTCGTCGTAGCTGTCGCGCGGCGTGGGAACGCGGGTTTCCCACTGCAGTTTGAGGTCTTTATCAAACACGCCGAGCGCAATCTTGGTGCCGCCAATATCAAATCCATAATACATAACGCATTCCTCTTTCGATCTGGCGACACGAAAGCCGCTAGATCGTGACGTAATTACTGGCCACTTAATACCCTCGCCGGATCAATTCGGCTTGCGCGACGCGCCGGATACCAGCTTGCCAGCAGACTCAGTAAAAGTGCTGTAAGCAGCACATAAAAAACATCCAGCCAGTGCAGTTCTGACGGCAGGAAGTCAATAAAATAGATATCACCCGACAGGAACTGGTGACCAATAAGCTTTTCAATGCCGTTGATAATCGGCGTTAGCTGCAGGGAAACCACCACGCCAATCACCACGCCGCACAGGCTGCCGAACAGCCCCGCCAGCAAACCGTACCAGACGAAGATGGCGCGAATAAGACCGTCTTTTGCCCCAAGGGTACGCAGCACGGCGATGTCGCCGCTCTTGTCTTTGACCGCCATCACCAGCGTCGAGACGATATTAAAGCACGCGACACCGATCACCAGCACCATCGCCAGATACATAATGGCGCGGATCATCTGGATATCACGGTACATATAGCCGTAAGTGCCGATCCAGCTTTTGATGTAGACATAGTTATTGGTCACGCTGCCCGCGTCGCGCACCAGTTTGTTAGCGTTAAAGACGTCGTTCACCTTAACGGCAATGCCCGTCACGCTGTCGCCCATGTCGAGATACTGGCGTGCATCCTCCATCGGCACCATCGCAAAGCTGTGGTCAAGCTGACCGCTCAGCTGAAGAATACCGGTAACGTGCAGGCGCACGCGCTTTGGCTGCTGCAGTTTGTGATCGGCGCTGGCATTCGGGATCATGATTGACACCCAGTCGCCCTGCTTCACCTTCAGGGCATCAGCAACGCCTTTACCCATGATGATCTGCTGCTCGCCCGCCCTGAAGTTGGCCCACGCGCCGTTCTGCACGTAGTTCGGCAGCGCGCTGAGGCGCGCTTCCTGCGTCGGATTCACCCCTTTCACCTGGATAGCGCGCAGGTTTACCCCGCTCTCCACCAGCCCGGTAAAGTTAATGTAGGGCGCAGCCGCGGCGATGCCGGGCACTTTTTCCACTTTGTTCAGGGCGTCGCTCCAGTTCGTCCACGGCTGGTTAACCGGTTCGATCTCCCCGTGCGGCACGACCGCCAGAATACGGTTATTCAGCTCGCGCTCGAAGCCGTTCATGGCGCTTAAGCCGACGATCAGCACCGCCACACCCAGCGCAATACCGATGGTCGAGATAACGGAGATCAGCGACACCATGCCGCCGCGACGGCGGCCGCGGCTAAAACGTAAACCGATGAGTAACGATAACGGTGACGCCATTACTCTGCTCCCATCAGGGTCAGTTCCGCGTTCAGATGGCCGTCGCGCATCTCAAGCTGGCGCCCCATGCGTTTTGCCAGCTGCAGATCGTGGGTCACCACCAGAAACGCGGTGCCCTGCAAGGCGTTCAGCTCGCCCAGAAGCTGGAAAATACTGTCCGCGTTGCGCGCGTCCAGGTTACCGGTAGGCTCATCCGCCAGCACCAGACGCGGGTTGTTGACCAGCGCACGGGCAATCGCCACGCGCTGACGCTCGCCGCCGGACAGCTCCGACGGACGGTGGTTTCCGCGATGGCCCAGCCCTACCGCTTTCAGCATGTCGCTGGCGCGGGCGTTAATCTCAGCCGGTTTCTTTTTGCCAATCAGCAGCGGCATCGCCACGTTTTCCAGCGCCGTGAAATCCGGCAGCAGGTGGTGGAACTGGTAGATAAAGCCGAGCTCGCGGTTACGCAGCTCGGCCTTCGCCGCGGAGGACATTTTGCTCATCGGCTGGCCGGAGAAAATCACGTCGCCGTTGGTTGGGGTATCCAGCCCGCCCAGCAGATGCAGCAGTGTACTTTTGCCCGAGCCGGAGCTGCCGACAATCGCCATCATCTCGCCTTCGCCCACGCTAAAGCTCACATTGTGCAGCACGTCGGTTTGCACAGTGCCTTCCTGATAGCGTTTGGACAGGTTGTCGCATTGCAACAGGATCTTATTCATAACGTAAAGCCTCAGCGGGTTGAGTGGCGGCAGCGCGCCAGGAAGGATAAAGCGTAGAAAGCAGCGCAATGGCCATCGCGGCCAGCGCGATACCGACCACCTGCAGCGGCTCGATGGCCACCGGCAGCGCCGCGCCGTCAAGCAGCGCGCCGATGATCGGCATTAAATTGTTGAGCTGGCTGGCAAGCAGCGCACCCAGCACCGCCCCGAGCAGCGCGCCGATGATACCGGCGCTGGCCCCCTGCACCATAAACACGGCCATGATCTGCCGCGGCGTCAGCCCCTGGGTTTGCAGGATAGCGACCTCGCCCTGCTTCTCCATCACCATCAGCCCTAGCGAGGTGATGATGTTAAAAGCAGCCACGGCGACGATCAGGCTCAGCAGCAGCCCCATCATGTTTTTCTCCATCCGCACGGCCTGGAACAGCTCGCCTTTACGCTCGCGCCAGTCCTGCCATTTGGTGCCGTCCGGCAGTTTTTGCTGGCTGAGGGTATCGACCTTCAGCGGCGCGTCGAGCCACAGGCGCCAGCCGGTGATATTGCCGGCCGGGTAGCGCATCAGGCGTGACGCGTCCTGAATGTTAACCAGCATCTGGTAGCCATCGACTTCGCTGTTGGCAGCAAAAGTACCAATCACGTTAAACAGGCGCTGGCTTGGCAGGCGCCCCATCGGCGTAAACTGGCTGGCTGAAGGCACCATCACGCGGAGCTGGTCGCCGCGGTTGACGCCAAGCTGACCGGCAAGCTGCTCACCCAGAATCACGTTGTATTTTCCGGCTTCCAGGTCAGTCTGCTTCACGTTTACGAGATACGGCGTCAGCGGGTCTTTTTGCGCCGGGTCAATACCCAGCATCACACCGACCGCCACGCTGCGGGCGCTTTGCAGCACCACGTCACCAGTGGTCAACGGCGCAACGCGCGTGACGCCCTGTAACTTCGCCGCGCTTTCCGGCAGCTGTTGCGGGTTAACCGAACCGTTAGTGGATGAGAGTACGGCCTGCGGCATCAGCCCCAGGATGTTGTTTTGCAGCTCGCGCTCGAAGCCATTCATGACGGAAAGCACCGTCACCAGTGCCATCACGCCAAGCGTAATGCCAATAGTCGAAAGCCAGGAGACAAAGCGACCGAAGCGGTCCGCGGCGCGCCCACGCATGTAGCGTAAGCCTATGAAGAGTGCGACAGGTTGATACATGAAGTCCGTCTGTTTGCTGATAGCAGACCCACGAGTATATAAGCGAATCCGTTAAGCGTAAATGACTGAAACCGTAAGCTTTGATAATCATTTTTCCGAAAAATTCAGATAAATCAGGGTACTAATATCTGAAACCGCACCTCGTAACCTCCACCTTTTCCGAAAAACCTCCTGATACAGACTGTTACCCATTACAGCCCGGTTTCGTTTAACAACAATTGCTCGTTCGTCTATGGCAATAAGGTAGTTGCGAACAATGAAGCAAAAAGCATTATGGATTAACCAGATAAAAGGGCTGTGTATCTGCCTGGTGGTTATCTACCATTCAGTTATCACGTTTTATCCGCACCTGATCGGGCTGCAACACCCGCTCTCTGGCCTTCTCGCCAAATGCTGGATCTATTTTAATCTCTATCTCGCCCCCTTCCGTATGCCGGTCTTTTTCTTTATCTCCGGCTATCTGATCCGTCGTTATATTGACGAGGTGGACTGGCGAACCAGCCTCGACAAGCGAATCTGGAGCATTGTCTGGGTTCTGGCGCTGTGGGGGATTCTGCAATGGCAGGCGCTGACCCACCTGAACGCCTGGCTGGCGCCCGATCGCGAGGTTGCCACCTCGTCGAACGCGGCCTACGCCGATTCGCTCCTGGGATTTGTGCAAGGGATGCTCACCGCCAGCACCAGCCTGTGGTATCTGTATGCCCTGGTGGTCTACTTCACGTTGTGTAAACTGCTGAGCCGCTGGAAGCTGCCGATGCTGGGACTGCTGGCGCTGGCAAGCATCGCGATCAACTTCCTGCCGCTGCCGTGGTGGGGAATGAACAGCGTGGTACGCAACATGATCTACTACAGCCTCGGGGCGTGGTATGGCGCTGAGCTGATGGCATGGATGAAAAATCTAAACCTGCGCCGCACCTGGCTGGCAACGGGCGCTTTCGCCGCCGTCTCCGTGGTGCTGTGGTTTGCTAACGTTCCGCTGCTGCTCTCCTTGCTGTCGATTGTGCTGATCATGAAGCTGTTCTACAGCGTTGAACAGCGCTATGCCGTTCACCCTGACAACCTGCTGAACGTGATTGGCTCCAATACCATTGCGATTTATACCACCCACCGCATCCTCATTGAGGCCTTTAGCCTGTTCCTGATTGGCGAGATGAATGCCGCTTACTGGCCGGTCTGGGCTGAACTCACCTTAATTCTGGTCTACCCGTTTGCCAGCCTGCTTATCTGTACCCTGGCCGGACTCGGGGTGCGTAAGATCTCCACCGCGCTGTTCGGGGACATTTTCTTTTCTCCGCCTTCGACGCTTACGCTCTCGCCGACCACCCGTTAATGCCCTCTCCGCCCCCTTTCGGGGGCGTATAACCCCGCCGTGCGGTTACGATTTGCTTATGTAAAACGATCGAGGATAATAAAGACATTGCGTATCAGTGATATGCCCCAATACTGTTGGTATATCCATAAGAGACTCTGACATAGCCATGCCTGAACACTATCGTTATTCCTTGCCTGTCAAAGCGGGCGACCAGCGCCAGCTGGGTGAACTCACGGGCGCAGCGTGCGCCACGCTGGTGGCGGAAATTGCTGAGCGTCATCCTGGCCCGGTGATCCTGGTTGCCCCGGATATGCAAAACGCCCTGCGCCTGCACGATGAAATTCGCCAGTTCACCGATAATCTGGTGTTCAGCCTGGCCGACTGGGAAACGCTGCCCTATGACAGCTTCTCTCCGCACCAGGAGATCATCTCCTCGCGCCTGTCGACGCTGTATCAACTCCCGACCATGCAGCGCGGCGTGCTGATTGTGCCGGTGAATACCCTGATGCAGCGCGTCTGTCCGCACAGCTACCTGCACGGTCACGCGCTGGTAATGAAAAAAGGCCAGCGCCTGTCCCGTGATGCCCTGCGGGCGCAGCTTGACGGCGCCGGGTATCGCCACGTCGATCAGGTGATGGAGCACGGGGAATATGCGACCCGCGGCGCGCTGCTCGACCTTTACCCGATGGGCAGCGACCAGCCGTATCGTCTGGACTTTTTCGATGATGAAATCGACAGCCTGCGCGTCTTCGACGCCGATACGCAGCGCACGCTGGAGGAGGTCGAGTCCATCAATTTACTGCCCGCACATGAGTTCCCGACGGACAAAACTGCTATCGAACTGTTCCGCAGCCAGTGGCGCGATAAGTTCGAGGTGAAGCGCGACGCGGAACATATTTATCAACAGGTCAGCAAAGGCACGCTGCCTGCCGGGATTGAATACTGGCAGCCGCTGTTCTTCAGCGAGCCGTTGCCTGCCCTGTTCAGCTACTTCCCGGCGAATACGCTGATTGTTAACACCGGGGATATCGACGCCAGCGCCAGCCGCTTTGAAAGCGAAACCCGCGCTCGCTTCGAAAACCGGGGCGTTGACCCGATGCGTCCGCTGCTGCCGCCGGAGGCGCTGTGGCTGCGTACCGACGAGCTCAACGCCGAGCTGAAGCGCTGGCCGCGGATGCAGCTGAAAACCGATTCGCTTGCCGATAAGGCCGCTAACACCAACCTCGCCTTCCGGACGCTGCCGGACCTGGCCGTCCAGGCGCAGCAGAAATCCCCGCTGGATAATCTGCGCAAGTTTCTGGAGTCGTTTACCGGCCCGGTGGTGTTCTCCGTTGAGAGTGAAGGCCGTCGCGAAGCGTTAGGTGAGCTGCTGGGACGCATTAAGGTGGCGCCGAAGCGCATCCTGCGCCTGAGCGAAGCGACCGGAAACGGCCGTTACCTGATGATTGGCGCCGCCGAGCATGGGTTCATCGACACGCTCAACAACCTGGCGCTGATTTGCGAAAGCGACCTGCTGGGCGAGCGCGTCGCGCGCCGTCGTCAGGACAGCCGTCGAACCATCAACCCGGACACGCTGATCCGCAACCTGGCCGAGCTGCATCCGGGCCAGCCGATTGTGCACCTGGAGCATGGCGTTGGGCGCTATCAGGGCATGACCACGCTCGAGGCGGGCGGCATTAAAGGTGAATACCTGATGCTGACCTACGCGAACGACGCCAAACTCTATGTCCCGGTGTCGTCCCTGCATCTGATCAGCCGCTACGCGGGCGGGGCCGAAGAGAACGCGCCTCTGCACAAGCTGGGCGGCGACGCCTGGGCGCGCGCGCGCCAGAAGGCCGCGGAAAAAGTGCGCGACGTGGCCGCCGAGCTGCTGGATATCTACGCCCAGCGCGCGGCCAAAGAGGGCTTCGCCTTTAAGCATGATAAGGAACAGTATCAGCTCTTCTGCGACAGCTTCCCGTTTGAAACCACGCCGGATCAGGCTCAGGCTATTAACGCCGTGCTGAGCGACATGTGCCAGCCGCTGGCGATGGACCGTTTAGTGTGCGGCGACGTCGGCTTCGGCAAAACCGAAGTGGCGATGCGCGCCGCCTTCCTTGCGGTGGAAAACAACAAGCAGGTGGCGGTGCTGGTGCCAACCACCCTGCTCGCTCAGCAGCACTTCGACAACTTCCGCGACCGCTTCGCCAACTGGCCGGTACGCATCGAGATGCTGTCACGTTTTCGCAGCACCAAAGAGCAGACGCAGATCCTGGAGCAGGCAAGCGAAGGCAAAATTGACATTCTGATCGGTACCCACAAGCTCCTGCAAAGCGACGTGAAGTGGAAAGATCTGGGGCTGCTGATCGTCGACGAAGAGCACCGCTTCGGGGTGCGTCATAAGGAACGCATCAAAGCGATGCGCGCCGACGTCGATATCCTGACCCTGACCGCGACGCCAATCCCGCGAACCCTGAACATGGCGATGAGCGGCATGCGCGATCTGTCGATTATTGCCACGCCGCCGGCGCGCCGTCTGGCGGTAAAAACCTTCGTCCGCGAATACGATAATCTGGTGGTGCGTGAGGCCATTCTGCGTGAAGTGCTGCGCGGGGGTCAGGTCTATTACCTGTACAACGACGTGGAAAACATCCAGAAAGCGGCCGACAGGCTGGCGGAGCTGGTGCCGGAAGCGCGCATCGCTATCGGTCACGGGCAGATGCGCGAGCGCGAGCTTGAACGGGTGATGAACGACTTCCACCACCAGCGCTTTAACGTGCTGGTGTGTACCACCATCATCGAAACCGGGATCGACATTCCGACGGCGAACACCATCATCATTGAACGTGCGGATCACTTTGGCCTGGCGCAGCTTCACCAGCTGCGCGGCCGCGTCGGGCGTTCGCACCATCAGGCCTACGCCTGGCTGCTGACGCCGCATCCGAAAGCGATGACCACCGATGCGCAGAAGCGTCTGGAAGCCATCGCCTCGCTGGAAGACCTCGGCGCAGGCTTCGCGCTGGCCACGCACGATCTCGAGATCCGCGGTGCCGGTGAACTGCTGGGTGAGGACCAGAGCGGCTCGATGGAGACCATCGGCTTCTCGCTCTATATGGAACTGCTGGAAAACGCGGTTGATGCCCTGAAGGCCGGGCGCGAGCCGTCGCTGGAAGATCTCACCAGCCAGCAGACCGAGGTCGAGCTGCGTATGCCTTCCCTGCTGCCGGATGATTTCATTCCAGATGTAAATACCCGACTGTCGTTCTACAAGCGCATCGCCAGCGCGAAGACGGAAAGCGAGCTGGAAGAGATTAAGGTTGAGCTGATCGACCGCTTTGGCCTGCTGCCCGATGCGGCGCGAAATCTGCTGGATATCGCTCGCCTGCGCCAGCAGGCGCAGAAGCTGGGCATTCGCAAGCTTGAAGGCAACGAAAAAGGCGGCGTGATTGAGTTCGCCGAGAAGAACCACGTCAACCCGATGTGGCTCATCGGTCTGCTGCAAAAACAGCCGCAGCATTTCCGTCTGGATGGCCCAACGCGTCTGAAATTTACCCAGGAGCTGACGGAGCGCAAAACCCGCATGGACTGGGTGCGTAACTTTATGCGCCAGCTGGAAGAGAACGCGATCGCCTGACCCTCCTTCCCCCGTTAGCCCAGCGCTAACGGGGGACAATTTACAAACTCTTTGCACTTCACCCGATCTTCCCGACACACCCATTCGCCATAATTATCGTTAACGCCTTATAAAACAATAACCTTATCATTTGCATGGATTATGGTGATGATGACCTCTTCGCGTATGACTCGCTGGTTAACCCTGTTTGCGCTGGCAGCCACCGTTGCGGTTGCGCTTCCCGCTCGCGCAAATACCTGGCCCCTTCCTCCGCCCGGCAGCAAGGTGGTGGGGGAAAACCGCTTTCATGTGGTTGAAAATAATGGCGGTTCGCTGGAAGCCATTGCCAAAAAATATAACGTTGGTTTTCTGGCCCTGCTGCAGGCGAACCCTGGCGTCGACCCCTACGTCCCGCGCGCGGGCAGCGTATTGACTATCCCGTTACAGACTATCCTGCCGGAAGCTCCGCGTGAGGGGATCGTCATAAATCTGGCGGAGCTGCGTCTGTACTATTACCCGCCGGGTAAAAATGAGGTGACCGTCTACCCGATTGGTATTGGTCAGCTGGGCGGCGACACCCTGACGCCGACGATGGTCACGACCGTCTCGGATAAACGCGCGAATCCAACCTGGACACCAACGGCCAATATTCGTGCACGGTATAAAGCTCAGGGCATCGATCTTCCAGCCGTGGTGCCAGCAGGCCCGGATAACCCGATGGGTCACCACGCGATCCGTCTGGCGGCCTACGGCGGCGTTTACCTGCTGCACGGCACGAATGCGGACTTTGGCATCGGCATGCGCGTCAGCTCCGGCTGCATTCGTCTGCGCGATGACGATATCAAAACGCTGTTTAACGTCGTTACGCCGGGTACCAAAGTCAATATCATCAATACGCCGATCAAGGTTTCTGAGGAGCCGGACGGCGTGCGGCTGGTTGAAATTCATCAGCCGCTATCGAAAAACATTGGCGATGACCCGCAGACGCTGCCCATTAACCTGAATGCCGCGATGGTAAGCTTTAAAACGAATGCGAATACCAACAGCGAGGTGATGGAGCGCGCAATGGAGGCCCGCTCAGGCATGCCGACCGACGTCACCCGGCATCACGATGTCATCCAGCAACCGATGTAAATCATAAATAAAAAAACGCCCTGCTAAGCAGGGCGTTTTTTATTGCAGTGGCATAAATGAGGGTTTATGCCCGGCTTATTTGTAGATGACGGCGGTGCCGTGCAGGGTGTTAGGACCGGTCACAGAGGTGATGCGGTAAGATTTTGCACCCATCTCTTGCGCTTTTTGCGCCAGCTGATCTTCCAGTGAACCCAGGTTAGTCCCGGCAGAGGCAGAGATCGTCCCGACTTTATGCTGATCGACCGGGGTGGACTGTACCTGTACAGCCGCAAAGCTTGCGAAAGAGAGTGAACTCAGGACAGCAGCAGCGATGAGGGTTTTTACGTTTTTCATGATGTTTACCTTTAGCAGATGAATTTGGAGGTCGTTAGCTATTTAGTTAACGATCGATAGGTAAATAATAAATGTGATCCATCTCACACGTCAACATAATTTTATAATGGTCATTAACTTAATTTTAAAGTCGTTATTTTTCATACTCATATGATTAATTTATTTTTAAGCATTCAGCGCTGGTGGTGACTTGCGTTTATTTTTATAATGGTCATTCAACAAACCAACAGAGGACCAACGGCACATGACAACCGACGTCACGAGTTGTGCAAAGAAAAGCCGTGGCCGACCAAAAGTGTTTGACAGGGATGCAGCGCTTGATAAGGCCATGACTCTCTTCTGGCAACATGGGTATGAAGCAACCTCGCTTTCCGATCTGGTAGAAGCCACCGGCGCCAAAGCGCCGACGCTCTATGCCGAATTTACCAATAAAGAGGGGCTGTTCAGGGCGGTGCTGGACAGATACATTTCGCGCTTTGCGGCGAAACACGAAGCCCAGCTGTTTTGTGAAGAGAAAAGCGTCGAAAAGGCGCTTCGGGATTACTTCACCGCCGTCGCGACCTGCTTCACCAGTAAGGACACGCCTGCGGGCTGCTTTATGATTAACACCTCTGCCACCCTGGCGGCGTCCTCGAAAGAGATTGCCAATACGGTGAAATCGCGTCATGCCATGCAGGAGGAGACGCTGAGCGCCTTTCTGGCTCAGCGGCAGCAGCGCGGTGAAATCCCTGCACAGTGCAACCCTCAGCTGCTGGCGCAATACCTGAGCTGTATTTTGCAGGGGATGTCGATCAGCGCCCGTGAAGGGGCAACGCTGGAAAAACTGCAGAATATTAGCGACACCACGCTGCGGCTGTGGCCTGAGCTACTCAAAATCTGAAGCAAAAAAAAGCTCCTCAGCCTGAGCGCATGAGGAGCTAAATTCAGAGAACATCTTTTTTACACTTTGTTATTCAGAACCAGCTGGCCATTTCCATCGAGCGGAATTTGCGTGCCCGGGTCTTTATCCATGCGGATTTTGCCCTGCTGATCGCCAATTTTGTACGTCACGTCATAACCCAGCATTTTTTCCGACTTGTCATAGACGGTTTTGCAGCGTTGCTGAGTCGTGGTGTAGGTATCGTTATCCTGCATCGCGCCCTGCACCTGGTTACCGGCATAGCCGCCACCCAGCGCGCCGACCACGGTCGCTACATCTTTACCCCGGCCGCCGCCAAACTGGTGACCAATCACGCCACCCGCTACCGCACCCAGAACAGAACCGGCGATACGGTTTTCATCCTGCACCGGACGACGATGCGTCACGGAGACGTTACGGCACTCCTGACGAGGCGTTTTTACCGTTTCTTTAATCGGTGTAGCAGAAACCACCTGCGCATACTGCGGACCGCGGTCTAATACGTTGAGACTGGCAACGGCAGCCACACCTAACGCAGCCGCGACGCCAATCCCTATACCCGCCAACATTGATTTATTCACGGGACTTCCTCCTTTGTTGCTATTGGTAACAATTTTGCAATGGAGGCACGGCTTCGCCAATCAGATAAAGGATCAAAAAAGGGGCATAGCGAGGAGATATATTCTATTTAGGAGAACTCTTAAGCAGTCAAACTGTGATCTACAGCATGAAATGCTAAAAACTCCCTCCGGAGAGCCCGGAGGGAGTGAAAGATTAGTGCAGCTTCAGACGCGGACGGATCACGCGGTTGATTCTGCCCACCAGCATCATCAGCCCGGTTTTGAAGTAGCCGTGCAGCGCAATCTGGTGCATACGGTACAGGGAGATGTACACGAAGCGGGCAATGCGCCCTTCTACCATCATCGAGCCGCGCATCAGGTTGCCCATCAGGCTGCCGACGGTTGAGAAGTTTGACAGAGACACCAGAGAACCGTGGTCTTTGTAAACATAGGCCTTCATTGGCTTGCCTTTGTACTGCGCCAGAATGTTGTGCAGGACCAGGCTTGCCATCTGGTGTGCAGCCTGGGCGCGCGGCGGCACGAATCCACCTTCAGGACGGGCGCAGGAGGCGCAGTCACCGATAGCAAAGATTTCAGGGTCACGCGTGGTTTGCAGCGTTGGCTCCGTGACCAGCTGATTAATGCGGTTGGTTTCCAGGCCGCCGATATCTTTCATAAAGTCAGGCGCTTTGATACCTGCCGCCCAGACCATCAGATCCGCTTTGATATACTCGCCGTCTTTGGTGTGCAGGCCGCCTTCGTCGGCGCTGGTCACCATGGTCTGCGTCAGCACCCGCACGCCCAGCTTGGTGAGTTCATTGTGCGCCGCACCGGAAATACGCGGAGGCAGCGCAGGCAGAATGCGTTCACCGGCTTCGACCAGCGTGACGTTCAGCGCTTCGTTCGTTAACCCTTTGTAACCGTAGCTGTGCAGCTGCTTCACCGCATTGTGCAGCTCAGCGGACAGCTCAACACCCGTCGCACCGCCGCCGACAATGGCGATATTGACCTTACCGTTCGCACCCATATTGCTGGTGTACTTCAGGAACAGGTTCAGCATTTCCTGATGGAAACGACGCGCCTGGTGCGGGTTATCGAGGAAGATACAGTGCTCTTTCACGCCCGGCGTGTTGAAGTCGTTGGAGGTACTGCCCAGCGCCATGACCAGGGTGTCGTACGGCAGCTTGCGCTCAGGAACCAACAGCTCCCCTTTTTCATCACGCAGTTCTGCCAGAGTGATGGTTTTGCTTTCACGGTTGATGTCCACCACCGAGCCCAGCTGGAACTGGAAATGATGGTTGCGCGCGTGTGCCAGATAGCTGAGCGCGTCCACGCCCTCATCCAGAGAGCCGGTCGCCACTTCGTGCAGCAGCGGTTTCCACAGGTGGCTGTGGTTACGATCCACCAGCGTGATTTTGGCTTTTTTACCGCGCCCCAGCTTCTTACCCAACTGTGTCGCCAGCTCCAGCCCGCCAGCACCACCGCCTACAATCACTATCTTTTTCAATGGCGTAGTCAACGTGACCCCCTCAAATTATTAACCAATTGTTAATTAAAAGTTATAAAAATAACCCTTAATTAACAACAGGTTACAGCACTGAAACCATTCAGGTGCATTGAGAATACCACGTCAGGCGCATTGGTCATACCAAAATTGATATGCATCAAGTTTTGATGGCTTAAAAGTAGACAATTCTGGACAAAAAGAAACCCGGTGCGCGTTCGCGACCGGGTTTCTGAAGTGGCAGGCTGTGGTTTAGCCCAGCGTTTTAAAGGCTTTGATGCGCTGCAGATGCGGGGAGATATTCTTAAACTTGTGGGTCTGTTCTTCGTCCCAGACAATTTCATAGTAATGATGCAGCAGTTCTGCCGCCCGGTGGCTGTTGAGCGCCTCATCGTTACGCGACAGGATCACCAGGCAGCGGTCACGGTTTTTCTCCCGAAAATTGCTGACGCACTTGGTCGCAATATCGACATACTCTTCCGGGCGGTCAATCTTGCCTTCCATATTCTCGTTCGGGAAAAGGTTGGGATTGAATACGACCTGGCGGATGTCGCACAGGAAGCCAATCCGCTCCGCCCAGTAGCCGCCCAGCCCCACGCCGCAAATCAACGGCCGATCGTCGACGTTGAGCTGCAACATCTTATCCACCTCTTTGAGCAGGTGCTGCATATCATGCTTCGGATGGCGCGTGCTGTAGCTGATCAACCGGACATCCGGATCGATAAACTGCAGCTGCAGCACCTTCTCATGATTACCAGGACTGTTTGAGTCAAAACCGTGTAAATAGATGATCATCGTCTTCTCACCACGCTACGCCTTCCGGGAGGGTTTACAGGCTGGCTTTATGTGCCTGCCAGCGCTCATTCAGGTCTTCAAGCCGGGCGTTGACCGTCTTCCAGCGCGCCGAATCCATCAGCTCCTGACGGCTAAATGAACCTTTATGATACAATTGTGTAACACGCTCTGCATTGATCGGCGACAGGTTATCCAGCACGCTAACGGCACCTTTACGATTATTGCAGACCAGGATCATATCGCAACCTGCATCCAGCGACGCCTGACCGCGTTCAGCGTAGCTGCCCATAATCGCCGCCCCTTCCATTGATAGATCGTCAGAGAAAATCACGCCGTTGAAGCCCAGCTCCTGACGCAGAACGGTTTTCAGCCAGTGCGGAGAGCCGCTGGCAGGACGCGGATCAACGTCGCTGTAAATCACGTGCGCAGGCATGATGGCATCCAGCTTGTTGTCGGTGATAAGCGACCTGAACACCGACATATCTTTGGCGCGAATTTCTGCTTCCGGACGCGGATCGCGCGGGGTCTCTTTATGCGAGTCCGCCGTTACCGCCCCGTGGCCAGGGAAGTGTTTCCCGGTGGTTTTCATCCCGGCATCGTGCATGCCGTCAATGAAGCGGGTCGCCATGGCCAGCGCAATGCGCGGATCGTCATGGTACGAGCGCTCGCCAATGGCGGCGCTGATATGCCCCACGTCCAGAACCGGGGCAAAACTGATGTCGATATCCATGGCAATCATTTCACTGGCCATCAGCCAGCCGGCCTCCTGCGCCAGTATCCCGCCCTCTTCCGTGCCCAGCAGCGCGGCAAAAGACTGGGCTGCCGGCAGGCGGGTAAAACCTTCGCGAAAACGCTGCACGCGTCCGCCTTCCTGATCGACGGCGACCACCAGATGGTTGCGCGACGCGGCGCGGATCTGACGCACCAGCTCGCGCAGCTGCGCCGGATCGTGATAGTTGCGGGTAAACAGGATCAGGCCCCCCACCAGCGGATGCGCCAGAATTTCACGCTCCTCCGCATCCAGTTCAAACCCTTCTACATCCAACATGACTGGACCCACATCCACCTCTCTTATCCTTTCGTTTATAACTGACGCCAGGCATCGTCTGCCAGCGCAATAAAATGTTTGTCTCTTGACTGCTGATAGCGCATTTCAAACCAGCCAGCCATTAACATGACGACCCATGGCCGCCAGCGTTTGACCTGACGCCTGAGCGCGTCGGCGTCAATGTGCGCCACCTCGGCGTAGTTCCTGATAAGCGTCTGCCGCGCGTCGTCACTCTCCGTCCAGACTGCTGCCAGCTCCAGCGCCACATCGCCATCTCCGGCGTATTCCCAGTCGATGAGCCTGACGCCCCCCGGCGTATGCACAATATTTCCCGCATGAACGTCCATGTGCAGCGGCGAGAGCCGAATCGGCTGCGGCTCGCCTGCTTTACGCAACCGCTTGAGATGTGCCAGCCACACTGGAGTGCGTCTGTCAGGCGCGGCCTGCTGCCAGTAGCGTTCAAGCAGCGGGTATAGCGTGATTCGCCATCCCAGACGTGGCTGTCGGTGCAGATGATACAGCATTGCCGCGAGCGTCGGCGTGTCCGGCAGCGCGCTTTTCACGTCACCGTCCAGATAGTCGACGGCCATCCAGCCCTCTCTGAAAAAACGGGGGGCAGGCACGAGATCTGACGGAAGGCGCCTCAGGGCGCGAAACTGACGACGGAAATGGGAGGCAGGCGCATAGGGGTCGTGATGTTGCCGCAAGACCAGGCGTCGTTCCCCCTGCGCTATAATGCAACTCGCGCCGCCAAGCCCGGAGTGGGCCTGCGGCGCGATAAGGCGGTACTGGGGAAAATAGCGCGTCAGAATCTCTTCACGCGTGCTGTCATTGTTGCGTAACCGCACCTTTACCTGACCAGATAATTTCGCCTGTCTGAACCAGCATCAGCTGCATCTGCAGGGCCGGTGTATTCACGTTACCGGTGGCGTTAGAGTACAGCACATACTGTGCGCCAACGTTACGGGCAATGCCGATCGCCTTGCTGCGTGTGCCGAGGCTATCCTGCGGCGACAGGCCCAGCTGCTGTTTGGCTACCGCGAGTTGCTGAGCCGAGACCAGCGTAAACTTACCGTTGTTTGCCAGCGCATTGCGCAGCGTTTCTGTCGCTTCACCCGCGTTCAGCGAACCGTTGGTACGGTTGTTTACGCTATCAACCAGCAACACGCTACCTGCCGTCACGCCCTGTGCCTGCAGCATTTTGCCGACCATGGGCTGCATTGCGCCGTTCCAGTCGTAATGGCGCACGCGCGGCGTGGGCTGCGACGTCTGGTCCGGATGCTCAATCGGGCCAGGCTGTGACGGAATAGACGGCACAGACGGCACGGTTGGCTGCGGCTGCGTTGGCTGTGTCGGCTGTTCAGTGCCCGGTTTCGCCTCTTCCACAGGCGCTGGCTGTTCAGTTCGGGTCACACACCCCGCCAGGAACAGCGCGAAAGCTGTCACGAGCGCATAGCGGCTCAAGTTTTTAATCAAGGTTCACCCCTTAGAGATAAAGATAAAGTCTCACCTTATGCGCACCCAGATAGTTGGCGCTGCCATAGAGCGTTACCGACGATCTGGCCGGAATGGTGACGCTGCGCGGCGCCTCCAGCGGATGCATTTCAAGACCTCTTACGTCATACCAGAAAAAACGGTAGTGGACCGTCACGGGTTCATGTCTTTCATTAAAGAGCGTAGAGGAGGCAGAGGAATTGATTTCACTGATGGTCAGCACGGGTTGTTGCGCCGTGATGCCCGCGGCAAGCACGGAGGATTCCATCACCAGCGTCTGTTCATCATTCACGGGGATCGCCGGGCGCGAGCTGCACCCCACAATCATCATCGTCAATACCAGCGCTGCAATACGCCCTTTACGCATATCAAAGACCTTTATGTGCCAGCATCGGCCCCAGAGGACGTCCACCCAGCAGATGCATGTGAATATGATAAACTTCCTGACCACCATGACGGTTGCAGTTCATGATCAGACGGTAACCGTCTTCTGCAATGCCTTCCTGTTCAGCGATTTTCGCGGCCACCGTCAGCATACGACCTAACGCCACTTCATGCTCGGTTTTTACGTCGTTTACGGTCGGAATCAGAATATTGGGAATGATAAGGACGTGCGTCGGGGCCTGAGGGGAAATATCCCGGAAAGCCGTTACCAGTTCATCCTGATAGACGATATCCGACGGGATTTCGCGACGGATAATTTTACTGAAAATCGTTTCTTCAGCCATGACCTTTTCCTTTTTTGTTTAATCTGGCGCGAGCAATTGCTGTTAACACACGCTCTGGTTGAGTGCGTGACACAATTCAAGAGTATGAGCGAGTTTCTCCTGTCCTTTCAACCTCCTCCCTCGATTTCTTTCCTGAATGTTCATCAGCTGAACGAAGAGTGACCGTTAAAGCGTGCTGCTGCATTTTTTTAAGACAGAAATAAAAAAGGCAGCCATTCGGCTGCCTTAGTCTCCCCAGGTCACAGCTTAGTTGTTGCGGATGTATTCATCCATTTCGGTTTTCAGGTTATCGGATTTCGTACCGAAAATTGCCTGTACACCAGAACCTGCAACAACCACGCCCGCTGCGCCCAGTTTTTTCAGACCCGGCTGGTCTACTTTCGCGACGTCGGCAACGCTCACACGCAGACGAGTGATGCACGCGTCCAGGTTAGTGATGTTCTCTTTACCGCCGAAGGCGGCAACCAGTGCCGGAGCCATTTCGCTGGTCGCGCCCGCTTTGCTGTCTTCTGTCGCATCTTCACGGCCTGGGGTTTTCAGGTCCAGTGCTTTAATCAGCACGCGGAAGATGGTGTAGTAAACAACGGCGTAGCACGCACCCACGATTGGGAACAGCCACAGTTTGCTGCTGTTACCGGACAGAACGATGAAGTCGATCAGACCGTGAGAGAAGGACGTACCGTCACGCATACCCAGCAGAATACAGATTGGGAACGCCAGGCCCGCCAGAATCGCGTGGATAACGTACAGGATCGGCGCAACGAACATGAAGGAGAACTCGATCGGCTCGGTGATACCGGTCAGGAACGAGGTCAGCGCTGCGGAGATCATGATACCGCCCACTTTTGCACGGTTCTCTGGCTTAGCAGAGTGCCAGATAGCAATCGCCGCTGCTGGAAGACCGTACATTTTGAACAGGAAGCCACCAGACAGTTTACCTGCAGTTGGGTCACCCGCCATGTAACGTGGGATATCGCCGTGGAATACCTGGCCTGCTGCGTTGGTGAATTCACCAATCTGCATCTGGAATGGAACGTTCCAGATGTGGTGCAGACCGAATGGCACCAGGCAACGCTCGATGAAGCCGTAGATACCAAACGCCACAACCGGGTTCTGGTAAGCAGCCCACTGAGAGAAGGTCTGGATAGCGGAGCCGATTGGTGGCCAGATGAAGGACAGGATCACGCCAGTGAAAATCGCTGCCAGACCAGAGATGATCGGAACGAAACGCTTGCCCGCGAAGAAGCCCAGGTACTCAGGCAGCTTGATGCGATAGAAGCGGTTGAACATGTACGCTGCAATCGCACCGGAAATGATACCGCCCAGAACACCGGTGTCCGCCAGGTGTTTCGCGGCGATCTCTTCTGCCGGTAAATGCAGAACCAGCGGCGCAACCACAGCCATGGTTTTCACCATGATGCCGTAAGCAACCACTGCAGCCAGCGCAGATACGCCGTCGTTATTGGTGAAGCCCAGAGCCACACCGATCGCGAAGATCAGTGGCATGTTAGCAAAGACAGAACCGCCTGCTTCGGCCATCACATGGGACACTACGGCTGGCAGCCAGCTGAAGTTAGCAGAACCGACACCCAGCAGGATACCTGCGATAGGCAGTACGGATACTGGCAGCATCAGCGATTTACCGACCTTTTGCAGGTTAGCAAATGCATTCTTAAACATAATTGAGAGTGCTCCTGAGTATTTGTGCTTTTTTTACGCTTTCACGCATTGGCCCGGGGGGAGTACCGTGCCGTGGACAGGACATCTAAGCGCCCTTTATTTATTACACAGAGTAAAATAATTCCCTCTGAGTTTGTTTGACGGCTATCACGTTTCAGCTTAAGGCGGTCGAAAAACTTTCAGTTATTTACAAAAAGCATGTCCGGATGTGTCTAAAAACACCCTCACCGCCCCAAATGAGGCGGTGAACTTTACTCGTTTTATTTATTAATTACGAGCCTAAAAAAAACAGGTGTATCAGACAGATTGCAGGCGGGCGGGGTCGATATGGAACAGCGTTGAGAAGTTTTCCGTCGTCACGCGGGCCAGCTCTTCGATGCTGACGCCCTTCAGTACGGCCATGTACTCAGCCACGTCTCGCGTCATCGCCGGTTGGTTCTCTTTACCGCGATGCGGTACCGGGGCCAGATACGGAGAGTCTGTCTCCACCAGAATGCGATCGAGCGGAACATAACGCGCGGCATCCCGGAGCTGCTCAGCGTTACGGAACGTCACGATCCCGGAAAACGAAATATAAAACCCTAAATCAAGCAGTTTACCCGCCGTTTCTCTGTCTTCTGTGAAACAGTGTAGTACGCCACCGCAATCCGTCACGTTTTCTTCCCGAAGGATCGCCAGGGTGTCGGCACGCGCATCGCGGGTATGCACAATGACCGGCTTGTTCAGTTCGCGGCCAATGCGGATATGATGGCGGAAGGACTCCTGCTGCCGCGGTTTCGTTTCCGGCGTGTAAAAATAGTCCAGGCCGGTCTCCCCCATCGCCACCACGCCCTCTTCTGCTGCCAGTCGGCGCAGTTCCTCAACGTCATACGCCTCGTCCTGATTCAGCGGATGCACGCCGCAGGAGAACACCACGTTGTCGCGAACGCCCACCAGCTCACGCATGGTGCGATAACCCGGCAGCGTCGTCGCCACCGCAAGGCAGAATTTCACATCGCGGGCAGCGGCTTTTTCCAGCACGTCATCCACGTTTTTATGCAGGGATTGATAATCCAGGCCATCAAGATGGCAGTGTGAGTCGACTAAAAACATAATGTCTCTCTCAGAGATGGGAAACTGGCGGTGTGACGCCGGGTTGCAGGTAATGTTCAATACGCAGTAACTGGTCGGTCAGTAAAAGCTCGCGATTAAGCCCCGTCACGGTTAAAAGCTGTTCGCGGCTCTGGCAAACTTCATGAAGCATCGCGTGAAGAATCGCGCCGGAGAGGCGGTTCGCCAGCGTACTCACCAGTGGCCACGCGTCAGGGTTAGTCAGCAGCGTTGCCCCTTGCTGAATTTTAAGGGCATCCAGCAGCAACGCGGCCAGCCAGTGCAGACGCTCAACGGCACTATCGCTGTTAAGTGTCGGGAGTAAGCTTAGCCAGTCGTTGTTATTCAGCGCCGCTTCAACGGCCCGGCAGAGCGCTTCTCGCTGTGACCAGACGTCAGGTTGCAGCAAGGCCAGCGCCGCCGCGGGCGCGCCGCTACTCAGGCGCAAGGCGGACAGCGCACTTTCTGGTGACGTTGTCACCTCTCGCTCCAGCCAGCTCAGCGCCCATGATTCCTGAGGCACCGCAAGGTGATGAAGACGGCAGCGGCTGCGCAACGTCGCCAGCAATCGTCCCGGATCGCGGCACGAGAGGAAAAACCACGTTTTTTCCGGCGGCTCTTCAAGAGTCTTAAGCAGGGCGTTAGCCGCCGCCTCGGTCAGCAGGGTGGCGTCTTTGAGCAAGACGACCTTAGCGCCACCCAGACGCGCATGTTCGTACAATTTTTCACTGACCTCACGCACGGCATCAATACCCAGCGCGCTCTTGCCCTTCTCAGGCTCAAGGGTGTAGTAGTCAGGATGTGTGCCCGCCTGCATCAGCTGGCAGCCGCGGCACTTACCACAGCTTTTGTGCCCTTCCGGCTGCTGGCACATCAGAAAACGGGTGAGGGCATAAATTAACGCCTCATCCCCCATCCCTGGCAATGCCTGAATCAGTAACGCATGATGCCCCCGCCCCGCCTGATAGCTGCCGATCAGCTGCTCAAAGTGCGGACGCAACCATGGATACCATTTCATGCCTGCTGCTCCTGTACCCACTGCGTAACGGTCTGCTGGATGTTGTGCGTGACGTCATCCAGCGACTGCGTCGCATCGATGGTACGAATAGCGCTATCCTGTGCCGCCAGCTCAAGATAGCGCGCACGGGTGCGGTTAAAGAAATCAAAGGACTCTTGTTCAATGCGGTCCAGCTCGCCGCGCGCGCGGGCGCGTTTGAGGCCCACTTCCGGCGTAACATCCAGATAGAGGGTCAGGTCGGGGCGAAAATCACCCAGTACGGCATCGCGCAGCGTTGCCAGCATCGTCTGGTCAATACCGCGTCCCCCGCCCTGGTAGGCCTGAGTCGACAGATCGTGGCGATCGCCGATCACCCATTTACCCTCGGCCAACGCGGGTTTGATCACCGTCTCAACCAGCTGTACGCGCGCCGCGTAGAACATCAACACTTCGGCTTTGTCAGTGATAACTTCGTCGCCAACGGATTTAATATCCAGCACCAGGCTGCGCAGTTTCTCCGCAAGTTGTGTACCGCCCGGCTCGCGGGTGAAGACCATGTCGGCGACGCCAAGCGATTTCAGCGTATCCACCACTACGTTGCGGGCAGTGGTTTTACCCGCCCCTTCGAGTCCCTCAATGACAATGTATTTACTGCGCATTTTTTTCCTTAAGTGCCTTCAGATAGTCCTGAACAGAGCGATTGTGGCTGGCAAGGTTGGTGTTAAAGGTATGCCCCCCTTTTCCATCAGCCACAAAATAGAGATACGGTGTTTTCGCCGGGTGCGCGGCGGCTTTGAGAGAAGCCTCGCTCGGCGTGGCAATCGGGCCAGGCGGTAAACCGCTAATCACGTAGGTATTATACGCCGTTGGCGTTTCCAGATCTTTTCTGGAAATCTTGCCCGTATAGTTCTCTCCCATGCCGTAGATGACGGTAGGGTCGGTTTGCAGGCGCATACCAATGCGCAGACGATTGATAAATACTGACGCCACCCGATCGCGCTCGGCGGCAACGGCGGTCTCTTTCTCGATAATCGAGGCCATGGTAACAAACTGATTTTGATCTTTATAAGGTAAACCATCCATTCGCCCTTCCCAGGCGGCATCCACGGCGGCGACCATTTTTTTGTGCGCACGCTTCAGAATCGCCACATCGGTCGTGCCTGCGGTATACATCCAGGTATCTGGCCAGAACCAGCCTTCCACCCATTCAGGATGCTCAAACTTGAGCACGTCGGCCACCGTCTGGTAGCTGTCGTCCTTCAGGGTATGTTTGATATACGGCGCATCGCGCAGCTGTTTGAGGTAATCGCTCAGGCGCATCCCTTCGACAAAACGCAGCGGGAACTGGGCTTCTTTACCGCTTTCCAGCAGTTGCAGCATCTCTCTGACTGTCATGCCGGGCGTAAAGCGGTAGGTACCGGCCTTGAAGTGAGATAGGTCAGGCTCAATACGCAATAACCACTGGAACACACGAGGACGGTTAATGATTTTATCCCCGTAAAGCTGCTCGCCCAGCGCCATCCGCCCGGTACCGGCTTTCAGGGTAAAAATCGTCTCGTCTTTAATCAAGATTTTACTGTTCGCCAGCTGGCGGACTTTCCATACTCCCGCTCCGCCAGCAATGCCCAGCGCAATAATAAGGAGAAGGACAAAACGCAACATTTTCTTCATGACTATCTGGTTTGCTCACATATCGGGGCTAAAAACTGGAACAGCTCGCGCGAAGACCAGCGTTGTTGGTCATACGCACGGACGGCGATAACAGGCATCAACGCATTGCAGATCACAACTTCATCGGCGGACAGCAGCGCCTCTTCCTTCGCGTTTACTTCGACAACGCGAAAGCCTGCATGTGCCAGCTGTTGCAAACAAAACTGGCGCATGATGCCGTTAACGCCAGCCTGCGCCAGCGAAGGGGTGAAGACCTCACGGCCCTTCCGCCAGAGTAAATTAGCCGCACAGCATTCCGTAATGAACCCTTCGCTGTCAAGGACTAGCGCCTCATCGGCGTCCGTCTGTTCAAGATGAGTACGAATAAGCACCTGTTCAAGGCGGTTAAGATGTTTTAGTCCGGCAAGCATCGGGTTTCGCCCCAGCCGCACCGGGCTCAGCGTCAACGTCACGCCCTCTTCACGCCAGCGCGCATAGTGAGCAGGATAAGCTGAAACAGAGAGAATACGTGTTGGATGCTGACAGGCGGCACCGCTGTACCCCCGCCCACCGCTGCCTCGGCTAATGATAACTTTTAAGACACCGCTGGTTTTACCTGACGCCAGCTGACGCATCTCATGTTCAAGAATTTCCCACTGCGTAAAAGGGATCAGTAACGTCTGGCAGGCGTCTTGTAAACGGCGGAGGTGTGCATCAAGCAAGCATACGTCGCCTTCCAGAATACGCGCAGTCGTAAAGCAGCCATCGCCAAACTGCGTCGCCCTGTCGCTTGCTGGCAGCGTGTCTTGCTCAAGGCCATTAATTAAAAACATGGTGGCTCCTTATGCGTGGGCGTTTAGTCTGGCAGGATGCCATGCAACCGACAAGAAGATTAGGCTTAATAAAAAAGGCCCGGCAAGCGGACCTTTTTTTATAGCTTTCGGGCCGTCAGGCTCAGACCTTTTTGAAGATCAGAGAACCATTCGTGCCGCCAAAGCCGAAGGAGTTACACAGGGTGTACTCCATACCGCTAACCTGGCGCGCTTCATGAGGAACGAAGTCCAGATCGCAACCTTCATCCGGGTTATCCAGGTTGATGGTTGGCGGAACAGCCTGATCGCGCAGCGCAAGGATAGAGTAGATGGACTCTACTGCACCCGCAGCACCCAGCAGGTGACCGGTCATAGATTTCGTGGAGCTAACCAGTACGCGGCTGGCAGACTCGCCGAAGATAGACTTCACAGCCTGCGCTTCAGCTTTGTCGCCTGCTGGCGTAGAGGTACCGTGAGCGTTAACGTAGCCAATCTGCGCTGGGGTAATACCCGCATCACGGATCGCGTTTTCCATCGCCAGCGCAGCACCCGCACCGTTCTCCGGAGGAGAGGTCATGTGATAAGCATCGCTGCTCATACCAAAGCCAACGACTTCAGCATAAATTTTCGCACCGCGTTTTTTCGCATGTTCGTACTCTTCCAGCACGAGCATACCTGCGCCGTCACCCAACACGAAACCATCGCGGTCTTTATCCCACGGACGGCTCGCCGCCTGAGGATTATCGTTACGGGTAGAAAGCGCACGCGCTGCACCAAAGCCACCAACACCCAATGGGGTACTGGCTTTTTCAGCACCGCCCGCAACCATAGCATCTGCATCGCCGTACGCAATGATACGCGCGGCCTGGCCGATGTTATGCACGCCAGACGTACACGCGGTAGCGATAGAAATGCTTGGCCCACGCAGGCCGAACATAATGGTCAGGTGACCTGCCACCATGTTAACAATCGTGGACGGAACGAAGAACGGGCTGATCTTACGCGGTCCGCCATTCATCAGCGATGTATGGTTTTCCTCGATCAGGCCAAGACCGCCAATCCCGGAGCCGATAGCAGCGCCGATACGGGTTGCGTTCTCTTCCGTAATCTCAAGGCCAGAATCCTGCATGGCCTGAACGCCAGCGACAATTCCATATTGAATGAAGGCATCCATCTTGCGCTGTTCTTTGCGCGAGATGATCTCTTCACAGTTAAAATCCTTTACTAAGCCAGCAAATTTCGTTGCATAGGCGCTAGTATCGAAATGGTCGATTAGGCTGATGCCGCTCTGACCGGCAAGGAGAGCTTTCCAGGTGGACTCTACGGTATTGCCGACAGGAGACAACATGCCAAGTCCGGTCACAACTACACGACGCTTAGACACGTTTGTCCTCCAGGGAGGGATAAAAAAAGAGATTCGTGGGACTAAAAAAGATAAAACTCAGGCGGTCGAATGACCGCCTGGAGATGTTCACTTACGCCTGGTGGCCGTTGATGTAATCAATGGCAGCCTGAACGGTGGTGATTTTCTCAGCTTCTTCGTCCGGAATCTCAGTATCAAACTCTTCTTCCAGAGCCATTACCAGCTCAACGGTGTCAAGAGAATCTGCGCCCAGGTCTTCAACGAAGGAAGCGGAGTTCACAACTTCTTCCTGCTTAACGCCCAGCTGTTCGCCGATAATTTTCTTAACGCGTTCTTCGATAGTGCTCATACTCTTAAATTTCCTATCAAAACTCGCTTTCGCGATGGTTTTCGTAGTGTATAAAATGTTGAAAAATTTGCAACTAAATCCCGGCAGGTCTTACCACGATTTTACGTTATTTTGAGGCCATTTGCCCTAATAACGCAAATATTTTCGATCGTGATTAAACCATGTACATCCCGCCGTTGACGTGGAGGGTCTCACCAGTGATGTAACCCGCTTCGTCAGAGGCTAAAAATGCAACCGCACTGGCGATTTCTTTAGGATCGCCAAGACGACCCGCCGGAACTGCCGCCAGTGTACCCGCACGCTGCTCATCGGTCAGCGCACGCGTCATGTCCGTTTCAATAAAGCCCGGAGCAACAACGTTTACAGTAATCCCGCGGGACGCGACTTCACGCGCCAGCGATTTACTGAAACCGATCAGACCTGCTTTCGCCGCAGCGTAGTTAGCCTGACCAGCATTTCCCATGGTACCAACCACAGAACCAACAGTGATAATACGACCATGACGCTTTTTCATCATAGCGCGCATTACCGCTTTTGACAGACGGAATACAGATGACAGGTTGGTTTCGATAATATCGTTCCACTCGTCATCTTTCATTCGCATCAGCAGGTTGTCGCGAGTGATCCCGGCATTATTGACCAGAATATCCACTTCACCAAACTCTGCGCGAATATTTTCCAGAACAGATTCGATAGATGCTGGTTCGGTCACATTCAGTACCAGACCTTTACCGTTCGCACCCAGATACTCGCTGATGGCCTGCGCGCCATTCTCGCTGGTTGCTGTACCAATCACCTTCGCGCCGCGCGCAACCAGTGTTTCAGCAATTGCACGCCCGATACCGCGGCTTGCGCCAGTCACCAGGGCGATTTTTCCTTCAAAACTCATGGTATTCCTCTTTTATTGCGAGAGTGCCGCTGACATCGCTTCCGGCTCGTTAATCGCCGAGGCTGTCAGGGTGTCAACAATACGTTTCGTCAGACCGGTGAGGACTTTCCCTGGGCCGACTTCATACAGATGCTCAACGCCCTGAGCGGCCATAAACTCAACGGTTTTGGTCCACTGTACCGGGCTGTAGAGCTGGCGAACCAGTGCGTCGCGGATAGCTTCCGGCGCGGTTTCGCATTTCACATCGACGTTGTTCACAACGGCAATCGTCGGTGCGTTAAACGTAATTTTTTCCAGCTCAACCGCCAGTTTCTCGGCGGCTGGCTTCATTAACGCACAGTGGGACGGCACGCTGACCGGCAGCGGCAGCGCGCGTTTCGCGCCAGCAGCTTTACAGGCAGCACCGGCACGCTCAACCGCTTCTTTATGACCAGCGATAACCACCTGGCCCGGCGAGTTGAAGTTAACCGGTGAAACCACCTGCCCTTCAGCAGATTCTTCACACGCTTTTGCAATCGCAGCATCATCCAGACCGATGATAGCAGACATGCCACCTGTGCCTTCTGGCACCGCTTCCTGCATGAATTTACCGCGCAGTTCCACCAGACGTACGGCGTCAGCAAACGCGATCACACCGGCACAGACCAGCGCTGAGTATTCACCCAGACTATGGCCCGCGAGCAGCGCTGGCGCTTTACCGCCCTGCTGCTGCCAGACACGCCACAGCGCAACGGACGCTGTCAGCAGCGCTGGCTGTGTCTGCCAGGTTTTGTTCAGTTCTTCGGCCGGGCCCTGCTGGGTCAGCGCCCATAAATCATAACCCAGTGCATCAGAAGCTTCACGGAAAGTCTCTTCAATGACCGGATAGTGTGCTGCCATTTCAGACAACATCCCAACGGTTTGAGAGCCCTGCCCCGGGAACACAAAAGCAAATTGCGTCATTTTTTATTCCTTATCCTAGAAACGAACCAGCGCGGAACCCCAGGTGAACCCGCCACCGAAGGCTTCAAGCAAGACCAGCTGGCCCCGTTTGATTCGCCCGTCGCGTACCGCTTCATCAAATGCGCACGGTACTGACGCCGCAGAGGTGTTGCCGTGGCGATCCAGCGTCACCACAACGTTATCCATCGACATGCCCAGCTTTTTCGCGGTCGCGCTGATGATACGCAGGTTCGCCTGATGCGGCACCAGCCAGTCGAGCGCGGAGCGCTCAAGGTTATTCGCTTCCAGCGTTTCATCAACAATGTGCGCAAGCTCAGTCACCGCCACCTTGAACACCTCGTTCCCTGCCATGGTCAGGTAAATCGAGTTGTCCGGATTAACGCGATCGGCGTTAGGCAGGGTCAAAAGCTCACCGTAGCTGCCATCAGCATGCAGATGCGTAGAGATGATACCCGGCTCTTCGGACTGCCCCAGCAGCACCGCGCCCGCACCATCACCAAAAATAATGATCGTTCCGCGATCGGTTGGATCGCAGGTACGCGCCAGCACGTCAGCACCGATCACCAGCGCATATTTGACGGCTCCGGACTTCACGTACTGATCGGCAACGCTCAGCGCATAGGTAAAACCTGCGCACGCAGCGGCAACGTCAAACGCCGGGCAACCTTTAATGCCGAGCATATTCTGCACCTGGCATGCCGCGCTTGGGAAAGCATGCGTGGCAGACGTCGTGGCCACCACGATCAAACCGATCTGTTCTTTATCAATGCCCGCCATCTCGATAGCACGCTGTGCGGCTTCGTAACCCATGGTGGACACGGTTTCGTCTGGCGCGGCGATACGACGTTCACGGATACCTGTGCGCGTGACAATCCACTCGTCAGACGTATCTACCATTTTTTCCAGATCGGCGTTGGTACGCACTTGTTTTGGCAGGTAGCTGCCGGTACCTAAAATCTTCGTATACATGTACGCTCAGTCACTTTTAGCTAATACAGATTCCAGGCGAGCGGCAATCCGCTGAGGGACTTGTCGCTGCACCGCCTGCACTGCCTGTTCAATGGCGACAGAAAATGCTCGCTGATTGGCGGCGCCATGACTCTTAATCACGATGCCGCGCAATCCTAACAGACAGGCGCCATTATACTGGTCGGGGTTGAGGTGACTGAATCGCCGCGTCAGGCTCTTTTGTAACCAACGCTTCAATAAAATCAGCCACCAGGCGCTTTTTTTGCCCTCTCCCTGTGATTTCAGCAGAGAAAGAAACATCCGCACGACCCCTTCCATGGTCTTCAACGTTACGTTTCCGGTGAAGCCATCGCAGACCAGAACATCCGTTTTACCCGTCAACAACTCATTGGCTTCGAGATAACCAATATAGTTGATGGAGGGAACCTGTTTGAGCAATTCAGCTGCTTCGCGAATGCTGTCCAGGCCTTTGGTCTCTTCTTCACCAATGTTCAGTAACGCAACACGGGGAGTATTGATCCCGACCACTTCTTCTGCCAGCACCGATCCCATTACGGCAAACTGAGCCAGCATTGTACTATCACAATCGACATTCGCGCCCAAATCGAGCACCACCGTCTTGCCCTTCTGCTGATGCGGCAACACCGTCACCAGCGCCGGGCGCTCAATACCGTCAATCGGTTTGAGCAACAATTTCGCCAGTCCCATCAGCGCGCCGGTATTACCCGCGCTGACGCAAGCCTGGGCTCGTCCTTCTTTCACCAGCTCCAGCGCTATCCGCATCGAGCTGCCGCGGCTATTGCGAATCGCCTGCGAGGGTCGGGCATCACTGGCAATAACTGACTGCGCAGGAATAATCTGCAGACGTGAACGTTGTTCAAAGTCAGCTTTTGCAAGTAATGGCGTGATTGCGTCGGGATTGCCGACTAAAAGAAGAGTGAGTTGCGAATTAGAATTCAGTGCCTGCAATGCTGCAGGCACTGTCACGGAAGGGCCAAAATCTCCCCCCATGACATCTAACGCCAGGGTTAGACGTGTCAAGGTATCGTCGCAGCCTGGTTCGGTAAGTTCCCCGTTTGCACGGGGAGCTCCTCACTAAGCCTAATCACGCTGACGCGTGATTACTTAGTGATAACCTTGCGGCCGCGGTAGAAACCGTCAGCGGTGATGTGGTGACGCAGGTGTTTCTCACCAGAAGTCTTGTCTACAGACAGGCTGGTAACTGCAGTCAGCGCGTCATGGGAACGACGCATGCCACGTTTGGAACGGGTTGGTTTATTCTGTTGTACGGCCATGGACCTTACTCCTCAATTACTTACGCTTTAAGCTGGCTAATACGGCAAATGGGTTTGGTTTTTGCGCTTCATCAGGCAGTTCCCCAAAGACCATGTCCGCCTCGGACACTTCACAGTGTTCAGAATCATGCACCGGAACGACTGGCAAGGTGAGGATGATTTCATCTTCAACCAGAGCCAGAAGATCGATTTCACCGAATTCGTTAACCTCAATCGGCTCATACGCTTCCGGGAGTGCTTCAGCCTGTTCGTCAGAACGAACCGGACTGAAACAATACGTTGTGTGAACATGCTGTACAAACGGTTTCCCGCAACGCTGACACTCGAGCGTTACCGTCACCTTTGCATCACCGGTTAAAACGGCGAGGCGCTGGTTGTCGATAGCGAACGACATGGAGCATTCTACATCACTGTCCACACTGACTACGGATTCGGCAATACGCTCAGCCTGATCGGAAGTATAGATACCTTCGTAATCGAGGCGTTTTTGAGCCGTACGTACCGGATCAAGAGTCAGGGGTAATTTTACCTTTTGCATAGGGCGCGCATATTAACTTTGTAACGTCATAGAGTCAAAGAAAAAGGCAACCAGAGCTGCCTTTTGCCAATTATTCGCACACATTGCGGCCTGTAGTTTAAAATGGCTGGCATCGATACGCTATATCTGGTGATAAAAATATGCCAAATCTCGTCCTTGCTTCCACGTCTCCCTACCGCCGAATGCTGCTGGAAAAGCTTGGGATCCCGTTTGAATGCGCTGCACCAGACGTGGATGAGACGCCACTGCCGGGCGAGTCACCGCGCCATCTGGTGACGCGTCTTGCTAAGGAGAAGGCGCAGTCGCTGGCCGCACGCTATCCTTCGCATTTGATTATAGGCTCGGATCAGGTTTGCGTACTGGACGGCGAAATCACCGGCAAGCCGCATACAGAGGAAAATGCCTGCCAGCAGCTTCTGCGCGCGCGCGGTACTATCGTGACCTTCTATACGGGCCTCGCCCTCTATAACGCCGCGTCAGGCCATCTGCAAACCGAGTGTGAGCCGTTCGACGTACACTTCCGTCATCTCAGCGAGCAGGAGATTATGGATTATGTGCGTCGTGAGCGTCCGCTGAACTGCGCGGGGAGCTTTAAAAGTGAGGGGCTGGGGATTGCGCTGTTCGACAAGCTGGACGGTCGGGATCCGAACACCCTGGTGGGGTTACCGCTGATTGCCTTGTGTCAGATGTTACGGCGAGAAGAGTGTAATCCGCTGACGATGTGACCTTCGCCGGGTGGCGCTGCGCTGACCCGGCCTACAAAACCGTAGGCCCGTGCAAGCGCAGCGCCGCCGGGCAAAATCAGCCGCGCAGAACCTTCAGGCAGCGTTTCAACTGCTCATCCAGCGGCGCTTCAATACGGATGACTTCACCGGTATTTGGGTGGGTAAACTTCAGCGCTGCCGCATGCAGGAACAGACGCGATAGCCCCGTTCCCGCCAGCTGCTTATCAAACTCGCGGTCGCCATAGCGGTCATCAAACGCGATGGGGTGCCCTGCAAACTGCGTATGTACGCGGATCTGGTGGGTACGACCGGTCACCGGACTGCAGCGCACCAGCGTGGCAAACTCATAGCGCTCTTCAACCTTAAAGCGCGTCTCAGACGGTTTCCCTTCCTGGCTGACGCGGACAATACGCTCGCCGCTTTGCAGAATGTTCTTCAGCAGCGGCGCCTGCACCACTTTTACATGGGGCTGCCATTGGCCGCGCACCAGCGCCAGGTAGTCTTTCTGCATCCCTTTTTCACGCAGCTGTTCATGCAGGGAACGCAGCGCAGAACGTTTTTTCGCTACCAGCAGCACGCCAGAGGTGTCACGGTCAAGACGGTGCACCAGCTCAAGGAAACGCGCTTCCGGGCGCAGGGCGCGGAGCCCTTCAATCACACCGAAGCTCAGGCCGCTACCGCCATGGACTGCCGTTCCTGACGGTTTATTCAGCACCAGAATGTGGTCATCTTCGTAAAGGATGACATCGCTCAGGGCCGCCACTTTCTGTAGCTTCGGTGAAACGGTCTCTTCTTCACGCTCTGCCACGCGCACCGGCGGAATACGCACTTCATCCCCCGCCTCGAGTTTGTACTCGGGCTTCACGCGTTTTTTGTTCACCCGCACTTCGCCCTTACGCAGGATGCGGTAAATCATGCTCTTTGGCACCCCTTTCAACTGGGTGCGCAAAAAGTTATCGATACGTTGCCCCGCTTCATCTTCGGCGATGGCAACCATTTTTACGGCTGGAGTCTCTGTTTTCATGGTTGGCGATTCTAAATATCGTCAGCCATTAGCGCCACTCATTTTTCTATGCTTATATTTACTTTTATCCGGCCTGCGCCCCGTTTCACGCAATCGATTTGGTGGTTATTAAACCAATCACCACCTTGAGGTGAAGAAACTGTGAGTAACCGGGTGATAATTGGTAAAAGTCATCTTGCTATAACCCGGCGAGCAGTGGAATAATGAGGTCGTTTTCCGCGTTAAATCCGGGTTTTGTAAGGATGTCGACGGAATGACCAATTTTGTCTGACCGATCATCCACGCAGCAATGGCGTAAGACGTATTGATCTTTCAGGCAGTTAGCGGGCTGCGGGTTGCAGTACTTCCCGGTATAAGGATTGTTCTCTGGAGAGTTCTACCCAGGCAATTCCCCTGATAATTGCGCTGTGTTTCCGTATGAAACACAGGCAACCGACACTCTGCGCCTCTTAAGCGAGCGACAACCGTGAGGTTGGCGACGTGAACAGACACGAGGCCATCGGTTCATACCCCGGAAAGCGTCACCTTGCCCGCAGCTTTGTCGTCAATGTAAGAATAACGAGTAAGTTACGATGAAAAGAATGTTAATCAACGCAACTCAGCAAGAAGAGTTGCGTGTCGCCCTTGTGGATGGGCAGCGCCTGTACGATCTGGATATCGAAAGTCCTGGACACGAACAGAAAAAAGCGAACATTTACAAAGGCAAAATCACCCGCATTGAACCAAGCCTTGAAGCTGCATTTGTCGATTACGGTGCTGAGCGTCATGGTTTCCTCCCTCTGAAAGAAATCGCCCGCGAATATTTCCCTGCAAACTACAACGCCCATGGCCGCCCAAACATCAAAGATGTTCTGCGTGAAGGTCAGGAAGTTATCGTTCAGATTGATAAAGAAGAGCGTGGCAACAAAGGTGCCGCACTGACAACCTTTATCAGCCTGGCGGGGAGCTATCTGGTGCTGATGCCAAACAACCCGCGTGCGGGTGGTATCTCTCGCCGTATCGAAGGTGATGACCGTACCGAGCTGAAAGAAGCGCTGGCAAGCCTTGAACTGCCTGACGGCATGGGGCTTATCGTGCGTACCGCAGGCGTCGGGAAATCCGCCGAAGCGCTGCAGTGGGACCTCAGCTTCCGTCTGAAGCACTGGGAAGCCATCCAGAAAGCAGCGGAAAGCCGCCCTGCTCCGTTCCTGATCCACCAGGAAAGCAACGTGATCGTGCGTGCCTTCCGTGACTACCTGCGTCAGGACATCGGTGAGATTCTGATCGATAACCCGAAAGTGCTTGAGCTGGCGCGCCAGCACATCGCCGCGCTGGGCCGTCCGGATTTCACCAGCAAAATTAAGCTGTATACCGGTGAAATCCCGCTGTTCAGCCACTATCAGATCGAATCCCAGATTGAGTCCGCCTTCCAGCGTGAAGTGCGTCTGCCATCCGGCGGTTCTATCGTTATCGATACCACTGAAGCGCTGACCGCTATCGACATCAACTCCGCGCGTGCAACCCGCGGCGGCGACATCGAAGAGACCGCCTTCAACACCAACCTTGAAGCCGCTGATGAAATCGCCCGCCAGCTCCGCCTGCGCGACCTGGGTGGTCTGATTGTTATCGACTTCATCGACATGACCCCTGTTCGTCACCAGCGTGCGGTAGAAAACCGTCTGCGCGAAGCGGTGCGTCAGGATCGTGCGCGTATTCAGATTAGCCATATCTCACGCTTTGGCCTGCTGGAGATGTCCCGTCAGCGTCTGAGCCCATCGCTGGGTGAGTCCAGCCATCACGTCTGCCCACGCTGCTCCGGCACCGGTACCGTGCGTGATAACGAATCGCTGTCCCTCTCTATCCTGCGTCTGATTGAAGAAGAAGCGCTGAAAGAGAATACCAAAGAGGTTCACGCGATTGTGCCTGTGCCAATTGCGTCCTACCTGTTGAACGAAAAACGTGCTGCGGTCAGTGCCATTGAAGCACGTCAGGGTGGTGTTCGCTGCATCATCGTGCCAAACGATCAGATGGAAACCCCGCACTACCACGTGCTGCGTGTCCGTAAAGGCGAAGAGACGTCAACGCTCAGCTACCTGCTGCCGAAGCTGCACGAAGAAGAGATGGCCCTGCCATCTGATGACGAGCCAGCAGAGCGTAAGCTGCCAGAGCAGCCTGCGTTAGCGACCTTCATCATGCCAGAAGCCCCACCGGAAGCCGCCCTGGAAAAACCAGCGGCCAAACCTGCGGCGCAGAAACCAGAAGCGACGGCAGCGAAAGCACAGCCAGCGCAGCCGGGTCTGCTGAGCCGCTTCTTCGGCGCGCTGAAGAAGATGTTTGCCGGTGAGGAAGTTCAGCCAGAGCAGCCGAAAGAAGAGCCAAAAGCGGCCAAGCCTGAACGTCAGCAGGACCGCCGTAAGCGTCAGAACAACCGCCGCGACCGTAATGACCGTAGCGATCGTAATGAGCGCAACGAGCGTCGTGACAACCGTGACAACCGCTCTGACAATAACGAAGGCCGTGAGCAACGCGAAGACAACCGTCGCAACCGTCGCGAGAAACAGCAGCAGAATGTTGAAGATCGTGAAATTCGCCAGCAGGCGGGCGATGAGTCTGAGAAGAGCAAACAGCGTGACGACCAGCAGCCGCGCCGTGAACGCAACCGTCGCCGTAACGACGAGAAACGTCAGGCACAGCAGGAAGTCAAAAACCTGAACCGCGAAGAGCCTGTTGAACAGCAGGACGGCGAGCAGGAAGAACGTACTCAGGTCATGCCGCGCCGTAAGCAGCGCCAGCTTGCTCAGAAAGTCCGCTTCGCCTCTGAAGCAACCGAAGAGACAGCAAACGTTGCGGTTGAAACTCGCGAGAGCGCAACCGGTACGCAGCTGGCAAAAGTTGACCTGCCAGCGGTCGTTGATAACAACATTGAGCAGGATGAAAACGGTGAAAACCGTGATAACGCCGGTATGCCGCGCCGTTCACGTCGTTCCCCACGTCATCTGCGCGTCAGCGGTCAGCGCCGTCGTCGCTATCGTGACGAGCGGTACCCGACTCAGTCTCCAATGCCGCTGACCGTTGCCTGTGCTTCACCAGAAATGGCTTCCGGCAAAGTCTGGATCCGCTACCCTGTTGCTCGCCCGGAGCAGGTTGTTGAAGAACAGCCGGTAACGGAAGAGGTCATTGCACCTGTAGCAGCGGTAGAAGAGGTCGTGACTGAAACGGCAACCGTGGTTGAACCTCAGGTTGTTGAAACTGAAGCACCTCAGGCCGCGGACGTCGAAACCACGCATCCGGAAGTGATTGCCGCGCCGGTTGATGCCGCACCGCAGCTTATTGCTGAAGAAGATGTCGTGGTGGCTGAGGAAATCGCTGAAGAGGCTGAACCTGTAGCCGCGGTAGAAGAAGCCGCTGAAACCCTCGTCGAAACCACCGCTGAAGAGGTCGTTCAGGATGTTGAGATTCAGGTTGAACCGGTTGTTGAAGAGCCGAAAGAGCCAGAAGTGAAGCCTGAGCCGGTTGTTTCTGCGCCAGCCGCTGCCCACGTGGCAACAGCACCGATGACCCGCGCCCCGGCGCCGGATTACGTGCCTGAAGCGCCGCGTCACAGCGACTGGGTTCGCCCGGCCTTCAGCTTCGAAGGTAAAGGCGCAGCCGGTGGTCACAGTGCAACGCATCAGGCGACTGCACCGGCAACGCGTCCACAGTCTGTCGAATAACGACAAACGACACTGAAGTAAAAAGCCGACCCTTGGGTCGGCTTTTTTATGGCTGCTGAACAGGCTTTCTCATCCCGGTCACCTCCGGCATGACCTGCCGCATCAACTCCAGAAATCGCCGCAAGCGTGCCGGATAATAACGGGACCAGGGATAAACCAGATGTACCGGTAGCGCCGCGGGCTGCCACTCGGGCAGCAAATGCACCAGCCGCCCTTCCCGAATATCGTCCTGTACCGTCCAGCTGGATACCACGGCCACGCCAAGGCCGGTAAGTGCCGTATTGCGTGCGACATACAGGCTGTCGGTGCTGAGCCGTGGCGTAATAGCAATCCGCGCGGTGGCGGACGCGGCATCGTGAAAAAGCTCCACGTGGCGCTGGTAGAAAGAGCTGATGGCTATCCAGGGAAACTGCTGCAAATCCTCCGGCGTATTCACCGCCGGGAAGCGGGCCAGCAGTGCCGGAGAAGCCACCACCGAGCGCGGCACCTCCGCCAGCAGTACGGATACGGTTGCCGGATCGACCTCCACGCCCACCCGAATAGCACAGTCAAGGTTGTCGCCGAGGAAATCCGCCGACCGATCGTTGAGCATCCACTCAATCGAAAGCTGCGGATAGCGTTGCAAAAATTCGGTTACGGGTTTCAGAAGCTGATCCTGACCAAACGCGTGCGGCGCCCGCACCCGCAGCACGCCTACAGGCTCATCTTCCGTCTGCCCCACCTCATCCTCCAGCGCCAGCCAGCTGTCAATCACCCGACGGGCGTGCTGATAGCAGCGCTCGCCGTCATCCGTTAGCCGCGTCGTGTGGGTGGTACGCAACAACAGGCGCACGCCCAGCATGGTTTCAAGCGACTGCAGCCGTCGGCTTACCGTGGCCTGGGTCGTTGCCAGCTGCCGCGCCGCCGCAGAGAGCGAACCCGCCTCAACAATGCGGACAAACGTCCGCATTAGCTCAACCCTGTCTATACGCTCAGCTCTTTTCATCGCATTTTCACTTATACGTTCAACGTATAAGCGTTTTACCACCGGGCCCGCTACCGTCGCAAGGCGTGCTGATAAAAAATAGCCGCACACGATGAATGAGGAACAAATTATGAACACAACAACGACTTCCCATGCTGTAAGCCGCTGGGTGATCTTTATGCTGGCTCTGGGGGCTGGCTTCAGCGTGGCATCAATCTATTACGCGCAGCCCCTGCTGCCGCTGATGGGTGCCGACCTGCATTTGAGTATTGAAGGTATGGGCCTGGTGCCAACATTAACGCAGGCAGGCTACGCGCTTGGCATCCTGTTCCTGCTTCCTCTGGGCGATCGCCACGACCGCAGGACGTTAATTTTGATCAAAAGCGCGGCGCTGGCGCTGTTTCTTCTCGGCTGTAGCCGGACCGGGCAGATCCACTCTCTGCTGCTGGCAAGCCTGCTTATCGGCATGGCCGCCACCATGGCACAGGATATCGTCCCTGCCGCGGCCATTCTTGCGCCGGAAGGCAAACAGGGGAAAACCGTGGGCACGGTAATGACCGGGCTGCTGATGGGTATCTTATTATCAAGAACCGTAAGCGGCGTAGTGGGCGAAGCGTTTGGCTGGCGCGTCATGTACCAGCTGGCAGCGGCGAGCATTGCGTTCATCGGGGTAATGATGTGGTTTGTACTTCCCCGTTTTGCCATTCACTCCACGCTGAGCTACCCCGCGCTGATGCGCTCGATGGAACACCTGTGGCGTCGCTACCCGGCGCTGCGCCGCGCGGCGCTGGCTCAGGGTTTCCTGTCGATTGCCTTTAGCGCCTTCTGGTCAACGCTTGCGGTCATGCTGCTGGAACGCTATCACCTGGGTAGTGCCGTCGCAGGTGGTTTTGGTATTGCCGGTGCCGCGGGTGCGTTAGCTGCCCCACTGGCGGGGGGTCTGGCGGACAAACTGGGGGCAGGAAAAGTCACGCAGCTTGGTGCCGTTCTTGTGACCGTCTCTTTCGCCCTGATGTTCCTGATGCCCGCGCTGGGCGTTCATGGACAGCTGATGCTGATCGCCATCTCTGCCGTCGGGTTCGACCTGGGCCTGCAGTCCAGCCTGGTCGCCCATCAGAACCTGGTGTACAGCCTTGAACCGCAGGCGCGTGGTCGTCTCAACGCCCTGCTCTTTACGGTCGTCTTTATCGGGATGGCGCTGGGGTCCGCGTTAGGCAGCAATATCTACTCGCTGGCTGGCTGGACGGGTGTGGTCGCACTGGCCACCGTCTGTGGCGTCATTGCGCTGGTCATCCGTCTGATAGAAAGCGCGCGTGTCGCCTCAGTAACGGCAGAAGTCGCATAAAAAAAATGCCCAATCCAGACGGATTGGGCAGCAAAACATGCCCAGTTTCAAGACATGTTCTAAGAGGTCAAGATGTTATTTGTTCAGCTGGAACAGAGACATGCCCTGCATATCGCTAAACGCTTTATAAGACGCCTGCAAGGCCGCCTGCTGCATGGTGTAAGAGGAAATCGCTTCGTTCCAGTCGACATCAACCAGGTCGCTCATCTGCTTGGTCTGGCCCAGCGCGCGGTCATTACCCAGCGTATCGAGTTTTTCCAGCTCGTTCATCTTGGTGCCCACATCCGCAACGACTGTCAGAATATTGTTCTCGGTGTTCTGAATACCGATTTGCGCATTTGCAATCACCTGGTTCTGGACTGCAGCTGCAGCCGGATCGTTCTCAATCGGCGTCTTCAGCGCAGCGACGGCAGAATCCAGGATTTTGAACATGTTTGTCTCGCCATAACCACCACCCGGCAATTGCTCCGCATTACTGGTAATGCTTTCGAAAATCTGCTGGCCGGTATGACTAATCGCCATATTTCGCGCCGTATCAACCTGCTGGGTGATGGCTTCAGCGCCGCCCCTGTACTCGCCGGTTACGGAATCAAACGGTGCGCTCTCGGTTTTGTATCCCGCAAAGATAAAGCGACCATTACCGTCCGTCGTGTTGGCCAGGTTCATAAGCTGATCGCGGATCCCCTGAATATCGGTCGCCAGAGCAAGACGATCGTCATCGTTTAGTGTGCCGTTTGACGCGTAGACCAGTTTCTCCCGCACGCTTGAGATCGCGCTATTCACCTGTGCCAATACGTTATCTTCCAGTGAGACCTTTTGCGTGGCAAAGGTTCGCGCCAGAGCAAATTGGCTGTTTTGTGACTGAGATTGTGACAAAACAATAGCCTGCGAAGCCGCGATCGGATCATCGGACGGACGATTGACGCGCTTGCCGGTGGACATTTGTTCACCATAACTCAGCCATCTGCTTTGGGAGTCGGTGATCCCACGCATGTTCTGCTCATACATCATCTGGGTGCTAATACGCATTGTTCACCTCAACCTTAACGGATGTTGATAATTGCATCGAAGAGCGTACTGGCAGTCTGGAGAACCTGGGCGTTTGCCAGGTAATACTGCTGATAACGCTGCAAATTGCCATACTCTTCGTCGAGGTTTACCCCAGAGATGGTCTGCTGCTGTCTGATCAGCTGCGTTTCTACATCGGCTTTCGTCTGGCTGCTTACTTTCAGTGAGGCCGTAGAACTCCCGACAGTACTTACCAGCGAGGCATACGCATCGTTGAAGCTTTTGTTCCCGCCTACCACTTTGCTGTTTTGCAATTCGAGCATTTTCTGGCCATTGCGGTTGTCGCTCTCACCGCCGGTCTGCACGGACGCCATCGCCAGTTTGGACTCGTCGCTGATCGCCAGATCCATGTTCATGATGACGTCGGAAACCGGCTTCACGGTAAAGCTGTCTTTGGTATTTGCCGTGCCGCTCACGTTGACGTTAAGACCATCAAACGACAGGTTGCCGCTGGCATCCGGGCTCATCGTAAAGCTGGTTTTGTCTGATGTACGGGTGATCGTCCAGTCAGTGCCGTTGAACTGCAGCTTATAGTCTGTCGCCTGGACCTGTTTGCTGTCCGCCACAGAGGCCGTAACAACCGCCGACCCGCCGTTCTTGCTGTTGGACAGCACCGCCGGAGAACCAAAGTTGAACAGCTTACCGCCCGCATCACCGTTAGCGTCAAAGCCGGCTTCATGCTGCGTGTTCATCGAATCGGCAAAGGCCAGCGCCATCTGGTTCAGGGTGTTACGAGCTTTATCCAGATCTTCCGTGCGGAAGGTCAGTAAACCACCCAAAGAACCGGTGGTGATCATCTTTTCCGGGATCTCTACGTTCCCGGCCACGTCATCGACATAGGCCACGGTGGTACGGGACGGATCGGCGCTGGACTTCACGGCCGCCAGCTGGTTAGCTTTGCTGCCCTGCACCAGGCTGTAACCGTTGCCGAAAGAGATGTTATACGTGCCGCTATCCTGCACAGACACTTCCACGCCGACGATTTTGTTCAGCTCAGTGACGAGCTGATCGCGCTGGTCAAGCAGATCGTTAGGCGATGCGCCCGCACCGACGCCGGTCAGACGGGAAATCTGATCGTTCAGGTTGGCAATCTGTTTGGCATAGTTGTTGATCTGAGAAACGCTGGTGCTAATCGCGGTGTTCACCTGCGTATCCTGGTCACGAAGATACTGATCGTTGGTTTTGAACTGATTGACCAGACCGCCCGCTTTACCCAGCACCGTCTGACGCGCCGCCGGATCTTCCGCGTTGCTCACCAGCGTTTGCAGGCTTTTGAAAAAGTCCTGCAGCGTGGTGGAGAGCGAGTTGGTGGTATCGGAGAGCACATCGTCGATTTTTGACATCTGCTGATAGCGCGTCGTCAGGCCGCTGCTCTGCGTCTGCGCGGCGCGCAGCTGATTGGTGATGAAGGCGTCATACTCACGCTGGACACCGGAGACATACACCCCGTTACCCACCCAGCCACCGCCGGTCAGCGTGCTGTTAGATGCGCCCAGCACCGTGGTCTGGCGGGTATAGCCTGCCACGTTATAGCTTGAAATATTATTACTGACGGTATTGAGTGCCGACTGCGCGGCACTGAGGCCACTCATGGCGCTGTTAATCAAACTGGACATGGGGGTTCCTTTTATACGTTCAGACACGAGTCCTGATGAAGGTTATCGGCAACCTCCACCGGGACTTGAGAACTTTCAGAACAGATTTTCAATATCTGTGCTATAGGCTTTGCTGACCTTCTCGCCCATGGATTTCAGCTGCTGGATCATGCTGGTGAGCTTACGCGCATAGTTCGGGTCGGTCGCGTAGCCCGCGTTTTGCAGCGCCTGAGCGCCCTGCTCCGCCGTCGCCGCCTGCGTCACGGCGGTATAGCGCGGATTTCGTCTCAGCAGGCCAACATAATCGGACAAGGCTTCCAGATACGAGCTGTAGACGCGGAATTTGGCTTTGACCTTCACCGCCGCACCGTTCTCGTATTCGGTGGTTGTGATCTCCGTGGTTGGCCCCTTCCAGCTGGAGGTGGCTTTCACGCCGAAGATGTTGAAGCTCGGTTCGCCGTTTTCCTTGCGGATCTGGCGCTGACCCCAGCCCGACTCCAGCGCGGCCTGCGCCAGAATCAGGTGATGCGGCACGCCGCTCTGTTCGCTGGCAAGGCGCGCAGGCAGAGAAAGCTGCGCCAGGAAGTCTTTGCTGTCACCGGAGAGCGGCTCATCGCCGCTGCCCGTGGCTTTCGGCATGGCTTTACGCACCATTTGCGTCAGAGCCTGGTTCTGATAGCTGGTCACCGTTTCCAGGTCGAACTTCATCGGTACCTGCTGCGGCTGATCCTGAGGCTGAATGCCCTGCGCGGCTTCGGTCTGCTTGACAATCATGTCAGCCAGACCGAGGCCTTTCCCGGCGGTCATCTGCTGCGCAATCTGCTGGTCATACATGCTGGTGTAGAGACGCGTTGAATCGCTGCTGAACATCCCGTCTTTCGGCAGGGTTTCGCGCATGCTCTTCAGCATCATCTGTACAAACATTCCTTCCACCTGGCGGGCGACCGGGCGGATATTCGCCGCCGGGTCTTTGCCTGCTTTGGTTTTCAGTTCGTTGAGCGACTGGGCGTCCCAGGCTGCACTGGTCAACAGTTTGCTATCGGTCAGCATTAGATGATTTCCAGTTTGGCGCGCAGGCAGCCCGCGCTTTGCATCGATTGCAGAATGGACATCAGATCCATCGGCGTTGCGCCCAGGGCGTTCAGGGCGCGCACCACGCTGTTCAGGTTGGCGCTTGATCGCACGCTCTGTAAAGACCCACCGCTCTGACGTAAATCAATCTGCGTTTGCGGGGTTACCACCGTCTGACCACCGCCAAACGGCGTGTCCGGCTGGCTGACGTTAGCGGAGCGGTTCACCGTCACCGACAGGTTCCCCTGCGCCACGGCACAGCTGTCGAGCGACACTTCCCGGTTCATCACCACCGAGCCGGTACGGGAGTTGATGATCACCTTCGCATCCTGGACCGGAACGTTCACTTCCATATTCTGGATATCGGCCAGCATGCGCACCTGGTTGCTGCTGCCGGTGGAGGTACGGATCTGCACGGTACGCGCATCGAGTGCCGTGGCATTACCGTAGCCGCGGCTGCGGTTGATGGTATCGGCAATCTGCTGCGCCATCGTGAAGTCTTCATTATTGAGCTGCAGGTTAATGGTGTTGCCCGCGCCAAACTGGGTCGGCAGTTCACGCTCAATGATCGCCCCGTTGGTAATCCGTCCGCCGTTGAGCTGGTTCACCTGCACGCTGCTTCCGCCTGCGGATGCACCCGCACCGCCGACCAGAATGTTCCCCTGCGCCAGCGCATAAACCTGGCTGTCGACGCCTTTCAGCGGAGTCATCAGCAGCGTACCGCCGCGCAGGCTTTTGGCGTTACCCATTGAGGAGACTACCACGTCAATGGTCTGTCCCTGACGCGCAAACGCCGGGTAGGACGCGGTGACCATTACTGCCGCCACGTTTTTCAGCTGCATGTTAGTTCCCGCCGGCACGGTAATGCCGAGCTGGGAAAGCATGTTGTTCAGACTTTGGGTGGTAAAGGGGGTCTGGGTCGTCTGGTCACCGGTACCGTCCAGCCCCACCACCAGGCCATAGCCAATCAGCGAGTTTTCACGCACGCCCTGAACGCTGGTGAGATCGCGAATACGGTCAGCATGGGCAAACGTTGCCACCAGCGCGAGCGCCACGGCGAAGATCGATTTAAACATGGGTCACCTCGCTTACATCGGCGATAAGTTAAGGAAGAAGCGCTGCAGCCAACCCATATTTTGCGCTTCATTAATGTAGCCGTTACCGACGTACTCAATGCGCGCATCCGCCACCTGGGTGGACGGAACGGTGTTGGTGCCGCTGATGGTGCGAGGGTTAACCACGCCCGAGAAGCGAATGAATTCAGTGCCCTGGTTGATGGCGATCTGTTTTTCACCCACCACGTGTAAGTTGCCGTTAACCAGTACCTGGTCAACCGTGACCGTCAGCGTGCCGCTGAAGGTGTTGCTGGCGTTCGCGCCACCTTTACCGTTAAAGGTGTTGCCGCCAGAGGCATCGACATCAGCACGCGCGTTGCCGAACAGTCCCTGCAGGTAGCGCGGGACGGTATCGAAGCCAAAATTCGTTTTGCCATCACGGCTGGCGTTCGCCGACGAGCTCTTGCTCGCGCTGACGTTTTCCTGCAGCACAATGGTCAATGTATCGCCGACGTTACGCGGGCGGCGATCTTCAAACAGCGGCTGATAGCCGTAATTAATCGGCTGCGCGGTCTGGAAAATGGAGCCGTTGACTACTGGCGCAGGGCCAGGAACGGGTTGGGCAGTCGTCGCACCCTGGACCAAAGGTTTAGACGGGATCCAGGCACACCCGCTGAGGGTGACGGCCAGAACAGTCAGTATCGGATAACGAAACGCCGCGTTTTTTTGCATTGCCTTCATCTTCGAAAACAGGGAGCCGGCGCGGCGTTTACCGCACCGGGCTACACCTTAGAGTTGCGTCAGTTTCTGCAGCATCTGGTCGGTCGTCGACACTGCTTTACTGTTAATTTCATACGCGCGCTGAACCTGGATCATATTCACCAGCTCTTCCGCCACGTTCACGTTGGAGGTTTCAACATAGCCCTGATACAGCAGGCCCGCGCCGTTCAGGCCCGGGGTGCTCTCATTTGGCGTACCGGAGGATTGCGTCTCGGTGTAGAGGTTCTCACCAATGCTTTCCAGACCGGTATCGTTCATGAAGGTGGTCAGGTTGAGCTGCCCAACCTGAACCGGCGCGGCCTGCCCCTGCTGGGTTACGCTGACCACACCGTCACGTCCGATGGTAATGCTCAGGGCGTTCGCCGGGATGGTAATCGCAGGCTGAACCTGGAAACCGCCCGCCGTCACCAGCTGGCCGTTCTGATCGACCTGGAACGAGCCGTCGCGGGTGTAGGCAGAAGTCCCGTCAGGCAGCTGCACCTGGAAGAAGCCCTGGCCTTTGATCGCCACGTCTTTGCTGTTGTTGGTCTGAGACAGGTTGCCCTGGCTGTGCAGACGCTCGGTCGCCACCGGACGAACACCGGTACCGATCTGCAGGCCCGATGGCAGCGTCGTCTGTTCAGAAGACTGCGCGCCCGGCTGGCGGATGGTTTGATAAAGCAAATCTTCGAAAACGGCGCGTTGACGCTTGAAACCATTGGTGCTCACGTTTGCCAGGTTGTTGGCAATCACGTCCATATTGGTTTGCTGGGCGTCCAGGCCAGTTTTCGCGATCCATAAAGAACTGATCATAAGGAATCCTGTTAACTCATAGCCAGAAGTTGGTTAGCCTTGCCCGCGTTTTCATCGACGCTGCTGATGATCTTCATCTGCATTTCAAAACGACGGGCGCTGGCGATCATGTCGGTCATGGCTTCGACCGGCTTGACGTTACTGCCTTCCAGAACACCAGACATCACGCGGATGCTCGGATCGGCCTGTAAGGTGGCACCCCGCGTCGCCTGCGCCGCCTGGGTCAGACGGAACATGCCGTCGTCGCCACGCTGCACCTCTTTGCCTTCCGCCTTGACCAGCTTCAGACGACCGACGGGCGCAACGGTATTGGCCGGGTCGCCCGGGTTGAGCGCCGAAATGGTGCCGTCCGCAGCGATAGTCAGCTCAGAGCCTTCCGGTACGGTCAGCGGACCCGCTTCCCCCATCACCGGATGCCCCTGAATCGTCAGCTGGCCCGTCGCGCTCACCTGGATGTTCCCGTTACGGGTATAGCCTTCGCTACCGTCCGCCGTTTGCACCGCCAGCCAGCCGTCCTGCTGCAGAGCCACGTCCAGCGGGCGTGAGGTGTAATCCATCTGCCCTGGCGTCATATCGGCACCAGGGGTTGATGCCGTCACCAGCGTACGGGTCGGCAGGGAAAGCCCTTCTACCGGCACCGCGCGCAGCGCATTAAGCTGCGCGCGAAAGCCCGGCGTTGAGGCGTTTGCCAGGTTGCTGGCGGTAACGGCCTGCTGATTGAGCGTCTGACTTGCCGCGCCCATCGCGGTATATATTGCGTGATCCATTGCGCTTTCCTGTTAGCCGCTTAACGCAGGTTAACCAGCGTGTTGAGGATCTGATCCTGGGTTTTGATGGTCTGCGCGTTCGACTGATAGTTACGCTGCGCGACGATCATGTTCACCAGCTCTTTACTCAGATCGACGTTAGAGGCTTCCAGCGCACCGTTGGTCAGCGTGCCGAAGTTACCGCTTCCGGCAGTACCCAGCAGCGCCACGCCGGAGGACTGGGTGGCAGACCAGACGTTGTCGCCTTCCGATTTCAGACCTTCGTTGTTGGCGAAGTTTGCCAGCACGATCTGGCCCAGAACCTGGGTCTGCTCATTGGAATAGTTACCGACCACAGTGCCGTCGTCATTGATTTGGTAGCTCACCAGGTCGCCTGGTTTAAAACCATTCTGGCTGGTCGCGACGATATTGTTCGCACCGGTGTTCTGCTGCATGGAGTTAGCAAAACTCATGGCGAAGGTCGCTGGCGTCGCACCTGGGATGGTCGCGGTAGTGATGTTGATATTTCCACCACCGGTCAGCGTACCGTTATTATCGAAGGTCAGCGTGGTGGCGAGTGCCGCCGTGCTGCCTGCGACGCTACCGTCCTGGGCATACACTTTCCAGGAGTTAGCTGGGGTCGCATCTTTGACATAAAACAGGTTCATGTTGTGCGCATTACCCTGGCTATCAAAGACGGTCACCGTACCTTTTTTGTTGTACGTGTCCGGATTAGCCGGATCAAAGGCGGTGGTCGGCGCGGTATCGGTGGAATTCAGGTTAATCTGCTGGGAAGCCGTGGTGGTGGACTTCGCGGCCATCAGCGTGGTTGGGATATTAATGACCTGCGGGTTCGCACCGGTCTGAACCGTTGATGGCGTCCCGGCAACCGGATAACCGGTTAACTGCATCCCCTGCATGTTCACCAGGTTACGGTTTTCATCCAGCTTGAACTGGCCGTTACGGCTGTAGAACACAGAGCCGTTGGGGTCGACCATACGGAAGAAACCGTTCTGGCTGATGGCAACGTCCAGGCCACGACCGGTGTTGGTGGTGGTGCCGTCGCTAAAGTCCTGCGTGATGCCCGCAACTTTCACGCCCAGGCCGACTTTGGAGCCGGCAAACATGTCTGCAAAGGAAGCAGAACCGGATTTAAAACCATAGGTCGCGGAGTTGGCGATGTTGTTGCCAATGACGTCCAGGTTGGTGGCCGCAGCATTCAGGCCGCTGACCGCTTGAGAAAAGGCCATGACTTACTCCTGATAAGTGTTAAGGCTTAGATAATCTGCCGAACTTCGTCGAGTGTGGTGGAACCAGAGGTTCCCAAATCCAGTTTGTTGCCGTCGCTTCCTTTAATCACGCCCTGGACCAGCGCGAACTGCAGCGGCTGCGCCACCAGCTGGGTCGTCCCGTTGCTGGCGCTGATCGCGACTTTGTAAGCACCGTTTGGTGCTTTCGTGCCGTCGGTCAGGCTGCCGTCCCATGTAAAGGTGTGAACGCCCGCCTTCAGCTCGCCGATGTCGATGGTGCGAACCACGGCGCCGGTTGAGTCGGTGATCGTCGCCGTCACTTTGTCAGCCGCCTGCTGCAATTCAACGCCGAACGGCGTAGTGGTGGTGGTCGATGTACCGTCGGTGGTGCTGGTGCCCGCAAGAATCGTGGTTCCCGGGATCATCACCCCGTGGCCAATCAGGCTTGCCGCCTGCAGAGACTGGGCGCTATTAATCTGTCCAGAGACGGAACCAAGGGTGGTGTTGAGTTTCTCAATGCCGCTAACGGTGCTGATCTGCGCAAGCTGCGTGGTCAGTTCGTTGTTCTGCATCGGGTTAGTGGGATCCTGGTTCTTAAGCTGCGCCACCAGCAGCGTCAGAAAGCTGCCCTGAAGATCGGCGGCGTTACTCCCCGTCAGGGAGTTAGAACCCGTCGTACTCTTTGTGTTGTTAACACCCGAGTTCGTCGGATCATTCACATTTACGGCGATGGACATGCATGTCTCCTTTACTGGCCGAGAGTGAGTGTTTTGAGCATCATGCTCTTCACGGTATTAAGCACTTCGACGTTGGCCTGGTAGCTACGGGAAGCCGACATGGAGTTCACCATCTCACCCACCACATCCACGTTTGGCATCTTCACGTATCCGCTGGCATCCGCCAGTGGGTTACCCGGCTCATATACCAGTCTGTCCGGGGCCTGGCTCTCCACTACATCCGAGACCTTCACGCCGCCCGTCGCCGCGCCTGGCGCAGCATCGACCTGAAAGACAACCTGTTTGGCGCGATAGGGCTGGCCGTCGGGTCCGGTGACGCTGTCGGCGTTCGCCAGGTTACTGGCGGCCACGTTCAGGCGCTTGGACTGTGCGGTTAACGCCGAACCGGCGATATCAAAAATATTCAGCAAGGCCATCTATCAGTTCCCCCCCTGCAGGACGTTCATCATGCCTTTGATTTGTCCGCCAAGTACGGTCAGGCCCGTCTGGTATTTCAGGCTGTTGTCGGCAAACTGGGTACGCTCCCGGTCCATATCCACGGTGTTACCGTCGAGTGAGGGCTGATCGGGAATGCGATAAAGTAAATCGGTCGCTGGCGCGGTCATCGCCTGAGCAGGAATATGGCGAGAGGATGTCATGGCAAGTGCAACACCCGTTCCTTCGGCACGTCCACGCTCCATCACCTTTTTGAGTTCACTGGAAAAATCAATATCGCGCGCCTGATACCCCGGGGTATCGGCGTTAGCGATATTGGCGGCTAAAATCTCCTGCCGCTGGGCGCGTAAGTTGAGCGCTTCCTGCTGAAAACGTAACGCGGCGTCGAGTTTATCGAGCATGTCTCCTCCGCTGATGGCAAAATTTCAGTTCACAGCTTAAATCTCACCCGGTCTCCCCTATCGACGGAATAAGCGCAAAATGCGTCGCTATTTATTCCGTTGATGCAAAACCACTGCAGGTAGAATTCGTTCAACTCTGGAAACGGTGGAACTTGCGATGCAAACGTTAAAACGTGGTCTGGTGGCGACTCTCTTGCTGTTAAGCCCTCTGGCGCAGGCTGAAGGGATACAGGATAGGCTAACGGCTTTTTTTGCTGAAAAACTGGCAGGCTTTAGCGATGACGTGACCGTTACCGTGCGCACGCCACCGAATCTGTACCCGACGTGCGACCAGCCGTCCTTCAGCGTGGTAGGGTTCACAAAGCTCTGGGGGAATGTGAACGTGCTGGCACGCTGCGCCAACGAAAAACGCTATTTACAGGTTGCCGTTCAGGCGACGGGCAATTATGTTGTCGCCGCCGTGCCCATTGCGCGCGGCAGCGTACTGCAGACAAACAGCGTGACCTTGAAGCGCGGCCGTCTGGATCAGCTGCCGCCACGCACCATGCTGGATATTAACCAGGCACAGGACGCCGTCAGCCTGCGCGACGTCGCGCCAGGCCAGCCGATACAGATCTCCATGCTGCGTCAGGCATGGCGGGTAAAAGCAGGCCAACAGGTGATGGTGGTGGCCAACGGAGATGGCTTTAGCATCAACAGTGAAGGGAAAGCGTTGAACAATGCCGCGGTGGCGCAAAACGCCCGCGTCAGAATGTCCTCAGGCCAGGTGGTGAGCGGAACCGTCGATGCTGATGGGAAAATTCTGATTAACCTATAATCTTTTTAAAGATTTCGCGGCGCGTGCCGATAAATATTCCACTAATGATGATGTCAGGCGCAAACGCCGCGAACCCTCGATGAGGACAACACTATGAGCATTGATCGTACATCAGCCCTGAAGCCGGTAAGCGCTGTACAACCTCGCGAAACGAATGACGCAACGGCGCAGAAAACGCGTCTGGAAAAACCGTCAACGTCCAACAGCACCAGCGTGACCCTGAGCGACGCGCAGGCAAAACTGATGCAGCCGGGCAGCAACGATATCAATATGGAACGTGTTGAAGCGCTGAAAACGGCTATTCGTAACGGTGAGCTGAAAATGGATACCAGCAAGATCGCTGATGCCCTGATTCAGGAAGCACAGAGTTTCTTACAGAGTAACTAACCGTATGAGTCGACTGTCAGAAATACTGGATCAAATGACGGTTGTCCTGAACGACCTGAAAACGGTAATGGACGCTGAACAGCAGCATCTCTCTTCCGGTCACATCAACGGCAGCGCGCTGCAGCGTATTACTGAAGACAAAAGTTCGCTTCTGGCAACGCTGGATTATCTGGAGCAGCAGCGACGCGCTGAGCAAGATCCTAAGCGCAGCGCCAATGACGATATTATTGAGCGCTGGCAGACCATTACTGAAAAAACCCAGCACCTGCGCGATCTTAACCAGCATAACGGCTGGCTACTGGAAGGGCAGATTGAGCGTAATCAGCAGGCGCTTGAGGTGTTGAAACCGCATAAAGAAACCGGTCTGTACGGTGCGGATGGTCAGACGGCGACGGCGCGTATTGCAGGTGTGAAAAAGATTTCGATTTGACGCATAAGCGACTCATCATGCAGTGGGGAGCACCATGAGGTGAACTCCCCTTTTGGCGTTTATGCCGTCCGGCGGGCAAACTCTTTGACTTTGAAACCCAGCACCGCGAGCGTGGCAAAATACGCCACCACCCCAACGCACACCACGGCCATCAGGCGCATCAGACGATAAGGCATCGTGCCCAGGGACCACTCCGGCATCACGTGCATCATGCCAAGCAGCGCGGCAGACATCACCAGTACCGCAACGATCAGACGCACCAGGAAACTGCCCCAACCCGGCTGCGGCGTGAAAATATCCTGCTTGCGCAGCTGCCAGTACAGCAGCCCGGCATTCAGACAGGCCGCGAGACCAATCGATAATGACAGGCCGGCATGTTTCAGCGGACCAATAAACGCCAGGTTCATCAGCTGCGTCATAATCAGCGTCACGATGGCAATTTTTACCGGCGTTTTAATGTCCTGACGCGAGTAAAAGCCCGGCGCCAGCACTTTCACCACGATCAGCCCCATCAGCCCCACCGAGTAGGCAATCAGCGCGCGCTGGGTCATGGCGGCATCGAAGGCAGTGAATTTCCCGTACTGGAAGAGCGACACCGTCAGCGGTTTGGCCAGAATACCCAGCGCCACCGCGCTTGGCAGGGCCAGCAGGAAGCAGAGACGCAGGCCCCAGTCCATCAGGCGGCAATACTCATCATGATTGCCGCTGGCAAAACTTTTCGACAGCGACGGCAGCAGGATGGTCCCCAGCGCCACGCCCAGCACCCCGGACGGAAACTCCATCAGGCGGTCGGCGTAGTACATCCAGGAAACCGAGCCGGACACCAGGAACGAGGCAAAGATGGTGTTGATAATCAGCGAGATCTGGCTGACAGAGACGCCGAGAATGGCGGGCCCCATCTGCTTGATGACGCGCATCGCCCCGGCATCTTTGAGGTTGATGCGCGGCAGCACCAGCATGCCGATTTTTTTCAGGTGCGGCAGCTGATACGCCAGCTGCAGCACGCCGCCGACGGTGACCGCCCAGGCCAGCGCCAGCACCGGCGGGTTGAAGTGCGGGGCGGCGAACAGGGCAAAGCCGATCATGCTGACGTTAAGAAACGTCGGCGCAAACGCCGGTACAGAGAAGCGGTTCCATGTATTGAGGATCGCCCCCACCAGCGAGGCCAGCGAGATCAGCAGAATATAGGGGAAAGTAATGCGCAACAGCTGCGAGGTCAGGGCAAACTTGTCGGCCGTATCGGCAAAGCCGGGCGCGGTCACCATAATCACCCAGGGCGCGGCCAGCATCCCGAGGACGGTCACCACCGCCAGCGCCAGCGTCAGCAGGCCGGAGACATAAGACACAAAGACGCGCGTGGCGTCCTCGCCCTGCTTGCTTTTATATTCTGCCAGGATCGGGACGAATGCCTGGGAAAACGCCCCTTCCGCAAAAATACGACGCAGCAGGTTCGGTAATTTGAACGCGACGAAAAAGGCGTCCGTGGCCATCCCTGCACCAAATACCCTTGCCACAATGGCGTCGCGCGCAAAACCCAGCACGCGGGAAAACATGGTCATCGAGCTGACGGCCGCCAGCGATTTTAATAAGTTCATTAACGTGAATTTCCAGAACCATACGGATTTCCAGGACGGGCAAGCGTAAGCGCCACCCGGCAAAGCCTACAAGCGGCGCTTAGTCTACCCGGATTTCAACGAATTACTATCCGCAGATGTTACAGCGAGTTATTCACTCATGGCCTCGCGCCAGAGCCTTTCCACAATGCGCTGCGCCATGATGGCCTGCTCGCCGGACGTTTCAGGAACCGTCTGATTTTGCACGCAGGTGATGAAGTGGCGGGCGCAACCGGCAAAACCGCGCTGTTCAAGCGTGCTCTGCCAGCCAGGCGCGGGGAGCGTCATCACGCCTCTGCCCTTCTCTTCCCGCCATTCACGCATGTCGGTAATGTCGTACAACGCCCCGTCGGTGACGGCCTGGACGCATTCTCGCTGGCTGCCGGCACGACGATGCATGCTGGTAGTTACCTGCAGATGGTCAATCGCGAAATGGTGTTCGGCGTAGACCATTTCACCCTGCTCGTTCGTGAGCAGCGTGCCACTTTGCAGCTGCGCGTTGCTGCCGGCGAGCCACAGCGCCGTATCCACAACGTGGAGATAATCATCCAGCAGCGTGAAGCGCAAATCGTTCGGCCCGATGCTGTCCGTGCGGTGCTTATCCATCCGCAGCGAGGCAAACGTGCCCGACTGTGCCTTAAGCTGCTGGTAAAGGGGCGCGAAGCGGCGGTTGAAGCCGACCATCAGCGTCAGTTTTTTACGCGCCGCCAGTTCAATCAGGCGTTCCGCGTCCGGAACATTTTCCGCCAGCGGTTTATCCACGCAAACGTGAACGCCCGCATTGAGCAGCTCGCTCACGACCTGATAGTGGGTAGACGTTGAGGTATGCACAAAGACCGCATCGCACTCGCGGGCCAGATCCTGAAGCGACGCCGCATACGGCATACGCCAGGTTTCGCAGATCCGCTCGGCCTTCTCGCGCGTGGGTGACCATGCCCCTTGCAGCGTCCAGTCCGTCGCTGCCCCCAGAACCGGCAGCCAGGCTTTTTGTGCAATACCGCCCAGCCCTACTACGCCAATGCGTAATTTTTTCACCGTCAGTCTCCCAAATGTGCCAGCAGGGCATCCAGACGCTGTTTCAGCCCGGCGACCTCGTCTTCCAGCGCCGCTACGCGGGCAACCAAATCATCATCTACGGCCGTTATGTCGGTTGCGCTGGATTTAACTGAACTATCAACGTCACCGCTGAACAGGTGCATATAGCGGCTTTCACGCTTGCCCGGCTCGCGCGCCAGACGCACCACGTAAGGACCGTCTTCACGCGCGGCCAGCCCTTCGAGGGTCTGCTCGACCTCCTGCATATCGCTGAACTCATGCATGCGGGAAGCGCGCGTGCGCAGTTCTCCCGGCGTCTGCGCTCCGCGCAGCAGCAGCGTGGTGATGACCGCCACTTCCGCACTGCTCAGCTTCAGGTCACCGAATTCGGAGTTACAGAAGCGCTGTTCGTATTTGGTCACGCGGTTGCCGAAGCCGCTGACGGTGCGCAGATAGTGGCGTTTGACCAGCGCATCCAGCACGTCCTGAACCTCATGCTCGCTGAGGTTCATCACCGGCTCGCGGTTGGTTTTCTGGTTGCAGGCCATGGTCACGGCGTTGACGGACAGCGGATACTGCTCCGGCGTGGTGACCTGTTTTTCGAGTAAGCACCCAATCACGCGCGCTTCTGTACCGTTTAGCTGATACTTCATCTTTTCTCCTTAACGACCTGCAGTCCAGTCCCGGGTGGTTAATGCCGTCAGAACGTGGTCGCGCCACTCTCCGTCTATCAGCAGATAGTCTTTGGCGTAACCCTCTTTCTCGAACCCTAAACGCGCCAGCAGATTTCCGCTGCGCTGGTTATGCGGCATATAGTTCGCCATAATGCGATGAATGTGCTGGGTGCGTTGCATATAGCGGATCGCTACCGTCAGCGCCTCGTACATCAGCCCCTGCCCCTGCCACTTCTGGCCGATGGAGTAGCCCAGGTAGCAGGCGTGAAACGATCCCCGCACCACGTTTGAAAAATTGGCGATCCCGATAATCTCTTTCTCTTCAGGATCCAGCAGCGCGAAATAAAACGCGCTGCCCTGCTTGTGAAATTCCGTAATCATGCTGAGGCGCGCCTGCCAGCCGGAAGGGTAACAATGGCTCTCATCCCGAACGGGTTCCCAGGGTTTTAAAAACTGGCGATTCTCGGCGTAATAATCCGCCAGACGCCAGGCATCACGCTCATGCACCAGACGAACGACCAGCCTGTCCGTTGTCAGACGCACTTTTGGCACATTACTGCGATAGCCAAACATCGATACCACTCCTTCCCGTCACTTCAGCTTGCCCATTAGCTTTACTATACCTGCGCCTGCGCCGTCTGTGAAAACAGTGACATACCATTTTCACCTCTTTTCACATTTTTCGATGAGAACTCTCTATCAAAGCACCCTTTTGATAAAAAAATATTGTCACGTGCAGGGGTGGGAAAAAACGCGGCGACACCGCAGAATGTTAGCGTGCTCACCATCTTATTTTCCCTGGAGGGAAAATGTCCCGCGTATCACAGGCCAGGAGCCTGGGTAAATATTTCCTGCTCGTCGATAACATGCTGGTCGTGCTCGGCTTTTTTGTCGTTTTTCCGCTTATTTCGATCCGCTTTGTCGATCAGATGGGCTGGGCGGCATTAATGGTCGGCATTGCCCTGGGGCTACGCCAGTTTGTCCAGCAGGGCCTGGGCGTCTTTGGCGGGGCTATCGCCGACCGCTTTGGCGCGAAACCGATGATCGTCACCGGTATGCTGCTGCGCGCGGCAGGGTTTGCCACGATGGCGGTCGCCCAGGAGCCCTGGCTGCTCTGGTTCTCCTGTTTCCTCTCCGGTATCGGGGGCACGCTGTTCGATCCGCCCCGCACCGCGCTGGTGGTAAAGCTGATTCGCCCGCAGCACCGCGGCCGTTTCTTCTCCATTCTGATGATGCAGGACAGTGCCGGGGCGGTTATCGGCGCCCTGCTGGGAAGCTGGCTGCTGCAGTATGACTTCCGTCTGGTCTGCGCGGCTGGGGCGGTGCTCTTTATGCTGTGCGCGCTGTTTAATGGCCTGTTCCTGCCGGCGTGGAAACTGTCAACGGTGAAAGCGCCGGTTCGGGAAGGGCTGGGCCGCGTCCTGCGCGACAGACGTTTTGTCACCTATGTGTTGACCCTGACGGGATATTACATGCTGGCCGTGCAGGTCATGCTGATGCTGCCGATCATGGTTAACGACATTGCAGGTACCCCTGCGGCGGTGAAATGGATGTACGCCATCGAAGCCTGCCTGTCGTTAACGCTCCTCTATCCGATTGCCCGCTGGAGCGAGCGGCGTTTTCGCCTGGAGCATCGCCTGATGGCCGGACTGTTCCTGATGACGCTGAGCATGATGCCGATCGGCCTGGTGAACACGCTCCAGCAGCTGTTTACGCTGATTTGCACGTTCTATATTGGCTCGATCATCGCCGAGCCTGCCCGCGAAACGCTGAGCGCCTCGCTTGCGGATGCGCGTGCACGCGGCAGCTATATGGGGTTCAGCCGACTGGGGCTGGCGCTTGGCGGGGCATTAGGTTACGCCGGCGGCGGCTGGTTGTTTGATGCTGGCAAAGCGTTAAATCAACCTGAACTTCCGTGGATGATGCTGGGCGTGGTGGGCTTTATGACGCTACTCGCCCTGTGGTGGCAGTTCAGCCAGAAACGCAGCGCGAGCGGCATGCTCGAGCCTGGCGCGTAGCCTTTCCCTCGGGCGGGAGCCCTTCCCGCCCCACTTCTCAGTTTTTTCTGCTGGTTTCTGCCCATTCACGCTGACATACTGGCGTAACAGGACAGAAGCGCCGATTTTTCGTTGAGGAACACTATGAAGAAAATTGTCTTAGCCGCGGCATTGATTGTCAGCGGCCTGCTGGTTGGCTGTAACCAGCTCACGCAATACACCGTCAGTGAACAGGAAATTAATCAGGCGCTGGAAAAACATAACAATTTCTCGAAAGACATTGGCGTACCGGGTCTTGCCGATGCGCATATCGTGCTCACAAACCTCACCAGTCAAATCGGACGTGAAGAGCCAAACAAAGTCACCCTGGCCGGTGATGCGGACCTCGATATGTCCTCCCTCTTTGGCAATCAGAAAGCCAACATCAAGCTCAAGCTGAAGGCACTGCCTGTTTTCAACAAAGAGAAAGGGGCGATTTTCCTGCAGGAGATGGAAGTGGTCGACGCGAAGGTGTCTCCGGACAAGATGGCGCCAGTTCTGCAAACCCTGATGCCCTATCTGAATCAGTCGCTGCGGAATTACTTTAACCAGCAGCCCGCGTACGTCTTAAGCGAAGACAAAAGCAAGGGTGAAGCTCTGGCGAAAAAATACGCAAAAGGCATAGAGGTGAAACCGGGCGAAATTATCATTCCTTTCACCGATTAACCTGAAGGGCGCTGCGGCGCCCTTTTTTTTCACGGAAAAGTGTGCAAACGAAAACGTTTCCGCTTATGATTTGTGTCCGGCAAAAACAGCCATCCTTATGACTGATTCCTGACAAGCCGGAGCTTCCATGACTGCACAACCCCAGGTTCTTAAAATCCGCCGCCCTGACGACTGGCATATCCATCTGCGTGATGGCGATATGCTGAAAACCGTCGTGCCTTATACCAGCGAAATTTATGGCCGCGCGATTGTCATGCCTAACCTGGTGCCACCAGTCACCACCGTCGATGCCGCGATAGCCTATCGCCAGCGCATTCTCGACGCCGTTCCTGCGGGACACGATTTTACCCCGTTGATGACCTGCTATCTGACCGATTCACTGGATCCGAACGAAGTGGAGCGCGGGTTTAACGAAGGCGTCTTTACGGCAGCGAAACTCTACCCGGCGAATGCCACCACCAACTCCAGCCACGGCGTCACCAGCATTGATGCCATTATGCCGGTGCTGGAACGCATGCAGAAACTGGGTATGCCGCTGCTGGTTCACGGCGAAGTAACGCATGCCGAGATTGATATCTTCGACCGCGAAGCCCGTTTTATCGAGACCGTGATGGAGCCTTTGCGCCAGCGCCTGCCGGCGCTGAAGGTGGTCTTCGAGCATATCACCACCAAAGACGCGGCAGAGTACGTGCGTGACGGCAACGATCTTATCGCCGCCACCATTACGCCACAGCACCTGATGTTTAACCGTAACCACATGCTGGTGGGTGGGGTGCGCCCTCACCTCTACTGCCTGCCTATTCTTAAGCGCAACATCCACCAGCAGGCGCTGCGCGAGCTGGTCGCCAGCGGATTCTCCCGCGCGTTCCTCGGTACCGATTCCGCGCCTCACGCCCGCCATCGTAAAGAGGCGAGCTGCGGCTGTGCAGGCTGCTTCAACGCCCCAACGGCGCTTGCCAGCTACGCAACCGTGTTTGAAGAGATGAACGCGCTGGAACATTTCGAAGCATTCTGCTCCCTTAACGGCCCGCGCTTCTACGGCCTGCCGGTCAACGACACCTTCATCGAACTGGAGCGTAAAGCGAGCCACGTTGAGGAGTCCATTGCCCTGACGGACGACACGCTGATCCCCTTCCTGGCGGGTGAAACCGTAAGCTGGACGGTAAAACGTTAAAAAATCAGTGCCCCTTGTTGTCAAACTGATAATATACCTGTATAAATAAACAGTATATTACACAGGGGGCATTTATGCGTATTGAAGTCACCATAGCCAAAACTACCGTTCTGCCTGCCGGCGCGCTTGATGCACTGGCAGGCGAATTATCCCGTCGTATTAACAACACCTTTCCCGACAACGCGGGTGCCGTCACGGTGCGTTACGCCGCGGCGAACAACCTCTCCGTCATTGGCGCCGCAAAAGAAGATAAAGATCGCATCAGCGAAATCCTCCAGGAAACGTGGGAAAGCGCTGACGACTGGTTCATCACGGATTAACACTGCTCCCTCATTGTGTTTTTTTGCCGGGTCGCCCCGGCTTTTTTTTGCCTCATAATCCTGTAAGTTCAAAATAATTCGGCATCTTCTTTAAAAATCGTGAACGAGATGGTGTTTTATTGTTCGAACAATCCTAAAAAGCAGAAAAATGTGTTGCCACCTGTTTATTTTTCCCTTCGGAACCCTTATTACTTGGTATACTGAAGTTGCTTTCAGAAAAACATGCATTGAACCTCAAAGCCGTTGTCTTCTAACACGCATTAAGGGGGTTATAATGGAAAAGAATAGTGAAGTCATCCAGACCCACCCACTTGTTGGCTGGGATATCAGTACCGTAGATAGCTACGATGCGCTGATGCTGCGTTTGCACTACCAGACCCCAAATCAACTCAACCGTGAAGAAGCGGAAGTTGGACAGACGCTGTGGCTAACAACAGACGTCGCCCGTCAGTTTATTTCTATTTTAGAAGCAGGTATTGCAAAAATAGAATCTGGCGACTACCAGGAAAATGAGTATAAACGGCACTAAGCTTATGCCCACTTTTCTCTCTACAGGCACCCTCGCGGTGCCTTATTTATTTCTCCCTTGTCTAACCCCGCGTTGTTAATTACTCTGCTAACAAAACATCAGTTTATGAGATGCATATGAGATACGACTTAATCATTATTGGCAGCGGCTCCGTAGGATCTGCCGCAGGCTATTACGCAACACAGGCAGGTCTGAAGGTTCTGATGATCGATAGCCATCTGCCTCCTCATGCGGAAGGCAGCCATCATGGCGATACCCGCCTCATCCGCCATGCGTACGGTGAAGGTGAACGCTACGTTCCGCTGGTGCTTCGCGCCCAGACGCTGTGGGATGAACTGGCGAAACAGACCGAAGATCGTATTTTCGAGCGTACTGGCGTCATCAACCTGGGTCCGGCACATTCTGCGTTTCTCGCTGGCGTCGAACGCAGCGCGAAAGCGTTTAATCTGGACGTTGAGAAGCTGGATGCGACGGGCATTACCGCACGCTGGCCCGAAATTACCGTCCCGGACGATTATATTGGCCTCTTTGAAGCCCACTCCGGGGTGCTCCATTGCGAAACGGCGATCAAAACCTGGATCGAGCTTGCTGCGAAGGCAGGCTGCGCGCAGCTGTTCAACTGTCCGGTAGAGGCCATCACCCATGATGATAATGGCGTCACGGTCACCACTATTGACGGCGATTATTCAGCGTCCCGCCTGCTGGTCAGCGCAGGTACCTGGGTTACCCGCCTGCTGCCCGATCTGCCGATCCAGCCGGTGCGCAAGGTCTTCTCCTGGTTCCAGTCGGATGGCCGTTACAGCGCCCAGAATAAATTCCCGGCCTTCACCGGCGAATTACCCAACGGCGACCAGTTCTACGGCTTCCCGTCAGAAAAAGACGCGCTGAAAATCGGCAAACACAACGGCGGCCAGGCGATCTCCTCCCCTGAAGAGCGTAAACCTTTCGGCGCCTTCCCACAGGATGGTTCAGAGGCCTTCTCGTTCCTGCGCACTATTCTTCCGGGCATTGGCGGCTTGCTGTATGGCGCGGCCTGTACCTACGACAATACGCCGGATGAAGACTTTATCATTGATACACTGCCGGGGCATGACAACACCCTGCTCATCACCGGACTGAGCGGCCACGGCTTTAAGTTTGCTTCCGTTCTGGGTGAAATCGCCGCGCAGTTTGCCCAGGGCTTTGCGCCGCAGTTTGATCTGACGCCCTTCTCCCTCTCGCGTTTTAACGGATAATCCGCACGGGTTCCGGAGGTCACGGGGCCCGCTTCATTCACACCGCATGTTGGGGCGTTATGCGCAAGATCGTTAGCTTTCTGATGAATAATATTCGCGAGCATTTTATGCTCTATCTCTTATTGTGGGCGCTGCTGGCCATTATTGATTTTGTTTACATTGTATTTTACTGAAAAGCCTTACTGACAATAATTGACATTACTTTATCTTTATTGAAGCTTATATTTTCATCTTGCACGAAGAGATTGAATTAGCGTTAGCGATCCTTTTCAAAATTGCTGAAATAAATAAAATAAAAATCAATAGCCAATTATTTCAGTTGCAATATCCCGCCTTCCCGTTCATTTTTACTTTCCGGTTAATTTGAAAATGGACATTCTGATGCAATGGCGTAACTCCTCCCGGCGCTATGGAATAATATCCATAGGTTTGCACTGGATATTTGCTCTTGCCGTCTACGGTATGTTTGGACTTGGGCTCTGGATGGTCACGCTCAGCTATTACGATGGCTGGTATCACCAGGCGCCGGAATTGCATAAAAGCATTGGTGTCCTACTGATGCTGGGGCTGGTTTTCCGCGTGATCTGGCGGCACATTTCCCCACCGCCCGGCGCGCAAAAGACTCACAGCAAATTTACCCGCGTCAGTGCAGTCGCCGCGCATATTGCCCTTTATGCGCTGCTGTTTGCCATCCTGATTAGCGGCTATCTTATTTCGACGGCTGACGGTAAGCCGATTAACGTTTTTGGCCTGTTCGAGGTTCCGGCAACCCTTAGCGATGCCGGCGCTCAGGCCGACACGGCGGGGGTTGTTCACCTCTGGCTCGCCTGGAGCGTGGTGATTCTGTCCGTGCTGCACGGGCTTGCCGCCCTCAAACACCATTTTATTGATAAAGACGATACGCTAAAGCGCATGCTTGGCCGCTCGTCAGTTGACTCTGGAGCATAAAATGAAAAAACACCTGCTGGGTATCGCACTGGGTTCTCTGTTATTCACCGCCGGCTCCGCCGTGGCGGCGGATTATAAAATAGATAAAGAGGGCCAGCACGCTTTCGTCAATTTCCGTATTCAGCACCTGGGATATAGCTGGCTGTACGGCACCTTTAAGGATTTTGACGGCACATTCACCTTTGACGAAAAAAATCCCGCAGCCGATAAAGTCAATGTGACCATTAATACGAACAGCGTCGACACGAACCACGCAGAGCGCGATAAACACCTGCGCAGTGGGGAATTCCTCAACGTCGCGAAATTCCCGCAGGCGACCTTCACTTCTACTGAGGTGAAGAAAGAGGGTGATAAGCTGAATATTACCGGCAACCTGACGCTTAACGGCGTAACCAAACCGGTTACGCTTGATGCGAAATTACTGGGCCAGGGTGACGATCCGTGGGGCGGTAAACGCGCAGGCTTCGAAGCGGCAGGGAAAATTCACCTGAAAGATTTTAATATCACAACGGATTTAGGCCCGGCGTCTCAGGACGTGGAGCTGATTATATCCGTTGAAGGTGTACAGCAGAAATCATAATAACGTCGCCCGGCAGGCTTTTGCCGTGCCGGGCGTTATTATCATTCCGGGTCAGGGATACCCAGTTTGGTATTCAGACGACCGCGAGATTTATTGAAAATCTTGTTGCCGTTTTCACGTCCTGCGCGACGGCGACGCTGCTCTTCTTCCGGCAGGATGCTCTCTTCACTGCACAGCTCGCTACAGCAACCGTTAAACTTCTCGGCACAGGCCGGGCACTGAATGAACAGCAGATGACAACCGTCGTTTTTGCAGTTGGTGTGGGTATCGCACGGCGCGCCGCACTGGTGGCACTGGGCGATGACGTCATCCGAAATACGTTCACCCATACGCTCGTCAAAGACAAAGTTTTTCCCGATAAAGCGTACCGGCAGCCCCTGTTCACGGGCGCGGCGAGCGTACTCAATAATGCCGCCTTCAATGTGCCAGACTTTATTGAAGCCGTTGTGCTTCATCCACGCGCTGGCTTTCTCACAGCGGATACCGCCGGTGCAGTACATAACGATCTTTTTATCTTTATGCTCCTGCATCATTTCAACCGCTTTCGGCAACTGCTCGCGGAAGGTATCCGCCGGAATCTCCATCGCATTCTCGAAATGCCCCACTTCATACTCATAGTGGTTACGCATATCGATGAACACGGCATCCGGATCGTCCAGCATCGCATTCACTTCCGCCGCCTTCAGGTATTCACCGACGTCCGCCGGGTTAAACTCCGGATCGTCGATACCGTCCGCCACGATGCGTTCACGCACCTTCATGCGCAGCACCCAGAAGGATTTCCCGTCATCATCCAGGGCAATGTTCAGGCGTAAGCCGTTAAGGGCCGGGTCAAATTGATAAAGTACGTCGCGGAAGGCGCTGACTTTGCTTTCCGGTACGCTAATCTGTGCGTTGATGCCTTCACGGGCAAGGTAGACGCGGCCGAAGACGTTCAGCGCCGTGAACGCCTGATAAAGCGCATCTCGGGTCGCCTGCGGATCGTCGATCGTGAAGTATTTATAGAATGAGATGGTTGTGCGCGGTTCGGTTTCAGCCAACATACGCGCTTTTAACATCTCGTTCGAAACGCGGTTGTGTAACACTGGCATGGTGTACAGTCCTGGAGTCGTTAGAGAGAATGAAAAATCGGTCGGCATCATATAGCAAACAAAACCAATTTACATCCACACAATTTACGCTACATTTCACACACCCTGATTAATCAGGATTAACAATTGCTGTATTCGTGCACGCTTCGAAAGCAGATATTTTGGCTACGCCTCAAAAAATGAGACACTAGCGAAACAGGACGTTTGAACACAGGAAAGACATGACCCAGTTACCAAAATTTACTGCCGCCCTTTTGCATCCCCGCTATTGGTTGACCTGGCTTGGCATCGGCTTTTTATGGCTTCTGGTACAGCTTCCCTACCCTGTTATTTTTCGGTTGGGTAAATTTCTGGGCCGTTTCGCACAACTGTTTATGAAGCGTCGCGCCAGAATCGCGTACCGCAACCTTGAGCTGTGTTTTCCGCAGATGAGCGACTCAGAGCGTCACAATATGGTCGCGAAGAACTTCGAATCCGTTGGGATGGGCCTTATGGAAACCGGCATGGCGTGGTTCTGGCCGGACAAACGCATGGCTCGCTGGAGCGAGGTAACGGGAACCGGCATGGATCCCGTGCATACGCTTCAGGCCAACCAGACGGGCGTTCTGCTGATCGGCGTCCATTTTCTGACGCTCGAAATCGGGGCGCGTATGTTCGGCATGCAGGCGCCCGGCATTGGCGTTTATCGCCCTAACGATAACCCGGTCATCGATTTAATCCAGACCAACGGCCGCATGCGCTCCAACAAAAGCATGATCGACCGTAAAGATCTGAAGGGAATGATCCGTGCGCTGAAATCCGGCGAAGTGGTCTGGTATGCCCCCGACCACGACTATGGCCCACAGGTCAGCGTTTTTGTCCCCTTCTTCGCCGTTGAAGAGGCCGCCACAACCACCGGCACCTGGATGCTGGCGCGGATGTCCAAAGCCGCCATCGTACCCTTTGTTCCCCGCCGCAAGCCTGACGGTTCGGGCTACGAGTTGATGATGCTGGAACCGGAACTCGCGCCGCCGCTTGACGATGCAGAAACCACCGCGCGCTGGATGAACGGTATCGTAGAGAAATGCATCATGCTCGCACCCGAGCAGTACATGTGGTTGCACCGCCGCTTTAAAACGCGGCCAAAAGGCACGCCGTCCCGCTATTGATTTTCAGGATGCGATCCTCAAGGTCGCATCCTGTTTTAGCTTTAAAAGCTCCCCCTCATTGCGGCAATCATAACCCAGGCGCATAATTAGCAGGCTTATTACTTCTTGCTTCAGGTGCTCAGCACCTCATTATGCGGATTGTTATGTCACCTTCAGATGCCCCCATAAACTGGAAGCGTAACCTCACGGTTGCGTGGCTTGGCTGTTTTCTCACCGGCGCGGCGTTTAGCCTGGTCATGCCTTTTCTGCCGCTCTATGTTGAACAGCTGGGCGTGACGGGCCATAGCGCGCTCAATATGTGGTCCGGCCTGGTATTCAGCATCACGTTCCTGTTCTCCGCGATAGCCTCGCCCTTCTGGGGCGGCCTTGCCGACCGCAAGGGCCGTAAAATCATGCTGCTGCGCTCGGCGCTGGGGATGGCCATTATCATGGCGCTGATGGGCGTGGCGCAGAACGTCTGGCAGTTCCTGATTTTGCGCGCGTTGCTGGGTTTGCTGGGTGGATTTATTCCCAATGCCAATGCCCTGATTGCCACGCAAATTCCTCGCCATAAGAGCGGCTGGGCGCTGGGCACGCTCTCAACCGGCGGCGTAAGCGGTGCCCTGCTGGGGCCACTGGCCGGCGGACTCATGGCCGATAGCTATGGCCTGCGTCCGGTGTTCTTTATCACCGCCTGCGTGCTGTTCCTGTGCTTTGTTGTCACCCTGCTCTGTATTCGGGAAAACTTCACCCCCGTTGCGAAGAAAGAGATGCTACACGCCAGGGAGATGCTGACCTCGCTTAAAAATCCCAGACTGGTGCTGAGCCTGTTCGTGACGACCCTGATTATTCAGGTCGCAACCGGATCGATTGCCCCTATCCTCACGCTGTACATCCGCGATCTGGCGGGCAACGTCAGCAATATCGCGTTTATTAGCGGGCTGATTGCGTCCGTGCCCGGGGTGGCGGCGCTGCTTAGCGCGCCGAGGCTGGGGAAACTGGGGGACCGCGTCGGTCCGGAAAAAATTCTGATCTGTGCGCTGGTGATCTCCGTCCTGCTGCTGATCCCCATGTCGATGGTGCACTCTCCGTGGCAGCTGGGCTTACTTCGCTTTTTGCTTGGTGCCGCAGACGGGGCCTTGCTGCCCGCCGTACAGACCCTGCTGGTTTACAACTCCACGAACCAGATTGCCGGGCGGATCTTCAGCTATAACCAGTCATTTCGCGACATCGGTAACGTCACCGGACCGCTTCTCGGGGCGAGCATCTCCGCCAGCTTCGGTTTTCGCGCCGTCTTTATCGTGACGGCGGGCGTGGTACTGTTTAATGCAATTTATTCGTGGTTCAGTTTATCCCGCGCGCTACGGCCAGTGGCGGAATAAGACGAACGCCTGACGCTTATTTTCGCATTCATACTTGCAGAATCGGATATTAAGCTATTCTTTCCCTGAAACCTTCTGGAAAACAGGGAGACACCAATGACCATGTACGCCACGCTGGAAGAAGCTATTGATGCCGCTCGTGAAGAGTTCCTCGCCGACAACCCCGGCGTTGAAGAAGAAGATGCTGACGTGCAACAACTTAATATCCAGAAATACGTTCTGCAGGATGGGGATATTATGTGGCAGGCCGAATTCTTTGCCGATGAAGGTGAAGAAGGGGAATGCCTGCCGGTCCTGAGCGGTGAAGGTGCGCAGGCCGTCTTTGATGGCGACTATGATGAAATCGAACTGCGGCAGGAATGGCTGGAAGAGAACACATTGCACGAGTGGGATGAGGGCGAATTTCAGCTCGAGCCACCGCTGGATACGGAAGAAGGTCAAACCGCAGCCGATGAGTGGGACGAGCGTTAATTTACGCTACTCGTAAGGGCCGTGGCTGGCATCGATCGGCAGCAGCAGCGTGTCGAAAATTAGCGAGAATGGCAGATCCAGCACGGTGAGGTAGCGCCATGCGGAGTCTCGGAGATCCCATTTCACACCCGGGTAATACTGATTCCCGTGGCCCTGCCCTGGAATGGTGCGGCTGATGATGCTGCCGCAGCCGCTGAGCAGGCATGCCATCAGAACGACGATGATGATTCTCATGAGTAACCTCTAAAAAAATACCGGCGATTATGCCGGTATTTTAGTTGGCGGGAGGCGCTTCGCTTACCCGCTCTACTTAACCACTTACTTCGCCTTCAACGCCAGCGGGTTCAGCTTCAGTTCTTTATAGTAGTTTACCCACGAAGAGTATCTCTCCGGAGCGGACCATACGCGGTAGTGAAGACGCGCCATCGTAACCGGGTCGCTCAACAGGACCAGACGACGGTCACGGTTGAGTTTTTCCGGGGTCTCGTTCAGCGCCTGCTCAACGTGACGATCGCGGGCAATCTCCAGCACCTGGCTGGCGCGGTGACGCGCCGTCGCCATTGCCGTCGCCAGGGCGTTGAATGACGGGTTAAACACGGCGTGCATAAAGCCGTCATCCAGCGTGCGATTGCGGTTCTGCTCGAGATAACGATCGGTGTCTACCAGCACCTGCGGCGGGGAATACTCTTCCGGGATCAGGAACAGCTTCCAGCGTTTGGTCCGCAGCCCCACCGTCGAACGGCTGGAGATCACGGAGACAAACGGCGACAGGATCAGCGAGAAGACAATCGGCGCCAGCCAGAACAGGAAGCGCAGATCCAGCCACGCCATCCCGGCCGCCCACACCAGACCCAGCAGCAGCTGAGAACCATGGCGCATAAAGGCTTCGCTCCACGGCGTGGAGTCGTCATCACGCTGCGGTGAGTTCCAGACCACTTCCCAGCCCAGGAACGCACTGACCACGAACACGGTGTGGAACAGCATACGCACCGGTGCCAGCAGCACGGAGAACAGCACTTCCAGCAGCAGTGAAAGGGTCACGCGGAAGAAACCGCCGTACTCTTTTGAGCCTTTGCACCAGATCAGGATGATGCTGAGCAGCTTAGGCAGGAACAGCAGCACCATGGTGGAGGCAAACAGCGCAATCGCCAGTTCCGGACGCCACTGCGGCCACACCGGGAACAGCTGGCGCGGCTGCAGGAAGTATTGCGGCTCCGTCAGGGCATGGACGACCTGCAGCGCTGTGGAGAGCGCAAGGAACATAAACCACAGCGGTGCGGAGAGATACGACATCACGCCCGTCAGGAACACCGCGCGGTGAACCGGGTGCATCCCTTTCACCAGGAACAGGCGGAAGTTCATCAGGTTACCGTGACACCAGCGGCGGTCACGCTTGAGCTCGTCCAGCAGGTTCGGCGGCAGCTCTTCGTACGATCCCGGCAGGTCGTAGGCAATCCAGACGCCCCAGCCAGCACGACGCATCAGCGCCGCTTCCACGAAGTCATGTGACAGAATAGAACCGGCAAACGAACCCTCGCCCGGCAGCGGCGCCAGCGCACAGTGCTCAATGAACGGCTTCACGCGGATGATGGCGTTGTGACCCCAGTAGTGGGATTCACCCAGCTGCCAGAAGTGCAGGCCCGCCGTAAACAGCGGCCCGTAAACACGGGTGGCGAACTGCTGACAGCGCGCATAGAGCGTGTCCATACCGGACGCTTTTGGCGAAGACTGAATGATACCCGCGTTCGGGTTGGCTTCCATCAGACGCACCAGACCGCTCAGGCAGTCACCGCTCATGACGGAGTCAGCATCCAGCACCACCATGTAGCTGTACTGGTTACCCCAGCGACGGCAGAAGTCATCGATGTTACCGCTTTTACGCTTCACACGACGGCGGCGGCGACGGTAGAAGATCTGCCCTTCGCCCTGCACTTCTGCAATCAGGTCCATCCACGCTTTTTGTTCTGCCACGCAGATATCCGGGTTGTAACTGTCGCTCAGGATGTAAACGTCAAAATGCTCCGCGTTGCCGGTGGCCTTCACGGACTCCCAGGTGGCACGCAGGCCCGCAAACACGCGGTCAACGTCTTCGTTACAGATAGGCATAATCAGCGCGGTACGGTGCTCAGGATTGAGGGGTTCATCCCCGACCGTTGACGCCGAAATGCTGTATTTGTCACGCCCCATCAGCAGCTGCAGGAAGCCCATCAGCGCGGTCCAGAAACCGGCCGAGACCCAGCAGAAGAGAACCGCGAACAGCAGAAGGATGCCGCTCTGCAGGATATACGGCAGCAGCTGCATGAAGGAGACCCAGAGATCCTGACCCATCATGTCCATCGGATTGATGAACGCCCAGCCCTGATACGGCAGGATGGTTTTCATATACCAGGTCGCGACGACCGTCTGCGCCAGCGTCAACAGCAGCAGGATGTAGCGACGGAGGGTCCCCACGGTACGCCATTTCTGTTCGGAAGCCTGCTCTTCTTTCGTCAGGCGTGACAGATAGCGCGGCGTCACATCACGCCCGCGCAGGCGATCCCAGAAGCGGCCCACCGGGTTGGTGCGCCACGGATCGGGGAACATTGAGGAACGCGTGGCCTTCGGCATCGCCTGAAGCTGATCGCGCCCTTCGTCGTCTTTAATCAATTGCCCTTCTGCCAGCGAGTCCGGCCAGGCCTGCTCCAGACGTGCCTTTACTGACCCCAGCGGCGTATCATCATCACGGGAAAACTGACGATGTTCACCATCCAGCGCGGTGTGAACCGCGCGGATGTCGCTCTTAGGCAGTGCCGCTTTTTCGATATCCGTCAGCGGCATGGCATCAATATATTCAGATGTATTATTCATTGGCAGGTAGCTGATAGCTCCAGGTTTCACTCAGCGGCTGATCGTTACTGACCAGCGCAGCACGCATTTCAGTGGTCTGTTTCGGATCTTTCACTTTCACGCGCAGGGTCAGACGCCAGCCTTTGGTTACGGGGTTGTAACGCACGGTATTCTCAACGATTTCACCGTTATCACCGATGCTGGCCTGAGCGGCAACGGCGGTGTCCGGTGACAGTTTCTTCATATCCTGGCCTGTAAAGTCCACGACAAAGGCCACGGTACCGTCAGGCTGACGGATAAGATTAGACTGTTTCACATCACCCGTTGAGCGACGAGTCTGCATCACATACGCGTTATCCGGCGCATGCAGCTTATCTTCGTCGCGGCTGAAGGTGATGGTGTACTTGAAGTTCATCTCTTTACCGGCTTCCGGCAGCTGATCCGGCGTCCAGTAAGCCACGATGTTATCGTTGGTTTCGTCGTTGGTTGGAATCTCAACCAGCTCAACCTTACCTTTACCCCAGTCACCGTTTGGCGTGACCCAGGCGCTTGGACGCTGGTCATAGCGGTCGTCCAAATCTTCAAAGCGGGAGAACTGACGGCCACGCTGCAGCAGGCCAAAACCTTGCGGGTTTTCCATCGCGAAGCTGCTCACCGCCAGATGTTTCGGGTTGTTCAGCGGACGCCAGATCCACTCTCCGTTACCGGCATGAATAGACAGACCGTTGGAGTCGTGCAGTTCCGGGCGGAAGTTAGTGGCCGGAGACGGCTGGTTCGGCCCAAACAGGAACATGCTGGTCAGTGGTGCAACGCCCAGTTTGCCCACTTTATCACGCAGGTAAACCTTGGACTGCACGTCAACCACGGTGTCACGACCCGGCATAATCACAAAGCGATAGGCGCCGGTCGCACGCGGTGAATCCAGCAGCGCGTAAATGGTCAGACGTTTATCCGTTGGTTTTGGACGTTCAATCCAGAACTCACGGAAACGTGGGAATTCTTCACCTGATGGCAGCGCGGTATCAATCGCCAGTCCGCGCGCAGAAAGCCCGTATACCTGCCCCGCGCCAATCACGCGGAAATAGCTGGCACCAAGCATGCTGACGATTTCGTCGTTTTTATCTTTGCTGTTGATCGGGTAAAGCACCTTAAAGCCTGCGAAGCCCAGGTCTTTCACCGTATCTTTGTCGTGTTGCACATTGCCAAAATTGAAGTAATCCGGGCTGTATTTGATCTTACGTACCGCTGTGGCCGTCACTTCGTTGATGGCAACAGGCGTGTCGAAATACATACCCTGATGATAAAACTCAAGCTTGAACGGGGTCTTGATGTTGCTCCAGTAGGCTTTGTCGTGATTGAACTGGATTTGCTGATAGTCCGCATATTTCATATCGCGGAAAACGGAGGGCAAGTTACTTTTCGGCGCTTCGTAGCTCTTGCCAGCCATCGATTTTGCCTGTTTTGCGACATCGTCGATGTTAAAGGCCAGTGCCGATGAGGTATACAGTGATAACACCACTGCAGCACCTAACCAACGCATTTTCATCATCTGTGGTTTATGTTTCATAATAAGTAAGCACTTCCCCCTTTGTGTGCTTATATCGATCCGATCCATTTTAATGGAAACTCAGGCAATCCGACAACATTATCACTGCTTTGTTCAGCTGCTGGCTCATGGATTAAGCAAATGAAAGAACCCATTATTCACTTTGCGTGCTTATCCTGGAGACAGGGTGTCGGTCTTGGTGTAGGGTTGCTTTCGAATGTAACCATTATGAGTCTTAGGGATAAGACGAAAAGTCTGAGAATGCACAACGTTATATGAGCACAACACCAACAGAACGTGAATATTTCCTCGACTCGATCCGGGCATGGCTGATGCTATTGGGGATCCCTTTTCACATATCACTGATTTACTCCAGCCACACCTGGCATGTGAATAGCCAGATGCCCTCCTGGTGGCTGACGCTGTTTAATGACTTTATTCACGCCTTCCGTATGCAGGTGTTTTTTGTCATCTCCGGCTATTTCTCTTACATGCTGTTTCTGCGATACCCGCTTAAACGCTGGTGGAAGGTGCGCGTCGAGCGCGTGGGGATCCCCATGCTGACCGCGATTCCGCTGCTGACCCTGCCCCAGTTCATTATGCTGCAGTACGTCAAAGGCAAAGCGGAAAACTGGCCGAATCTGTCACTGTATGAAAAGTACAATACGCTGGTCTGGGAGCTGGTGTCTCACCTGTGGTTCCTGCTGGTCCTGGTGGTGCTCACTACGGTGAGCCTGTTCATTTTCAGCCGCCTGCGTCACCACCTGAGTTCGAGAGCTGACGCCTTTTTCGCCACCGTTACGCTGGGCAAACTGTCGGTGCTCTTCTTGCTGTTGGGTATCGCTTACGCCGCGGTGAGACGCATCCTGTTTATCGTCTATCCACCGATACTGAGCGACGGCCTGTTTAATTTTGTGGTGATGCAGTCCCTTTTCTACATTCCGTTCTTTTTAATTGGCGCGCTGGCGTTTATTTACCCGAAGCTGAAAGCGCTGTTTACTACCCCGTCACCGTGGTGTGCTGTGGGTGCGGCCATCGCGTTCGCGGCCTATCTGCTGAACCAGCGCTACGGGAGCGGTGACGCCTGGATGTACGAAACGGAAAGCGTGATCACCATGCTGCTGGGTTTATGGATGGTGAACGTAGTATTCGCGCTCGGCCACCGCCTGCTGAACTTTAAGTCCAGCCGCGTGACCTACTTCGTGAATGCGTCGCTGTTTATTTATCTGGTGCATCACCCGCTCACGCTCTTCTTCGGGGCTTACATCACCCCGCATATCGCCTCTAACACGCTGGGTTTCTTTACCGGTCTGGTGTTTGTCGTGGGGATTGCGATCGTGCTCTATGAAATCCACCTGCGGATCCCGCTTCTGCGTTTCCTCTTCTCAGGAAAACCTCAGGTAAAAGCCTCATAAACAACCGCGGCGCACTCAGTGCGCCGCGTTTTGCTTCAGGTGTCCAGTTCCTGCCCGCGCTGGGTCAGCAACCGTTGATAAAGGTGGGTGGTTTCTTCATCGAAACAGACAAAGATAACTTTCTCAGGCATCGGTTTTAGCGACAGATAGCGGTAAACGGTGTCGACGGCGATCGTAGCGGCAGCCGCCTTAGGATAGCCATACACCCCCGTACTGATGGCCGGGAACGCCATTGTTTTATAGCCGTTGTCGGCAGCCAGCCGCAGACAGTTTCGGTAAGCCTCTTCCAGAATACTCGCCTCGTGCCGATCGCCACCGTGCCAGACAGGCCCTACGGCGTGGATCACCGCTTTGGCAGGCAGATCGCCCGCAAGCGTAATGACCGCATGGCCGGGAGGACATTCGCCCTGCTGTTGCCGTACGGTTTTGCAGGCTTCCAGCAGCTGCGGTCCGGCAGCCCGGTGGATAGCCCCGTCCACACCGCCTCCCCCCATCAGGGAGGGATTGGCCGCATTGACGATGACGTCGACGTGCATGGTCGTAATATCACCATGAATAACTTCAATTTGCGGTTTCATAAAGCCCCTCTGCAACCCGCCTTTTTATTAAGTGTATCGCAGGGCTACCCGGGAGAAAAAACTATCAGAAAAAATCCTCTTCCGCACAAAGCGGAAGAGAGAACGCTATCGATACTGGATTTCGACAACCGCGAGCGTTTTTTCAGGGTTAAGGTATTTCATGCGGAGCGACACCAGATCTGAATCGGACACTTTGCCATTAAGCGCCTCTTCATAACTGACCATGCGCGTTTGCATACGATTATTATCCGGACAGGACATAGCAAACTGTCTCTGCTGCGGCGTAACTTCACAGGGGTCTGCAACAATGGCACCGCGAAAATGAATAACGCCACCGTTCACAATGGTAGCCGAATAAACCGGGAGGCTAAAAACAGAAACAATCAGGCCCAGACCCGTCACGAGTCGAGCGAAAGAGTGGTTCATTATCGGTACTCCTCAATGAAAATCGTCCTTGAGGGGTAAACGCACTTCATTATGACAAACGAAGTCTCACGTTAAGGAACATAATGACCTGATCCCTGATATCAGCATAGCTCAACGGCACAGACCCGCCACATTCGCAACGCATTGATTTCATGAATGATTAAAGCGAACGTTCCGCTGGCGACCACTGCTGTGATAAATGAAGCGATTTACCGTCTGAAACGGTGACAACGATTTTTACCGTGTCTCCCGCATTAATATTTAAACTCAGGCGCATTAAATCAATCGTCTGATTAGCGGGTATAAAAAGGGTATTTTGCTGTCGGGACGAACTTTGTCCCCCCTGCCCTTCCCGAACGGAAACAATCTGAACCTGACAATCACACGGCTGCGCCAGGGTGACCTGAGGAATAATGGTGGTCATATTTTCCTGCTGCGACGTTTTGAAAGTTATCTGGCTGGAAAGCGCGGCAAGAAGAATTAAGGTATTCATGATGAACTCCCGAAAAAAAACAGGGCATCAGCCCTGTTTTTTTGTAGCACAGATTTCAGTATCAGTACTGATGAGCTGTCGCGTGGTTACCAAAACCAATCTGGGTAACGTTGACAGTAGAGTTAGAGGCAGTCTGGTCGACGAGGGCGCCGTTAAAGCCGCCGGACTGGCTAACGTTCATAACAGATTTTTTGCTGTTCCACTGATCCAGTGTTGCACTGTTGCCAAATCCTTTCTGGGTCAGGTTGATTTTACTGTCATCAGAACCCTGACCAACGTCAGCGCCGTTACCGCCACCTTTCTGGGTAATATTCAGCACGGAATTTCTGGCGTCTGTCTGCAGAGCAACCGCGGAGTTACCGCCACCGTCCTGATAAATATTCAGGGTTGAATTTGGGCCACTGTATCCGCCATGACCATGCCCATGGCCCCAGCCGCCCTGATTAATAGAACCCGCCATAGCACTACCAGAAACTACGATTGCTGCAAGCGCTGCCACTTTGAGAAATTTCATGGTAAACCCCCATCGGATTGATTAAAATCGTCGCGAATGCGCTAATGTTGAATAACGTTAATCGCCATTTGCGACTGTTTCTGCACTACAACTGCGGTTTTCTGCGTACCGTACTGCGTAATATTTGCTCTATTACCCGACCCTTTCTGGATAATTTTCGCGCTATTACCGTATCCCTCTTGCGTAATGCCTGCATCATTCGCGGTACCGCTCTGATCGATCCAGGCTATATTGTAACTCCCTGATTGATCAACTCTTGCTCTGTTGCCCGCCCCATCCTGTGAAACAATGGACAAGAGTTTTGAACCTTCCTGGCGAACCTGAGCGTCATTAAAAACACCCTGTTGACCAATAATGGCTGCCTGATTGAGTGATGAAAGACTTAATTCGTTAACCGCAAAGTTATATTCAGCATTGGCTAAATCTGAATTCGCTGCGGTTACAAATCCAGGCGCACCCAGTAATGTAAACACCATAAATAACGATGTGTATTTCATGTTGTCACCCTGGACCTGGTTATTTAATCACGCCATAACCTATAACCGTGTTACTTGTAAAAACGATGCATATTGTGTTAACGCGTCGTTACGGTGAAGAGTATGTCCGCTGAAACATTTTAAATATCTCACCCGCGCGGCTTATTTTTATTTTTCGGATCACCACAAAGTCGTAATTTACGACAAAAATCACTTTACTCAGGCCAGCTTATATTTTTTATTTCCCCTGCCCAACAATCAGGTTGTACAACGAGGCGAAGGCTGTCCACGCGTCTTCTCGCGTTGTTTAAACGTAACGGCAGAAGGACACTTTTTCACAGTCGTGACACGAAGCCCGTTTTCTTAAGCCAGACAACCGCGCATTTATGGGCTTAGAAATAATCTGAACCTCATACTGTTTTATCGTTAGCACAAAATAACAAATCCACCTCAAAATCAATGACATATAAATATTTGTATGATTTTTAAAAACTGTGCATCTCTATTTAGGTGTACAACTTTCTCATCATTTCTCGCCATTCATTACAAGTGATTTTCACAAATTAATATTGATTTTTACATTCGGTTACATGTTTAACACTTGCTTTAAACTTCGTAAAAGCTAGATTGAAATTAGATGTACGAAATTGGTTTTATATTTACCTCCCCGTGGAGGTTATGGTCTGATTCTACACACAGCAGTGCAACATCTGTCAGTACTTCTGGTGTCCTCTATTAAACAGGAGGACAGCTGCCAGGTGCCAAAAAAAAGTGGGGTTTCATCATGTATAATGAAGTCCATAGTTTACATGGTCATACATTACTGTTGATCACAAAACCTTCTTTGCAAGCGACAGCGTTATTACAACATTTAAAGCAATCTTTATCACTGAACGGGAAATTGCATAATATTCAACGTTCTTTTGATGATATTGCACCTGGCAGCATCATTCTGTTCGATATGATGGAAGCTGATAAAAAGCTCATCCATTACTGGCAAGATATTTTAAGCAGGAAAAACAATAATATCCGCGTGCTATTATTGAATACGCCTGATGAATATCCTTTCAGGGATATTGAAAGCTGGCCGCATATCAATGGCGTGTTCTACGTCACGGAAGAAGAAGACCGGGTAGTTGAGGGTCTGCAAGGCATATTGCGCGGAGAGTGTTATTTTTCGCAAAAGCTGGCCAGCTACCTCATCACGCACTCCGGAAATTATCGCTATAACAGCTCAGAGTCAGCACTGCTCACGCACCGTGAGAAAGAGATCCTGAATAAGTTACGCATTGGTGCTTCAAATATTGAAATCGCCCGTTCGTTATTTATCAGCGAAAATACGGTAAAGACGCACCTTTATAATCTTTTCAAGAAGATAGCTGTAAAAAACCGAACTCAGGCGGTTTCGTGGGCAAACGATAACCTCAGGCGTTAATCACATGAAGCGCACGTTGAGTTGGATCGCCGCAGCGAGTTTCCTGCTCGCTGCCGGGAATCTGAAGGCCGTCGAGGTCGAAGTTCCCGGATTGTTAACAGACCACACTGTCTCATCGGTCGGGCACAGTTTTTATCGAGCCTTCAGTGACAAATGGGACAGTACTTATACCGGAAATATAACAATCAACGAGCGGCCCAGTGCACGATGGGGAAGTTGGATAACAATAACGGCCAATCAGTACGTTATTTATCAAACGTTTTTATTCCCCACTAAAATGGACTTCGATAAAAACGTAGCCCTGGCACTGGCCCAATCAGAAGACGCTATTAATCGCCTGCAAATAGATAAAGCCCTATTAAGCACCAGCGATTTAGCTAAAGACGAGTTCTAGCGAACCGATATGCGGAGGCTGTCATGCGTATTGCATATGCAGTTGTTTCGATAATGCTAATAACACCTATAAGCTGGGCCGGAAATATGACGTTTCAGTTCCGTAACCCTAACTTTGGCGGTAACCCTAACAACGGCGCCTTTCTGCTGAATGAAGCGCAGGCGCAAAACTCCTATAAGGACCCAAGCTTAAAGGATTTTAGCGTTGATACCCCATCCGCACTGGACAACTTCACTCAGGCTATCCAGTCGCAGATTTTAGGCGGATTACTGACCAACATTAATACCGGCAAACCCGGCAGAATGGTGACCAACGATTTTATCGTTGATATCGCCAACACCGATGGACAGCTTCAGCTGAACGTGACCGATCGTAAAACCGGAAGGATCTCCACTATTCAGGTTTCCGGTCTACAAAGTAATTCAACTGACTTTTAAACAATAGCTAAATAAGGACAACGATCATGCAGCGCTTCCTGATATTTGTTGCAGTGTGCTTATTGAGCGGTTGTTTAACTGCTCCACCTAAAGAAGCTGCAAAACCAACATTAATGCCTCGGGCCCAGAGTTATCGTGATTTAACGCATTTACCTGCTCCAACGGGGAAAATATTTGTCTCCGTATACAACATTCAGGATGAAACCGGGCAATTTAAGCCTTACCCGGCAAGTAACTTCTCCACGGCCGTGCCGCAAAGCGCCACCGCGATGCTGGTTACCGCGCTCAAGGATTCGCGCTGGTTTATTCCGCTGGAACGTCAGGGTCTTCAGAACCTGTTGAATGAACGGAAAATCATTCGTGCCGCACAGGAGAATGGTACCGTCGCGGCCAATAACCGCACGCCTCTGGAATCTCTGGCGGCAGCGAACGTGATGATTGAAGGATCGATTATTGGTTACGAAAGTAACGTTAAATCGGGTGGTGCGGGCGCGCGGTACTTCGGTATCGGTGCGGATACCCAGTACCAGCTCGACCAAATCGCCGTTAACCTGCGTGTGGTCAACGTCAGTACAGGCGAAGTGCTCTCTTCGGTGAACACCAGCAAAACCATCCTGTCTTATGAAGTTCAGGCAGGGGTATTCCGCTTCATCGATTACCAGCGTTTGCTGGAGGGTGAAATTGGCTACACCTCTAACGAGCCGGTCATGATGTGTCTGATGTCGGCCATTGAAACCGGCGTGATCTTCTTAATCAACGACGGTATTGACCGCGGGCTGTGGGATCTGCAAAACAAAGCAGACGTGCAGAACCCGATACTGGTGAAATACCGCGATATGTCAGTCCCTCCGGAATCCTGACAGGAAGCGCATAAAAAAGGCGAGATGATTATCTCGCCTTTTTTTATTCGCTCACCGCCGTGATGTCTTGCGCTTTTTCCCGCCGCGATGCCAGCCAAAGACCGCTGTTTTTCATGGCATAGCCAAACAGCAATCCCAGCGCCAGAGAAGGAACGACCAGCTTCCAGTCACCCTGCCCTGCAAAGGTCGCGCACGCCCCGATAAAGGTGCCCGGCACAAACGAAAGCAGGAGATGCTTAGCCTGAATACACATCAGGAAGGCAACAACGCCCGTCATGATGTACCCCAGCATCTCCAGATGCGGCGCCAGCGCGCTGCCTTTCATGATCACCAGCGCCCAGATCACCCCGCTCATGAGCGTGCAACCTGAGATAAAGAGCCCTTTGACGCCCCCCTGCGGGCAGGCGAAATAGGCCGTACAGCCAAGGAATCCAGCCCAGCTGAGCAATCCGAGAGACACGGCCACCCATCCCCAGAGCCCGGAGAGAATGCCCGTTGTTATTGCGATACAAAGTAATATGTTCATGGCGCGCATCTTAGCAGAAGCGCACCATAGAAATGCGATCAGAAGCACATTATGTGCAAATTGAAATGCGGCGTTGCAGGATTTATGTGATCTAAATCACTCTTCGTTCTCTTCTTCCAGCTCATCCCACATCGCCGCAATTGCGTCGCGGGTCAGCGGTGCCAGCGTTCTCCAGAATGGCGAGGCGGCGTGGGCTTCGACTTTCCCAAGGAATGTTCCGACCCACGGCAGCAGGTACGTTTCGAAAAGCGTTTCGATAGCTTCGTTCTCATCATCCCCGGCGTTATCTTCAATCCAGGAAGCGGCCAGCAGCAGCGTACCGATATGATCCGCAGGCGTATCGCTCAGCGGCATACCGCGCGTGGAGAGGAAAGCACGGACTTCCGCTTCCGTCGCCCCTTCCTGCCAGGCAGAACGGTATGGCGAAACGCGGCACTCATCGCCGACGAACAGCGCATTGTAATCGGTCGCAATCTGCTGCATGTCGCAGCTTTTTTGCAGACGCGCCAGTAAATCATCCTGTTCCAGCGGCCAGTTCTCCGCCAGCTTACCTTCACGAATTAACGTAAAGAGCGGAACCAACAGCGGGTCTTGCGGCTGGCGATAATAGAGCGTACCCAGCACGCGGCAAAGGATGGAAAACTCGTTCATTTTTATTATTCCATTACACAATTAAAGATCGGCAAATTCGGCAATCGGCTCCATGCCGCGCGATTCGAGGAAATCGAGCATGCGGCGCGGAGTCACGTTCAGGATTTGCGCTTCCGGGAAGTTAACGTCATTGAGCACTTTCAGGCACTCGCTGAAATCGCCCAGCGTAAAGGCGGTATGGGAATCCGAACCCAACGCCACCATGCCGCCCGCATCGCGTACGGCGGCGGCCACTTCGCGGCAGTTGGCTTCACTGCCCTTGCGCGAGTGAACAAAGGAGGAGTTGTTAATCTCCAGCGCCACGCGGTGCTTCGCTGCCGCCTGCGCGACAGCCTGAATATCAATCGGGTACTTCGGGTTGCCGGGATGGCTGATAATGTGCACATTGCCGCTGGCAATGGTGGCAATCATCGCCGCGGTGTTGGTCTCTTTATCCTGAGGTGCAAAAACCGGCTCGTGGAAACCGGCGAGGATAAGATCCAGAGACGTCAGCATCGGCCCGGTGCAGTCGATCTCACCGTCGGTATTTTTGATATTCGCCTCGATGCCGCGCAGTATCCCAATGCCGTCCACCAGACGTGGCCAGATCCGCATATTCACAAAATGCCAGTAGTGCGGCGCATCCGCCATGTCCGGACCATGATCGGTGATCGCGAACAGCTTAATGCCTTTCAGCTTCGCCTGGGCGATATAATCATGGAGGTTGCTATACGCGTGGGTACTGGCGACGGTGTGCATATGCAGGTCAACGGGATACATCTCTCTCTCCTCTGCGGTTTTTCCAAAGGATAGCAGTTATCAGCGGCGAATATTAGCAAAAACCCGGCGAACGCCGGGTTTCTCTCAGTAGCCGCGCTGTCTGTCAACCTGGCCGGTGACCGCGTTACCCTTTTCCATTTCGCTGATGGTATGGGAAATGTACGCCACCGCTTCTGCCGGACGCGTCACGGCGGCCACGTGCGGGGTCATCGCCACGCGCGGATGTGCCCACAGCGGGCTTTCCACCGGCAGCGGCTCACGGCTGTAGACATCCAGCATGGCGCCTTTTAGCTTTCCACTGTCCAGCGCCTTCAGCAGATCGGGCTCGACCAGATGCACCCCGCGCGCCAGGTTCATCAGGTAGCTTTCATCGGCTAACTGGTTGAGCAAGGTTTCATTGATGATCCCTACCGTTTCCGCCGTGTTGGGCAGCAGATTGATCAGCACGCGCGTGCCGTTCAGAAAGGCCGGAAGCTCATCCGTTCCGGCAAAGCTCTCTACGCCCGGATAGTCCTTACGGCTGCGGCTCCAGCAGCGCAGCGGGAAGCCCCACGGAGCGAGGGCTTCAGCCACTTTTGAGCCCAGCACGCCCGCACCGAGGATGCCGATGGTAAAGTCTTCGCGACGGTAATCCGGCAGCGGCTCCCAGTGGGCCTGCTGTTTAAAGGCCTGATAGTCATCAAAGCGGCGGAACCAGTGCAGCACCTGGCTGACGGCATATTCCTGCATCTGCTGGCCCATTCCGGTATCTTCCAGGCGGAACAGGGGAATCGCTTCCGGCAGCATGTCAGGGTGCGCCTTCAGCTTGCTCAGAATGGAATCCACGCCCGCCCCCAGGGCAAAAACGGCCTTCAGCTTACGGCCCTGGAGCATTTCTACCGGCGGATGCCAGACCAGCGCATAGTCAGCATGTTCGTTATCTCCACGCTTCCACTCGCGAACGCGTGCGCCGGGTAAAGCTGCCGTGAGCGCCTCGATCCAGTAGGCCGTATCAAACGTGGGGTGATAGAAAAGTATATCCATAGTCATTCCTGCCTTTTATTGCGCTGATTTATTTTGCTTTTTAACGAGGTTGTCAGCATAACAAATTTATTGCGCGGCTGTGTTGCTGATAAAAAAGACGCTTTCAGCACAATTAAGAATCATGTTGCCTGAAGTTTGTCTAAACGCGCTAATTTACTGAAAAAGTGAGTTGACGGCAGTTCGGCTTTTCCTTACATTAGCGCCCGTCCCGTCAACAACGGGATGACAATATGGTGAGGTGTCCGAGTGGCTGAAGGAGCACGCCTGGAAAGTGTGTATACGGCAACGTATCGGGGGTTCGAATCCCCCCCTCACCGCCATATTTAAAGAAGAGCTCGCATGAAAATGCGGGCTTTTTTTTCGCATATTGCACGCATGCAGGGGGGATGAGAATCCCCGACCGGGGTTCGACAACTGGCGACAGCCAGTTGGACAGACTGTGAGCGTCGCGAACAGGCTGCCCGCAGGGCGAGCGAAGCGAGTCAATCCCCCCCTCACCGCCATATTTGAGATGAGAGCTCGTACGAAAGTACGGGCTTTTTTCTTTTATATTCTCCGAAAGGGGGGAATTCGAACCTTGAAACTCCCTGCGCTCTTTATGTCGGGTGGTGCTGCGCTTACCCGACCTACAAAAAGCTACTCCTCCACCATCTTCGCATACTCTTCAGTCAGAAAATCCACCAGCGTCCTGACCGACGGCAGCATGCCGCGCCGCGAAGGATAAACCGCGTGAATCACTTCCCGTCGGGGTTCCCACGCGTCCAGCACCCGTACCAGTTCCCCTGACGCAAGCTGATCCTTCACCATCAATATCGGCAACTGTACAACGCCCACGCCCGCCATCGCCGCTTCCCGCAATGCCAGCATGTCGGTGGTAATAAAGCGCGGTGCGTAGTGGATCTCCGCTCTCGCCCCTTCTGGACCACTGAGCTCCCATTTATGCACCTGTTTACCGGCCCCCATACTTAATCCAGGCCATTCACTGAGCTCGGAAGGCATTCGCGGTTTACCCATACGTTCAATCAACTGCGGACTTGTCACCAGGCAATGCCCCCTGTCAGCCAGCACCCTTAACACCAGATCGCTGTCATCAAACGGACGCGGACGCACGCGGATAGCCACATCAATACCTTCGCCAACAAGATCGACCCGACGATTGGTGGCCTCAAGCTGGAGATTAATCCCGGGGTAGCGCGCCATAAACCGCGCCAGCATCGGTCCCACGTGGACGTGCAGTAACGTGACGGGACAGGTGATCCTGACGACGCCGCGCGGCTCAGCCTGCAGCGCAGCAACGGCCTCCTCTGCCGCTTCTGCTTCTATCAGCATTGCCTTACAGTGCTGATAGAAAGTGTGCCCCACTTCCGTCACCGTAAACTGCCGCGTCGTGCGCTGTATCAACCGTACGCCAAGCCGCTCCTCCAGCTGCGCGATCCTGCGGCTCAGTTTGGACTTGGGTTGGTCAAGCGCCCTTCCCGCCGCCGCAAACCCCCCGTACTCCACTACCTTCACAAACCAGACGAAGTCATTGAGATCCTGCATAAATCCTCATCGTTCTATTTTCAGAACAGTGAATGCCATTTTCACTATCTACCGGGATATTAACCCTGAATATAAGCTAATTACATCAACAGAACATCAGGAGTTAATCATGAAAAACATCACTGGCGTTTATACCGCTCCTCGTCAGCACTGGGTGGGCGACGGTTTCCCGGTCCGTTCAATGTTCTCCTATCAGACGCACGGCGAGCCGCTCAGCCCGTTCCTGCTGCTGGACTACGCGGGCCCATACACCTTTCCGGCAGACGGTGCGAAACGCGGCGTAGGCCAACACCCTCACCGGGGTTTTGAAACGGTCACTCTCGTCTATGCCGGTGAAGTGGAGCATCGCGACTCCACGGGGAAAGGCGGCGTCATTGGCCCCGGGGACGTGCAGTGGATGACCGCCGGCGCAGGCATTTTGCACGAGGAGTTCCACTCCAGCGCGTTCTCACAGAAAGGCGGAGAACTCAAAATGATGCAGCTTTGGGTCAACCTGCCGGCGAAAGACAAGATGGCCGCACCGGGCTACCAGAGCATCACGAAAGCCGACATCCCGGTGGTGACGCTGCCTGACAATGGTGGAACGTTGCGGGTTATTGCCGGTCGCTACGACACGGTGACCGGCCCGGCGCACACCTTCTCGCCGCTCAACGTCTGGGACATCGCGCTGAACCAGGGAAGCCATCTGACGCTCGCTCAGCCGGAAGGCTGGAGCACGGCGCTGGTCGTGCTTGAAGGCAGCATCACGGTAAACGGTACCGCTCAGGCGGGTGAAGCCCAGCTGGTCGTGTTAAGTCAGGAAGGCGACAAACTGCACCTGGAAGCGAACAGCGACGCAAAAGTGCTGCTGATGGCCGGCGAGCCGCTGAATGAACCGATCGTGGGCTACGGCCCGTTTGTGATGAACAGTAAAGCCGAAATCAACGAAGCCATTCGTGATTTCAATTCCGGCCGCTTCGGCCAGCTCTGAACGTAATAAAGGAGAAGAACATGTCTACACCTGCGAATTTTGATGGAACCCGTCCGGTCATCGATGTGAACGATGCTGTGATGCTCCTTATCGATCACCAGAGCGGTCTGTTCCAGACCGTTGGTGATATGCCAATGCCGGAACTGCGTGCCCGTGCGGCAGCGCTGGCAAAAATCGCTACCCTGGCGAAGATCCCGGTGATCACCACCGCATCCGTCCCGCAAGGGCCGAACGGACCGCTTATCCCGGAGATCCACGCCAACGCGCCGCATGCGCAATATGTTGCCCGTAAAGGCGAGATCAACGCCTGGGATAACCCGGAATTCGTGGCGGCGGTAAAAGCCACCGGGCGTAAGACGTTGATCATTGCGGGTACCATTACCAGCGTCTGCATGGCCTTCCCGTCGATCAGCGCGGTTGCGGACGGGTATAAGGTGTTTGCGGTGATTGATGCCTCCGGCACCTACAGCAAAATGGCGCAGGAGATCACGCTGGCGCGCGTGGTGCAGGCCGGTGTGGTCCCGATGGATACGGCGGCGGTGGCCTCTGAGATCCAGCGAACCTGGAACCGTGAAGATGCGGCGGAGTGGGCGGAAGTGTACACCCACATCTTCCCGGCTTATCAGCTGCTGATCGAAAGCTACAGCAAAGCGCAGGAAGTGATTAAAAACAGCGAAGTGCTCGATTCACAGCGTTAATCCCCTGCTCCGCGGCGTAAAAACCGTGGAGCTGATTATTGCTTAACCGAACAGGCACTAAAGCTGAAAATCTGCTTGACCGTGTCAGCGCAACTCCCTATAGTAGCGCCCCGTTGCCCCCCACGCGGTCAGGCAGCAAAACAATATGGTGAGGTGTCCGAGTGGCTGAAGGAGCACGCCTGGAAAGTGTGTATACGGCAACGTATCGGGGGTTCGAATCCCCCCCTCACCGCCATATTCGAGATGAGAGCTCGTACGAAAGTACGGGCTTTTTTCTTTTATATTCTCCGAAAGGGGGGATTCGAACCTTGAAACTCCCTGCGCTCTTTATGCCTGTTGGCGCTGCGCTTACCCGGCCTACGGGTATTGTAGGTCGGGTAAGCGCAGCGCCACCCGAAAACATGCCTGCACATAAAACAAAGCCCGGTTTCCCGGGCCTTGAACGCAACTGCACACTCAGTAATACGCTTGCAGCGTGCGCTGGCAGAGCGCCGAGCGCACGCAGTCATCTTTGGTGAAGCGTACCACCCCAATCATCTCATCTTCCTCAAAACGTGACATGGCGTCGCTCAGTCCGGATTTTACGCCGGACGGCAGGTCACACTGGGTAATATCGCCGTTAACGATAACCGTCACGTTCTCCCCGAGGCGCGTTAAAAACATCTTCATTTGCGCAGCGGTCACGTTCTGAGCCTCGTCAAGAATGACGACCGCATTTTCAAATGTACGTCCGCGCATATAGGCGAACGGCGCGATTTCCACCTTGCCAATCTCTGGCCGCAGGCAGTACTGCATGAAGGATGCACCCAGCCGCTTCACCAGCACGTCATAGACGGGCCTGAAGTACGGGGCAAACTTCTCCGAAATGTCACCGGGCAAGAAGCCGAGATCTTCATCAGCCTGCAGTACCGGACGGGTAACAATGATTCTTTCCACGTCCTTATGGATCAGCGCTTCCGCCGCTTTGGCTGCACTGATCCAGGTTTTCCCGCATCCGGCTTCACCGGTTGCAAAGATGAGCTGTTTACTCTCGATAGCATTCAGGTAGTGCGCCTGAGCCTCATTACGCGCAACAATTGGAGAATTATCACGGCTGTCACGGGCCATGCCAATTGCCTCTACGCCACTCATCTGCACAAGCGAGGTGACCGATTCTTCTTCACGCTGTTTATGGCTACGTGAATCCCGTCTCAGCACACGTTTTGCTTCGCGACGAGCTTTGATCACTGCTTTTTGTCTTCCCATGGATAGCACCTTGAGTTGTTGGTATTCATCACACGCGCCAGCGTCGGCACGATTATGCGCACGAACATCAGAGGGTTGGCTTCCTTGTAAGCCATTGCTTGCACTATCGGATGACGATACGGAACAGCTACGCGCACCGTTCTGCACGTCGGTCGAATCAGATTCTTGAGGGAGGGGGGAAAATTTAGTGGTGAGGAAATCGCTGCCGGAGTCTGAGCCTCCGCGCCGGGTGCTGCGGTTGTTATGTTTACCTTGTCCAGTACAGGACGCAACCATTCGCGATCTCCATAGTGATTCAGCATCACTGCCGGGAACTACCGCTGTCTTATCTTAAGTACATCAGGAGTTATCATAAATGCAACATTTATTTTACCTGAATGCAACTTTTAGGACTGTCCCTACAGTTGAAATCAGTCTCATATAGAAATATTACAGAAATATAACAGCAGGATAGTCATATGAAAAAATAATGTCCCCGCGAACGGTTGCGGGGACAATTATCAGGCTTCAATAAGACCCTGCGCGAGATACGCGTTGCTGTCGCGCACGCCTGGCAGGGCAAAGAAATAGCCGCCGCCGATAGGTTTAATGTACTCTTCCAGCGCTTCGCCGTTTAAGCGCTTCTGTACCGTCAGGAACCCCTTCTCGAGATCGTGCTGATAGCAGACGAACAGCAGCCCCATATCGAGCTGACCGGAATTGGTCACGCCGAGCGAATAGCTGTATCCCCGACGCATCATCAGACTGGACTGCGTCTCTTTGGTACGCGGATTGGCCAGACGAATATGGCTGTCCAGCGCAATCACGTCGCCATTCGGATCGCGGGCGTAGTCAGGCACATCATGCTCGTTCTTCATGCCGAGCGGCGCCCCGCTTTGCTTATCGCGACCGAAGATCGTCTGCTGCTCTTTGAGCGGCGTGCGGTCCCAGAACTCCACGTGGAACTGAATAATGCGCACCGCCTGATAGCTACCGCCCACCGCCCATGCCGGTTCGCCCTGATCGGCAGTGACCCACACCACCTCCTTCATGAGCGCACTATCATGGCTGTCCGGGTTGGCCGTGCCGTCCTTGAAGCCCAGCAGGTTCACCGGTGTCTCTTTCCCTTTGCTGCGGGCGGCGTGGTCAGAGATAAACCCTTCCCGCTTCCAGCGCACGCTCAGCAGATCCGGCGTGTGCTTAATGATGTCGCGCAGGGCGTGGATTACCGTGTCCTGCGTATTGGCGCAAATCTGCAGAAGCAGATCGCCGTGGCAGAGGGCGGCGTCCAGGGAATCATTCGGGAAGCGCGTCATTTTTTGCAACGCCTTCGGCTTCTGTTTTGCCAGCCCGTAGCGCGCGTCAAACAGCGATTCACCCAGCGAAACGGTAATGGTCAGGTTATCCGGGGCGATGAAAGGCCCCAGAATGCCGGAGTCCATTGGCGGCAGACGCGGGTTCGGCGTATCGGGCGCCGGTCCACCGGCGGTCAGAAACGCGATGCGCGTCGTCAGCAGGCGGAACAGGCGTTCCAGATCGGCTTTATCGCTGGCCAGCGAATCAAAGGCCACCAGCATCATCGACGCCTGCTGCGGCGTCAGAATGCCCGCCTGATGCTCGCCATAAAACGGCTGCGTCTCCATGCGGGCGTTGGGTGACAGCGTGCCGGGCGCGCTTTGCGGTTTCGCCGCGTGCGCCACCGGACACCCGCCAGCCAGAGCAAGCGCGCCTCCCAGCGCCCCTACCCCTTTTAACAGCCGACGACGTGAGGGCTCTGCCACGTCGCTCTCGTTGTGCTTATCCATCGTGCTTAGTCCAGACCCAGTACGCCACGCAGCAGGGAGAGATCTTCCGCCAGGGCGGTAATCGGGCCTTTCAGCGCGTTACGGTCGGCATCGGTCAGCTTGTCGTAGGTTTCAAAGCCGTCTTTGGTACGGTACTTCGCCAGAATGGTGTCGACCTTTTTGAAGTTGGCGTCCACCTTGGCCAGCAGTTCGCCGTTCTCTTTCTGCAGCTGAGGACGCAGCAGGTTAACAATTTTCTGCGCGCCGTCGACGTTAGCCTGGAAGTCCCACAGATCGGTATGGCTGTAGCGATCCTCTTCACCGCTGATTTTGCTCGCGGCCACTTCTTCAATCAGACCGGCCGCGCCGCCCACCACTTTAGACGGCGGGAAGGCCAGCTCGCTGATGCGCTTTTGCAGCTCCAGCACGTCGCTGTTCAGCTGCTCAGCGTATTTCTCCATCCCTTTGGTGGTGTTGTCGCCAAACAGGGCTTTCTCCAGACGGTGGAAACCGGTGAATTTCGGATCGGCGGCCTTCTGCTCGAAATCATCTTCACGGGCATCGATGCTGCCATCAAGGTCAGAGAACAGCTCGGCGATCGGCTCGATGCGCTCGTAGTGCTGACGGGTTGGCGCATAGAGGGATTTCGCTTTTTCGATATCCCCGGCCTTCACCGCATCGGTAAAGGCTTTGGTTGCCGTCGCCAGCTCCGCCGTCTCTTTCGTGACATAGGCTTTATAAGCCGTAATCGCGTCGCCCAGGCTCAGCACCGCCGCGCCTTTCGCCGCATCGGCCGTCACTTCACCTTTGACGATCAGCTTCCCTTTCGGGTTGGTCAGCAGGCCGCAGGTCATCTCATACTCGCCCGGCTGCAGGTTGGCGGTCATCTTCTGGCTGAAGCCAGGGGCGATGTTTTCGCGCTCCTCCACCACCAGAACCCCTTTCAGGATCTCCCACTCCAGCGCCTTCTGGCTGTGGTTCTGAATAATAAACTGGGTTTTACCGCTGTTCACCGTGAGGGTCATCGGCTCACACTGCTTGTCGTTGACGGTGACCTTTACCTGTGGAACATCCGCGCCCCAGGCGGAGAATGCAGAAGCGAACAGCGCGGCAATGCCTGCGCATAACGCACTACGACGGAACTGAATTGCCATGACTCTTCCCTTTAAAAGTATGTTGTCACTAAATCAAAGATTACGGCGCAACGCGCGACGCCTGCGTGCCGGTACGCGGCGGCATGGCGAACAGCACCAACGCCGGAACCAGATAAATAAAGTACATCGCCACCTCGCTGACGCTCGGCGTTTCCTGATAGCCGAAGATACCTTCGAGCAGGGTGCCGGTCAGAGAGTGCGTGGAGAGAACGTTGCTGAGGTCAAACGCCACGTCCTGGAAATGGTTCCACAGGCCCGCTTCATGGAAGGCGCGAATCGCCCCAGCCGCCAGACCCGCCGCCACCAGCAGAATAAACAGGCTGGTCCACTTGAAGAAGGCGCCCAGGTTCAGGCGGATACCGCCCCAGTACAGCAGGAAACCGAGCACCACGGCCGTGGCGAGGCCCAGCACGGCCCCCAGCGGAGGCCAGATCCCCACATCCTGCTGAAACGCCGCCAGCAGGAAGAAAACAGACTCCAGCCCTTCACGCGCGACGGCGAAAAAGACCATCATAATGAGCGCCCAGCCGTGGTTGTTCCCCTTCTGCAGCGCGTTATCCACCGCCTGCTCCAGCTGCACCTTCACGTTACGCGAGACTTTACGCATCCAGAACACCATCCAGGTGAGGATCACCACCGCAATCACGGCGACGATACCTTCAAACAGCTCCTGCTCTTTCTGCGGGAACTCGCCGGTAGTTTCGTTAATGAGAATGCCCAGGCCCAGGCAGAGCGCCGCGGCAAGGAATACCCCGACCCACATGACGCCAATCCAGCGCCCGCGCTGGGTTCGCTTCAGATAACTGGCGATGAGGCTCACGATAAGGGCGGCTTCGAGCCCTTCACGTAACATAATGAGAAATGGAACAAACATGCCGACACCTTAAATGTTTATCGCGGTCAACTGATGCAAAGAAAGGTAAATTCTTGTGATAGTGATTATCATTACGACGGAAAGAAAAACAAGCGAAATGTGCGGTGTTTTGATGACGAGTTGTAAACGCAAAGCCTGATAATAGTGACGTACGTAACGTTCAGGTTTATAAGTTATAACGAAAATGCCCATTTACGCTGATTCAGGGCTGTGGCTAAATATCCGCCTCACAACCTAACTGAAAATAAACCATGTTTAAAATTGTCCATTTCCTGCTGGCGCTGGTGATTATTCTTGCGCTCGCCTGGCTTACGAGTTTTGACCGCCGGAAAATTCGGGTTCGTTTTGTTTTACAGCTGATTGTTATTGAAATTGCGCTGGCGTTCTTTTTCCTGCACGCCGAAAGCGGGTTATTCCTGATTAAATACGTCTCGGGATTTTTTGAGTCACTGCTCAAATTTGCTGGCGAAGGCACCAATTTCGTCTTTGGCGGTATGGGAGAAAAAGGGCTGGCGTTCATTTTCCTCGGCGTGCTTTGTCCGATTATTTTTATTTCCGCACTGATCGGTATTCTTCAGCACTGGCGGATCCTGCCAATTTTTATTCGGGTAATCGGTACGCTGCTGTCAAAACTGAACGGTATGGGCAAGCTGGAATCCTTTAACGCGGTGAGCTCGCTGATCCTCGGCCAGTCGGAAAACTTCATTGCCTACAAAGGCGTGCTGGGCGATCTCTCCTCGCGTCGTCTGTTCACCATGGCGGCCACGGCCATGTCGACGGTCTCACTGTCGATTGTCGGGGCGTATATGACCATGCTCGACGCCAAATATGTCGTCGCGGCGCTGATTCTCAACATGTTCAGCACCTTCATTATCCTCTCGGTCATCAACCCGGCGCGCCCGGAAGCGGAACCGGATGTTAAGCTCGAAAAACTGCATGAATCCCAGAGCTTCTTCGAGATGCTCGGCGAGTATATTCTGGCCGGTTTTAAGGTGGCGATGATTATTCTGGCGATGCTGATTGGCTTTATCGCGCTTATTAGCGCCGTTAATGCCCTCTTCTCCAGCGTATTTGGCATGAGCTTCCAGCAGATCCTGGGCTATGTATTTTATCCCCTGGCGTGGCTGGTAGGGATTCCGCTGAGCGACGCCTTAAACGCGGGCAGCATTATGGCGACCAAGCTGGTGGCGAATGAATTTGTGGCGATGATTGAGCTGCAGAAAATAGCCCACCAGATGTCCCCGCGCGGGCTGGGGATTTTATCCGTCTTCCTCGTCTCGTTCGCGAACTTTGCCTCCATCGGCATCGTGGCCGGGGCGATTAAGGGCCTGAACGAGCAGCAGGGTAACGTGGTATCGCGTTTCGGGCTGCGTCTGGTGTACGGCGCGACGCTGGTGAGTTTGCTGTCGGCGAGCTTTGCGGGGTTGGTGCTCTGATGCAATGCCGGGTGGCGCGCAGCGATCCCGGCCTACAAAACAACAACGGCGGGAATTCCCGCCGTTTTCATTAAAACTGCACGCACACCGGCTGATCGACACGCATCACCGACTCCTGCGCGAAGCGAGACTTATAAATCCCGCGTAACGCTTCGATGTTCTTCTCGCTCTGCGCATCTTTACCGTGGATCAGCATTAGCGCCTTGCTCGGCTCGCGCGCCACTTTTCCGTCGTTCCCCAGCCACTGCCCGCGGGCATCAAACACCGTTAAGCCATCGCGAAAGCGCGGCGTCACGTCCTGGTCAACAAACTGCTGCCACTCGTTGCTGGTAATCTGCGCCCCGGCAGGACGGTTTAAGCCGAAATAGAGCGTGGTTTGCTGCATCTGGCTATCCGCTTTGCAGGTCTCCACCGCCGCGTGTTGCGATGGCGCGCTGCAGCCCGCCAGCATCAATAATGCCGCCGCCATTAACCCTGTTTTGATTGTCATGCTTCGCTATCCTCATTGTTATAAGCACAGGGATATCACAGGAAAAGACGGATTTTGGCAAGAAAAAAGCCGGGTGCGCTTGCGCTTACCCGGCCAACGGTTTTCCGTGGGAAAAATTATTCCGGCTGCAGCTTAGACGGCGGCGCGGAGTGGTAATGCGCGTCGGCTTCCGCAAAGCGTTTCTGCATGGAGGCAGACGGTGCTTTACCCAGCAGGCTGAAGACCACGATACCGATGCTGCCGAAGATGAAGCCAGGAATGATTTCGTACAGGCCCAGCCAGGCGAACTGTTTCCAGACGATAACGGTCACCGCACCGATAATCATCCCCGCCAGCGCGCCGTTACGGGTCATACGGGACCACATGACGGAGAACAGGACGACCGGACCAAACGCCGCACCGAAGCCCGCCCACGCGTAGCTCACGAGACCCAGCACGCGGTTTTCCGGGTTGGCCGCCAGCGCAATCGCCACCAGCGCCACCAGCAGCACCATAAAGCGCCCTACCCACACCAGCTCTTTCTGGCTCGCGTTTTTACGCAGGAAGGCCTTATAGAGGTCTTCGGTGATTGCACTGGAGCAGACCAGCAGCTGACAGCTCAGGGTGGACATCACCGCCGCCAGGATCGCAGAGAGCAGAATACCGGCAATCCACGGGTTAAACAGAATCTGCGCCAGCTCGATAAATACGCGTTCGGCGTTCTGGTTCACCGCGCCCGCCTGCGCCGGGTTGTTATTAAAGTAGGCGATACCGAAGAAACCGACCGCACACGCGCCCGCCAGACACAAAATCATCCACGTCATGCTGATGCGACGCGCATGAACGATGGTGTGATGAGAATCAGCCGCCATAAAGCGCGCCAGAATGTGCGGCTGACCGAAGTAGCCCAGACCCCAGCCCATCAGGGAGACGATGGCGACAAAGTTCAGCCCTTTCAGCATGTCGACGTTTTCAATGCTCTTCTGCTTGATCACTTCCAGCGATTCGCCAAAGCCGCCAACGGTGAAAATCACAATCACCGGGGTCAGGATCAGGGCAAAGATCATCAGGCTCGCCTGCACGGTGTCGGTCCAGCTTACCGCCAGGAACCCGCCCACGAAGGTATAGAGGATGGTCGCCGCCGCACCGGCCCACAGGGCGGTTTCGTAGCTCATGCCGAAGGTGCTTTCGAACAGGCGCGCGCCCGCCACGATGCCGGAGGCACAGTAGATGGTAAAGAACAGCAGGATAACCACGGCAGAGATAATGCGCAGAATGCGGCTGTTATCTTCAAAGCGTCCGGTGAAGTAATCCGGCAGCGTCAGGGCATTATTGTTAGCCTCGGTATGCACGCGCAGACGGCCCGCCACCAGCTTCCAGTTGATCCACGCGCCCACGGTCAGACCGATGGCGATCCAGCTTTCCGAGATACCGGAGATAAAAATCGCACCCGGCAGACCCATCAGCAGCCATCCGCTCATGTCCGATGCGCCCGCGGAGAGTGCGGTCACCATCGGGCCTAAACTGCGTCCGCCCAGAATGTAGTCGTCAAAGTTTTTCGTGGAACGCCACGCCAAAAACCCTATCAGGATCATGCCAAAAATATAAACGAGAAATGTCACCAGCATCGGTGTGCTAATTGCCATTCAAATTCTCCAAAAGTGTCGAGCGACAACCATCCGGGTTGCCTTGTTATATGATCACCGGAACGAGGTGACGGTATCTTGTGTTTCGGTTGGGCGCGCTATCCTGCCGTATGCGCCCTCCGCTGACAAACGATTTAACACTGCATTTACATCAATTTCATCCCCGGTTTGATACGAGTTTCCTATAGGTTGCACTCGCTCACGCTTTTACGGGTTGCACCTTTGAAAAGTGTTAACTCCCGCATAAAACCAGGCTTTCCGCGACAAAGCCAGCACGTTTTTCCAGCTAACCATTCGTTAACAATCCATTCATTTTCTGGGTTGCAAACCAGGTCACATTTAACACGGTTGCACAAAGTTGCAACATGGTGGATATTTCACGCTAACGACCAAACACGATGAAAGCACAACAGGAGCTTTGGCATGGGTATGACCACCATGGGGGTTAAGCTGGATGACGCGACCCGCGAACGGATTAAGACCGCAGCAACCCGCATTGATCGCACGCCGCACTGGTTAATTAAGCAGGCGATTTTTAACTATCTCGAAAGACTCGAGAGCGACGAGGGCCTGCCGGAGCTGCCTGCCCTGCTCGCCGGTGCCGCCAATGAAAGCGAAGACGCGCCAGCCGCTGGCGATGAAAGCCATCAGCCGTTCCTCGAATTCGCCGAGCAGATCCTCCCGCAGTCCGTCAGCCGTGCCGCCATCACCGGTGCGTACCGTCGCGCCGAAACCGACGCCGTACCGATGCTGCTGGAGCAGGCCCGTCTGCCGGAAGCTATTGCCGCACAGGCGCACAGCCTGGCGTACCAGCTGGCTGACAAACTGCGTAACCAGAAAACCGCCACCGGCCGCGCCGGGATGGTTCAGGGTCTGCTGCAGGAGTTTTCCCTCTCCTCACAGGAAGGCGTGGCGCTGATGTGCCTGGCGGAAGCGCTGCTGCGTATTCCGGATAAAGCCACCCGCGACGCGCTGATCCGAGACAAGATCAGCAACGGCAACTGGCATTCGCACATTGGCCGCAGCCCGTCGCTGTTCGTTAACGCGGCGACCTGGGGCCTGCTGTTCACCGGCAAACTGGTCTCGACCCATAACGAAGCCAACCTCTCCCGCTCCCTGAACCGCATCATCGGCAAGAGCGGCGAGCCGCTGATCCGCAAGGGCGTGGACATGGCGATGCGCCTGATGGGCGAGCAGTTCGTCACCGGGGAAACCATTGCCGAAGCGCTGGCGAACGCCCGTAAGCTGGAAGATAAAGGTTTCCGCTATTCCTACGACATGCTGGGCGAAGCGGCGCTGACCGCCGCCGACGCGCAGGCCTACATGGTTTCTTACCAGCAGGCGATCCACGCCATCGGTAAAGCGTCCAACGGTCGCGGTATTTATGAAGGCCCGGGCATCTCCATTAAGCTCTCCGCTCTGCACCCGCGCTACAGCCGCGCGCAGTACGATCGGGTAATGGAAGAGCTCTACCCGCGCCTGAAGTCCCTGACCCTGCTGGCGCGCCAGTATGATATCGGCATCAACATCGACGCCGAAGAGTCCGACCGTCTGGAGATCTCCCTCGATCTGCTGGAAAAACTGTGCTTCGAACCGGAGCTGGCGGGCTGGAACGGCATTGGCTTCGTGATCCAGGCCTACCAGAAGCGCTGCCCGTTCGTCATTGATTACCTGATTGACCTGGCCAGCCGCAGCCGCCGTCGCCTGATGATCCGCCTGGTGAAAGGGGCCTACTGGGACAGCGAAATCAAACGCGCCCAGATGGAAGGGCTGGAAGGCTATCCGGTCTACACCCGCAAGGTCTACACCGACGTCTCTTACCTCGCCTGCGCGAAAAAGCTGCTCAGCGTGCCGAACCTGATCTATCCGCAGTTCGCCACCCACAACGCCCACACCCTTGCGGCCATTTACAGCCTGGCCGGGCAGAACTACTACCCGGGCCAGTACGAATTCCAGTGCCTGCACGGCATGGGTGAACCGCTGTACGAGCAGGTGACCGGTAAAGTGGCGGACGGCAAGCTTAACCGCCCGTGCCGTATCTATGCCCCGGTAGGCACCCACGAAACCCTGCTGGCCTACCTGGTGCGTCGTCTGCTGGAGAACGGGGCGAACACCTCCTTCGTTAACCGCATCGCTGACACCACGCTGCCGCTCGACGAGCTGGTCGCCGATCCGGTGCAGGCCGTTGAGAAGATGGCGGCGCAGGAAGGCCAGATTGGTCTGCCGCATCCGAAGATTGCCCTGCCGCGCGAGCTGTACGGCAAAGGCCGCGTCAACTCGGCGGGGCTGGATCTCGCCAACGAACACCGTCTGGCATCCCTCTCCTCTGCCCTACTCAACAGCGCGCTGCAGAAGTGGCAGGCGAAACCGATGCTGGAGCAGCCCGTTGCTGACGGCGACATGCAGCCGGTCATCAACCCGGCGGAGCCAAAAGATATCGTCGGCTACGTGCGTGAAGCCACCGAAGCGGAGGTGGATCAGGCGCTGGACAGCGCGGTGAATAACGCCCCTATCTGGTTCGCCACCCCGCCGCAGGAGCGTGCCGCCATTCTGGAACGCGCGGCGGTGCTGATGGAAGATCAGATGCAGTCGCTCATCGGCATTCTGGTGCGCGAAGCGGGTAAAACCTTCAGCAACGCCATCGCCGAAGTGCGCGAGGCGGTCGACTTCCTGCACTACTACGCCGGTCAGGTGCGCGATGATTTCGACAACGAAACCCACCGTCCGCTCGGCCCGGTCGTCTGTATCAGCCCGTGGAACTTCCCGCTGGCGATCTTCACCGGCCAGATTGCCGCCGCCCTGGCCGCAGGCAACAGCGTGCTGGCAAAACCGGCGGAGCAGACCCCGCTGATTGCCGCACAGGGCATCAACATTCTTCTGGAGGCAGGCGTACCGGCGGGCGTGGTCCAGCTGCTGCCGGGCCGCGGTGAAACCGTGGGCGCCAAACTGACCTCCGATAACCGCGTGCGCGGCGTGATGTTTACCGGTTCGACCGAAGTGGCCTCGCTGCTGCAGCGCAATATTGCCACCCGTCTGGATGCGCAGGGTCGTCCTACGCCGCTCATTGCGGAAACCGGCGGCATGAACGCCATGATCGTCGACTCCTCTGCCCTCACCGAGCAGGTGGTAGTTGACGTTCTGGCCTCCGCCTTCGACAGCGCCGGTCAGCGCTGCTCCGCCCTGCGCGTGCTGTGCCTGCAGGATGACGTGGCGGACCACACCCTGAAAATGCTGCGCGGCGCGATGGCCGAATGCCGCATGGGCAACCCGGGCCGTCTCACCACCGACATCGGGCCGGTGATCGATGCGGAAGCCAAAGCCAATATTGAAAACCACATTCAGGCCATGCGCGCGAAAGGCCGTCCGGTGTTCCAGGCGGTGCGAGACAACAGCGAAGACGCCCGCGAGTGGCGTTCCGGCACCTTTGTGCCGCCTACGCTTATTGAGCTGGCGAGCTTCGACGAGCTGAAAAAAGAGGTCTTCGGTCCGGTACTGCACGTGGTGCGCTACAACCGTAACAACCTCAACGAGCTGGTTGAGCAGATCAACGCCTCCGGCTATGGCCTGACGCTCGGCGTGCATACCCGTATCGACGAGACCATCGCGCAGGTGACCGGCAGCGCCAAAGTAGGCAACCTATACGTCAACCGCAACATGGTTGGCGCGGTCGTGGGCGTGCAGCCGTTCGGCGGTGAAGGCCTCTCCGGCACCGGTCCGAAAGCGGGCGGTCCGCTCTACCTGTACCGTCTGCTGGCGAACCGTCCTGAGAACGCGCTGGGCGTTACCCTGGCGCGTCAGGATGCGGAGTATCCGGTGGATGCGCAGCTGAAAACCGTGCTGACCCAGCCGCTGGACGCGCTGATTAAGTGGGCTGATAATCGTCCAGAGCTGCGTGCGATTGCGCAGCAGTACGGCGAGCTGGCACAGGCCGGTACGCAGCGTCTGCTGCCGGGGCCGACCGGCGAGCGCAATACCTGGACGCTGATGCCGCGCGAGCGCGTTCTGTGCGTGGCGGATAACGAGCAGGACGCGCTGGTACAGCTGGCCGCCGCGATGGCCACCGGGTGTGAAGTGCTGTGGCCGGACGATGCGCTGCATCGCGACCTGGCCAAACAGCTGCCGAAAGCGGTCTCGGCCCGCATTCACTTCGCGAAAGCCGATGCGCTCCTGACGCAGCCGTTCGATGCCGTCATTTACCACGGTGATTCTGACCAGCTGTGCGAGCTGTGCGAGCAGGTTGCGGCCCGCAGCGGGGCGATTGTTTCGGTGCAGGGCTTCGCGCGCGGCGAAACCAACCTGCTGCTGGAACGCCTGTACGTGGAGCGTTCCCTCAGCGTCAACACCGCGGCAGCGGGCGGTAACGCCAGCCTGATGACCATCGGTTAATCGTGTAAACTTTCCCCGGTGGCGCTACGCTTACCGGGGCTACAAAACAACCGTAGGCCGGATAAGCGCAGCGCATCCGGCTTTTTTACACGGAGGGGATGATGAAAAGAGTATTTCTCGCAGGCGCAGCGCTGCTGCTGAGCGCCAGCGCGCTGGCCGACGAGTGCGACAAAGCGACCACCCAGCTTGAGCTGAATACCTGTAGCGCGCAGCAGTACCAGGCTGCCGACAAAAAGCTCAACCAGACCTATCAGGCCGCCGTCAAGCGTGCGGAAGCCCCTCAGCGCGAGCTGCTGAAAAAGGCGCAGCAGGCCTGGATTGCCCTGCGCGACGCGGACTGTGCGTTTATCGGTTCGGGGACGGAAGGCGGCAGCGTTCAGCCGATGATCGTGAATCAGTGCCTGGCGGAGAAAACCGTGGAGCGCGAGGCGTTTCTGGCCTCGCTGATGCAGTGTGAAGAGGGCGACTTAAGCTGCCCTCTCCCACCAGGGAACTAGCGCAAGCGGATCCCTTCGATAATCATCCGCTGCACGTTCTCCAGGGTGCTGTGGAAAAACGCTTCGTCCTGGAGCGTTTTACCGGTCACCGCCTCGACCTGGGCCGCAAAGTCAGCGTAATGCTGGGTGGAGGCCCAAATCATAAAGATCAGATGATGCGGATCGACAGGGGCCAGCTTTCCGCTGGCCACCCATCCGGCAATAATGGCCGACTTATCGTCCACCAGCTGTTTTAAATCTCCGGTCAGCTCCGCCTGCAACAGCGGCGCCCCCTGCAGCATCTCAAGACAAAACAGCCGTGATGCCTGCGGGTAATCGCGCGACACCTCCAGCTTCAGGCGTATGTACTCTTTGATCGCCACCAGCGGGGCCAGCTCCTCGCGGAACGCTTTCAGCGGCGCCAGCCAGATATCGAGGATCTGCTGCATCACCGCGACATAGAGCGCCTCTTTCGACGGGTAATAGTAGAGCAGATTGGTTTTGGATACCCCGGACTGCTCCGCCACCTGCTCCAGGCGCGTGCCGTGAATGCCAAACTGCGAAAAGGTCTCCAGGGCCGCGCTGAGGATCGCCTGCTTCTTGGCGCTCACCGCCTGCGAACGTTTACCTGGTATTTTCACTGCGCCTTGTGTCATTCCCGCTCTCCTTATTCTGCGTTGCCCTCAGCATAGCAAAACCCCCGTCTCGCCACGACATCCTGCACCCCGATCGCGCATGAATGCCTGTTTTCTGTGCAATGTTTTTGACCAGTTAGTCCACATTTAATCACATCAAACCACCAACCTCTGATTAACACATTAATAACACTGCCATTTTCAAAACTGGCACTGCCTTTGCAAAAACACCGTTACACCTGCGACGTAATGAAGAGAGGTTCGTGATGAAAATTGGCGTATTTGTACCCATCGGCAACAACGGCTGGCTTATCTCGACCACTGCACCGCAATACATGCCGACCTTTGAGCTGAATAAAGCCATCGTGCAGAAAGCGGAGCACTACCATTTCGACTTTGCGCTTTCGATGATCAAGCTGCGCGGCTTCGGCGGCAAAACCGAATTCTGGGATCACAACCTGGAGTCCTTCACCCTGATGGCCGGGCTGGCCGCGGTCACCTCGCGGATCCAGATCTACGCCACCGCAGCCACCCTCACCCTGCCCCCGGCGATCGTGGCACGCATGGCCTCCACCATCGACTCCATCTCCGGCGGACGCTTTGGCGTCAACCTGGTGACCGGCTGGCAAAAACCGGAGTACGAGCAGATGGGTCTCTGGCCGGGCGACGATTACTTCTCTCGCCGCTACGACTACCTGACCGAGTACGTGCAGGTCCTGCGCGACCTGTGGGGTACCGGCAAAAGCGATTTCAAGGGCGACTTCTTCACCATGAACGACTGTCGCGTCAGCCCGCAGCCCTCGGTGCCGATGAAGGTGATTTGCGCCGGGCAGAGCGACGCCGGGATGGAATTCTCGGCGAAATACGCCGACTTCAACTTCTGCTTCGGTAAAGGGGTTAACACGCCTGCCGCCTTCGCCCCGACCGCCGCGCGCATGAAAGAGGCCGCCGACAAAACCGGGCGCGACGTGGGCTCCTACGTGCTGTTTATGGTCATTGCCGACGAAACCGACGACGCCGCGCGCGCAAAATGGGAGCGCTATAAGGACGGCGCCGACGAGAAAGCCCTGAGCTGGCTCACCGAGCAGAGCCAGAAGGACACCCGCTCCGGGGCGGATACCAACGTTCGTCAGATGGCCGACCCGACCTCCGCCGTCAATATCAACATGGGCACGCTGGTCGGCTCGTACGCCAGCGTTGCCAGAATGCTCGATGAAGTGGCGGCCGTTCCCGGTGCGGAAGGCGTCCTGCTGACCTTCGATGACTTCCTCACCGGCGTGGAGACCTTCGGCGAGCGCATCCAGCCGCTGATGCAGTGCCGCGCCCACATCCCTGCCGTCACGAAGGAGGTAGCGTAATGACAACCCTTAACGCACGCCCGGAAGCCATCACCTTTGCGCCGCAGCAGAGCGCGCTGATCGTGGTGGACATGCAAAACGCCTACGCCAGCCAGGGCGGTTATCTGGATCTGGCGGGGTTCGACGTCTCCACCACCCGGCCTGTGATCGCGAACATCAAAACCGCCGTCGCCGCCGCGCGCGCCGCGGGCATGCTTATCATATGGTTCCAGAACGGCTGGGATGACCAGTACGTTGAGGCCGGTGGCCCCGGCTCGCCCAACTTCCACAAGTCGAACGCCCTGAAAACCATGCGTAAACGGCCCGAACTGCAGGGCAAGCTGCTGGCGAAAGGCGGCTGGGACTATCAGCTGGTGGATGAGCTGGTCCCGCAGGCGGACGATATCGTCCTGCCGAAACCGCGCTACAGCGGCTTTTTCAACACGCCGCTCGACAGCCTGCTGCGCAGCCGGGGCATTCGCCATCTGGTCTTCACCGGCATTGCCACCAACGTCTGCGTGGAGTCGACCCTGCGCGACGGCTTTTTCCTCGAGTATTTCGGCGTGGTGCTGGAAGACGCGACCCATCAGGCCGGGCCGGATTTCGCCCAGAAGGCGGCCCTGTTCAATATCGAAACCTTTTTTGGCTGGGTCAGTAACGTTGCGGAGTTCTGCGACGCCCTGACTCCTCCGCTCGCCCGTATCGCCTGAGGAGACACACGATGCCAAAATCCGTAATCATCCCGCCGGGCACCAGCACGCCCATCGCCCCGTTTGTTCCCGGCACCCTTGCCGACGGCGTGGTGTATGTCTCCGGCACGCTGCCGTTTGATAAAGACAACAACGTGGTGTTTATCAACGACCCAAAGGCGCAAACCCGCCACGTGCTGGAGACGATCAAAACCGTGATCGAAACGGCGGGTGGCACGATGGAAGACGTGACCTTCAACAGCATCTTTATTACCGACTGGAAAAACTACGCCGCGATTAACGAAATCTACGCGGAGTTCTTCCCCGGCGATAAGCCGGCCCGATTCTGCATTCAGTGCGGGCTGGTGAAGCCGGACGCGCTGGTTGAGATCGCCACCGTTGCGCACATCGCGAAGTGAGGCAGGCATGAAACTCTCCGTCTCACCGCCCCCGTATGAGGGTGCGCCCGTGGTGGTCCTTATTGCCGGTCTCGGCGGCAGCGGCAGCTACTGGCTGCCCCAGCTGGCCGCGCTGGAACCCGAGTATCAGGTGGTGTGTTATGACCAGCGCGGAACGGGCAATAACCCCGACGCCCTGCCGGAAGGATACAGCCTGGCACAGATGGCGGACGAACTGGCCCAGGCGCTGGCTGAGGCCGGGATTGCCCGCTACAGCGTCGTCGGCCATGCGCTGGGGGCACTGGTCGGCCTGCAGCTGGCCCTCGACCGCCCCGACGCCCTCACCGCGCTGGTGTGCGTCAACGGCTGGTTGACCCTCAGCGCGCATACCCGCCGCTGCTTTCAGATCCGCGAGCGCCTGCTGCATTACGGCGGCCCACAGGCGTGGGTTGAGGCGCAGCCGCTGTTTCTCTACCCGGCAGACTGGATGGCCGCTCGCGCCCCCCGTCTGGAGGCCGAAGAAGCGCTGGCGCTGGCCCATTTCCAGGGCAAAGCCAACCTGCTGCACCGGCTCAGCGCCCTGAAAAAGGCCGACTTCAGCCGCCACGCCGCACGCATCCGCTGCCCGGTACAGATCATTTGTTCCGCCGACGACATGCTGGTGCCCTCTGTCTGCTCGTCTGAGCTGCAGGCGGCCATCCCGCACAGCCACAGCGCGGTGATGCGTCAGGGCGGCCATGCCTGCAACGTCACCGAGCCGGACACCTTCAACACCCTGCTGCTGAACGGGCTGGCCAGCCTGCTGCACAGTCATGAACACGCTTTATAAGGAGCCTTAATGAGCGAAGCCATTACCCCCGCCGCGCTGGAAACCCTGTTCACCGGCGCCCGCACCCATAACGGCTGGCAGGATATTGCCGTCACCGACGAGACGCTGCACGAAATCTACGACCTGATGAAATGGGGGCCAACCTCGGCCAACTGCTCCCCGGCACGGATTGTGTTTGTGCGAAGCGCGGAGGGAAAAGAGAAGCTGCGCCCGGCGCTCTCCAGCGGCAACCTGGAGAAAACGCTCACCGCCCCGGTTACGGCGATCGTGGCCTGGGACAGTGAATTCTACGAGCGCCTGCCTGAACTGTTCCCGCACGGCGATGCCAGAAGCTGGTTTACCGCAAGCCCCGCGCTGGCGGAAGAGACGGCTTTTCGCAACAGCTCGCTGCAGGCCGCGTACATGATTTTCGCCTGTCGCGCGCTGGGGCTGGACACCGGCCCGATGTCGGGCTTTGACCGCCAAAAGGTCGACGAGGCCTTTTTCACCGGCACGACGCTTAAAAGCAATCTGCTGATCAACATTGGCTACGGCGACCCGGGCAAACTTTACGGGCGCCTGCCGCGCCTGACCTTCGACGATGCCTGCGGGCTGGCGTAAGGAGCGATCATGACGACACCGGATAAGCAAACCTTTCGCGACGCCATGGCCTGCGTTGGCGCAGCGGTGAACATCATCACCACCGACGGCCCGGCGGGGCTGGCAGGCTTCACCGCCAGCGCGGTGTGCAGCGTTACGGATTCACCACCCACCCTGCTGGTGTGCCTGAACCGCGGCGCGTCCGTCTGGCCGACGTTCAGCGAAAACCGCACCCTTTGCGTGAATACCCTCAGCGCCGGACAGGAGCCGCTCTCAAACCTGTTTGGCGGCAAAACGCCCATGGAAGAACGCTTCGCCGCCGCCCGCTGGCAGACGGGCGACACCGGATGTCCGCGTCTGGAGGATGCGCTGGCCTCGTTTGACTGCCGCATCAGCCAGGTGGTGAGCGTCGGCACCCATGACATTTTGTTCTGCGACATCGTTTCGATTATTCGCCACCCGGCGCCGCAAGGGCTGGTGTGGTTTGACCGCGGCTACCACGCGCTAATGCGACCCGCCTGTTAAGGCGCTCTAAGGAGACAGACCATGTTCGGATTTCCCCACTGGCAGTTGAAATCGACCTCCACAGAAGCTGGCGTGGTCGCGCCGGATGAACGCCTCCCGCTCGGGCAGACGATGGTGATGGGCGTCCAGCACGCGGTCGCCATGTTTGGCGCCACGGTGCTAATGCCGATGCTGATGGGACTCGATCCCAACCTCTCGATTCTGATGTCGGGTATCGGCACCCTGCTGTTCTTTTTTGTCACCGGCGGGCGCGTGCCCAGCTATCTGGGATCCAGCGCCGCCTTTGTCGGCGTGGTGATCGCCACCACCGGGTTTAACGGCCAGGGAATCAACCCCAACCTGAGCGTGGCCCTCGGCGGCATCATCGCCTGCGGTCTGGTGTATACCCTGATCGGTCTGGTGGTGATGAAGATCGGCACGCGCTGGATCGAACGCATGATGCCCCCCGTCGTCACTGGCGCGGTAGTAATGGCGATCGGTCTGAACCTTGCGCCGATTGCGGTGAAAAGCGTCTCCGGCTCGCCCTTTGAAAGCTGGATGGCCGTCGTGACCGTGCTGTGCATCGGTCTGGTGGCGGTCTTTACGCGGGGCATGATCCAGCGGCTGCTGATCCTGGTCGGGTTGATTGTCGCCTGTCTGGTATATGCCCTGCTGGCAAACGTTTTTGGTCTCGGCAAGCCGGTTGATTTTACGCTGCTGCATCAGGCCGCCTGGTTCGGCCTGCCGCAAATCACCTCGCCCACCTTTAACACCCAGGCGATGATGCTTATCGCCCCCGTCGCCGTTATCCTGGTGGCGGAAAACCTGGGTCACCTGAAGGCGGTCGCGGGAATGACCGGACGCAGCATGGACCCGTACATGGGCCGCGCGTTCGTCGGCGACGGGCTGGCGACCATGCTCTCCGGTTCCGTGGGCGGCAGCGGCGTTACCACCTATGCCGAGAATATCGGCGTGATGGCGGTGACTAAAGTCTACTCGACGCTGGTCTTCGTGGCGGCGGCAGTGATGGCGATGCTGCTCGGCTTCTCGCCGAAATTCGGCGCGCTGATCCATACCATTCCGTCACCGGTCATCGGCGGGGCATCAATCGTGGTGTTTGGGCTGATCGCCGTGGCCGGGGCGCGCATCTGGGTGCAGCATCGCGTCGACCTTAGTCAGAACGGCAACCTGATTATGGTGGCGGTCACGCTGGTGCTGGGCGCGGGCGATTTTGCCCTGACGCTGGGCGGGTTTACGATCGGCGGGATTGGCACGGCGACCTTCGGCGCGATCCTGCTTAACGCCCTGCTGAGCCGCCGGAAAAGGGATGTGGCACAAGGGGAAGCCATCACCCCGTCCACCTGATATGTGTTTCACTTTCTTGCCGGGTGACGCTACGCTTACCCGGCCTACAGTTGGAATGTAGGCCCGCGCAAGCGTAGCGCCGCCGGGCGAAACGGGCAGCGTACGCGTTGTTAGCTATCTGCACCTTGTTCAGCACCTACCCCGGCAATCGCCTTACGTCGTTTTTTTAACTTCAACTCGCTCACCAGCACCCCGGCGACAATAAACGCCGCGCCCACCAGGGCCAGCAGCGGCAGACGTTCCCCGGCGAGTCGCCCGAAAATGCCCGCCCAGACCGGCTCGCCGGTGTAGATGACCGTTGCCCGCGTTGGCGATACGCTGCGCTGCGCCCAGTTCATGGTGACCTGGATAATGGCGCTGAAAATCCCCAGCCCCAGCGCCACCACGACCAGGCCCGTGGACATCGGCGGCACGGACTCTCCTGCCGGCACCATGGTCGCAAAGGCCACCAGCGACGCGGTCGCGAGCTGCACCACCGTCACCCGTTTGACGTCGACCTTGCCCGCCCACGCGCTGATCAGAATAATTTCCGCCGCAATGGCAATCGCCCCAATCAGGGTAATGATCTCGCCCGGCCCCAGCGCCAGAAGATTGTTTTCCGGCCCGGCCAGTAAGATCAGACCGATAAACGCCAGCACGATGCCAATACAGGACATCAGACCCGGCAGCCGCCCCAGGCACAGCCATTGCAGTAGCGGCACCAGCGGCACATACATGGCAGTGATAAACGCGGATTTGCTGCTGGAGATGGTCTGCAATCCCCACGTCTGCAGGCTGTAGCCCATGGCTATCGCCACCCCAATCGCCACGCCCGCCTTAAGCTCTTTCAGCGTCAGACCCCGCAGCGTTTTAAGGGATATTAGCCCCACGGCTAACGCCGCCGTCGCAAAGCGAAGGCCGACAAAGAAGAACGGATCGCTGAGGGTCACCGCGTACTGAACGGCCAGAAACGTCCCGCCCCAAAACATGGTGATGAGAATGAGGATGGCTTCCTGTGGTTTTACGGAGAATTTAAAGCGTGAGACAGACATGCGGCACCAGCAAATGAGAACAATTCTGTAGTGTGCGTTGCCTTTGGTTACAGTTCAATGTTGCAGAAATAAAAAAACCGCCGGGGGAAACCCGGCGGCAGGGAGTCAACCCGGCGAATTACTTATTACCGCCATGGCTGTTTTTCCCCCCTTTCTTGCCAGCCTCAGATGCGCGCTGAGGGTCATTTTTAAAATTCCCCCCGCTATGCTGGCCACCTTTACGGCCTGCTTCTGATGCTCTTTCACGGTCTTCTGCGAAATTACCTGAACCACCACGATGGTTTGCCATCTCTAACCTCCAGAGTGTGAAACATTAGACATCATATTGCATTCAGTAAAAGAGGATTCTTTCACCTCGCGGCTCAAGGACAACGCCTTTATCTGTGCCGCGTGAAACTAAGCTTAGTGGAATGAGGTTATCCGGCAAGCCGAAGGTAATATCCTGCAACATGATCTCAGTCTTTCGGGTGAGATGACGCGGCGGTAATTCATAAGCCTTTCTTATCATTTTAAAAATCCGCACCGGGAAAGTTGTATCATTTTGCTACAAAGCCATTTTTCTCCTCATGTTGTTATAAATCAAATAAATGGCGTTCATTTTTGCAGTCTGGCTGTGATGACATATCTTTAAAAGAGCGCAGCGATCCGCTGTCAGAGAAACCAACGAGGAGTGAAGCAAAATGGCAAAAGTTCTGGTGCTCTATTATTCCATGTATGGACACATTGAAACCATGGCTCACGCGGTAGCAGAAGGTGCAAACAGGGTTGACGGCGTTGAGGTTGTGGTGAAACGCGTACCGGAAACCATGCAGGCGGAAGCCTTCGCGAAAGCCGGGGGAAAAACACAAAACGCCCCGGTCGCCACCCCGCAGGAGCTGGCGGATTATGATGCCATTATCTTCGGCACCCCAACCCGCTTCGGCAATATGTCAGGCCAGATGCGCACCTTCCTCGATCAAACCGGCGGACTTTGGGCATCCGGGGCGCTCTACGGCAAACTCGCCAGCGTATTCAGCTCTACCGGCACCGGCGGCGGCCAGGAGCAGACGATTACCTCAACCTGGACTACCCTTGCTCATCACGGGATGGTGATTGTGCCAATTGGCTACGGCGCGCAGGAGCTGTTTGATATTTCCCAGGTGCGCGGCGGTACGCCGTACGGTGCAACCACCATTGCCGGTGGGGATGGTTCACGCCAGCCAAGCAATGAAGAACTGTCTATCGCCCGCTATCAGGGTGAATACGTCGCGGGTCTGGCCAAAAAACTCAACGGCTAACACCCAACAGGAGGACAAGCATGCCAACTCAAGAATCCAAAGCTCACCACGTGGGCGAATGGGCAAGTTTACGCAACACCTCTCCGGAGATTGCCGAAGCTATCTTTGAAGTCGCGAAATACGATGAAAAGCTGGCCGAGCAGATTTGGGAAGAAGGCAACGATGAAGTGCTGGTGCGCGCCTTCGAAAAAACGGACAAAGACTCGCTCTTCTGGGGTGAGCAAACCATCGAACGTAAAAACGTTTAAGCGTTTCCCCCCGCCATTACGCGGGGGGTTCTCCTTTACTTCGCCGCGTTATTCATCACCGCATTGAATTTATCGACAGGACAGAAGCCGTTCGCATCCACCGGGCAGCCCTTCAGCTCCAGCGTCACGCGCTGCGCCGGAGACTGCAGCGACAGCACGCTGGCGTTGCGCAGCTGCTCTGAGCTCTGATAGACATACTCAATTTTCATCAGCTCCTGGTTGGCATTTTTGTCATGCCAGCGCTGGAAGACAATCTTGCCGCCAATCGGGGTGCGCTCCTGCTGGTCGTGCAGCTGGTACGGTTTGAAATCGAGGGCGGTGAGCAGGGAAGCAATGTTCGAATCATGCCCCACCAGCAGGGTGATCTTTGGCGCTTTCGCCTGCTCGGTGACCAGCGTTTTATCGATATACTTCACCAGCGGTTTCGCCACGTTTTGCGCCACCTCGGTAGAGGTAAACAGCGAGTCCTGATAGCCGTTTTTCAGTTTCGACAGCACGCGCCACTGCTGGTCGGTTTTGATTTCGCCCCAGGCGACCTGGTCGGCCGGGAAGCCTTCGTAATACTGCAGCGTGAACGCGTCCACCAGCGAGTTGCCCACCTTCAGCGGCCCGGAAACGCCGGGCTCTTTTTCATAGTCGGCGCTGAAGGTATCTTTCGCGTCCGCCAGCGAGCAGACTTTTTTCTCTTTGCAGGACGGCGAGTCGGCGTAGTGGGTCATCTGCTCCAGCAGCTTGTAGCTTTCACCAAGCTGCATTTTCTGCCGCTCGGACTCCATCGCCTTGAGCGCTTTTTCGCGGAATTCCGGCGAGTTATCGGTAATCACCGGATTGAATGTCGGGTCCATGGTGCCCATTTTTTCCTGATGGTGCACGGGCACATCGCAGCCCGGGAACGCGCCGGTAATGAAGAACTGCGCGGTGGCGACGGTGCGCTGCAGGCTGTTGGCGTAAGCATAAACGCTATCCGCCGGTGGACATTCTCCCGTCTTCACCATCCCCTGCTGCGCAAGCCACTCGCGCATGTAGTGCCCCATATACACCTCCAGCACGCCACCTTTGGTGGTGAGCTGGCCGCCCGGCACTTCCCACTCCGGCCACTGCTTCGGCGTGGACTGCTCCAGCACGCTGCCGTTATTGGCCAGCGGCGCGCGCAGGTTGTGACGGCTCATGATTAAAACTTGCTCCAGCTGATACCCTTCCGGCGTCTCTTGCGCCTGTACGCCAAACGTTGCTGAAATGGAACCGGCGACTGCCAGCGCGAGTAGTGCTTTTCTCATCCCTATTCCTCACTCGTTTTAAAATGTCGCGTTCAGTGTGACAGGTTCGTCACAATTTTCCGGGAAGCATTTCTCAAACTGATGATTAACGTGCTTACGGAGTGTGCCAATTAGTTTTATAATAAAACCACACCCCACCGGAGAATTCGCTGTGAAACGTACCCGCCTTGAAGAGAGCACCTGCCCCGTCGCCCGTTCGCTGGATATCATCGGCGACTGGTGGTCGCTGCTGATCGTTCGAGACGCGCTTCGCGGTATTAAACGCTTCGGCGAGTTTCAGAAAAGCCTCGGTATCGCGAAAAACATGCTGACCACGCGGCTCAAGCTGCTGGTGGACGAAGGCATCCTCCGGCTTCAGCCCGCCTCCGACGGCAGCGCCTGGCAGGAATACGTCCTGACCGACAAGGGACGCGCCCTGCAAACCGTGCTGGTTGCCTTGTCCCAGTGGGGCAATGAATTTTTGTTCGCGGAAAACGAATGCGGCACCGTTCTCGTCGATAGCGAACAGCGCAAACCGCTGCGAAAACTGATGCTTATCGCCGACGACGGGCGCGAACTGACGCCTGAAGAGATCGTGGCCAAACTCCCCTCCTGAGCTCACCCGCCAGGCAAAAGCAAAAAAATCTCGCCAATGTGGTTGCATTATAAAACCAAATGGCAGAGAGTCAATTCAGTTTCATATTGAAACCAAATAACCCACTTTGCCTGAGGTAATGCATTATGACTACGCAAATCACCACCGCCCTGATCACGGGTGCCTCTTCCGGGATCGGTGCCGTCTATGCCGATCGCCTTGCCGCGCGCGGTGCCAACCTGGTCCTGGTCGCCCGCCGCGAGGATCGCCTGAAAACCCTCGCCGCCGACCTGCGCGCGCGCTACGGCGTGGCCGTCGATATTCTGGTGGCCGATCTCACCGATGAAGCCGGGATCCGCGCGGTGGAAGAGGAACTGCGCAGCAATACCGCCATTGATACGCTGGTTAACAACGCGGGCACCGCGCAGATGGCGCCGTTCCTCGCGGGCGAGGTGGCGCAGCATCAGGCCATCAATACCCTGAACACCACGGCGCTGATGCGGCTGACCTACGCCATTCTCCCGCGACTGGCGCGGAACAATCGCGGCACGCTGATCAATATCGCCTCGGTGTTATCGCTCCATGTCCGTGCGGGCAGCGCGCTCTACAGCGCCACCAAGGCCTGGGTACTGAGCTTTACCCGCGGACTGCAGGAAGAATTTGCCGACAGCAGCGTGCGCATTCAGGCCGTGCTGCCCGCCGCGACCGCGACGGAGATCTGGAGCCATTCTGGCGTCACGGTGGACGATCTGCCGGAAGGATCGGTGATGACCACCGACGATATGGTGGATGCGTCACTGGCGGGTCTGGATCAGGGCGAACCGATCACCATCCCGCCGATGCATGACGTCAGCCTGTGGGACCGCTACGAAGCGGCACGCCTCGAGCTGTTTAACAGCGCGCGCACCGGCATCCCGGCTCCGCGCTACGTAAAGCAGTAGCCTAACGCTCCAGCTGGTCGCCGTACTCGCTCATCCAGGCGGCCAGCGGCGAGAGCGCATCCTGCAGGGTTAACCCCAGCCCGGTAATCTGATACTCCACGCGCGGCGGGATCTCCGGGTAGACCGTCCGCGTCACCAGCCCGCGCTGTTCAAACAGGCGCAGCTGCTTCGTCAGCTCTTTCTGGGTAATGGGGGCAGCCGCCCGCAGCAGATCGCCGAAGCGGACAGGCGTGTTAATCACAATAAGACGATAAAGGATCGGGATTGCCCATTTGCCGGAAATCAGATTTACAAACTGCGTCATCGGGCAGGTATAGGCCTCAGATTTTTTTTCACAGCACTCACCCAGCATTTCTGCCATAGCACACCTCTTGCCTCTTTAGTATCCATTTGGTACCTGGTTTCCTTTCGATACTAACGTTTCTATAGTGCTTTCTCCAGTGACATTTTCAGGAGAAAAACATGGGTCGTTTAAACGATAAGTATACGTTGATTACCGGCGGCACCAGCGGCATCGGTCTTGCCACCGCGCAGGCGTTTATCGCCGAAGGGGCGCGCGTCGCCGTGACCGGACGCAACCCGGACACCCTCGCCGAAGCTGAGCGCATTCTGGGCGATAAGGCCTGGGTGATCCCGACCGATGCAGGCGATATCGCCTCGCAAAAAGCGCTGGCGGAAACCCTCGCCGCCCGCTGGCCGCGCCTGGACGCGGTGTTTCTCAACGCCGGCGACGTGACGCACGCGCCGCTGGAAGCCTGGCAGGAAGAGGCCTGGGACCGTCTGATGAACATCAACCTGAAGGGGCCGTTCTTTTTAATCCAGGCGCTGCTGCCGCTGCTGAATAACCCGTCCTCGATAATCCTCTGCGGCTCCGTGAGCGCGCGCATCGGCCTGCCCACCAGCAGCGTGTATGCCGCGAGCAAGGCCGCCCTGCTGTCGCTGGCGCGCACGCTGTCGGCAGAGCTGCTGCCGCGCGGGATCCGCGACAACGGCCTGAGCCCCGGTCCGGTGGAAACCCCGGCCTTTACGAAAACGGGCTTAAGCGAAGAGGCGCTTAACGCAATGATGGCGGAGATCATCAAGCTGGTGCCGCTGGGCAGAATGGGCTCGACGACGGAGCTGGCAAAAGCCGCGCTCTATCTCGCCTCCGACGAGTCGAGCTACACGGTAGGAACAGAACTGCTGGTGGACGGCGGAATGGGGAGCCTGTAACTCAAAAGGCGCTGATGCCGGTGACGATGCCGACATACAGCGCCGCCCATACGGCGGCAGAGGCTAGGCTCACGCCGTAAACTTTCACCACGTTCAGCCTGAGCATGCCTGCCGCCAGCGGCACGATGTAGCGCAGCACTGCCAGGAAACGCGCGGTAAACAGCACCAGCACTCCGTTTTTTTGTAGCTGATGCTGCACCCGCAGAAATTTACCGGCGTGTTTTGCCGTGAAGCGGGTCATCCAGCGCGTGTGCCCCATCCGCTGCCCTAAGTGGTAGTTCAGCGCCGAGCCCGCCGTTGCCCCCATCACCACGGCCAGCCAGGCCAGGGCAGGATGCATGCTCCCCTGGCTGACGCCGATGCCCGCCAGCAGCATCACCGAGGCGGGAGGCAGCACGGAGGAGATCAGCACCGTCGATTTGCTCAGCGCCATCACGAATAACAGCGCGAACAGATGTGCCGGATACAGCGCAAAATGATTCAGCAGATTATCAAGCCACGCCATTTTCCTCTCTCCCGTTAATTATTTAATTCTCCATTTAAAATGAATTACCTTAAATAAACCCTCAACATTTTATTAATAATATTTATCTAAACCGTTCTTAAACATTATTTAATTTTCTGAGCGCTAAATTTAAACAGGCGTATTATCCCTCTCGTTTTACAACGATCTCGTTATGGCGAGGCTCCTGTACAAATACACGTTATCGCTCTGGTAGGTTCGAGAGAATCGGCACAGGGTAAAACAGGCACTGTCGAATCAAGGCTTTGTCAGTATAACTTCCCTTGCGGGATACGGTGTACAGTGCTGAACCCAGGACGTGGGGATCTCCTCTTCGACATGCCCTGTCTTGCTCGCCCCTGAGAGATGTTATTATTCAAAGGGAATTCACTATGTCTTACGCTATTCACAACCAAAACCTGGCATTCAATGACAGCGCGGTCGCGCAATATATGAATACCGATTTTATCGTCCTCGATATTGCATTATGCGTGGCGCTGGCGCGCGAGCAATTCTTCAAAAAATTAAAAGACGATGATATTCCGTCGCATATTTTTATTGAAGACAATGGCCGCCTTGCGGGGATGGTTGCCGTGCGCAAGCTGCTACAGACCACAGATACCGTACAGCCAATTAAAAGCCTGATGATTTCGCAGTTTTTGCAGGTCAAACCGGAGGATGAACGTGCCGATGTTGCAGGACTGCTGGCGCACGGCGACGCAGATGTCGTGCCCGTGGTGACCCACGGCAAACTCGTCGGCTGCCTGACCGAGCGCGAAATTGCCCATCTGCTGGAAGATGACGTCACCGAAGATGCCCAGCTTCAGGGGGCGACGCTGCCGCTGGAGAAGCCCTATCTGGAAACCAGCGCCTTCAGCCTGTGGAAGAAACGCTCCGTCTGGCTGCTGCTGCTGTTTGTCGCCGAAGCCTACACCAGCTCGGTCATTCAGCATTTTGAAGAGGCGCTGGAGTCCGCCATCGCGCTGGCGTTCTTTATTCCGCTGCTGATCGGCACGGGCGGCAACAGCGGGACGCAGATCACCTCCACGCTGGTGCGCGCCATGGCGCTGGGTGAAGTTCATCTGCGCGACGTGGGCCGCGTGCTGCGCAAAGAGATGACCACCTCGCTGATGATTGCCGTGACGCTCGGCATTGCCGGGTGCATTCGCGCCTGGATGATGGGGATCGGGCTGGAGATTACGCTCATCGTCAGCCTGACGCTGGTGTGCATTACGCTCTGGAGCGCGATTGTCTCGTCCGTCATTCCGATGGTGCTCAAGCGCTGCGGCATTGACCCGGCGGTCGTCTCCGCGCCGTTTATCGCGACGCTGATCGACGGTACCGGGCTGATTATCTACTTTAAGATCGCGCAATATACGCTGGGGCTGGAGTGATGTGATTCCTTGCCGGGTGGCGCTGCCGCTTACCCGGCCTACCCATCCCGTAGGCCCGTGCAAGCGCAGCGCCGCCGGGCAACAATCAGATCGCACCAAGCGCTCTCACCGCCTGCCCAAATGCCTCAATCGCCAGGGCAACATCCTCAGCCATCACCGATTCCGCCGGGTGGTGGCTTATCCCGCCCTTACAGCGCACAAACAGCATCCCCACCGGCCAGCGTTCCGCCAGGGCGATGGTGTCATGCCCGGCGCCGCTGGGCAGAGATAACGAGCGCCCCTGCACCGATTCAACCGCGTCGCCCAGCAGGCGCTGCAAACGCGCATCGCACGGCGTGGCGGCGATCCGGTAAAACTCCTCGGCGCTGAAGCTCAGCCCGCGACGGGCGGCGATCGCCTGCGCCTGCGCCAGCAGTTCAGCGAGCAGCGCGTCCAGCGGGGCATCCTGCGGGCCGCGAATATCCAGCGAGAGCGCAACCTCGCCGGGGATGACGTTGACCGCGCCGGGCAGGCAGCGCAGTTCCCCGACCGTCGCCACCCGGTTGCCGCCCTGCTGCCGGGTGGTGTTTTCAATCAGCACCATCCACTCGGCGGCGGCGGCCAGAGCATCCTTACGATGGTTCATCGGCACGGTACCGGCGTGCCCGGCCTCGCCGGTGAAGCGGCAGTTGAGGCGGCGCGCGCCGTTGATGGCTTCCACCACGCCCAGCGCCAGCCCTTCCTGCTCCAGACACGGTCCCTGTTCGATATGCAGTTCCAGACAGGCGCTGAAATCCTCCTGATGCCTTGCCGCGAGCGCCACGCGAGTGGGATCGAGTCCTGCCTGCACCATCGCCTGCGCCACGCTGATGCCCTGGGCATCGCACGTCTCCAGCCAGCCCTGCGGCCAGGTTCCCGTCAGACCACGGCTGCCCAGCAGGGTGATGCCAAAACGGGTCCCCTCTTCGTCGCCAAAGCCGACAATCTCGATGGCCTGCGCCAGATGCCGCCCCTGCTTGTGCAGGTTGTCCACCACTTCGATGGCGGTGAGCACCCCGAGCATGCCGTCGTAGCGCCCGGCGTTGCGTACGGTGTCCAGATGCGAGCCGAGCAGCACCGCCTGCGCCCCCTCCTGCGCGCCCTCGTAGCGTCCACAGATATTGCCCACGCTGTCCTGCCAGACGGTCATGCCCGCCTGGCGCATCCACTCCCCAACCAGCTGGTTGGCCTGGAGATGCTGCGTGGAGAGATAGACCCGCGTCAGGCCGTCCGGGGTTTCGCTGATGGCGGCCAGCGCGTCGGCGCGCGCCATCACCCGCTCTGTCGCCGGGCTCATTGCGGCGTCTCGCGACGATAGTGGTCCCACGCGGCCTGCATGGCGGCCCCCTGGGTGGTGGTGAATTTGAGGTAGTTCAGCACCGACTCCAGCGCGCTCAGGGTAGTCATCACGCAGTCCTTGCGCGCGTTGTAGCCCATGGTGCCAATGCGCCACACTTTGCCGTGCAGCGGGCCAAACGAGGTACCGATCTCAATCCCGAAATCCTCCAGCATCAGCTTACGCACCTGGTCGCCGTTGATCCCCTGCGGGATGACCACGCCCAGCACGTTGTTCATCTTGTGCTTCAGGTCGCCGAAGGTCTCCAGCCCCATCGCCTGAATGCCCTTCAGCAGCGCATCGCCGTGCAGCCTGTGGCGCGCGATGCCGTTATCCAGCCCCTCCTGCAGGATCAGCCGCGCGCATTCGCGGGCGCCAAACAGCGCGGTAGTTGCTTCGGTGTGGTGGTTCAGCCGCTCCGGCCCCCAGTAGTCCATCACCATGCCGAGATCGAAGTAGTTGGAGTAGATCATCTCCTCGTCGCCGTCGCGGTGGGCGTCGGTGCGAATGCCCTCCTCCACGCACTTGCGGCGACGGATTGCCTCTTCCATCCGCGCGCTCAGGGTGATCGGCGACGTGCCCGACGGGCCGCCGAGGCACTTCTGCATCCCGGCCGAGACGGCGTCCAGCCCCCAGGCGTCGGTCTCCAGCGCGTTACCGCCGAGCGACGCGGTGGCATCGGTGTAAAACAGCACGCCGTAGCGGCGGCAGATCGCGCCAAGCTCGGCGAGCGGCTGCAGCATGGTGGTGGAGGTGTCGCCCTGCACGGTCAGCAGCAGGCGCGGACGAATACGCTTAATCGCATCCTCCACCTGGTCCGGGGTAAACACCTCGCCCCACGGTACTTCGATGGTATGCACCTCCGCGCGGCAGCGGCGGGCAATTTCGCACAGCAGGTGACCAAAGCGGCCAAAGACCGGCACCAGCACCTTATCGCCCGGGCGAATGGCGGAGACCAGAATGGCTTCAATCCCCGCGCGGGAGGTGCCGTCCACCAGCATCGTCCAGCGGTTTTCGGTGCGGAACACGCCGCGATAGAGCGCCATCACCTCGTTCATGTAGTGTGTCATGGCCGGATCGTACTGGCCGATCAGCTGGCTCGACATGGCGCGCAGCACGCGCGGGTCGGCGTTGATCGGGCCCGGCCCCATCAGCAGGCGCTGCGGCGGGTTGATTTGCGGAAAGTGTGCGATATCCATTATTCAGTCCTTATCAGTTGAGGCCGCGCACGGAGGAGATGAACTGCTTCAGTTCCGTGGTCTGCGGGTTGGCGAACAGCGTTTTGCTGTCGCCCTGCTCCCAGACTTTCCCCTGGTGCATAAACACCACGCGGTCGCCCACTTCGCGGGCAAAATTCATTTCATGGGTAACCAGTATGAGCGTCATCCCCTCGGCCGCCAGCTGCTCCAGCACCTTGAGCACTTCGCCCACCAGCTCCGGGTCGAGCGCGGAGGTGATCTCGTCGCAGAGTAACACTTTCGGCGACATCGCCAGCGCCCGGGCAATGGCCACGCGCTGCTGCTGGCCGCCGGAGAGGCTCGACGGGTAGTAATCCAGACGATCGCCTAAGCCCACTTTCTCCAGCATCTGCTGCGCCAGCGCCCGGCATTCGGCGGCGCTTTTCTTCAGCACCCGACGCGGGGCGAGCATCACGTTTTCCAGCGCCGTCATGTGCGGGAACAGGTTGAAGCTCTGAAACACCATCCCGACCGAGCGGCTGATTTCGCGCGCCTGGGAATCCCGGTCGGTAATGGTCATGCCGCCCAGCTTGATGCTGCCGTCCTGATAGCCTTCCAGGCCGTTGATGCAGCGCAGCAGCGTGCTTTTGCCCGATCCGCTGCGCCCGATGATGGAGATCACCTGGCCCATGTCGATATCCAGATCGACGCCCTTGAGCACGTGGTTATCGCCGTAGTACTTCTGCACCTGATTAATGGTGATGAGAGGCATTGAATTTCGTCTCCAGATAGCGGCTGTAGCGCGACAGCGGATAACACAGAATAAAGTAGCCCAGCGCCACCAGCGCAAAGACCTTAAACGGCTGATAGGTCACGTTGGTCAGCATGGTCCCGGCCTTGGTCAGCTCGACAAAGCCGATAATCGATGCCAGCGCGGTCCCCTTGATCACCTGCACGGCAAAGCCGACCGTCGGCGCAATGCCGATGCGCAGCGCCTGCGGAGCGACCACGCGAAACAGGATCTGTCCAAAGGTCAGCCCCAGACAGCGCGATGCTTCCCACTGCCCCTTCGGCAGCGCGCGAATGCTGCCGTACCAGATATCGAGCAGAAACGCGCTGGTGTAAAACGTCAGCGCCAGCGAGGCGGCGGTCCACGGCGAAACGTCGATGCCGAACAGCGCCACGCCGAAGAAGGCCAGGAACAGCTGCATCAGCAGCGGCGTGCCCTGAAACAGCTCAATATAGCCGCGGATGATGCGCTTCACCGTGCGTCCGCCCGTCAGGCGCAGCAGCAGCAGAGGCAGCGTCACCGCCGCCCCGCCGACGAACGCCACCAGCGACAGCAGCACCGTCCAGCGTCCGGCCAGCAGCAGGTTGCGAATAATGTCCCAGTCGGTAAAGGTGGTCATCATGCCTGCACCCCCAGCCATTTGCGTCCTGCCGCCATCATCAGCTGACGCAGGGTAATCGACAGCGCCAGGTAAATCCCGGTGGTCACCAGATAGACCTCGAAGCTCAAAAACGTTCTGGACTGGATCAGGCTGGCGGCGAAGGTCAGCTCTTCATAGGAGACCTGCGACACCACCGACGAGCCGAGCATCACGATGATGCACTGGCTCACCAGCGCCGGATAAATGCGCTGCAGCGCAGGCGGCAGCACCACGCGGATAAAGGTCTGCAGGCGGGTCAGCCCCAGCACGCGACCGGCCTCCCACTGCCCTTTCGGCGTGACCTGAATGCCGGCGCGGATAATCTCGGTGCTGTAGGCGCCCAGGTTCACCACCATGGCCAATAGCGCCGCTTCCCCCGCCGTCATCTTCAGCCCGAGATTCGGCAGGCCGAAGACGATGAAAAACAGCTGCACCACAAACGGCGTGTTGCGGATGATTTCCACGTACGCGCCCCAGATCCGGCTGTACCAGGTGGTGCGTCCGCTGCGGATCGCCGCCCCGAAAATTCCGATTGCCAGCCCGCCGACGGTGGCCATTACCGTCAGCTGAATGGTGACCAACAATCCCGCCAGCAGCGCCGGCCAGTGCGGCCAGAGGGCTGAAAAATCAAGTTGCTCCGTCATCGGCTCAGACGCCAAGATTTGCCGGCAGCGGGGCCTTCAGCCATTGCTCAGACAGGCCGTTCAGCGTGCCGTCCTTGATGCCCTGCTCAATCAGCGCGTCCACTTTTGCCTTCAGGGCCGGTTCGTTTTTCTTCAGGCCAATAAAGCACGGCGAGTCTTTCAGCATAAAGCTCGGGACCGGGGCTTTATCCGCGTTCTGGCGCGAAATGGCCGCCACCACGAGGTTGCCTGTTGCCACGTACTGCACCTGGCCAGAGAGGTAGGCGGAGAGCGTGGTGTTATTGTCTTCGTAGCGCTTCACGTCCGCGTCTTTCGGCGCCAGGCCGGTCAGCACCATGTCCTCCACCGCCCCGCGCGTCACGCCGATGGTTTTTCCGCTGAGCGCGGCGGCGTCCTTCAGTTCAGCCCCTTTCGGACCAAACACGCCGAGGAAGAACGGCGCGTAGGCGCGGCTGAAGTCGATCACCTTCTCGCGCTCCGGGTTTTTACCGAGGCTGGAAATGACCAGGTCCACCTTATCGGTTTGCAGGTACGGCACACGGTTGGCACTGGTCACGGGCACCAGCTGCAGCTTGAGCTTCATCTGTTTGGCCAGATAGCGCGCCATGTCGATGTCGTAGCCCTGCGGCTGCAGATCGGTTCCCACCGAGCCAAACGGCGGGAAATCCTGCGGAACGGCAATGCGAATGGTGCCGCGCTTCTCGATATCCTGAAGCTGGTCAGCCTTTGCCGGCAGCTGTGTGAAGAGGCATGCGGCCCCGACCAGTGCAATTAACAGTTTTTTCATGGTGCTTCCCCGTAACGTTAACATGAAACAAAAGATTCTTTGAAGGTGTTTTTGCAACTAATGTGCCAGATAAGGCGAAGCGGGGAATATTCTTGCGAAGCTTGATAAAACGCGGACGGGTCGAAAAAACGTGCGTTTCTCCGACCCGTCAACTGCACCATTTCAATGCAAAAGCACCAGTCTGATGCCCCATTATCGCTGTTCGAGTTCGTTCAGCTGCTGGTAGAGGGAGGCGATCTCGTGAATGCGCGGACGGCCTTTATCGAGGATCTCATGCAGGAAGGCGTTCGCCAGCAGGTTGATCAGGCTGTTAACCGACGAATAGCTGTCATAGGCGGAGACGCTGTCCAGCGGGGTGCAGAGCTGCCAGCTCGCCAGCGGAAACAGGCTGTGGGCCTGCGGCTCGCACATCAGCAGCACCGGAATACCGATGCTCTGAAGCTGCTGCAGCAGCGGGCGGATGATGCGCGGGCGACGGCGAAAGGCCATCATCACCACCAGATCGTCCGGCGTTAAGTCCACCAGCTCCTCGCTCAGGCTCTGCCCCGGCTGCGGCAGGACCAGCACCTGACCGCGCGCCTGCAGCAGCTGCTGGCGCAGGTGCAGCGCCGCCGGATAGGCGTTACGCATGCCGATAATGACGATGCGCCGCGCCTTCACCATGCAGGCCATCGCGTCGGCAAACTGCTGCGCGTCAAGGGCATTGACCCACTGGGTCAGGTTCGCCATCTCCTGCTTATAGTGGCGCGCCAGCAGCGTGTTGCCCTGCACCGCGTCGCGGTTATCGGTGAGCGGCATTCCGCTCTGGCGCAGGGTGCGCAGCTCGTCGCGCATGTCCTTATATTTCTCATAGCCCAGCCGCTTAAACAGACGGCTCACCGTGGCTTTCGACACCCCGCTCAGCTGCGCAAGCTCGGCGCTGTTGTAGCTAATCAGATCGTCAAAATGGTCGAATATAAAGTCCGCCACCCGCTGCTCCTGCGGCGACAGCGACGGGTATTGTGCTTTCAGACGTTCATCTAACTGTTCCATAGCGCCTCTGTAACTTTTGTTTCATTACATTGTACCTTTTTTGTATGTATTCATTATACGTGCCAGTTTACTGAAACTTTTCTTTCAGAATTGGAACAGCTTTTGCAGCACCTTGTGACTTTCAGAGTTACGAGGACGCTTCATGCAAAGTAATGTCTCCACGCACGGCATGGCCGTTGCGCCCCACAATCTTGCCAGCCAGAGCGCGCTGGCGGTGCTGCGCGAAGGCGGCAGCGCGATAGAGGCGATGGTCGCAGCAGCGGCCACCATCGCCGTGGTTTACCCGCATATGAACGGGCTGGGCGGCGATGGCTTCTGGCTTATCGTGCCGCCGGAAGGCGACCCCATCGCCATTGACGCCAGCGGCGCGGCAGGTTCGCGGGCAACGCTTGCCGCCTACGACGGTCTGGCGCATATCCCCCATCGCGGGCCCCGTGCGGCGCTGACCGTCGCCGGCACGGTAAGCGGCTGGGACGAGGCGCTGAAGGTCTCGCGCGAAATCACCGGCAAAACGCTGCCGCTGGCCCGCCTGCTGGCCGACGCCATTGACTATGCGCAGAACGGCACCCCGGTCACGGCCTCTCAGGCCCACGCCACGGCCAGCAAGTTCGACGAGCTGAAGGCCATCCCCGGCTTCGCGGAAACCTGGCTGGTCGACGGTAAGCCGCCGCAGGTCGGGAGCCGGTTTTACCAGCCCGCCATGGCCACGACCCTGACGCGCCTGGCGGAAGAGGGTCTCGACAGCTTTTATCGCGGCCCGCTGGCGGAAGTCCTGGCGCACGGCATGAAGACGCTGGGTCTCCCCGTAACGCTGGCCGATCTCAACGCCCACGCGGCCCGGCGCACCACGCCGCTGAAGCTGGAGCATCAGCAGGGAGAGATCTTTAACCACGCCCCGCCAACGCAGGGGCTGGTCTCGCTGGCGATACTCGGCATCACCGACCGCCTGAAAATGGCGGAAGCCGACGATGCCGACACCCTGCACCGCATCGTGGAAGCCACCAAGCTGGCCTTTGGCCTGCGCGATGCCCACATCACCGACCCACGCGCGCTGAAAACCGATGTTCAGAAACTGCTGGATCCCGCCGCCCTGCAGGCCCTTGCCGACAGGGTTGACGACGGCCGCGCCGCGCCGTGGGGAACCGGAAAAGGCCCCGGCGATACGGTGTGGATGGGGGTGATGGACAGCAGCGGGCTTGCCGTCTCGTTTATCCAGAGCCTTTATCACGAGTTCGGCAGCGGCGTTGTCCTGCCCGATACCGGCATCGTCTGGCAGAACCGGGGCGCATCGTTCAGCCTCGATCCCGCCCATCTTCTGGCCCTCGCGCCGGGCAAACAGCCGTTCCACACCCTGAACCCGGCGGCGGCGCGTCTGAAGGACGGGCGCGTGATGGTCTACGGCTCGATGGGCGGCGACGGACAGCCGCAAACCCAGGCCGCGCTCTTTACCCGCTACGTTGTCCAGAGCATCCCCCTGCAGGAGAGCATCACCCGCCCACGCTGGCTGCTGGGGCGCACCTGGGGGCAAACCTCAGACACCTTAAAGCTTGAAGGGCGTTTTTCACCCGAGACGGTCGCGCGCCTGCGGGCACTCGGTCACGAGGTGGAGCTATTCCCTGACTTTAGTGAAGCCATGGGCCACGCGGGCGCGATTGTTCGCCACCCCAACGGGCTGTTTGAAGGGGCATTTGACCCGCGCAGCAACGGCGCGGCCGCCGGATTCTGAGGAGAAAACAATGACGACACACCAACCCGACTGGCAGGCGTACCTGGCGCAGATGGAAACCGTACTCGGCGTGACGCTGGATGACGCCCGCCGGGCCGAGCTGCAGCTGCAGTTTAGCCGCATAGCCAGCATGGCCGCCCCGCTGATGGCGCTGCCGCTCGACGACCGTCTGGAGATCGCAGGAGTGTATAAAGCATGACGCTACACGAGATGAGTATCAGCGCTATTCAGCAGGCGCTGAGCGCTGGGGAGCTGAGCGCTCGCGAGATCGCCCGCCAGACGCTGGAGGGGATTGCGCGCGTTAACCCGCAGATCGGCGCCTGGACCGCCGTGACGGAAGCACGCATGCTCGCCGAGGCCGACAATATCGATACCCTGCGACGGGAAAAGCGCCCCCTGCCGCCGCTGGCGGGCGTGCCCTACGCGGTAAAAAATCTGTTCGACGTTGCCGGTCACACCACCCTCGCCGGGGCCGAGCTGTTCAGCCAGCGCCCCGCTGCCGCCGCCGACAGCTTCGCCGTGCGCCAGCTGCGCAGCGCGGGCGGGCTGCTGACCGGGATGGTCAATATGGACGCCTACGCCTACGGCTTTACCACCGAGAACAGCCACTACGGCGCGACGCGTAACCCGCACGATCTGACGCGCATTGCGGGCGGGTCGTCCGGCGGTTCAGCCGCCGCGGTGGCCGCCGGGCTGGTGCACTTTTCGCTCGGCACCGACACCAACGGCTCGATTCGCGTTCCGGCCTCCCTGTGCGGCATCTACGGCCTGAAGCCCACCTTTGGCCGCCTGTCGCGATCCGGCAGCCATCCGTTTGTCGCGAGCCTGGATCATATCGGGCCCTTTGCGCGCCGCGTATGCGACCTGGCGTCCGTGTACGACGCGCTGCAGGGCCGGGACACCAGCGACGGTTTTCAGGCAGAGAGCTCGCGCGAACAGACGCGCCCCCTGCTTGACCGCGGGCTTGACGGCCTGCGCTGCGCGGTGCTCGGCGGCTACTTCACCACCTGGTGCGACGCAGACGCCAGAGCCGCCGTGGCGCGGGTAGCGAAAGCGCTCGACGTGCAGGATGAGCTGCAGTTCCCTGACGCCGAGCTGGCGCGTTCGGCGGCGTTTATCATCAGCGCCTCCGAAGGGGGAAATCAGTACCTGCCCGCGCTTCGCCGGGAGCCCGAGCGTTTTGAGCCGCACTCCCGCGAACGCCTGCTGGCCGGGGCGATGATCCCTTCCGCCTGGTACATTCAGGCCCAGCGGTTTCGCGCGCAGGCACGGCAGGCGTTTCACGCGCTGTTTGCACGGGCCGACGTGCTGATTGCCCCGGCAACGCCGCGCAGCGCCACGCGGATCGGCGAGCAGACCATGGAGATTAACGGTCAGCCGCTTCCCATCCGCGCCAGCATGGGGATGCTGACCCAGCCGATTTCGTTTTTAGGCCTGCCCGTGACCACCGTTCCGCTGCGCACCGCGCAGGGCGCGCCCATTGGCCTGCAGCTGATTGCCGCGCCGTTTAACGAGCAGGCCTGCCTGCGCGTCGCGCGGGTTCTGGAAGAGAGCGGCATCACCGATGCCCGTCCGGCGGAGATAGCAACATGATGAATCACGATGACATTAACCTCCCGTGGGTGGTTGCCGAGGTGACGGCCGCGTTTTACCGCTATGAGGACGCGCTGGTGAGCAACAACGTTGCGGTGCTGGACGAGCTGTTCTGGCACGACAAAAACACGGTGCGGCTGGGGGCGGGTGAAAACCTGTACGGGATCGATGAAATCCGCGCCTTTCGCGCGGCGCGCCCCGCCGCCGGGCTGCAGCGGACGCTGCGGCACACCGTCATCACCACCTTCGGGGAGGATTATGCCGTGTGCAGCACTGAGTTTACCCGCGAGAGCACAGAACGCATTGGCCGCCAGCAGCATACGTGGGTGCGGTTTGCCTACGGGTGGCGCATCGTGGCGGCGCAGGTGAGTTTGATGGTGTAACGCTGAAAAACCTGCCCGGTGGCGCTGCGCTTACCGGGCCTACGATGTCCCGTATGCCATGTGGGCCCTGTAGGCCGGGTAAGGCGCAGCCGCCACCCGGCAAAACATCGCACACTTACTGCTGAAACGGATGTACCTCCCGCCAGTGGTCGGCAATCTGCTGGCGGGTACAGACCCACACCCGCTCGTGCTGCTGCACATAATCCAGGAACCGCTGCAGCGCCCGAAAACGCCCCGGTCGCCCCAGCAGGCGGCAGTGCATGCCGATGGACATCATCTTCGGCGCGCTTTCCCCCTCTTCGTACAGCACGTCAAAACTGTCCTTCAGATACGTATAAAACTGCTCGGCGGTGTTAAATCCCTGCGCGGTCGCAAAGCGCATGTCGTTCGCATCCAGCGTATAGGGCACAATCAGGTGCGGTTTGCGGGTGCCGTCGCTGCAGGCCACTTCCGTCCAGAAGGGCAAATCGTCGCCGTAGTAGTCGCTGTCGTAGTCAAAACCACCGTGCTCCACCACCAGCTGGCGCGTGTTGGGGCTGTCGCGCCCGGTGTACCAGCCCGCTGGCGGCTTGCCGAACAGGTCGGTCAGAACGTGCACCGCCTTGTGCAGGTGTTCGCGCTCCTGGCTGATGTCCATATTCTGATAGTGGATCCAGCGCCAGCCGTGGCTGACCACATCGTAATCCGCGGCTTTGATCGCCTCAACAATCTCCGGGTGACGCGCCAGCGCCATCGCCACGCCAAAGACCGTCAGCGGCAGGCCGCGTTTCTGAAATTCATTGTGGATCCGCCAGAACCCGGCGCGGCTGCCGTATTCGTAGAGGGAGTCCATCGACATGTGTTTGTCCGGGTAGCTGGCCGCGCCGATGATGTCCGACAGGAACTGCTCGGATCCGGCATCGCCGTGCAGAACGTGGTTTTCCGCCCCTTCCTCATAGTTGAGCACAAACTGCACGGCGATGCGTGCCTGATTCGGCCACCGCGCGTGCGGCGGGTTGCCCGCGTAGCCGCGCAGATCCCGCGGATAATCCTGTTCGAAAAGCCCCATTGCCACCCCCAAAATTAAAATGGATTCAATGCCTGAAAATGCCCGCTTAACGCTTTGTTCTCCGGGAACGCCAGATCGCCGTGCTTGCTGGTCGACAGCCCCAGCGCCACCAGCGACTCCACCATCTTTACCGCCGCGCTGACGCCGTCGATCACCGGCACGCGCAGTTCGCGGGTCAGCTCCTGCGCCAGGGTCGCCATGCCGCCGCAGCCCAGCACGATGGCACCGCAGCCATCCTCTTGCAGCGCCTGTATACAGCGCGCGCGCACTTTTTCCTGCGCCAGACCGCTGCCGTCTTCCAGCGCCAGCACCGGGAGATCGATAGCGTGCAGCGCCGCGCAATGGTCCTGAAAGCCATACTGGTGCAGCAGATGACGGGCAATGATCAGCGTGCGCGGCAGCGTGGTAACTACCGAAAAGCGCGTCGCCACCAGCGTCGCCATATGCATGGCGGCTTCCGCAATGCCGACTACCGGCCCCTGCGCCAGCTCACGCGCCGCCAGCAGGCCCGGATCGCCAAAGCAGGCGATGACGTGACCATCCACGCCCTGCTCCCTGCCTTTTTTGATCTGTTCCAGGACACCGACGGCGGCGATGGCCTCATCGAAGTGGCCTTCTATGGACGGCACACCCGCGCTCGGACAGACCGCGAGGATCTCCGTCCCCGGCGCCGCCACCGCGCGGGCCGCCGCGCCGATGGTTTCCGTCATGGCGAGGCTGGTGTTGGGGTTGATCACTTGTATACAGACAGACATTACGACTCCTTGTGGCCGGCAAACAGCCGGGCAAAATCAGGCAGGCACTCGCCCGCCCGCTCGAAGCAGAGGCTGGCGACGATATGTTCAAAATGGTGCATGAGGGCATCGCTTAGTGGCTCAAGCGCCTTCTGGCGCAGCAGATCCACCAGCTGTTCGTGATCGTTGCAGCGGCATCCCTGACGCCACGGCGCGCCCCAGGTGGCAATCACCAGCGAAGAACGCTGGCTCAGGCCGGTCACCATCTCCGTGAGCACCTGGTTGCCGGAGATGGCCTGCAGCTGAATGTGGAAATTGGCGGAGTGGCGAATCGCCGCCGGGCCGTCATAGGCCTCGTGCGCCTGCTGCTCCTGGCGAATGATGGCCTCCAGCGCGGCAAGGTGCGGCGGCTGACAGTGGGCCAGCACGTCCGGCAGGTTAGCGACCTCCAGCAGCGCGCGTGTGCGGAAGATGTGCCGCGCCTCTTCCACCGTGGGGCTGGCGACGTGTGCACCACGCTTGGGCGTCAGGGTGACCATTTGCACAGCGGCGAGTCGTTGAAGCACCTTGCGGATGCCCGTGCGGCTCACGCCAAAGACCTCTGCCAGCGCCTCTTCCGGCAATTTGCTCCCCGGCAGCAGCTGGTGTTCGACAATCGCGGTCATCAATGCCTGGAAGATGGTTTCGTCTTTGTCATGCAGGTCTGACGCGGTCTGCAGGGCGTTTATGTTGTTCATTCACCACTCCGAATTTACTTTCCGTTATCGAATCGTATACATAAAAATAAAATATTGCATACAAGATTTATTGTTTTGGCCTGGATCCTGCAACACCGTTTGCACTCCCACTCAACGGGTTTTCATTCACAGGAGCAGGTTTCATGCCAAACAGTCAAAACGCACAGCAAGGTACGGCCGCTGATTCCGGTGCGGTTTACAGCCCACGTCTTTGCAATGAGGATCTGGCACCGACGCGTGACCAGAACTGGAGCTGGTACAACATCTTTTCGTTCTGGATGTCGGACGTTCACAGCATGGGGGGTTATGTGGTCGCCGCGAGCTTCTTTACGCTCGGGCTGGCAAGCTGGCAGGTGCTGCTCTGCCTGCTGGTGGGGATTTGCATCGTGCAGCTGTGCGCCAACCTGGTGGCCAAACCGAGCCAGATGGCGGGCGTGCCCTATGCGGTGATCAGCCGTCAGGCGTTCGGCGTGTTCGGGGCCAATATCCCGGCGGTGATCCGCGGGCTGATTGCCTTCGCGTGGTACGGGATTCAGACCTATCTCGCGGCCAACGCCCTGATGCTGGTGGCGCTGAAGTTCTGGCCATCGCTCTCTTCACTCACTACCGGCGCATTCCTGGGCCTGTCGCATCTGGGTTGGATCTGCTTTGCCATTATGTGGGTCCTGCAGGCGATGGTCTTCTGGCACGGCATGAGCGCCATCAAGCGCTTTATTGATATCGCCGGTCCGGCGGTCTATGTGGTAATGCTGGCCCTCGCCGGCTGGATTGTATACAAGACCGGTTTTGACGGGATCTCCTTTACCCTCGCCAGCAAATCCCTGAGCGCGGGCGAGCAGACCTGGCAGATGATCACCGCGACCGCGCTGGTGGTCTCCTACTTCTCCGGCCCGCTGCTCAACTTTGGCGACTTCTCCCGCTACGGCAAAAGCATGGGCGAGATCCGCCGCGGCAACCGCTGGGGGCTGCCGTTTAACTTCCTGCTGTTCTCCATCGTCACCGTGGTGATTGTCTCCGGCACCCAGTCGCTGTTTGGCCGCATGATCACCGATCCGATCGAAACCGTCAGCCGCGTGGGTAACGATCTGGCCGTGGCGATAGGCCTGCTGACGATGATCACTGCCACCATCGGGATCAACATCGTCGCGAACTTCGTCTCCCCGGCGTTTGATTTCTCTAACTGCTCGCCGCAGAAAATCAGCTTCCGCACCGGGGGCATGATTGCCGCCGTCGGCTCGATCCTGCTCACCCCGTGGAACCTGTTCAACTCGCCGGAGCTTATCCACTACACCCTCGACGTGCTCGGGGCGTTTATCGGCCCGCTGTTCGGCATTCTGATTGCCGATTTCTACCTGATTAAGCGCGGCAAGGTGTCGGTTGACGATCTGTTCGACGACACGCCAAAGGGCAAATACTGGTACCGCAACGGCTTTAACCCGAAAGCCATTGGCGCGCTGATCCCGTCCGTTGCCGTGGGCCTGGTCATTAGCTTTATCCCGGCCCTGCATGAGGTGGCAAACTTCAGCTGGTTTATTGGCGTCTTCCTCGGCGGCGTCACCTACCGCTGGCTGGCGCGGGAAGATCGCGAGACGGCGGGCGCGACGTCGTTTGGCTCCCGCGTGGCGACGCAAAAAGAGTAACCCCTCCCCTCTGGCCGCAGCGTATCTGCGGCCCGTTCATTCTGGCACCGTTCTTGCTGAGCTTTCACCCCGCTACGCACACACGAAGGCAGGAACCATGATGGAATACCAGACTGCGATACGCGGTGCATTTTTTGATATTGCCCGGGTCTGCGACAGCGCAGACGCCATCAGCCAGCACGCGCGCTACCTTGAGGACGGGCTGCTGTTTATCCAGAACGGAAAAATTCTGGCGCACATGCCGTGGCAGGAGGGCGAGCAGTATCTTGACCCCCACAAGGGCTACACCGACCTGCGCGGCAGGCTGCTGCTGCCCGGCTTTGTCGACACCCACGTCCATTACCCGCAAACGGAGATGATCGGCGCCTTTGGCGAACAGCTGCTGGAGTGGCTGACCACCTACACCTTCCCGGTGGAGAGCCAGTTTGCCGATGAGGCCTACGCGAAAGAGATCGCCGAATTTTTCATTCAGCAGCTTGTGAGCAACGGCACCACCACCGCGCTGGTGTTTTGCACGCTGCATCCGGAATCGGTCGAAGCGCTGTTTACCGAGGCCCTGCGCCTGAACATGCGCCTTATCGCCGGAAAGGTGATGATGGACAGGCACGCGCCGGACTACCTGAGCGAAGACGCAAAGCAGAGCTACCGGCAGACGCGGGCGCTGATCCAGCGCTGGCATCACCGTGGGCGGCTGGGCTATGCGATAACGCCGCGCTTTGCCCCGACCTCATCACCCGAGCTGCTTGCGGCGGTCAGCCTGCTCAGAGAGGAGTTCCCGGACACCTGGCTGCAGACCCACCTGAGCGAAAACCCCAACGAAGTGGCCTGGGTGAGCGATCTCTGGCCGGAGCATGAGCGCTATCTGGACGTGTATCACCACTACGGCCTGACCGGCGAGCGCAGCGTGTTTGCCCACGCGATCCATCTGCACCACAGCGAGTGGCAGTGCCTGCATGACACCGGCTCGGCGGTGGCGTTTTGCCCCACCTCAAACCTGTTTCTCGGCAGCGGGCTGTTTCGCCTGCCCGCCTGCTGGCAGCACAAGGTGCGGATGGGCATCGGCACCGACGTCGGCGCGGGCACCACCTTCAGCATGCTGCGCACCCTGGGAGAGGCCTACAAGGTCGGGCAGCTTCAGAGCTATCGCCTGCGCGCCAGCGAGGCGTTTTATCACGCCACGCTGGGCGGCGCGCACGCCCTCCGGCTGGACGACAAGATTGGTAACTTCGCGGCAGGCAAAGAGGCGGATTTCGTGGTTATCGACCCCAACGTCACGCCGCTGCAGCGCCTGCGCAATCGGCGCTGTCAGGATATCTACGAGCAGCTTTTCGTGCTGATAACCCTCGGCGACGAGCGCAACATCAGCGAGACCTGGGTCAACGGCGAGCGGGTGTGGTCAACAGCCCCGGTAGGTTGACCATCCGCCGGGGGCAATCACAAACGGCAGATGGAAGTGTTCGTCTGCCGTTTCTCCCGTGACAAACTCAATGTGCGCGCAGGGATAGATCGTCTTCCGGCCGGTATCGCCAAACCACGCCCCGATCTCCGCCACCAGCCGATAGCGGCCCGCGGGCAAAGAGGGGACAAACGCGGCGATGCGCCCCTGGGCGTTGGTCACGCCCGTGGCCAGCGTCTTCCCGTCCTGTTGCAGATGAACCGTCACGCCCTCCGCGGGCTTGCCTGTCGAAATATCGAGAATATGGGTGCTGAGTGTGCTCATTCGTGAATGACTCCTTCCAGACGCAGCAGCGTAATTTCCCGCAGCTGTTCCAGCGCGGCACGGATTTCCTGCGCGTCGCTGTTCTCCAGCCGCGCGTGCAGGGCCTGCAATATCTCCTCGCCGCTGCGGCCCTTCGCGCGGATCAGAAAGACGCGTCCAAAGCGGGCTTCGTAGCGGGCGTTGCCTTCACGCAGCGCCCGGGCAAGTGCAGCATCGCGGTCATTCACCGCCCCCTGCTCCTGGCGCGACAGCGCCGCCTCCGCCGCTGAGCCCGCTGGCTTTTCCCCGATGCGCGGATGGGCGCTCAGGGCTTGCGCCAGCGCCGCTTCGTCCCAGTTTTGCATCAGCGATTTCGCCGTACTGAACAATTCGTCCCGGCTGGCGTAAGGCCGCCCGTGAACCAGCGCATCGGCCCAGCGGGGAAGCGCCACGCAGGGGTGAATCAGCGCTAACGCCTGTTCATGGGGAAGATGATTGAAGTCGTGCAGTGCGATCATAGTGTCTCCTTTATTGTCCTTCTCCAGGCTATTGCACAAACCACGCCACCCTGAGCACAGGCGTGAAACAGTCGATTCCACAAGGTCGACCAGGAAATTTTTGATTCATAAAAAGGCACACTCACCGCGTTTACGCACCTTAGCAGTGCAAACGTCTCCCTTACAACGCTGTTTTCGCCATGCTGCAGCCTGGTACGCAAATTGCTGACTGTCTTTACACCCTGCAAAAGGAGAGAAGCATGAAAGCAATCGTTATTGGCGCGGGTATTGGCGGCCTGAGCGCCGCCGTCGCGCTGAAGAAAGCGGGCATCGACTGTACCGTGTTTGAAGCCGTAAAGGAGATCAGGCCCGTCGGGGCGGCCATCTCCATCTGGCCGAACGGCGTGAAATGCATGCAGCACCTCGGCATGGGCGACATCATCGAGACCTGGGGCGGACCGATGCGTTTTATGGCCTACAAGGATTACCGTCGCGGCGATACCCTGACCCGCTTTAGCCTTGCCCCGCTGGTTGAGCGTACCGGCGGGCGCCCCTGCCCCGTCTCGCGCGCTGAGCTTCAGCGCGAAATGCTGGACTTCTGGGGGCGCGACAAGGTGCAGTTCGGCAAGCGCGTCGAAGGCGTTCATGAAGACGACGCAGGCGTGAGCGTCACCTTCACCGATGGCAGCACAGCTGCCGGGGATTTCCTGATTGCCGCCGACGGCAGCCACTCGGCGGTTCGCCCGTACGTGCTGGGATACACCCCGGAGCGCCGCTACGCGGGCTATGTGAACTGGAACGGGCTGGTGAAGATTGACGAAGAGATCGCCCCGGCGCACCAGTGGACCACCTTCGTTGGCGAAGGCAAACGCGTGTCGCTGATGCCCGTCTCCGGCGGACGCTTCTATTTCTTTTTTGACGTGCCGCTGCCCGCAGGCCTGGCGGAGGATCGCACCACCCTGCGCGCCGATCTCACGGGCTACTTCCGCGGCTGGGCGCCGCCGGTGCAAAAGCTTATCGCGGCGCTGGATCCTGAAACGACCAATCGGATTGAAATCCACGACATTGAGCCGTTCGACAGCCTGGTGCGCGGCAACGTCGCGCTGCTGGGCGATGCCGGGCACAGCACCACGCCGGATATCGGCCAGGGCGGCTGCGCGGCGATGGAAGATGCCGTGGTGCTGGAGGAATGCCTGCGTGAAAACCACAACATCACGCTGGCGCTGCGGCAGTACGAGGCGCTGCGCTGCGACCGCGTACGCGACCTGGTGCTGAAGGCGCGCAAGCGCTGCGACGTCACCCACGGCAAAGATATGGCGTTGACGCAGGCCTGGTATCAGGAGCTCAAAGAGGAGACCGGAGAGCGCATCATCAACGGTCTGTGCGAGACCATTCAGGGCGGCCCGTTAGGCTGAACGCAAGAGGGACAACGATGAAAAGAGAACCGACCCCACCCGCCCACTGTACGTTTGAGCCAGAGGACTGGCTGCGTCTGGCGAAATGCTGGCATCCGGTCGCGCGCGCCTGCGACGTCGGTCCGGCGCCGGTCAAAGCGACGCTGCTGGATGAGCAGCTGGTGATTTACCGGATTAACGACCAGGTCGTGGTTGCCCGCGACGTGTGCCCGCACCGCGGCGTGCCGCTGACGCTCGGCTTTCACGACGAGCACGGGATTATCTGCCCCTATCATGGCTTACGCTTTGGCGAGGACGGGCGCTGCAACCGCATTCCGTCCAGCCCCGACCAGCCCGTTCCGGCGAAGCTGAACCTGATTAACTACGCGGTCGAAGAGCGGTTCGGGCTGATCTGGGCCTGCCTGGCCTATGATCCGGAAAACCCCGCGCCGCTGCCCACCATGCCGCACTGGGATGACGACGGATTTCAGCAGATTAACTGCCCGGCGTTTGAGGTGAACGGCTTCGCCGGACGTCAGGTTGAGGGTTTTCTGGACGTGGCGCACTTTGCGTGGATCCACACCGAAACCTTTGCCGACCCCAATAATCAGCTTGTGCCTGCCTATCAGCCACAGGAGACGCCGTTCGGCTTCGTGGCGGATTACTGGAGCGCCGTGAGCAACTATCCCGCCAGTTCCCCCGTGCAGGCTCCGGAAGGGTTCCAGTGGCTGCGCCATTTTGAAATGCACCTGCCGTTCACCGCCACCCTGACGATTCATTTTCCGGGTGAATCGCGGCTGGTGATCATGAACGCCGCGTCGCCGGTGTCATCGCGCGTGACCCGCATGTTCGCCCCTATTGCCCGCAATTTTGACCTGCATATTCCGGTGGAGGATGTACATGCCTTCAACCTGCGGATTTTTGAAGAGGATCGCCTGATGGTCGAAACCCAGCGCCCGGAAAGCCTGCCGCTGGACCTGACGCTGGAAGCGCATATCCCCGCGGATAAAAGCTCGATTGCCTATCGTCGGGGGCTGAAGAAAATGGGCTTTGGCGAGTTTTTCCTGGTATGACGGAGGCCAATATGCTGAGCGTAATTGTTGACGGGCTGTGGCGCGAGGGCGACAAAAGCCTCGCCGTCAGGCTGGTGGCTGATAACGGCGACGCGCTGCCGGCGTGGCAGCCCGGGGCGCACGTTGATGTCCACCTGCCCTGCGGCGTGGTGCGCCCGTATTCCCTGACCGGAGCATGTGGGGACGAGAGCTATCTTATTTGCGTGGGGCGTGAAACCGCCTCACGCGGCGGGTCGCGCTACGTTCACGAGACGCTGCGTCCCGGGCAGAAGCTGATGATATCGGCTCCGCGCAACCTGTTTCCGCTGCAGCAGGCAGAGCGGGTTTTGCTGCTGGCGGCGGGGATTGGCATTACGCCGCTGTATGCGATGGCCCTGCAGCTGAAGGCGACCGGAACGCCGTTTACGCTGCATTATTACGTCAGAAACCGTGAAAGCGCGGCGTTTACGCGCGAACTCTCCCGGCTCGGTGAGTGCCTCATTCATACCGCCAGCCCGCGCACAGCGCTGGCGGCACATCTCCCGGTGGCCGAATCGGGCCTTCACGCCTGGGTCTGTGGTCCGGCAGGTTTTATGGAAAAAGTGCGTGAGGTCGCCACGGCAAAGGGATGGGATGACGCCCATCTTCACAGCGAGGCGTTTCAGCCCGTTGCGCCCGCCGCAGGCGGTGAAGCCGGGGAGATCTTCACGGTCAAACTGGCCTCCACCGGGGAGCGCTGGCCGGTGCCTGCGGATAAAACCATCGCCCAGGTGCTGCAGGAAAATGGCGTGGCGGTCCCGCTTTCCTGTGAGATGGGGATCTGCGGCGCCTGCCTGACGCCGGTGATTGACGGTGTGGTGGATCACCGGGATAGCGTGCAGTCGGAGGAGGAAAAAGGCGCGATGGACCAGCAGGTGGCGCTGTGCTGTTCGCGAAGCTATTCCGGGGAGCTGGTGATTGGGCTGTAAAACGAAAAAACCCTGCGATATTGCTATCGCAGGGTTTTCGAATTTGGCGGAAGCGTAGAGATTCGAACTCTAGAACCCTTTCGGGTCGCCGGTTTTCAAGACCGGTGCCTTCAACCGCTCGGCCACGCTTCCAAAGTGAGGCGCACTATAAACATCTATTAGCGCCTTGTAAAGCAGGAATTTTTCGATTTTTCCCCACGGGCGTTTGACTGCGCAAAAAGTCACCCAAACGCTGACTTCACATCACTCTCCGCGACCTTGTACATACCGTAACACAGCAACGCTCATCGTTTTAAATCGCTCTGGTATAGAATGCCACAAAAATAGACGGCCATTTGTTGTGTAATTGTTATAAATCTGAATTTCCGCAGATTTAAGACATTACTGCCATGCAGTGTTACTGGTTGATGATGAAAATCAAAAATACGCTTTGCTTACATTTTCTGATGGCGTTTCTGGCCATTTTGTTTCTTTGTCTTCACCCGCTGGTGGCGAGCTTCGATCCGCCGCTTACCTTCCAGCCGCTGATTAAATCAATGGCGGGCACGCCTAAAGAACAGGCGGAAAAAATTGCCACTATTTCTCATGCCTTAGAAGGGAATGCGATATTCTTCATTGGTGCGTCTGAGGTGGCGACGTCAGAAGATGAACATTACGCTGTCTATAATTACTTTAATAAGCAATTGCACAAACCCGTCGTGGCGTATGGCGATGCGTTTGTCGATGACGAAACGCAGTTTTTACTGTTCTCACGTTTTAAAAATAGCCTTAACGCAAACAGTAAAGTTGTTTTGCTGCTGGCACCTGACAGCTTTTACTCAAAAGGCCTGCCTCCCGCTATCTATGCCGATAATTTCCCGGGTTCTGTTTTTAATCCTTTGATGAAAGATCCGCAGGCACGCCCAATATTGGTTAATTATTTAAAACATATTGAGAGTAAAGAAATAAGCCATTTAACCTTTGGCCAAATGCGTGTCTTTGGCTGGCACCCCGATCTGATATGGGACGAGGTGAGTTTCCAGTTTGCCAACGTCTGCACCCTGATAAAAAACGACTGGCTGGCGCTGCTTCACGTCACGCCCCGGACGGAACAACCGTGGCCGCCACAGCCGACCACCCACATTGCCCCTGACTGGGATAAAGAGCTGGCGAATGCCCGCGAGTTAAATAAAAAACGCCAGCAGAGCGCGGCCACCCTGTGGATGGACAAAACGATTTACGAGGAGGACGGTACGCGGCAGCAGTGGGATGACACGCCGGTCGTGCCTGCGCAAATCGCCGCCTTCAGTAAAACCGTCCAGCTGCTTAAAGAACACCACGTGCAGGTGATTGCTATCGTCGACCCGGTTAACCCCTGGGCGCTTTACAACACCGATACCTTCCGCCCGGTGGATAAGCAAATTAAAACCATTCTGGAAAAGAACCAGATCCCGTATTTAGATATGTACGCCATGCCTTATCAGAATGGCTGGAACTGGGATCGTTTGCACCCTTCCGAACTGGCCTGGGTTCCTATGATTCGCTTTATTGCACAGAGCTTTAAATAATGAAAATCGCGATCCGTCTTTTTTTCCTTTATCTCCTGCTGGCGATCACCATCGTCGCGTGGACCTCTGTCGATGACAGTATGAGTATGCAGCTGCATTTTGAATATCAAAAGTTCTGAGGCCGAATGATGTATAGCTCAGGAATGTTTTTTGTCTGTTTGTTTTCATCCGCCCTGGCGTTTGCGCTGGTCAATCGCCTATTACGCCATCGCCTGACGTATTTATCGGCATTATCCGTCATAGCCGCATTAGGCTGGGGCTATATTTTTCAGGGTGATTACCGTGTTCCTGCGGTCGTTTTTATCAGTTTTTATCTAGTCGCCGCGTTAAAAGAAAAAGGATGGTTAAAAACCTGGCAGGCGATTGTGTTAACGCTGCTTCCTTTATTTTTGGTGAAATTGCACCTTAATCATCATCTCGGCATGATCGGCCTCTCTTTTATGACATTCCGCGCGGTGGACGTGCTGCTCTATCGCAGTAAAAAAGAAGGGCAGAATTTCCTGCACTATTTCTGCTATCTGTTTATGCCCTTTATTATTCTGGCAGGCCCAATGTACCGCTGGCGGACATGGATGAGCGACGTCAGCAAGCCCGTCTTTGCCCTTAACCGCGAACAGTTTTTAGTGGCGCTGGAGCAAATCATTACCGGCATTATCCAGAAGTTCCTGTTTGCCATGCTGGTTGATTCGCTTGTCGTGCAGCCCTGGAGCCATAAGCCGTTTACGCTGACCGTGGGCGTGGTGATGTCGATAGCCTACAGCGCCTACCTCTACTTTGATTTTGCGGGCTACAGCAATATGGCCATCGGTGCGGGCCGCCTGTTTGGGCTCAACATCCCGGCAAACTTCAATATGCCGCTTCTGGCAAAGAACCCGCAGGACTTCTGGCGCCGCTTCCACATCAGCCTGTCTGAATGGCTGCGCGATGTGGTCTTTATGCCCGTTTATATGAACCTGATGAAGTTTAACTTTTTCCGTCAGAACAAAACGCTGGCGCAAAATATCGGTATTTTCTGCACCCTGTTTTGCATGGGGGCATGGAATGGCCTGGAACGCCATTACGTCATCAGCGGCGCGCTGTTTGGCGCCATTTCTGTCGCGCACAACATGCTGCTGTGGTCAGCCAAACGCAGCCCGGCGTTACACCGCGGGTTGCAGTATCCGGCTGTTGCGTTTTTAGGGCGCATTCTGACGCTGGGAAGCGCCGCGGGCGCCCTTTACATCTTTAGTGGAATGTCACCTCTATGAAAAATCTCTCCGATCTTCAGGAAATGCAGGATTTCTTGCGTGCGGCATTATGCGATCCCGCCTCCCCGCAGCAGCTGGCCATCAGCGGCAGCGACGAAGCCTTAAGCTGGCTACAGCTTTCCGCTGCCGTGACGGACTGGGCGCAGCGCTATCAGCGTAGCCAGCCTGTTGCCGGTACGCCGGTCGTCTTGTACGGACACCAGCAGGCCGAGTTCGCCGTGGCGATTTATAGCTGCCTGCTGCACAACATTCCGTACATTCCGGTGGACTGCATTTACCCGCAGGAGCGCCTGCGGGAGATCTGCCATCTGGCCAGCGCCCCTTACTATTACGACGTCGCGACCCGGCAGTTCATCGCCACGGGTGAATCGGGCAAGGTGCTGGAGGAGCAGGATCTGGCCTACATCATGTTTACCTCCGGCAGCACCGGCAAGCCTAAAGGGGTGCAGATTGGGCGTGAAAGCGTGTGGCACTTCATGAAATGGGTCAGCCAGGACTTTTCGCTGCCGGAAAAACCGGTCCTGATGAACCACGCTGTGTTCAGTTTTGACCTCTCCCTGATCCCTTTGCTGGCGAATCTGGCGATGGGTGGACACATCGTGCTGAACGCCAAAGACGATATTCAGAAAGCGAACTGGCTGGAACGACTGAAAAGCAACGCCGTCTCCGCCTGGGTTTCCACCCCCTCTTTTGCTTACCAGCAGCTGCTTTCCCCGCAGTTCAACAGCGAGTATTTACCTGAACTCAACGTCTTTATCTTCATTGGTGAAGTGTTGAATAAAGCGCTAGTTAAACAGCTTCGCCGCCGCTTCCCGCAGGCCAAAATCATCAACTCCTATGGCCCAACGGAAGCGACCATCGCGACCACCGTGGTCGAGATCACGGATGCGATCATGAACAGCGACAGCGCCGTGCTGCCGGTGGGGGTCATGATGCCTGAGAGCAGAATGGAAATTTCCGCCGAGGGCGAGCTGATTATCTGGGGTAAAAACGTCATGCGCGGCTACCTCGGCCTGCCGCAGGAGAACGCAGAAAAATTACTCCGTCGGGAAAATGAAGCGTTTCGCGGCTACCGGACCGGCGATCTGGGCTATGAAGCGGGGCTTATCTACTGCCAGGGACGCAACGACAGCCAGGTCAAACTGAATGGCTACCGTATTGAAATTAACGAAATTGAAAACCGCCTGCTGGCGATGTCCGGGATTAACGAAGCGGTGGTGATGCCACTGATGAAACCCTGCGGCAGCGTGCTGCGCATTGCCGCGTTCTGCGTGACGGAGCTGGCGCCGGATACCATCAAAACCTCGCTCTCGAAGGTAGTCCCCCACTACATGGTGCCGTCACAAATTATCGTAAAAGACGCTTTGCCGCTGAATCCTAACGGCAAAATTGACCGCAAGCTGCTGGACGCTTACGCCCGCACAAATTAATGACTCCAGGAAAAATTATGGAACAAGAAATTCTCGCCCTGTTCGAAAAAGTGTTATCCCGTAAGGTGGGCTTTCACGATGAGCTGATTGAATCCGACATTCTCGACTCCATCCTGGCGGTCGATATGGTTCTGGAAGTGCAGGACGTTTACGGCTGCATGATCCCGCCGACAGACGTGGCGACGGTGCTGAAAACCCCGGCGGACCTGGCCCGCTATATTGAAGAAAACCGCTAAACGCCCCTGCTGTTAATCCTGTCCTGAAGGCTCTGGCGCATCGCGCCAGAGCCCAGACGCAAAATGAATATCCTTCACCGGAATTAAACCAACCGCTTTTAGGATTTCTCCTACACTTTAGGGGTCGTGTTGTTCTTAACAGAGGAGTCTGCGGTATGGCATTCGTAACCACGAAAGACGGCGTCAACATTTACTACAAAGACTGGGGTCCGAAAGAGGCTCAGCCTATTGTCTTCCACCACGGCTGGCCGTTGAGTGCCGATGACTGGGATAACCAGATGCTCTTCTTCCTGGCAGAAGGCTATCGCGTTATCGCTATCGATCGCCGCGGACATGGACGATCGGACCAGGTGAGTGAAGGCCACGATATGGATCATTATGCGGCCGATGCGTCAGCCGTGGTTGAAAGCCTGGATCTGCACAATGCCGTGCACGTCGGTCACTCCACCGGCGGCGGCCAGGTCGCCCGCTATGTTGCGAAGTACGGCCAGCCGCAGGGGCGCGTCGCCAAAGCGGTGCTCGTCAGCGCCGTCCCGCCTCTGATGGTCAAAACGGAGACGAATCCCGGCGGAACGCCGATCGAGGTCTTCGACGGCTTCCGCAAAGCGCTGGCAGCTAACCGCGCCCAGTTTTATCTCGACGTTGCCAGCGGTCCTTTCTACGGTTTTAATCGCGATGGTGCCGACGTTTCGCAGGGTACGATCCAGAACTGGTGGCGTCAGGGGATGATCGGAAGCGCCAAAGCCCACTACGAGGGGATTAAGGCGTTTTCAGAGACCGACCAGACGGAAGATTTGAAAACCATCACCGTTCCCGTTCTGGTGCTGCAGGGCGATGACGATCAGGTTGTGCCGTATAAAAATGCCGCCCTTCTTCAGGACAAGCTGCTGGCGAACAGCGTGCTGAAAATTTATCCGGGCTTCCCGCACGGGATGCATACTACCCATGCGGATACTATCAACGCGGACATACTGGCCTTTATTCGCTCATAACGCCGCGTTTCTTGCCGGGTGGCGCTGCGCTTACCCGGCCTACGCCACAATATCCCGCTCAATGCATGAACGCCACCCGAGGGTGGCGTTGTTTATTCCGCTTAGCGATTATCCAGCTGGGCGCGAACGTTGTTCAGCCCGGTGGTATTGATGCGGTAAGGCTGCCCGTTCACGGAGCGGATCAGCTTTTTGGCGCGGAGTTTTTTGAAGACGTTCAGCGTGCAGTCGCTCAGCACCAGCCCTTCACGGGTATAGCACTCAACGGACGTGACGCGGCCAGAACTGTCGCGGACGTGCACAATACGTCCACCTTTGGCGAGAACGTGTAAGGTACGTTGTTCCTGACGGGATAAATTCATACTGGAAAACCTGTGTAATCATCATGCGTAAAAACGAGCCCACACCCGCAGGTGCGTGCGTAAGGTTTAAGCGCAGCGATAACCAGTCCGTCCTGAAAAGGGCGGGAAGCTGATTATCTGATGAAAACATTCTCCAGCATCAAAGCCTCGGTAAGCGATGAAAAGGTATTTACGGGGTGAATGATAACGCCGGGGTTTTACAGGGAAATAACCGGGTCTTAAAAATGTGAGGCGGATCGGCTAATCCAAAAGAAAAACCCCAGGTCAACGAGTAACCTGGGGTTTATATCTGGCGGAAGCGCAGAGATTCGAACTCTGGAACCCTTTCGGGTCGCCGGTTTTCAAGACCGGTGCCTTCAACCGCTCGGCCACACTTCCTGAGTGAGGCGAACTATAAACACCTCACCGCGTGCTGTAAAGAGTGCCAGCAATCGTTCGCTGTAAAAATAGTCAAAACGTGTTTAATCGGTTGAACTGACAACACATCGACGATTTTATCAGCACAGGCCTAGTGTTTCTTGATGTACATGTCTTTCGTGTAATAGTACCCCAGCTTGTCCGGCGTAAATCCGCCCACCCACGGTTTCACCAGGTGCGTACGGACGTAGTGATACACCGGAATGGCGGGCACATCGCGTCCCAGCAGATCTTCCGCCTGCTGGTAGAACTTACCCCGCTCTTCCGTTGTTTTGGCTTTTGCGGCATTCACCAGCGCCTGGTCGTATTCCGGATTGCTGTACTGGCTGGTGTTTTCGCTGTCGCCGGTGCGGAAGTTGTTCAGGAACGTCGCCGCGTCGTCGTAGTCGGCAATCCAGGCGTAACGCACCGCGTCAAAGTTGTGGGTGTGCATGGTATCCAGCATGGTTTTCCACTCCTGATTTTGCAGCTTCGCGTCCACGCCGAGGTTTTTCTTCCACATGGAGCTGGCGGCAATCGCGATGCGCTGGTGCGATTCAGAAGTGTTATAGAGCAGGTTGAAGCTCAGAGGATGGCTTTCGTTATATCCGGCCTCGTTCAGCAGTTTTTTCGCCTCGGCGATGCGCTTGTCCAGCGGCCAGCTGGCGTAATCCGGGTTCTGGAGCTTGACGCCGCCGATGTCCAGCTGGCTGATGAGCCACGCCGGGCGCTGCCCCTGCCCTAAGACTTTCCCGGCAATGATGTCTTTGTCGAGCGCCATGTTTAGCGCCTTGCGCACGCGGGCGTCGTTGAACGGCGGTCGGGTCGTATTGAATTCGTAGTAATAGGTCGCCAGCTGCGGAGACACGTCCAGCTGGCTGCCCAGGGTTTTCTTGAGCTGGGCAAACTGGTTAATCGGCACCGTGTAGACAATATCGATTTCGCCCGCTTTATAGCGGTTCACATCCGAGGCCTCGGACGTGATGGGCAGGTAGGTCACCTTGTTAATCACGGTGTGCGCGTTATCCCAGTAGCGCGGGTTACGCTCCGCCACAATGCGTTCGTTGACCACCCACTGCGACAGTTTATACGCCCCGCTGCTGACGAAATGCTCAGGCTTGGTCCACTTTTCGCCAAAGCGGCCAATCAGCACTTTATCCACCGGCACAAGCGACGGGTGCGCCAGCATGGCGAGGAACGCCGCGTTTGGCTGGGTGAGCGTCACTTCCAGCGTGGTGTCGTTAATGGCTTTCACGCCCAGCGTGTCGGGGGATTTTTTCCCCTGAGCGATATCGGCCGCGTTGGCGATATGCATGTTGCCCGGATAGCTCGCGTATGGTGACGCCGTTTTCGGGTCAATCAGGCGCTGCCAGCTCCAGACCACATCCTCTGCGGTAATCGCCGTGCCGTCGCTCCAGGTGATGCCCGGACGCAGATGGAACGTCCAGACGGTGTTGTCCTTGTTCTCCCATTTTTCCGCCAGCCGGGGCTGGACGTCACCCGACGGGGAAACGCTCACCAGACCTTCGAATAAATCACTGATAATATTGAATTCGATGTCGCTTTCGACTTTATGCGGGTCGAGCGAAGCCGGTTCACTGCCATTATTCCTGACCAGTTCCTGTTTATCGGCCAGCGCGGTTCCTGCCGGCACGTTAGCCGCCCAGGTCGCCGTGCTGGCGCACAGGATCCCGGCGGTAAGTAAAGAGAGCGTAAAGCGCGTGCGTGTTTGTGGTTTCATGTCCTTCGCCTTATTGTCTGTTTTTGTGACGATCCGGAAATAACTCTTAGCGGCCTTATGGTAATAACGCAATAATTTTCAGTAACCTATAAGAGGTTGATCTGATTAATCGCGTCAAACCGCTGTTCATACTGGTGAAACGTATTTATGCAGAAGAAACAACCAGGTCCCGCGCTAACCTGCTGAGTAAAGATGGGTAAAACCGCTTTGAGAGTGACGCGCCGTTTCCTATTCTTTCCGTTAATTACATCTGTCATAAGAGAGTGACTCATGGATCGTATAATTACTTCCTCACGCGACCGCACATCGCTACTCAGCACCCACAAGGTGCTGCGCAACACCTATTTCATGCTCAGCCTGACGCTGGCGTTTTCGGCGATCACCGCCACCGCCAGCACCGTGCTGATGCTGCCGTCTCCGGGACTGATCCTGACCCTGGTGGGCATGTATGGCCTGATGTTCCTGACCTACAAAACCGCTGACAAACCGGTCGGTATTCTGTCCGCGTTTGCCTTCACCGGCTTCCTGGGCTACATCCTGGGGCCAATCCTCAACGCGTATCTGTCCGCCGGCATGGGTGACGTGATTGGTATGGCGCTGGGCGGCACCGCGCTGGTGTTCTTCTGCTGCTCGGCCTACGTGCTGACCACGCGTAAGGACATGTCCTTCCTCGGCGGCATGCTGATGGCGGGTGTTGTGGTGGTGCTGGTGGGTATGGTGGCCAACATCTTCCTGCAGCTGCCTGCCCTGCACCTGGCGATCAGCGCCGTATTTATTCTGATCTCTTCCGGCGCGATCCTGTTTGAAACCAGCAACATCATTCGCGGCGGTGAGACGAACTATATCCGCGCCACCGTGAGCCTGTATGTGTCGCTGTACAACATCTTCGTCAGCCTGCTGAGCATCCTGGGCTTTGCCAGCCGCGACTAAGAAGAACGTAAGCAGTAAAAAGGAGAAAGGAGAATGCCCCCGGCATTCTCCTTTTTTTATGCCTTAATCACCCCGGCAAATATAGGTGGGGTAACGCCGGTCCTGAATCAGCCATACGGAAGGCGAGAGTTCAGAGATCGTGAGATAGTAGCGTGCGGTCGGGCTGGCAAAGCTTCCCCACTGGGCATCAGGGGTGTTGTCATTGTGTCGACGCCAGGTCTTGGTGTAGCTCAGGACAATTACCTTATCATCGTCCCGTCGCTCCCACGTAAAATCCACGTCCCTGTCAACGATCAGGCTCTTACCTTCAGCCTTTGCAGCGCCTTTGTAGGTGGTCAGGCCGGTGCCGTTACGATGAAAATAGAACAGGGCAACGGCATTGACCTTCACTTCATTTGCCTTTCCTTGATTGCGCGTAAAATTAAACTCGGTGCTGCAGGCCAGCGCATCGCGCTTATAGGCTCCGCCGGTGTAGATAAAGAGCGCAAACGCCCCGCCAACGACTGCGCCACCCAGTCCGAACAGAAGTCTGTTTTTCATTCTTCCGCCCCGCTTTTATAGCGAATAGTTTTACACAGGCTGGCTTCACTCACCGGGCAGGCGCCGATGAAAACCTCATCGGCGGCGGCAAGCGAAAAGCGGGCGCTGAAATAATAAATGTTGTACTCCTCGCGCTCGCACGCGACGTTATTTTTTTTCAGCAGCTCGGCCAATTTTGATAACACCAGCGGTCGGCCATGATCGTTGATCACCCAGAGCCGACAGCCAGCTATTTTTTCCTTAACGGGTTTGAGTGTTGCGGGTACGGTTATCTCAAGCTGTCGGCTAAAAAACAGGCTAAACCCCACGACTGACGTCGTTAATACCGCTAAAACCAGCCACCACTTTTTGGATAAACGCTTATATCCTGACGGCTGCTCAACGGACGGCTGAGATACTTCGGGCGTAACGCTCTCTGCGGGCTTAAAAATAACGTCGGCGTCAAAGCGGAATCCAAACCGGGGCACGGTCACGATATAGTCGTGGCTGTCGCCCAGAGCGTGGAAGCTTTTGCGTAATTCACTTACCGCCTTATTGAGGTTATTTCCCGACGGCGTAAAGCCGAACTCCTCCCACACGCGAGTGATCAACTCCTCCCGGCTCAGGTCGCGCCCTTTATGACGAATAAACTCCTGTAAAAGACGAACGGCCGGAGCCGAAAGCGTTAATACAGACTCGGGTTGCCCAACAATACTTATTGCATGTGCTTCAGGATCGAATAACAACGAATTATTGCATATAAAAAACATCTTTTATTCTCGGCTGTTACCGCATGCTTTTTAATCCCTGATACAACGACAAGAAAATCGCCTCCTGAACTGATTGTTTTTTCATCAGAAGGAGTTTTCTCCCCATCCCGGGTCGCGGTATTTTCGCTTAACTATACAACCTTAAAGCCAGGAAAGCAGGATAAAAAACTGTATATAACGAGTTAATTAATACAAATTTTCACAAACCGCTGTTCTGGTTAAAGTTTCCCTGCCCTGAAGCAATACGTTAGCAGAGGGTGTCCCGTTGTGAATGCGCCGGGAATGAACTCAACGCAGGCGGACAGAAAGTGAAACAAAAAAATAGTGTGAATAAGACAACTGCCTTTTATATCGCCGCGCTGTCATTGCCATTTTTCTCAGAAATGGCACTGGCCAATATGAGCGTGTATCCCATGGAACTTAACGTGGATAAGTCCGGTGCGGCGCAAATTAAGGTGGCGTCAAAAACGGATGATATTCAGTTCATTCGGGTGAGGCAAAAGAAAATTCTTAATCCCGGCACGCCCCAGGAAAAAGAGATTGATGTGGCCTCGTGGAAAGAAGGTGGCGTTGTTGTCACACCGGAAAAATTCGCCCTTGCGGCAGGCGCAATGCGCGTGGTTCGCCTGGTATCGCTTGCACCACCGGAAAAAGAGACGACCTGGCGCGTCTATTTTGAAGGCGTAAAGCAGCCTGACAGCATTATTCCGGGCAAGGCAGAAAGCCCTGCGGCGACGGCAAGACTGGGCGTCAATGTGATCTGGGGCGCCCTGATCCATCTCGCACCGGAAAAAAGCGTGGTTTCACTGACGATTGACCCTCTCAGGGGAACGTTAAAAAACAACGGCACGTTGCGCGTGCCGCTCAGGGAGATCGGTGTTTGTGATGCGGATTCATCGTGTAGATGGATTAAAGAAGACGCGACGATTTATCCGGACACCGAACGGAAATTAAAAACGCTCACGAAGGTACAAGGCCAGAAATATAAATTCCGCTACTTCAACTGGCTGAATAAAAGCGCTGAAGAAGCTGATTTACCCGTCGTGCAATAACACGACGCCACCGTAAAAACCCCACAGGGTTTGTTTAAAGAGCCAGGGTGCTCATTTGTAAATATGGAGATATCAATGCGTAAGTACTTTAAACCTCTGATGATTGTTGCCGCGATGACCACGTCCGTTAGCGCTCTGGCGATTCAAAAAGATATTACCGTCAACGCCAGCGTTGATTCACAGCTGGATATGACTCAGGCCGATAACACGCCGCTGCCGGCAAGCATCGATATGCAGTACCTGCCTGGCCGCGGTCTGGAAAGCTACCGTCTGAATACCAAGGTGTGGTCTAACTCCGCCACCAGCAACGTGAAAGTCCGTCTGGTGAGCGCCGCGAAGCTGGCGAATGCCGACGGTGCTGAAACCATCCCTATGACGGTGAAGCTGGGCGACAAAACCCTCTCTACCGCAGATGTTGAATACACCGGTACCGAACTGTTCCCGGGGAGCATTGAAAACGGTTCTGCGGTACTGCCGCTGACCATTTCCCAGACCACCAAAGGCATTCTGAAAACCGGTCAGTACAGCGGCGTTGTCAGCCTGATGCTGACGCAGGCGACGACCACGGAAGGCGGTGCGTAACACCACAGCACCTAAGGAATAACGTCAGAGGGTGCCCACCCTCTGACGTCAGGATGATGTCGAGGCTCGTTCATGGCGTTTCATAGAAATACTCTCCTCTTTGTTGCTTTGTTACCCGCTTCCATCCAACTCGCCTGCGCCGGGCTGGCCGTCCCACCAGGTTTTGAAGATCTGGCAAAGACGCAGCGCCTGTGGACAGAGGTGAACCTCTACGGCGAATCGCTGGGCCTTTTTGAAACGGATATCACGCTTGAAACGGTGAGCTTTGTCGCGCCTGAGACCGTGGTAGCGGCCATCAAACGCCGGTTTAATGACGCCCCATCCCTCGTTGCCACCGTCTCTGCCGCGCTGGCCGTTCCGCTTGCCCGTAACGGCAACCTGGCCTGCAGCAGCAACGGCTCCGCAGCGGGCTGCGATTACATCGATACCGATCGCGCGGCCATTATTTATGACGAGAATAACGCCCGCATTAACCTGTTCCTGGACAAGAAATTTCTGCCTAAGCAGACGGCAGAGAACGCATGGTATCAGCCCACGCACGGCACCGAAAATGCGCTGATCCATCAACAAAACATTAACTTCGTTGCCGACAGGGATTATCAGTCGGCTACCGTGCAGGGCAACGGCGCGCTGGCGCTCACCCAGGACGGATATGTGAATCTCGACTGGACCTGGCTGGGGCAGCGTTCACGGCACCAGCAGCAGCAGGAGGTCACCGTCAACAACGCCTGGTTCCGCCAGGATATCCTGCGTCAGTACTACGTCCAGGCAGGCGAGATGGATACCCGCGATCTGTTCAGCAATGCCGGCGGGAATATCACCCTCAGCCAGCTGCCGCTGGGCAAAATTCGCGGCCTGCGCACGGGTTCAACACGGGCGTGGATGAACCCGGTTCAGCAGTCGAAGGGAACCCCTGTTACCGTGCTGCTTTCCCATGACGCGCGTATCGACGCCCGCCGGGGCAATCAGCTGCTGGCGAGCTTCTATCTGAATGCCGGGGCGCAAACCCTGGACACGCGATCGTTCCCGGACGGAAGCTACACCGTGACGCTCTCCATCTATGAAAATAACCGGCTGACGCGCACCGAGCAGGTGCCGTTTACCCGAACCGGCATTACGCCATTCGACCGCGTCGAGTGGTTCCTGCAGGCGGGCGAAACCGACAATAGCGATCGGAACGAAGAACGCAGCGCGGTTGCGCAGGCGGGCGTTCGTCTGCCCGTCACCCCGACGCTGGCGCTGACCAGCGGCGCAACGTTCAAGAAAAACCAGCGTTTCCTGGAGAACGCGCTCGACTGGAGCCGGGGCTTCAACGCGGGCCCGATCGATGGCGTGCTGAGTACCCGGTTTAGCTACCTCTACGGCAGCGAAGGCCAGCGCGGCAATATTCAGCAAATCAGCTACAACGACGGTTTTTCTTTGAGCGTCTATCGCAACGCGTTATCCGCTGAAAACTGCAACACCCAAAGCGCGGGATTTGACGCCGTGAACGGCTGTTATCGCACCCTCTCGGTGATGTTCTCCGTCCCGGTCGGCGCCTGGTATGCGAGCCTGGGGTATTCGGATAACCGCAACGAAGGCCGGTACGTTTCACGCCGGGAGCTGCCGGACAGTGACGATCGCCACGATGCGGGTTTGCCGTGGGAATCGGTCTATATGACCCGCTCGCGCACGCGGGCCTGGCAGGCTGGCCTGAGCAATGCCTTCAGCACCCATGGCCTGAACATTAACAGCAGCATTAACCTGTTTATGCGTAACGATGACGCCCGCGAAGGCAGGGATAAAGGCGGCTACCTGAGCGTGAGCCTGTCCATGGCGCATAACCGCCAGGGCGATGCGTCAAGCTACACCTCTCTGGGCGCGACATGGCAGCATCAGCAACGTGAAAAAAACCAGCTGAGCTACAACGTGGCGCATAACTGGTATGCCGATGCCCGCGGCGAAAATGAGTACGGCCTCAGCGCGTCGGGCATTAACAGCGACTCGCTGAATACCTCAGCCTATACGCGCCAGGGCGGACGATATGGCAACGGGAGTCTGACCGTCAGCGACGCCTGGGATCGTCAGGATCGTCGCCATAGGCTGAGCAGCAGCGGCAACTACAGCTCGACGTTTGCGCTGTCCCGCTCTGGCCTGTGGCTGGGCCGCTGGAGCGACGGTCGCCCTGCTTCCGCCGTCGCGGTGAACGTGACCACGCCGGAAGATGCTCAGGATCCGCGCGTCGCCGTGTCGCTGGATAACGGCGGCAGTGCCGATATTCCAGGCAATAGCCGCGCCCTCTTCGCGGTGCCGGGCTATCAGCAGACAACGTTGACGGTTAACGAATCGCTGGATGTCTCACGAGGAGCCAGCAGTGAAATCACGCAAGGATCGGGCAGCAGAACGCTGTTTATGGTGCCTGGCAAACTGCTGCGCCGGGACGTGCAAACCACCGCAAGCTACACCTGGCTCGGCCAGTTAACCGACGAGCGTCACTCGCCGTTTATCGGCGGCGTGCCGCTGAACGTGAACGGCTGGAGCGACCTTGGCAACGGCGGGTTTAGCGCCCAAAGCGACGCCCTGCTGCATAACCTCTACCTGGTGCGTCAGCAGCAGTTTTATCAGTGCGCGCTGAACGTGAAGAGTATGCGCGACGTGGTGCGTTATGTCGGGTCGATCCCCTGTAAGGAGTTAACCTTCTCCGCCCTGCCGGATGCCGTCCAGCAGCAGGCACAGCTGATGCTGGCAGGACGGGCGGTCCCTGCTGGACCGACTGCCATGAACACCGATAGCCTCACTAAAGGGAAATGATGTGATTAAGTGCCTCTTTATTTTACTGTTCTTAAGCCTGTGGGCCGGCCATACGCTGGCGGGCGCTCCCGCGGGAAGAAATACCAGCGTAGGGATCAGCTTCGATCGCACCGCGCCGCCCGCGCGTTTTGACATCTGGTTTCATGAATCGGGCGGCTTTGACGCCGCCGATCCGCAAAAGTGGGGGCGCAATACGCTGACCTGTCAGTCCCGTACCGATACCACGAACGGCGCCTGCATGAACTCACCGGTCTGGTTCTCGGCGAACCCGGCCGCGCCTTATGCCATCAATTTAGCGTTTACCCATTCCCTTACCGGCAAGACGGTGAATATCAAGGTGTATGGTGATCACTACATGTTTATCAACAATAAAGTGTTCACCTTTGCCAGCTTTGTCACGGGAGGGACGGCGGAAATTGCTAGCTGGAACAGAGAGCCCTACTTCGATTTCTATATCGTGAAAAGCGAACTGGATAAGCTCGCCCTGCCGGGGATCTGGACCGCCACGCTGAAGCAGAACCTGCGCCAGTGGGGAAGCGCCGACTGCGGCGGCAACTTCAATGACGTGAATGTCGGCTGTCCTGGCTATCTCACCATCGCCAAATGGCAGGCAAATATTCGCATTGAGGTGGTCGACCCGGGAAACCAGCAGATTTATCTGCCGGCCTTTCCGCACTCCACGCCCATCGTTAACCTCAACCTGACCAACTTCCCGGGGCGACCCGGGGGCAGCGAGATCAAGGGGGAAAACACGCTGGATATGTGCCTGTACGACGGCAAAAACAGCACCAGCACCCGCGCCTATCTTCGTTTTGAAGATGACGGGCTTCCCTCAGCGGGACGTGCCGAAGGCGCGTTTTCTATCCGGCGGCGCGGTGGAAGCCAGACGGATGCGCGGGACCGTCTCGACTATCAGGTCTCCGTTACCCATCCCGTCACAGGCGCAACCGAAACCGTCGCGAACGGTAAAACCGTAGTCTGGCAAGGCACTAACGATCCGCAGTATCTGCGTCAGGTCGTGCTGCCCGGCGGACGCGAGAGCGTACTGTGCATTCCTGCGCCAATTATCCTGAAAACCCCCGCGTTCGCCGCCAGCAGCAAAAACGCGGGCGACTATACCGGCACGCTGCGCGTCATCTATACGCCCAGCACGTTATAACGAGGTCACCGTGAGTTACGCCATTCTCGACAATAATCGATTTTACGCCGAAGGACTGCGCTATGCGCTGCTGCGTCGGGGCGTTCAGTTAGAGGTCCAGAGCGATACCGTACAATGGCAGCCAACGCTGCTTACCCGCCGCGTGATTGTCGTCCGCTGCCGTTTTTCCGTGGCGGCGACGCATCAGGCGCTGATCAATATTTTGCTCAGGCTGGAAGCCGCCCGCTGGAAAGGCAGTCTTTATCTGGTCTGCAACGAAAAGGGGTGGGCGCTGGCGACGCATTTACGCAAGCGTTTCAGTACGCTAACGCTTTATATCATCGACGACCGGATCGCCGTTGCCGATGCGGCGTATTTGCTGGCAAAAGAGCCACGCCGCGTTCGAAGCCTGGACTGCTGCCTGACCGTTCCTGAATTCAACGTGCTCGATCTGATGCTGACCGGGTTGCCGGTCCGCCACATTGCCATCGTGACGCACATGTCGGAGAAACAGGTTTCAACCCATAAATGCAACGCGCTGAAGAAGCTCAATGCCAACAACCTGCTTCAGTTGCTCCTGTAGGTCACGGTTTATCCTGAGCCCGCTTTTTTGCTACACTGTCGCCGATTTTTCACCTACGACAGAAGATTATGTTCATTTTTGCAGGCCAGGAAATTGAGACCGATAGCGAAGGCTATCTGAAAGATACAACGCTCTGGAGCGAACCGCTGGCGGAGAAAATTGCGGAAAACGAAGGGATTACTCTTTCCCCCGAACACTGGGAAGTGGTGCGTTTTGTGCGCGAGTTTTATCTCGAGTTCAACACCTCTCCGGCCATCCGCATGCTGGTCAAGGCGATGGCCAATAAGTTCGGTGAAGAGAAAGGCAACAGCCGCTATCTCTATCGTCTGTTCCCGAAAGGTCCGGCAAAACAGGCCACCAAAATTGCCGGCCTGCCTAAGCCGGTGAAGTGTATTTAATACCGAATACCGAAGTTGACGTATTCGCGCCCCGGTTGATGGGGTTCCGTTAAGACCTTATCAACCCGCGCGCTGCGCGGCCCACCCGCTTTCAGCCACGCCACCAGCTTGTCAACCTGCTCCGCTTCGCCGCAGGCGACCACCTCAACGCTGCCGTCATCCATGTTGCGCGCGTATCCCGTTAGCCCAAGCTCAATCGCTTCGCGCTGGGTACTGTAGCGGAAACCCACGCCCTGAACGACGCCGTGAACCCAGGCAATAGTGCAGACTTTAGACATTCTTCTTCTCCTTAACGTAGCGTTTTCGGCAAACAACCGTAGTGCTGCCGGAAACGGGCGGTGAAACGAGAGCTGGACAGATACCCACATTGTAATGCGATTTCGCCGATCGGTAATCGGGTTGACTGTAACTGTGACAAAGCCACGGCCATCCTCACCTCCTCGACAATCTGACGAAAACTCTGTGACTCCTCGCGTAACCGTCTGCGCAGCGTCGGCACGCTTAATGCGAGACGGCTGGCGACATCCTGCGCGGTCCAGACTCGGGCGGGTGACAGCATGATGAACTGTCGCACCTGCTCGGTCAGGTTATTGTTTCGCTCAATAAGCAGCGGGCCTGCCACGCCGTCATGCAGCAATGCCAGCAATAGACCGAAGGCCTGATGTTTTTGCAACGCCTCCGGTAAATCCTGACGCACGGCGTGCAGCAGGTTATCCCACATAAACGCCAGCCCCTCGCTCAGCGGAGCACAGAGCGAATGCAGCGTCGTGCGCGGCCAGGATTTCAGGTAATGCGCTTTAAACTCGGCAACGATTTCCGGCGATAACATCAGCAAGTCCGAGTGAAACAGGCCGTTTGCAGGCTGATTGATGATCTCCATTGCCGTATTGGCAGGGATAATGATGAGTTCATCCCGGGTGGCCACCAGGCGGTTATCGTCCTGCACAATCACCTTACTGCCGTGAGTGATATGGCAAATCGCCGGGAAAAAGAGCTTAACCTGGTGCAGGCGATGCATTTTGCTGGCACTCACTTCACCCGCCGTGAGATGTTTATGTCGAAAATGGAACTCCTGCACCGGTTCATCCTTATCTGCTGTAGGTTGCGGTTAACTGAGCCTTTGCCAGAACGTGACTATTGAGCATAAAACCGACCAGCGCGCCGCTGGCATTTTTGTCGACGGGCAGTTTATCCACGTCCAGCGCCCAGACGGTCATCTGATAGCGGTGGGGCTTATCGCCTGCGGGCGGACATGCGCCGCCGAATCCAGAATAACCGAAATCATTACGCCCCTGCACAGCGCCAGCAGGTAATTTTTCGCCATTTGGGTTACCGGCATCAGCGGGCAGCGTCATTGTCTTCACAGGAATGTTGGCTACTGTCCAGTGCCACCAGCCGCTGCCGGTAGGCGCATCCGGGTCATAGACCGTAATGGCAAAACTTTTCGCACCCGTGGGCGGATTTGTCCACGCCAGCTGCGGGGACTGGTTACCACCGTGGCAGCCAAATCCCTCAAACACCTGCTGTGGCGCTAACCGCCGGTCGCCGGAAATATCCCGGCTGGTCATGCTGAAAGGCGTTGCGGCTAAAACCTGAAAACTCATTGCCGTCAGAGCGGCTATTGTGATGACACTGCGCTTTTTCATGGGTATTTCCTTTGCTGAACTGGAATCCCACTGTATATCCCGCCGCAGTGCCGTAATGTGCTTAAGCGATTTGATTTTGTGCCGAAACGCTCAACGGCATCCGCAGATGATTGCGCCTTGCTGAATGTGCTACTCTACGCGCCATTTCCCTGAAATCGACAGAACAGCAAATTATGAGTGTACGTTTAGTGTTAGCCAAAGGGCGCGAGAAATCCTTACTGCGCCGTCATCCCTGGGTCTTTTCCGGCGCGGTTGCCCGTATGGAAGGCAAAGCCAGCCTCGGTGAAACCATTGATATCGTTGACCACCAGGGGAAATGGTTAGCGCGAGGCGCCTACTCGCCAGCCTCCCAGATCCGCGCGCGCGTCTGGACCTTCAATAAAGACGAAACCATCGACATCGACTTCTTCGTGCGTCGTCTGCAGCAGGCGCAGCAGTGGCGCGACTGGCTGGCTAAACGCGACGGGCTGGACAGCTACCGCCTGGTTGCCGGTGAGTCTGACGGCCTGCCGGGCGTGACCATCGATCGCTTCGGTAACTTCCTGGTGCTGCAGCTCCTGAGCGCCGGGGCGGAATACCAGCGCGCTGCGCTGATTAGCGCGCTGCAAACGCTGTTCCCACAGTGCGCCATTTACGACCGCAGCGATGTGGCGGTGCGCAAAAAAGAAGGCATGGAGCTGACTCAGGGGCCGGTCACGGGTGAACTGCCGCCTGCCCTGCTGCCAATTGAAGAGCACGGCATGAAGCTGCTGGTGGATATTCAGGGCGGGCACAAAACGGGTTACTACCTTGACCAGCGCGACAGCCGTCTCGCGACGCGTCAGTACGTTGCCGACAAACGCGTGCTCAACTGCTTCTCCTACACCGGTGGGTTTGCCGTTTCGGCGCTGATGGGCGGCTGTGCCCAGGTGGTCAGCGTGGATACCTCGCAGGAAGCGCTGGACGTGGCAAAACAGAACGTCGAGCTGAACAAACTGGACTTGAGCAAAGCCGAATTTATACGCGACGACGTCTTCAAGCTGCTGCGTAAATACCGCGATCAGGGCGAGAAGTTCGACGTCATCGTGATGGATCCGCCAAAGTTTGTGGAGAACAAAAGCCAGCTGATGGGCGCCTGCCGCGGATATAAAGATATCAACATGCTGGCTATCCAGTTGCTGAACCCGGGCGGGGTTCTGCTCACCTTCTCCTGCTCCGGCCTGATGACCACAGATTTATTTCAGAAAATCATCGCTGATGCCGCAATAGATGCTGGCCGTGATGTACAATTTATAGAGCAGTTCCGTCAGGCAGCCGATCACCCCGTGATTGCTACCTACCCGGAAGGACTGTATCTGAAAGGGTTTGCCTGTCGCGTCATGTAACTTGAAAAGAGAAATATTGCCCGCACATAACGTGTAAGTCGTATTTCCCGGGAGGTGACTATGATTGCCAGCAAATTCGGTATCGGCCAGCAGGTCCGCCACACTTTGCTCGGGTATTTGGGTGTGGTCGTGGATATCGACCCGGAGTATTCCCTTGATGAGCCGTCAGCAGACGAGCTGGCGGTGAACGCAGAGCTTCGCGCTGCACCCTGGTACCATGTGGTGATGGAAGGTGACGACGGGCAACCCGTCCACACCTACCTTGCCGAAGCGCAGCTAAGCAGCGAGCTGCAGGAAGAGCATCCGGAGCAACCCACTATGGATGAACTTGCTCAGACTATCCGCAAACAGTTACAGGCTCCGCGCCTGCGGAACTAAGCGTGTAAAAAAAGCCCGATGAACGGGCTTTTTTTTATTACTTCGCCAGCCCCAGACGGGGGATGTCGATCGCCGGACAGCGATCCATGACGACGTTCAGCCCCGCATCCCGCGCCAGCACGGCAGCCTGCTCGTTAATCACGCCCAGCTGCATCCACAGCGTTTTCGCCCCGACGGCGATAGCGTCCTGCGCCACTTCCCACGCCGCCTCGGAATTACGGAAGACATCGACCATATCAATTTTTTCCGGCACGTCAGCGAGCGTGGCATAACCCTGCTGGCCCAGTAAGGTTTTCCCCGCCACTTTTGGCGAGACCGGGATGACGTGATAGCCCTGATCGAGAAGGTATTTCATCACCCGATAGCTGGGACGATCGGGTTTATCGCTCGCGCCCACCAGCGCAATGGTACGCGTGGATGTCAGAATCTCGGCAATATCGTTCTCTTTCATGGTTTTTCTCCTGGCTTTTTTAAAAGTGTACGCCAAACCGCACATCTCAACCATCCATCCCATACCGATGCATGAGGGCAAAACGGCCAAATATGTCTATATGTTAGTAAACGTGATTATCGAAAAATTTAGATACATTAATGCGGCGACAGGATTTCTGACGGGAGCCTTCTATGAAAACCGGTATTGCCACTGCTCTGATTGCGTTAGTGATGCCGGTCTGCGTTTTTGCGACCACGCTCCGGCTCTCTACCGATATTGATCTTCTGGTACTGGACGGAAAAAAGGTCTCCAGTTCGTTATTGCGCGGTGCGGACAGTATCGAGCTGGATAACGGACCGCATCAGCTGGTATTCCGCGTAGAAAAATCGATCGGTCTGGCGAATCACGAGCAAAGGATGTATATCTCCCCCCCGCTGATCGTCAGCTTTAATACCCGGCAAATCAGTCAGGTGAATATTACCCTGCCACGCCTTGAAACGGAGAAGGAATCAGCGGCCTTCGACGCGTCTCCCCGCATTGAACTGCTGGACGGGGATGCGATGCCGATTCCGGCGAAGCTGGATATTCTGGCGCTGACGACTTCACCGAAAGGTCCGGACTACGAGGCCGCGACGCAGACCTATAACAAAGCCGGTAAACGCGCGTCGCTTCCTCAGTTTGCCACCATGATGGCCGACGACAGTACGCTGCTTTCCGGCGTCTCTGAACTGGACGTCATTCCTCCCCAGTCCCAGGCCCTGACGGAACAGCGCCTTAAATTCTGGTTCCAGCAGGCCGATGCCGACACGCGGGCCCGGTTTTTACAATGGGCAAAACAACAACCTTCATCATAAGCCACATTTTTTACGCCTTTCTCTTGCAGCGTCAGACGGTTCCCGTCATCGTGTAGGCAGTTAACCTGATGGATATGATTATGGAACTGACAACACGCACGCTCCCGGAACGCAAACACATTGCTCTGGTGGCGCACGATCACTGTAAACAAATGCTGCTTAACTGGGTTCGCCGCCATCAGTCTTTGCTGGAAAAGCACGCCCTGTCGGCGACCGGCACCACCGGTAACCTGATCCAGCGCGAAACGGGTCTGGAGGTAAACGCCATGCTGAGCGGCCCGATGGGCGGCGATCAGCAGGTCGGCGCACAGATTTCCGAAGGGAAGATTGATGTGCTGATCTTCTTCTGGGACCCGCTAAACGCGGTTCCGCACGACCCGGACGTCAAGGCCCTGCTGCGCCTGGCGACGGTGTGGAATATTCCGGTGGCGACAAACCTCTCGACGGCGGATTTCATCATCGAATCGCCGCAGTTTAACTCGCCGGTAGATATCCTTATTCCGGACTATCAGCGTTATCTTTCAGAGAGATTGAAGTAGCTTTTTTTGCCGGGTGGCGGCTACGCCTTACCCGGCCTACCCATCCTTACCCTTCGTCGTTATGGCTTCCGCGCCACCGGCACATCAATACTCTTCAAAATATCGACAAACACGGATGGCTCCTCTTTATTGAACAGCAGCCACACGCGATGGCGCGCGCGGGTCATCGCCACATACAGCAAACGCCGCTCTTCGGCATCCGGAAAGTCTTCCGGCACCGGCAGCAGGGCCTGCTCCATGACCGACTCGCGGGCCGGGGCCGGGAAACCGTCGCTCCCCTCTTTCAACCCCATGACAATCACATAGTCGGCCTGCTGCCCTTTGCTGGCGTGAATCGTCATAAATTCAAGCTGCAGCTTCGGCCAGCGGGTGGCCGCCTTTTCCAGCGCCTCGGGTTTGAGGTGATGGTATCGCGCCAGCACCAGGATACGTTCATCAGGCTTCGCGTAGCCGCTGAGCTTGTCCAGCAGCGGTTCCAGCTGGTCTTCCGCCAGCAGGGTCACGGCTTTTTTATCCCCTGCCCGCAGGCTATTGAGCGGCTTTGCCAGCTGATGCGGGTTCTGCTGGATAAAGCGGTTGGCGATTTCACCAATCCGTGAATTGAAGCGGTAGGTGGTGTCCAGATCGCTGCGATCGCCTTCGCCAAAATAGTCGTGGAATGCGGTCGTCAGCGAAAGCTGCGCCCCGCTGAAGCGATAGATGGCCTGCCAGTCGTCACCCACCGCAAACAGCGAAGTATGCTTATTTTGCGCCCGTAGCGCCGAAAGCAGGGCTGCGCGCTGCGGAGAGATGTCCTGAAACTCATCCACCAGAATATGTTTCCACGGGCTGACAAAGCGCCCCTTCTCAAGAAGGATGATGGCCTGGTGGATTAGGCCGGAAAAATCGACGGCATTTTCCGCTTTCAGCGCGGTTTTCCAGGCCTTCAGCAGCGGCGCCATCAGCTTGACCCGCTTCGAAAACAGATCGCGGATCGCCTCCGGCGCGCTTTCAATCATCTCTGCCTGCGTTCCGCCGTGCATTCGCATCAGGCTGACCCAGCGGTCAAGCCGTGAACCCAGCCGACGCGCCAGTTTGTCATCCTGCCAGAAGCTGCCCTCCGGCACGTCCCAGTTGAGTTCCTCCTCGAGCCACTGACGCCACCCTTTCGCCTGCGCCTTTTTCTCACTGCACTGCTGGCGCCACGTTTTGATAAACAGCGCCTGGCGCGCCTGCGCGTCGTTTTCCAGCTTACTGATAGCAGGCACTTTTTTACTGCCCTGCTGAATAATATGCAGAGCAAGGGCATGGAAGGTTCTGGCCGTGATATCCCGGGTATGCAGACGTTCCTGGATCCGTTCGTCCATCTCCTGGGCAGCCTTGCGGCCAAAGGCCAGAAGCAGAATTTGATCGGCGACCGCTTCCCCGGTCGTCAGCAGCCAGCCGGCACGCGCGACCAGCACCGACGTTTTACCGCTACCGGCCCCCGCCAGCACCAGCAGCGACTGCTCGCCGTTGACCACCGCGCGCGCCTGAGCCGGATTAAGCGGAGAAGACTCCACCGTACTGAAAAAGTCGGCGTATTGGGTGAGCATGGCGTCCGTCCAGGCCTGATTATGGGCGAGTCGGCTTTTATCCTTATCATTCAGCCAGGCCTGGCACTGGCGCCAGGCGTCGCGACAATTGTCAAACTCCTCAAGACGCGCCACGGATAACGGCAGCGCCGAGAGTGCCTGCCGGATCTTTTGCTGCAACCCGGCGGTCTGCTGACGGGTGAGCCACGAATGCTGCGCGTTGCTTTGCGCGATATCGTCCAGCACCTTTTGAAGCACTCCGGCGGCAATCACGCTCATATCCTGACTCCACTGCTGCCAGAGCGCGTTCAGGTGATGATGGAAACGCTGGGTTTCTGCCCACTCGGTGCCGTGAAGACGCACGACTTTATCGTCAGGCAGTACGAACTCGAGTTCGCCCCACACCAGCCCGCGTTTGCAGTGGATAGCCAGAAGCTGATTAAACGGAATAAGGTATTCGTGACGTTCTCCAGAGACTTTTACCCCGGCATTAAGGAGAACCACCCGGTCGTAAGGGTGTTGCGCCAGACGTTTGCCTAACGACGTTGCTTTCAGTTCCATGTTCCGCCAAATCCACGAAGAGATAATTTACCTGACAGTGTAACTGCCAGTTTTAAGGTGCTCCAGCCTAAAAAAACGTTACAATCATTGGGCGTTAATTTTATCGAAAGGAAGTGAGGGTTTATGCGTACCGTTCTGAATGTGTTGAATTTTGTGCTGGGCGGTTTTGCCACCACCCTTTCCTGGCTTTTTGCCACGCTGGTGAGCATCGTCCTGATTTTCACGCTCCCCCTGACTCGCTCCTGCTGGGAAATCACAAAACTCTCCTTCATCCCCTACGGGAATGAAGCCATCCACGTTGACGAACTGAATCCGGAGAGCAAAAACGCCCTGATGAATACGGGGGGTACCCTGCTTAACATTCTGTGGCTGATTTTCTTCGGCTGGTGGCTCTGCATCATGCATATTTTTGCGGGTATTGCGCAGTGCATCACGATTATTGGTATTCCGGTGGGGATCGCGAACTTTAAGATCGCCGCTATCGCTCTTTGGCCCGTCGGGCGCAGGGTTGTTCCGGTCGAAGTGGCCCAGGCGGCGCGTGAAGCCAATGCGCGTCGTCGTTTTCAGTAACTAAGGACTGGCCGCGTTTATGCTAAGCCCACTGCTTCGCCGTTATACCTGGAACAGCACCTGGCTTTATAACGTCAGGATATTTATCGCTCTTTGCGGCACGGTTGCCCTGCCCTGGTGGCTGAATGACGTCAAGCTCACCATCCCGCTCACGCTGGGCGTCGTGGCCGGGGCGCTGGCGGACCTGGACGATCGTCTGGCCGGGCGTTTACGCAACCTGGTCATCACGCTCGTCTGCTTTTTTATTGCGTCAGCGTCCGTTGAGTTACTTTTCCCCTGGCCCTGGCTGTTTGCCCTGGGTCTGACGCTCTCAACCAGCGGGTTTATTTTGCTGGGCGGCCTCGGGCAGCGCTATGCCACTATCGCGTTTGGCGCCCTGCTGATCGCCATCTATACCATGCTGGGCGCATCCCTCTACGACCAGTGGTACCAGCAGCCGGTTCTGCTGCTGCTCGGCGCCATCTGGTATAACCTGCTGACCTTAACCGGTCATCTGATCTTCCCTGTTCGTCCTCTGCAGGACAACCTTGCCCGCAGCTTTGAGCAGCTAGCCCACTATCTTGAACTGAAATCCCGACTGTTCGACCCGGATATCGAGGAAGAAAGCCAGGCGCCGCTCTACGATCTGGCGCTGGCAAATGGTCAACTGGTCGCCACCCTTAACCAGACAAAAGCCTCTCTGCTGACCCGTCTGCGCGGCGATCGCGGTCAGCGCGGAACGCGAAGAACCTTACACTACTATTTTGCCGCCCAGGACATTCATGAACGCGCCAGCTCCTCGCACGTCCAGTATGCCGCCCTGCGAGAGAAGTTCCGCTACAGCGACGTGATGTTCCGCTTCCAGCGCCTGCTCTCCATGCAGTCCCAGGCGTGCCAGCAGCTCTCGCGCTCCATTCTGCTGCGCACGCCCTATCAGCATGACCCACGTTTTGAACGCGTATTTAGCCATCTTGATGCGGCACTCGACCGCGTTCAGGCCAGCGGAACGTCACCGGAACACATTAAAGCGCTGGGCTTTCTGCTGAACAACCTGCGGGCGATTGACGCACAGCTGGCGACCATCGAGTCCGAGCAGGCGATGGCGCTTCCGGGCAGCGAGGTTGACAATCAGCTTGCTGATGACAGCGTGCACAGTTTTAGCGATATGTGGCTACGCCTGAGCCGCAACTTTACCCCGGAGTCGGCTCTCTTTCGCCACGCGGTGAGAATGTCGCTGGTGCTGTGCGTGGGGTATGCCTTTATCCAGATAACCGGGCTGCATCATGGCTACTGGATCCTGCTGACCAGCCTGTTCGTCTGCCAGCCGAACTATAACGCCACCCGACACCGCCTGGCGCTGCGTATTATCGGCACGCTGGTCGGGGTCGCAATCGGCCTGCCGGTACTCTATTTCGTGCCTTCCGTCGAAGGGCAGCTGATTCTGATCGTGATCACCGGCGTGCTGTTTTTCGCGTTTCGCAACGTGCAGTACGCCCATGCCACCATGTTCATCACGCTGCTGGTGCTGCTCTGCTTTAATCTGCTGGGTGAAGGGTTTGAAGTCGCCCTGCCCCGCGTGATTGATACGCTGATTGGCTGCGCGATTGCCTGGGCCGCGGTCAGCTTTATCTGGCCGGACTGGCGTTTTCGCAATTTGCCGCGCGTGGTAGACAGGGCGATGAATGCCAACTGTCGTTACCTTGACGCAATTCTGGAGCAGTACCACCAGGGCCGCGATAACCGTCTGGCTTACCGGATAGCACGTCGCGACGCGCACAACAGTGATGCTGAACTGGCCTCCGTTGTCTCTAACATGTCAACGGAGCCGCGCGCCACGGCTGAGATTCGTGAGACAGCGTTCCGCCTGCTCTGCCTGAACCATACCTTCACCAGCTATATTTCGACGCTGGGGGCCCACCGCGAGAAGCTCACTAACCCGGCGGTTCTCAACCTCCTCGATGACGCCGTCTGCTATGTCGATGATGCGCTTCATCACCGCCCGGCCGATGAACCGCGCGTTCGACAGGCTCTGGATGAACTGGCTCAACGTATTGCGCATCTTGACCCGGGAAACGACAGCAAAGCGCCGCTGGTTCTTCAGCAGATAGGCCTGCTGATCGCTCTGCTGCCTGAAATTTGCCGGCTGCAACAGCACATCGCTACCTGGAGGAACGACTCTCCTGCGGCTCAGGCAGCGCATTAAACCACTCCGTCAGCTCCCGGCGGATACCTGCCGGGAGTGCCGCCTCATGCAGCCCTTCGATAGCTCCTTCCAACGCAAAGAGCACTTTTATACTGAGTGCTTTATTCTTTGCCCGCATCTTCAGCCAGCTCGCTCTGGCACCCAGCGCCCGCAGCGTTTCTTCATTGGTGATACCGGCTTCAAAGAGCAAGACTTCAAGCTGAAAGGTCAGGTTCGGCAGATCCTTAAGACGGGTTCGTTGATGACGCTGTTAGCGCTCTTTCCTTGCCGCACTGAGTGCAAACGAGGAGAGCTGAAGCAACCGCTCCCTGTCCTGCCATAATCCGTCATCCACACGATAATAGTTGAGCAGCACCGGGCGGCCTCGCTTCATCAACGTCAAGAAGGAGGAAGCATTTTTTACACAGTATTTTGCACTCTCTTCACACGCGCGAAGGTAAAGTTCGCCATCGGACACCATGGCAAAGACCGCATCATCGACCGCCAGGGTGTAACCGCCAAACAGCGCGCGATGATGAATCTCGCCCAACGGAGAGAGGTATTCCTGGGATTTATAAATCCGTTCATAAGATATCTTTTTCATGATATTTCCCTTCAAAATCATAGGCTAACAACGAAATTTCTTACTAGCGGATCCGTTAGCAGGAAAATAGGCAACTTATCGTCGTTGAGCAAGATGATTTTTCGAGGGGCATCAAGATTGAATGAATTTTGCGAGTCGCTTTCCGAAAATGAGGTTGATCTTTGGGCATACAGGGTTTACTGTATATCCATACAGTAACTACAGGGCTGGAATGAATATGCACACTTCAGGCTATGCAAATCGCGCAATCTCTCTCTCTTCTGCTGCAGGCAATGTCGCGCAGAATTCCGTCGAGCGTGTTTCCACAGGGCTTATCAGTGAAGTGGTTTATCGTGAAGACCAGCCCTTGTTAACGCAACTTCTTTTACTGCCATTATTACAACAGCTCGGTCAGCAATCGCGCTGGCAGCTTTGGCTCACGCCTCAGCAAAAGCTGAGTCGCGAGTGGGTTCAATCCGCAGGCCTTCCGCTGACCAAGGTCATGCAGATTAATCAACTTCCGCCTTGCGATACCGTTGAGTCGATGATCCGCGCGTTACGCACAGGAAATTACAGCGTGGTGATTGGCTGGTTACCGGAAGAATTGACGGAAGAGGAACATTTCCGACTGACTGAAGCCGCTGAAGAAGGGAATGCGATCGGGTTCATTATGCGTCCGGTTCGATCGGATTCTTACCGCAGAGGACAACTTTCAGGGCTAAAAATTCACTCAAATTTGTATCATTGAGTGAAATTAAGATTTTTCCTGGAATTTTTTTTGACCGCAAGATGGGATTTTAGTTCCCGGCCTTAAAATTGCGGCAAGGCTTGTCTGGTGCGGTTCTCCTTAATTTTATTGCACAAAATTCGTTCAAAAAATGTTAAATAATCGGTATACGGAACTTTTTTTTTCATATGCCTGACGGACTTCACACTTGTAAGTTTTCAGCTACGTTGTAGACTTTACATCGCCAGGGGTGCTCGGCCTAAGCCGAAGATATCGGTAGATTTATATTTGACCACGCCCCCCGGTGAAGGATTTAACCGTGATTCTCTCTTGAGACTTTCATGGCGAATTTTGGATGATAACGAGGCGCAAAAAATGAAAAAGACAGCTATCGCGATTGCAGTGGCACTGGCTGGCTTCGCTACCGTAGCGCAGGCCGCTCCGAAAGATAATACCTGGTATGCAGGTGGTAAACTGGGCTGGTCTCAGTTCCACGACACCGGCTGGTACAACAGCAGCCTGAACAATGATGGCCCAACTCACGAGAGCCAGCTTGGTGCAGGTGCGTTCGGTGGCTATCAGGTTAACCCGTATGTTGGTTTTGAAATGGGTTACGACTGGTTAGGTCGTATGCCATACAAAGGCGACACCGTAAACGGCGCTTTCAAAGCACAGGGCGTTCAGCTGACCGCTAAACTGGGTTACCCAGTAACCGACGATCTGGACGTGTACACCCGTCTGGGCGGCATGGTATGGCGCGCTGACTCCAGCAACAGCATCGCTGGCGACGACCATGACACCGGTGTTTCCCCAGTATTCGCTGGTGGCGTTGAGTGGGCTATGACCCGTGACATCGCTACCCGTCTGGAATACCAGTGGGTTAACAACATCGGCGACGGCAACACCGTTGGTGTTCGTCCAGACAACGGCATGCTGAGCGTAGGTGTTTCCTACCGTTTCGGCCAGCAGGAAGAAGCAGCACCAGTTGTTGCTCCAGCGCCGGCTCCAGCTCCAGAAGTACAGACCAAGCACTTCACTCTGAAGTCTGACGTTCTGTTCAACTTCAACAAAGCGACTCTGAAACCAGAAGGCCAGCAGGCACTGGATCAGCTGTACACCCAGCTGAGCAACCTGGATCCTAAAGACGGTTCTGTAGTGGTTCTGGGCTTCACCGACCGTATCGGTTCTGACGCTTACAACCAGAAACTGTCTGAGAAACGTGCTCAGTCTGTTGTTGATTACCTGATCTCTAAAGGTATCCCAGCTAACAAGATCTCCCCACGTGGTATGGGCGAAGCTAACCCAGTTACTGGCAACACCTGTGACAACGTGAAAGCTCGCGCTGCACTGATCGACTGCCTGGCTCCAGATCGTCGCGTAGAGATCGAAGTTAAAGGCATCAAAGACGTTGTAACTCAGCCAGCGGCATAAGTTATCGTCTTATAAAAAAACCCCGCAATGCGGGGTTTTTTATTGTCTGAAGAAAAGTAAAAAACTACTTTTTACCCAACAGCGCCTGAAGGTCATTCTTCAGTGTCGACATCTGGTTGGCGTACTTCTCTTTATGTTCTGCATCCTCAATCAACTGCACGATAGTTTCCGACAGCGTTTTACCCCGTCGTTGTGCCAGCCCGGCCAGGCGCTGCCAGACAACAAATTCCAGATCGATTGATTTTTTGCGAGTGTGCTGGTGCTCAGCATTAAAATGCCGTTTGCGTCGCGCGCGGATAGTTTGCTTCATCCGGTTTAACAATGCAGGATTAATGTGTTTCTCAATCCAGCCGTTGACCTGTACCGGTTCGTTTTCGAGGGTCAGCAAAATATCCACGGCTTCTTGCGCAGCGCTGGCTTCGATGTAGCAGGTGATCAGCTCCCCTTCACGGTGCTTTTTGACCAGGTACTTCCATTTCCAGCCGCTTTCGAGATTTTCCAGTTGTTGATATTTCATTGCGATCTCAGTGTTACCACGTAACTCTGTTCAGAATATCAGTTTTTTAGCAATCTGCTGAAAAGAAATCATATCCTGTGAGTGAATGCAGCCAATCACCCTGTCGAAATCCCCAATCCTGCTTGGGTAGAGCCCCCCGCTTACGGTATACTCCACGCTTTTACATCTGACTATAAAACATCAACTTTGACCATTACGAAACTTGCATGGCGTGACCTTGTTCCGGATACCGAAAGTTATCAGGAACTGTTTGCACAGCCAGATCTCGCAAAAGAACACGAATTCATCCTTAGCGATACGCAGCCCCGTTTGCATTATGCGCTGGAGCAGGTATTAAGCCCCTGGGCAACTGCGCCTTTCATGCTGCTAAAAGCCCCGGAAGAAGCGGAATACCTGACGTTGTTCGGGGATGCCGTGCGTCAGCTAAAGCCGGAAGCGAACGCCGTTTTTGGCGGCCAGTATCGTATCGCTGGACATGATGTCACTTTCGAACCGGCGGCGCAGGCTGACGGCCTTTTTGCCGCTAAGGGCGAGGTGATTACCGCGAACTGGGTCGAGGCTGAACAACTCTTTGGTTGTCTGCGCCAGTTTAACGGCGAGCTTTCGCTGCAGCCTGGGCTGGTACATCGCGCAAATGGCGGTGTCCTGATCATCTCGCTGCGTACCCTGCTCTCGCAGCCGCTGCTGTGGATGCGTCTGAAAACCATCGTGCATCAGCAGCGTTTCGACTGGGTCGGCTACGATGAGTCTCGTCCTCTGCCTGTCTCGGTTCCGTCTATGCCGCTGTCATTAACCGTCGTGCTGACGGGCGACCGTGAATCGCTGGCAGACTTCCAGGAAATGGAGCCTGAACTGGCTGAACAGGCGGTGTATAGCGAATACGAAGACAATATCCAGATTGCCGATGCCGACGATATGGCGCAGTGGTGCCAGTGGGTGATGGCCGTTGCTGAACGTTTTGCGCTGCCAACGCCTGCGGCTGACGCATGGCCAGGCCTGATCCGCGAAGCGGTGCGTTATACCGGTGACCAGGAAACGCTGCCACTCTGCCCGCTCTGGATCGGCAAACAGCTGCGTGAAGTGGGCGTGGTGAGCGGTAGCGGTGCGTTCACCGGGGAGCAGCTCACCCAGATGCTGGCTCAGCGTGAGTGGCGGGAAGGCTATCTTGCTGACCGTATGCAGGATGAAATTCTGCTGGAACAAATTCTGGTGGAAACCGAAGGCGAACGCGTCGGACAGATCAACGCCCTGTCGGTGATTGAATTCCCTGGCCATCCGCGCGCGTTCGGGGAGCCGTCCCGTATTAGCTGCGTTGTGCATATTGGCGATGGCGAGTTTACCGACATCGAACGCAAAGCCGAGCTGGGCGGAAACATTCACGCCAAAGGCATGATGATCATGCAGGCATTTTTGATGTCTGAACTGCAGCTTGAGCAACAGATCCCCTTCTCCGCCTCGCTGACGTTTGAGCAGTCCTACAGCGAAGTGGATGGCGATAGCGCCTCTATGGCTGAACTGTGCGCCTTAATCAGCGCTCTGGCGGAAGTGCCCATCAATCAGAACATCGCGATCACCGGTTCGGTGGATCAATTCGGTCGTGCGCAGCCTGTGGGTGGCCTCAACGAAAAAATTGAAGGCTTCTTCTCTATCTGTCAGCAGCGCGGTTTAAACGGCAAGCAGGGTGTGATTATTCCGGCTCCCAACGCACGCCATTTAAGCCTCAGCCAGGAGATTCTGGATGCGGTTGAACAAGAGCAGTTCGCTATCTGGGCCATCGAAGGGATTGAGGATGCACTACCCTTACTGACAAACCTGGTATGGGATGGCGAAGGGCAAACCACCCTGATGCAGACTATCCAGGAGCGCATTGCTCAGGCAACACAGCAGGATGCTCGTCACCGTTATCCATGGCCGTTACGCTGGCTGGGCTGGTTTAGTTCGAACTGATCGGACTTGTTCAGCGTACACGTGTTAGCTATCCTGCGTCCTTCACTAAAATAAGGCTTACTGAGAACATGGTAGATAAACGCGAATCCTATACAAAAGAAGATCTTCTTGCCTCTGGTCGCGGTGAACTGTTTGGCGCGAAAGGCCCACAGTTACCGGCCCCGAACATGCTGATGATGGACCGTGTCGTGAAAATGACCGAAACCGGCGGCAACTTCGATAAGGGTTACGTAGAAGCAGAACTCGATATCAACCCGGACCTGTGGTTCTTCGGTTGCCACTTTATTGGCGATCCGGTAATGCCTGGCTGTCTGGGTCTGGATGCCATGTGGCAGCTGGTTGGCTTCTATCTGGGCTGGCTGGGTGGTGAAGGTAAAGGCCGCGCGCTGGGCGTGGGCGAAGTAAAATTCACCGGCCAGGTTCTGCCTACGGCGAAGAAAGTGACCTATCGTATTCACTTCAAGCGCATCGTTAACCGCCGCCTGATTATGGGCCTGGCAGATGGCGAAGTGCTGGTAGACGGTCGTCTGATCTATAGCGCAAGCGACCTGAAGGTTGGCCTGTTCCAGGACACGTCCGCGTTCTGATCGTGCTTTCGCACCTCCAGAAAGGCGAAACCTCCGCATTGCGGAGGTTTCTTTTTTGAAAGAGACGTTATCAGGCTATGAGTGCCCTGTCGCCGATGGCTTCTCGCCAGCCTCCAAGCCATTGTGACCTTTGATTTATCGTCTGATAAGGACACATTTCTTTAGAACGTCCAGCGATGCCGGCCTGATAACCACGTTGATGAGCCCGTTCCAGGCGATCTCGTTTCTGTCTCTTCATGCCTCGTTTCCCTCATTCTTTTGTCTGGTGGAAAGAAAACAGTGTCTGCACTATCTGCACAGGCACAGATAACGAATACCCCGAATTAGTCGCATCGTCAATGTTCAAAATTCATACGGGTGTCATATTTGTGAGCTAGCTGGAAGTTCATTTGTACAAAAATTGTGACGTGGCACAAGTAACAACCTGAGTTGAAAACGAAAAAAAAACCGCAATCAGCGACAGACCGATTGCGGTTTCTGATGATGAATTTTACTTATGGCAGTCGGGAAATCTCTCTCGCGATACTGGCCGACTCCTGCGCCCATCCCTGAGCCAGGACTTTCACCATTTCGTCATAGCCATCTTTCTGCTGCTTCAGCTCCAGATGGAAAGGACGCTTAATCAGCTGCCCCTGATGGTTCAGCAACCACTCCCCGCTGATGACCACCGCTCCGTCATAACGGCCGTGGAAGCCCGTTACGTTGACGTTCAGCGTATCCTGATCGTTACCCAGCGGCTGCGACGCGACTACCCATCCCGGAAGTTGGCTGCCCAGATTGGCCACCAGCGTGTTGCGCAGCTGCTGATCCAGCGGGCTGGCCCACAGGTTGTTGGTCGCAATCACGTATTTCACGTCGCTGGTCTGATAGACCACGCCGTTTCCTGCCAGATAATCCGGCACGGCGACTTGCTCAACCCACAGCTGGCGGTTTCCCTGACTGGCCGTGCTTTGCCCACCGCTGTGGGTTGCCACAGGCAGCTGATAATAGCTTTTATTATCTCCCCCTGAACTGCACGCCGTTAACAGCAGAGCGCCAACCATCAATAGCCATTTTTTCATTCTTTTGCCCTCTTCGGCTCAGGATCCTTTTTATCTTTCGCTTCGAACACCAGCGCATTGCTCTTCTCGTTGAGCGTTTTCAGCACCGGCTGCAGTTCACGCAGGACCTGATCAAGACGCTGCATATCTGCCACTATCTTGTTATAGGCCGCTGATCCCGGCTGGAAGCCCTGCATACTGCGGTTCAGCTCACGCAGCGTTTTCTGCATGTCCTGCGGCAGCTGCTGCATGCTCTGGCTCGCCGTAATCTTGTTGATGTTATCCAGCGTGGTTTGCAGACGGCGCATCGTTGCCTGGCTTTCGCTCAGCGAGTTTGTTGCCGCTTCAATCATCGGATTCAGTGGCAGATTGTTGATCTTATCCAGCGTCTCCATCAGACGCTGCTGGATCTGCGCCAGACCGCTGCTCACCGTTGGGATGATCTTGTAGCCACCGAATTCACGGATACCGGTAATCGGCGGTGCTTTCGGGTAGAAGTCCATATCCACATACAGCGCACCGGTTACCAGGTTGCCGGTTTTCAGCGACCCGCGCAGACCGCGTTCCATCAGCTGGGTGATATGAGTCGCGATATCCTGATTTTCACCAATCTGATTAAGCAGACGCTCTGGTTCAATGCGGATCAGTACCGGAATGCGGTAATCATCATCCAGCACCTGCTGAAGGCCCGGAACGAAGAACGGCACTTGCCCAACCGTACCGAGACGAATGCCGCGGAACTCAACAGGCGCCCCCGGCTGCAGGCCGCGAACGGAGTCTTTAAAGAACATCAGGAAGTCAACGTGATCGGTATAGAGCGCATCCTGAATGCTTTTTTGATCGTCAAAGAGACGGAAAGCGGTGTTCTCTGCGACTGGCTGCCCTAAATCCAGGCCCTCCGGCACGTCAAAACTCACGCCGCCACCAAACAGCGTGGTCAGCGAACCCATTTCAACGCGCATGCCTGCCGAAGTCAGATCCACCGCGATCCCGCTGTCTTTCCAGAAGCGGACATTACTGGTAACCAGGCGATCGTTTGGCGCATTAATGAAGAGCTGATAGCTGATCGCGCGTTTCTGTGGATCAAACGTGCTTTTCTCAACCGAACCGACGCGGTAGCCGCGGAACAGAACCGGGTCGCCCGCCGTGAGCTGACCCGCTTTTTTGCTGTCGAGGATCACGCGGATGCCCTTGGCATCAGGCGGTGCAAGCGGCGGTGAATCCAGAAGCTGGTATTGGGCCGGCTGGTTACCCTTAGCCCCCGGCTGCAGCTCAATGTAGGCACCCGAGAGCAGCGTCCCCAGGCCGCTGATCCCTTCACGCCCCACCTGCGGCTTAACGACCCAGAAAACGGAATCGCCGTGCAGCAGTTTTTCCATGCCGGCATTCAGGCGCGCCTTAATCTCCACATGGGTTAAATCGTCGGTCAGGGTTGCGCTTTCCACCACGCCCACATCCACGCTACGGCTTTTGATGGTCGTTTTACCGCCCTCAATCCCCTCGGCATTGGTGGTTATCAGCGTCACTTCCGGCCCCTGATGGCTGTAATGATAAAACAGGATCCAGGCACCGATCAGCGCAGTCACGATGGGAAAAATCCACACCGGAGACCAGTTTTTGACCTTCTGCACTTTCGCCTCTCCACTCTTATTTTCCATGCTCTTACTCTTCCTCATGGCTTGATTCAGGCTCACGATCCCACGATAAACGAGGGTCGAAGGTCATGGCCGCAAACATGGTCATGATCACGACCAGTGCAAACATTAAAGCCCCCATCGCAGGATAAATACTCATCAAACCGCCCATCCGCACCAGCGCAGAGAGAACGGCGATGACAAACACGTCAATCATTGACCAGCGTCCGACAAACTCGACCACTTCATAAATCAGGTGCATGCGTTCGCTGTCGCGTTTCCCATGACCTTTCGCATCCCAACAGAGCCAGGCGATGGCGATCATTTTTAAGGTGGGCACCATAATACTGGCGATAAAGATGACGCCAGCGACCGGATAGGAACCTTCGCCCCAGAGCAGTATCACCCCGGCCAGGATCGTCGAGGGCATTTTGTCGCCGAGCAAATCGGTGATCATGATTGGCAGAATATTGGCTGGCAGATACAGCATGACGGACGTGACCAGCAGCGCCATCGTCCACTGCAGGCTATTTTTACGGCGCACGTGCCCTTTCGTTTCGCAGCGCGGACAAACGTCGAGATCGGCGGGCAGCACGGCGGTACAGCACGGGCACGAGCGAAGCCCCTGGCGAATGCCGGGCACGCCGACCTTCACCGTCTGCGCAAGCGTCGGTGCCGGGGCGATATCATCCCACGCCCAGCGTCTGTCCACGCACTGGAAAGCGCGCAGCTGCAGGACGCAGTACAGACACCAAGGAATAAAGCTGCTGCCAATCCCCACGTCGCCGTAGGCCATCAGCTTCACGAAACTGACCAGGATCCCCGCCAGAAAGATCTCGGCCATCCCCCAGCTTTTGAGCTGAAACAGAATACGCGCAAGTCGGATTTTCAGCGGTGCCGGCATCCTGACGCGGTTCACCAGCAAAAGGATGACGACCAGGCAAAAAGCCGGGACTATCTGGACAAACAGGAGAAAGAAGGTCCCCAGGCTGGCGTAATCTTCCGAGAACATCACGCCCGGGATTTCAAGCAGATCCACCTGACTGGTGATCCCCCCCACCTTCATGTAGATGAAGGGGAAGAGATTAGAGAGCAGCAGCATAAACAGTGCTGCCAGCGCGTAAGCAGTGGGACGCTGCCGCGGCGCGTCCCACTCGGTTGTCAACGTCGCGCCACAGCGTGGACACAGGGCTTTATGTCCGTGACCAAGCTCTGGCAACGCCACGAGCATATCGCATTGCGAGCATAAAATATGCCTGTCGGCATGGTGCTGGTCACACATATGTTATCCCTGTTTATGCGCCGTTTTTCAGAGACTCAAGGTACTCCCAGCGCTCAAAGGCGTCTTCCAGGGCTTTTTCAGCCGCGGACATTTCAGCCAATACTTTCTGAGTATAGTCATGCGATTGGGTAAAGAATGACGCATCAGCAACCTGTTTTTGCAGATCCTCAAGCGCAGCCTCCAGCTCTTCAAGACGCTGCGGTAGCCCCTCCAGTTCGCGCTGCAGGTTATAGCTTAGTTTAGCCGAGGTTTTCTTGACAGTTTCTGCTTTTGTTACAGCAGGTTCAGAACTTATTTTGGACTTTGACTGCTTCGTCGCCAGCGACTGTGCCTGCTGCCCTTTTGCATCGTGATAACCGCCGACATATTGACCAATTCGCCCTTCACCTTCGAAGATCCAGCACTCGGTCACGGTGTTGTCAACGAACTGACGATCGTGGCTGACCAGCATCACGGTGCCCTGATAACCGTCAATCAGTTCTTCCAGCAGTTCCAGCGTTTCGACATCCAGATCGTTGGTCGGTTCATCGAGGATCAGCAGGTTGCTTGGCTTCAGGAACAGGCGCGCCAGTAGAAGACGGTTGCGCTCACCGCCTGACAGCGCGCGCACCGGCGTCATGGCACGCTTCGGATGGAACAGAAAGTCCTGCAGGTAGCCCAGCACGTGGCGCGGCTTGCCGTTCACCATCACTTCCTGCTTGCCTTCGGCGAGGTTGTCCATCACCGTACGGTCCGGATCCAGCTCCGCGCGGTGCTGGTCGAAGTAGGCGACCTCCAGCTTGGTCCCGCAGTGAATGCGGCCGCTGTCGGCCTGCAGCTGGCCGAGCATCAGTTTCAGCAGCGTGGTTTTACCGCAGCCGTTCGGGCCAATCAGGGCGATTTTGTCGCCGCGCTGAACCTGTGCCGAGAAGTCTTTCACCAGCACTTTACCGTCAACCTGATAGTTAACGTTTTCCATTTCAAAGACAATCTTGCCGGAACGGGACGCCTCTTCCACCTGCATTTTGGCGCTGCCCATCACTTCACGGCGTTCGCTGCGCTCGCGACGCATCGCCTTCAGGGCGCGCACGCGGCCTTCGTTACGGGTACGGCGGGCTTTGATGCCCTGGCGGATCCAGACCTCTTCCTGCGCCAGCTTGCGGTCAAACTCCGCATTCTGCAGCTCTTCCACGCGCAGGTTTTCTTCTTTTTCCAGCAGATACGTATCGTAATCGCCGGGATAGGTCACCAGCTTGCCGCGGTCGAGATCGACAATGCGCGTCGCCATATTGCGAATAAACGAACGGTCGTGCGAGATAAAGATGATGGTGCCGCTGAAGGTTTTCAGGAAGCCTTCCAGCCAGTCGATCGCTTCGATATCCAGGTGGTTCGTCGGTTCGTCCAGCAGCAGCACCTTCGGCCCGCTGACCAGCGCACGGCCCAGGGCCGCTTTACGCAGCCAGCCGCCGGAGAGCGCCGACAGCTCCATGTCGGGTTCCAGCCCGAGCTGCGCCAGCACTTCATTAATGCGGTTTTCAAGCTGCCACAGACCGTGGTGATCGAGCATCTCCTGCACTTTTGCCAGTTCGTTGAGGTTTTTGTCGCTCGGATCGGTCATCACCAGATGCGAAATCTCGTGATAGCGCTTCAGGTATTCAGCCTGCTCGGAGATCCCTTCCGCCACGAAATCGTACACGCTGCCGGTCACGTGACGCGGTGGATCCTGCTGCAGGCGGGAGACAATCAGATCCTGTTCGTAAACAATGCGCCCGTCATCCAGGCCCTGTTCACGGTTAAGGATTTTCATCAGCGTGGACTTACCCGCGCCGTTACGGCCCACCAGACAGACGCGCTCGTTATCTTCGATGTGCAGTTCTGCATTGTCGAGAAGCGGTGAGTCGCTAAAAGAGAGCCACGCGCCGTGCATACTAATTAAAGACATTTATTTTTCCTTTCAGACCGCGGTAATCAACCAGCAGTTATGGATTTGACGGTTACGGGCAAAGTCCTGAGACAGCGTTTTTTGGCTGATTTCTTGTGCTTTCAGTCCCAGGGCTGCTAAGCCGTCATGATCCATACGGAAGCCGCGTTTGTTGTTCGAGAACATAATGGTGCCGCCTTTACGCAGCAGGCGCTTCAGGTCGGTCATCAGGCGCAGGTGATCGCGTTGAACGTCAAAGCTATCTTCCATACGCTTGGAGTTGGAGAAGGTCGGCGGATCGATAAAGATCAGGTCGAACTGCTCGTCGGTGTCGCGCAGCCAGCCCAGCACGTCAGCCTGCATCAGGCGATGCTGACGCCCGGTTAAGCCGTTAAGACGCAGGTTGCGCTCCGCCCACTCCAGATAGGTGCGGGACATATCCACCGTGGTGGTGCTGCGCGCGCCGCCCAGACCGGCATGCACGCTGGCGCTGCCGGTATAGGAGAAGAGATTCAGGAAGTCCTTGCCCTTGCTCATCTGGCCCAGCATGCGACGGGCGATACGGTGGTCGAGGAACAGGCCGGTATCCAGATAGTCGGTCAGGTTGACCCACAAGCGGGCGTTATATTCGCCCACTTCGATAAAGTCGCCCTTCTCGCCCATTTTCTGGTACTGATTTTTGCCTTTCTGACGTTCACGGGTTTTCAGCACCAGCTTGTTTGGCGCAATACCCAGCACGGCGATGGTGGCGGCAATAACGTCCAGCATGCGCTGACGCGCTTTTTGCGCATCAATGGTTTTCGGCGGCGCATATTCCTGAATCACCACCCAGTCCGCGTAGCGGTCAACCGCCACGTTGTAGTCCGGCAGGTCGGCATCATACAGGCGGTAGCATTCAATGCCCTCCTGCTTCGCCCACTTCTCAAATTTCTTCAGGTTCTTGCGCAGACGGTTAGCGTAATCTTCCGCCACGCCGGACGGCTTGCTGTCGGCCGCTTTCTCCGCCAGATGGTAGTTTTTCTGCACGCAGTCCAGCGGGCCGTTTTTCGCCTTAAACTGGCGATCGGCACGCAGCTGCAGGCAGCTCAACAGTTCCGGTGAGGCGCTAAACAGAGAAAGATTCCACCCGCCGAAATAGTCTTTCATGTTGCGGCCCAGCAGGCTGTGCAGAGCAATCAGCGCAGGCTCGCTGTCCAGACGCTCGCCGTATGGCGGGTTGCTGATAACGGTACCGTACGGGCCTTTTGGCAGCGGGTTGGTCAGGTTTGCCACGTCTTTTACTTCGAAGGTGACCAGCTCGCCGATACCGGCACGGCGGGCGTTGCTGCGCGCGCGCTCAATGACGCGAGGGTCGCTATCGGAGCCGTAGAAATGAGAGGTATATTCCGCCAGCCCCTTACGTGCGCGGGTCTGCGCGTCGTCTTTGACCTCTTTCCAGAGCGCTTCATCGTGCTGCGCCCAGCCTTTGAAGCCCCACTGGCCGCGGTGCAGTCCCGGGGCGCGGTCGGTGGCCAGCATGGCCGCTTCAATCAGCAGGGTACCGGAACCACACATCGGGTCGAGCAGCGGCGTGCCCGGCTGCCAGCCGGAGCGCGTCACAATGGCGGCCGCCAGGGTCTCTTTGATGGGTGCCATGCCGGTACGATCGCGGTAGCCGCGCAGGTGCAGGCCCGCGCCGCTCAGATCGAGAGAGATACTCGCCGTGTCGCCGTTCAGCCAGACGTTAATACGCAGATCCGGGTTTTCACGATCGACGTTTGGACGTTCCTTATTTTTACGCGTAAAGCAGTCCACAATGGCGTCTTTTACGCGCAGGGCACCGTACTGGCTGTTGCGGATCTCGTCGTTCACGCCGTTGAAATGCACCGCAAAGGTGGCATTCGGGGTGAAGATCTCTGTCCAGTCGATCATCTGTACGCCGGTGTAGAGGTCAAGGTCGCTATAAACCTTGCACTCCTTCATCGGCAGCATGATGCGCGACGCCAGGCGGCTCCACATCAGGCTCTGGTAAATAAGCCGCGTGTCGCCCTCAAAATGGACACCACCCTGAACCACCTGACACTCTTGTGCGCCCAGGCTTTCCAGTTCAGTTTTTAACAGCTCTTCCAGCCCACGGGCCGTACTGGCAAACAGAGAATTCATATCGTCACTTTTACTCTTAGAAAATTGTCGCGCATTATAGCTAATATGGCGTGTATGTCATAAAGTTGAAGGCTTATTTTCATTCGAGGGAGTGTGCAGTGGCGACGTTATCCAGGCTTTTTATTCATCCGGTGAAATCCATGCGCGGCATCGGCGTCTCTCACGCGCTGGCCGACATGAGCGGATTCGCCTTCGATCGAATTTTTATGGTCACCGAGCCTGACGGTACGTTTATTACCGCACGCCAGTTCCCTCAGATGGTTCGCTTTACCCCTTCCCCGCTTCACGACGGTTTGCACCTTACCGCGCCGGACGGTTCCAGCGCGGTGATTCGCTTTGCTGATTTTGCGCCCGTCGATGCGCCAACGGAAGTGTGGGGGAACCACTTTACCGCGCGCATCGCCCCGGATGAAATTAACCGCTGGTTAAGCGGCTTCTTCTCCCGCGACGTGCAGCTGCGGTGGGTTGGGCCTGAACTGACGCGTCGCGTGAAGCGACACGACGCCGTTCCCCTCTCCTTCGCCGATGGCTTCCCGTTCCTGCTGACGAACGAAGCCTCGCTGCGTGATTTACAAGGCCGCTGCAAAGCCAGCGTTCAAATAGAGCAGTTCCGTCCGAACCTGGTGGTGACGGGTGCCGAGGCCTGGGACGAAGATACCTGGAAAGTGATCCGCATTGGCAGCGTCATTTTTGACGTGGTGAAGCCCTGCAGCCGCTGCATTTTCACCACGGTGAGCCCGGAGAAAGGCCAGAAGCATCCTTCCGGCGAACCGTTGAAAACCCTGCAATCATTCCGCACCGCGCAGGATAATGGCGATGTCGATTTCGGCCAGAATCTGATCCCACGCTCCAGCGGCGCGATCCGCGTCGGCGATGAGGTCGAAATTCTTGCTCGTGGGCCAGCGAGAGTGTACGGCTCGGGTCAGGAGGAGGAGTTTGTCGACGTTGAGACGAACGTCGCCTCTGCGGTAGATATTCACTGGCAGGGCAACGTGATCCGGGGTAATAACCAGCAGGTATTGCTTGAGCAGCTGGAACAAGCTGGGATCCGCATCCCCTATTCCTGTCGCGCGGGAATTTGCGGATGCTGCCGCATCAGGCTGGTGGATGGCGAAGTGAGTGCGTTGAAAAAATCGGCAATTGGAAATGACGGCACAATTCTGTGCTGTAGCTGCGTCCCGAAAACGTCCGTACAGCTGGAAGCTTAAACCGCCTGCTCGAGGCTGAAGGCATCCACGCGAAGCTGGGGCTTCAGCCTGTCGTTCATGACCTTAATGGCATCCCCGAGCTGCATCGTCCGCCCGGCAATCGTCACGCCAGGCTGGGCCAGCAGGCAGAGCGCGGCATTTTCGCCTGGCTCCACCACCAGCAGGCTCACCTCTTCTGCGGTATCGCTCAGGTTGACGCTGGCCGCATCCCCCGTTGCCGGGGTCCAGTTCATGCCGTGCGGCAGGAAATGCCAGCTCTTTGGCATTTGCGGTTTCAGGAAACGGATAGCCACCAGCGCATTTAATACCAGCTCGGCACGCTGCTCTTTCGAGAGCACCAGATCGCGACATTTTTCCTCAAAGGAGAAATACAGCGCAGCGTCATCAACGCAAAAGCCTGACGGGGAAAAGGCGTCCGGGGTTAACATTCGGCGGGCAAAACGAGAGCGAAACAACATGCCATTGGCTAAGTCGAGCATCATTCGGTCATGCTCGTCGCAAAAATACCAGCGCCAGTTATCGTCAGGTTTAATTCGCATGTTTCTCTCCCGTCCCCGAAACGTCCTGTACTAAAAATGTCCTGTTTGCCGCTTCGTTTATAACATCATTAATAAAAGACTATAATGTCTAAATAAGCAACAGTGACGGAATATAAAACAACCAGGGCTGGAAATAAAGCCCCGGTTGTCTGATTACGAGAAAAGATTAGATATGCGTAACGATTTCTTTAATCAGCGGCGGTCCTTTAAAAATAAAGCCGGAATAGATTTGCACCAGTGACGCACCCGCCGCCATCTTCTCACGCGCAGCAATCACGGAGTCAATGCCGCCGACGCCAATAATCGGCAGGCGGCCATTTAATTCCGCAGACAGGGCACGAATAATTTCGGTGCTTTTTAATTGCACCGGACGGCCACTTAACCCACCCGCTTCGTCACAGTTTTTCATTCCCTGCACGAGGGAACGATCGAGCGTGGTATTGGTCGCAATTACACCATCAATATTATGGCGAACCAAACTGTCGGCAACCTGGATCAATTCTTCGGCAGAAAGATCCGGGGCGATCTTAACCGCGACCGGAACATATTTGTGGTGGATCGCCTGGAGTTCATTTTGCTTATTTTTAATGGCACTCAGAAGATCGTCCAGCGCTTCACCATATTGTAAGGATCGCAGGCCCGGGGTATTGGGTGACGAAATATTCACCGCAATATAACCGGCATAGGCGTAGACTTTTTCCATACAAATCAGATAGTCATCTTTACCCTGCTCGACCGGCGTGTCTTTATTTTTGCCGATATTGATGCCCAGTATTCCGTCAAAGTGGGCTTTTTTTACGTTCTCGACCAGGTGATCAACACCGTGGTTGTTGAAGCCCATGCGGTTGATCAGCCCTTCGGCTTCCACCAGTCGGAACAGGCGCGGTTTGTCATTTCCCGGCTGCGGGCGCGGGGTGACGGTACCGATTTCAATGGAGCCAAAGCCCATCGCGCCCAGGGCATCAATGCACTCGCCATTTTTGTCCAGACCGGCCGCCAGACCCAGCGGATTTTTAAAAGTCAGCCCCATGCACTGCACAGGTTTTACCGGCACATGCTGGCGCACCAGCGCGGCCAGAGGCGTGCCGGTAATACGACGTAATTGCTGGAATGTAAATTCATGAGCGCGCTCAGGGTCGAGCTGGAAAAGGGCTTTACGAACGAAGGGGTAGTACATGAACTCTCCTGGATTCCCGGTGTGCAAACCGGGAGGGGATTATGGGCGATCCCATCGCGAAAGGGAATTGACCTGCGGCAAAAAAAACCGCGTAAAACGCAATCGTTTACCTCCCCGTCCATTTCTTATGCACTTTTTCGCATTTTAATTGCAGATAAATCATTTAGTGGAATAAACGCGCGGTGTCACACTCCTTAAAATTGTTATGAATGTTAGATAAAAGCAAACAATTAGTTATAAGGAGGTAGTATGCGCGTCATTACCCTGGCCGGAAGTCCACGATTCCCTTCGCGCTCCAGCGCCCTGCTGGAATATGCCCGTGAAAAACTGAATGCTCTGGATGTGGAAGTGTGCCACTGGAACCTGCATAACTTCGAACCTGAAGATTTGCTCTACGCCCGTTTCGACAGCCCCGCGCTGAAAACCCTCATTGAGCAACTTAACGGCGCGGACGGCCTGATCGTCGCAACGCCCATCTATAAGGCCTCCTTTTCCGGGGCCCTGAAAACCCTGCTCGATCTGCTTCCGGAACGCGCGCTGGACGGCAAGGTGGTGCTGCCGCTGGCAACGGGCGGTACGGTTGCCCATTTACTGGCCGTGGATTATGCCCTGAAGCCGGTGCTGAACGCGTTGAAAGCGCAGGAGATCCTCCACGGCGTTTTCGCCGATGACTCGCAGGTCATCGACTATCAACACAAACCCCACTTTACGCCTAACCTGCAAACACGCCTCGATAACGCTCTGGAAACGTTCTGGCATGCCCTTCACCGAAGAGATATCCAGGCCCCGGCGTTTGGTCAGCCTCAAGGAGTCGCACATGTTTAAAACGTTAACCCGCATCGGACTGGCCGGTTTGATGGCGCTTACCCCGCTGGCCCATGCCGCAGAAACGGCTCCGGAAAGTTTACGCATCGGGTATCAGAAAGGCAGCGTCAGCATGGTGCTGGCAAAAAGCCACCAGCTTCTGGAAAAACGCTTCCCGGACACCAAATTCTCCTGGGTGGAGTTCCCGGCCGGCCCGCAGATGCTGGAGGCCCTGAACGTGGGCAGTATCGATCTCGGCAGCACGGGCGATATCCCACCTATATTCGCCCAGGCCGCGGGAGCGGACCTCCTCTACGTTGGCGTTGAGCCGCCAAAGCCTAAGGCCGAAGTCATTCTGGTGCCTGAAAACAGCGACATTAAAAGCGTCGCCGATCTTAAAGGTCATAAGGTCGCTTTCCAGAAGGGATCCAGCTCACACAACCTTTTGCTGCGAGCTCTGCAAGAGGCCGGGCTTAAGTTCACCGACATTCAGCCCGTTTACCTGACACCTGCCGACGCGCGCGCAGCGTTTCAGCAGAAGAACGTTGATGCCTGGGCCATCTGGGACCCGTACTACTCCGCCGCATTGCTGCAGGGTGGCGTTCGCGTGCTGAAAGACGGTACCACGCTGAAGCAGACCGGCTCGTTCTATCTGGCCGCGCGCCCTTATGCGGAAAAGAACGGCGCATTTATTCAGGGCGTGCTGGATACCTTTACCCAGGCCGATGCCCTGACTCAGAGCCAGCGTCAGGAGAGCATTGCCCTGCTGGCGAAAACCATGGGCTTACCTGAGCCGGTGATCGCGAGCTATCTCAACCACCGTCCGCCGACCACCATTACGCCGGTGGACGCACACGTCGCCGCACTTCAGCAACAAACGGCTGACCTCTTCTATCAAAACCGCCTGGTTCCAAAACAGGTCACTATTCGCGAACGCATCTGGCAACCCGCAGGCAAAGAAGGAGCTAAATCATGAGTCTGAATCTTTTCTGGTTTTTACCCACCCACGGTGATGGACACTATCTTGGTACAGAAGAGGGTTCACGCCCGGTTGACCATGGCTACCTGCAGCAGATTGCACAGGCGGCGGACCGAATCGGTTTCACCGGGGTGCTGATCCCGACCGGACGATCATGTGAAGATGCCTGGCTGGTCGCCGCGTCGATGATCCCGGTCACCCAGCGTCTGAAGTTCCTTGTCGCGTTACGCCCGAGCGTCGTCTCCCCTACCGTGGCGGCACGTCAGGCGGCCACGCTGGACAGGCTGTCCAACGGCCGCGCCCTGTTTAACCTGGTGACGGGCAGCGATCCACAGGAGCTGGCGGGCGACGGCGTGTTCCTCGACCATACCGAACGCTATGAGGCCTCCGCCGAGTTCACCCGCGTCTGGCGACGCCTGCTGGAAGGGGAAACCGTCACCTTTGAAGGTAAGCATATTCACGTTCGCGACGCGAAGCTCTACTTCCCGCCGGTGCAGCAGCCGCGCCCGCCGCTCTATTTTGGCGGGTCGTCGGATGTAGCCCAAGATCTGGCGGCGGAGCAGGTCGACTTCTATCTGACCTGGGGCGAACCGCCTGAGCTGGTGAAAGAAAAAATCGCTCAGGTTCGCGCGAAAGCGGCCGCCCATGGCCGCAAGGTGCGCTTCGGTATTCGCCTGCACGTGATTGTGCGTGAAACCAATGATGAGGCCTGGCGGGCGGCGGACCGTCTGATTTCTCATCTGGACGATGAGACCATCGCCAAAGCGCAGGCCGCGTTTGCCAAAACCGACTCCGTCGGGCAGCACCGGATGGCGTCCCTGCACAACGGCAAGCGCGAGAATCTGGAGATCAGCCCGAACCTGTGGGCGGGCGTCGGTCTGGTGCGCGGCGGTGCGGGTACGGCGCTGGTCGGCGACGGCCCGACCGTGGCCGCGCGCATCAATGAATACGCCGAACTGGGTATCGACAGCTTTATTCTCTCCGGTTATCCGCACCTGGAAGAGGCGTACAAGGTCGGCGAGCTGTTGTTCCCGCATCTTGATGTCGCCATTCCGGAGGTTCCGCAGCCGCAGCAGCTCCAGCTGCAGGGCGAAGCCGTGGCAAACGAATTTATTCCACGCAAAGCCGCACAGAGCTAAGGAGGGACCATGTCTGCCACCTCACAAAAATGGCTGCTGCGTGCCGCGCCGTGGTTTTTACCCGTCGGCATCGTGGCGCTCTGGCAGCTCGCATCGTCCACCGGCTGGCTGTCGAGCCGCATTCTGCCCTCTCCGGAGGGCGTTGTAGAAGCGTTCTGGTCGCTGAGCGTCAGCGGAGAGCTGTGGCAGCATCTGGCGATCAGCTCCTGGCGCGCCGCGATCGGGTTTTCCATCGGCGGCAGTATCGGGCTGGTTCTGGGTCTGCTGAGCGGCCTTTCACGCTGGGGCGAGCGGCTGCTGGATACCTCCATCCAGATGCTGCGCAACGTGCCGCATCTGGCGCTGATCCCGCTGGTCATTCTGTGGTTTGGGATTGATGAGAGCGCCAAGATCTTCCTCGTGGCGCTGGGCACGCTGTTCCCGATTTACATCAACACCTGGCACGGCATCCGCAATATCGATCGTGGTCTGGTGGAGATGGCGCGCAGCTACGGCTTATCGGGTTTTTCCCTCTTTGTTCATGTGATTCTGCCGGGCGCCCTGCCCTCCATTATGGTCGGGGTGCGTTTCGCGCTCGGCCTGATGTGGCTGACGCTGATTGTGGCGGAAACCATCTCAGCTAACTCCGGGATTGGTTATCTGGCAATGAACGCCCGCGAATTCCTGCAAACGGACGTGGTGGTAGTTGCCATTATCCTTTATGCCCTGCTCGGCAAACTCGCTGACGTCAGCGCCCAGTGGCTGGAGCGCAGCTGGCTGCGCTGGAATCCGGCCTATACCCTTCAGGAGGCGAAAGCATGAATACTGCACGACTGAATCAGGGGACCCCGTTACTGCTGAACGGTGTCACCAAACGCTACGGCGATAACACCATTCTTAACGGGCTGGATCTGCATATTCCCGCCGGACAGTTTGTGGCCGTAGTCGGGCGCAGCGGCGGCGGCAAGAGTACGCTGCTACGGCTGCTGGCCGGACTGGAAGCCCCCAACGGCGGCGACATTCTGGCAGGAACGACGCCGCTTTCGAATATTCAGGACGATACCCGCATGATGTTCCAGGATGCACGCCTGCTGCCGTGGAAATCGGTTATCGACAATGTCGGGCTCGGTCTTAAGGGTAACTGGCGGGATGAAGCCCGCCAGGCGCTGGCTGCCGTTGGGCTGGAAAATCGCGCCGATGAATGGCCTGCTGCCCTTTCGGGTGGGCAGAAGCAGCGCGTGGCGCTGGCGCGGGCGTTGATTCACCGTCCGGGCCTGCTCTTGCTCGATGAACCACTGGGCGCGCTAGACGCCCTGACGCGAATCGAAATGCAGGATTTGATTGGTTCCCTCTGGCAGACGCACGGCTTTACGGTACTGCTGGTGACGCATGACGTGAGCGAAGCCGTTGCAATGGCCGACCGGGTGCTGTTAATAGAGGAAGGGAAAATCGGTTTGGATCTGACGGTGGATCTTCCGCGGCCTCGTCGCGTGGGTTCGGCAAGACTGGCGGAGCTGGAGGCAGAAGTGCTGGATCGGGTGATGAAACGCGGGGGCACGGAGTTACAGCGAGCTAAGGCTAATGCCTGATGCCCTCACCCCCGGCCCTCTCCCACAGGGAGAGGGAGGGTAAACTTTTATTACGCTAACGCTTTAGCAATCTTCTCGTACAGATCGCCAGACAGGTTTTCCAGCCCTTTCAGCTGCTCGAGCGCGGCACGCATCTTCGCCTGACGCTTCTCATCGTAGCGTTTCAGGCGGATTAGCGGCTCTATCAGGCGCGACGCCACCTGCGGGTTACGGCTGTTCAGCTCGGTCAGCATTTCCACCATGAACTGATAACCGCTGCCGTCTTCGGCGTGGAACGCGGCGGGGTTGCTGCTGGCAAACGCGCCAATCAGCGAGCGCACGCGGTTTGGGTTGCTCAGGGTAAAGGAACGATGCTTCAGCAGGCTGCGCACCTTGCTGAGCGCATCGGCCGCCGGGCTGGTCGCCTGCAGGATGAACCACTTATCCATTACCAGACCATCCTGATGCCACTTGTCGTCATACTCCTGCATCAGCGCATCGCGGCACGGCAGTTCGGCGGCAACGCTTGCGCCCAGCGCGGCCAGCGCGTCGGTCATGTTATCCGCTTCGTGATACTGCTTGCTCACCAGGGTGTTCGCCAGCTCGGTTTCACCAAACGCCAGATAGCGCAGGCAGGTGTTACGCAGAGAACGTTTACCAATGTCCGCGTGCTCAACGCGATAAGCGTCAAGCTTGTTGGCGTTATAAATGGCAAGGAACTCGTCAGCCAGTTCAGCAGCCAGCGTACGGGTCAGCGCTTCACGCACCGCCACGATCGCGATCGGATCGATAATCTCGAACAACTCCGCGATTTCCGTTGCTGACGGCAGGGTCAGAATTTCAGCGGCCAGCGCCGGGTCAATCTTCTCATCCAGCAGGATCGCGCGGAACGCGTCAGCCACGTGAACAGGCAGCGACAGCGGCTGACCCTGCTGGTGACGGTTTACGTTGATCTTGATGTAGGTCGCCAGCAGGCTTTGCGCCGCATCCCAGCGGGAGAAGTCGTTGCGGGCGTGACGCATCAGGAACGTCAGCTGCTGATCGCTCCACTTGTACTCCAGCTTCACCGGCGCGGAGAATTCACACAGCAGCGCAGGCACCGGCTGGAAGTAGACGTTATCGAAGATAAAGGTCTGCTCGGCTTGGGTCACGTTCAGCACGTGGTGTACCGGGTGGCCGCCCTTCTGCAATGGAATGACTTTGCCCTCGTTATCGTACAGCTCAATGCTGAACGGAATATGCAGCGGGTATTTCTCTTCCTGCTCTGCCGTCGGCGGCGTGCGCTGGCTGATGGTCAGCGTGTACTGCTCGGTTTCCGGATTGTAGTCGTCTTTGACGGTAACAACTGGCGTACCGGCCTGGCTGTACCAGCGGCGGAAGTGGGAAAGATCGACATTAGAAGCATCTTCCATTGCCTGCACAAAATCGTCGCAGGTGGCCGCGCTGCCGTCATGACGCTCGAAGTAGAGCTGCATCCCTTTCTGGAAGTTCTCTTCACCCAGCAGGGTGTGGATCATGCGGATAATTTCAGCGCCTTTCTCATACACCGTCAGGGTGTAGAAGTTGTTCATTTCGATGACTTTATCCGGACGGATCGGGTGCGCCATTGGGCTGGCATCTTCCGCAAACTGCAGGCCGCGCATGGTACGCACGTTATTGATGCGGTTCACCGCGCGTGAACCCAGATCGGAGCTGAACTCCTGGTCACGGAAGACGGTCAGGCCCTCTTTCAGGCTCAGCTGGAACCAGTCGCGGCAGGTGACGCGGTTACCGGTCCAGTTGTGGAAATATTCGTGGCCGATGACGCGTTCGATATCGAGATAATCTTTATCGGTGGCGGTATCGGTGCGCGCCAGCACGTATTTGGAGTTAAAGACGTTCAGGCCTTTGTTCTCCATTGCGCCCATGTTGAAGAAATCAACGGCAACGATCATATAGATGTCGAGGTCATATTCGAGGCCAAAGCGCTCTTCGTCCCACTTCATGGAGTTGATGAGCGAGGTCATCGCCCACGGCGCGCGGTCCAGGTTACCACGGTCAACAAACAGCTCCAGCGCCACTTCGCGGCCTGAGCGCGTTTTGAAGGTGTCGCGCAGCACGTCGAAGTCCCCCGCCACCAGCGCAAACAGGTAACACGGTTTCGGGAACGGATCCTGCCACTGAACCCAGTGACGGCCATTCTCCAGCTCGCCTTCGCCTACGCGGTTGCCGTTGGAGAGCAGGAAGGGATACAGGGTTTTATCGGCGATGATTTTGGTGGTGAAGCGCGCGAGGACGTCCGGGCGGTCGAGATACCAGGTAATGTGGCGGAACCCTTCCGCTTCACACTGGGTACACAGCGCCACGCCTGACTGGTAAAGCCCTTCCAGCGCGGTGTTGGCGGCCGGGCTGATTTCATTCACGATGCGCAGCGTAAACTGTTCCGGCAGGTTGTCGATGACCAGCTGGTTGTTTTCTTCTTTATAGTCTGACCAGGCTTCATCATTAATATGCAGGGAGACCAGCGTCAGGTCTTCGCCATCCAGACGCAGCGGCACAGCAGTTGCGCTGTGGCGCGTCACCTGACTCACCGCCGTGACAACGGTTTTAGTGGCATCCAGGTCAAAAGTCAGATCGATTTCGCTAATCAGATAATCCGGCGCACGGTAGTCGTGGCGGTATTTGGCTTGTGGCTGTTGTGTCATAGAAAACCTTATGCATCGTTTGTCGAGTAACGTTTCAATATATTCCTGTTGCGCAAAACGCGCTATGCAGAATGTTCATCTTTTCAGGGTCAACACCCTTTTTTGCTACATTTGTATAATATGAACTCATAGTTTTTAAAATCGATAAAGATCGTCCAGGAGCGCTTTAAACAAGGGATGAGCGAGATCGAGATAAAGCTTGATTAACGAACTTTAACGAACTTCACAGACCACTTTTGCCCCATCCATGCCCCACGCATAATTATAGTCAGCGCCAGGCCACATCAGCCCTGTAGGGCAAATCGACAATAAACACGCCAGCAGTTTGTTCCCCAAAATTTAAAAACAAGTGGTTCATGCCTTGACAGACAAAACCGCCAAAGCAAAAATACTGTATATTCACACAGTAATTAGCGGAGCACGTATGTTTGTAGAGCTGGTTTATGACAAGCGTAATGTTGAGGGGCTCGAAGGGGCCAGAGAGATCATACTGGCCGAGCTGACGAAGCGGGTGCACCAGATTTTTCCTGATGCCGAAGTGAAGGTGAAGCCGATGCAGGCAAACGGCTTGAATAGCGATGCCAGCAAAAGCGATCGGGAAAAACTGAACCGCATGCTGGAGGAAATGTTTGAAGAGTCCGATATGTGGCTGGTCTCAGAGTTCCCGACTGTTCGCCAGGTTGGCCTGTAGATATTGTTCGGGTAATATTCCCGGAGTTTGCTCGGGCATGAACACTGAGCAACCAGCCGCCGCCCATTCTTGCATACGATGGGAGGCGGCTTACTCAACTTCCAGACTGCAACGCTTCGACCTGTTTCTTTAAATCTTCAATTTGATCCATTAAAGCCAGAATAGCTTCATGGTGAAGCGCTGCTGAAGCGCCGGTAACATCGACCGATAAGGTTTTCTCAACTACCGTTCCGTCTTTAAGCTCAGTACGTCCGCCCTCAAATACTGCCGTGGGTATGACTTCCATAAGTTCCTGCGCAATAAATCCCTGACCCGCCGGCGCATCATCAAGGCGGTCCCAGGTATATCCGTGCATCATGCGCATTTTCTCAAGCGGGTTTTCTATGACCTTTATATTAGTCTTGATGTCTTTATCGGAATTGCTCAGCCATGAACCGGCATTCGCAACGGCATTACCTGATAACTGGAAATCCCATGAAACGTTACGTGACGCAGTATCGATACCCATGAGTACGTTACTGACCTCATAATCGCCTGAGGTGTTGTACTGCATGATGACATAACCATCTGATGCGGGACGCCTGAACATCAGTCCGGAGCCATTCTTCACACCAGCGCCAGGGTTAAACACATTAAGTTCAACCGTGCTTCCGAGTTGTGGGTCAACTTTGAAAAGTTGCTTTCTGATACCGCTACTGTTTTCAGTTGCCAGATCTCCCAAACCGAGGTTTGTGCGAGCGCCTGATGCAGTTGTCGAACCGGTACCGCCCTGTGCTACAGATAGCGCTGTAGTCAGCCCGGAAAGGCTGGTAATGTCACTGTTTGCCCCTTTCCTGGCCAGTGATTTCTGACCCGGCACCGTGACAGCCACGCCGTTAATCGTGATGGTGACGTCTGTGGTGCCGTTCATCACATCAGCAAAACCGCTCATATAACGCTGGTACATCGTGAACGTTTCAGCAATGTCCTGCGCCAGTCCATCCACGCTCAGGCTGTCGCTCAGCAAAATCGAATACTTTGTTCCCGCAGGGATTGCAGGATTTGCTGCTGGTGTCACGGTGAGACTGGTTGCCCCGCCGATGGAGGTGATCTGGAATACCTGCGGAGGGCTAGTCAGTGCGATGACAGTACAACCGTTACGAATTAACGAGCCAACTGCAGTAAAGTTTGTTCCCGTACCTGTTAGGGTATTTCCGCTGATGGCAATAGTGCCAGTGGTATAAATCATATTTTCTCCAGGTAATAAAAAACCCCGCCATGGCGGGGCTCGTTAGTGGGGTTGTGTCAATACATTGCGGGGATGATGGGAATACTCATTCCGGTATATCTCTCGCCAGTCACAGAATACTTGTCGGTCCATCGGGAACGGACACGGCCATTCCCACATTTTACCGAGTTCCCGCTCATCACCAGTCCCTTGGATCGCATGTTGCACCACCCGCTGGCTGTTGAAGAGTTGAAACCATAGCAGCCAAGCGCAATCATGCTGTTGCCAATATCGACCCAGCTATTGCCCGGTGAATAAAACTGATTTCGGAATATAAATGGACGGCGGGTGGTAGAGAAAGTGCACTGGCCAGCAGCGTTGATGAAATTTAATCCTCTTCCGGGTACAGGGGCCTGAACCGCAAAAATCGCAATATCGACATTCACAGAACGGGCGATATCGTCATAGCCCGTGTAATCCTGACGGGAGTAAATATTATTACCATCACATTCAAGCGTAGCTGCGCTGTCATTCCAGCGGGCAAAAACGAGCCCTTTGGCCGGAAGCGTGTAAGTACCATTTACATTGACCGTTCCACTGAAAACACAGGAAGCAACACGACTGACATCAGTGATCGCAATAAAGTCTGTCGAATCCTCAATAAGCAAACCACGGTTTCCACTCTGCCCAGCGGGTAAAATCTGCCAGACTGTGCCGGGAAATGTTTTATCTTTCCCCCAGCCATCTGATGACCAGACACTCTGGGTCAGGGTTCCGTTTCCGTTATTGGTTATCCCATCGAGAACCATAATCGTTGTTATCAGATTCGGCGAGCGAGTCACATTCACAACCGAGTTTGATGGAATGAAAAAAGGGGTCGCTCCGGCAACATAGCCCTGAACAGTCATGGTCTGCTGGCCCCATGCCTCCACAGCCTCCCCACCATACGACGGACATTTCATTCCGGCAGTGATGGTCATTGCCGGACGCCCGTCATTCAAATCGATATAGAGTCCCCTGGCCATCAAAATTCTCCCAGAACAATGCGCCCACCATTCGACAAATTGACAGTGACACCGTTGTTATTGATCGTGACTCCTCCTGTTGAGTTGGTGAATCCGAACTGACCATTTTGGGCGTAAACCGCTCCACGCACAGTAACGTTATTGAAAACGGCATAACCCGATTTGTTGATGTGCCAGCCGACGTTTCCGGTTCCGTCCCATGTCGCGGACTGGATGTAGTTGCCAATTTTGCCATTACTGATGGTTCCGTCGCCGATAACGCTATCCCTGATAATGGTCTGCCCATTCTGGATAACGAACGGCAGTGTCACGGCCCCTCCAGCCTGAGACATCACCGCAAATCGGTCAGCCAGGAACAACACCTGCGACTGCATTCCGGATGGAGTGTTCTGAACACCAATACCCATGCCAGCAGCATACTGACGACCGTTAGCATCAACAGCCACCTTAATGCTGTACATCGCATTCAGGTTATTGTTGATGTCTGCTGATACCTGAGCATTCTGGACAATAGCGGCCTGCTGGCCATTCACGGTAACCTTCAGCGAATTGATCTGAGTAGCGGACGCCTGTGTGAAGTCAGCAAGCGTCTTTGACAGGTCAGTGACATTCGCGGTGTTTCCACCGGCAGTGGAGTCCAGGGTGCGCAACGACTCAGCAACAGCCTTACTGGCATCGGCCATTACATTATCGACTCGCTCAATACCGGCTTTGTTATCGCCATATTGCACGCTAAGAAGGTTACGCTGGTTAACCTGCGCGAGCGTGCTGGTGATGAGCGCGATAGCATTGTTCTGAATACCGCCGCTGGCCTTATCAGTTTGTGCACCCAGCTCTTCCAGGCGTGATGCCATTGAGGAATCGAGGTCTGTGACAACCTGGCTAAGGTTGGTGATTGAAGCCGTATTCTGCGCACCGACTGCAGCAGCCGAATCAGCTTTATCAGAGGCGGCCTGTGTGGCTGCAGTCAACTGGCTTACAGCAGAAGCGCGCGCTTCAGTTTCCGTTGCTAAAGCCTGGCGAACTTCAGTAATACCCGCTTCGTTCTGCGATGTTTTTGCCTCAAGACGAGTAACATCCGTGACGCGTGCTTCCGTCTCAGTAGCGATCACCTCCCGGAGCTGTTCGAATGTCGCAGAGTTAGCGCCCTGCTGGGCTGTCTGGCGCACAACAACATCAGCAATAGCCAGGGCGTTGCCAATGATTGCTTCTGCTGTCTGCTTATTCGAACCTACTGCTGCAGCCAGACCATCGGCGTTCTCCTTAATCGCGTCAGAAAGTTCGGCCAGTTTCTCGCTACTTTCTACGGCACTTTCAATCAGGTCCTTAAACACCTCCGAATCTTTAATCTCCTCCAGGATCACATCGGTGATGTCGGAAACATCGATGCTGGCCTGTCCACGAACCCAGCCGGTATAACCGGACTCGTTACCGGTTCGGTCAACCAGCTGTGCGCGGTACCAGAATTCCTGACCGGCCTTAAGGCCCATCTGCTGATACTTGCGCTGCGGATAGGGTACGTCTGCCAGCAGCATCGCATCGTCCTCAGTACCCGTCAGGCTGTACTGAATTTCCGTCTTCAGCGTGTCGTCGGTGTTCGCCGGGAATCCCCAGCTAAGCTCGATACCGAAAACCACATTATCAGAAGCGATGAAGCCGACCGGTTTCGGCGGATTGCCCACTTTACCCGTAAGATTTACTTCTGATGATGTCTCCCATACTGATGAAACGTCGCTGGCGTTCACCGCCCTGACACGGACCAGATAGCGACCCGAGTAGATACCCTGCACTTCAAAGCCGAGAGAAGACGTTCGGGGCACACTAATCCAGTTGCCGCTGTCACGCCGCCATTCCGCCTCGTACGCAACTGCACCCTGAACAGAATCCCAGGCAACGCGCATAGTGGTAATCGCAATGTTCTGGTTAACCGTAGAGTAACTGTCTACGACAATATTTCCTGGGGGAGCCTGAACCCCCGGTGGAATGACACTGACTGGCCGCTCGTCCAGTCTTGCGCCGGTATCAACAGCGGAATAGATATCAGGGTTGTAAGTCGTCCCGGTGACCTCGAAAGTGCCGTCGTTGTTGTCCCGCGTTCCCGTAACACGGAAAAGCGCTATAAACAGATCGTCAGAGTCCACACCCCAGTTACATTCAGCCTCCGGCGTTTCGCTGTAGGGTGTGGTGACAGTGACTGTGTTTCCGTTAACGGCCTGGACGGTTCTGGCCTGAGCTGTGCCTGATGGAAGATTCAAAAACAGCCGGTTCCCGGCCTTCACATCAGCGGCGCGATCGAGGGTTATGTTGCGGCCGTTAACCGCACTCACCCTGCCACCGATAGTTCTTCCGGCCAGCTCGTTAGCTGCCACGCCGATCACCTCCCCGACAGGTGGAACGTCCATGCCCGTGCTGAAGGTCACCACCTCGCCGATACCGTTAGTGAGCAGCGCCCAGCGCCCCCGCCGGTTTGCCTCTGACTGCCTGGTGCAGCCGATCGCAGTCATTTCGAGCTGACGATAATCGAAGCGCATGGCCAGATCGTTATCGTAAACAGGCTCAGGCGTGTCTTTATAGTGGTTGGCAGGGTCTGACCAGTTCACCAGCGCGGCAGTGTTTCGGGTGGTTTCACTCGGGTCCGCAAAGGTAAATTTTCCTTCAACAACGCTGGCGTGGTTATAGATGTGCCACACATCCCGTGGCATATCAGCCAGGACATACATCTTATTGTCGCCCCAGTACGTCATGCCGCGAAATATACCCGCCAGATCACGAAGTACAGTCCAGGCGTCATTACGGTCCTGAATATAAACGTTGCAACGAAAACGAGGCTCCGTCCCACTTCCGCCCTTGCCATCTGGTACCTGCTGATCGCAATACTGGGCGATACGATAAAGCTCCCATTTGTCTATCTGAGTCGTATCAATTCTTTGACCCAGCCCGAAGCGCTCGTTCAGAATGATGTCGTAATAAATCCAGGCAGGATTATCCGTCCATGCCCATTTAAATACGCCCTCCCATGTACCAGAGTAAGTGCGGGTTTCGGGATCATAAGTATCAGGTACACGGATGATTCGCCCTTTCGGATTGCACACAACCTGAGGAATTCCATTGGGGAACTGCTTTGCGTCAAACTCCACATACAGCAGCGCTGTGTTAACGTAGCGAAGTTTGGCGTCAATAATTTCAGTAACGGCCACAACGCGCATGGTGTCGACGATATTCACGCTCGTGGAATCCGGCGTGATTCTGCGAACCCGCAACTGCCATCCAGTCGAGGCTTTCGGAAGATTGACGCGGTGACTGCGCTCATAAAGCGACGTGGTTTTGTCATCAACAGCACCGTTAACCACCGTTTCATACGGCCCGCCATCGACCGACAGATCGATAGCATACTCGACGCGGGTGCCGACTTTATCACCGTTGTTTTTCTGGAGTAAAAGAGTTGGCCATCCCAGGCGAATTCGCAGCGCAGAGAGCTGCGTGTTGGATACCGCGCGCACGTACGGCACAGCCTGTTTCAGCTCGTATGAAACCTGAAGTTCGTTTTCAATGCCGGGGAAGCCCTGAATGTAGTCCTGGTCCTGAGTACCGGAACGGAACTCATATTTCACATTATTGAAGTTATAACTTCCGTCGGCGTTCTGAAGAGGCGTGTAGGAAGATGAGTCACCAAGAAAAATGTTTTTACCATCAAGCCCGCCAGCGAACTCACCCTCTCCAAGCGCAATCAGCACCTTTGCCCTTGCAATGGACTGAATGCTGTCCGGCGCTTCAACGGGCGTTCGGGTCTGGTTGCTGCCACCTTTACCGCGGCCTTTGATGATCGTCGTTGTCATATCGCGTCCATAAAAGAAGCCACCGTCAGGTGGCTTGAAATGGGTAGTTTGGTTTATTGCTGATCTTCTGCATAAATCCCGGCTGAGATAATCGCACCGCCTATTTCCCTCTGTCCGTAAAGCAAAGGAACGGGGTTACCGGATGCCGTAGTATTGACGGGTCCGCCAAACGCATAGGAAGGCTTATTATCTGGGTCCTGTCGCATCCTCAGACCAGCAACCTGAGGGGAAAGCATTTGCACTACACCACCCACAGCCATAGAACCAGCTGCGGCATATAGCGCCATTTGTGTACCTGCTGCCCATCCTATTGGGTTCCACCAGGTAAAAGCCGCAATTGCGGCGGCAGTAACAATTTGAAAGAGGCCAGCCCTTTTACTGCCGCGTATTACAGGGATAATGCGAAGTTCATCGCCAGGTCCAAGAAGATCAAACTCTTCCTTTCCTATGTTTATTTGGTTTCGGAAGATGACAAAGTCCAGCCCCTTCGCTCTGGTCTCACGCAGGTAGGCATCAAATCCATCAATTGTGTTAGATAGCGCCCTGAATACCTCACTGGCAGACGTTAACGCGCGGCGGTGGGTCCTGCCAAATCGCTGAGCCATTGAGCCGCTGAGTTTGATAACGGTTTTTCTTTCCATTACATCAAATCCTTATAACGCAGAATTTTGATGGTACGGTCACGGTAATAGCCACCGTAGGGAATACGCTGGCTTAGCTGGCCATACATGTGATGCAGTAGCATGTTGCCATCAAGCAAAATCCCGGCATGGTTCGGGACGGTGGACTGTACCTGCATGATAACCATGTCACCGGTCTGAGCGGGACCGTCGTACTCACGGAAACCGCATTCCTGCCAGTTATCCATATAGAGATTTTCACCCTGCTCCCACCAGTGGCGATCTACGCTGTAGTTGGGCAGTTCAATGCCGTGTTCGATGCGGAAATAGTCCATGATGAGAGACCAGCAGTCAGCATATCCGAGTACAAACTGGCGCCCTGTGAGGGGTCGGTCTCCACGAGGCATGACGGTGCGAATGTCGCCCTCCGGCCACGATGCAATAATCCAGGGCAGTTCCGTGGCATCACACATCAGCATGTCGAGCTCGCTCGGCTGAGTTGTTGCCCCGTCGCCGGGATGGCTGTGGACGATCGCCACCACAGTGCCCTGCTCTTCGGCGGCCGCATAATCCTCAGGATTGAGTTCGAATTGCTCAGTCGGCGACTCAGCATTATTTTTGCAGGGGATGTACTTCTCCACCCGCCCCTTCTGAATAACCACGCCACAGCACTCCTCGGGGAAGGATGCGGCGGCATGGGCCAGAATGGCGCTAACTGTTTTGTCGCGCATGATTATCCTCTCAGAAGTGAAGCGCCTGGGAACCCGCCATAATCCAGCTGTTCATTCTCTCCGAAGCGAGGTTTACAGCCCGTTGACAGCAGTCCGGAGCAAACATCCTGTGAAGGATCATCCACCCGGTTGCCGTCTTTATCGAACCAGCCGTTTTGCCCGGCGTAGGTGCAGCCATTCCCGGTTTTGTACCAGCCCCGCATGCACCACGTGCACATTGGCTGAATTTGCCGGGTCGGAATGAGTTGCCCGCGCAGATCGGCTGGACTGGAAAGCTCAAACTCTACGGTTTCATCGTCTGATCCTGATTTACGGTCGATGTAATAAACCTGTTTGCGCTCCTCGTTGGGATTCGCAGTCGGGTTCACATCAGGGAAGTTTCTGGCGTCCAGATAGTGTGCGAAAGTGTCATGGATGATCACCTTAGCTTTAGCCATCCCCTGAAATCTTCGGCACAGCGAGCCAATCGTACCGCTGATGTTTGCAACAGTGAGTGACGGCCGTGAGCTCTGGCCGTCACTGCTGACAGATATGCCGGTCAGTTCATACGGCCACGCGCCATACTCCTGCCCCTGCCACCACACCGACTTCGGCTCAAGTTTTGACTCGTCGCCACCTGCGGCGATGATTTCCGCCTCGGTGTGCGGGATTGTCTCGTTGTGAAAGCGAAGAATACCGGCACCGAAAGCTGAACCGTCAACCTCAATCAGGCGGACGCGCTTACCCGGTTCCAGTTTCTGGACATCAGATGAAATGCTCATGGATGGTATGCCTGTATGAATGTACTGCTGAGGGTATATTTCTTGTTGCCGTGGGTAGATATCTGGAAGGATTCCGCGCGCCATAAGCCTGAGGGCTCAAGCGGAGGTTTCCAGATAAATGACTTCCACCCGGCATGCCTGTTCAGAAAGTTTTTAATGGCCTGAATGTAAGCCTCGTCGCCGGTAAAGCTCACGCTCCATTGAGGTGTTACAGGGTTGATACCGTCTCCGGCCACCTGCGCATAGCCATCGCCAAACTGCGCCTTTCTGGTACGGAAACTTGTATCAACCTGAGAGGCAACCTTTGGGCACCAGCTGAAGGTTTCGACTGCCATGGTTAAACTCCCTTGATTAATCGCCACAGAGGCGAACCCGGCATGCTGGCCTGTTCGTTAATGACACCAGTGATGGCATCCTTAAGCTGCCTGCCTGCTGCTCCGGCAGTACCCTGACTGGCCGCCTGCGGTGATCCGCCCTGAATATTGATATCGCCAAAGTTAACCGAAGGCACACCGCCAGAAACCTGAGGAGCACCAACTGCCCGAACGCCCAGCGAACCATCAGCTGCCCGAGTGAGCGGCATAATGGCTTCCGGGCCTGCCTCGGCAAAAACCCCCGCACCTTTGGCAAAGGCAAACAACTGAGGCGTCTGAAAAACGCCATTGCTGTAAGCGCTCAGGGAAGGAGAGTCGTAAACATTACCCTTCGCGTTAAAGGTGAAGTTCGCGCCAGCGTTCTGAATTGCAGTACCGCTGCTGGCGGTAGCGGCAGACGAGGCACCAAAACTGAACAGGGAGCCAATTGAACTGACGCCGTTAGCAACAGCCATATTGACCAGAACGTTCTGGATAATCTTCAGCACGCTGACGCCCCAGTCCTTCCAGCTGTCAACGTTGCCATTGAGCATGTCGGTAATCGTGGTGACAGCGCCCCCCATAGCCTGCTTCATGCCGTCAGCAGCCATGGAAGAATAATCCGTAGCTTCGTCCACCCAGTTCGCATAACCTTCTGACAACCCCGTCATCCAGTCGTCACGCTGCGCATCAGAAGCTGAGTAATATCCCTCCTGGTCGCGCAGGCGCTCTTCGAGGTAGCGCTTATTAAGTGCCAGCCCCTGCTGATAGAACGTCTCGTCGATTTCACCAGCCTGACGCTGGCGGAGAAGATCGGTATTCTTCTGCTCAAACTCCTTACGCAGATTGAACTGCTCCTGAAGTCTTTCACGGAACCTGGTTCCCTGCCCGTATCCCAGCAGTTGCGCTTCATTGGCTGCGCGGGCGCTGGCGTTACTGTCAGCAAGGTTGGCTTCGTAATTTCGCAGTTGCTCACGCAATTTAACCTGGTCAATCAGCGCAGCATTTTGCAATACCGTCTTTTTCTGGGCTTCCGTCAGAGAAGCAAGTTCGCCCTGGCTGACCTGGTATTTAACCTTCGCCAGTTCAGTATTCTGGCCTTGCAGGGCAATCTGCTCTTTTTGCTGCTTGATAAGGCGCTTATACACATCCTCGGTTTTCTCGCCTTCGGTTTTACCGCCCTTCGCCTTAGGTTTGTTGGCCTCATTATTCCGCCATTCAGCAAGACCGTTATTAATCAACTCCTGACGGCCTGTCTGGAATTGCGGATCACTGGTTAACCCCAGGTCATCGGCTGCATAACTCAGTCGCAGGCGCTCTTTTGCTTCACCCTTCAGGCGTGACAACTCCAGATCCCGGCGGCTCTTTTCGAGGGCATCGGTTTGCTTTTTGTCGAGGTCGGCCTGCGGAAGTCTGAGCGGGACGTTAGCCAGCCCCTGACGCGCCATAAGGAGTTGGTTGCCTAAGCCAAGAAGACTGTTGAACTTTTCATGCTGCCCATTCATCATCAATTGCGACTGGTACAGTGCGTTCTGGCGCCAGGCATGCTCTTTGATCAGATCGTTACGTTGCCTTTCAATACCCTCAAGGGTTTGCTGAATATTGCGAGATTTCTCCCGCATATCATTCAACTTCCCTTCTTCAACGGCGAGCTGATCTGTGACGATGGCTATCGCTCTCAGGATATTTGCATCGTTCTCGCTGGTAATGCCCGGTTTTCCACGGGAGGCATTAAGATCGTCAATTTGAGACTTCAGGTCACCAACCTTCCTTGCTTGCTCATCAATCAGACGATTTTGCTCGACAAGGGCTCCAACAGTCCTACCACGGTTGTCATCCGTTTCCGATAGGGACATACGAGATGTTTTCTCTCTAATCTCGTCAATTTGACTGGCATACTCCTGCGCAGAACGCCGAGCCTGCTCCTGATTCTGATACATCGCATACCAGGCTCCAGCACCCAACATAACTAAACCAGGAACTCCACCGATGAGACCAAGTGCACCACTCATGAGCCGAGTGCCGACAGATGTCACACTATTGAGATTACTTTGGGTCGAAACACGATTTGAGATGTTACGGTTTAAAGCAGCCTGAGCGGCAGCCAGACGCCTTTCAGCTACAGCCTGAGCGTCGGCATTTTTAGCTGCTACCAGCCCTGCCTGCGCGCGTTCAAGTGCTGTTCTGGCTCGCACCTTTTCCGTAGCTGTACCGCTGGCAAGAGCGGTCGTAAGTCTGGTATGTGCCGCAGTGACTTTTGCTTCAGCCGCCGCGACTTTTTCTTGCTGAGCCGCCTGAACATCTGCACTTCTTGAACTCTGTACTGCTTGCTGAGCCCGATAAACTTCAGCCCTGGAAGCCGCAACAGCAGACTGCGCCGCTTTATCCTGCGCGACTGCAAGAGCAACCTCTGATTTCGCAGCTGAAATTAACGCACCTGTTGCGCTACTGGCGCTGGTTACAACTCCGCTGAGGTATCTTGCCAACCCAACACCAACAAGCGCCCCAGCGACTGTTGTAATTGTTGACATATTGTCAGCAACGTCATTCAGAGCGCCGCTCACTGCTGATGAAGTAAAAGAATCAAGCGTCTGGGCAACATTATCCAATCCGCCAGACAACGCGTCAGTAGCACCGGTTGCCTGGTTTACACCGCCCACCCAGGCCATGAATGAGTTAGTTACTTTTTGAAGGGATCCGGAAACCGTTTGTGGCATGCTGGCAAATTCGCCCTGCAATGCTCCTAACTGGCTCATTAAAGCTGGGACAACCTTATCGATCGTAAGCTGTCCCTGGTCAGCCATGCTCTTGAGGTCTTTACGGGCTACACCCATTCCCGCAGCCAGAGCGCGGATTACCCGATCACCGGCTTCGTTAACGGCATTAAATTCTTCACCACGAAGAACGCCTTGTGCGAGCGCCTGGCTGAACTGAGTAATAACAGAGCTCGCTTCCTGGGTGTTAGCCCCGGAAAGTTTTAGGCCGGTAGAGACAGCTTCGGTAATTTTCAGAACTTCGTCAGAGCTATAGCCGTACTCGCGCATTGAGGCAGCTGCTCGGGAAAAAAGGTTTGCGTTATCTGAAAATGCCGTGCCGGTTCTTTGGCTGATTTCCATTAACTGACGCTGTGAAGCGGCAAAATCATCAGCAGAAGATGATGCCTGTTTAAGACGAGCGTTTACGGAGTTCCACTCATCAGCAATCTGCACAATTTTACCCGTTGCAAAAGCTGCCGTAGCTGCGGCAGCAGCCCTTCCAGCAGATGCAAATCCGGCAGTCAAATCAGAGAGCGCCCTTTCGCTCTCTCTGGCAGCAGCAGCGGCCTGCCGACCGCCATTCTGCATGGTGCGGTAATAGTCCTGCCCCATTCGTGAGGCGCGGGAAATTTCCGACTGGAACGATTGGGAGTTAGCAGAGATTTTAATTATCAGTTCGCGAAGAGTTGCCATGCTTTCACCAAATAAAAAAGCTCGCACACAGCGAGCTTCGTATTGAATAAAATTGCCCTACCTGCAAAGCGTCTTATAGACCTCAAGAAATGCCTTGTCGTCCTCTTTAATCACCACTGCTGAACCATTACTTGTTAATTTCCCATCAATAATCTCGACATAGACGTAAAATTTATTACGATAACTTGTGCCATCATTATTTTTTTTGTAAGTCACATCACCACAAACGTATGCTGCATTATCACCATACTTAAAATATTCAGCGTTAAACTTAGCATCATCTGGGTTATTTAATTTCTCTCTGACGATGTTTTCGCCATTTTTAATAAAATCATTTTTCTCAGGCTTACACGCGCTGATAAAAAACAAACACATGACGGCTATAATTAACTTTTTCATTTTTGCACCTTGATTGCATTATTCATGCTAATGCTAAACCCAGGTACTAGATTTGTCACTGAGTTGCAGCTGTAAGTGCAGCCTCAAGCCCTGCAAACGGGTCCTTCGGTTCTGATTGCTCATCACCACCCCAGCGCAGGATCGCATCGTCCAGCGGTACTTTTGCCCCCTGCGAGCCGTAGATGGCAGAGACGAGCTGAGCTGCCTGAATGTCACCACGAATATCGCCAACCGGACTTTGCCTGTCGTACTCAATCCACATCAGAAGCTCGCTTGCAGTCATGCTCTGCCGTAGTTCTGAAAGCGTGCGCCCCATTCGGAGCGCAAGCGACATCAGAAACTTTACGCCGGGGGTTGAGACTTTTCCCGCGCTTCGTCCGCGTTGTTGATCAGGTCAAGCGCCTGTTTGAGCAGGCGTGAATGGACGGGGCCGTAGATTTCACGCACCTGCTCTTCTTCGTCTACGCTGAATACCGGCTGCTTATCGGTGTCACACAGAACGTCAATGAAGAGCACCACGTCAGCGCAAAGATTACGGTGTGCCTTTTCCGATACTGACACATTTTCATCATCAGCACCCGCTTTCACCACTTCCTGCCAGCGCAGCCAGGCTTCACCTGACGGCTCACGGAGAACCACTTTGACGCCTTCCCACTCAGGAACGGCGACCGTCTTATGACGAAATCCCGACATCTTAGCCAGGGCGAGATTTTTAATATTCTTCATGAGACCTCTCAGGAGCCAGACTCGATGTTTTCAGGCTTACCTTTCAGGCGCAGGGAGAACGTTGCCGCCACTACGCCGTTGGTACCGGAAGACCAGGTGTGCTGGCGGATTTCAGCCAGGAACTTAAAGCCTTTGCCAGACGGGAAAATGACCTGGAAAGCGTAGGTCGTATCGTTGTCATACGCATCACGCAAGGCGTCCTGCGCCGGATTCTTGTAGAAGTTGCCGGACAGAGAGATTTCTGACGGAGAAGGCAGGCCGTTAATGTTCTCCTGCTCGGTCGAACAAAGCGTTGTTACGTCGATATCCTGCTTCTGACCACCGGTGAACTGAATTTCTTTGATGGTGCAACTCAGATCGAGAAAGGTTGCGGAATCCATCGTTTCTTTGGTGGCTGGCAGGGAGGAAATAAGGATCTTCGTCAGCTGCGATTTTTCATAAAGTGCAGACATAGCTGTCTCCTGGAAAAAGAAAACCCGCCATCAGGCGGGTTCGTTGGGTGAATTAATTGTCAGGGGGTAACTTTAAAATCCAGGGTGGCACGGTAGAGCCGATAATCTGGCTCGTACCCGGGGATTTTTACCACCTCTGTAGGGGTTAACGGCTCAAGCGAAGAGAGCACCAAATCTCTCAGGGTGCGTGATTCAGTGATCGTAGTGGAATACACATCTACCTGAATGGAAACCCTGCTCTCTGCCTGGCCACACAGCACGTCAGCGGAAACATCATCGACGATGGAAAAGATAATCCAGGGTGGAGAGACAGACGGTTTCCCGTCACTACCTAATGGCGCAACATAGGGGTATACCCGTCCATCTGCCAGGGTAGAAAGCAAGGCGTAGATATTATCTTCATTCACTTGCTCAGTACCTCATCAATAGCCTGATTCATCCTGGCAATGGCGACGCTGGCGGCCTCTTCCTCGCGCGTATCGTAAGCGGGTCGCACAAAAGGATGCGCAGGCATGTTCGCAGTGCCAAGCTCCACAAAGCGCCAGTAAAAGGCGTTTCTCGGGTTATTCGCCTTCATCGTGTTATCGCTGTTCCCGGTGCGCGGGTTAACACCACGAATATGGACGCCGGAAGAAATTTCCCCGCGGCGACGGCTTTTTTGGGTCACCACCACCACGTTTTTTTTCAGTTTCCCGGTACGCACCGGAGCGCGGGCGATCACTTCTTCCTTAAGCACTTCGGCACCGGCGCGCGTGGCATCACGCATAACCTTGTTGTTTTCGGCACGGCTAAGCGCCTCCAGATCCTTTGCGATGTCATTTAATCCGGAAAAATCGAGGCTCGTCTCAATCATTTTTCGGTCCCCTGTTTGCAAAGAATTTCGAGCTGAACACCACGAGAATCAGGGATAGGCGGACCAATAATATTCAAAATGGCCCCCTTGAACGGGCCAGTCATAACCCTGAGTCTGGACGCAGCAGTTATATCGCTACGAAATCGTGTCCATACCCTGATAGTGGCGACTGCGGTTTCAGCACCAGCGGCTACCAGCTCGCGGCCACTAATGCCCTTTACTTCTGCCCAGGTTTCTGCGCCGTCATGCCATGCTTCAACAGGCTGGCCAGAAGGATCTCTGGATGTTGTGAGGTTCTGAACCACCACCCTGTCTCTCAGTCTTCCGGCCTGCATAAAGTCCTCCTATACCCCGTAAATTCGGTATGGCTGCAGCAAGGCTTCAACTGCAAACGGGACCTCTGCAACAGTCTGACCGACGGAAACTGATTCTCTGTTGGCATACCAGTGACCTATCAGCAATAACATGGCCGCTTTAACATCATCATTCAGTAGAATCGGGTCCGGGTCATCTGCGTAGCCAGGGGAGCTCTGGTTTTCATAGAGCGTTCGCCTTGTCCATGTCTGGACGTAACGCGCCGCCGCACCGGTGTATAAAGTCAGCAGGGCGTCATCACCGGTAAAGTCGCTATCAATGCGGCAGTGCTGTTTCACCACATCAAGATCGACCATTATTTTTTCGCCTTCTTGTCCGCTTTCACTTCCGGCTGTTCCTGCTGCTGTTCCTGCTGCTGTTCCTGCTGCTGTTCCTGCTGCTGTTCCTGCTGCTGTTCCTGCTCTGCAGGATTTTCTGATTCATCGAGCATCGCATAGCCTTTTTTGATGAGCTCGCGACCGTGCTGTTCCAGAGTTTCCAGCGGAAGCCCCTCAGTAACGACGGTACCGCCGAAATAAATCGGTTTAAGTGCAATCAGTTTCATTTTCCCACCTGTAAAAGCGGCCCGAAGGCCGCAATAGTTATCAGCTACCCGCGCCGGTGCTGAATGAACCGTACACGAACGCCTCAGGGCGTTTCACAGCCAGCGCCAGACGTTCTTCGCAACGGATGGTGATCATGTTTTTCTCGAAGTCGTCGGCGTTCTCCGTGGAGATAACCACGTTCGCATCTTCGCGGTCGAAGATTTGCGCGCCAGCGTTAAATGCACCGGTCAGGAATTTACCCTGGAATGCTGCCGCTTCTGTTGCAACAACCGGCAGGCCCCACAGAGTCGGACCAGTCAGCGCCGCAGGGTTCGCCAGAATGTAACGACCCAGGCTGTCTTTGGTCAGCTCGATCCGCGCCCAGTCAATGAAGTGAAGAACATGACCAGACGCCGGGAAGCGTGCCAGCTGTGCCTGCAACATTGCCAGACGCAGATCGTCAATCCCGCTCTGCTGTTCGACAGTGAACGCCGGATTGAACGCTGACGCCTGAGGAACGATGCCATGCAAATGAACGCCGGTACCATCACCGAAGAGAATTTCCTGCTCTTCTGCATACTTCAGCCCGTAGCGCATTTCGGCATCAACAGTGGACTGCAACTGTGCGAAGTCATCCAGGATCTGCTTTGAGGCTTTGAACAGGTGGGCGATAGTGCTGACGCCAGTGATTTTCGGCGTGAACTCAATTTCGCTGTATGGTTTCTGCGTATTTTCAGGAACCACTTTCGCGTTATTGGTAAAGCCTGTCTGCTGCACCCAGAAAATAGCTGAGGAGGACGTACGACCTGGAGCGATCAGATCGCGGATGAACAGGCGCTGTTTCGGTGCCGTATCAATACCCGGCAGGCGCTGTGGCTCTACAACACCATCAGGCACATCCACCGAAGTCAGGGCAGCCTTAACCGGGATGCTGATACGCTTACCGCCTTCCACGCTGGAAGCGAAGGTTTTCAGCGCCTCAGCGGAGATCACCTGGTGGCCAACGGACTCGACAACCTGTTTCGCGTTTGCCAGCGGCATCTGGGCAACATGTTGCTCCAGTTCGCCCATTGCGGCCTTCAGCGTTTTTTCTGCTTCGCGCAGGGCGTTGAACTCAGAAGCCATTTTATCGACGGCTGCCTTTGTTTCTTCAGACAGCTTGCCGGACTTCTGCGCCTCTTTGAGCGCGTCTTCTGCTTTCGCGTTGAACTTGCCGGTTGCCTCTTCAATGCTGGCCGTGACTTTTTTCAGAATATCGTTTACTTCAGACATAAAGGGTCCTTATTTGACTAACGCCGCCAGGGCGCTTTCAAGTGAATTGATGGTTTCAGGTTTGATGTCTTCGGCAGCGCCCGGCGTACCGTCGTTGGTGGTGACAGCGCCAGGCATGCCACCGGATAAGGCTTTAATGAGTTTTCTGCGCTCAGAGCGCGGGGTGTTGGTCTTGGCCAGCAATGCATCAAGTTTGCGAAGCGCAGCAGCAGGCGATTCGTCGCCGTCGCTGACCGCATCAGCAGAAAGCAGGCTGTCTGCCAGTCCCTTCGCCACAGCATCACTGCCACCGATATAGCTTTCCGCGTCCATCAGCTTCTGCACGGCGGCCATATCAAGGCCGGAGCGCGCCGCGTAGATATCAGCCATAGCGGTATCGAAGGGTTCCAGTGACTGTGCCAGTTCAGCAAAATCATGGCGGTTACCCATCGCGTAGACCCAGCAGTTGTGGATCATCAGGAAGGCACCACGACCGATCTGAATATCATCCCCGGCCATCGCAATGACCGAGGCGGCGCTGGCGGCAATACCGAGCACCTTCACCGTCACACGGCCTTCGTATTCACGCAGAAGGTTGTAGATTGCCAGGCCTTCGAACATGTCACCGCCAGGGGAGTTAATATTGACCGTGACGTCGGCGCCATTCATAGCCCGAAGCGCACCGGCAATACGTTTAGCTGTTACCCCTTCGCCCCAGTAGTCCTGCCCGATAACATCGAAAACAGAAATGCTGTTATCGTCGGTGGACGCCGCTTTGATCCCGCCGTCCCAGCGGTCCAGTGCGGACGGTAATGTTTCACAGGTAACGCGCGCGCAGGGGCGACCCGCCGGTGCTACCGGAAGTTGTTTTTTGCTCATCAGGAAAGTGCTCCTAAGCGGCCTGTTTCAGCGGAGATTGTTCAAAGGAAATATCGGGGAATACGTGGTTATGCAGCTCTCGCAGGGCCAGTGCCTGAACAGCAGGGTTGCTGCTTTCGAGATTTTTCAGTTGCGTCAGGTTGAGCTGAACGGTGTAAATATCGCCCCCTTCAATTGGCGGCATGTTCTCAAGACGACGAACGTCATTTCGAGACATCCAGCCATTCTGAAGCGCGCTGGTATAGTATGCTGCGCGACCTGCGCTGTCAGCGCGCAGCAGTCCTTCAACGGAGAACTCTGCAAACACTTCGTCATCGCTGTCGAGTAAACACCGCCCGATTTCTTGCTCAATATTCACCAGCAGCGGTCGAAGAGTATGAGTCAGGAACTGCAGGTTCATGCCCTCAAGGCTGGATGCCCAGCTGCTTTGTTTCGTGGTGTGGCCAACCATGAAAGGAGGCACGCGAAACCAGCGGCAGATTTCCTCAATACTGAAAGATCGGCTTTCCAGCATCTGGGCGTCTTCGGGATTCATGGTAACGCCCTGGTACTTCAGCCCTCCCTCCAGCACCATTATTTTTCCGGCATTCTTTGAGCCGGTGAACTTTGCCATGTACTCCCGGAGCCTTTCCCTCTGCTCATCGCTTAATGCTTGTTCCGCTGTCAGGAAGCCAGAACTTTGTAATCCTTGCTCGAATATTTTTGCCGCAGACTCTTCTACCGCCATTGCAGAACCGATCACATCCCGGCCAGTCTTCATCGGCATCATGCCGCAAACGCCATCCAGACCGAACCCGCGAATGTGCATGATGTTTTTGACGGGAATGACGCGCTCGTTACCGTTTTCAGTGTATTTGTATTCCAGCGCCCCGGTCACGAGACGTTTAACCACCATGTTCTGCGGCAGTAAAGGCACCAGCGAAACCAGGCGGTTTGCGATGAATTTCTTCTCAATGAAGGCGTTCCCGCGCAGGCAAATACTGGCGACCACCATCAACATAAAGCGTGATGGTGTCATTTCTGAATTGGGGCGGCGGCACAGTATCGAATAGGCCGGATGATCGGTTGCCGCTTTACGCGAACCGTCAGGCTGTCGAACGTATATTTTCAGCGGAAGGGTTGAAATAGATTCGCTCAACAGTCTTACGCATGCCCACACAGCCGATAGCTGGATGGCTTTATCGGCTGTTACCACCTTCCCGCTGCTGCTGGTACCAAACCATTCCTCCCAGAACGTGCCGGTAGTCAGGCTGATAGGCACACCGAGCCAGTTAAGCAGAGCGCTTTTCACCCTGCCTGGCTGTTTGTTTTTTTTCATCAGAAACCTACCATGATGGGATTATTGAAGAATCCGGAGAGATCCTGCTGGTCGTTACCACCGTTAACCAGAACGCGGCTCATTGCTGTGAACAATGCCGCAGGGCCATCAATCTTGGCCTCTGGTGTGGACTTGTTCGGGAAAATGTTCTCGTTCCGGTCAGGTTTGACGGTTACGTTGGACATCATCCAGTTCATTACCGGGTGATCGCTGTGATGGAAGCGGCCACCGTATACCAGTGCTTCGACCTCTTTCATCGCCTCAGAGAAATTGCGAACCGTCTGCGGTACTTCCACCAGCGGCAGCCCTTCTTCTGCCAGCGCAAGGCTGAACTGCGTCGCACTCCACGGGTCGAAGCCAATTTCTTTCAGACTCTCGCCAGCAACCCACACCTGCAGCTCTTCTTTAATCTGAGCATGGTCGATTACATCCCCGTCGGTAAGGATCAGCTTGTCCATCCCGGACCACTTACGATAGAGCTCTGCCATCTGGCGTGAACATTTCTCAAGGCGTCCTTCGGGCAGCCAGAATTTAAAATCCGCATGAACGTGGCCACCTGGCGCGCGCCAGACTTTAGCGGCTGCACAGATATCAATTTTGTTTGACAGGTCAACGCCCACCCAGGAGGGATAGGTTTTAAGTTCGTGCTGCGGGGCGATAAACTCGCATTTTTCCCATTTCATCATGTCCATCCAGGCAGACTCAGCTGTTACCCAGATATTCATGTGTTTGGTGAAAAAGTTAATCCTGGCCGAAACCTGCTCTTTCGCCTTTTTAGCCAGGCGGCGCAGGTCATCCCAGCGCTTACAGATACCCAGCCCCGGATTCGCCTTCTGCCAGACTTTTTCATCAAAGGGATCGTCACCTTCATCTAAGGTGTAGATGATGGCAAAAAACGTATCGTCTTTTACCAGTCCACGCAGCACCTTGATGGCGTAATCACGCAGTTCGTAGCAGATACCCTCTTTGTTGAAGCCCGCTGTGGTAATGCCGAAAAGCAACGACTGCAGGCGCGCGCCGGTTGCCGTCTCCAGAACGTCCCATACATCACGGGTTTTATGTGCATGCAGCTCGTCGACGATGGCGCAGTGGATGTTCAGGCCGTCGAGGTTGTTCGCATCTGATGATAAAGGCTCGAATTTGGAGGCCGTTTGCTCCTGGTAGATAGCGAGCTTGTTGAATTCGAAGATCCGCCCAAGAGTGGCTTTCGCCTTCTTGACCATATTTTTCGCGTCTTCAAAAACAATTCGCGCCTGGTCACGGGTGGTTGCAGCGGAATAAACCTCCGCACCACCCTCGCCGTCAGCGCCAGCCATATAGAGCCCAACGCCGGAGCAAAGTGTTGATTTGGCATTTTTACGGGCCACCTCAACATCTGCTGTACGGAAACGCCGAACCATCACCGGCCGACCGCTGCCGTCGTTACGCAGAACGGTTTCCCCCGTCTCTTCGTTAACCAGCGGGATAACAAAACCAAAAATATTAATCAGGATGAAAACATGCCAGTCCATCAGCTCAATAGGCTGGCCTGCCAGCGCGCCCTTTACGTGAGGAACAAAATTATAGAAATTCAGAATGTGCTGCGCGCGTGGCTCACTGAAGAAAATACCGCGCTCTTCGCCGTGTGCCAGATCGTCAAGAAAACGCTGGCAGGCAAGGCGCACATACTCACAGGCAATTATTTCCCCCGCCACCACCCTCTCGGCGTAGCGGATGCCTTCTGCAACCTTAGCCATTAATCCCTCGCTTTCATAAACTCGGCCAGCGGGTCAACCGCATCAGGACCTTTTGCATTCACTTTCGAGCGGCTGGCTGGTGTCATCCCGAACTCTCCGAGCATGGCGCGAAGGCGTTTCCAGGCATCAGCTTTCATGATGGCTGCCGGGTGAGCTTTGATCATCACATCCCCGCTCTGTGTTTCGGTCCGGTAGGTGTACCCCTCAATTTCAAGCGTGTCGCAGTGGTGCCGGTATTCGGTATAAGCCTCAACCAGCAGCTCAAGGGCTCTGGCGTCCAGTTGAGACATCACACCGATAGCATCGAGCTCGTCGGCCATCCGTTTAAACCAGTACTTCCCCTGCTTGTCGAAATGCTTCGGCGTTGGGGGTACCCCTGCAGCTGGCTTAGGTTCGTTTTCATTAATCGGGCGTTTTGATGGGTTACCCCTCACCAAACGTAGATGGGTCGGGGTTTTCGGTGGTCCAGACATAATCGAAAACTCCTATTAATCATCGAGTGGGGGACCCCTAAAAAAAGTTTTCTAACCTGCGGCGATGTGAAAAGAGGTTAGGCGGCGGTCCTTTGGCGCGTCGTTCCTGAACTTTCAACCCGCCCTCCCCCTCGGTTGATTCAAATGAGAATCGATGTCATTTGAGTCTTTCAACCGCTGTCTTCGCCCTGTGGCAAGGCTTGCAGAGGCTTTCAAGATTGGAAAGGTCATCGGTCCCCCCATTTGCTTTGGCGGTGATGTGGTCCACCGTCTCAGCGGGTGTATACCTTCCATTTCGCAGGCATTCCTGACAAAGATGTTTATCTCTGTCGAGAACGATTGGACGCAGCCTGTCCCACTTGCTGCCATAACCTCGCTGATGCCTGCTCTGTCCTCGCTGATGCTGCTGCCAGCCTTCATTGCGGTGATGTTCGCAATATCCAGAGCGGTCGGTTGTAGTCCCGGAGCAGCCACGCTTACGACAGGCGCGGGGGATGGCCGCTGGCATTAGCACTTACCATAGAGCAGACCGCCAGGCTTCAGTGCGTTGCGAATAGCATTGCTCACTGCGTCATTCACTGCCTGTTGCAGGCCAGCGGTTGACGCTGCCTTGGCAGCTATCGCAGTCTGAAGGGATGTGAACAGATCGCTTTCACGTACAGCCTTGAGAACCAGTTCTTGCATCTCGTCGGTTAGTCGCGCCTTGGTGGCTGTGCCTGTCGCTGAAGCAATTGAACTGATTGGTTCAGCGGTGGCATTATTGCCATCAGCGGGATTAGCTCCATCATGACTAATTGCCCCAGGGAAACCACCAAAAGCCAGACCACCATTGAAGGCCGTCTCTTCATTATTGCTGGCTGATTGAGCGGCTTCATGGACCTTAAAGCGATCAGCCTTAAACGTTGCCTGCTGCTTTCCTTCTTCAACACCGAGGGTCATGCCAGCTTCGTGCGGCTTGCCTTTGCCGGCGACGTTTAATTTAACGCTGTAGCTCTTAGACAATACGGCATCGTCGATCTTCGCATCGGTAACGAACACCTCGCCGTTATTAATAATCAGCACCCCGTTCTTTTCGAAAGTCCAGCCATCTTTCAGGACTTTGAATGCATCGCTGTTACGGATTTTGTCATCCAGTTCGTCAACAGCCTGTTGTGCGCCTGATGTGTCCAGCTCAACACGAAGCTTCATTGTGCGTACCAATGGTGCGCATGAGTCATCAGGTACAGATGGTCCTTTATCATCCACTAGCGCTTGCGGACGCTTATTTACCGTGACAGAGGAGGGAAAGTACTCTGGGATACCATTCACCTCACGGCGTGCGCCCCACGCATCATATTTTGCCGTGCCAGCCGCGCTTTGTAGTTCGATTCCTTCATCGGTTTCGATAACGTGAAGGCTACGCATTGCATCTTTTAGGCTTAAAGTTTTTTTCATGTTTACTACCCTTTTAGACGTGAGCCTGTCGCACGGCAATGCCGCCCGAGAGGTAAACGCAACCTAACGGCATCACCCAGGCTCACTACTGAAAGACTCTCTTCTTTCTGCGCGTGCGAAGCGCATTAAAAAGCCCCGCGTCAGCGAGGCCTGTTACTTACGATGACGATCAACTGCCAGATTCAGATTCAAACAGCAAAAGCGCTTCTTCCGACTCCTTGATGGCTTTCGTCGTTCTGGCCACCATTCCGCTTTCAGATGTTACCCGGCTTAACTGATTTACGAAGACTTGATACTTTAGTGGGTCATCGCCAACGAACTTGATAGCATCAGCTGCGGCTGCGGTATCGTAGTTCAAAGTTGCCAGCAGGTTTAAGCGGATCTGCTGTGCAGGTGTAACAGTGATTTCAGACATTGTTTATCCTCTGATGGGTATATTGATTGTCTTATCCGCTTGTTGGGATAACCATTATCAAGCCCACCAGCAGGTGAGCTTTGTAATGGCTAGCAGTCAGAATCTGGACGCGATACAGCACGACACGCCCACATGCAGGCTTCCTGCATTTTTGTACGCGCGATTGCCAGACAGCGGAGCGCCTCTGAACGTTCGCTAACCTCCTCAGAGTTGGCATCTACTACCTGCAAGGATAGGTGTGTTCGTTCAAGGTCCAACTGCTCGCAAAAGTCACGGCTAATTTCCTTCAGGCCATTCATTTGCGCGATATCGTCTGCGGAGAGGGTTCGATAGCCTTTAACGGTGGTGCCGTCCTGCGGTTTAGCTTCGCTCATCGGTTTCTCTCTTTTTGGCGGGTATGGAAACTTACCCGCGATTGAATGTGAACACAGCAGCATGCGTCACTCCTGCTTCTGGCAGTTCGCCTTCCACACTTTGTTATGCGCCAGGATGTCTTTCTTCGTCTGGAGGTCCATAACGTCGATGTCGTGATCAGTCAGGTAGATTGGCTTTACCCAGTCACAGGAATCGTGGACGAAAACATAGCTGGGCTTTGGAGGACCACCAACACAGCCAGCAGCCAATGCTGACACGGAAAGCATAGAGATAAACATGAAATATTTATTCATTGTTGCCCTGCCATGGTTGAGTTAGCAGCGCCTTTTCAACACTCCATCCCCTGCTCAATCGGTGCGCGATTGTCTTTACTTTTACACCATAGGTTTCGGCTGCTTTGGTAATGCACATTCGACCTGCTGGTGTATCGAGCATATGGTTACTTCGTCGGTTTCTTGCCTGGTCTTTGGGTGTAGCCCATCGGCAATTTTCTGGTGAGTACGCCTTATCTACATCAATTCGATCAAGCGTGTGACCTGCCGGACGCTCACCCATGTCTTTCAGGAAAGATTCAAAATTACCCCAGCGCTCGCAGACTGAAATTCCAAGACCACCATAATCTCCGTAATACGCATCGCCGGGATAATTGCAACGCCGCTGCATTGACAGCCAGCTTATATATGTGGGGGAAGTTTCTGACGGTCTGCGATGCCCGTGTTTTGCACCAGACATACACCCGCAAGATTGTGTCCTGCCAGAGCGTAAGGCGTTTGACCTGATTATTTTTTCTGTGCCACACTCACAACCGCACAACCACATTGAAACGCCCGATTTATCCTTATTGGCGTAGGACTGCACAGTCAGCTTGCCGAACTTAACGCCGGTTAAGTCGATTGTTTTCCTCATGTTCACCCCTTATGAGCCGCGCTTCCACGTGTCACGCAGCTCGCGATCAACATCGTCATCAGGCATGTGGTTAACAGTTTGCTGTACATTGCTGGCCTCTTTCGTTGTCTCTACCCTGCGTTCTGCTGCTGCAACCACTGCCGCTGCGTTATCTTCGGTGCGCTGCTGGTCGGCTTTCGCTTCCGCTTTGCTGGTTCCGCGTGAATGACCCAGGCCAAACGCGGCGGCAATAGCAGCAAACACCGCGACAACGAGTCCGGTAATTATCTCAAGCGTCATATAACCACCCGCTCCTTTACCCAGCCATAAACAAACGTTTCGTTCGCGCTACGCTGTTCTGCCAGCTCAAGATAACGCTGACCCTGGCTGCAATTCAGGGCCCGGAGCATAACCAGCTCACCCTCTTTTCCTCGCCGGGCAAGATAGCTTTTTAATGCGCTGATAGTACGCGGACCGATAAAACCATCTGCAATCAGATCGGGATAGAGCGTGCCCTGAATGTTGAACACGTTCAGCCAGCGCTGGAACCATTTGGTCTGAACTGATGGGCCCATGTTAACGCCGGTATCGCACAATTCGGCGGCGATGGCTGGTGATACCTCAGAAACAAGGTCGAAGCGTGGCCCTGCCCAGTAGTCAGCCGTCAGGATATCCAGCGCCTGCTGGCGGGTAAGGTTACGCATATCACCGCTGTAACCGTGGGCACGTGCTACCGCTTGCGTGATTCCCCAGTTTGTTGGGCCACCTTTATCGTCGGGGTGATTAACGTAACCGCCCTCTTTGCCAAGAATGGCGTCAAAAATTTCGTCTTTTGTCATTAGTGCCTCAGAAGATCAACCAGACGTGCCAGATTTCCCCGGACCTTCATAACAGCTGCGCATATCAGGAGGTTCGACATCACCACCAGCCAACTGGAGTCACGATAGAGGCCGAAGATGAATTGCCATGGGATTACTGCGTAAACCAGGATGGTTATATACGCCAGGATTGAGATAAAAGGACGGTGCCGGGCACCATGGCGCTGGTAGAACATCAGAACGACGACGATCACCGAGCAGATAAACGCGTTAAAGACAGCTGACGGGTCAATTACCATTTCCCCCTCCTCCGCGTAACCGTGAGAAAAAACCGAACAGGGTGTTCAGGTCCTGGTTATTAAGAAAAGTTAGGATTTTTATACACAGTGCAGACAAAATCACTGCACCGAGTGCATCCAGTGGTTTTTCATAACTCGAGGCAGCATTTAGCCATGAACCAACAAACCCGGCGCCAAGCACTCCAACAATGAATGATGTAAGGAAATATGCAGCCAGGCGAGCACGCGTAAGGTTTGCAGCTGTCGCGACGTAAAACACCGCACCACCAAACGCTCCAAACACCACGCCGAAATCTGTATGAGTAAAGACACCATACAGGACTGAACCCAGCAGGCCTCCGCCGAGAACTGCACCAGTGCCGGTTAATGGATCGGACATTACGCCCCCTCTGTAATTGCTATGAATCCTCTCAGTAAGTTTGAGGGGAAATAATAAAAGCCCGCTGTTGATGGCGGGCTAATGAGTTGACTATTTGTAAGGTAGGTGTGAGTAAGACTTATGCTCAGAGGTGAAGCTGTATCGGCTGATTCACTATCGGTCCAGGAGAACCACCGGGCATTCAGTTACTTCCCACAACTCAAAGCGTAGCAGCAGTTTGCAAAACCATAAAAAAAGGCCTGCGTTTTATGGCAGGCTCTCAAGGAATTTGAAACTTGTATTGTTGTTGTCATGGTGCCGGGTGCCTCCCGGTGACTCTACCCCAGTCAGCAAAGCCGCGCGCATACCTGCAGATAGCAGTTGACTGGAACGCCCTTTCGCTTAGAAAGGATTCACCACACAAACAAATTACGCCGAAATCATTCCGCCGGTCAATACTTCATTGCCGTGAGTTCTCTCAGAAGGAGGGGAAACAAAAAAGGCCACCCGAAGGTAGCCCGTAGTAATGATTGTGAAGGCTGGAGTCGAACCAGCTTCCATCGGTGCGCTGCCGATTGGGTTACGCGCGCCTTGTGGCTACTTATCCAGAATATTCACCGCAAAACTATTCCCTAGCTCGCCGCTGAGCTTCATCACAATGGGTATCGCTTTGCCGCGCCAGGGAAGTGTGCCTGGTCTCACCGGGATGTCGTCACATACTCAAAGCGATTTCCGTTGTGTAGAAAATAAATAGCCCCACTAATACAGGCAGGGCTTAATTTATTTTATTCGTGTAGGCGTTAACGACACATTTCAGCTTTAGCTTTCATGTAAGCCTCGTGAGCCAACTCCGCAGTTTGGAAACTACCGAGATCTTTGCGTTTCCCGTTGACGCTAATCGCAGAACGCCACAGGCCACGATCCTTGCACCAGTTTGCTCCAATTAGCCCAGATTTCGCACCTTTTCTGGCCTTATGCCTGTTCTGCTGATTAACAAACTGGGTAACGATACGTAAGTTGTCCCATCGGTTATCTTTGGGATTGCCATTGATATGATCGACACACTTATCAGCTGGCGGCAGCGCACCATCCATGTATAAAAAAGCCAACCGATGAGCGAAGATTAATTTCTTATCGATCATTATCTGGATATAGCCGTACGTATCTGCGTTCCCGGCTATATTGCCTGGCGTAGACCGAGAGTTTGTTCGCTTGATCCAAACAAATAAACCAGTCAAAGGGTCGTACTTCAGAACCTCTTTCAGCCGTTCTTGCGTGATGCTCATGATATGCGTATGCCTTACTTTGAAATGAACCTTTGCCGCACAGGAAACCAGCCCGTCGAGGCTCGCCAGCGCTAACTGACTTCCTCAAAGGCTCATTTCAAATGGATTGGTTCGACGTATTGAATGCGCGGGCGGTGCGCGGGAAATGCGGGTACAAAAAAACCCGCAACGTGGCGGGCTTTTCGAGGTTAATTATCTACAGGCGTTATACTCCATAATCAGAAGCTTACAAGACAACCTTATGCAAAGTCAACACTAACGTGCAAAAAAGTGTCGCCATTTGCTCCGATCATATTAATAAGTCGTTGCCTTCTCGAATTCTACAGCAGCATGACGCTCCCCCTGGCGCAGAGTGTCCACCAGCATTTCATAGAAGGGTTTCCAGTTGCGTGACCATGAGGATTGATGGAGGTCCGGGAGACGCTTCAGAATGGCACGGTGTACCGTAGCCGAGGAGATAGCAGAGAAGCCATTACCAGAGCAACGTTCACACGTTTTGAAAACCGGCGCGCCGCGGTCTTTAGTCGCTTTGCGGTCCAACACTTCGCCTTTACCGCCACACCTGCACCGGGCAAGGATCACTTTCTTTCCTCCGCATGTTCCGCAAACCCTATTCACCAGCTCATTTTTAATCTTCGGGGCCACCACTTCGGCACCGTCGGCGTCGAAAATACCAGGATGTTTAACCACATCCTCATTCCCGGAGATAAACCCGGTACCGCTGCAACAGTTACATGTCACGCTGGTAGCTGCCGAACGGGAGTAATCAGCAAAGGCAAATTGCGCCAGCATCTGCATACACCATCCGAACTGCCCACCAGCTGCTTTACGTACATTTTTCGGCGCGACGTCCATCGCGTAACGAGTCAGCGCCTGAACTGCGAGCTGTTCATCTGTTTTGCTAATGCCGGCCTTGCCGAAGAAAGCAGCCAGGCCAAAGCGCGCACGGCTGCTGGTGGTGCCAATCGCCGCCATTACATCTGTTCCTGTTAGGCGGTCCGGAGAGGTTCCTTTCACGTCGTCGCTGATGTGCATGCCCTGAGGGCTGAAATGTTTGAGTGATGCTTCCAGTTTCATACGGTTGCCCCCGCTGCCTTGATGGTTTTAATAGTCTGCATTGCTGGAATGCCTTTCTTTTGAGTAACGTCTGGTCTGGGCTTTCTGCTGTGGAGCTGAACGTTGCTTTGCTAACTCCTGGTCAATTGGGAGGAAGTGCCCGTTATAGAATCGACGGTAGATCGTGCCCAGCTCACCGTTGCGCTGTTTGGTCACGTTAATTTCCGCTATCCCCTTTGCTGGCGACTCAGGGTTATAAACTTCATCGCGATAAAGCATCATGATGAGATCAGCATCTGCCTCAATCTCACCTGAGTTTTTAAGATCGGAGTTCATTGGACGTTTATTTGGCCGAGTTTCGACACCACGAGAAAGCTGACTCAGAGCAAGAACTGGCGTTTTGTTGGATTTAGCCAGGCGCTTAAGCCCTTTTGACACCTCACCGACGGCAAGGTCATATCGTGCAGTGCTTTCAATTTTGATAAGTGCCAGATAATCCACGACCACCAGCGCTATTTCAGGATGCGCCAGCTGCAGGCGGGTAGCTATCTGTTGAATCTGATCAACTGTCAGATCGGTGGAATCAACCATCCAGATGCTACGACCAGTCAGGCGCTCTACACCGTTTGTCAGTCTGGCCCAGTCTTCATCATCAAAATCAGCGGCCTTTTTCAGGCGTGAAACCGACATACCACCCGCAGCGGATACCATCCGCTCACCGATCTGGATATTTGGCATTTCCATGCTGAAGAACAGGACACCACGGCCCTGCTCAGAAACTTTGTCGATGATATCCAGAGCCAGCTCTGTTTTACCCATCGACGGCCGCGCAGCGATAAATACCAGGTCTGTTGGTTCAATGCCGCCAGTCTTTGCATCAAGCTCTTCAATACCCGTCATGAGGCTTCTGGCTTCTTCGAGCCCGCGGTTGCGTGCATCTACCCGATCCACTACAGCAGGAAGAATGTCGTCGATATGAACTGGCTGAACAGTCTTTTCTTCGAGAGAAATTGCGGCAATGCTATTCTGTGCGGCCCTGAATGCCGATAAAGCTGCATCACCATTGTGAGCACTCCGCAGATCTGCCAGCGCCCTTTCAATTACAGCTTCGGCATCGCGAACAGCTGCATTACGCTCCAGCGTCGAAACGTAGGAAACAAGCGCCGACTTCGCCCATGCGATACGGCTCGAATCCAGAATGATTGCGCTGTGTTGTGGCATGTTTTCGCAGAGCAGTACTGGGTCAATAACACCGGATCCACGCGACTGACGGCAGATCCCAGTGTAGATTTCCCGATACTGCGGTACCGAGAAAGCGCTCGCCGGAACTCTGGAGAGAATATCCAGTACCTCAGGGTCGGCACCACGCAGAAAAATTGCGCCAATCACAGCACCTTCCAGATCTTCATTTTTCCAGACAGGCGTCATGCTACAACTCCTGACGCGATAGCGCGGAAACTTCCCCAGCCAAATGCCAGTCGGTTGCGTCCACCATCGGTAACCCGGTCCACGATTCGCTCACCAATCGTCTCTTTCAACTGGTCGAATGTAAGATTGCTGATCAGGATTGTTGGCAAAATGCTTTCGTACCGGGCATTGATGATTTCCTGCAGGATGGTCATTTCAGTCGGGCTGCCGAACTGAACGCCAACTTCGTCGATAATCAGCAGATCCAGTGAAGCAAAGCGCTCAATGACGTCTTCCTCGGTCATTTCGGCATTGTGGCGCCATGTGCTTTTTACCGCTCGGGTGAGGCGCATGACATCGGTGATTTCCACATTCGCAAGGTGATCCCGGATGATGCTCTTTGCCATAGCAACTGCCAGGTGATTTTTGCCGGTACCACAATTTCCTGTCATAACGAGCCCAGTTCCAGCTTTAAGGCGTTCAGGCCAGCTGGTGGCATAACGCTGACAAGCCGCGAGATTTCTGGCGGCATCCTGATTTATGGCCTGGTAGTTATCGAATTCACATGCTTCGAACCGTCGTGCGATCCCGGCATTGTCTATCAGGTCGGCTACTCGCAATGTACGCAGACTGGATTCAATGCCAGCAAGTTCCGCTTTCACACACTCCGGGCATTGGGAGTGCTTAACATTTTCAACGCCTCGATAGGCTTTTCCAGTGAGGGAAATACGCTGATAATCACCATGTTTTTCACAGGCGGCGGCGTGGACGTTCCCTGACTCCCAGCTTCCCCACTGCCACGGTTTTTTGTGTTCCACAGCAAACGCCAGCTCTTCACGAAGCCCTTCGCGCTTTGCCACCAGAGCTTCCCTTTCTTCACGTTGTTTGATACTCAGCATTGTGATTTCTCCTGCTTACCAGTTGCAGTCTGATTGGCCATAGTCTTGTTCACTAAACCCCGAAACCGGCAGTCCACCAGGCCTACCGCTTACCGCACCAGATGGCGCCTGCCATGGCTCTTCGAAATGCCGATCGGGTCCAAAGAAGGTCGCCGCCTGTTTCACGTACTGCGTTCCGGCGCTACCGGTTGCGCGGACATATGCCGCATAGCGATTTACGCCATCCAGCATTGCCACAGTGGTAACACCGTCTTTGATTCGAGCTTTCCAGGCTTTCCAGGCAGCAGCTTTAGAATTACCGCCAGCACGTTTAGGGTATGCCTGCCAGGCCTGCTCGAAGTCGTTGGAATAGTTCTCTTTGGAAGAGCGTTTTTCAGAATAGGCTTTGCTAAACACGCGAATATCTTGTGATTCTTGTTTTGAATTTACTTGTGGATCATGTTTTGAATTTACTTGTGGATCTGGGGTCAGATTCTGACGGGTGAAAATGCCATTTTTGTCAGAATCTGACGGGTGAAAACCGTTTGAACATACAGAATCTGACGGTTCAGATTTTGAAGGGTCAGAATCTGACGGGTGAAAACCGTTAGTCCTGCGCTGCTGTTTCAGCACTGCCACTTTATCCTTCTCAATGCGTGCCAGAGCCTCGAGACGCTCGGCATTCAAATGATAAAGATTGGACGTATTGCGATTACCTTTACGGCGTGATTCACGACGCAGCCAACCGGAAGACTCCAGTTCTGCAATGGCGGTCCTGACCGTGCTTTCCCCGAGCCCCAGCTGGCGGCAAATAGTTTCAACACTCGGATAGCAGACACCATCATCATTCGAGTAGTCAGCCAGGCGTGCCATAATCACAAGTTTGGCTCCCTTAATGTCATGCGCGGCGCACGCGTCCCAGACGTTACCGAGAATTTTGCTACTCATAAAAACTCCTGAACTGGCGTGATTGTGTAGCCGCGAGCTGGCTCAACACGAACTGCAAGCCCGGTATCGAGAGCACCAATTTTTCTCACTTTCAGGAAACCTGCACGTTCAAGGGCCTTGATCGCCTTAAACATTGCCTGCTTTGAACAGCAACAGAATTCGTACAGTACCTGATGATCGATTACTCGCTCCCCTTCTCCATCCATAGATCCGCCCATCAAAATGCGAAGCATGACCAACCGCTGAAGTGGGTTATCGAATGAATATTTACGTACGAAGTCAGAGTGATTCATGATTCCTCCTGCATGCCGTGACATGTCACACCTCAGAACCGCTCTTGAAAACCAACTGTTCTTTTGTAATAACTGGCTTATTCACGAATGACTTTGATGCGCTCTCGATCGCCAATGCCAGTCTGGGGGAAGCATTGCGATGACCATAAGCAATGAGATTCAGGTATCCCGGAGATGTGCCTGATTTTTTAGCAAGATCTGCCCACTGCTCTTTTGTTGAGCACTTACGCCAAGCAAGTAATTGGTTGTTCATTACGGTCTCCTGTTGCAATGAATCAACTTTAGCTTTTTGCTAAATTAAATGCAATAATCATTTAGCAGTTTGTGTATTTACCACATTGCTAAATAATGAGATTATTTTGACATGGACATAAAAAGCATACGCAAATCAAACCTTGAGCAGCTCATTGTTGAGTTCCTGAAGCGCGACAGACATACGACAAAAGCAGCTTTCGCAGAATTGTGCGGGATAAGCCCTGCCCAGTTGAGCCAGTTGCTTGGGGGCAATAGCCATCGAAACATAGGCGACAAAATGGCCAGAAAGATTGAACAGGCCTTGGATCGTCCGTTTGGGTGGCTGGATAGTCCACACAATGCTCCTGACAGTATTAAAAGCGAGTTGGAGTATGTCGGATCAGTCCGTCCGGGAGCTGTACCAGTTGTAGGGGAAGCGATTCTTGGGATTGACGGAATGATCGATATGCTAGAGATCCACGCTGGATGGCTACAAATATACAGCGCGGATAGGGATGCCTATGGGCTGAAAGTGAAGGGAGACAGCATGTGGCCACGCATACAGTCTGGAGAATATGTCGTCATAGAGCCAAACACCCAAGTTCATACAGGTGATGAGGTTTTTGTGCGAACAAAAGATGGGCATAACATGATAAAAATCATGAGCAAAACTCGCGATGGCGATTATCAATTCTCAAGTGTAAACAGCGATCACAGGCCCATCACCTTAAGTCCTGATAGCATCGAGAAAATGCATTTTGTTTCAGCTATTGTTAAGCATACGCGTTATGTTGACAATGATGAAATGCCCGCCCTGTAAACCCCATCTTTATCCCCCTCCAACCGACCTGATGGTCGGTTTTTTTATGCCCACCGAAGAATAATATTAAAATAATTATATTATTTATCAAATACATAAAAGAAAAAGTAAATAATTTAGCATTTATCATTTGCATGGCTTTTACCATTTTGCTAAATTCACTTCATCAGCAGACAACGGAGCCTATGAAATGAATGTAGAGCAAATGCTTTCCGAGAACGGAAATGTCCACAAAATTGCGATGGATATTGATCGTGTAATCAATGCGCTTGAGTACGCAGAATCAGATCCAGATGTTGCATATAAACCAGCGGCACTCATTAAAATTTGTATCAATCAGTTAAGGGATAATCTTTCTGTTCTAAACCATGAACTTGGTTATGATTGTCCGGAGAATAAATAAATGAAAACTCCATTAGACATGCTTCATGATATCGTCGCTCAGATTTCCGAAGGCAATACTCTTCTGGAAATGATTTATAAAAACACCGAAGAAATGAACGAGGAAACTGATTGCGGCTTAGCCTGCCTCATTCGCTCTTTCGATAAAACCCGTGAAACAGCTTACGCATACATCGAAGAGTTAGCAAATAATGCAAAGACAGTTACCCCCCCCATCGGGAATAGAGATGATATTGCCGATGATATTTTTTATGCCACAGTCAGCGCTGCAAAACTCAGGGAACTGGCTCACGTATATAACGAATCATATTTTTCAGGAAAAGACAGTGATGACGCTGATTGCCTAATGGCATCACTTATTTTCGATAATACCATTAAGGTACATGAATTACTGAAAAGCATCGAAATAAAATTAAATTAATTAATAGGTAGTTTAAATCACACCATCCCTGGTGGGGATACGTGCAACCAAATTTCAGAGGAGATTGAAATGAACCAATTTGAAATAGATAGTCTTCTTGAATCAAAAGTTTCGCGGCGTAGGCATTTAAAAAGCCTGGAGTATGGTGTTGGTCATTATGACGTAGAATTCCCCAGCACTATTATCATCGACGGAATAATGTGCCACCACAGCGCTCACCGTCGTTGGAGCGGCATGTTATCTCGCTGCTACAAACCGCACACAGAACAGTTAGAGCACAGTTACGCCGGATGTACTGTTGCCGAAGAGTGGCTGCGATTCTCAAACTTTCTGGCGTTCTGGAAAGAAAATTATCGCGATGGATATGTGCTAGATAAGGACCTGCTACACCCTGGTAACAAGATATATGGTCCTGAATACTGCGTATTTGTTCCCCCAGCACTTAACTTATTTACAGGTGATCGCGCCCGTTTACGAGGGAAATACCCACAGGGTGTTATCTGGCATAAACAGTCCGGTAAGTTTCGGGCACGAATCAACGTAAACGGAAAGATTTCACACCTTGGGCTTTTCAACACCACACAGGAAGCCCACTTAGCCTGGCACACAGCCAAGATGCAACAGGCTAAGGACTGGAAGCCCACATGTGATGAGATTCACCCACTACTACATGCAGGCCTGATGAAAAAAATAGCGGGAATGCAACAGCGATTTACTCAACCACGTTAACCAACTTTTAAATGGGTAAGTAAATGTTAATCGATAAAGCGGCATACAAAACAGCATGTCTTTTCTTTATGGTCTATGGCGACGAGTACCGCCATATATCTGACCTTTTCATGCGTAAAGCTTACGGAGTCTGAATATGCTCAGTAGAGACAGTTCTCTAGAAACCGCAAAAAATACAGCAGATAACCTTTATCAATTAATGGAGTTAATCAACTCCAATATTATTGATATGGATATCGAGCAAATAATTTCCCTGTCTGGCCTCTGCCTTGATTTATCGGCTCAGGTTTCAATGTGGATGGATTCGGAGTTTGAACGCCGTGAAAAACAACGTAATTGAAACTTACCGACGCCGAATTTTAAAGGCAGCGTTATTACGCCACCAGCGTAAAACAGGCACTACCTGCATCGTTATTTCTCTTCCGAAAGGCGGGATAAGTACTGTCGAGCTGACAGAGATATTACTCGACGGACTTTTGTGCCGGTTTGAAAAAATGGCGAGAAATGAGCATGGCCCGGCGGCCGGCGATAAAGCTATCCGCGATCTTTACCGGAATGCAGTTGATGTGAATGGTCATGGCGAATACCTGACTGAAAGCGGAAAGCTGCTGGTTGATGAGCTTGTGGCAGAGCTGGTCGAACATGCGAAGAAAACAGCAGCCATCACGCAGGAGCATTCATGACACTTACAGCGATACGAATTCCTGAGTGGGTTCACCTCAAAGCGGTACACGTTTTAAGCCAGTTCAGGGCAAGGCGCATTCACCCCTGCCGAATGCACGGCTCCGGGAATTTCAGCCTCAAAGTTAACCATCGCTGGCGGCTACTCTCCCGCGATGGCGGCAAGAACTGGGAAGTAATGAGTCACGAACGATACAGCAAAGTTAAGGACCGGAAATGAAAGATAAACGCATCAGCACCACCTCAATTGACAGCGCCTTTGCCAAAGAGCTGCAGCCCGTTTACGTCGTATCACGACACGGCTACTCGCGCCGTTTCCTCAGCAGGAGCGCAGCGATCAGCAACCTTGCTCACTACATGGTAACCAAAACTTTTCATCGTGCCGGTTTGAATACCAACGAACCAGATGAGCCAGTTTTCAGCAACGGTATTTTGGTCAATCGCATGGGCCAGCACACACAGCAATATCTCTTTGCACATAACCGATGCATGAGGCGCATCCGTCGAATCCTGGAACGTAAGCGCAATATGCAGAAGTGGCTGGAGAAGTGGGACGCCATGCACGACCGCTACGTGAAAGAGCAGGCAGAACTGCAGGCCATCAAACCAGAGGGGCTGCGCTGATGATTGCTTACTTACGCGTTGTTCTCTCGCTGGTGATTGCCGCCAGTGTTTATGGGCTGTTCGTTCCGATCCTCATATCGATGAAGGACACGACAGCAGTTATATCCGGTTTTGCTCTGGCGATCCTGACCCCGCCGTGCATCTACGCCATCTGTAAGGGTCTTGTTGTAACCGTAACTAAGGAAAAGAAATGAAAAAAGCAATTATGGCTTCAATTATCGCCCTTTCAGCTATCGGCCTTGTTGGTTGTGATCGTGTTGAGCCTGGCAACGTTGGGATTAAGGTCAACAAGCTTGGCGACGATAAAGGCGTCGGTGAAGTTGTCGGTGTTGGCCGCTACTGGACCGGCTGGAACACTGAGGTTTACATCTTCCCCACCTTCAAGCAGATGAAGACCTACGACGACGCTTTTAATTTCCAGATGAGTGACGGCACAACTATCGGCTATCACATTGGCGTCGCCTATAAAGTTGATCCTACCAAAGTGACGACGGTCTTCCAGACCTATCGAAAAGGTGTGGACGACATCACCGACACCGATTTGCGCCAAAAGATTGCCGACGCCCTTAATCGTCTCGCAAGCCGCATGAGCACCGATAAGTTCATTGACGGCGGGAAAGCTGAGCTGCTTGAAAATGCTCTGAAAGAGATTCAGTCCGACATGGGTCCGGTAGGAATCCAGGTTATCAGCCTTTCTTACGTCGGCCGTCCGGAGTACCCGCCGACTGTTATCGACAGCATCAACGCCAAAGTCACTGCCAACCAGAAGACCCTGCAGCGCGAGCAGGAGGTGAAACAGCGTGAAGCCGAAGCAAACATGCTGCGCGCTGAAGCAGATGGCCAGGCAGACGCAAAGTTGAAGTTGGCGGAAGCGGAAGCGAAGTCTATCCAGATTCGTGGGCAGGCCATGCGCGAAAACCCTGAAGTGCTTCAACTGGAGGCCATCAACAAATGGAACGGCACTCTGCCCCAGTACATGACCAGCGGCGCCAATACTCCATTTATCCAGGTTAAGTGATTCACCAGCCCGGCGTAAAGCCGGGCACTCAGAAGGATATCGAGCATGAACACAGTAACGATCAATAAAAAACAACTGCCGGCAGTTGAATATCGCGGTCAGCGCGTTGTGACGCTGGCGATGATTGATGAAGTCCACCAGCGACCTGACGGAACTGCTGGACGTAATTTCCGAGAAAACAAGTCTCGACTTATTGAAGGAGAGGACTACTTCGAATTAGGTTCCGACGAAATTCGTCGACACCTGCCTGACGGTACTTTCTCCAAGTTTGCAGCATCAGGAATTGTACTGGTCGAATCCGGTTATCTGATGTTGGTGAAATCCTTTACCGACGATCTGGCCTGGCATGTTCAGCGCGAACTGGTTAACAGCTATTTCCGCACTCGCGCGCCGCTGACGGAAATCGAGATGATCGCCGCAATGGCCGCCGATGCCGTTCGCCAGCAGAAGCGCCTGAATCATGTTGAAGAGCAGATCGAAACGGTCACTGAAACTGTGGAGAACATCAAACGCGGGACCATGCGCGCCGGATATGTCGGTTACCGCCAGGTGGTAGCCAAAAGCGGAATGAGTGACGCCAAGTGCCGGAATTTGGTCAATGCCTACCGCATCCCTACAGACACGCACGAATTTATGACTCCAGACGGGCTTTTGTCACGTAGGGCTATCGTCGAACTGGAGCCGTTTATGGCCGCGTTTCGCCAGATGATGTCAGAAGCTGAACCGCGCGGCACCCGCTGGTATCACCCTAAAATGGGCCTGTTCCAGGCGATTGGGTGGGAGGGTTAAGAATGCACAAATTCTTCGTGGAGACAAACAACCTGAACACTATCAGCGATTGCCTGCAGCAGCTTGTTAACGCAGAAGAAGCGCAGCTCAGTATTGAAGAGCAACTGGCGAGATCGAACAGCAGTAGTGACTGGAGCACATGGCGCAAAAAGGCAGAGAACGCGCTGCGGCTGATCAAAGGGAAGCGTCGAATCATCACAGCTCGTTTGGCAGTTCTGCGTCATGAGGAAAAAGAGCGCAACCTGGAGCTGCACCAGCAGCACAACGACTTCCTGGTTCAGGCTTTGCGCGAAATCGTAACGCCCTCCTCTTTTGCGCGTTGCGTGCGTCTGGCTAAAGAGAAAATGGAGGAGATCCATGCAAACCAGTGCTGAAATCGTTCTTCTGGTGCCGAATGACTGGGTTAGCGAAAAGGTTCTGATTGCGGTTACCGGGCTCAAGCCCGGAACCATCACCCGCGCCAGAAAAGAATCCTGGATGCTGGGTCGCGAGTACCTGCACATTTCACCAGATGGTAATCCCAAGCCTTCGAGCGAATGCATGTATAACAGGAAAGCCGTTGATCAGTGGATCGAGGCGCAGAAAAAAAATCAACCAGGTGCGAAGACAGCATGAAAAGCAGTACACTCGTCAACGCTCCTGGACGTCAGGAGGGATCAATGGCTAATGCATCATACCCGACAGGCGTCGAAAACCACGGCGGTTCGCTCCGCATCTGGTTTCTTTATAAAGGTAAACGTGTCAGGGAAAACCTCGGTGTCCCTGACACTGCAAAAAATCGCAAGATAGCTGGTGAGCTGCGTTCTTCGGTTTGTTTTGCGATAAGGATGGGGAATTTTAACTATGCAGAAAAATTCCCAAACTCACCGAACCTTGCCCGGTTCGGTCAGGATAGAAAGGAAATTACTGTGCTGGAGCTTACCGAAAGATGGTCAGAGCTGAAGAGAATGGAGATCAGCTCTAATACCATGAGTAGGTACGAATCCATCATAAAAAACATGCTTCCGCGCATCGGCGAAAATAAAATGGTTTCTGCGGTTACCACTGAAGATTTGCTGTATGTCAGGAAGGAGTTGCTGACGGGCTTTCATGTAATGAAGAAGGATCACCGGACACAGGTAAAAGGCCGGAAGTCTTCCACGGTGAATAATTACATGATGCTGATGGCCGAGATCTTCCAGTTTGGAGCTGATAACGGCTACGCAAAGGAAAACCCGTTTAGCGGAATTAACCGGCTCAGGAAGGCAAAAGACGAACCAGATCCACTCACGACCGACGAGTTCATCAGGTTCATTCAGGCGTGCGGCCACCAGCAGATGCGAAATCTCTGGACCGTCGCCGTTTATACCGGAATGAGGCATGGGGAATTATGTGGTCTTGCATGGGAAGACATAGATCTCACCGCGGGAACCATTACGGTTAAGCGCAACCTTACCCAAACGTATGAGTTCACCCTGCCAAAAACCGAGGCAGGCACTGACAGGGTGATTTATCTCATACAACCAGCTATTGATGCCCTTAGGGATCAGGCCCAACTGACGCGCCTTGGCCGGCAGCATGAGGTTGAAGTGAATTTGCGTGAATATGGCCAGTCAGTCATACATCCATGCACTTTCGTTTTCAGCCCTCAATGCGTCAAGCGTGGGTCCCGAAGAGGATATCATTACGCGGTTAATTCGATTAATAAAATTTGGGCCCCGATAATCAAGCGCGCCGGCATTCGTTACCGCAACGCTTACCAGTCACGGCATACCTATGCGTGCTGGTCATTATCAGCAGGTGCGAACCCAAACTTTATAGCAACTCAAATGGGGCATACTGATGCACAGATGGTTTACAAGGTGTATGGAAAGTGGATGTCAGAGAAGAGCGGCGAACAGGTTACTCTGCTCAACAAGGCGCTTTCTCACATTGCCCCATCACTGCCCCAAGGCATGGTAGTAGCGCAGTAGAAAACCTTAAATTCAAGTGGTTAGCAGCCCTGTTGCTACATTTGTATAACACGGGGCACAAAATGCCCTCGACCATAAAACGCGCTTATGTTGTGATCGGGGTTCAATAAATCACTAAACAAGGTATACTCCGGAGTTGTTTATTGTACTAAACGCTCCTGTGAGAGGATGCTACTGCGCACCTATGACTCAATTCGCTTCTCCAGTTCTGCATACGTTGCTGGATACCGACGCGTATAAACTGCATATGCAGCAAGCCGTTTTCCACCATTACTATGACGTTCATGTCGCGGCGGAATTCCGCTGCCGTGGCGACGACTTGCTCGGTATCTACGCAGACGCCATTCGTGAACAGGTCAATGCTATGCAGCATCTGACGCTGCAGGACGAGGAATATCAGTGGCTTTCTGGCCTGCCTTTCTTCAAAGCCGACTACCTGAACTGGCTGCGCGACTTCCGCTATAAGCCGGAGCAGGTCACCGTGGTTAACGATAACGGCAAGCTGGATATTCGCCTTGCAGGTCCGTGGCGGGAAGTGATCATGTGGGAAGTGCCGCTTCTGGCGGTAATCAGTGAACTGGCTCACCGCTACCGTTCCCCGGAAACAGGCGTAGCGCAGGCGGTGGCCTCGCTGGAAAAGAAACTCGCTGACTTCTCCACGCTGACCGCAGGGCTGGACATGTCCCGCTTCCGCCTGATGGACTTTGGCACCCGCCGCCGTTTTTCGCGCGACGTACAGGAGGCCATCGTTAAACGTCTGCAGCAGGAGCCGTGGTTCGTGGGCACCAGTAACTACGATCTGGCCCGTCGCCTCAATCTGACGCCAATGGGTACCCAGGCGCACGAGTGGTTCCAGGCGCATCAGCAAATTAGCCCTGACCTGGCTAACAGCCAGCGCGCAGCGCTGGCCGCATGGCTTGAGGAGTACCCGAGTCAACTCGGAATTGCCCTCACGGACTGTATTACGATGGATGCCTTCCTGCGCGACTTTGGACCTGAATTTGCGGAGCGTTATCAGGGGTTGCGCCACGATTCCGGAGATCCGGTTGAGTGGGGTGAGAAGGCGATTGCCCATTACGAGAAACTGGGCATTGACCCGATGAGCAAGGTGCTGGTCTTCTCCGATAATCTCGATCTGGCGAAAGCCGTCGAACTCTATCGCCATTTCAACGCCAGAGTGAACCTGAGCTTCGGGATCGGTACCCGGTTAACCTGCGACATTCCTCAGGTAAAACCTCTGAATATCGTGATAAAGCTGGTGGAATGTAACGGCAAACCGGTGGCGAAACTCTCCGACAGCCCGGGCAAAACCATCTGCCATGACAAGGCGTTTGTCCGCGCGTTGCGCAAAGCCTTCGATCTTCCCCAGATCAAAAAAGCCAGTTAAGCGCTTAAGGGAGCCTTCATGGCTCCCCTCTTCTTATTTATTTCTCAATTCTTCCCTTTTGACCGCGAAATTTACTTGTCTGATAGCGGATGGCAGGTAACATAGATATCCCCCCATAAGGGTGGACAAGTGTTTATTTTTTCCGACTATTAACAGAGAGAATATTATGAGCGTTGTGCCTGTAGCCGACGTACTCCAGGGCCGTGTCGCCGTTGACTCAGAAGTCACCGTGCGCGGATGGGTGCGTACCCGCCGAGATTCTAAAGCTGGCATCTCCTTCCTTGCCGTCTATGACGGTTCCTGCTTTGATCCTGTACAGGCCGTCATTAATAATTCTCTGCCCAATTACAATGATGACGTTCTGCACCTGACGACGGGCTGTTCCGTAATTGTCACCGGCGTGGTCGTGGCATCCCCGGGCCAGGGTCAGAGTTTCGAAATTCAGGCTTCTGCGATTGAAGTCACCGGCTGGGTTGAAGATCCGGATACCTATCCGATGGCGGCAAAACGTCACAGCATTGAGTATCTGCGTGAGGTAGCTCACCTGCGTCCGCGTACCAACCTGATTGGTGCGGTTGCCCGTGTCCGCCACACGCTGGCGCAGGCGCTGCATCGCTTCTTCGATGAGCAGGGTTATTTCTGGGTATCTACCCCGCTGATCACCGCCTCCGATACGGAAGGTGCCGGTGAGATGTTCCGCGTCTCGACGCTGGATCTCGAAAACCTGCCGCGCACCCCGGAAGGTAAAGTGGACTATGACAAAGACTTCTTTGGTAAAGAGGCCTTCCTGACCGTATCCGGTCAGCTCAACGGCGAAACGTACGCCTGCGCGCTGTCTAAAATCTACACCTTTGGCCCTACCTTCCGTGCCGAAAACTCCAACACCAGCCGTCACCTGGCAGAATTCTGGATGCTGGAGCCTGAAGTGGCGTTCGCCAACCTGGACGATGTCGCGGGTCTGGCGGAAGCGATGCTGAAGTATGTCTTCAAAGCGGTGCTGGAAGAGCGTCCGGACGACATGAAATTCTTCGCCGAGCGCGTAGACAGCGACGCGGTAGCCCGTCTGGAGCGCTTCGTCTCTGCCGATTTTGCGCAGGTGGACTACACCGACGCGGTGGCGATCCTCGAGAAATGCGGTGAGAAGTTCGAGAACCCGGTTTACTGGGGCGTAGACCTGGCGTCTGAGCACGAGCGCTATCTGGCCGAGAAGCATTTCAAAGCGCCGGTTGTCGTTAAAAACTACCCGAAAGACATTAAGGCCTTCTATATGCGCCTTAACGAAGACGGTAAAACCGTGGCAGCGATGGACGTCCTGGCGCCGGGCATCGGTGAAATCATCGGTGGCTCTCAGCGTGAAGAGCGTCTGGACGTGCTGGACGCGCGTATGGAAGAGATGGGTCTCAACCCTGCGGACTACAGCTGGTACCGCGATCTGCGTCGTTACGGTACCGTACCGCACGCCGGTTTTGGTCTGGGCTTTGAGCGTCTGATCGCCTACGTGACCGGTGTGCAGAACGTTCGTGACGTGATTCCGTTCCCACGTACGCCACGTAACGCCAGCTTCTAATCGGTAAAAGACTAAAATGGCCAGCCTGTGCTGGCCATTATTTTATCCTGTATTGTCAGTTTTCGTCAGCGCAAAGTCAGCATCTTCAAACCTTCACCCCGTCACAACCACTACCTGTTACGTTTTGTTTCCGCGAAATATCCAGCCACAAAAAACAAACCCCATTCTTATTGCGCTTATTACATCCTCAAGCAATAGCACAAATTTCAACCAATTTTACAGCCATCCAGAAGGCTTTTCGGCGTCATAAGAAAAAACGAGTCGTTTATCGTCTGTTTATATGAATTGCCTTTATCCAAATTAATCATAAGGAATTCATATATATAGGATAGATACTGTCGCTTAATTCACCAGGGCGCTCTGAAGTTTGAGGTGGTTCACAAAGTTCCCAAAAATACACATTTAGTTACATATATTTTCTTTTGGTAACTCAATCTTGAAAATTGTAGCACTTTCAGGCTAGCGAAACGCTTCGGCGAATGGAAAGATGCCTGTCAGATACATAAAGACACCAAACTCTCATCAATAGTTCCGGAAATATTTATTGACAGAATTTATTGACGGCAGTGGCGAGTGTCATAAAAAAACCAATGAGGGTAATAAATAATGATGAAGCGCAATATTCTGGCAGTGGTAATCCCTGCCCTGCTGGTAGCCGGTGCAGCCAACGCTGCAGAAATCTATAACAAAGACTCTAATAAACTAGATCTTTACGGGAAAGCGGTTGGTCTGCATTACTTCTCTGACTATGCTGGCAACGATGGCGACCAGACTTACGCTCGTCTGGGCTTCTAAGGCGAAACGAAAATCAACGACCAGCTGACCGGTTATGGCCAGTGGGAATACAACTTCCAGGGTAACAACTCCGAAGGCGCCGATGCTCAGAGCGGTAATAAAACCCGTCTGGCGTTCGCAGGTCTGAAATTCGGTGATGCAGGCTCCTTCGACTACGGTCGTAACTATGGCCTGGTGTACGATGCAATCGGCATCACCGATATGCTACCAGAATGGGGTGGCGACACTGGCAAGAGCGATAACTTCTTCTCCAGCCGTAATGGTGGTCTGGCGACTTACCGTAACAGCGGCTTCTTCGGCCTGGTTGACGGTCTGAACTTTGGCGTTCAGTACCTGGGCAAAAATGACCGTGATGATGCAGTACGTTCTAACGGTGACGGTTGGGCAACCTCAGTTAGCTATGATTTCGAAGGCTTTGGCGTTGTGGGTGCATACGGCGCAGCTGACCGTACCAACAGCCAGCAAAAACTGGACTGGGGTAAAGGCGATAAAGCTGAGCAGTGGGCAACTGGCCTGAAGTATGACGCAAACAACATCTACCTGGCAGCACTGTACGGCGAAATGCACAACGCCGCGCGTTTGAGCAGCAAAGGTTTCGCTAACAAATCTCAGGACTTCTCTGTTGTCGCTCAGTATCAATTCGACTTCGGTCTGCGTCCATCCATCGCTTACTACAAATCTAAAGCGAAAGATGTTGAAGGCATTGGTGATGAAGATTTCATCAACTACATCGAAGTTGGCGCGACTTACTACTTCAACAAAAACATGTCCACCTATGTTGACTACCAGATCAACCAGCTGAAAGATGACAACAAACTGGGCATCAACAACGATGACACTGTAGCACTGGGTCTCGTCTACCAGTTCTAATCAGTACACCTCTTTGTTATATGCTTAATGAACAGGGCTTCGGCCCTGTTTTTTTATGCCTGACAGAAAATAATGGCGACTTTTGAAAAGCCGCACGCTTTTCGTCGCAAACGGTTGGCATTTTGTAAATCTACCGTTAACCTGATAGCGGATTTCACTTCTGTAATCACAATGGAACTTCTTCATGTTTGAGAACATTACCGCCGCTCCTGCCGACCCGATTCTGGGCCTGGCCGATCTGTTTCGTGCCGACGACCGCCCTGGCAAAATCAACCTGGGTATTGGTGTATATAAAGATGAAACCGGCAAAACTCCGGTACTGACCAGCGTTAAGAAAGCTGAGCAGTATCTGCTGGAAAACGAAACCACCAAAAACTACCTCGGTATTGATGGTATCCCTGAATTTGGTCGCTGCACCCAGGAGCTGCTGTTCGGTAAAGGCAGTGCAATTGTGAGTGACAAACGTGCCCGTACGGCACAGACCCCGGGCGGTACCGGCGCGCTGCGCGTGGCGGCGGATTTCCTTGCGAAAAACACCTCTGTGAAGCGTGTCTGGGTAAGCAATCCAAGCTGGCCGAACCACAAGAGCGTATTTAACTCTGCGGGTCTGGAAGTGCGTGAATACGCCTACTACGACGCAGCAAACCACTCTCTGGACTTTGACGGCCTGCTGGCAAGCCTGAGCGAAGCGCAGGCGGGTGACGTGGTGCTGTTCCACGGCTGCTGTCACAACCCAACCGGTATCGATCCAACGCTTGAGCAGTGGGAACATCTGGCGAAGCTGTCCGTAGAAAAAGGCTGGCTGCCGCTGTTTGACTTTGCCTACCAGGGCTTCGCCCGTGGCCTGGAAGAAGATGCCGAAGGCCTGCGCGCGTTCGCCGCAGTGCATCAGGAGCTGATCGTTGCAAGCTCCTACTCCAAGAACTTTGGTCTGTACAATGAGCGCGTAGGTGCCTGTACGCTGGTTGCGGCTAACGATGAGACCGTCGATCGCGCGTTCAGCCAGATGAAATCCGTTATCCGCGCTAACTACTCTAACCCGCCGGCACACGGTGCCTCTGTTGTTGCGACTATCCTGAGCAACGATGCGCTGCGCGCCATCTGGGAACAAGAGCTGAACGATATGCGTCAGCGTATTCAGCGCATGCGCCTGCTGTTTGTGAACACCCTGGCGGAGAAAGGCGCGGACCGCGACTTCAGCTTTATCATCAAACAGAACGGCATGTTCTCGTTCAGCGGTCTGACCAAAGAGCAGGTTCTGCGTCTGCGTGAAGAGTTCGGCGTGTACGCCGTAGCGTCTGGCCGCGTGAACGTTGCAGGCATGACGCCTGACAACATGGCGCCGCTGTGCGAAGCGATTGTCGCCGTACTGTAATTTGCGCCCATAAAAAAGCCTGCATTATGCAGGCTTTTTTTATTCGGGTTACCAGACAGGCATTTCATCCTGAAGGAACGGATTATGGAGCCGTTCATAGCCCAGCGTCGACATCGGACCGTGCCCAGGGATAAACGTCACATCATCACCCAGCGGCAATAACTTCTGTTTAATCGACTGAATCAGCTGTCCGTGATCGCCGCGCGGAAAATCGCTGCGTCCTACGCCACCTTTGAAAATCACATCGCCGGAGATCAGCAGACGGGACTGGTCATCAAAGAAGACGATATGGCCTGGCGTATGCCCAGGACAATGCAACACCTGTAAAGTCACATTCCCTATGCTAACGCGCTCTCCTTCGTTCAGCCAGCGATCGGGCGTCAGGGGCTGACACTCATCCAGGCCAAACATGCGGCTTTGGGCGGGTAACCCCTGTAGCCAGAACTCATCTTCTTTTTCCGGACCGACAATCGGCACGCCGTAGTGTTCAGCCAGTTCAGCCGCTGCGCCCACATGGTCGAGGTGACCATGCGTCAGTAAAATCTGCATAAGCGTCACGCCGCTGTCGGCGACTTCCTGCTTGATCTTCTCAGCGTCACCGCCGGGATCGACAAGCGCGGCCAGTTTAGTCTGTTCGCACCAGATGAGTGAGCAATTCTGGGAGAACGCGGTAACCGGAATAATACGATAGTTCATACTGCTCCTGTGTTTCGTTATTACCAGTGCCGAACCGGACCGGTATCAATATGCACAAAGTTGCTGCTGGGGTAATATCCTACACCACCTGCGCGCATAGATAACGCAGCTTTGCGAATATTGGCTAACGAAACGCCCTCAATATGGAAATCCATTGCCTGTCCCTTCGTGTGATAGCTTTTTTTCGCTACCCCGCGACTGTGGGCGCGCAGTTCATTATTGGTATCAACTGAGCGATAACCAGAAATAAGCTGCACCGGCTTGCTGGTGCCCAGCAGGCCCTGAAGGCGGTAAAGCTGATCAAACAGTCCTGGATCGATGGCTTTTATTTTATTCGCGCGGAAATCACGGAAAAAATGGTTAAGTCTTGCTAATTCATCCTGAATATAGCCTCTGCCATCGAAGAACTCCGCTTTTAGCGACTCACCGGTATGAAGATTGTTGAGCGTTAAAACTCGCGGACGAGGTGTCGAGAGGGTGGCAAATGCTGGCGTCGGCAAGATGGCCGCTGCGCCAAGCGCAACACCACCTAACGCCAGCAGTTTGCGGCGATTAGCGTCAAATTTGTCCATGATAATCAGGTCTACAGGTAAAAGAAATCGTAATATGCTTAGCGCACGAAGGGCACCTTAACTGGCAAAACCGGGTACGTCAAGGCGCCCAACCCCAGTGAATACGCGGCTTGCAGCGATATTGCCCCTTATTCACCCTAACTTACGACAATCATTTTTCCCGAACTGCTTCATTTACCTGATTAATTGTTCCGCTTTTGGCAAAATTTGTGCGCCGGATCGCGCGGTGAGATCATAATTGTAAATATCTGTACGGTACTGAGTCCGCCCGTCTTCGCCCACAAACGCCGTCAGATAGTAGAGATTGACCGGAATATTGTGGCGAATATTAACGTAACGCGTATCCCCTTGTTTCAGGGCATCCGAAATGCGCGTATCGTTCCAGCCCGCATCCTGCAGCAGCATATTGGCCAGCTCCGAGGCTTTGTTCACGCGCACACAGCCAGAACTCAGCGCGCGCGTATCTTTCTGGAACAGGTTGTGGTTCGGCGTATCGTGCAGATAGATAGCGTCTGAACTCGGCATATTGAATTTGTAACGCCCTAAAGAGTTATGCGCCCCGGGTGCCTGTTGGAAACGGAACGGCAGATTAGAAGCCGTGATTGTCGACCAGTCGACCATATAAGGATCGATAGCCTCTTTACTGTTCCATCCACGCATCACCGTATAGCCATGACGTTCCAGATAACCCGGATCGTTCCAGACCTTCGGCAGAATGTCTTTACGCGCCAGCGTCGGCGGCACGTTCCACGGCGGGTTAACGACTACATTATTGAGCGCGCTGCTCATCATCGGTGTTTTGCGATCCGGACGCCCGACAATCACGCGCGACGCCAGTTTTTCGCTACCGTCCTGGTAATAGACCAGGGAATACGCCGGAATGTTAACCATAATGCCGGTAGAGAGGGTTCCCGGCAGCAGGCGCAAACGCTGGATATTGAGCGCCAGCACCCCTGCCCGCTGCGCAGGCGATACGTTCAGCCAGTCTCGCGTCGTCTGGCCAATGACGCCATCGGCTCCCAGTCCCTGAGCGGCCTGGAATTGCTTCACTGCCGCAACCAGCTCGCGATCGTATGCTGCGGGTTTATTGCTGACGGCAATCGCTTTTTTCTCTTTCACGGGCGCTGACGGGCTGACCGCCGCGTTTTGCGGATCGTCGCCTGGCAGGGCGATATGTGGCCCGCCTTCAAGAAGACCCGAGCGCGTCAGGATCTCGCGCAGAGCAGGCACATCGCTGCTCCACTGCCCCGGACGCAGCGTCGCGGCGCCGCGCATCTGCGGCCATGGGCGCGAGTCGCCCACCAGCGCGAGGAGCGACTGGTGAAGCGTGGCGTATTGTGGATGCGCCGGTGCGAGGCTGGCAATAAAGCGCGGCAGTTCGCCATTATCGAGGGCTAACTGCCACTGGTTAATCACCGACAGCGCTGGCGTCGCGAGCTTATACGGCTTATCGCTGTACAGCCAGCGGTTGCCATTGACCGGAATACCCGCCACGAACTGCAGGTAACCCATCATGGCATCGGAAAGCACCACATCTCTCGCCTGCCCTGTTACGGCAGGATCGGTTAACAGCTCAACCCACTTTGTAAACTGCGGCTGAAACCCTGCAATTGCGACCTCCGCCAGCTGCTGCTGGAAGGCGCGCACGGCATCGCGGTTTTCCCACATCGGTTTCATATCGCGGGCAGCATAAAGCAGCGTGAGCTGATTGAGATAGACAGGTGTGTAGCCTGACGGCAGCCCCGACTGCAGCTGCTGGCTGAGCGATTCGGCGTCGATGCCTTCCGGCAGCGGCTTAATACCGGCCATGATCGCTGTCGCCGGAGATTGCTCCAGCGGCTGGGACAACGACGTAGGCTGCGTGCCTGTCGTTGCCGAGCTGTCAGTCGGCACAATTTCAGGCTCGTCGGCCTGGGCGGTTAACAGTGGAGCAAACATCACTGCCAGACATAAACTTAGCGCCGACAGCTGACGACCACATTCTTTCTTAAGCAACATCCCTTGCCCCCTGTTTTCACGACATGCCCATCACGTTGGGGCTTTCTTTCATTATAGGTAGACGGCTAAGCTGTTGCCTTACCTTATGTAAAGAAGTTTAAAGATAACGCAGCCCTAAGCACAAGTTAAGTTTAAAAAAAAAGCGGCGCCAGAGCGCCGCTTCGGGTCAGAAGACACTTCAGGAAGCGTCCGCCGTGGTTTCCGGCAGTGACTCCGGCGGCTGCGGTGCAAAGCCACGCAGCCCCACAACGTGGACGTGTTCGCTGTTCTGGAACACTTTACGCACCAGCTTGTAGGTTGTCCCTTTTTCAGGGCTGATGTTCTCCGGTGCGGCAATGATGAGCTGCATATCGAGACGTTCGCAAAGCTCAAACAGCGTGGCAATGGAGCGCGCATCAAGACGCGCCGCCTCATCCAGGAACAGCAGTCGGCATGGGGAGATGTCTTTGCCGCGCAGGCGGCGCGCTTCGTCTTCCCAGCTCTGTACCACCATCACTAGAATCGACATCCCGGTACCGATCGCTTCACCGGTAGAGAGCGCCCCGGATTCCGCGCGCAGCCAGCCGTCGGAGCCACGGTTTACCTCTACCTCCATTTCTAGGTAGTTACGGTAATCCAGCAGCTCTTCCCCGATGGTTTGCGGCGTACGCTGTCCCATATCAATCTGCGGATTCAGGCGCTGATACAGCTTCGCCAGCGCTTCGGAGAAGGTCAGACGGTTGCTGTTGAACAGATCCTGGTGCTGCTCGTGCTGCTCAGACAGCACTTCCAGCAGCGTCGCGTGGGCTTCACGCACGTTGACGTTGAGGCGCACGCTGTTCACCTGGCCAAACGACACGTTCTGCAGACCCTGGTTCAGCTGGCGGATACGGTTCTGCTCGCGCTGAATGGTTTTGCGGATGATATTCGCCACGCTGCGGGAGCTGATCGCCAGCTTCTGCTCGCGAGAGGTCAGCTCTTCCGTCAGGCGCCCCAGCTCGATTTCCATCTGCTCAATGGCTTCAACCGGATCGTCGGTACGGATAATGTCCTGACGAATACGCTCGCGCAGGTGCTGGTAAACCGCCACAAAGAACTGGATTTTACGTTCAGGGCGTTTCGGATCCTCCGACATACGCAGCACGTCGCGCAGGTGTTCGTTATCCGCCACCGCCAGACGCAGCGCACCCAGCGCCTTATCCGACATGGAACGCAGCTCATCGGCAGAGAGATACGCCAGCTCGCGACGGTGCAGACGACGCTCAACGTTATTGTCTTTCACCATGCGCATTACCGCGCACCAGCCTGCCTTGGCGGTCACGACCTGCTCGCGCATCTCAAAGTAGTCGCGCTCCAGCTTGCGCAGGCGACGGGTCAGGTTATCCATTTCTGCTTCGCAGAAGGTCAGCGCTTTTTCCAGCTGATTGCGACGCGCGCGGTTATTGCTGAGCTGAGCATGCAGCTCGTCACGACGAATGCGCGCGCGCTCTTCCGCCCCGCTGTCGGCACGAACGCCGATATCCTGAAGCTCTTTCTGCAGGTCGTTTAACAGCTCTTTCTTGGTGTCGAAGGAGCTTTTCAGCGAGGCCAGCACCTGGTTGTACTGGTTCAGCTGAGCGGAGTGGCTGCGCATTGCTTCGCGGGCGCGGGTACGCTCCGCTTCCGCCTGCTCAAGGCGCTGACGCAGCTTTTCATTCAGATCGCTGTTACCGCTCAGCATTTCCGCCGAATCGGAGTAGCCGAAATGGGCGCGACGCTGCACCACTTCCGTCAGGGCAAACGCCTGCTGACGCGCTTCGCGCTGCACCTGCTGTGACCAGGCATAATCTTCTTTTAACTGCTCGAACTGTTCCGGGTCGCTCTGCAGGACAGAGACAACCGGCTCCAGCTTCGCCAGCTGATTGCCGTGCTGCTGCACGAAGCGCGCGGCTTCCTGCGCTTCATCCAGACGCTCCTGGATCTCATCCACGCGGTCGGCCAGCGTGTCGTCTGCCAGCAGATTCAGGCGCGGCAGAATACGGTTAAGGGCCGCGACGCCCTCTTTCGCCTGCTCGAACTGGACGCGACTCTGCTGGTTGTCGCTTTCATGACTGGCAATCGCCCGTTCCAGCTCGCCGCGGCGGGTATTGAGTTTGCGAATTTCCGCTTCCGGGTCGGCTTCGAAGGCCACGGCCAGATGGCTGCCGATAAAGCGGCTAAACGCCTGATGCAGACGCTGGGTTTTCTGCACGTCAAACGACAGCGTCGCAAAACGTTCAGACAGCGTCTCACGCTCGGCGTGCAGGCTTTCGATGCGGCTTTCGCGCGCGGCGCGGCCAAACAGCGGCAGTTCCGGGAAGCGGGAATAACGCCACTGACGGTCGGCAATTTTCACCACCACCGCTTTTTCCAGCTCGTCGACGCTGAATACGCTGTCATCGAACGACTGCGGATCCCCTTCGATCAGGTAGAGATCTTCCGGACAATCTTCCAGACCGGCAAGCTGCTCAGAAATCAGCGACAGATCCGGCACCACGATCGCGTTACGCGACGGGCCATACAGTGCCGAGAAGTATGGCGCATCGTCCAGGCCGACATCGTCGTAAATCTCAGACAGCAGTACGCCGCCAAAACGCTCTGCCAGGGCATTGAGGCGCGGGTCTTCCGCACCGCCCGGCTGGCTTAAGCGCTCAATTTCTTCGTCGACGTCACGCTTGCGCGCGCCCACTTCATCACGCTCAACAATCGCCTCGCGCTCGCGCTCCAGCAGCTGCTGCAGGTATTCGGTCAATTCCTGGCTGGATTCGAACTGCTCGCCGCACTGCTCACTGAGCTGGTTAAGGCTGCTCTGGGCCGCCAGCCAGACCGGGGCACGCTGCAGAAGCGCTTGCGAACGGGACTGAAGCTGTTCCAGCTCCTGACGCAGGGTCATACGCTGTTCGCTGGCGCTGGAAACCGTGTCTGAAAGCGCAGCGATACGCGCCTCGAGTTCCTGATGCAGGGCCTCAAGCTCGTCAAAATCGTAATGTTTGCCCTGACGCTTGCAGAATTCGGCCAGCAGACGCTCGGCCTCCTGCTGCTCGCGCAGGCGCTGTTCCAGCTCGTTCAGACGCATACGCAGCGGCTGAACCTGCTCGGCCAGATGGCGCTGGTTCACGCCGTCACGCAGCAGCTCGCGGGCAACGTCCCAGGCTTCGTTACGCGCCAGCGGGCCGTTAATCGCCACAACCAGCTGATAGGCCTGCTCAAACTGGCTGTGCGCCGTTTGGGCGACGCTCATTTTCTGTTCGAGGGACAGCAGTTTCTCAGTGGCTTCCTGCTCTTTGGCCTGGAAGGTATCCAGCCACTCGTCGGCGCTTTCCGGCGTCAGGTCTGGCAGATGGCACAGCTCTTTCGCGCGCTGTAAGGCCTGCAGTGCCTGGGTGTACTGGATCGCGCGCGTCTGCTGCACGTCCAGCGCCTGCTGATAATCGGCAAGCTGGCTTTTCAGCTCATCCACTTCCAGCTCGGCCGCTTCGGCGCGGGCTTCGTTCTCTTCCTGCATCTCGGCGGCTTCGGCCACCACTTCATTTTGCTCTTCAAGACGAATTTGCAGCTCGTCGAGGTCCGCTTCATAGCGCTCGATTTTCTCCTGCTGACGCAGCGCGGTCTGCACCAGGTTCAGGTGATCGCTGGCGGCCTGGTAATCGGCTTCCAGGTCACCTTCAGCACCGTTGTGCTCACCGAGCTCGCGCGCCATTTCGACGTGCTTGTACTGCTCGGCCACCAGCTGTTTGCGGGAGGTAAACAGCTCGCGGCGGTATTCTAATGCCTGATCGAGGTGGACGCGGCGCTCGTTGGCGTGGCGCATGTAGTCCGCCGCCACGTAGTTAGTGGCTTCGCTGATCAGGTGTTTAAACAGATCGCGGTCAGACTGGGTCACGCGAATCGCTTCCAGCGTCATGCGGTTTTCACGCAGCGCCGCCTCCATGTCCTGGAAGGCCTTACGCACCCCGCTGTTTTCCGGCAGCAGATAGTCGCGCAGGGAGCGGGTAATGGCGCTGGAGATACCGCCGTACAGGGACGCTTCGATCAGGCGGTAGTATTTGCTACGGTCTGATGCGGTGCGCAGACGACGCGCCACCACGCCGAGATCGAACATCAGCGAGTGGTAGTCTGTAATCGAGTTGAACTGTTTGAACTGCACGCCTTCTATCGCTTCGAGCTTATCTTTCAGCTCCTGCAGCGTCAGCACGCGCGCCTGGCGCTCGTTCAGGGTTTCCGTCAGCAGCGCCGTCGGCTGCACAGACGTTGGCAGCCCCTGGATGGCGAACGGTTTAATGTCGACTTTACGGTCGCGACCGGCAACCTGCTGCAGGCGCACGCCCACCACCACGCGCTGATGGCGGGAGTTAATGACGTCCAGAACCGAATAACAGACGCCGGCCTTCAGCTTCCCGTGCAGACCTTTATCACGGGAACCGCTTGTGGCCCCCGCTTCGGTGGTGTTACGGAAGTGAAGCAGCGTCAGGTCAGGGATCAGCGCCGTGACAAAGGCCGCCATGGTGGTGGATTTACCCGCCCCGTTACCGCCGGAGAGCGTCGTGACCAGCTCATCCAGATCGAACGTTCGGGCAAAGAAGCCGTTCCAGTTAATCAGCGTCAGTGAGCGAAATTTACCGCGTTCAATCATTACTCTTCCTCCCCGCTATCCGGCAGATTCTCTTCATGCTCGTCATTGAGCTGCAAATGGTTTTCCACCGGCATCGCTTCACCGTCGCGGATCATGCGAAGCTGCGCTTCACGCGCGTCATCGCCCGCACGCACGTCGGCGCCGAAGCGGAAGACAGATTCCGTAATGCGGAATTTGCTGCTGTCGTGCCCCATAAACCAGACCATTCCCAGACGACGCAGACGGTTCAGGGAAGAGCGGACTTTTTCCTGTAATTTCTGACGATCGAGATCCGACCCCGTGGAGCGGTTGTTCACCAGCTTGAGCAGCTTGCTCTCATCTGCCAGCGTCAACAGCTCGTCGTAAAGTTCCTGCTGGGTGAAGATCCCTTCATTCGCCAGACGTTCCGGGCTGAGGTAGAGGTAGCAGAGAATTTTGCCGACCATCATATCCAGCTCGGAGAGCACGGAACGCGGAATCAGCGTCGTGGAGCGCGGGCGCAGGTAGAAAAACCCTTCCGGCGCGCGGATAAGCTCCACGTTGTAGCGGGCGTAAAACTCTTCCAGGTACTCCTGGAAGTCCATCAAAAAGGCGTGATTATCCAGCTCGTCTAAGCCAATGTGACGACCGGCACGCAGCTGGCTGTCCAGCGCCGGAAATAACGGATTCGCCAGCGCCTGTGCCAGCTTAACCGGCATCACTTGTTCAATATTTGTCAATGACATGCGCCTGTACCTTGGCTCCGTAATCGTTAATTGGCTGCCACTTCGGCGGCAGTCCGGTGAAATCGGCTTGCGCGATACCCAGGCGAACAGCCTGGTCTACCACAATGCGGGCAACGTCGAAGTGGCGCGCGCGAGGATATTGCGCCAGATAGTCGCGCACCACGAGCCCCAGATCCAGCGGAGCTTGTCTGGTTTTGTAGACAGCAAGCTGTTCTTCGATCATCGCCGCAAGCTGCTCGCGAATTTCGTTAAATTCTTCGTATTCCAGATCCGGCGGCAGTTCACCGGTTACCTCTTCATCACGCAATGCCATCTCTTCGTCGCGCATATCCAGCAGACGATCGGCATTGGCGTAGGTCAGCGCCCACGGCGCATCGAAATAGGTCTGCACCGACTGGCGCAGACGCTGGGCAAAGACGCGGTTTTTATCCATATCGATCGCGGTACGAATAAATTTATGCACGTGTCGGTCGTAGCCGATCCACAGGTCGATCGACTGCTGGCCCCAGCTGATGATGCGGTCCAGTTTACTCTGCAGGTCGAACACCAGACGGTCGATAAAGTGCAGATCGTCGTGTGCCAGCGTCGCGTCCTGGATGCGCAGCAGGTTCGCCTGCAGCTTATCCCCTGCGGCTTCCAGCGTATCCTGCAGCTCACGCAGCGTACCGGAGGTTTCTGACAGCAGAAGTTCACAGCTGGAGATGGCTGCACGCCAGTCTTTATTCAGCAGCTGTGCGATATCGTCTTTCACCTGCTGCTGCTGTTCGTCCATCAGACGCTGGGTCAGATCGATACTGTCGAAGATTTCCGCCACCGAGTATTTCAGCGGTGCATAGACGTTTCGGTGCCAGTGGAATTCGTCACCGTCTTCATCTGCCGCATCGGCGGCGCGCTTAAGCTCACCGGCCACTATCGACAGCTGCATGGACAGACGCAGCGTGGAAAATTCGCGCTGGCGAATGTAGTAATCGGTGATGCCGATGCCCAGTGGCGTCAGGCGATAGATGGCGTTTCCTTCCGCCTGCTCGCTGGTAAAGCGGTTCAGCAGACGTTGACGCACCATATCGTTAATTGCGTTGTTGGCACGCACGCTAATGGTTTCGCTGGTTTGCTCAAACGCATCACTGACATGGCGGAACGCGTCCACCAGTTCACCCTCGCTCATTTCCCCATCCAGCCGCTCGCCGTTCAGCGTGGCAACCGCCAGCAGGAAAGAGAGTCTGTCTACCGGCAGCGAGATGGAGAAATCGTTTTTCCTGGCCCAGGCAACCAGTTCGGGGACTGTCTGGGAAAATTCACTCATAGGTTATCCTTGCATCTGCGGCTTGTGCGCGGTGACGTGAATATAGCGGCCAAGGCTGACAAAAGGCTCCTGGCGGCAATACCGCGTTTCCAATTCTGTTAAGGTGTCAAAACAGTCACGCTGTTTGTGTTTTTCACGCAGATAATCATGAAACACCCTGACGCCCGTCTTCCCGACAATCTGCCAGCCAATCGCTTCCAGCCAGCCATAGACCTGCTGTGGATCGCGCGGATAGTCCGGGGAAAGCGTGCGTTTTTTCTTTTTGGGCATCCCGACCTGAACATAGTCGAAGTTTCCCGCAACCATGTTGTGCATCAGGAAGCCGTTAGCATTGTAGAACATCAGCGACAGCGTGCCGCCCGGGCGCAACATCGACCACAGGGTTTGTAACACGCTTAGCGGATCGGCAACCCACTCCAGCACCGCATGAAACAATATCAGATCAACCTGGGTTTCCAAATGCTGTGCGATGTCCTGAGCGGCGCATTGTATAAAATGCATGTTGTCGCTCACACCTTTCTCTTCTGCCGCACGCGTCGCGCGGGCGACCATTTCAGCAGAAAGATCGCAAAGCGTGACGTGATGACCGCGTTCCGCCATTTTTATGGCCGTCTGCCCTTCTCCGCCCCCGGCATCCAGCACGCGCAACGTTTGACCACCAAAGGTAGCCAGAATGGTGTCCAGATCCTGCCAGAGGATCGTCTGACGGAGCTGCCCTTTCGTGGTGCCATAAATGTTGCGCGAAAACTTTTCCGCGATGTCATCAAAATTGCGATCCCGCATTGGGAGAGTTCCACTCGCTAACTGCAAAACCGCTATTTTGTCACACCCGCGCGGAGAATGAACCTCTCTGGTGTAATATCACCGTCAATCACCTGCTATATGGTCAAAAAAGGAACCAAAAAGGATGCTTTTTACCCTTAAGAAATACATTGGAGGGATGATGCTTCCCCTTCCGCTGCTGCTCATCATCATCGCGCTGGGGCTGGCGCTGGTGTGGTTCAGTCGCTTTCAGAAGAGTGGCAAAACGCTGATCACGTTCGGCTGGTTGGTCCTGCTGCTGCTGAGCCTGCAGCCGGTGGCTGATGGTCTGTTACGCCCCATCGAAAACAGGTACCCGACATGGCAGGGAAATCAGAAAGCGGCGTACATCGTGGTGCTGGGCGGCGGATATACCTGGGATCCTGACTGGGCCCCCAGCTCAAACCTGATCAACAACAGCCTGCCGCGGCTAAACGAAGGCATTCGCCTCTGGCTGGCGAATCCGGGATCAAAAATGATCTTCACCGGCGCGGCGGCCAAAACGAACCCGGTGAGTACGGCGGAAGCGGGTGCCCGGGTCGCGGAATCACTCGGCGTACCGCGCTCCTCAATCATCACGTTGGACAGCCCAAAAGATACTGAAGAAGAAGCTGCCGCAGTGAAGCAGGCGATTGGTGAAGCCCCGTTCTTACTGGTGACCTCCGCCTCGCACCTGCCGCGCGCGATGATTTTCTTTGAAAAACAGGGCCTGCACCCGCTTCCCGCACCGGCGAACCAGATGGCCATCGACGCGCCGCTTAATCCGTGGGAGCGGGTAATCCCGTCCCCTATGTGGCTGATGCATAGCGATCGCGTCGGTTATGAGACGCTCGGACGCCTCTGGCAGTGGCTGAAAGGTTCCTCAGGCGAGCCAGGGCAAGAGTGATTTAGTCGCCAGATCGAAGTTTGCGCGATTAAAGCGTCCGGTGTTAACCAGCTGCGCAACTTCGTCCCAGAGCAGGTAGAGCCAGCGCCGCCAGAGAAACGCTTCCGCAACGGGGGCGCGTTGAAGGTAATGCCACAGTAAACCTTCCGCCGCCCCGCTGTCGCTGAGCCTGAACAGCTCATATTCGCGCGGAGCCCAGAGCATGATCCCCGGCCCCACCATCGCCAGGAGCTGATCGCTGCGGGGGTCTTTCAGCATACTCCGCAGGGTGAAGTTACCGTGGATCAGCACGCAGTTATCGTTAAAACCTTCGAACAGCGCCGGTAAACACTCCCGGGTGCGAAAGAGAATACGTTTGTCCTGCATGGTTAAACCGGTATTGTTGAACTGGTTAAGCGTTCCCCACAGCACTTCAACCCGCTGGCGATACCACAGCGGCCAGAGATTTTCCTGAGTGCTGTCGACCGGCCCAACAAGTCCGCGGCTATCCTGACGGTGCCACGCCAGCAGCGCCTCGACAATCTGGTCTTTTAGCTGTTCCCAGCGTTCCGGCGTTCGCGCGGGCGCTTCAACGGGTACACCACGTAAACGTTCAATCAGCAGTACGTCCGGGCCGGGGTGTTCCTCATGGGTCATCACGCCGTACACCGTCGGCATACGCACGGTTCCCTCCCGCGCCAGCATCGACATTTTCCATGCAAGCTGCCTGGCAACGCCGGGTGACGTGAAACTTCGTGCCATCAGCGGCATTGGGTTACCCTCACTGTCGTACAACGACCAGAGCGCGGTATCGGCTTTTTCACTCACGCATTCGACCCGGCTTAACTTTTCACCCAGCAGATGGCTAAGTTCGGCACGCAGCTGTTCCATATGAGATTACCCCCATTAAGACTACTGCTTTTATAATGAGCGTCCTTAATGAAGATGTCACCCGGAAGAGATCAATCAGGAAAAAGAAAGTGAAAAATAAACCGGAGAGTGCATCTCTCCCAACGGAGAGATGCCGGTAAGATTAACGCAATTCAGCGCGAACGCGCTCAAGATCTTCAGGGGTGTCTACGCCCGTGCCGGGGACTTCCTCAGCAACGGCAACGTGAATTTTCTCGCCGTACCAGAGCACGCGGAGTTGCTCCAGCATTTCGATATGCTCCAGCGGACTCGGGGCCCAGGCCACATAACGGCGAATAAAGCCGGCGCGATAGCCGTAGATCCCAATATGACGCAGGAAGGTATCACCGATGGTCTCTTTAGAAAGCGCAAAGCGATCGCGATCCCACGGGATCGTGGCACGGGAGAAATAGAGCGCATAGCCTTCCGCATCCATGACGACCTTCACCGCATTCGGGTTGAAAGCTTCTTCTGCATGATGAATGGGTACCGCCAGCGTGGCCATTCCGACCTGACGCTGCGCCAGGTTTTCGGCCACCTGACGGATAATCACCGCGGGGATCATCGGCTCGTCACCCTGCACGTTTACGATAACCGTATCATCACTGAAACCGCATTTCTCAACCACTTCCGCCAGACGCTCGGTGCCGGACTGGTGATCGGCGCGGGTCATGCATACCTCACCGCCTGCCGCCTCAACCGCACGAGCGACATCCGGATGATCGGTGGCAACAATCACGCGGTCAGCACCGGATTCACGCGCACGTTCAAGGACATGCACGATCATCGGCTTGCCATGGATATCCACCAGCGGTTTACCCGGCAGACGGGTTGAAGCGTAACGCGCAGGAATAATGACTACAAAACTCATGGTTTGCTCTCTTCTGCCACCAGGGAACGGGCTTCGTTTTCCAGCAATACAGGAATACCGTCGCGCAGCGGGAAAGCCAGGCTGTCCAGCTTGCAAATGAGCTCTTGTTTGTCCTGGCTGTAGTAGAGTTTGCCGTTGCATACCGGGCAGGCAATAATTTCAAGTAAACGGTGATCCATAGTTCCTCCGTATGGGTAATCGCTAAAGCTTAACACATTCCTTTTTCAGGGCGTGCCTGTTTCCCAGCCACTTCGACAGGATGTAAACAATCCGTCAGGTACCCGGCCCAGCGTCACGTCGTCGGCCCCCTGCCAGCGCGCGAATTCGCTAATGGCGGACGTTAACCCTTTTTCCAGGCTCGCCGTCACCCTGACGCCCTCTTGCAAATAAAGCGCAATGATTTCAAGCGTGCCGGTCTTGCGGTGCATTTTGGCATCCATGCGCCCGACCAGCTGCCCCTTATGCAGGAGCGGTAAAACAAAGTAGCCATACTGGCGCTTTGGGGCCGGGGTATAACATTCCAGCCGGTAGCTGAAATCAAAGAGCTGCTCGGCGCGTTTTCTGTCCCAGACGACCGGGTCGAACGGCGACAATACCGCGCTGTGGGTCGCCAGCAGTTTCCCCTCCAGGGCCTGAGGCAATAGCGGGAGGAGATCCGCATGTAGCCACATTTCGCCCAGCGTTTCCACGGTAACGGGAATGACGCGCTGTTCGCGTTGCCACATGTCCAGCAGCGGTTTCAGCGCGGGCTGGCGCAGGCGATAATAATCTGCCAGCCATTGCGAGCGAAAAATCCCCAGACTACGGGCGCTGTTTTCTAACATAATGGCCTCGGCCGCCTCCTGGGTAAGCAGGTCGCGCTCGTCGTCCCAGTGGGGCATCACGCGATGCGTGAGGTCGTAGACACGCTGAAAATTACGCCGCTCAATCACCATGACTTTGCCTGAGGTAAACAGGCCTTCGAGATGACGCTTGTGCGGCTTCCACTCCCACCAGCCGCTTGTACCTTTGCGCGGGTGTTCAAAATCGGCGGAGCGTACAGGGCCGTTTTCCTGAATATGCGCGATGAGCTGCTCTATTTCAGCCGCATGTTCCTGCATCCACGCCTGTCGGTATTTCCAGCCCATCTTTTCAGGGGCAAGCATACGGTGGCGAACCAGGGCAAAATCGCTGCGGGGCAGAAAGCAGGCTTCGTGCGCCCAATACTCCATCAACTCCCCCTTGCTGAGCGCCTCATCCAGCCACTGGGAAGGATAACTCCCCAGGCGGCTAAACAACACCAGGTAAGGGCTGCGGGCCACAATATTAATGGTGTCGATCTGGAGTAGCGACATGCGCTGTACGGTAGAGAGAATATCGGCAGGCTGCGAGCGACGGCGGGGCTTTTTGAGCAGCCCCTGCGCGGCAAGGTGGAGATTACGTGCGGCTGAGAGCGAGAGTTGCGGTAAAGACATGCGTTTTCCTGTCAGTCAAAGCGCCACCAGAACCGCGTAAGCCTTTAGTGCACCAACGCAATCAGTTCCTTGAGCAAATGTTCCGGCTGCTCACCGCTGAGTTCGGCGTCAACCGGCAGATACCACCAGTTATCTTTCGCAAAGGCGCGGCATTTCACCGCATCTTTTTCGGTCATGATCAGAGACTGCCCGGGTGTGGTCAGGGCGTCTACCTGCCCTTCCACCAGCGCCTGATGGTCGGCCAGCGGAACGCGTTTTTCCAGCCGGGCACCACACTGTTCCAGCGTCGCGAAGAAGCGCGGCGGATGACCAATGCCCGCCATCGCTACCAGTGAAGGAAGCTCTGAAACCGACCGGCGTTCACCCGTCACCAGGTTGATTGCCAGACCCGGCTGCAGGTGCATCGGGATTTCACCCGTTTTCGCCTCACCACCGTTCACGATCACCGCATCCACGGACTTCAGACGCGAAGCGCGTTCGCGCATGGGTCCGGCAGGTAACCACCAGCCGTTCCCAAAACGGCGAACCCCGTCGATGACCACAATCTCTTTATCTCGCGCCAGGGCATAATGCTGCAGACCATCGTCAGTGATAATGATCTGTACCGCATGTTCGGCAAGCAGGGCCCGGACGGCATCGCTGCGCACCGGGGAGACCGCAACAGGGGCGCCAGTACGCTGGAAAATCAATACCGGTTCATCACCCGCTTCAGCCGTCGTGGTTTCCGCCGTCAGCAACAGCGGGTAATGCGCCGCTTTACCACCATATCCCCGCGATACCACGCCCGGGCGTATACCGCGCTTTTGCAACTGCTCCACCAGCCAGATCACCACCGGCGTTTTGCCGTTGCCGCCCGCCGTAAGATTACCGACGACCACAACGGGCACCGGCGCGCGCCAGGCCCGCTTCACCCCAAGACGATAAAGCAGACGGATAATGCCGCTCACCAGGCCGTAGAGCCAGGAGAGCGGCAAAAGCAGCAGCCACAGCGGGGATTCACCGGACCAGATGCGTGCAATCATTCGCCGAACTGCATCTTATGAAGCTGAGCGTAAACACCGCGGTGTTCCAGCAGATCAGCATGGCTTCCGCGTTCAACAATGACCCCATCCTCAACCACGACGATTTCATCAGCCTGCTCGATAGTCGACAGACGGTGCGCAATCACCAGCGAGGTGCGGTTCTTTTGTAGCTCATCCAGCGCCGACTGAATCGCGCGTTCAGATTCCGTATCCAGCGCAGAGGTCGCTTCGTCCAGGATCAGGATCGGGCTGTCGCGCAGCAGCGCTCGGGCAATGGCGATACGCTGACGCTGCCCACCGGAGAGCAGTACACCGTTCTCGCCGATGATGGTATCCAGACCGTTATCCATCTTGTTGATAAAGTCCATCGCGTAGGCCATACGTGCGGCGTTCTCAATCTGCTCGCGGCTGTACTCTTCAGTGCGTGCATAAGCAATATTGTTTGCCACGGTATCGTTGAACAGGTGCACGTTCTGGGAGACCAGCGCCACCTGGTTACGGAGCGACTGCAGGGTATACTCCCGCAGATCGTGACCGTCTAACAGAATTTCACCTTCGTCAATGTCGTAGAAACGGGTGATCAGGCTGGCAATGGTCGATTTACCCGAGCCGGAACGGCCTACCAGCGCAACGGTTTTCCCCGCCGGAATGGTCAGGTTGATATTGCGCAGAGCCGGTGTTTCGCGGCCAGGATAAGTAAAGGTCACATTGCGGAACTCAACGTCGCCGTTCGCGCGCTCAATGACGCGTTTGCCTTCATCTTTTTCCTGCTCGGAATCCAGAATGCTGAACAGGGTCTGACAGGCCGCCATCCCACGCTGGAACTGGGCGTTGACGTTTGTCAGTGATTTCAGCGGACGCATCAGGGCGATCATTGAGGAGAAGACCACGGTGATGGTACCCGCCGTCAGCGTCTCCATGACGCTCGGGAAGCTTGCCGCATACAGAACGAACGCCAGCGCCAGTGAGGCAATCAGCTGAATAATCGGGTCGGAGATAGAAGAGGCCGAGACCATTTTCATCCCCTGCAGACGCATTTTGTTGCTCACTTTATCAAAGCGTTTGGTTTCAACGTCCTGACCACCAAAAATCAGCACTTCTTTATGCCCTTTCAGCATCTGCTCTGCGCTGGTAGTCACCTGCCCCATCGTATTCTGCATATTCTTGCTGATATTACGGAAGCGTTTTGAGACGACGCGGATAGCAATAGAAACCACAGGTGCCAGAACGATAAGGATGAGCGACAGCTGCCAGCTGTAGTAGAACATCATCACGAACAGGCCGATAATCGACGCGCCCTCGCGCACAACCGTAATCAGCGCGCTGGAAGAGGAAGAGGCAACCTGCTCGGAGTCGTAGGTGATCCGCGACAGCAGCGTCCCGGTTGACTGCTTGTCAAAGAACGCAACCGGCATGCCCATCATGTGACTGAACAGCCGACGGCGCATGGTCATCACCACTTTCCCGGATACCCAGGAAATGCAGTAGCTGGAGATATAGCTGGTGATACCGCGTAAGATCATCAGTCCGATAACCACCAGAGGCATCCATAGCAGCACTGAGCGATCCGTTTTACCAAAACCGTCGTCCAGTAACGGTTTGAGAAGCGATAGCATAAAGGTATCGCTGGCTGCGTTGAGGATTAACGCTACACCCGCCACGATCAAGCCTGCTTTAAAAGGGGCAATCATCGGCCAGAGTCGGCGGAACGTTTGCCACGTGGAGAGATCTTTGTCGTTATGCATTCAAAAAACCAGCATTGTTGAAATAGCCGCATATTCTACCCGTTATCGACGGGCGCGCCAAACCACTGATGATACCAACGTGGTAAAATTTGCTCTCGCAAGCGCCGGATTTGCCAGTGATGTTGCGAGAATGTCACCGATATTTGTCCTGAATGAGGGGTATCGTGCCAGATATATCCCTCTTTTCGATAACGTCGAACGACTTTTGCCGACGGGAAGTGCCATGCGTTATAACGGGCCGCAGAATCCAGGGCGATCTGTCCTTCCACCCGCTGTACCAGCGGCAATGAAGACGAGGTATTGCTGCCATGATGGGGGACCTGTATGAGCGTGGCCCTCAGATGACGCCAGTAATGGCTAAGCATAGCCTGTTCCGCCTGCACTTCAATGTCCCCTGTTAGCAGAACGCTTTGCTCCCCATCGTCCACCTTTACCACACAGGAATGGTTATTCCCCTGGGCCGGGTAATTTTCAGGAGGCCAGTGGACGGTGAAGGTTAATCCCTGCCATTCCCATTTTTGCCCACGAAAACAAGGGCGGTGCCCCGTCCTGCGTAACGGACTTCTTACCCATATATCCGGCCATGCTTTTTGCAACGACGCGAGGCCTCCTGCATGGTCGAGGTGTTCATGACTGAGAATCACTCCTTCTGGCCGCAGGTGATGCCAGCGAAGCCAGGGAATAATTAACCGCTGCGCGCTATCCCCGCCCGGCCAGGCGAGCCCGGTATCAAAGAGAATGGCTTTTCCCTGCCTTTCAATCACCATGGCCAGCCCCTGCCCCACGTCCAGCATATGCAGCGTCCAGCTCTCGCTTTTTTCCGCTCGCCAGAGGGGAAATGTCAGTAAGACGCTGCCTGCAAGACAAACGGCAGGAACGGTTTTCCAGGCACGAAAACGCCAGGCAATAATACTCAACCACGGCAGTAATGCCATGATTTGCCAGCGTTGATCAACATTCTGCCAGCCATCTGGCAGGCGCATCAGTAGCCAGAAGAGTCCCGCAAGCGACTTATCGGCGGCAAACCAGATGGCACTTTCTACCGCAGCCAGCGGTAGCAAATGGAGCAGCATACCGAGCAAGATCAGCGGGACGGAGACAAACGTTACCAGGGGAACGGCAAAGAGATTCGCGACAAGGGAGGAGAAGCTGAAGCCATGGAAAATCAGAACCTGTAACGGCATGAGCAGCAGCAACATCCCGACCTGCAGATAAATCAGGTTCAGTAGCGGCCGCATCCGTCGTGTCCAATTCCAGTCGGGAAGAGGCAGCCACTGAAACCAGAAAATCAGCGCGGCGACGGCAAAGGCTGACAGAACCAGACTCTGCGAAAGTACGGCCAGGGGATCGTTAATCAGTATCGCCGCGGTGCAGCAGCTCCAAACCTGCCAGGGAGACCATTGACGGCCAGTAATCCGCAACAGAGCAAGCACCGCAAGGGCGATGATCGTCCTCAGCGCAGGCGGTTGCAGGCCGGTAAGCCAGGCGTAGAAAGCAGCAAAGAACAACCCGGCAAGGAGAGGCATTTGCCAGTGGACGCGGTGGCTGGGTAATAAAAACTGGAGTCCACGAGCAAGTAACCAGACGAGAGAGGCTGCCAGCGCGATATGCAGACCCGAAATCGCCATCAGATGCAGCGTGCCGGTTTCCCGCATCAGGTCTTTTATTTCATGGGATACTTCCAGGCGTTCTCCCATCCCAAGCCCCAAGATAACCGCTCCCCATCGGTAAGCTGAAAGTCGGTTTTGCAGCGACATCAGATATTGCGCTCGCAGGCTGCAGCGCCCGTCGACGATCTCCGCACGGGTGAAGCGCCCGCTCAGCGTTTGATGTCGGGCAAAAGCGCTGCGCTGAGAATCATAACCGCCGTCGTTGAGTTCGCCGTGTGCAGGCCTGAGCCTGAGCGTCACGCTCCAGCGCTGCCCTGCACACGCCTTTTGCGGCAGATAATTGCCATACAGCGTTACGCCGGTAGAGGCCCACCAGCGCTTGCCATTGACGCTTAGAATGCTTCCCTGATGCTGAGTGGCGCCATCAGTCGCGGTGAGCTCTATCTCAGCCTGCACGGCCCCCGTTGTTAAATGCTGCATCGGCCAGACGCTCTCCTGCGCGGCCAAAATGCCCCAGGCACAAAATAACAGCGTCATACCCGCATACTTCAGTCGACTGTTTTGCCATGCAGCAAGCGCTAGCCCGCCAGCCATCATTACCCACACGGTGTTGGGGGAAGGCAGTTCAGGTAACCAGAGTAACGGAACTATCGCCAGAATGGCGCAGATGCTAAGCGCGGGAATTCCCATTGCTACCTCCCTGTTTCAGGGTGGCAGTATGCAAGCAGGCTGAGCGGTCGTCAGGTGTGAAAAATACGATTTACGGCAAGCGCAGCAAGGTATTTAACGGGTTGCAGAAAACGAAACGGAAAATGCGGGGCACATTCAGAAAGAAAGCGACGGGTACAAAAAAAGCACCCGCAGGTGCTTTCTTTCGAACCCAGTTTAACCGGCTGGCTAAACTCAGTTGCCGTAAATATTGGCGCGATCGCGCAGTTCTTTACCCGGCTTAAAGTGTGGAACGTACTTACCTTCCAGCTCAACTTTATCACCAGTTTTCGGGTTACGCCCGGTACGTGGAGCACGATAGTGCAGAGAAAAACTACCGAAACCGCGGATTTCAATGCGCTCGCCCTGGGCAAGAGTGGAGGCCATATGCTCCAGCATCTCTTTTACGGCATCTTCCACTGCCTTGGCAGGGATATGCGGTTGCTGACTGGCAAGTCTTTCAATCAATTCTGACTTGGTCATGATTCCTCCGGTTCCTTTCAAACCAATTAGCTGAACAGCTCATTAAACAAGGGCGGCCGTAGCCGCCCTTTGTTATTGATTACAGGACGAATCCTGTAATCTGTCAAGTTTGCTCCTCATCCTTCGCGCTGTAAATGCGTTACAGCGCAAATGATGCTGAGAACCTGATATTACTCGCCTTTAGCTGCTTTGAAAGCTTCAGCCATTGCGTTGTTAGAGAAGTTTGCATCTTCCTGTTTGTTAACAGTTGCGATTGCATCTTTCTCATCAGCTTCGTCTTTAGCACGAACAGACAGGCTGATTGCACGGTTCTTACGGTCAACACCGGTGAACTTAGCTTCAACGTCGTCGCCTACGTTCAGAACCAGAGTGGCATCTTCAACGCGGTCACGGGAAGCTTCAGAAGCGCGCAGGTAACCTTCAACGCCGTCAGCCAGTTCTACGGTTGCGCCTTTCGCGTCAACTGCAGTGACTTTACCGTTTACGATTGCGCCTTTCTTGTTCAGTGCAACCCAGTTGTTGAACGGATCTTCTGCGAGCTGTTTAACGCCCAGGGAGATACGCTCACGCTCTGCGTCAACCTGCAGAACAACTGCAGCGATTTCGTCGCCTTTTTTGTATTCACGAACTGCTTCTTCGCCTGCAACGTTCCAGGAGATGTCAGACAGGTGAACCAGGCCATCGATGCCGCCGTCCAGGCCGATGAAGATACCGAAGTCAGTGATAGACTTGATTTTACCTTCAACACGGTCGCCCTTGTTGTGGGTTTCCGCGAACTGCTGCCATGGGTTGTTTTTGCACTGCTTCAGGCCCAGGGAGATACGACGACGTTCTTCGTCGATATCCAGAACCATCACTTCCACTACATCACCAACGTTAACAACTTTGGATGGGTGGATGTTTTTGTTGGTCCAGTCCATTTCGGAAACGTGCACCAGACCTTCAACGCCTTCTTCGATTTCAACGAAGCAGCCGTAGTCAGTCAGGTTGGTTACGCGACCAGTCAGTTTAGTCCCTTCTGGGTAACGCTTAGCGATAGCTACCCATGGATCTTCGCCCAGCTGTTTCAGGCCGAGGGATACACGAGTACGCTCGCGGTCGAACTTCAGCACTTTAACAGTGATTTCGTCGCCCACGTTCACGATTTCGCTTGGGTGCTTAACGCGTTTCCACGCCATGTCGGTGATGTGCAGCAGGCCATCAACGCCGCCCAGGTCAACGAATGCGCCGTAGTCAGTGAGGTTCTTAACGATACCTTTGACTTCCATGCCTTCCTGCAGGTTTTCCAGCAGCTGATCGCGTTCTGCGCTGTTTTCGGATTCGATAACGGCACGACGGGAAACAACAACGTTGTTACGCTTCTGGTCCAGCTTGATTACTTTGAACTCAAGCTCTTTGCCTTCCAGGTGCAGGGTGTCACGAACTGGACGAACGTCTACCAGAGAACCTGGCAGGAACGCACGAATACCATTCAGCTCAACAGTGAAGCCACCTTTAACTTTGCCGTTGATAACACCGACCACAGTTTCAGCTTCTTCGTAAGCTTTTTCCAGCGTGATCCATGCTTCGTGACGTTTCGCTTTCTCACGAGAAAGCAGGGTTTCACCGAAGCCGTCTTCTACTGCGTCCAGAGCAACGTCAACTTCGTCGCCAACCTGGATTTCCAGCTCGCCCTGGGCGTTTTTGAACTGCTCTGCCGGAATGGCGGACTCAGATTTCAGACCGGCGTCAACCAGTACTACGTCTTTGTCGATAGCAACAACAACACCGCGAACGATGGAACCCGGGCGGGTTTCGATTTCTTTTAAGGATTCTTCAAACAGTTGAGCAAAAGATTCAGTCATGTTTAATCTTCAGGTTAATATTAACGTCCACCTGGCTCCGTGCCGGATGGGGTTGTTTCACATACCCGCCGTCAATCCATTGCAGCGGGGGTACTGCTAAATCGGTCGCGATTACGCGAGTGCCAGTTTTTGGCGCGCATATTGTAGCGCTTTTTCAATCACTTGCTCAATAGTTAAACTGGTTGAATCCAGAACTAATGCATCTTCTGCTGGAACAAGTGGGGCGACGGCGCGGTTACGATCGCGGTCATCGCGCTCTTTTATCTCGGATAAAAGGCGATCAAAGTTAACACTAAACCCCTTTTCCTGCAACTGAAGCATGCGGCGTTGAGCGCGTTCTTCCGAAGAGGCGTCAAGGAAAATTTTCACAGGTGCATCAGGGAATACCACGGTTCCCATATCGCGTCCGTCCGCGATCAAACCCGGTGCTTCACGGAACGCGCGCTGACGACGTAACAGCGCCTCACGAACGCGCGGGAAGGCCGCTACCTGAGAGGCCGCATTCGCCACTTCCTGAGTACGGATTTCCCCGCTCACGTCTTCCCCTTCAAGGATGACTTCCAGGTTGCCATTGGTCGACACGAAACGCACATCAAGATGCGCAGCCAGCGGAACCAGCGCTTCTTCTGACGCCACGTCCACATGGTGATGCAGCGCAGCCAGAGCCAGCACGCGATAGATTGCTCCCGAATCTAAAAGATGCCATTGCAATGCTTCCGCCATCGCTTTGCACAGAGTCCCTTTCCCTGCGCCACTAGGCCCGTCAATGGTGATTACCGGGGCAATTGCCGTCATCTTTTTCTCCTTAAATAAGGCATACCGTTTACATGAACGCCGCGCATTATACGCGTCAACGTGCGCAACTGTTACCTTTGCGTGCAAATTACGGATTGATTGAAGCAGAGTGTAGAAGAAATGAACGGAAGTGTTCGTCAGGAAGCGTAAGGAAATGCCGCATCAGGTGATGCGGCAAGCGTCATCAGGCCAGCGTGCTAATGCGTGCCAGCTGTTCAAAGTAGTCCGGGAACGTTTTCGCCGTACATTTCGGATCGAGAATGGTCACAGGCGTGTCGGACAGTGCCACCAGCGAGAAGCACATCGCCATACGGTGATCGTTGTAGGTGCCGATCTCGGCAACCTGCAGTTTTGCAGGAGGCGTGACGCGAATGTAGTCTTCGCCCTCTTCCACCTCAGCACCGACCTTACGCAGTTCGGTCGCCATCGCAAACAGACGGTCAGTCTCTTTTACGCGCCAGTTGTAGATGTTACGCAGCGTGGTGGTGCCTTTTGCAAACAGCGCCGCCGTGGCAATGGTCATCGCCGCATCCGGAATATGGTTCATGTCCATGTCGATGGCCTTCAGCTCGCCGTGAGTACAGGAAATGAAGTCATCACCCCAGGTCACAACCGCGCCCATTTTTTCCAGCACGTCCGCAAAACGAATGTCACCCTGCACGCTGTTGCGACCAATACCGGTCACCTTCACGGTACCGCCTTTGATCGCGCCTGCAGCCAGGAAGTAAGATGCCGACGAGGCGTCGCCTTCAACAAGATAGCTGCCCGGAGACTGATACTGCTGCGCCCCACGCACGACAAAACGCTGATAAGACTGGTTTTCCACCTCAACGCCGAAGGTTTTCATCAGGTGCAGCGTGATATCGATATACGGTTTGGAGACCAGCTCGCCTTTAATCGTGATAACCGTATCCTGCGGAGCCAGCGGTGCGGTCATCAGCAGCGCGGTCAGGAACTGGCTGGAGACGCTGCCGTCCACCTCGACGTGACCGCCGGTAAAGCCCCCGCGCAGACGCAGTGGCGGATAATTTTCCTGCTCCAGATACTCGACCTGCGCGCCGCCCTGACGCAGGGCATCCACCAGATGGCCAATCGGACGCTCTTTCATGCGCGGCTCGCCGGTCAGCACAATGTTGTTGCGCCCAAGACACAGGGCCGCCGCCAGCGGACGCATCGCGGTACCCGCGTTGCCCAGAAACAGCTCAAGCTCTTCACCCGTCTGCAGCGCGCCGCCGTTGCCGGTCACTTCGCAGCGGGTACGATCGTCGGAGAGAGTGTAATGAACGCCCAACGCTTTCAGCGCATTGAGCATATGGCGCACGTCATCGCTGTCCAGCAGGTTTGTAAGGACGGTGGTGCCGTTTGCCAGTGCTGCCAGCAGCAGAGCGCGGTTCGAGACACTTTTTGAACCAGGCAGATTAATGGTGCCATCTACCCGCGCGATAGGTTGTAACGTCAGGGATTCCATGAAAACTTAACTCTCAACTCAACATAATAAAAACCCCGCAGCAGGGCTACGGGGGTGAAAACAGCGCAATTAACCGTGGCGACGTTCGAAGTCGATCATGAAATCGGTCAGCGCTTTAACGCCTTCCAGCGGCATCGCGTTATAGATGGAGGCACGCATGCCGCCCACGACACGGTGACCTTTCAGCGCGTGCAGGCCGGCCGCGAAGGACTCTTCCAGGAACACTTTATCCAGGTTGCTGTCCGCCAGCTGGAACGGCACGTTCATGCGGGAACGGTTAGCTTTCGCCACGTCGTTGCGGTAGAAATCGCTCTTGTCGATCACGCCATACAGCAGTTCGGCTTTCTGTTGATTCACTTTGTCCATCTGCGCCACGCCGCCGTTTTGCTTCAGCCATTTGAAGACCAGGCCGGAGAGGTACCAGGCAAACGTCGGTGGGGTGTTGAACATAGAATCGTTGTCGTTCAGCACGGTGTAATCAAGAATCGACGGGCAGGATGTATGTGCTTTACCCAGCAGGTCTTCACGCACGATAACAATCGTCAGGCCTGCAGGGCCGATATTTTTCTGCGCGCCCGCGTAGATCACGCCATAACGGCTGACGTCAATTGGCGCAGACAGAATGGTGGAGGAGAAGTCAGCGGCAACCACGACGTCTTTACCGAAGTTCGGCGTCTCGTCGATGGCAATCCCGTCAATGGTTTCGTTCGGGCAGTAGTGCAAATACGCTGCGTTATCAGAAAGCTGCCATTCGCTCATTGGCTTCACGGCGCGCAGGCCGTCAACGGTCACTTTGGCGTCAATCACATTCGGCGTGCAGTATTTGTGCGCTTCTTTCACCGCACTGGCCGCCCAGTAGCCTGCGTCAACGTAGTCTGCCGTCGTTTTATCGCCCAGGATGTTTAGCGGTACGCCTGCAAACTGGCCGCGCCCGCCGCCGTGACTGAACAATACTTTGTAGTTCGAGGGAATATTCAGCAGATCGCGAAAATCCTTTTCTGCCTCTTCCGCCACCTGAATAAACTCTTTACCCCGGTGGCTGATTTCCATCACCGACGTTCCCAGACCGTTCCAGTCACAAAGTTCCTGTTGAGCCTGTTTAAGCACGTCTGCCGGTAACATTGCCGGACCTGAACTGAAATTAAAGACTTGAGCCATTTCCCCTCACCACGCTAAAAGCCATAAGTTATAACTGTGGATATCGGTTTTATCATTCAGTGACACGCGCCGCAATGTCTAAAACTTATGACCCGTGAAATGTGCCCCGCGTCACACAAAACAATCTGCCGCCTCGCCAGGACAAAACCGACAAAATGGCTGTCAGGTGATGCGTTTAGCCCGGCTAACCTTCGTCCATTCCGGATTTGCACAGCGGGGGCATAATTGACGATCCCCCGGCTGCATCGCGACGACATGGCTACATCTCACGCAGGCATACTCGCCTGACTCAGGTACGGTTCTGAAACGCTCGACCAGCATATCCGGCAGGATGCACAGTCCCGGCCTCACCTCATCGTCAGAATAGTAATAGACGCTGATCTGCCCGTTGGTCTCCATGATCGCCAGACGCACCTGCCCGAGCTGTTCCACGCTGTTGAGGCGTAGCTCCATAAAAAACTCAAACTCGGTCATATTGGCGCTTTGCACATTTTCCCAGGCCAGCTGACCGTCCTCGACGATAACGACCGGCTTCCCTTCAAGCAGATCTTCCAGCTTTTCACTTTTCGACATCAGCCACATGACAAGGCGGTAAAGCAGCGCCAGTGTGACAAAAACGATAAATACCGGCACCATCGGCACATCATCATAGAAGGCGACATCCCCCGCCGCGGAACCCAGCGTCAGGATGATCAATACTTCAAAAAGCGACATCTGCCGCACGCCGCGACGACCGGTGATTTTAAGAAACAGGAAGACCAGAACGAAGGTATACAGACTACGCAGCGCCACTTCGCCTAAAAATTCAGGGGGGACTTTATCAAACGCCATCCGCTGGAGATCGAATGCTTTCATTTTTCTATGCCTTAACAGTGAGTTACTGACAATAAGCATAGCCCAGTCTTTTATTTTCGCCGGAGATAGCACCCGTCACGCAAAACCCGTATCATTGCGCGCTTTACGTACGATAAAAGTGAACGCCATGACTCAAACGTTTATCCCCGGCAAAGACGCCGCTCTGGAAGATTCCATCGCTCGCTTCCAGCAGAAACTGACCGACCTGGGTTTTAACATCGAAGAAGCCTCCTGGCTCAATCCGGTGCCTCATGTCTGGTCTGTGCATATTCGCGATAAAGACTGTGCCCTGTGCTTTACCAACGGTAAAGGCGCGACAAAAAAAGCGGCACTGGCCTCCGCGCTGGGTGAGTATTTTGAGCGTCTGTCCACCAACTATTTCTTCGCTGACTTCTGGCTGGGCGAAACCATCGCCAACGGCCCGTTCGTTCACTATCCGAACGAAAAATGGTTCCCGCTGACCGAAGACGATGAACTACCGGAAGGAATTCTCGACGCGCGCCTGCGTGCCTTCTACGATCCGGAAAACGAACTGACCGCCAGCATGCTGATCGATCTGCAGTCCGGTAACGACGATCGCGGTATTTGTGCCCTGCCGTTTACCCGTCAGTCTGACGAGCAGACCGTCTATATCCCGATGAACATCGTCGGCAACCTGTATGTGTCTAACGGCATGTCCGCCGGTAACACCCGCAATGAAGCGCGCGTGCAGGGGCTGTCTGAAGTCTTCGAGCGTCATATCAAAAACCGCATTATTGCCGAATCCATCAGCCTGCCTGAAATTCCGGCAGAGGTGCTGGCGCGCTACCCGGGCGTGGTGGAATCCATCGCCAAGCTGGAAGCAGAAGGTTTCCCAATCTTTGCGTATGACGGCTCGCTGGGCGGCAAGTATCCGGTGATCTGCGTCGTGCTGTTTAACCCGACCAACGGCACCTGCTTCGCCTCCTTCGGCGCGCACCCGGACTTCGGCGTGGCGCTGGAGCGTACCGTTACCGAACTGCTGCAGGGCCGTAGCCTGAAAGATCTCGACGTGTTTACGCCGCCAACGTTTGACGATGAAGAAGTGGCCGAGCATACCAACCTCGAAACCCACTTCATCGATTCCAGCGGCTTAATTTCCTGGGATATGTTCAAGCAGGACGCGGACTATCCGTTCGTGGACTGGAGCTTTGCCGGTACCACGGAAGAAGAGTTCGCGACGCTGATGGCGATCTTTAACGCGGAAGACCAGGAAGTGTACATTGCCGATTACGAGCACCTGGGCGTTTACGCGTGCCGCATCATCGTGCCTGGCATGTCTGATATCTATCCGGCGGAGGACCTGTGGCTGGCGAACAACAGCATGGGCGCGCATCTGCGTGAAACGCTGCTGGCTCTGCCAGGCAGCGAATGGGAGAAAGAGGATTATCTGAACCTGATCGCCCAGCTGGACGAAGAAGGCCATGATGATTTCACCCGCGTACGCGAACTCCTGGGCCTGGCGACCGGTAAAGACAACGGCTGGTACACCCTGCGCATCGGTGAGTTGAAAGCGATGCTGGCCCTGGCGGGCGGCGATCTGGATCAGGCCCTGGCCTGGACCGAGTGGACCATGGAGTTCAACCAGTCGGTCTTCTCTGCCGAGCGCACCAACTATTACCGCTGCCTGCAAACCCTGCTGCTGCTTGCACAGGAAGAGGATCGCGAACCGCTGCAATATCTGAATGCTTTCGTGCGTATGTACGGCGCTGAGGCCGTTGAAGCAGCCAGCGCAGCCCTGAGCGGCGAAGCGCCGTTCTATGGCCTGCAGGCCGTTGATAGCGATCTGAAAGCCTTCCCGGCGCATCAGTCACTGCTGAAGGCCTACGAAAAGCTGCAGAAAGCAAAAGCCGCTTACTGGTCAAAATAAGCGCACATAACATTACCAGCAGTAGGCGTATTCAATCGTCTGGGCTATATTACGGGGCAATTTCATTGCCCCTTTTTTTATTTCCTTCGGCAATGATTGTTGATTGTAATAATAAAGTTAAACACGGGTAAATATAATAATATTGATCTGGGCTTTACTGTTACTTTTTATGGTTAATACTCCATATTAATTAACTGATAAAGAGGTGGCCGAACGAAAAAATTCAACTCTTTTCATAACTTTTAAAATTTATTTTTATACGGATAATCAAATACTTACTCCGCATTTGCTGTAAATCCATACACATTGCGGGCCTATAAGCCAGGCGAGATATGATCTATATCAATTTCTCTTCTATAATGCTTTGTTAGTATCTCGTCGCCGACTTAATAAAGAGAGAGTTAGTGTGAAAGCTGACAACCCTTTTGATCTTTTACTCCCTGCTGCGATGGCCAAAGTTGCCGAAGAAGCAGGTGTCTATAAAGCAACGAAACACCCGATGAAGACGTTCTATCTGGCGATCACGGCTGGTGTGTTCATCTCTATCGCTTTCGTCTTCTACATCACCGCCACTACCGGTACTGCCGGAATGCCTTTCGGCATGGCCAAACTGATTGGCGGCATTTGTTTCTCACTGGGTCTGATTCTTTGCGTTATTTGCGGCGCCGACCTCTTCACCTCAACGGTGCTGATTGTCGTGGCAAAGGCGAGCGGAAGAATTACCTGGGGTCAGCTGGCACGTAACTGGCTTAATGTTTACGTGGGTAACCTGGTTGGCTGTCTGCTCTTTGTTTTGTTGATGTGGCTTTCTGGCGAGTACATGACCGCCAACGGTGGCTGGGGCCTTAACGTCCTGCAAACTGCCGACCACAAAATGCACCACACATTTATCGAAGCCGTTGCTCTCGGCATCCTCGCGAACCTGATGGTCTGCCTGGCTGTATGGATGAGCTACTCGGGTCGTAGCCTGATGGACAAAGCCTTAATTATGGTTCTGCCGGTTGCGATGTTCGTTGCCAGCGGCTTTGAGCACAGTATCGCGAATATGTTCATGATCCCAATGGGCATTGTTATCCGCGACTTTGCGAGCCCGGAGTTCTGGACCGCAGTTGGTTCATCCCCGGAAAGTTTCTCTCACCTGACTATTATGAATTTCATTACTGATAACCTGATCCCTGTCACTATTGGGAACATTATCGGTGGGGGTCTGTTAGTTGGGTTGACATACTGGGTCATTTACCTGCGTGGCGACGATCATCATTGATGGTTTTCTCAGGCAGTAAATAAAAAATCCACTTAAGAAGGTAGGTGTTACATGTCCGAGCTTAATGAAAAGTTAGCCACAGCCTGGGAAGGTTTTGCGAAAGGTGACTGGCAGAATGAAGTAAACGTACGTGACTTCATTCAGAAAAACTATACCCCGTATGAAGGTGACGAATCCTTCCTGGCTGGTGCAACTGACGCGACCACCAAGCTGTGGGACAGCGTAATGGAAGGCGTTAAACTGGAAAACCGCACTCACGCGCCAGTTGATTTTGACACCTCCGTTGCTTCCACCATCACTTCTCACGATGCTGGCTATATCAACAAAGCCCTTGAGAAAATCGTTGGTCTGCAGACTGAAGCACCACTGAAACGCGCAATCATCCCGTTCGGTGGTATTAAAATGGTTGAAGGTTCCTGCAAAGCGTATAACCGCGAGCTGGACCCAATGCTGAAAAAAATCTTCACCGAATACCGCAAAACCCACAACCAGGGCGTATTCGATGTTTACACCAAAGACATTCTGAACTGCCGTAAATCTGGCGTTCTGACGGGTCTGCCAGATGCATATGGCCGTGGCCGTATCATCGGTGACTACCGTCGCGTTGCGCTGTACGGTATCGACTTCCTGATGAAAGACAAGTACGCGCAGTTTGTTTCCCTGCAGTCCGATCTGGAAAACGGCGTAAACCTGGAAGCGACTATCCGTCTGCGTGAAGAAATCGCTGAACAGCACCGCGCGCTGGGTCAGATCAAAGAGATGGCGGCTAAATACGGCTGCGATATCTCTGGTCCTGCTACCAACGCTCAGGAAGCTATCCAGTGGACCTACTTCGGCTACCTGGCTGCAGTTAAATCTCAGAACGGCGCAGCAATGTCCTTCGGTCGCGTATCCACCTTCCTGGATGCCTATATCGAACGTGACCTGAAAGCAGGCAAAATCACCGAGCAAGACGCTCAGGAAATGATTGACCACCTGGTCATGAAACTGCGTATGGTTCGCTTCCTGCGTACCCCTGAATACGATGAGCTGTTCTCCGGTGACCCAATCTGGGCAACTGAATCCATCGGCGGTATGGGCGTTGACGGCCGTACTCTGGTGACCAAAAACAGCTTCCGCTTCCTGAACACCCTGTACACCATGGGTCCTTCTCCGGAGCCGAACATCACCGTTCTGTGGTCTGAAAAACTGCCTCTGAACTTCAAGAAATTCGCCGCTAAAGTGTCCATCGACACCTCTTCTCTGCAGTACGAGAACGATGACCTGATGCGTCCGGACTTCAACAACGACGATTACGCTATCGCTTGCTGCGTAAGCCCAATGGTTGTTGGTAAGCAAATGCAGTTCTTCGGTGCGCGTGCAAACCTGGCGAAAACCATGCTGTACGCAATCAACGGCGGCGTTGATGAAAAACTGAAAATGCAGGTTGGTCCTAAGTCTGAGCCGATCAAAGGCGATGTGCTGAACTATGACGAAGTCATGGAACGCATGGACCACTTCATGGACTGGCTGGCGAAACAGTACGTCACTGCGCTGAACGTTATCCACTACATGCACGACAAGTACAGCTACGAAGCCTCTTTGATGGCGCTGCACGACCGTGACGTTATCCGCACCATGGCGTGTGGTATCGCAGGTCTGTCCGTTGCTGCTGACTCCCTGTCTGCAATCAAATATGCGAAAGTTAAACCAATTCGTGACGAAGACGGTCTGGCTATCGACTTCGAAATCGAAGGCGAATATCCGCAGTTTGGTAACAACGATTCTCGCGTTGATGACATGGCGGTTGACCTGGTAGAACGTTTCATGAAGAAAATTCAGAAACTGACTACCTACCGTAACGCTATCCCGACTCAGTCTGTTCTGACCATCACCTCTAACGTTGTGTATGGTAAGAAAACCGGTAACACCCCAGACGGTCGTCGTGCTGGCGCGCCATTCGGCCCAGGTGCAAACCCAATGCACGGTCGTGACCAGAAAGGTGCGGTTGCCTCTCTGACTTCTGTCGCTAAACTGCCGTTTGCTTACGCGAAAGATGGTATCTCTTACACCTTCTCTATCGTGCCAAATGCGCTGGGTAAAGACGACGAAGTGCGTAAAACTAACCTCGCGGGTCTGATGGATGGTTACTTCCACCACGAAGCGTCCATCGAAGGTGGTCAGCACCTGAACGTGAACGTCATGAACCGTGAAATGCTGCTCGACGCGATGGAACATCCTGAGAAATATCCTCAGCTGACCATCCGCGTATCTGGCTACGCAGTACGTTTTAACTCCCTGACTAAAGAACAGCAGCAGGACGTTATCACCCGTACTTTCACTCAGTCCATGTAAGTGGAATTGACTGAAATCACGCGTTAACAAGCGTACAATAAAGGCTCCACATCAGTGGGGCCTTTTTAGCACCCTCTCCACCTCAGTCTCTTTTGTCCGCTATCTATACTGAATGGATAACAGCCAAAACAGACTTAACACAGCCGGCTTTGAGCTGTGCATACACAGGCCCCGGACGGGCCGATGATGGAGATATCACCGCAATGTCAACTATTGGTCGTATTCACTCCTTTGAATCCTGTGGCACCGTCGATGGCCCGGGTATCCGCTTTATCACCTTTTTCCAGGGCTGCCTGATGCGCTGCCTGTACTGCCATAACCGCGACACCTGGGACACGCACGGCGGTAAAGAAGTCACCGTCGACGATCTGATGAAAGAGGTGGTGACCTATCGCCACTTTATGAACGCCTCCGGCGGCGGTGTGACCGCGTCCGGCGGTGAAGCCATTCTTCAGGCTGAGTTTGTCCGCGACTGGTTCCGCGCCTGCCATAAAGAAGGCATTCATACCTGCCTCGACACCAACGGCTTTGTACGTCGCTACGATCCGGTGATTGATGAACTGCTCGAAGTGACCGATCTGGTGATGCTCGATCTCAAACAGATGAATGATGAGATCCACCAGAATCTGGTGGGCGTCTCCAACCACCGCACGCTGGAGTTTGCCAAATATATTGCCGACAAGGGCATCAAAACCTGGATCCGCTACGTGGTTGTTCCTGGCTGGTCAGATGACGACGACTCCGCGCACCGCCTGGGAGAATTTACCCGCGACATGGGGAACGTCGAGAAAATCGAGCTTCTGCCCTATCACGAGCTGGGTAAACATAAATGGGTGGCCATGGGTGAAGAGTACAAGCTTGATGGCGTGAAGCCGCCGAAAAAAGAGACGATGGAACGCGTCAAAGGTATTCTTGAACAGTACGGTCACAAAGTGATGTATTAAAGAAAAGGCCTGGTGAGAACCGGGCCTTTTTTATTCTATTTAAAGACGCCGTTAATAACGGAAGTCACAATCGCAGTACTCAGCGCAATTAAGACCAGGTCGTCACCCACTACGCGCCATTCGTAGCCGGGATAGGAAGGAAGCTGGTCCAGCATTGAGGCCGGAACGGCCTTCTTCGCAATACCCGGAGGCAGTGGTTTACCGCGCGCCAGGTTTTTTGCGATCCCCGGGGGCAGTGACTTATAGCCCGTTAAGCCGTAATTCACGGCCAGATGACGGACATGATCGAAGCTCACGCGAGCATCAACGTCATTACCGACATCTTTGCTGTTTTTGAAGTTCTTATCCGATTTTCCAGGGTTATCCTGTCCGCTATTTTGCTTATTACCATGGTTACCGGAGTTACCAGAATTCCCGTTACCATGATTGCCGCCATTACCTTGTCCGCCACCGTTTCCGTGACCACCGCCGTTCCCGTTGCCAGGATTAGCCATGACCGGAGCCGTTGCAAACGTTAAAGACAACACTACGGCAAGTGCGGTAGTGGAAAAACGACGTATAGACATGATTGTTGCCTTTTAGTGGTAGAACTCATTTGAATTATCGCCAGGGGGGAAAAACAAACAATACGTAAAAGTCTTATATGTGACAGGGACAAAAAAGCCTGTCGATGACAGGCTTTTATTTAATCAGGCGTGTGCCACCGGCGTTGGATGTTCGCCCGCTTTACGCAGCAGCATTAAGAGATAAATAAACGACACGCTGGCGATCATGATAAACAGTAAATTGTCGGAATAATTTTGCATCAGCATCGCGGTAAACGTCGGCCCTAATAAGCTGCCGATGGTATAGCTCAGTAACAGCGCCTGGTTCATTGCCACGAGCTGGTGATGTTCAACTTTCTCACAGGCCCACGCCATCGCGACCGGATAAAGCGTGAAACCTGCCGCTCCAAGAATAAACAGCGCAGGTGCCATCGCGGCATTGCTGAGCATGGCGAGGCATCCCATGATCACCACGAAGACCTGAACGCGCAGCACCAGCAGACGGCCAAAGCGATCAGCCAGACGGCCTATTGGCCATTGTCCAACAATACCCGCACTCACCATCACCGCCATCCAGAAGCCAATTCCGGAGTCGCTGACGCCCTGATGGTTCAGATAAAGCGGCATCAGGCCATAGAGCGAGCCCAGTACAATCCCCGAGATAATGCAGCCGTTAACGCCCAGACGCGCCTGACGCAGCCTCAGCATGGGCCAGACATGGGTTGCTTCCTGGTGTTCACTGTTCTGGTTCACAATGCGGGTAAAGAGCAGCGGCAGGATTGCGGCCAGCACCATGCCCGTTACCCACGGCAGAACGCTCATCAGGTCGGTTGGCAGCTTGCTCACCATCAGTTGTCCCAGCACGGTGCCGACATAGTAAACCATCATGTAGGCAGCCAGCAGGCGTCCGCGGTTGCGGGAGGTGCCGCTGCACATCAGCGCACTTTCAACGACCACCCAAATCATCGCGCAGCCAACACCGGCGATAAAGCGCCATGCCATCCAGCTCCAGAAGCCGACCATCAGGCCCAGCCCCGCACATCCGGCGGCGAAAATCAGCGAGGCCAGATAATAGCTGCGGTTAAAGCCAAAGCGCTTAATCAGGCTCCCGGTCACCAGGGTTCCAAGAAGGTTGCCGGTAAAAAAGGACGAGCTGACCATACCCACCTGCCAGGTCGGTAAGTTTTCATGGGCGAGCCACAGCGGGACGAGCGTATTTAACACTGCGATCGCCAGGGTCAACAAAAGCAGGCCACAGAGCAACAGCAGCACTGGCCGGGTATAGGTGGTCATGGATTAAAAACCGTGAGGAAGTTCAGATTTCGTGCGCATCATGCCACTGGCAAAAACAAAGTCAATCCACTGATTTAGCCGCCTCGCACAATATGTTCCCTGTCGATTTAAAAAACTTATCCTGCTAATGCCACGCCTGCTATAGATATTAATTATGTCTCTGTTTTCATTTATTAATGGGCAAAATTAAAACAAAACGACAGACGAAAAATTTCATGATCGAAAAAAGAAAAAGCCGGGCACTCTGGCCCGGCTTGATATAACCCAATACACCGTTAACTGGCGACAGCCATACCAACGGTCATATGCAACCCGTAGAACACGCCGCGACCAATCAGTTCACCCGCCAGTACCAGCACAAAAGCCAGTGACAGCAGCGGCAGCGCCGGCTGATAACCTTTGAGCTGAGGGGCAATCCAGAATACCAGCGCGGCGACCAGCAGAACGATACGCCAGGCCATCAGCGCACCGTAGTCCGGCACCAGGGCAGAGGCCTGCTGAATAGAGCTGTGAATGGTTGCCAGTTCAGAACCCTGCATCAGGGCGACTATCGCACTCACTACCAGCGCCAGCAGCGAAACAGCGGGCAGCAGACGCATTGCCCATCCGTCGACACCCGCCACGCGCAGCAGCAGGTAGCCCAGCAGCGGCCCGCCAATAAACATCGTCAGGAAGAAGCTCATTGGCGTCCAGACGCTGTACCAGGTGGGGACGGTATCGATGGTGTTATAGACACGCACCATCATCCACACGAACACCACGCCCAGCACCATGGTCACAATCAGCCACAGGCTGCGCAGACCCGCAGGCAACTTCTTCATAGCGGCCAGCAGCCAGCCCAGCCCACCGACGGCAAAGAAAATTGCGCCACTGGCGATCTCGTTACTGAGGGATGAGGCCCCCATGCGGTTCAGGGAGTTAAACGCGCGCATCGGCGAACCCAGGTGCAGCGTAGAGGCGATAAAGCCGATCCCCATCAGCACCCACAGGCCAAACATACTCAACACCAGGCGCTGCTGCTGTTCAGCGTTGAGACGACCTTTCAACAACGCCAGCGCGAGCACAATGAAGCCGCCCGCTACGCACTGACCAAAGACCGTGAAGATCATCAGCGGCCATTCATGCCATCCACTTCCCATCTCACACCTCCTTCGGATTTGCCAGGTAGCCGGTGGTGTCACCTGTAGGACGGCTGTTGGCGTTAGGTTTAATCACAATACTCGGCTTCGTGAAGTGCGCAGACGGCAGCGGTGCCACGGCGGCAAGCTGACCGTGTTTTTGACGCAGCTCTTCAATAGGACCGAAGTCCAGCGCGCGCAGCGGACAGGACTCGACGCAGATTGGCTTTTTGCCATCCGCTACGCGGGTGTGGCAACCGTCGCATTTGGTCATGTGGCCTTTAGCGGCGTTGTACTGCGGCGCGCCGTACGGACAGGCCATATGGCAGTAGCGACAGCCAATGCAGACATCTTCATCCACCACCACAAAACCGTCTTCTCGCTTGTGCATCGCCCCGCTCGGGCAGACTTTTGTACAAGCGGGATCTTCACAGTGGTTACAGGCAATTGACAGGTAATACGCAAAGACGTTCTGATGCCAGACGCCGTTATCTTCCTGCCAGTCGCCCCCGGCGTATTCGTAGATGCGACGGAAGCTCACGTCCGGCGTCAGGTCTTTGTAATCTTTGCAGGCCAGCTCGCAGGTTTTGCACCCGGTACAACGGCTGGAATCAATAAAAAATCCATACTGAGTTGTCATCGGTTACTCCTTAAACCTTTTCAACCTGGACAAGGTTAGTGTGGGATGGGTTACCCTTCGCCAGCGGCGACGGACGCTGTGTGGTCAGTACGTTAATACTGCCTGCCTGGTCGATGCGGTTGGCATCCGGGCTGTACCAGGCCCCTTCCCCTAACGCCACCACGCCGGGCATCATGCGTGGGGTGACTTTGGCTTCAATATGCACTTCGCCGCGACCGTTGAAGATGCGCACGCGATCGCCATTGCTGATGCCGCGCGCTTTCGCGTCCATCGGGTTAATCCACATCTCCTGGCGGCAGGCGGCCTTCAGCACGTCGACGTTACCGTAGGTAGAGTGAACACGCGCTTTATAGTGGAAGCCGGTCAGCTGCAGCGGGAATTTCGCCGTCAGCGGATCGTTATAGTTTTCAAAGCCCGGCGTGTAGATCGGCAGCGGATCGATAACATCCCCTTCCGGCAGCTCCCAGGTGGAGGCAATTTTTGCCAGCGCTTCGGAATAGATTTCGATTTTGCCCGACGGCGTGGTCAGCGGGTTCGCCTGCGGATCTTCACGGAACGCTTTGTACGCCACGTGGTGTCCTTCCGGATCGCGCTGTTTGTACATCCCCTGCTTGCGGAAGGTATCAAAGTCAGGGAGGTCAGGAATTGCCTTACGGGAGAGTTCATGCAGATGGCGCATCCACCCTTCCTGAGTACGCCCCTCGGTGAACTGCTGCTCAACGCCTAGACGTTTCGCCAGCTCAGAGGTCATCTCATAAATGGTTTTGCACTCGAAGCGCGGTTTAATCGCCTGGTCGGTAAAGATCACGTAGGACATGTTGCCGCAGGAGGCGTCCAGCGCGAAATCCATCTGCTCAGAGGCGGTGCAGTCCGGCAGCAGGATATCGGCATATTTTGCCGAGGAGGTCATGTGACAATCGATCACCACAATCATCTCGCACTTCTTGTCGTCCTGCAGGATTTCATGGGTGCGGTTGATTTCAGAGTGCTGGTTGATGAGACAGTTGCCGGCGTAGTTCCAGATCATCTTGATCGGCACGTCCAGCTTGTCCTTACCGCGCACGCCGTCGCGCAGGGCGGTCATTTCCGGGCCACGTTCAATCGCATCGGTCCACATAAACATGGAGATGCTGGTCTGAACCGGGTTATCCAGCGTTGGCATACGTTCAAACGGCACTTCATATGAGCCTTCACGCGCGCCGGTGTTACCGCCGTGAATACCGACGTTGCCGGTCAGAATGGAGAGCATGGAAATGGCACGGGTCGCAATTTCACCGTTCGCATGACGCTGCGGACCCCAGCCCTGGCTAATGTAGGCTGGTTTGGCTGAGCCAATCTCACGCGCCAGCTGAACGATACGCTCTGCCGGGATGCCGGTGATGGTGGACGCCCACTCCGGCGTTTTTGCCACGCCATCGCTACCCTGACCGAGAATGTAGGCTTTGTAATGTCCGTTTGCCGGTGCGCTGGCTGGCAGGGTTTTCTCGTCATAGCCGACGCAGTATTTATCCAGGAAAGGCTGATCGACGAGGTTCTCGGTGATCATCACCCACGCCAGCGCTGAGACCAGGGCCGCATCGGTACCCGGACGTATTGGGATCCACTCGTCTTCACGTCCGGCACCGGTGTCGGTATAGCGCGGATCGATGATGATCATGCGGGCATTGGATTTGGCGCGCGCCTGTTCGAGGTAGTAGGTTACCCCGCCACCGCTCATGCGGGTTTCCCCTGGGTTGTTACCAAACAGCACGACCAGCTTGCTGTTTTCGATATCTGACGGGCTGTTGCCGTCCGCCCAGCCGCCGTAGGTGTAGTTCAGTCCCGCTGCGATCTGCGCCGAGGAGTAGTCGCCATAGTGATTGAGATAACCGCCGCAGCAGTTCATCAGGCGCGCCACCAGCGTTTTTCCCGGCGGCCAGGAACGGGTCAGCGTGCCGCCGAGCGTCCCGGTACCGTAGTTCAGGTAGATGGATTCGTTGCCGTACTCTTTAATAAGGCGCTGCATATTGGTGGCGATGATGTCGTAGGCCTCATCCCAGCTAATCCGCTCGAACTTCCCTTCCCCACGCTTACCGACACGCTTCATCGGATATTTCAGGCGGTCCGGATTATAGACGCGGCGACGCATGGAGCGACCACGCAAACACGCACGAACCTGATGTAACCCTTCGTAGTTATCGTCCCCGGTATTGTCGGTTTCGACATATTTAATTTCGCCATCCACCACATGCATACGCAGCGGACAACGGCTACCGCAGTTAACGGTACAGGCACTCCACACCACTTTTTCCGGCGAAGTGGCCGGAGACAGAGCATCTGCCGCCGACGCCAGTCGGGTAAAAGGGAGCGTGAAGGCACTACTGGCTACGGCCAGGCCGCCTATTGCCGTGGTTTTCATCAACCCACGGCGAGTGACCTCGGCAGCCATTAATGCTTCAGGCGCGTTGATTTTCATAGAGACTCACTTTGGTTGCTCACAAAGAAAAGAGAGGCGGCGCAAACCGCTATGTAGTTTTATATATAACGAATATTATCGTTATCAGCTTTTTATGCTGGCTTTCATTCGAAGGAGTATTACTACTTTAGAGGGAGAGGTTATTGCGTCGTATCAAACCAAAGGCATAAAAAAAGCGCCCTGAGGCGCTTTTTTGTTTTAAGACAAATTATTAGCCGATGTACTGCTGGCCTTTCATGTATGGACGCAGCACTTCAGGGATCTCGATACGACCGTCTGCCTGCTGGTAGTTTTCCAGCACGGCAACCAGGGTACGGCCCACAGCCAGGCCAGAACCGTTCAGGGTATGCACCAGACGGGTTTTCTTGTCAGATTTGCTGCGGCAACGTGCCTGCATGCGGCGCGCCTGGAAATCCCAGACGTTAGAGCAGGAGGAGATTTCACGGTAAGTATTCTGCGCAGGTACCCACACTTCCAGATCGAAGGTTTTGCAGGCACCAAAGCCCATATCACCGGTGCACAGCGCCATACGACGGTACGGCAGACCCAGCAGCTCCAGCACTTTCTCCGCGTGGCCGGTCATCTCTTCCAGCGCGTCCATGGATTCTTCAGGACGGACGATCTGCACCATCTCAACTTTGTCGAACTGGTGCATACGGATCAGACCGCGCGTGTCGCGACCGTAAGATCCTGCTTCAGAACGGAAGCACGGAGAGTGCGCCGTCAGTTTGATTGGCAGGTCGTCTTCGTCGATGATCTCATCACGCACGAGGTTAGTCAGCGGCACTTCCGCGGTTGGGATCAGCGCGTAGTTGCTGCTGTCAGCTTCCTCGTCCAGCGGACGGGTATGGAACAGGTCGCCGGCAAATTTCGGCAGCTGGCCCGTACCGTACAGCGTATCGTGGTTGACCAGATACGGCACGTAGGTTTCGCTGTAGCCATGCTGCTCGGTGTGCAGATCCAGCATGAACTGCGCCAGCGCGCGGTGCAGATGGGCAATCTGGCCTTTCATTACCACGAAGCGAGAGCCGGTCAGCTTAACCGCTGCCGCAAAATCCAGGCCCGCGTGCATTTCGCCCAGCGTCACGTGATCGCGCACCTCGAAGTCAAACTCACGAGGCGTACCCCAGCGTTTCACTTCAACGTTGTCGTTTTCATCTTTACCGACAGGCACGCTGTCGTCAGGAATATTCGGGATAGCCAGGGCAATATCACGAATTTCGGCCTGAAGAACATCCAGTTCAGCTTTCGCCTGATCCAGTTCTTCACCCAGCTTGTTCACTTCCAGGCGTAATGGCTCAATATCTTCCCCGCGCGCTTTCGCCTGGCCGATGGATTTCGATCGAGAGTTACGCTCTGCCTGCAGATTTTCAGTTTGTACCTGCAGTACTTTACGACGCTCTTCAAGAGCGCGCAGCTTATCTACATCCAGCTTAAAGCCCCGGCGTGCCAGTTTTTCAGCGACTGCGTCTGGCTCATTACGCAGCAGATTGGGATCGAGCATGCTTATCCTGTGCTTATCGAATTAAAATAGGAAATGTGACCACAGCCTGCGGCCACAAGGATACAATTGCCAACATTACCGCAACGATTGAACTAACGGTAGCGTTTTATAGGGCTATTTTGATCCTGTCCGGCGAGCCAGGTGAGCTTTTCACCAATCTTGCCTTCAAGACCTCTGTTTGTGGGGTGATAATAGCGCGTTTGTGCCATCTCCTGCGGGAAATATTCCTCCCCGGCAGCGTAGGCATTGGGTTCATCATGAGCGTAGCGGTATTCCTGCCCATACCCCATCTCTTTCATCAGTTTGGTCGGCGCATTACGCAGATGAACCGGTACATCGTAGTCCGGGCGTTCGCGTGCGTCAGACATCGCGGCCTTAAACGCGGTATAGACGGCATTGCTTTTCGGCGCACAGGCCAGATAAACAATCGCCTGCGCAATGGCGCGCTCACCTTCTGCGGGTCCAACCCGGGTGAAACAGTCCCAGGCCGACAGCGCGACCTGCATGGCACGCGGGTCGGCATTGCCGACATCTTCTGAGGCAATCGCCAGACAGCGGCGCGCGATGTATAGCGGATCGCCACCCGCAGTAATAATACGCGCATACCAGTACAGCGCCGCATCCGGCGCGCTGCCGCGCACGGACTTATGCAGCGCCGAAATCAAATCGTAAAAACGGTCACCTTTATTATCGAAACGCGCGCTGCGTTCCCCGGCAATTTCGGTGAGCAGTTCCGGTTTTAGCACCCGCTTGCCGGCATCGTCGACCTCGGCCATGTCGGCCATCATTTCCAGCGTGTTCAGCGCCCGACGCGCATCGCCGTTAACCAGCTCGGCAATCGCACGACGCGTCTCGTCAGGCAGAACGATATCCTGTCCGCCGTAGCCGCGCGATTTGTCGTCCATCGCCTGAGTGAGAACCTTTTCGATATCCTCGGTCGTCAGCGATTTGAGCAGATAAACGCGCGCACGGGAAAGCAGCGCCGAGTTCAGCTCAAACGACGGGTTTTCGGTGGTCGCCCCAATGAAGAAGATCGTGCCGTCTTCAATATGCGGCAGGAAGGCATCCTGCTGGCTCTTGTTGAAGCGATGGACTTCGTCGACAAAAAGAATGGTGCGGCGTCCGGCGTTGCGGTTCTGACGCGCACGCTCGATAGCCTCACGGATCTCCTTCACGCCGGACGTCACCGCTGAGATACGCTCAACGTCCGCGTTGGCATATCGGGCAATCACTTCTGCAAGCGTAGTCTTGCCGGTGCCTGGGGGGCCCCAGAGGATCATGGAGTGCAAATGCCCCGCCTCAATGGCGCGCGGCAAGGGCTTCCCGGCAGCCAGCAGGTGCTGCTGACCGATGTACTGCGCTAAATTTTCTGGCCGCATACGGGCGGCCAGAGGTTGAAACGCGTTATCTGAAAAATCGAGCGACAGATTGCCCACTCACGCCTCTTACTTATTGCGTTGGTCGTCCACCGTTACGCCCTTCGGCGGGGTAAAGGTGAACTTCGATGCATCAACGGCGCCGTTCTGCTGAGATTTGAGCTGATAGCTGCTGCGCTGATCGTCCTGCTCAACCGCGCCGAACTGATTAATGGTACCGTTGGTGCTGACATTGATGGTGAACTGCTTCAGGTTGCCGTTGCTGCCTTTCGGCGTCAGGACAAACTCGTCACCCGTCTGTTTAATATTGTACTGCTGCCAGTCGCTGGCCTGGTTACGGGCAATCAGCATAAATGGCGTATTGCTGGTGGCATCTTTCAGCCAGGTCGCAGTAGCCTGCTCAACGAACGGGTTGTAGAACCATAAGGTTTTACCGTCAGACACCAGGATGCTTTCATCCGGCTGGGTCATGTGCCAGTTAAACAGATTTGGGCGTTTTACCCACAAGTCCCCCTGACCTTCCTGCACCGCGTTGCCGCTGCCGTCCGTCACTTTCTGCGTGAAGCTGGCGTGGAAGCTGCTTACTTTATCCAGTCGGCTTTTAAGGTCGCTGGCTGCATCAGCCCAGACGCTGCTGGCGACAAAACTGGTGAGTAATGCACAGGCGATGGCGATTTTTTTCATTGTTATTCCTTAAAATACGTCTTCCCGAAATGGGGTTTCCGTCTTCTATTCTGGACCTGCCCGGAGGCAGGCGACAGAAGAAAATGCTTAATTTTGGCTGATTTACCCTTCTTTGCAATCTCGGAAGGTTAATCAAACGGTGGCGGAGCCAGCACCTCGCGGTTACCGTTATGCCCCTGCTCGCTCACAATGCCCTGCGCTTCCATCTGCTCGATAATGCGCGCAGCGCGGTTATAGCCGATGCGGAACTGACGCTGTACACCGGAGATAGACGCTTTACGTTTTTCGGTAACGAAATTCACCGCCTGATCGAATAACGGATCCAGCTCTTCACCGCCGTCAAAGCCACCGCCGCCGCCTTCGCTTTCCGTATCGCTGGTGATGCCATCGACGTATTGCGGACGACCGCGCGCTTTCCAGTCCTGCACGACCGCGTGCACTTCCTGGTCGCGCACGAACGCGCCGTGAACACGCACCGGAGAGGTGGAGTTCGGCCCGGAATAGAGCATGTCACCCATTCCCAGCAGCGACTCTGCACCGCCCTGGTCAAGAATGGTACGGGAGTCAATTTTACTTGATACGGTAAAGGCGATACGCGTCGGAATGTTCGCTTTAATCAGACCGGTGATAACGTCCACGGAAGGACGCTGGGTCGCCAGCACTAGGTGAATACCGGCCGCACGCGCTTTCTGCGCCAGACGGGCAATCAGCTCTTCCACTTTCTTACCGACGGTCATCATCAGGTCAGCGAATTCGTCGACCAGCACCACGATATAAGGCAGTTTTTCCAGCACCGGATGCTGGGCATCCATGCTGTCACCCGGCTTCCAGTACGGATCCGGAATCGGACGGCCCATGCGCGCCGCTTCGGCGATTTTCTCGTTATAGCCGGCCAGGTTACGCACGCCCAGCGCAGACATCAGCTTATAGCGGCGTTCCATCTCATTCACGCTCCAGCGCAGGGCGTTGGCGGCGTCTTTCATATCGGTGACCACTTCAGTCAGCAGATGTGGAATACCCTCATAGACCGACAGTTCGAGCATTTTCGGGTCGATCATGATGAAACGCACATCTTCCGGCTGCGCTTTATAGAGCATGCTGAGGATCATGGCGTTCACACCGACGGACTTACCGGAACCGGTGGTACCCGCGACCAGCAGGTGAGGCATTTTTGCGAGGTCTGCCACCACCGGATCGCCAGCGATATCTTTACCCAGCACCACGGTCAGTGGAGATGGGTTATCACGGAACTTGGTGTTATCCAGCACTTCACGCAGGTAGACGGTCTGACGTTTCTTGTTCGGCAGCTCAAGACCAACGTACGGTTTGCCCGGTATCACTTCCACCACGCGCACCGCCACGGTTGACAGCGAACGCGCCAGGTCGCGGGATAGGTTGGAAATACGCGCGGCTTTTACGCCCGGCGCCAGGTTCAGTTCAAAACGGGTGATCACCGGACCCGGCGAGTAGTTCACCACGTCCGCCTTGATACGGAAGTCAGCCAGACGGGCTTCAACCAGACGGGCCATCTGCTCCAGCGCAAACGTATCAACCGGCTCGACTTCTGCTGGCGGCGGCGTCAGCAGGTCCAGCGACGGCAGCGGCGTGCTTGGACGCTGCAGCGGACGGCTGTCACCGTTACGCATCAGCAGCGGGTGAATCAGGCTCTCCTGCGGCTGTGGCGCAGGCTGCTGGAACTGCTGTTGCTGCGGCTGCTGTGGTTGCACATACGGCTGTTGAACAGGTTGCTGTGCGTAGGTCGATGGTGTCTGCTGGCGCACAGGCTCAGCTTCCGGCATCACGCTCGGGGTAAATAAAGGCTCGCTTGGGCCATCATCCACCAGATCTTTCATCGGCGAGAATTCAAAGTCCGACAGCGAGAACGGATTTGCCCCTGCCGGCTGTTCACCGGAGTAACGCTGCTGCTGCGTTGCCGCAAACTGGCGCGCTAATTCGGCTTCTGCCGCATCATCGTCGTCTTCCAGCGCAGGTTCGTCGTGCTGATAGTCTTGACCGTAGCGCTGATTTTGCTGCGCAGCGAACTGGCGGGCCAGCTCGTCCTGCTGCATTTCATCAGCATCATCGTCGTACTCAGACTCGCGCGCCTTTTCTTCAGCCATGCGCTGGGAAGGCAGCTTGATGCCATAAGAAGCAAGCTCACGGCGGGTTGGCACGCGGACGCGGTTAGGACGAGGCAGTTGCGGACCAATCCCCTCTTTCACCTGAGGACGCGGTGCGCCCCCTGTTGCCAGGCTAAAGACCGGTGCCGCCGCTGCTGCGGCCGCAGTAGCCTGCTTAACGCCTTCCGCTACGGGTGCTACAGCAGGCGTCGGGTCGACCGGCGGAACAGAAACAGAAGGCGCCTTCGTAACCGGCTCCTGCACCGGTTCAGGCACAGGCTGATACCAGGCGGCCAGCTGTTCGCGTTCACGCGCACGACGCTCTTCGACTTCTTCGAAATAGTACAGCGGCGGACGCGCAGGCTTCACCTCTTCCACGATTTCAGGCTCAGGTTCAGGCTGCGGTGCAACGTAAGGCTGCACAGGTTCAACGGGTTCAAGCACGTACTCCTGATAAGGCTGGGACACTGGCTGCTGATATTGCTGCGGTGCATACTCAGGCTGCGGCGGCTGATAAGGCTGCTGCCACTGTTCCTGCTGCACGGGGATGTAACTTTCAGGTTCAGGCGCAATAACGGGCTCCGGCGTATGAACACCCGGCGCAGTCTGCCAGTCAACCTGAGGTTGCTGAATAACGGATTCCGGCGGCGGGACCGGCGCGGATGGCATCACGGCGTCGACAGGGGCGGCATACGCCTGCGCAGCGGTCGTCGCGGCGGCGGCAGCCGCAACCGGCTCGGTAACCGAGTGGCCGTTCAACAGTGGATCGTATTCGTCGAAGTCACCCGGCGTGGCACGGCTACCGGAAAAAAGCACATCATCAGGATCGACGGCGGTACCTGCTGCACGGTACTCAACCTGCTCGTCTTCATCCATGCGTTTACCGGAGAAGAGCGCCGCATCGGTTTTACGGCCCAGCGGGTTGGCAAATTTCTCAGCAACACGCTGACGACGCGCCAGCGCACCGCGCAGAATTCGGGCACGACGAGACTCGCGACGCTGCACAGGCGCGTCGTCTTCCTCTTCATCTTCGTATTCGTCTTCATCCACCCACGTATCGTCACGACGGGTACGGTTACTGGCGAAGGTCAGAATGGTGAGGATAAAGCTGCCAATTTTCTCGGCAATGCTCACCCAGGACCAGCCGGTAAACAGCGTCAGCCCGGCGGCCCAGATGCACAGCAGCGCCAGCGTGCCGCCGCTGCTGTGCAGCATCGGCTGAAGCGCGGAACTTAATAAGCTGCCGATTACCCCGCCAGAGGCGAAGTACCAGATATCATCCGCATTGATCGCTGCCAGCCCGCAGGAGGTGAGGATCAGCGCCAGCGCGCCAATCAGGCGCAGCGAGACGGCGAAATAGTCGATGTAATCATCGTTCTGACGATGACGCCACGCAAACCAGCATCCGCCAATGATAATGACGGGAAGGGTGTAGGCCATCACACCGAAAATGAAAAACAGCGTGTCCGCAAGCCAGGCACCGGGGACACCGCCTAAATTATGGATAGGCTCATGCCATGCAGTTTGTGACCAGCTGGGATCAGAGGGGTTGAAACTGAGTAAGGCTGCCATCAGCCAGACGGCAAAAAGGGCAATAACAATCAGCAAAGCCTCGAGGAGACGACGTCCGCTGCTTAGCTTCGATAGTGTGACTTCTTTGTCTTCAGTGTATTCCTGGCTCAAGAAAGGCTCTCCAGGTATCAGGCATATCCTGCCTGTTTGCTAAAACGGACAACAGCGCCGGGACTCCCCGGCACTGTTGCTGTATGGATTAACAGGAGTGTAATCAAACTACGCTGATTTTGCACCTGTTCCGTGTTAGCGCGTCTTAATAACCAGACGATTGCTCTGTTTGACCTCTTCCATTACCACATAAGTACGGGTGTCGTTCACGCCCGGCAGACGCAACAGGGTTTCCCCCAGCAGCTTACGGTAGGCGGACATATCAGGCACACGGGTTTTCAACAGGTAGTCGAAATCACCGGACACCAGATGGCACTCTTGAATTTCTTCAAGTTTTTGTACAGCGGCGTTAAATTGCTCAAACACATCCGGCGCACCACGATTCAGAGTAATCTCAACAAATACCAGAAGTGAGGCATCCAGATAATGCGGGTTCAGCAGAGCCGTATAGCCCTGAATAAAACCCTGTCTTTCCAGTCGGCGCACACGCTCAAGGCACGGCGTCGGGGAAAGTCCCACACGTTTTGAAAGCTCGACGTTGGAAATACGCCCATCCTTTTGCAATTCATTCAGAATGTTACGATCGATACGGTCGAGATCTTTGCCAGGGCGCTTCTTGCTATCTACCATTATTATTGTCTCTCTGTATTCCTTCCCTACTCCTGCCTGGACCCTGTGCACATCACTGTTCAGAGCCTGTACCCGTTAATCATCACATCGCCTGGTTTTGTATTAGACGCGATGCGGATTCGGGTTCTGTTGGTAAGAAGACCGTTGCCCGAAGGCTGTCACCGACATCACGTATGGCGTCTGTCCACGCCATGCGTAGATTTCACTGACCCGGTAAAAATGGCATTTACGTGCATGCCTATGCGGCATACGGTTAACGCGGTTTTTTTTCTTCCTTGAATGTTTTCGCAAAAGCGCAGGGGATTGTCAAAGCAAAACATCGTTTTTTAGTACAACATGCCGGATATTCATTACGACAGGGTATTAATCCTCATTTTATTGCCTTATAAACGACCGGTTTTCTTAAGAAAGCGTGATGTTATCGCGCGCGATTCATCGTCCACGGCTATTACACAGATTGATATCAAAATTGCTGCGCTCTTTTTTTACGGCAACAAATTCCCTACAATCCAGCCAAATGTCTGCCAACAACAATGGGGATCTCATGGGCACGGCCAAACACAGTAAGCTGCTAATCCTTGGTTCTGGACCTGCGGGATATACCGCGGCGGTCTACGCTGCACGCGCTAACCTGCACCCGGTACTCATCACCGGTATGGAAAAAGGCGGTCAGCTGACCACCACCACCGAAGTGGAAAACTGGCCAGGGGACCCGAACGACCTGACCGGGCCGCTGCTGATGGAGCGCATGCACGAGCATGCCGCTAAATTCGAAACCGAAATTCTGTTCGATCACATCAACAAGGTCGACCTGCAGAACCGTCCGTTCCGCCTGACGGGTGACAGCGGCGAATACACCTGTGACGCGCTGATCATCGCTACCGGCGCCTCTGCCCGTTATCTCGGTCTGCCATCCGAAGAAGCGTTTAAAGGCCGCGGGGTTTCTGCCTGCGCCACCTGCGACGGTTTCTTCTATCGCAATCAGAAGGTCGCGGTCATCGGCGGCGGCAACACTGCCGTGGAAGAGGCGCTGTATCTGGCGAACATTGCCTCTGAAGTGCACCTGATCCACCGTCGCGAGACCTTCCGCGCGGAGAAGATCCTGATCAAACGTCTGATGGATAAAGTGGCAAGCGGCAACATCGTGCTGCACACCAACCGCACCCTGGAAGAGGTGACGGGCGACCAGATGGGCGTTGCCGGTCTGCGTATCCGTGATACCCAGAACACCGATAACGTCGAAACGCTGGAAGTGGCGGGTCTGTTCGTGGCTATCGGCCACAGCCCGAACACCGCGATCTTCGAAGGCCAGCTGGAGCTGGAAAACGGCTACATCAAAGTGCAGTCCGGCATTCACGGTAATGCGACTCAAACCAGCATCCCGGGCGTATTCGCGGCCGGTGACGTGATGGACCATATTTACCGTCAGGCGATCACCTCTGCGGGCACCGGCTGTATGGCCGCGCTGGACGCTGAACGCTACCTCGATGGACTGGCTGAACAAGGTAAATAATCTTTACAAGTCAGTAACAAACGTAAATAAAGGCGGCGATAAGTCGCCTTTATTGTCTCCCCGTTGTAACATTGCGCTGCCCAACTTCTAATAACGTCACCTGCAAAGTACGCAATGGAAAAAACCCGTCAACAAGAGTTAACACGCTGGCTGAAACAGCAAAGCGTTCTTTCCCGCCGCTGGCTTACGATTTCCCGTATTTTGGGTTTCATCAGCGGTCTGTTGATTGTTGCCCAGGCATGGCTGCTGGCCCGCATTCTTAATCACATGATCATGGAGAACATTCCCCGCGAAGCGCTCCTGCTGCCCTTTATTGTCCTGATCCTGATTTTTATCCTGCGCGCCTGGGTGGTGTGGCTGCGTGAGCGCGTCGGTTTCCACGCGGGGCAGCATATCCGCTACGAGATCCGCCGTCAGGTGCTCGACAGGCTTCAGGAAGCCGGGCCCGCGTGGATCCAGGGTAAACCGGCCGGTAGCTGGGCGACGCTGATCCTTGAGCAGATTGACGATATGCATGACTACTACGCGCGCTATCTGCCGCAGATGGCCCTTGCCGTCTTCGTTCCGCTGCTGATCGTGATCGCCATTTTCCCGGTGAACTGGATGGCAGCGCTGATTCTTATGGGCACCGCCCCGCTGATCCCGCTGTTTATGGCGCTGGTCGGGATGGGGGCAGCGGATGCCAACCGCCGAAACTTCCTGGCATTGGGTCGCTTGAGCGGTCATTTTCTCGATCGCCTTCGCGGCATGGAGACGTTACGCATTTTTGGCCGCGGTGAAGCGGAAACCGAAAATATTCGCCTGGCGTCGCAGGACTTTCGTCAGCGCACCATGGAAGTGTTACGCCTCGCCTTCCTGTCCTCCGGCGTACTGGAATTCTTCACCTCGCTGTCGATTGCCCTCGTGGCGGTCTACTTCGGCTTCTCCTACCTCGGCGCGCTGGATTTCGGCCATTACGGCACGGCGGTGACCCTTTCCGCCGGGTTCCTGGCGCTGATCCTGGCGCCGGAGTTTTTCCAGCCGCTTCGCGATCTGGGGACCTTCTATCACGCCAAAGCCCAGGCGGTTGGCGCCGCCGATAGCCTGAAAACGTTCCTGGAAACGCCGCTGGCCCACCCGGAGCGCGGTGATGTAACGCTGAATGCTAAAGACTCCGTGACCATTGAAGCGCAGGACTTTTCCATTCTGTCGCCCGAAGGCAAAGTGCTCGCCGGTCCGCTGAACTTTACCTTACCTGCCGGACAACGCGTGGTGCTTGTCGGCATCAGCGGTTCCGGGAAAAGTTCTCTGCTGAACGCGTTGTCCGGTTTTATGGCCTACACGGGTTCACTGCGGATCAACAAAACCGAACTGCGCAACCTCGACCCCGACGCCTGGCGTAAACAGCTCAGTTGGGTAGGCCAAAACCCGCAGCTTCCCGCCGCGACGCTGCGCGAAAACGTGCTTCTGGCGCGCCCGGACGCGCGTGAAGATGAGCTGCAATCGGTTCTCGACCGCGCCTGGGTCAGCGAATTTCTGCCGCTGCTGCCGCAAGGGGTGGATACCGTAGTCGGCGACCAGTCCGCCGGGTTGTCGGTCGGGCAGGCGCAGCGTGTGGCCGTTGCCCGCGCGCTGCTTAACCCATGCCAGCTTATGCTGCTGGACGAGCCCGCAGCCAGCCTTGACGCACACAGCGAGCAGCGCGTAATGGAAGCGCTTAACGCCGCCTCCCTGCAGCAAACCACCCTGATGGTCACCCACCAGCTGGAAGGGATTGCCGACTGGGACCAGATCTGGGTCATGGAAAACGGCCGTATTGTTGAGCAAGGCGACTACGCCTCTCTCGTTGCCGCCCAGGGGCCATTTGCGACCCTGCTGGCAAACCGTCAGGAGGATATCTGATGCGCGCTCTGCTGCCTTATCTTGCGCTCTATAAACGCCACAAATGGATGCTGACGCTGGGGATTGTGCTGGCGATTGTCACGCTGCTCGCCAGCATCGGCCTGCTCACGCTTTCCGGCTGGTTCCTGTCGGCCTCGGCCGTCGCGGGGTTCGCCGGATTATACAGCTTCAACTATATGCTTCCGGCCGCCGGGGTTCGCGGTACCGCTATCACCCGTACTGCCGGGCGCTATTTCGAACGCCTGGTCAGCCACGACGCCACTTTCCGCGTGCTGCAGCACCTGCGTATCTATACCTTCAGCAAACTGCTGCCCCTCTCCCCTGCCGGGCTGGCGCGTTTTCGTCAGGGCGAGTTGCTTAACCGCGTGGTGGCGGACGTTGACACGCTGGATCACCTTTACCTGCGCGTGATTTCCCCTATCGTGGGCGCGTTTGTGGTGATTGTGGTGGTCACGCTTGGGCTGTCTGTTCTGGATGTTCCCGTTGCGCTGACCCTGGGTGGGATCATGCTGCTGACGCTTATCGTTCTGCCGCCGCTGTTTTACCGCGCCGGGAAATCCACCGGGGAAAACCTGACGCGCCTGCGCGGGGACTACCGCCAGCAGCTGACCGCCTGGCTTCAGGGGCAGGCAGAGCTGACCATTTTTGGTGCCAGCAAGCGCTACCGCGCGCGGATGGAAAGTACGGAGCTGAACTGGCATGAGGCCCAGCGCCGTCAGTCGGAGCTGACGGCCTTCTCTCAGGCGCTGATGATGCTGATCGGCGGCGTGGCGGTAATAGCCATGCTGTGGCTGGCATCCGGCGATATCGGGGGAAATACACAGCCGGGTCCGCTTATTGCCCTTTTCGTCTTCTGTGCGCTGGCCGCGTTTGAAGCGCTGGCCCCGGTGACGGGCGCCTTCCAGCATCTGGGGCAGGTCATCGCTTCTGCCCTGCGCATCACCCAGATTGCCGAGCAGAAACCTGAAGTCACGTTCAGTGCCGGGCAGACCGTGGTACCAGAGCAGGTTGCACTGACGCTGGAAGATGTCACTTTCGCCTACGACAAACAGGCGCAGAACGCGCTGGACGGTATTACCCTTTCTGTTAATGCCGGTCAGCGGATTGCGATCCTCGGCCGTACCGGCTGCGGTAAATCGACGCTGCTGCAGCTGCTGACCCGCGCCTGGGATCCGCAGCGCGGTCAGATTCGTTTTAATGACACGTCGCTGACTGATTTCAGCGAGCAGGCCCTGCGCAAAACGGTCAGCGTCGTTCCGCAGCGCGTGCATCTGTTCAGCGCCACCCTGCGCGATAACCTGCTGCTGGCAGCCCCAGAGGCCACGGATGATGCGCTTCGCGCCGTGCTGGAACAGGTCGGTCTGCATAAGCTGCTTGAGGACGAGGGATTGAACAGCTGGCTGGGCGAAGGCGGTCGTCAACTCTCCGGCGGTGAACTGCGCCGCCTGGCGATTGCACGCGCGCTGCTGCACGATGCGCCGCTGATGCTGCTTGACGAGCCCACCGAAGGGCTGGATGCCACGACCGAGAGCCAAATCCTTGATTTGCTGGCCAATGTCATGACCGGTAAAACCGTCCTGATGGTCACGCACCGCCTGCGCGGACTGGCGAGTTTTGATCGGATAATTGTGATGGACAACGGACACATTATTGAGCAAGGTAGTCACGCAGAGCTGTTGGCGAAACAGGGTCGCTACTACCAGTTTAAACAGCGTCTGTAGACTATATTTGTAGCGTCCTCACTCGCGTACTGGAGTTTTGCTGTCATGCGCCTGGTCCAGCTTTCTCGTCATAATATCGCGTTCCCTTCTCCGGAAGGCGCGCTGCGTGAGCCCAATGGGCTGCTGGCCCTTGGCGGTGACCTCAGCCCTGCGCGGTTATTGATGGCGTACCAGCGCGGAATCTTCCCCTGGTTTTCTCCCGGCGACCCCATTTTATGGTGGTCTCCCGATCCGCGTGCCGTGCTGTGGCCAGAGCAGTTTCACCTGAGCCGCAGCATGAAGCGTTTCCATGCGAAATCCCCCTACCGCGTCACCCTGAACCACGCCTTTGGACAGGTCATTGAAGGCTGTGCCGAAGACCGCTTTGAGGGAACATGGATAACCCGCGATATCATTACCGCCTACCACCAGCTTCATGAGCTTGGCTACGCTCACTCCATCGAGGTATGGGACGGTGGAGCACTCGTCGGCGGCATGTATGGCGTGGCGCAGGGGACGCTGTTTTGTGGTGAGTCGATGTTCTCCCGCGCGGTTAACGCCTCGAAAACGGCGCTGCTGGTCTTCTGCCAGGCGTTTGCCCAGCGCGGCGGACGCCTGATCGATTGTCAGGTGCTCAATGAGCACACGGCTTCCCTCGGCGCCGTTGAGATACCGCGACGCCAGTACATCGAGCATCTGGATGCCAGCCGTCAGGAAAAGCTCCCGCGCGACTTCTGGATACCGAGAACGCTCTTTATGCCCAATGCCTAAATGTTTTCCGCATATTTTTTGTGAGGGTGTTATAATTACGCCGCAGAGTAGCTTCTGCCTGTTGCCCCGCCGCCGTTTGGGACCTTCGCTTCAGATAACGTCCTGACGTTTATCCTGTTGTCTCCCCTTTACGAATGCGCTTCCTGTTCGGTTGTACCGTGACGCTTGGGCAATGCGCCGAAACTGTTTTGCTGCGTTTTAATCGCGCAATTCTTTACTTAATTGATGAATTTCGGCATTATCTTGCCGGTTCAAAACTTGGTAGTGATACCCCAGAGGATTAGATGGCCAAAGAAGACAATATTGAAATGCAGGGTACCGTACTTGATACGTTGCCTAATACCATGTTTCGCGTAGAGCTGGAAAACGGTCACGTGGTAACTGCGCACATCTCCGGTAAAATGCGCAAAAACTACATCCGCATTTTGACGGGCGACAAAGTGACTGTTGAACTGACCCCGTACGACCTGAGCAAAGGCCGCATTGTCTTCCGTAGTCGCTAATTGTTTTCGCCTGTAATGGCAGATGAATATTTAAAAGGTCGGGTTAAACCCGGCCTTTTTTATTTGTGGCTTTAATTTGGCTATGCCGGGGGATGTATTTTTTGGCAACCTGGTGGCCTCATCCCAGCCCTCTTCCACAGGGAGAGGGCGAAAGCGGGCATAAAAAAACCGGGCTATTGCCCGGTTTTTAAGACCTACGTAAGAAATCAGTGAGCCGCTTCCGGCTTGTGCTTCGCCGCACTCTGGAAATCGTACGTCAGTTCGTTCTTCGCCTGGTCCAGCGCCACGGTCACCTGGCCGCCGTCCACCAGCGAGCCAAACAGCAGCTCGTTCGCCAGCGGTTTCTTCAGGTTGTCCTGAATCACACGCGCCATTGGACGGGCCCCCATCGCACGGTCGTAGCCTTTCTCGGCCAGCCAGTTGCGGGCCTCCTGGCTTACTTCCAGCGACACGCCTTTCTGATCCAGCTGAACCTGCAGCTCGACGATGAACTTGTCCACGACCTGATGGATCACCTCGGTAGAGAGGTGATCGAACCAGATAATGTTGTCCAGACGGTTACGGAACTCCGGCGTGAAGATCTTCTTGATCTCCTCCATCGCATCGGTGCTGTTGTCCTGGTGGATCAGGCCGATGGATTTACGCTCGGTTTCACGTACCCCGGCGTTGGTGGTCATCACCAGCACCACGTTGCGGAAGTCCGCCTTGCGCCCGTTGTTGTCGGTCAGCGTCCCGTTGTCCATCACCTGCAGCAGGATGTTGAACACGTCCGGGTGCGCTTTCTCGATTTCATCGAGCAGCAGTACCGCGTGCGGATGCTTGATCACCGCGTCGGTGAGCAGGCCGCCCTGGTCAAAGCCCACGTAGCCCGGAGGCGCACCAATCAAACGGCTGACGGTGTGACGCTCCATATACTCGGACATATCAAAGCGCAGCAGCTCAATGCCCAGCGCTTTGGAGAGCTGAACCGTTACCTCGGTTTTCCCCACGCCGGTCGGGCCGGCAAACAGGAAGGAACCGACAGGCTTGTGCTCATGCCCCAGTCCTGCGCGGGCCATCTTGATCGCTTCGGTTAAGGCCTCAATGGCTTTATCCTGACCAAAGACCAGCATTTTCAGGCGATTGCCAAGGGTGCGCAGCGTGTCGCGGTCGCTCTGAGAAACGCTCTTCTCAGGGATACGCGCGATGCGGGCCACCACGGACTCAATATCCGCCACGTTAACGGTTTTCTTACGCTTGCTGGCCGGCATCAGTCGCGCACGCGCCCCAGCCTCATCAATCACGTCAATCGCCTTATCCGGCAGATGACGGTCGTTGATGTATTTCACCGCCAGCTCCACCGCCGCACGCACCGCTTTCGCGGTGTAACGCACGTCGTGGTGCGCTTCATACTTCGGCTTCAGGCCGTTGATGATCTGCACCGTTTCCTCGACGGACGGTTCGGTCACGTCGATTTTCTGGAAGCGGCGCGCCAGCGCACGGTCTTTCTCAAAGATGTTGCTGAACTCCTGGTAGGTGGTGGAGCCAATCACGCGGATCTTGCCGCTGGAGAGCAGCGGTTTGATCAGGTTAGCCGCATCCACCTGGCCACCGGAGGCCGCCCCTGCGCCGATGATGGTGTGGATTTCATCGATAAACAGGATGCTGTTGGTGTCCTGCTCCAGCTGTTTTAACAGCGCCTTGAAGCGTTTTTCAAAATCACCACGGTATTTGGTGCCCGCCAGCAGCGAGCCGATGTCCAGCGAGTAGATGGTGCAGTCGGCAATCACTTCCGGTACGTCGCCCTGCACAATGCGCCAGGCAAGGCCTTCGGCAATCGCGGTTTTACCCACGCCAGATTCCCCCACCAGCAGCGGGTTGTTCTTGCGGCGACGGCACAGCACCTGGATCGCGCGCTCCAGCTCTTTATCGCGACCAATCAGCGGGTCGATACCGCCAACGCGAGCAAGCTGATTAAGGTTGGTGGTGAAGTTTTCCATACGATCCTCCCCGCCTGCTTGCTCTTCATTGTTATTGACCTGATTGCTGGAATCCGATGCCTGGTTAGGCTCGTCTTTGCGCGTTCCGTGAGAGATAAAGTTAACCACATCGAGGCGGCTGACTTCGTGTTTGCGCAGCAGATAGGCAGCCTGTGACTCCTGCTCGCTGAAGATGGCGACTAAGACGTTTGCGCCAGTCACTTCGCTACGTCCGGAAGACTGGACGTGGAATACCGCGCGCTGCAGCACGCGCTGGAAGCTGAGCGTCGGCTGCGTGTCGCGCTCCTCTTCACTGGCTGGCAGCACCGGTGTGGTTTGTTCAATGAAGGCTTCGAGTTCCTGACGTAGCGCCACCAGATCCACGGAGCAGGCTTCCAGCGCTTCGCGGGCAGATGGGTTGCTAAGCAGTGCGAGCAGTAAATGCTCGACGGTCATAAACTCATGTCGGTGCTCACGCGCTCTGGCGAAAGCCATGTTTAAACTGAGTTCCAGTTCTTGATTGAGCATAGGCACCTCCCCCAATTTTATGCCTTATCAGGCCTTTTCCAGCGTACACAGCAACGGATGCTCGTTCTCCCTCGCATAGTCGTTCACCATCGCCACTTTGGTTTCCGCCACTTCGGCTGTGAAGATGCCGCAGATAGCTTTGCCACGATAATGAACGGTAAGCATCAGTTGCGTTGCACGTTCTACATCATAAGAAAAGAACTTTTGTAGCACGTCAATAACAAATTCCATCGGCGTGTAATCATCGTTCATTAACATAACTTTATACATAGATGGCGGTTTTAGCGCGTCACGCACTTTGTCTTCCGCCAGCTGGTCAAAATCCAGCCAGTCGTTGGTCTTACCCATTTTGCATAACCACTTTGAATCTACCTCAGATGTTAGATAACAATCATCTATTACTGTCATCCGCGATGTCTGTCACAAACTGTTGCAATAGCGTTAACTGCTTCAAACTTTGGTTGATTATTGTCCCATCTCCAGCGCCAAACGCTTGACGACGTCTTTCGTTTCTCTAAATTGTACAAGCGTGAGATGGCGAGGTTTTGAACAGCCCCCACTCCACCACCGGTTCATTCCATCTTAACTTATAAGATTTACGAAGGATGTCGAAGCATGGAAATGGGTACTGTTAAGTGGTTCAACAACGCCAAAGGGTTTGGCTTCATCTGCCCCGAAGGCGGCGGCGAGGATATCTTCGCTCACTATTCCACCATTCAGATGGATGGTTACAGAACGCTCAAAGCCGGGCAGTCCGTCCGGTTCGATGTCCACCAGGGACCAAAAGGCAATCATGCAAGCCTTATCGTCCCCATTGAAGCAGAGACGGTTGCATAGCTCTCTGTTTTATTGTGTACATCCCGCAGTCAAAATGCCAGCCCGATCGGCTGGCATTTTTATTTTCGGGTTATTCCCGAGCCAGCGCATCCACCGGATCCAGCCGCGCCGCGTTGCGGGCGGGCAACCAGCCAAACAAAATGCCGGTAAAGGTTGAACACAAGAATGCGGTAATAATGGCCACCGGCGAGAAGCCAATCTCCCAGCCGGGTAAAAAGAGCTGGAGCGCGAAGGCGATCATCATCGAGAGCGCAATCCCCATCGCACCGCCGACCAGACACACCAGCACGGCTTCAATCAAAAACTGCTGCAGCACGTCGCTGGCTCTGGCCCCGACCGCCATGCGGATGCCAATCTCCCGGGTTCGCTCGGTTACCGACACCAGCATGATGTTCATCACCCCGATACCGCCGACGACCAGCGAAATCACCGCCACCAGCGTGAGGAACAGCTGAAGAGTACGTGTGGTCTTTTCCGCCGTTTTCAAGAGGCCGTCCATATTCCAGGTGAAGAAATCCTTCTTCCCGTGGCGCAGGGTGAGCAGCCGCTCAAGCTGCTGCTCGGCCAGCGCGCTGTCGTAGCCCTCCTTCACGCGCACGGTGATGGAATTGAGCCAGGACTGGCCCATAATCCGCCCGGAGATGGTGGTGTACGGCAGCCAGACGCGCAGGATCTTGCTGCTGCCAAACATCGACTGCTTCTCTTCCGCCACGCCGATGACCGTCGCAGGCATGTTGCCGACCAGGATCACTTCGCCCACCACGTTGGCTTTATTGGGGAAGAGCTGCCTGCGCGAGTTTGCGTCCAGCACCACTACCTGCGCCCTGCCCGCCAGCTGTTCGGCGTTAAAGGTGGCGCCTTCGCTAAAGGTCATACCGTAGACGTTGAAATAATCCCCGCTGACGCCGTTCGCGCTGGCCGCCACGTCAACATTGCCCACGCGCAGGCGCAGGTTTTGCGACACCGCAGGCGTGGCGGAGTTGACCCACGGCTGCTTCTGAATGGCCGCCAGATCGTCGTATTTCAGCGCCTGCTGATACTGCGGCTCGTCGTCACCAAAGTCTTTGCCGGGATAGACGTCAATGGTGTTGGTCCCGATTGCGCGGATATCGGCCAGCACCAGCTGCTTGGCCGCATCGCCCACCACCACAATCGACACCACCGAGGCGATACCGATGATGATGCCGAGCATCGTCAGCAAGGTACGCATTTTATTGGCCGCCATCGCCAGCCAGGCCATGGTCGATGCTTCACGAAAGCCGCTGGAAAATTGCCCCCATCCGGTTGATGCCGGAAGCACTTCTTTCGGCGCCGCAGCCCTGGACTCACGCGGCGGCGGGTTGCTGACCAGCTCGCCGTCGTGGATCTCAATGATTCGCTCCGCCTGCGCCGCCACCTGCGGATCGTGGGTCACGATAATGACCGTATGCCCCTGATCGCGAAGCTGGTGCAGGATCGCCATCACCTCTTCGCCGGAATGGCTGTCGAGCGCGCCGGTTGGCTCATCCGCGAGGATCACCTGCCCACCGTTCATCAGGGCTCGGGCAATACTCACGCGCTGCTGCTGGCCGCCGGACAGCTGCGAGGGCTGATACTCCACCCGCTCCGCCAGCCCCAGGCGCGTCAGCAGCATCTGCGCGCGCTCGAGGCGTTTTTTCCGCTCGACGCCCGCATAGACCGCCGGTACTTCTACGTTCTGCGCGGCATTGAGGTGAGAAAGCAAATGGTAACGCTGGAAGATAAAGCCGAAGTGCTCCCGACGCAGCTTCGCCAGCGCGTCGCCGTCCAGCGTTGAGACGTCCGTCCCGGCCACGCGGTACGTACCGCTGGTTGGTTTATCCAGGCAGCCGAGAATGTTCATCAGCGTCGATTTACCGGAGCCAGATGCCCCGACAATCGCCACCATCTCGCCCGCCTCCACGCGCAGGGAGATGCCTTTTAGCACCTCCACCGGGCCATCACCCGACGGATAGCTGCGGCGAATGTCTTTCAGCTCAAGCAATGCCGTCATTTCGCGGCTCCGGGCAGGCTTTCGCTGATGACAACCTCCTCACCCTCTTCCAGCCCTTTCACCACCACCACGTCGGTGTCGTTGCGCGCGCCAATCACCACTTCGCGCTCGCGCGTTTCGCCGTTGCGCAGCACTTTCACTTTATAGCGGCTATCACCGGCGGACTCACCCAGCGCGGAGAGGGGAATGGTCAGCACGTTCTTCACGCCGGTCAGCTGGATATGCACCTGCGCGGTCATGTCGAGACGCAGCACGCCCTGCGGGTTCGGCACTTCAAAACGGGCATAGTAGAAGATGGCGTCGTTAACCTTTTCCGGCGTCGGCAGAATGTCTTTCAGCACGCCTTCGTAGCGCGTCTGCGGATCGCCCAGCACCGTAAACCAGGCATTCTGCCCCGGTCTGAGATGGATAACGTCCGCCTCCGAGACCTGAGCTTTGACCAGCATGGTGCTCATGTCCGCCAGCGTCAGAATGTTGGGCGCCTGCTGCGCGGCAATCACCGTCTGCCCCTGCAGCGTGGTAATTTGCGTCACTTCCCCGGCCATCGGCGCAACGATTTTGGTGTAGTCGAGGTTGGTTTTCGCCGTATCCAGCGAGGCCTGGTTGCGTTTGATTTGCGCGTCAATCGTGCCAATCTGCGCCTGCTTCACCGCCAGTTCCGTGGTGGCCGTATCTAAATCCTGCTTCGAGATCGCCTGGGTTTTGGCCAGCGCCTGCTGACGGGTCAGCGTCACCTGGGCCAGGTTACGCTCTGCCTGCGCCTGCGCACGCTGCGCGCGCAGCTCCATCAGCGTGGCTTCCACCTCGCGGATCTGGTTCTCGGCCTGTTCAGGATCGATCACGCCGAGCAGCTGGCCTTTTTTAACCTTATCGCCAATCTCAACCGACAGCGTTTTCAGCTGACCGCTGACCTGCGCGCCGACGTCAACCTTGCGCAGGGCATCAAGCTTGCCCGTCGCGAGGACGTTTTGTTGCAGTTCGCCAGGACGAACAATCAGCGTCTGATACTGCGGCACCGGCGCATTCAGCACCTGCCATAGCCAGTACCCACCGGCCAACACCACGACCGCCAGCAGCAGAAACAGCGTTCTGCGTTTTCCCTTGAGGTTCATAAATATTCCAAATAAATGTTCTGGCAATGATAAATGCTGATTCTATCTAAACGACTCCTCAACGAAACCCCTGTTCTCCGAAATCGTCACAATTTGTTTACGAGACGTTGAACGTTCGCCTGCTGAAATGGAGATCTTCATCAAGAAGCAGGATCTAACATGTCTTCCATCGTCGATACACCTTTTTCAAACCTGCCACAGCCTGCATCGGGTTGGCAGCTCTTCAGTCATCTGGCTTCCGGTAAGCTCACGCCAGGGCTGGCGTGGCAAAACCCCGCCTATCGACGTAAATTCATGCTACGTTCGCTGGCGACGCCTGTAAGTACCGCTCGCCTGTTGACGAGCCTTGCAAAACAGCCGAGCCTGATGCAAATGCTGCAGGTGCAGCCAGGACTGCCGTGCCGTCTGCATCGCCCCTGGCTGACGGTGAATATGGATCGCCAGCAGGCCCTTGAGTCCCTTAACTGGCACTATCAAACGATGAGCCGCCATATGCCGGCATCGCTGCTCTCGGGCTATCTGTCGAAAAAGGGCTTCACGCTGCTCACCTTAACCGGTAAAGATGAAGAGCAATTTACCGTCCGCCTGTGCGCCGATGCGTTTCTGGATAAAGAAGGGGAAGCAACCCTCGCCTTCTGCGACCACCAGAATACGGTGCTGGCCGAGATGACCTTCACCCTGTGCCAGTTTGAGGGAAAATCGACGCTGTTTATCGGCGGCCTGCAGGGCGCAAAAGCCCACGTTCCCCATGAGCTGATCCAGGGTGCGACGAAGGCCTGCCATGGTCTGTTCCCGAAACGTCTGCTGGTCGAAGCCGCCATGACTCTCGGCACCGCCTTCCCGGTAGAACAGATTGTCGCCGTCAGTAACGACACCCATATTTATCGCAGCTGGCGCTACCGCAAGAAAAAAGAGGGGAAACTGTTGGCCGATTACGACAGTTTCTGGATCTCCATCGGCGGTGAAAAGCAGGATAGCGGCAACTTCATGCTGCCACTCGTCATGCCGCGTAAACCGATGGAAGAGATCGCGAGCAAAAAACGCTCCGAATATCGCCGCCGCTACGCGCTGCTGGACAGCCTGATTCAGCAGGTGAAACAGGCGACTCAACGTTAATCCGCTCTCCCGCGTGCCAGCCACAACACGCGGGAAAACATCTTCCGCAGCAGGGTCGGCACCGCCTCCACGCCCCGTCTCCCCGCTTCCGTCGCCACTTCAATGGCTAAATCCGGTTTTGAAGAACGATGAATAGCTTTGGCGATCACGCGCCGCATGTTCATCGGGACATCGACCGGCACCATGGCAATTCGGTGGAATACGTCGTCGAACCCCTGACGATACATAAAGTGCTCCATGTCCATCGCGGGCAGCATGGTTAAATGGTCGCGCTCTTCCTCGCGCTCGTTATTCAGCAGGCTGCGTACGGTCGAGGCATATTTTTTGCCCGCCTCATCACCGTCGACCAGAACGTGCCACTCGATCCCCATCCGGCGGGCAAATTTTATCAGCGGCTTGAGTCCCGACTGGGCGAATTCAATCACCTTAATGCCTTCCGCATCAAAATGGTGGCCGCACTGGCGCGCCAGTTCGTTGATGACCCAGGTTTCCGTCTCTCCTTCCACCAGCAGCCAGCAGCGGGCAAAGAGCGACGACGCGCGGTTAAAGCGAATATGAAACGCGATGCGCCGCCCGTCTTCCGCGTTCAATCCACCCGGACCTAACCGGTAGGCGGAGACGCGGGAAGATTCACGCACCAGACGACAGACGTGCTCGACCGGCGTCAGCGATAATAATTCGCCGGAATTGGTGGTCGTAACGCGCTGGAGCGGCAGCAGATTCAGCAGATGCCATGCCACGGAGAGCATGATGGGATGCAGGCGCGTTTCCGGGTCTTCCACCAGCAGCAGCGGCCGGGCGTCCCGGTCAAGACGCACGGTGCCTTTGGCCTGCAGAAGCGTTGAAAACAGCCCCAGCAAAATCACCCGATGGGTACGACCGCCGGGCCGGTCGATCATCCGGTTAATGATATCGAGGTAGCGCCAGCTGCGCTGTTCGTCATGAGAGCGGCGGCGCATGAGGCGGTGGCGCGACTCCGACGTTCCCTGCTCGGAAAAATAGTGCTCCAGCAGCTGTACCATTGCGGACAACCCCTGACGAATTTGACCGTCGGTCAGATTCTGCGGACGCGACACCAGCTCTCTCGCCAGAAAATCCAGCTCGCGGGCGGTGACTTCCACTTCCGGCATATTCGGTACGGTACCGTTACGGATGCGCCGCATAAAACGCGCGTCGCGCAGGCGCAGCACCGGCGTCAGGCGGATCAGGTGGCGGGCAAGATCGTCGATATTGTCCAGCGGGATCGGGCTGGCCTTCTCATCAAGAAAATCACGCAGGGTCAACACGCCCTCGTTTTCCGCCATCTCCCCTTCCAGCCGGTAGAATATCCGGTGGAAACCGTCATCGCACGGTACCCAGCAGGGTGACAGCGGGCGGAAGCGACGCACCCGATGGCGCCCGGGTTCGGATTCGCGGAACGTCAGGATGATATGCAGGTGCTTCTCGCGCCCCGTCACGTCGCCGGGGGGGAACCAGAAATCGTCGCGAACGAAGTGATACAGATCGTCTTCGGGCGAAAGCAGTAACGTCAGCGCATCCAGCAGGCTGGACTTACCCCAGGCGTTCTCGCCGATCAGGACGTTGTTCTGTTCCAGCTGCAGCGACAGGCGGTTAATACCGCGAAACCCGACAATTTCCACACGTTCGAGAAGCATAAATCCCCCGCGCAATGTTCACTTTTTCCTTTAAGTTATCAGCAGTATAGCGGGAGGCGCCCTGTCACGACAGCACAACATTCACCCTGACGAGAATTGGTCTATGCTCTATTTACCGCTGATTTGAACAAGGATTGACATCACATTGCCTTAAATCAAATTAATCGAATTTATTTAAGTGGCGAAGGGGTGTTATTGGTTTCTAAAATACGGACTCTTTGAGTCGTCATCCCTTTATGGCGATATATCCCGCGCGCGGTAAAGCGTGCGGAAAATTATTTGAGGTGGTTGTGTTTAGAAAATTGGCAGCAGAATGCTTTGGTACATTCTGGCTGGTATTTGGTGGCTGCGGTAGCGCCGTTCTGGCAGCAGCATTCCCGGAATTAGGTATCGGTTTTGTCGGCGTCGCGCTGGCATTTGGTTTAACCGTATTAACCATGGCCTTTGCCGTGGGGCATATTTCCGGCGGTCATTTTAACCCGGCAGTGACATTAGGTTTATGGGCCGGCGGTCGTTTTCCGGCGAAAGAGGTAATTGGTTATATTGTCGCTCAGGTGGTGGGCGGTATTATCGCAGCGGGCGTTCTGTACGTCATTGCCAGCGGTAAAGCTGGCTTCGACGCGGCGGCCAGCGGCTTCGCCTCTAACGGCTTCGGCGAGCATTCTCCGGGCGGTTATTCCATGCTGTCTGCCATCGTGATTGAAATTGTGCTGACCGCAGGTTTCCTGCTGGTGATCCACGGCGCAACCGACAAACACGCGCCAGCCGGTTTCGCGCCGATTGCCATTGGTCTGGCACTGACGCTTATCCACCTGATCTCCATTCCGGTTACCAACACCTCCGTTAACCCGGCACGCAGCACCGCTGTCGCCATCTTCCAGGGCGGCTGGGCGCTTGAGCAGCTCTGGCTGTTCTGGGTGATGCCGATTATCGGCGGTATCCTGGGTGGCGTGCTGTACCGCACGCTGCTGGAAAAACGCGATTAATTGCGCGCGGTGTCGGGTGGCGCTAACGCTTACCCGACCCACATGAGTGTGCACTTGTAGGCCGGGTAAGGCGCAGCCGCCACCCGGCTTTTTTATTGCCGCTTTACTGAACAGTCTTTATTGGGTAGTGTCTCTGGCGCTCAACAGATACTCAAAAGGACCGGCTGTTCATGTTTTCAGGACTCCTCATTATTCTGCTGCCCCTGATTGTGGGCTATCTCATCCCGCTGCACAGAGAATCCGCATTACGGCTTATCAACCGTTTTCTCAGCTGGATTGTTTACGTCATTCTTTTCTTTATGGGGATCAGCCTGGCCTTCCTGGATAATCTGGCGACGAATCTGCTTTCCATCCTGCATTATTCTGTGGTCACCGTGGTGGTTATTTTGCTGTGTAATATCGCCGCATTATTCTGGCTTGAGCGCACCGTTCCGTGGAAAAACCATCATCATCAGGAAAAACTGCCTTCCCGAATTGCGATGGCGCTGGAATCATTAAAACTGTGCGGCGTCGTGGTGCTCGGTTTTCTTCTTGGGCTGACCGGCTGGGCATTTTTACAGCACGCGACAGAGGCCAGTGAATATACGCTAATTTTCCTGCTGTTCCTGATCGGTATCCAGCTGCGAAATAATGGCATGACGCTGAAGCAAATTGTTTTAAACCGTCGGGGAATGATGGTTGCGGTCATTGTGGTCGCCAGTTCCATTGTGGCGGGCGTGATTAATGCTTTTATTCTCGACCTGCCGCTGAAAACCGGCCTCGCGATGGCGTCAGGCTTTGGCTGGTATTCCCTCTCCGGTATCCTGCTGACCGAATCCTTTGGCCCGGTCATCGGCAGCGCCGCCTTCTTTAACGATCTGGCGCGCGAGCTGCTCGCCATTATGCTGATCCCGGGGCTGGTTCGCCGCAGCCGCTCTACCGCGCTGGGCCTGTGCGGCGCGACGTCGATGGACTTTACCCTGCCAGTATTGCAACGCTCTGGTGGACTGGAGATGGTGCCCGCCGCCATCGTTCACGGCTTTATTTTAAGCCTGCTGGTTCCGGTTCTGATGGCCGTCTTCTCGGCCTGATACCTCTTTGGCGGTAGGGTGCCTGCCGCCAAAATTGCGCTAAATCAATCTCCCTCTATTTTGTAGCAGAAAGCCCTTTTCTCCGTTCTGGCACAGGCATAACCTTAAACATGTATATCAAATATAACTTTAACAGGTGTGATTATGTTTTGTGTGCAATGTGAACAAACCATCCGTACCCCCGCAGGCAATGGCTGCTCTTACGCACAGGGTATGTGCGGCAAAACCGCAGAAACATCTGACCTGCAGGACCTGCTGATTGCCGCCCTGCAAGGCCTTTCCGCATGGGCGTGCAAAGCCCGCGAATACGGCATTGTCGACCATTACGTCGACAGCTTCGCCCCGCGCGCCTTCTTCTCCACGCTAACCAACGTTAACTTCGACTCTCCGCGCATTGTTGGCTATGCCCGCGAAGCCATTGCCCTGCGTGAAGCGCTGAAGGCGCAGTGCCTGAAGGCGGATGCCAGCGCCCGCGTGGAAAACCCGATGTCTGACCTTCAGCTGGTGAGCGACGATCTCGGCGATCTGCAGCGTCAGGCGGCCGAATTCACCCCAAATAAAGACAAAGCAGCGATTGGCGACAACATTCTCGGCCTGCGCCTGCTGTGCCTGTACGGCCTGAAAGGCGCTGCGGCCTATATGGAACACGCGCACGTGCTCGGTCAGTACGATAACGACATCTACGCCCAGTATCATAAAATCATGGCGTGGCTGGGCACCTGGCCTGCCGATATGAACGCGCTGCTGGAATGCTCAATGGAAATCGGCCAGATGAACTTCCGCGTGATGAGCATTCTGGACGCGGGTGAAACCGGCACCTACGGCCACCCGACGCCGACGCAGGTCAACGTCAAAGCGACCGAGGGCAAATGCATCCTGATCTCCGGTCATGACCTGAAAGATCTCTACAACCTGCTGAAGCAAACCGAAGGCACCGGCGTTAACGTCTATACCCACGGTGAAATGCTGCCAGCGCACGGCTATCCGGAGCTGCGTAAATTCAAGCACCTGATCGGTAACTACGGCAGCGGCTGGCAGAACCAGCAGGTGGAATTTGCCCGCTTCCCTGGTCCTATCGTAATGACCTCTAACTGCATCATCGACCCGACCGTGGGCGCGTATGACGACCGCATCTGGACCCGCAGCATCGTCGGCTGGCCGGGCGTGAGCCATCTTGAAGGTGACGATTTCGGACCGGTGATAGCGCAAGCGCAGCAGATGGCAGGCTTCCCGTACAGTGAGATCCCGCATCTGATCACCGTCGGCTTCGGTCGTGAAACCCTGCTCGGCGCCGCTGACTCGCTGATCGATCTCGTCAGCCGCGAAAAGCTGCGCCACATCTTCCTCGTCGGCGGCTGCGACGGCGCGCGCGGCGAGCGTAACTACTTTACCGATTTCGCCACCCGCGTGCCGGAAGACTGCCTGATCCTGACCCTGGCGTGCGGTAAATACCGTTTCAACAAGCTGGACTTCGGCGACATCGAAGGCCTGCCGCGCCTGATCGATGCGGGCCAGTGTAACGATGCTTACTCGGCCATTATTCTGGCGGTCACGCTGGCGGAAAAACTGGGCTGCGGCGTAAACGATCTGCCGCTCTCGCTGGTGCTCTCCTGGTTTGAGCAGAAAGCGATTGTCATCCTGCTGACCCTGCTCTCTCTGGGCGTGACCAACATCGTGACCGGCCCGACAGCGCCAGGCTTCCTGACGCCGGACCTGCTGGCCGTGCTGAACGAGAAATTCGGCCTGCGTTCCGTGACCAACGTTGAAGATGATATGAAGCAGCTGTTGAGCGCGTAAGGAGTAATTTATGACCATGCCAACCTCACAATGTCCGTGGCGGATGCAGGTGCATCACATCCATCAGGAGACGCCGGATGTGTGGACGCTGTCGCTGCTGTGCCACGACTACTATCCGTACCGAGCCGGTCAGTATGCGCTGGTTAGCGTTCGCCATTCGGCAGACACCCTGCGCGCCTACACCCTCTCCTCCACGCCGGGCGTGAGTGAATACATCACGCTCACCGTCCGCCGCATTGATGACGGCGCGGGCTCGCAGTGGCTGACCCGTGACGTGAAGCGCGGGGATTATATCTGGCTCTCCGACGCGCAGGGTGAATTCACCTGTGACGACAAAGCGGACGATAAATTCCTGCTGCTGGCGGCGGGCTGTGGCGTAACGCCGATTATGTCGATGCGCCGCTGGCTGGCAAAAAACCGCCCGCAGGCCGACGTGCAGGTGATCTTCAGCGTGCGCTCTCCGGACGATGTCATTTTTGCCGAGGAGTGGCGTGATTATCCGGTGACGCTGGTGGCTGAGCACAACGCGACGCACGGTTTTGTGCCCGGTCGCCTGAGCCGCGAGCTGCTGCAAAGCGTGCCGGATATCGCGAACCGCACCGTGATGACCTGCGGCCCGGCGCCGTACATGGCTATCGTGGAAGAAGAAGTGAAAGCGCTCGGCGTGACCCGTTTCTTCAAAGAGCAGTTCTTCACGCCGGTGGCGGAAGCGGCAACCAGCGGGATTCAGTTCACCAAACTGCAGCCTGCGCAGACCTTCTTTGGCCGCGTGGGCACGACGCTGCTGGAGGCGCTGGAAAGCAACAACGTGCCGGTGGCGGCGGCCTGCCGTGCCGGGGTGTGCGGCTGCTGTAAAACAAAGGTGGTTTCCGGGGAGTACGCCGTCACCAGCACCATGACGCTGTCCGACGCGGAGATTGCCGAGGGTTACGTGCTGGCGTGCTCGTGCCATCCGCAGGGGGATTTGGTCCTCGCATAAGCAATAAACGTTCGTTCGTAGGCCCGGTAAGCGTCAGCGCCACCGGGCTTTTTTGCCGGGTGGCACTGCGTTTACCCGGCCTACGTTGTGCCTACTGCGTGTTCGGCATTGGACCCTAACCACCGACGCTTACCCGGCTGAAGTGCTTTCTAAGCTGCCTGTACGGCAGTGAACTTTTCCCTCCGGCTACAAAAGACGGGAAACGCTTTTCTAAGCTGCCTGTACGGCAGTGAACTTGAACGGTGGTTACTTTCTTGTAACAGCAGCTTTTCTAAGCTGCCTGTACGGCAGTGAACCTGCGCAAGCAGGAAGTTCAACGGCTGTCGCATTTCTAAGCTGCCTGTACGGCAGTGAACTGGAACAATCTACACCTATCTTCTTGTGATATAAAGAAATCCCTCTAAAACTCTCCGTAAACCCTTTTTTCATCACCAACAATTCACCGTTGTGAAATCAACAACTTAAAACTTACCAATAAAAAAGGGTCCATAGACCCCTTCCCTCGGAACAGATTCCAACCCCTACCGCCACGCGGGCGTTTTCCCCAGCGCAAACCGCCCTGCCCCTAAAAACGCCACTGCCAGCGAGCCGATAAAGAAGTACACCAGGCTTTCAATCGCCCATGCCCCGACCTTGTCGAGCGCGAATGTCTCATCCAATCCCACCATCAGCCACGCCACGATCATCGTTAACGCCAGCACCAGCGCGGCCGGGCGCGTAAAGAGCCCGACAATAATCAGGATCGGCGCCACCACTTCGCCAATCAACACGCCGTAGGCAATAAACCCCGGCAGCCCTTTCTCCACCAGCATGCCGCTGATAAAGCCCACCCCACCAAACAGCTTATGCAAACCGTGAAAGAGCATCAGCCCACCGACGGCAAGTCGTAACAAGAGTTTGCCAAGATCGTCGCACGATAGCTTTTCATTAACAGCAATTAACAATGATTTAACCATTTGAAATGATTCCTGTTTTCACTGAGATATGACCAGATTATGCCGAAGCGTTGCGCGTGAAAAGCACCTTTTAATTGGGGGGATGTGACGGGCAATACGGAGACTTTCTTCTAAGCTTGTAAGCGTTATCACAAAAAGGAGACGGACAACCATGAAACAAACCGTGGCTGCATATATAGCGAAAACGCTCGAACAGGCTGGCGTAAAACGTATCTGGGGCGTCACCGGCGATTCCCTGAACGGACTCAGCGACAGCCTCAACAAGATGAAGACCATCGAATGGATGCCGACCCGCCATGAAGAGGTTGCCGCGTTCGCCGCAGGTGCTGAAGCGCAGCTTACGGGTGAGCTGGCCGTCTGCGCCGGATCCTGCGGGCCGGGTAACCTGCATCTGATCAACGGCCTCTTCGACTGCCACCGCAATCACGTGCCGGTGCTGGCGATTGCCGCCCACATCCCCTCGTCCGAAATCGGCAGCGGTTATTTTCAGGAGACGCATCCGCAGGAGCTGTTCCGTGAATGCAGCCACTATTGCGAACTGGTTTCATCCCCGGAGCAGATCCCGCAGGTTCTGGCGATCGCCATGCGCAAGGCCGTGCTGAATCGCGGCGTGTCCGTGGTCGTTATCCCGGGCGACGTGGCGCTCAAGGCCGCGCCGGAAGGAGCCAGCACCCACTGGTATCACGCGCCGCAGCCGGTGGTGACCCCAGCCGAGGAGGAGCTGAAAAAGCTGGCGCAGCTGCTGCGTTACGCCAGCAATATCGCCCTAATGTGCGGCAGCGGCTGTGCGGGCGCGCATAAAGAGCTGCTGGAATTTTCCGGAAAGCTGAAAGCCCCGATCGTCCACGCCCTGCGCGGCAAAGAGCACGTCGAATACGACAACCCTTACGATGTGGGGATGACCGGTCTGATCGGTTTTTCCAGTGGCTTCCACACCATGATGAACGCCGACACGCTGATCCTGCTCGGCACCCAGTTCCCGTACCGCGCGTTTTACCCGACGGATGCCAAAATCATTCAGATTGATATCAACCCGGCCAGCATCGGCGCGCACAGCAAGGTCGATATGGCGCTGGTGGGCGACATCAAATCCACCCTTGCCGCCCTGCTGCCGCTGCTGGAAGAGAAAACCGATCGCAAGTTCCTCGATAAAGCGCTAAGCGACTATCGCGATGCCCGCAAGGGTCTGGACGATCTCGCCAAACCGAGCGACAAAGCCATTCACCCGCAGTATCTGGCGCAGCAGATCAGCCATTTCGCGGACGAAGACGCCATTTTCACCTGCGACGTAGGCACGCCAACCGTCTGGGCGGCACGCTACCTGAAAATGAACGGCAAACGCCGACTGCTCGGCTCGTTCAACCACGGCTCGATGGCTAACGCCATGCCGCAGGCGCTGGGCGCAAAAGCGACAGCGCCGGAGCGTCAGGTGGTGGCGATGTGCGGCGACGGCGGGTTCAGCATGCTGATGGGTGATTTCCTGTCGGTGGTGCAGATGAAGCTTCCGCTGAAAATCGTGGTCTTTAACAACAGCGTGCTGGGCTTCGTGGCGATGGAGATGAAGGCCGGAGGCTATCTGACGGACGGCACCGAGCTGCACGACACCAACTTTGCCCGCATCGCCGAGGCCTGCGGCATCACCGGCATCCGCGTGGAGAGAGCCTCTGAGGTGGATGAAGCCCTGCAGCGCGCCTTCTCCATCGACGGGCCGGTGCTGGTGGATGTGGTCGTCGCCAAAGAGGAGCTGGCGATCCCGCCGCAGATCAAGCTTGAGCAGGCCAAGGGCTTTAGCCTGTACATGCTGCGCGCCATCATCAGCGGGCGCGGTGACGAGGTGATCGAACTGGCAAAAACCAACTGGCTCAGGTAAAACATCTGGCATCGCCTTTTTAAATATAAGGACATGCCATGATTGATTTACGCAGTGATACCGTTACCCGCCCGAGTCGCGCCATGCTCGAAGAGATGATGGCCGCCCCGGTCGGGGACGACGTCTACGGCGATGACCCGACGGTCAACGAGCTGCAGCGCTATGCCGCAGAGCTGAGCGGAAAAGAGGCCGCCCTGTTCCTGCCCACCGGCACGCAGGCCAACCTGGTGGCGCTGCTCAGCCACTGCGAGCGCGGTGAAGAGTATATCGTCGGCCAGGGCGCGCATAACTATCTCTACGAAGCGGGCGGTGCCGCGGTGCTCGGCAGCATTCAGCCGCAGCCGATTGACGCTGCGCCGGACGGCACCCTGCCCCTTGATAAAGTCGCAGCGAAAATCAAAGCCGATGATATTCATTTTGCCCGCACCCGGCTGCTCAGCCTCGAAAACACCCACAACGGCAAGGTCCTGCCGCGCGAATACCTGAAGACGGCGTGGGAGTTTACCCGCGAGCGCGGGCTCGGCCTGCACGTGGACGGCGCGCGCATCTTCAACGCCGTGGTGGAATACGGCTGCGCGCTGAAAGAGATTACGCAATATTGCGACTCGTTCACCATCTGCCTCTCTAAAGGGCTGGGCACCCCAGTGGGTTCCCTGCTGGTGGGCAATGCGGACTACATCAAGCGTGCCAACCGCTGGCGTAAAATGACCGGCGGCGGCATGCGTCAGGCGGGTATTCTGGCGGCAGCCGGGCTGTATGCCCTGAAAAACAACGTGGCGCGCCTGAAGGACGATCACGACAACGCCGCGTGGATGGCGGCGCAGCTGCGTGAAATTGGCGCCGACGTGATGCGCCACGACACCAACATGCTGTTCGTCCGCGTGGGCGATGACCACGCCGCTGCGCTTGGCGAATTTATGAAATCACGCGGCGTGCTGATCAACGCCTCACCTGTGGTGCGTCTGGTCATGCATCTCGACGTCAACCGCGAGCAGCTGGCCGACGTGGTGAAACACTGGCAGGCGTTTTTACAGCGATAAGGAGCATCACGTGCCGCAACGCATTCTGGTGCTCGGCGCCAGCGGGTATATCGGTCAGCATCTCACCGCGGCGTTAAGCCAGCAGGGGCACCAGGTGCTGGCTGCGGCACGCAACACGGAGCGCCTGCAGAAGCTCAGTTTGCCGGGCGTCACCTGCCACAGCGTTGATCTCAACTGGCCGAAGGAACTTCCCGCGCTGCTGGACGGGGTCGACACGCTTTACTATCTGGTCCACAGCATGGGCGAAGGCGGCGACTTTATTGCCCACGAGCGTCAGGTGGCGATGAACGTCCGCGATGCGCTGCTGCAAACGCCGGTAAAACAGGTGATTTTTTTAAGCTCGCTCCAGGCGCCCGAACATGAGCAGTCCGATCATCTGCGCGCCCGCCAGCTGACGGCTGACACCCTGCGCGGCGCCGCTATTCCCGTCACCGAACTGCGGGCCGGGATTATCGTCGGCGCGGGCTCCGCCGCCTTCGAAGTGATGCGCGATATGGTCTACAACCTGCCGGTGCTCACGCCGCCGCGCTGGGTTCGTTCGCGCACCACGCCGATTGCGCTGGAGAACCTGCTGCATTATCTGGTGGCCCTGCTGGATCACCCGGCGGAGCAACACCGCGAGCTGGAGGCCGCCGGGCCTGAAGTGCTGAGCTATCAGGAGCAGTTCGAACATTTCATGCGCGTCAGCGGCCGCCGCCGCTGGCTGATCCCCATCCCCTTCCCGACCCGCTGGATTTCGGTGTGGTTTTTGAATGTGATCACCTCCGTGCCGCCGACGACCGCCAAAGCGCTGATCCAGGGGCTGAAACACGATCTGCTGGCGGACGATCGCGAGCTGCGGGCGCTCATTCCCCAGGATTTGATCCGCTTTGACGATGCCGTGCGCAATACGCTGAAAGAGGAAGAGCAACTGGTGAACTCCAGCGACTGGGGCTACGACGCGCAGGCCTTTGCCCGCTGGCGGCCCGAGTATGGCTATTACCCGAAACAGGCGGGCTGCACGGTGAAAACCCACGCCAGTCTGGCCGCGCTGTGGGAGGTGGTGAACCAGATTGGCGGCAAAGAGCGCTACTTCTTTGGCAATATTCTCTGGCAAACGCGCGGCGCGATGGATCTGCTGGTAGGCCACCGGCTGGCGAAAGGCCGCCCGGCACGCCCGTATCTTGAGGTGGGCGACGCGGTCGACAGCTGGAAGGTGATCATCGTCGAACCGGAAAAACAGCTGGCGCTGTTGTTCGGCATGAAAGCCCCGGGGCTGGGCCGACTCAGCTTTACCCTGAAAGACAAAGGCGATCATCGTGAACTGGACGTGCGCGCCTGGTGGCATCCGCACGGAATGCCGGGTCTGTTCTACTGGCTGTTGATGATCCCTGCCCACCTGTTTATCTTCCGGGGAATGGCGAAACGCATTGCGCAACGGGCAGAACAAAAGACGGAAAAGATCTAAATAAAACTCTCTTTCTTTCACCTTTCCCATTGCATAGCGCCGTAATTCACGAAAGAATGCGCACGAAATTCTTTTCAACACAGTGGATAGCTATGAAGGTACTGGTTACCGGGGCGACCAGCGGCTTAGGCCGAAATGCGGTCGAATTTCTGCGCAACAAGGGCATCAGCGTCAGGGCTACCGGTCGCAACGAAGCGATGGGTAAGCTGCTGCAAAAAATGGGCGCAGAGTTCGTCCATGCCGACCTGACGGAGCTGGTCTCCTCGCAGGCGAAGGTGATGCTCGCCGGTATCGACACGCTATGGCACTGCTCCAGTTTTACCTCCCCGTGGGGGACCCAGGAAGCCTTCGATCTCGCCAACGTGCGGGCCACCCGCCGTCTGGGGGAATGGGCCGTTGCCTGGGGCGTGCGTAACTTTATTCATATCTCCTCCCCGTCACTCTATTTCGACTATCACCACCACCGTGACGTGCAGGAAGATTTCCGCCCTGCTCGCTTTGCATGCGAGTTCGCCCGCAGCAAGGCGGCCAGCGAAGAGGTCATCGACCTGCTGGCGCAGTCAAACCCGCACACCCGCTTTACGGTCCTGCGTCCGCAGAGCCTGTTCGGGCCGCACGATAAGGTATTTATTCCGCGTCTGGCGCAGATGATGCACCATTACGGCAGCGTGCTGCTGCCGCGCGGCGGCGATGCCCTTGTGGATATGACCTACTACGAAAACGCCGTTCACGCCATGTGGCTGGCCAGCCAGCCGGACTGCGATAAGCTGATCTCCGGTCGCGCCTACAACATCACTAACGGCGAACCCTGCACGCTGCGCAGCATTGTGCAGCGGCTGATCGACGAGCTGCAGATCAACTGCCGTATCCGTTCCGTGCCCTACCCAATGCTGGATATGATTGCCCGCAGCATGGAGCGCTTTGGCAGTAAAACAGCCAAAGAGCCTGCGCTGACGCATTACGGCGTCTCTAAACTCAACTTTGACTTCACGCTGGATATTTCGCGGGCGGAGAATGAGCTGGGGTATAAACCGATTGTGACGCTGGATGAAGGGATTATGCGCACGGCGGCGTGGCTGCGGGATCACGGGAAGCTGCATCGCTAGCCTTTTTGCCCGGTGGCGGCTTCGCCTTACCGGGCCTACAACGGCTCCGTACTGACCCCTCGCCCCTTAGCCTCATGTAGGCCGGGTAAGCGCAGCGCCACCCGGTAAAAGACAGAGGGTGCAAATACGAAAACGGCAACCCGAAGGTTGCCGTTTGCTTTTACAGAGCCGTCCAGGCATCAGCCCACGCCAGGCCAGCGCCGGGTTCGTAGTATGCCGGGGCATTGTTACACCAGCCGCTGTACGGGAACGGTTTGCACTGGAACAGTTTACCGTGGTTGTTCACGATATCACCTGCGTTGTACTTGCTGTTCGCGCTCCACGCGGCGTAAGAGCCGGAAGTGCCTTCGTCCTTAGACTCGGCTTTCGCTTTCACATTCAGCAGGTAGGACGTGGTGCTGGTCAGTTCACCATCACTGACGGTCAGGCCGATTTCGTACTGCTGAGCCGTTGCAGACTCTGGCGCCTTGAAGGTCACCACCGCTTTGTCCTGACCGGTCACGGTCTGGCCATCCTGGGAACGCCAGGTGTAGGTCAGCTTGTTACCGTCGGCGTCTGTGGAGCCTTCCGCGCTCAGGGAAACCTGCGCACCCGCTTCAACTGCCCCGATTGGGCCCGCAATCTGCGCCACAGGGGCGTGATTCACGGTAGCCGGTTCAACAGGGGTGGTATCTTCCGCTGGCGTCGTATCCGCTGGCGGCGTGGTGTCTGCCGGAGTTTTGTCTTCGCCTGGGGTTACGGCTGAGCCGTCGTCGTTAATGATGTTCACGTTATAGAACTTCTTAACGCAGTTGGTGTAGTCACCCTCTTTGAACGCGCTGAACGGCGTCTGGTACCCCACCAGCTGGCAGGAGTAGGTCTTACCGTCCGGCGTATCCGGGCTCCACCCCCAGTCCTGCTCCCAGTAGATCTTCAGCGCGCCGGCGCCGCCTTCATCGAACTGCTTCATGTTGGCGCAGCCCAGCACTTCATTCGCCGGAACAGGCACTTTCAGGTAGTTCGCGAACTCTTTGTAGTACTTGATGCGGTTTTCAGACTGGGCAATCTCGGTTGGGCCGCCGCACTCTACGCCACCGTTGATGATCTGGGTGGTCACGCCGAAGCCCGGAACCAGGCCGTTGGCTTTATCGTGATCGTTTGGCTGCCAGGTGCCGTCGATAACCTGCAGCATGCTTGGTTTTGGCGGCTGCGGATAGGCGAAGAAGAAGATCGCACTTGCCAGGTTCAGCCAGGTATCCGCCACCAGCTCAGGCTTGTCGAGCAGGGTGCGGACGGTACCAAACATCGCTTCAGAGAACGGACCGTAGTTGTAGTTGTAAGACAGCTGCTTCGCGCCGCGGCCAAAGTAGCTTACGAAGTCGCCGTCTTTGTCTTTACCGCATGGCCAGGTCTGCCCCTGCCAGATGTCTGGGTTACATTCGCCGTTATAGCCGCCTTTCTGGCCTTCGGTCCAGCCCATTTCACGGACGTGAACCAGGGCCTGACGCCACTCGGCTTCCGGACGCCAGCTCTCATGGCCGCCGGTTTCCTGCGCAAAGTGGGCGAACATGGTCGCCAGCTCTTTGCGGCAGATGGCGTCGCTGTCGCGACCATCGTTATAGGTCTTACACAGTGCCGGGAATTTACCAACAGCCTTCAGGAAGTTACTGTAGGTATAAGACTGAGCGCGCAGCGGGAAGAGATATTCCCAGTCGCTGGCCTTCACGATCCCTTCAACGCGCTTGACGTTGTCAGGGTTCGAGGCACGACCTGGCTCTATCTGCTCAACGAGGCTATTGTCCAGGGTCGCAATGGTATCCTTCACCGAAACCATCAGCGGGAAATTGGTCAGCTCTTTTTCCTTTTTCGCCAGATCGCTGGCTTTCATGGTGTACGGCTCACTGCTGGCCGCCTGCAGTGATGCAGCCTGGGCCATAAAGGGTGCAATACATGCCCCCGCCACGAGAACGCTCAGTAATGTCCTTTTCGTCATTTCAAATAATCCTGTATTTAAGCAACTAGGGTGAGTACATTCCCGGCTTATGTATTACTCCCTTAATAAATAAGCCAGAGAGTGTGGTTCTTTTTCATTTTCTGAAGAACACCGAAAGGAATTCTTCAAAAAATAAAAATAATGCTACGGTTATTTACCCGATTTTATTTGCTGATACTTCGCCCACACTTTATGGGCATAACGCATGCGCTGCGGATAATTTTCTTTTTTCAATCCGGCGTTATACGCGCCCACCGCTTCCCAGTTATAGCCATACACGTTTATCATCCCGGACAGGATGGAGGCACCGACCATAATGGAGGTACAGGGCTCATTAATAAGCTGATTTTCATCAATACCCTGACGTGCTAACTCACTGAAGTGTGAGCTGTTAATCTGCATCAACCCGACGTCACGCGTGCCGTCGTGGTTCCAGCCTACCGCGTGGGGATTCATTCCGGATTCGACTTTGGCAATTGCATACAATAACCACGGATCGACATGATAATAATGTCCGGCGTTATCCCAACAGTTCGCGAATACGCTTTGACTAAACAGCAGTAAAAATATAATCACGCGTTTCATGAGCACCTGCTTTTTAAATACTGAACCTCTTTCCGCTCATCATTAGCGATAATTCTGAAGTGTTGGTCACACCCGAAGTGGGGTGTGACCAACTATTGCGGGTTGATATCATTCCCGCAATCCACGGTTCAGAAGGTTATTTGCAGTCTGTTGAAGGACCTTCTTTCACCCATACATCGCTGTTAGCCGGGTTGTCACCGCGGGTCCACCATTTGGCACGGTAAACGTTGCCCTGGTAGGTTGTGGTTTCGCCGCCGTTATAAACCAGGTCAGAACGCCAGTTCATCTTCACGTTGCTGACCAGCTCCCAGGCATCCACACCGAACCCAGGCTGGTTGCCTTGCGTCCAGTACTTCGCTTTCCACACCAGATGGTCGAAGCTCACGGTATCGCCACTGTTGTAGATTTTGCTGGCATCCCACGCGGCATATTTGCTGGCGTTAGCATCGACAGGCGCATCGCAGCTACCGGTTGCAGACCCTTCGTCAGATGGCGGGGTCACGTCATCAGACGGAGGCGTAACCTCATCAGAGGGTGGCGTTACGTCATCAGACGGAGGTGTAACCTCATCAGACGGTGGTGTAACGTCAGCCGGTTTCGGATTCACGGTTACCTGCACGTTAGACTGCACGCTGGTTTTGCCGTCGCCTACAACTACGCTCAGCGTATAGGTAGACGTGGTGGCAACGTCTGGTGCAGTAATCGTCACGTTCGCGGTATCGGTACCGGTTGCATGCATATCCGCTGGCACGCTCCAGGAGAAGGTCATCGCATCACCGTCTGGATCCACAGCCTGCGCGTGCAGAGCATAGGTTTCTCCTGCCTGCAGCGTCACTGCCTCCATTGCGTTCACGACTGGCGCCTGGTTAGCTTTTGGCGCTTTATTCACAACCTGCACATCAATGGCGTTGCTCAGGCCTTTAGCATCCGTAACCGTCAGGCGGAACACCATGGTCTGATCGCTGGTCGCTGCCGCAACGTTGAAGGTGGCTTTCGCTTTGGTGCTGTTGGAGAGAGTTACAGATGGGCCAGAAACCTGGGTCCATTTGTAGGTAATCGCATCGCCGTCTGGATCGCTGGAAGCAGAACCATCAAGCGTGACGGTTGCCGGGCCAGAGACGTTCTGATCCGCAGAAGACGCGATTGGCGCATGGTTGGTGACGACCGGATCGACCGGGGTAGAACCGCCCAGCAGACTTTCGTTCATCGCGTTCAGGATGTCGCCGGTATCAGAGTCAATAGACCAGGCAAAGAGTCCGCCCAGGTTTTTCGACAGCACATACTTGCCTTTAGCGGCGGTAGAGCGTGCATCTTCATAGGTGATCAGGTCGCCGGTAGACTTATTGAAGACATATGGCGCTTCAGCATTCGCGTCGTAACCATATTCCCAGCCAGGCTTGCCTTTGTACTCGTTAACGATCTGACGGTAGTCGACCACGCCAGGTTCCCAGGTACCTTTCACCATACCGGTTGCGGTACCCGTGAATGGATTGTCACCGGTGTAGCCATGCACGCCAGTCCAGCCGCGGCCATACATGCCCGCACCCACCACGATCTTGCCTGGCTGTACGCCCTGAGCAAGCAGCGCGTCCACGCCGTTCTCGGTGGTGTAGTTTGTGTCCGGACGCCATGACGGCGCGCGCAGTGCGGCCTGGTGGCCCAGCTCGGTGTTGCTCCAGCCGCCGTAGAAGTCATAGCTCATCAGGAAGATGTGGTCGAGGTACTGCTGAGCAGCGGTGTAATCCACGTCTTCAATCTTATCGCGGCCCGCACCGATGGCGCTGGTCAGTTCATAGGTACGGCCAGTCTGTGCAGACAGCTCGTTCAGCATGGTGCGCAGGTCATGCATCAGGGCGGTATACGTCGCTTTATCCTGCTGCGGGTTACCCAGGTGTTCGCTCACGCCGCCGCCGCCAGGGAATTCCCAGTCGATATCCACACCGTCAAAGAACTTCCAGGTCTGCAGGAAATCTTTCACAGAGGAGACGAAGCGGGCACGGATTGCCGGGTCGCCCATGTGGAAGAACGGATCGGACAGCGTCCAGCCACCGATGGATGGCAGCACTTTGAGGTCCGGATGCGCTTTTTTCAGCGCCATCAGCTGGCCAAAGTTACCTTTGTACGGGTCGTCCCAGTTGGAGACGCCAGACTGCGGTTTTTGCAGCGCAGCCCACGGATCGTGAATGGCGACGGTATAGTCCGGTCGACCCGCGCAGTCGCGCTGCAGTACGGAGAAGCTGTTACCGCCTTCAACGGTTTTCAGGCCATCGTTGATGCCGTCGCCGCCACAGATTGGAATGAAGCCATAGAGGATGTGGTTAAGGTTCGCTGCCGGGATTTTATCAACCGGGAAGTTACGATCGTAAACGCCCCATTCAGGGAAATACGCCGCAACCACTTTATCAGTATGTTTGGCGAACGTTTTGTTGTTCTCCTGCAGCGGCGCGTTCAGCGGCAGCAGATGGCTGCCGTCGGTGTCCGCCACGATGATCAGCTTGCTGGCGCTTTTGGTACAGCCGCTGGCATTACAGACTTCCACCTGCTCCTGATAACGTCCGCCCTTTTTCACTTTAAAGGTGGCTGAGCCGCTTGCACCAGCTGCGCCGGTCCACACGGTTTTACCATCCAGCAGCACTTTTGCAGACGTTGGCGCGTCGCCGCTCCACACGTTCCACTCGACTTTCACATCCACGCCGTCGTTATGTACCTTGACGAGGCTGTTGTAATCCTGCGCGGCCTGATCCACCTCGACCAGCGCAAATTTGTCATTGCCGGAGCCGATGGTCGGTGCACCTGGCGCAGCAGCGAATGCAGAACCGGTTGCCGCTGCAATAAAGAGCGCCAGATATTTAGGCTTAATAAATTTCATTTTTTTTCCTGATAAATTTATTCGTAAACGAAATTGATCCATGTCTTCCTTTAGAACATGGAATGATATTCACATAGTGCGTTTTTAAATACGCAGACAGCCGTTATCCAAACCTTAAAGACGCGTTGTATTCCTCCATTAAAAGATACAAGCTAAAAATCCGTGTAGCTTATGCCTTTTACGATACACTGAGGATAAAATATCGTCCTTCTCTTTCCTCGTCGAAAATATTGATAAAAAAACTTGACCCGGTTATTTAATAGGTATTCACAAATAGCTGGCAGGTATAGAGCGCTATTCCAGCAAAAGCCAGATAAGGTCCGAAAGCGATGGTTAGGTTATTTTTATTCGATTTATTTAATAGCAAATAGCCCACTATGCCACTTAATGCGGCAATTAATTCAATCGCAGGGAGTGACTGCCAGCCGCACCAGGCGCCCAGCGCCGCCAGCAGCTTGAAATCGCCGTAGCCCAGCCCTTCCCGACGGGTAAGCAGACGAAACGCCCAGTACACCAGCCAGAGCGAAAGATAGCCTGCCACCGCGCCGAGCAGCGCATCACGCAGGAGCAGCCCGTGGCTGAAGGCGTGGAACAGCAGCCCGGCCCAGAGCAGCGGCTGCGTCAGGCAGTCGGGCAGCAGCTGGTGCTGTCCGTCAATCATCGCCAGCGGCAGCAGAAAGGCCGCCAGCACCCACAGCGAGAAAAGGGATGCTAAGTCCGGTATCCACCGGGCGGTGAGGCCAAAGAACACCGCCGTCAACAGCTCGAGTAAAAATAACCGCAGCGGAATCGGCGACTTACAGCAACGACAGCGTCCCCGCAGCGCCAGCCAGCTCAGCAGCGGGATGTTCTCCCATGCGCGCAGTGCATGCTGGCAGACGGGACAGTGTGACGCCGGGAAAAGCAGGTTGCTGCGGCTCTCCTCCTCTAGCACCATCCCCGGCACGCGATCCACCACAACGCCGAGAAAGCTCCCCAGGATCGCGCCGAATACGCCGCTCATCGCGGCAAACCCGACGGGATAACTCTCCCGGACGAGTATCAGCCCGTTCATGCCACTTTTTTCCAGGTCAGCTGGATTTCGGCCTTCACGTCGCTCAGGTGATCCACGGGCGTGAGGTTCATTTTCTCCAGCCTGACGCCTGACGCGAGGTTCATCTCCCGCAGCCAGTTTTTTAATTCATACACGTTGACCCGGTTCACGACAAAGGCCAGAGTCTGACCATCCTGACGAATATCGGTCAGCGTCAGGTTAATTTCATGCGCGCTATTCTCCACCACGCTGCGTGGATTATCGGTTTTCACCTGTAGCACCGGCAGATGATTTTTATCAATTTCTGTTTTCATCCAGTTTACCGTTTCAATTTGTCGCGCCAGCGTCGCCTGGCTATTTTTTATCATGTTATCCAGGGGAATTATCCCTGCGTAATAGATGACGGCGCTGCATAAAGCTCCCGCCGCTATTTTTAAAATGAATTTTTCTCTGGTGCTGTATTGTTGATAACGAGATGTAAACTGTCCAATTCGCGCTTTCATTTATATTTCCCTGTAATCATGGCCGTATACGGCGCGTCCTTTGAAATAGGCTGTAACGTAAAATCAAAATTCGTGCTGGCCTGATGAATGAATTCCTGTAATGCCTGCTCGTTTTGCGCACTCACGCTTAATGTCAGGGCTCCCTGCGTGTCGTCATATTCAAACAGCGTAATTTCCATCGACGGAACGGACTGACGGATCTTTTCCAGTTCGTCCATCTGCAAAAAAATGCCTTTGGGCTGCTTCTTGATGTTCTGTCCGAAATGGTACTTAAGGTTGGTCTGGTGACGCATACTCGGAAAATGGTGTTGATAAAGCTCGACCATCTCCTGCTGCACCTGATTTTCCCGATCTGCCAGCATCCACGCCAGGGTGATGCGGGGGCCGAGCAGCAGGCCCAGAGAGAGAAGCCCCATCACCGCGATGGCGGCCTTCATCCCTTTCGCCGCCCTCGCGCTGGTCGCTTTCGCGCTGAACGCACCGTGCAGCACGTTGACGCGGCACGCCCGCCACTGCGGCTGGATCAGCACCAGCGGATGTTCTGCCGCCAGCTGTTCGTCAACCTCAATGCCCGGCGGGATGTCCCCGTAGCAGCGGACCTCGCCCTCTCCGGCTTTTTGCATCAGCAGCGGCAACAGGCCAACCTCAACGTTACAGGCGATATGCGGCGACAAGCGCAACCAGTAGTTCTCTTCCCGCGCAACCAGCGTGCTTCCACCCGCCGTGACCGGCAGCAGCCAGGCGTCAGGCAGGACCTGAATGACCTTCAGGCCCGCCTCGTGAAAGCGGGTCAGCCACTGCTGCAGGCGGGCGGAATCTATCGCCACGGCGTCCACCTCGGCACCTTTTTTGTTCAGCACCGTCCAGTGGAGATCGTCCACCTCACCAATCAGAGTCTCCTCCGCCATCCACGAGAAGGCGGTCGCCTGCGACGCCATTTTCTTCGGCAGCGTAAAGTGGCGGAAGATCATCTCACTGGCGGGCAGCAGCAGACACACGCGCGCAGCCAGAGGATGGTCGGCAAGGGTATGCAGCGCCTGCGGGGTGTCCAGGGTTGTAACCTGTTCGCTTCCCGACTCACACCACATGATTTTCCCGTCCTCACGGCTGTCGGGACGAACAAAAAGGACCTGTTTCATAGCGTTCTACTTTTCTTATTCAATCATTCGGTAACGACGTTGCCACGTCACAATTTCACCGGCTTCGTTATTCACCTGAAGCTGGCTCACCACGCGAAGCGTTAACTCATCGGTATTGCCGGTGTAGTTGACGCGAAAATACCGGCTGTTGATGGAGAGCAGCCCGGCCACCTGCGGCAACTCTTCCTTCAACTGCGGGAAGGCCTGTTCCAGCGCTTTGCTGAAGACGTCCATACTTTCCCAGCCGGTTTCCGGCCGCGACTCAATCAGGCGTACGGCATCGTCCGCGGTGAGTTTTCCCGGGAACAGGGCTGCCAGTAAGGGCGCCTGCTCCGGCGTCAGAGTATTGACATCCACCTTGCTGGCCGAGTCCGGCAGCGCGCATAACAGCTTGCTCACTTTCGGGTACGCTGCAGCAGGAAACGCCGGCAGCAGCTTGATCTCGGCAAGGGTGCGCATCATCTGATTCGCAGGCTGACGCGCCGGCACTACGCCAGACCAGGCGTCCATCTCCGCGCCCTCTTTCACCGTCGTGGCGTCGCCGTCGAGATAATCCACCAGCTGCTGATAAATTTCTTCCGCCGCCGTCTGGCTGATGCCGCCGTCCGTCAGGATCTGCTCGACAATCTTCTCTTTTCGCGGCTTTTCCGGCACGGTTGACGCATTTTGATCCTGAGCCACTTTGTCTGCGGCCAGCAGGTTATTGACGTTGAAGCAGTCCTGCGCGTCGTCGACCTGGCTGACCACCGTATAGTCTTCACCCTGCGTCTCCAGCGGCTGGTGCCAGTCGCCCGCCGGGTCGAGCGGTTTGCTCTCGCCGCTGGCGTCGTTCTGCAACCGGTCTTTCACCACTTTTTCCTGCGCCTGCATTGCCCAGCGCAGCTGCTGCTGGCTCACCTGATAGTGGGTTTTCTGCAAATTACGGCAGAACTGCTGGCTGATTTTGGCCGCCAGGGCCGACATCATGACCAGCAGGATCAGCACAACCAGCAGGGCAACACCGCGTTGCTGATGGACCCGGCTCATGGCTTCACGTCCGGCGCAGGCGCATTTTGCGGGGCAGGCGCGTTTTCTGCCGCCGGTGCCGCCGCTTCTGGTATCTCTCCCGGCGTGGTAAACACCCAGCGCCAGGTGTCGCCATTTTCCATGGTCAGCGTAAGCTCCACGCCGTCTGGCAGATGGGCAGAGTCACCCCAGCTTTTTTGCCAGCCCTGGTGATAAAACCGCCACTGCATCGCTTTCACCTCGCTGACGATAGGCACTTCATCGGGTTTGACGTCCGCCGGGCTGTCAATCACCGGCCAGACGTCGCGATACAGACGCCCTTCTTCCAGCCGCCAGCGCACGCGCTCCAGCTGGACCGTGCCACTCACGCCGTTCAGCGTGGTAAATTCCACAGCATCGCCATCCTGTAAAAACAGATCCGGCGCGTTGCGCGGCGCCCGCGCCTGCAGCTGGAAAAAATCGCGCTCCATCAGGCTCCAGGCACGCTGAAGCTGATTAAGCTTCGCCGCGCGGGTATCGGTTGCCGAACTGGTGCGCATCGCGCCGTCGAGAATTTGCCAGGCCAGGGTGCTGATGACCGCAAAAATGGTCAGCGCAATCATGATCTCCAGCAGGGTAAAACCGCGCTGGCGTCGGCTCGTCTTCACTTGCTCTCTTCTCCCGGCCCAATGATCTGAAGCGAAATGACCGGCTGGCTTTTATCGCCTTCGGCGTAAACGCGGATGGCATTGGCCCAACCGCTATTGGCGGTTTTCACCCGCTGCTTATGCCAGTACCAGCTGCGCCCCCCCATGATTTCCGTCCCCTGCTCCTCGGCATCGGGAAAATCGGTTTTGCTGAGCTGGGCTTCAGCCAGCTGATTTTCTGCAACCCAGCTGGCCTGCAGCGTTTCGGCCAGCCCGTGGGTGAAGCGCACGTTCAGGGAGACGGAATTCATCAGCGCCAGCGCGGCGGTGGAGAAAATGACCAGCGCCACCATCACCTCCAGGAGCGTCATCCCGTTCTGCTTAACCTTGCCTTTAGTCATCGTTCTCTACCGAAACCGGGGCCGCGCCCTGCGACACCACGCGGAAGTGATGCTGTTTGTCGTAACTTTGCAGCGTCAGCGTAAAACGGCCAATCTCGCCGTCCGGCAGAAAGAGGATCTGGGGGTCGGCCTCGACGTTAGCCGCCAGACGCTGAGGCGAGAGCGACACGTGCATCTCTTCCGGGAAATCGCCTTTCGTGGTAATACGGCCTGCGGATAACGGCACCCAGTGACGTTCGCCGTTTTTATCGTCGAGCGTGACCAGCTGATATTTATCGGTCGCGATCACCAGCCCGACAATATTTCCGTCCATGACCGCGCGGTCTGAACCATAATCAACGAGGGCTTTTAATTGCTGACCAAATATATCCGCACCGCTGCGTGAGGGTATTGTTGAGACAACCATCATGGCGCAACTGGCAAATATCACCAGCGCCAGAATAATTTCCAGCAACGTAAAGCCGCGTTGATTCTTCATTATTTCTCTTTCTTATCCAGAGACCAGTTCGTAATATCGTCTGCGGTGTTGGCTTCGCCATCAGGACCGGCAGAGAAGACGTCTACGGCGCCGTGTTCACCCGGGCTGACGAGCAGATAATCGTTGCCCCACGGATCCTGCGGCAGGCGGCGAATATAGCCGTCGGCGCGGTAGCCGTTGGGAATAGGCGCGATCTCAGGCTTGGTCACCAGCGCCTGCAGACCCTGCTCGGTCGTTGGGTAGCGGTGGTTATCGAGCTTATACATATCCAGCGAGCCTTCGAGCGCAACAATATCGCTGGTCGCCTTTTGCGCGTCCGCTTTTTCTTTGTTACCCATTAAATTGGGCACTACCATACTCGCTAAAACGCCGAGAATAACGATCACCACCATTAATTCGAGCAAGGTGAACCCCGCCTGGCGAGCCAGACGTTTTGTTTTTATAGCCATGATTTAACCTACCATATTATTAAGTTGCAGAAGCGGCTGTAATATTGACAGCACGATGAATAAAACAATCGTCGCCATGGAGACCACCAGCGCTGGTTCAAATACCGAGAGCGTTAACGTAATACGATGCTGTAGCGCCGACTCCTGGTTTTCCGCCGCGCGGTCCATTAAGTTGCCTAACTCGCCGCTCTCTTCGCCGGAGGCAATCATGTACAGCATGGTGGGCGGGAATAATTTCGCCTGCTCCAGCGCGGCATAGAGCGAGGCCCCCTGACGCACGGTATCCGCCGCCTGCTCCAGCACCTGCCGGGCGTAGAGGTTTTCGATACCGTCCATCGCGATATACATCCCTTCAAGCAGCGGCACGCTGCTCGCCTGCAGGATGCTGAGCGTGCGGATATAGCGGGCGCTGTTGATCGCGCACACCAGCTTTTTAATCGGCGAGCCGTTCACCAGCCAGCTGTGCCAGCGAAAACGGTTTTTGGCGTTTCTGAGCCAGGTCTTAAAACCAACAAACCCGCCGCCGAGGATCCCCACGATGTAGATCCCGTACGCCTGCAGGAAATCGCTCACCGCAATCAGCGTGCGGGTGGTGATCGGCAGCTGCTGCTTCATGTGGGTGAACTGCTCGATCACCTGCGGCACCACCGCCACCAGCAGAATGCTGATGACCGCGATGGCGACCACGGTGAGGGTAATCGGGTAGACCATCGCCTGCGTCAGCTTGCTCTTCATCTTCTGGCGCTGCTCGTTGTACTCCGCCAGCTTTTCCAGCACGTCGCCCAGGTGGCCGGTTTTTTCACCGGCCATCACCAGCGTGCAGTAGAGCTTGTCAAAGGTGCGCGGGAACTGGCTGAAGGCGTCGAACAGGGTGTGACCTTCCACCACCTTCTCGCGGATCTCCACCACCATTGCCGCCAGCTTTTTGTCTTCCGTTTGCTTCGAGATCGCCTTCAGCGCGCTCTCGAGCGGCAGTGCGGCGTTGACCAGCGTGGATAACTGACGGGTAAACATCGACAGCACCGGCGTGGAGAGCCTGGCTCCGGTTTTTGCTTTTCCGGCAGACGCCGCTTCACGGGTTTCGCTGATGCTGACGGGCATCAGCTTTTGCTCGCGCAACATCTGGCGAACCTGCTTTTGCCCCTCGGCCTGCAGCGTGCCGCGCTGGGTTTTGCCTGCGACATCCGTCGCCGTCCAGGCGTAGAAGGCCATTACGCATCCCCCCCGCGCTCGGCGGTCACACGCATCACCTCTTCCAGCGAGGTGACGCCGCTAATCACCTTCAGCAGCCCGTTTTCGCGCAGGCTGTAAGCCTGCTTAAAGAGCTGCGTCTCAATGGACATTTCGTCTTTATCTTCATGAATGGCGCGGCGCATGGCGCTGTCCACCACCAGGAACTCGTGAATACCGGCACGGCCCTGATAGCCGCTCTGGCGGCAGTGTTCACAGCCCACCGCGCGGTAAATGGCTTTTGGCGGCGCGTCCATAAAGCTGAACAGCGCTTTTTCATTGGCATCCAGCGGACTGGTGGTCCGGCAGTGCGTACACAGCCGACGCACCAGACGCTGGGCAATGACACCGAGCAACGATGAACCGATTAAAAAGGACTCCAGCCCCATGTCCCGCAGACGCGTAATCGCCCCGGCGGCGCTGTTGGTGTGCAGCGTAGACATGACCAGGTGACCGGTGAGCGACGCCTGCACCGCAATTTGCGCGGTTTCACCGTCACGAATTTCCCCGATCATCACCACGTCCGGGTCCTGACGCAGAATAGCGCGCAGCCCGCGGGCAAAGGTCATGTCCACGCGCGGGTTAACCTGCGTCTGCCCCACCCCTTCCAGCTCATATTCGATCGGGTCTTCCACGGTCAGGATGTTGCGTTCGTGGCCGTTCAGCGCCGAAAGAATGGCGTAAAGGGTGGTACTTTTACCGGAGCCTGTCGGCCCGGTGACCAGGATAATGCCGTGCGGGCGCTCAATCAGCCCTTTTAACTTCTCCAGCTCTTCATCGATCAGGCCCAGCTTGTTGATGTCGGGCTTGAGATTGCTTTTATCGAGCAGGCGCATGACCACGCGCTCGCCGTACTGGGACGGAATGGTCGAGACGCGCACGTCGATCGCCTTGCGGCCAATGCGCAGTGAGATACGGCCATCCTGCGGCAGACGTTTTTCGGCAATGTCGAGTTTCGACATCACCTTGATACGCGACACCAGCAGCGGGGCGAGCTTACGCGCCGGCTGCAGCACCGGGCGCAGCACGCCGTCAACGCGGAAGCGAATGCTCAGCGTGCGCTCAAAGGTTTCGATATGGATATCCGACGCGCCGTCCTTAACCGCCTCGCCGAGAATGGCGTTGATCAGGCGGATCACCGGCGAGTTTTCGTCGTTATCAAGCAGATCTTCGTTATCCGGGATCTCTTCGGTTAACGCCATCAGGTCGATATCCGCATCCATGTCGTCCACCAGCTGCTGTGAAACGCCGCTGCTCTGCTGCCAGATTTTGGCCAGCATCTCGTCAAACGCTTCCGCCGTCACAGTAACCGGGACGAACGCGCGGCCCAACACCCGGCGCACTTCCAGCAGTGCTAACGCCGGGGTGTCCTCACGGATATAGATGTCATTGTTGTAAAGCAGAACGCCGTTATCTTTTGCATAGCTGCTGCTACACAGTGTTTTACTCAGTTCGTCCACGTTGCCCCTCCGCCTTACTCTTTAAACGGATTGCGTGTCGCGCGGGTTTTCACCGGTGCGGCGTGAGGGCTTGCTGAAGGAAACGCGGGCAGGACGGCATTGTCGCTCGGCTCAACAATACCGAGCTTTTTCTCTTCCACGCGCTGCATCTGGCGCACCCGGATCTGGTCATATTTCTCTTTCGAGGCCGCGCTGTAGTTGTCGTCGTCACGCAGAACGGTGGTATGAATGAACACCATCAGGTTGCGCTTGGAGGTATCCTGGGAGGTGTAGCGGAACAGCTGACCGACCAGCGGGATATCGCCGAGCAGCGGCACTTTGGACACGGACTGTTTGGTCACATTTTCCATCAGACCGCCAAGCACCACCGTCTGGCCACTGTGGACCATCACTTCGTTATTGATCGTGCGCGTATTGAAGGTTGGGCCGAGGCTGGAGTCTTCCGTCGCGCTGTTGTCGACGCTGGAGACTTCCTGCTCAATCTTCAGATGGATCATGTCGCCATCGTTAATCTGCGGCACAATTTTCAGCTTGGTACCGACCGTCTTACGCTCAACGGAGTTAAAGACGTTATCGCCGCTGGTGGTTTGCGAACCGGAAAGTACCGGCACATCCTGGCCCACGTTGAACGACGCTTCTTTGTTATCCAGCGTGACCACGCTTGGCGTGGAGAGGATGTCATTTTTGCCGTCGGTGGAAAGCGCAGTCACCAGCGCACCAAAATCACCGTTAAAGAAGCCGGTCGCCAGGCCAGTGAAGCTCGCCCCTTTCATGGTGCCATTTTTAATCTGGCTGATTGGCAGGCCGGTGGAGCCGAACTGCACGCCGCCGTGCTTGCTGGTCCACTGCACGCCGAGATCCAGGCCGTTCCCGTCCTGCACTTCCGCGATGATGGCTTCCACCAGCACCTGCGGACGACGGATGTCGAGCTTGTCGATCACCTTCTCAAGGGAGTTCATCACGTTAGGCTGGGCGGTAATCACCAGCGAGTTGGTTGCTTCGTCGGCGGTAATGTTCAGATCGCTGGACGCTGGCGCGGTTTTCGACTTCGGCGCGCCGGCCTTGTCCTTCAGCTGCTCGCCGATGCCGGTGAGTACCGGCACCACCTTGGTGGCGCTGGCATACTTGAGATAGAAGACGCGGGTATTCCCCTCGTTGTTCTGCTCGCGATCCAGCTGATGGATCAGGGAGCGGGTCCGCGCGCGCGCATCTTCCGAACCGCTGATCACCAGGCTGTTGGTTTCGTCATCGGCCACCACTTTGGTCGCCAGCTGCGGCGCGTTCTGCCCTTTCTGCTCTTCGTTGTTGAGGTTATTCAACATCTCCGAGAGCTCTTTGGCGGACGCAAAGCGCAGCGGCACGATTTCACGACGCTGAATACCGTCTTTGTCCACGCGCTGGACCAGATCCACCAGGCGGTTCACCACCGAAGCTTTACCGGTTAGCAGCAGGACGTTGGACGGCTCAAAGTGGACCACGTTACCGATGCCGGTGGCATCGTTGAGCTGACGCAGCAGCGGCGCCAGCTCGCGAACAGGCACGTTTTCCATGCGCACAACGCGGGTGATGATCTCGTCGCCTTTGCCCGGATTTTTACCGTCGGCCAGCGGCGCACCGGCGGTGCGGGCAATGCTCGAGCGCACCACTTTAACCATGCCGTTATCCATCGGGATCACCGACAGGCCGTACAGGTCCAGCACGCTCAGGAAAAACTGGTAATATTCGTCTTCCGTCAACACGTTATAGGTTCTGACCGACACCGTGCCCTGCACGGACGGGTCGACCAGAATGGTTTTGTTCAGATTGCGGCCTACCGTATCAATAAATTCGCGGATATCGGTGTTTTTAAAGCTGGCGCTAAAGTTAGCTGCGAGCAGCGAACTGGAATATAACGACAATGCGGTCAGCGCCACGCACGCCCAAGGAAATTTCTTCATGTCTGTACACTTGTTAATTGTTTAGAACATTGACCCGAATATTTTCAAGGTGAGCGTGACGTCTGACGACGACCTCCGCTTCTTTCATTTTCGACCAGTTGGCAATAATATCTTTTGCCTTTTTTGCATCGGTCATATCGACAGAATTGACTTTTACCGCCACATCACCTTTTTCCAGACCGGCATGACTGTAGAAGTCAGAGGCATTCCTTGGATTAATGTTGTAGCCTTCCAGCTGGCCCTTTTCGATAAGTGGCTTTAACACCAGATAATCATCCAGATGCACGCTTTCAGCACCAGCATCTTTCGTCGATTGGGTTATCGGGCCGCTGTCAACGCCGCCCTTAAAATAGTCAGGTTTATTTAACGCCAGTACCTGCGTAGCACCTTCGTAATTAACCACCACATTGTCTTTGTTTATTTCCTGAATAAAGGCATCGTTAAAACCGGTCAGCGCTTCGCCTTCGCGATAGCTCTTTTGACCACCCGGCGTTTTGATCACGGCGAAGGACAACCAGGCATCGTCGCTGCGGACGATCCCCTCAATTTCGGCAGCGAGCGGGGCTTTTCCGGCTGCTGGCAGGTTGTCCTGACGCACGGCGGCGGTGAAAAGTGAAAATGTCTTTTCTTCCTGACGTTTTTTTTGCGGTTTCGCCGCTGCGTTCGCGAGTTTATTCGTCACTTTTTTATAATCTTTAAAAATGACGTAGCCTTGCCGACCGCAAAAAATCAGCAATACAAACATAATACAGGGCGTTATCCACCGTGAAAAAAGTGAGAGCCTCATTATTCATCTGGCCTTTAGCAAAGCGGAAATAAGCAGCGTCATGCTGCGCCAATATGTGACATAAATAGTAATTAGCGGCCTGACAATCGACCACCTGCTTCGCCGTTAACTTTGATAAAGAAAAAGATTGACCGTCAAAAAAACCAGTGTTAGAGGAAGCCGACAGGTTATTTTTACCCTGCCCGTAAATTGACCATGACGCACCCTTGCCGTACTTTTCTGGACCATTGCTATTCATGCCCAGAGACGGTAAGTCGTTATGTATCAGAGTCATTTTAAATTTAATCACCCGCCTTTTCGAAAAATCACCCGCGCCTCGGGCGATTTCTTCGTGCCGTATCACCAGGATATTTTCAACCTGCTGAAAGAGAAAACCCAACAGGCGGGGATTATTGGGCTCTTTGCAGACGATGCCCCGCTGCTGGGCCAGTTCAGCGACGCCCTGAAATCCGCAACCCCTGACGTTGTTGCCATCAACGCGTTTCCAAAACTGAGTGCCAGTAGCCTGCTGTATAAACTCAACCCGGGAACGAAAGAGAGCAAAAACCGGCTTCAGGCGGTGGATGCCATCCTGCACCAGTGGCAGGGGGGAAAAAGCAGGACGAAAGTGCTGGTGATTAGCCATACCGATGCCATGAAAGAGACCTGTCGGGAGGTGCTGGCTCTGCTGCTGACGCGCGCGCAGGAGCTGGAGTTTCGTCTGTCCGTCGTACTGATGGGTGCAGCGGATCGGGAAGCCGTTCTGATGCAGCAGTCTGAACTGCGTGAATATGCGCATACCTGCCACACCCTGCGCCCCCTTACCTGCCGGGAGTTTCTCAGCTACGTTCAGGCGCAGTGTGAAGCGCATGGGTGTGAGCACTCGCCGTTGACCCCGGCGCGCGTGCGTAAAATGCATGCGCTGACCAAAGGGAATATCAGCAAGCTGAACGAGCTGGCGCACCTGTCGATGCTCGCCGCCTGGACCGAACGCGCAGAACAGGTTAGCCCGCGTCATCTGCGCCTGGCGGCCGGTGAGATCCTGCCTGCGAAAAAACACGGTATGCGCCTGGCTACCGTGGGGCTGTTCGCCTCCGTGCTGTTCGCTGCCTGCGGCTGGTATTTGACCTCCTCGATCGGAGCAAGACTTCCGATTCAACTGCCGGTGCCCGCGAACTGGAAACAGCAGACGCCCATCGAGCAGGCGCCGGTGGTGCCGGCTATCGACAACGAGGTGGTTAATCAGCCGGATGCGATGCATCAGCTCTATCTGATGTGGGGGTATGACGCCTCGGCGGACGATGCCCTGTGCCAGAACGCCGCGAAGGTGAACCTGATGTGTAAGCAGGGAAATGCCTCACCGGACGCGCTGGCCCAGGAAGGGTATCCGTGGGTGAGTGAACTGAAAACCGGCAACCACCTTAACTATGCCGTGGTCGCCCGCGTCGGGGATAACTCACTCGACCTGCTGATGAATAACCGCACCTGGCAGGTAAGCCGTCACTGGTTTAACCAGCATGCCACCGGCAATTATACCCAGCTCCACCGCCTGACGCCGGAAGGCAAAGACGCCATCAGCGCCGCCAGCGATGCGAAGGACATGGGGTGGCTGGATCAGCAGCTGAGCCAGGCCCTTGCCGAGCCGGAAACCCACGCTCAAACCTGGACGACGGAGATGATGAAACGTACCCGCGAGTTCCAGCAAAAAATGCATCTGCGCGTCGACGGTATCCCGGGTGAAGAGACGCTGATGCAGTTGATGCGCGACACTAACACCACGCCGAGCGTGCTGCTTCAGCCCCCCCATGCCGCACCGGACGCGAAAACGCAGGAGAAGCATTCCTAATGTCTACCATCTGTCTTGCGGCTCAGCGCAGCTACGTTTCCGGGGAGGCGGTCTGGTTTTCGTACCGCATTCCCCGCCTGAGAAAAATCGCTTCTAACGCCTTTTTAGGAATAGTAAGCCTCTGCCTCATGCTGATGGCGGGGCTGTACGCCCACGTATACTGGCAACTGCGCCACCCTGCGCCGGAGCCGGTAAAAAAAGTGAACGTGGCGAAGCCCGAGACGCAGCTTACCGATATGCACTACGTGTACGTGAGCAAGCCGTTCCCGCATCCGCACCCGAAACCCGTCCCGGTGCAGGCCGACGTCCCTGCCATGCAGGATCTGCCGATTAACAGCGACGACGCCGACTGGCAGCAGATGCCTGACGGCACGGTGCCGCACGATACCTCGCGGGATACCCTCCCCGGAACGGAAGCGCACGACGATGCCGTCTCCCCCCGCACGGAGGGTGACGACGCATCATTAACCGAACTGTTTAAGCAGGCGTTAAAAGAACAAGAGCAGGATTATTCGCAAGGGAAAATACCCGCACCGCCGGTTGACGAAACGCAGGATAATACTCAGGCGGGCGCATTACATAAAGAAAGTTCCCGGTCTCCATTAAGTAAAAAGGGAGACCGGCTGGAATAGTTAATATTTTTCAGGCAGGTTGGTGATATTAAGGAGTCGACCCTTTTCCACCACAATGTATTGACCTTTTTTCAGATCGGAGAGGATTTTTATAATCGTACTGCGTGCCAGGCTGGTGTATTCCTGAATATAATCATAAACATTAATATCGCGTTGATGATGTACAATCAGTTCATTAATTTCCAGCAAAAATTCGCGCACGACAGAATAGGCGCTGCGGGCAACCAGCACGTCATCGCGCTTGCTCAGGAGACAGATATACCAGGCCAGTACCTTGGTGAGTTCAGGCCACAAGCCTTTCTCGGTCATCAGTTGAGAGAAAACGCTTTTCGGAATCGAGCGCACCACGGTATTCGAGCGGACCAGGCCATACATATGGGACGAATGATAAAAAATGGAAGAGAGTCCAAAAATGCACTGCCCCTGCAGGGTGAACAAGCAGAGCTCGTCGGATTCGCGGCGGAATTCCACTTCACCGCTGACGATAATATGAATAAATTCATTATCGACGGTGGAAATTTTTTGCCATTTCTTTAACAGTTTTTCTTCAAATCCTTCCGTTGCGGAAATGATTTTTTCTATTTCATGATGAGGACGCAATTTTCTGCCGTAAATGCTTAACATTGTTATACCCGAATTAAGATGTAAATTTTAGATAAAAAATGGCCACGGTGGAACCACCGAAACTATTCGTATAATCCTGATAAAAAACTTCAAGGAGAAGTGATAATAAAAATCACTATGCAGGTGTTATTTTTTATAAATACTTAGCAAGCTATACATCTATCTTAAATGAGGGTACTTTTAAGTCAATTAACTAAAAATGAATTGAGAATGTACTTAAGATTAATCTCAAGAAAACTAAGGTAATACGGCCTGGTCAGGGGCAGCCCTGAGGACTACCCTTGCCCGTACTTCTCTAAAAGCGCCTCGGCGATGGCCAGGGTTTCTACGTCAGCCACGCCGTTCCACAGCGCGGGGCGGAAGTGCATCTGAAACGCGCTGATCACCCTCTTCTGCTGCTGTTCCGTGGCGTTGTCCGGCACCTCGTAGCCATAGCGTTTCAGCACATCAAGCAGCGCACCGCGCTCGACCTCCTGATAGCGCGGCCGCCCGTTAAGATAGAACGCCACGCGCGCGGGATCGGGCCAGGCACCTATCCCCTGCTGCGCCAGCTGCTGCCACGGAAACAGCGGGCCGGGATCGTCTTTACGCTGCGGGGCAATGTCGGCATGGGCAACCACGTTCTGCGGCTGAATGTCATAGCGGGCAATAATGTCCCTGGCAAGCGGGATCAGCGCTGCAATCTGCGCAGGCGCAAACGGGGTAAAGGTTTTCACGCCGTCACGCGTTTGCCAGCCGCGGTTCTCGAGCTCAATCCCCACGGACGTATCATTAATCCGGTTGGTGCCGCGCCAGAAGCTAATGCCCGCATGCCAGGCCAGCTCGCTCTCGGGAACCAGCTGCCAGATGCGCGGCTTGCCGTCCGGCGCCGGGGGGTTGGCAGGGATCAAATAGTGAGAGCTAACGTTTTTATCCGTCAGCGTGGCCAGCGAGCTGTCAAAATCATCCGCGGTGTAGTGGATCACCAGCACCTTGATGCGCGGGTAAGCCGCCTGCGCCTGATGACGCGTATCCAGCTCGTAGGCACCTTTATCGATAATCCCCTTTTCCGTAACGCATCCTGCCAGCAGCAGCGCCAGCAGGAGCGTGGCAAACGCACGCCTCATCGCAGGGTTTTCACCGCCGTACCGCTTACGCTCACCATCAGCATGCTGCCGTCTTTCCCGACCGTTTCGTAGTCAATATCGATTCCCACGACCGCATCCGCGCCGAGGGCTTCCGCCTGCTCGCCGAGCTCTTTAAAGGCGATTTCGCGTGCTTTGCGCAGCTCTTTTTCGTATGCGCCAGAGCGGCCACCCACGATATCGCGGATACCGGCAAAAAAGTCACGGAAGATATTGGCGCCGAGAATCGCTTCGCCGGTGACCACGCCGCAGTACTCGGTTATTGTCTGTCCTTCCAGGGTTGGCGTTGTTGAAAACTGCATGGTTTCTCTCCTTCTTTAGCGTTCAATGCCTTAGGCACAGCATTATCGGTTCGTTACGCTATGATTGAAAGGATAGTTAATAAATAAGGAAATCAACATGCGCTATTCAGCTTTAACACTTTTCGTGCCCTGCGCGCTGGTGCTCAGCGCCTGTACCACCACGGTCACGCCAGCCTTTAAGGATATCGGTACCCGCAGCGGCCCCTGCATTGAGGGCGGCCCGGACACCGTGGCGCAGCAGTTCTATGATTACCGGATTCAGCACCGCAGCAACGACCTCACCGGCCTGCGCCCGTATCTGAGCGATGGTCTGGCAAAACTGCTTAACGATGCCACCCGCGATCCGCAGCACAACGCGCTGCTGAAATCCGACCCGTTCTCCAGCCGCACCACGCTGCCGGACAGCGCAGAAGTGGCCAGCGCGTCAACCATCCCGAACACGGATGCCCGTAACATTCCGCTGCGCGTGAAGCTGACGCAGGGCAGCCAAACCTGGCAGGACGAAGTGCTGATGATCCGTGAAGGCCAGTGCTGGGCGGTGGACGACGTACGCTACGTGGGCGGCAGCGTGCATGCCCCGGCCGGCACGCTGCGCCAGTCGATTGAGAACCGCTGATTCATCAGTGATAAAAATGTTACCCCCGTAAAATGTCCGGCATTTCTCGCGGAATGCCGACATTTATACTCACCGCCTTTGCCCTTCGCTATTTTGTGCTATGTTTAAGAGGAAATACGGGTTATATTTAACTTTTAACGCAGAAATATTGCATAACTATTCTGTCAACGGTACTATCTGCGGCCTCAATTGCTATAGATTGCCTGGATGAGTAAAGACTGCCCCGATGAGTATTAAACTAAACGGCATTAACTGCTTCTACGGCGCACACCAGGCGCTGTTTGACATCACGCTGAACTGCCCGGAAGGCGAAACGCTGGTTTTGCTTGGCCCAAGCGGTGCAGGCAAAAGTTCCCTTCTGCGCGTCCTTAATCTGCTTGAAATGCCTCGTTCAGGTACGCTGGCAATTGCCGGTAACCATTTTGATTTCGCAAAGACGCCGTCTGATAAAGCGATTCGCGAGCTGCGTCAAAACGTCGGCATGGTCTTCCAGCAATACAATCTCTGGCCGCACCTGACGGTGCTGCAAAACCTGATTGAAGCCCCGTGCCGCGTGCTGGGCTTAAGCAAAGATCAGGCCATCGCGCGTGCCGAAAAGCTGCTGGAGCGTCTGCGCCTCAAGCCCTACAGCGACCGCTACCCGCTGCACCTGTCCGGTGGTCAGCAGCAGCGCGTGGCCATTGCCCGTGCGCTGATGATGGAGCCTGCGGTACTGCTGTTTGATGAACCAACGGCCGCGCTGGACCCGGAAATCACCGCTCAGATCGTCAGCATTATTCGCGAGCTGGCGGAAACCAACATTACGCAGGTTATCGTTACCCACGAAGTGGAAGTGGCGCGTAAAACCGCCAGCCGTGTGGTGTACATGGAAAACGGGTATATCGTTGAGCAAGGTGATGCGAGCTGCTTCGCTAACCCGCAAACCGATGCCTTCAAAAACTATTTATCTCATTGATTGTGTCAGGGGAAATATAATGAAAAAAGTATTACTTGCCGTGCTGCTTGCTGGCGTTACCCTTTCCGCTACCGCAGCTCAGACCATTCGTTTCGCCACGGAAGCCTCTTACCCTCCGTTTGAGTCCATCGATGCGAACAACAAAATTGTTGGCTTCGACGTGGACCTGGCTAACGCCCTGTGTAAAGAGATCGATGCGACCTGCACCTTCAGCAACCAGGCGTTCGACAGCCTGATCCCAAGCCTGAAGTTCCGCCGTATCGACGCCGTAATGGCCGGTATGGACATCACCCCGGAGCGTGAAAAGCAGGTGCTGTTCACCACCCCTTACTACGATAACTCTGCCCTGTTCATTGGTCAGAAAGGCAAATTCACCTCTGTCGATCAGCTGAAAGGCAAAAAAGTGGGCGTGCAGAACGGTACCACGCACCAGAAATTCATCATGGATAAGCATCCGGAAATCACCACCGTGCCATATGACAGCTACCAGAACGCGAAGCTGGATCTGCAGAATGGCCGTATCGACGGCGTATTTGGTGATACCGCTGTCGTGACCGAGTGGCTGAAAGCCAACGACAAGCTGGCGCCAGTGGGCGACAAAGTGACCGATAAGGATTACTTCGGTACCGGTCTGGGGATTGCCGTTCGTCAGGGCAACACTGAGCTGCAGCAGAAATTCAACGCTGCGCTGGAAAAAGTGAAGAAAGACGGCACCTACGAAACCATCTACAAAAAATGGTTCCAGAAGTAATTCCTGATGAATGAAATTTTTCCTTTAGCAAGCGCCGCCGGGATGACCGTCGGCCTTGCCGTTTGCGCACTGATTATCGGCCTGGTGCTGGCGATGTTCTTTGCGGTGTGGGAATCCGCGAAATGGTTCCCCGTCGCCTGGACAGGCTCCGCGCTGGTCACCGTGCTGCGTGGGCTACCGGAAATTCTGGTGGTCCTGTTCATCTATTTCGGCTCCTCACAGCTGCTGCTCACGCTCTCGGACGGCTTCACGATTAATCTCGGCTTTGCGCAGATCCCGGTGCAGATGCAGATTGACAACTTCGACGTCAGCCCGTTCCTGTGCGGCGTCATTGCGCTCTCCCTGCTCTACTCCGCGTACGCGTCGCAAACCCTGCGCGGTGCGCTGAAGGCCGTGCCGCAGGGACAGTGGGAGTCGGGTCAGGCGTTAGGGTTGTCAAAATCCGCCATCTTCTTCCGTCTGGTGATGCCGCAGATGTGGCGTCATGCCCTGCCGGGCCTCGGCAACCAGTGGCTGGTGCTGCTGAAAGATACCGCGCTGGTGAGCCTGATCAGCGTTAACGATTTGATGCTGCAAACCAAAAGCATCGCCACCCGTACCCAGGAGCCGTTTACCTGGTACATTGTGGCGGCGGCAATCTACCTGGTGATCACGTTGCTCAGTCAGTACATCCTCAAGCGTATTGACCTGCGTGCGACGCGCTTTGAACGGAGACCAGGCTGATGCTTGAATACTTTCCCGAGTTGATGAAAGGGCTGCACACCAGCCTGACGCTGACCGTGGCGTCCATTATCGTGGCGCTGATCCTGGCGCTCATCTTCACCATCATCCTGACGCTGAAAACGCCGGTGCTGGTGTGGATTGTGCGCGGGTACATCACCCTGTTTACCGGTACGCCGCTGCTGGTGCAGATCTTCCTGATTTACTACGGCCCGGGCCAGTTCCCGTCGCTGCAGGAATATCCGGTTATCTGGCATCTGCTCTCTGAGCCGTGGCTGTGTGCCCTGATTGCCCTTTCGCTGAACAGCGCGGCCTATACCACCCAGCTGTTCTTTGGTGCGATCCGCGCCATTCCGGAAGGCCAGTGGCAGTCCTGCGGGGCGCTGGGCATGAGCAAGAAGGACACGCTGGCGATCCTGCTGCCGTACGCCTTTAAGCGCGCGCTCTCCTCCTACTCCAACGAAGTGGTGCTGGTGTTCAAGAGTACCTCGCTGGCCTATACCATCACCCTGATGGAGGTGATGGGTCACGGACAGCTGCTCTATGGACGCACCTATGACGTGATGGTGTTCGGCGCGGCGGGCGTGGTCTATCTGGTGGTGAACGGTCTGCTGACGCTGATGATGCGCCTTATTGAGCGTAAAGCGCTGGCGTTTGAGCGCAGGAATTAACCACGCAAGTGCATAAAACGGTATTCATGGAGCGGGTAACCTGATGGGTTATCCGCTTTTTTTTCGCGCTCAACACAATACTTAATCATTTTTATTGCATACAAATTCATTAACTGGCATTGTACATCCAGGCCGCAGACACGGCGCATCAATAAGACAGACGGGAGCATTACAATGAAAAAGTTAGTTCTGGCCGCATTACTCGCCACCTTCGCCGCTGGCGCATCCGCTGCGGATAAAATCAATTTCGGCGTCTCCGCCACCTATCCGCCGTTTGAATCGCTGGATGCCAGCAACCAGATCGTCGGTTTCGATATCGATCTGGCGAAAGCGCTGTGCAAACAGATGCAGGCCGACTGCACCTTTACTAACCATGCTTTTGACAGCCTGATCCCGTCGCTGAAGTTCAAAAAATACGACGCGGTGATCTCCGGGATGGACATCACGCCTGAGCGCAGCAAGCAGGTCGCGTTCACCGACCCGTACTACGCCAACTCGGCGGTGGTGATTGCGAAGAAAGGCGCTTATACCTCTTTCGATCAGCTGAAAGGCAAACGCATCGGGATGGAAAACGGCACCACCCATCAGAAGTACCTGCAGGACAAACATCCGGAAGTGAAAACCGTGGCCTATGACAGCTACCAGAACGCGATTATCGACCTGAAAAATGGCCGTATCGACGGCGTCTTCGGCGATACCGCCGTGGTGAATGAATGGCTGAAAACCAACCCGCAGCTGGGCACCGCAACGGAAAAAGTGACCGATCCGCAATACTTCGGCACGGGCCTCGGCATCGCGGTACGTCCGGATAACAAAGCCCTGCTGGAAAAACTGAACGGCGCGCTGAAAGCGATTAAAGCGGACGGTACGTACCAGAAAATTAGCGAACAGTGGTTCCCGCAGTAATGTCTTTTGCCGGGTGGCGGCTTCGCCTTACCCGGCCTACGGGGGGAGTTGTAGGCCGGGTAAGCGCAGCGCCACCCGGCACTCTCTCACAGCGGCACAAAGAACCTGAACCGCGCCCCGCTCGCCGACTCCATCAGCCTGATCCCGCCGCCGTGCAGCTCCAGCATCCGTTTCACGATTAACAGCCCCAACCCGCCGCGATTCTCTCTCGACGCCTGGGTGTTGAGCGCCGACGGCCGCTGGAACAGATCGTCGCGCAGCGAGGCATCCACGCCCGTTCCGCTGTCGGACACTTCGACCTGCAGCTGTTCATTCTCCTGCCACACCGCCAGGCGAATTTCTCCGCCGCCAGGCGTATGGCGCATCGCGTTATCCAGCAGGTTGGTCACCACGCGTTCAATCATCGACACATCGGCGTTTACCATCGGCAGCGGCCCCGGCACGTCAATATGCAGATTGACCTCTCGCGTGCGGGCCGTGAGCTCAAACTTCTGCGCCACGTCGGAAATCAGCTCCGCCATTGCGAACCGCTCGCGCTGGGGTTTAATACCGCCGTGTTCAAGGCGCGCCAGCTCAAACAGCTGCTGCGAAAGATGCCGGACTTTTTGCCCCTGACGCAGCGCGGTGGCGAGATACTGCTGGTGCTCCTGCGGCGTCAGGGTGGCGGATTTGAGCGACAGGGTTTCGAGATAGCCCAGCAGCGAGGTGAGCGGCGTGCGGAGATCGTGCGAAATATTGGCGATAAACTCACGACGCTGACGATCGCTGTCGGCCAGCCGATCCCACTGTTGGGTGATTTTGCGCGCCAGCTCGATAAAGCTGTTGCGCAGGATCGCCACTTCATCTTTTGCCGCCGCGTCCGGCGTCTGTGCCGCCAGCAGCCTGATGGCGCTTATGCTGTCCTGCTCCAGCCCGGCGACCTCCACCGTCAGCTGTTTGACCGGGCGCGTGACCCAGTACCAGACCAGCAGCCCTGCCAGCAGCCCAAACAGCGCGACCCACAGCAGCGACCACAGGACGGTACTCCACAGCGCCTTGTGCCAGGCCATTTCCGCCAGGGCGTTTGACTCCTCGCCCTGCAAAATAATGTACAGATAGCCTTTTAGCTCGCCGTCCTGCCGCAGCGGCGTAGCGCTAAAGACTTTTTGATTTTGACTGCGCGGATCGTCGCCCAGTACCGGCATGGCCGTGCCGCTCAGGAAGCTCTGCACCGGCGCCAGGTCGATTTTTTGCCGCTGAATATGGCCCGGCGGGGCAGCGTCGGCGAGGATATCGCCGTCCGGTGAGACAACGTACAGCTCAACGCTCGGATTAAAGGTCATCAGCCGGCCAAACAGCGGTTTCAGCGCGCTGCGGTCGACCCTGCCCTGCGCATCCAGAATCGGTTCGCGCTGGACGATCTGCTGCGCCAGCCCGCCCGATAACCGCTGCACCATCGCATTACCGTACTGCATGCTGCTGTAGAGCTGGACCGCGCAGGCGACGGCGGCGCAGAGCATCATCAGCAGGATGAAGAGCAGCGTCAGGCGCTGGCTCAGGCTAAAGCGACGCATCATGCTGCGGCTCCGCAAATTTGTAGCCCTTGCCCCAGACGGTGCGAATGATCTCCGGCTCGGCGGCGTCCTTCTCTATCTTGATGCGCAGGCGGTTGATATGGGTGTTGACGGTGTGCTCGTAGCCTTCGTGCTGGTAGCCCCAGACCTGCTCCAGCAGCGCCAGGCGGGAGAACACCTCGCCGGGATGACGGGCAAAGAAGTAGAGCAGCTCGAACTCGCGCGGGGTGAGGTCCACCACCTGGCCGTGAAGCAGCACGCTGCGCGCCAGCGGAACGATGGTCAGCCCGTGCGCCTGAATGTGTCCGTCGGTTTGCGCCTGCCCCATCGCCTGCTGGCGACGAAACAGCGCTTTGATCCGCGCAATCAGCTCCTGCACGGAGAACGGTTTTGCCAGATAGTCATCGGCGCCGGTTTCCAGCCCGGTAATGCGGTCGGTTTCGCTGCTGCGGGCGCTGATGATGATCACCGGCAGGTAGCGCGTCATCTGACGGATGCGGCGGCAAATCTCCAGACCGTCAACGTTGGGCAGCATCAGGTCGAGGATCACCGCATCCCACGTCTGGGCGTCAAGACGCTGTAAGGCGTTGCCCCCGTCGGGCTCGTGGGTGATGGCGTAGCCTTCGTCTTCTAAATTGAGTCGCAGAAGCGCCGCGATATCGTGGTCGTCTTCTACCAGCAGGATCTGCTTCATGGGTAAGCCTATATTCATGTCTTATGACGTAAGCTTACCTGATTTCGCCGGGATGAAGAGTTCACATTTTGTTTAAGATTTTACGAGCAACGTCAACACTTCATAATGCGCGGTGTGCGGGAACATATCGAAAAGCTGAACGCGTTCAATGCGATAGCCCGGCAGTTGAGCGATGTCTTTCGCCATGGTCTGCGCGTTGCAGCTGGAATAGATGATGTATTCCGGCGCCATCTGGCTCAGGTAGTCGCATAGCGCATTCCCGATGCCGCGGCGCGGCGGGTTAACCAGCACCAGTTCCGGCACGTTGCCCTGGCCGGTGGCGAACTGCGTGGAGTCGAGCGCCTGGAAGTGCAGATTCGTTAACCCCAGCTCAGAGGCAGACTGCTTCGCGCAGGCAATCGCTTCGGCAGAGATCTCAATGCCGGTGAGCTGCATCTCCGGCGTGGCGCAGTGCAGGCCAAACCCGCCCACGCCGCAGAACAGATCCCACATATGGTGAACGTTCAACGCACGCACCCAGTCGCGGGCGGTGGCGTACAGGCTGCTTGCCACGGTCGGGTTGGTCTGGAAGAAGCTTTGCGGGCGGATCCACAGCGGCACGCCGTTGAAGCGCTCCGCGAGCGCGTGCTGGTCGGTGAAGAAAATCTCTTTCTCCCCTTCCATAATCGCCATATGCACCGGCTGAATGTTCGCCGTAATGACCTTCAGCTGCGGAAGCTGCGCCTGCAGCCAAGGCAGGGCCGCGCGCAGCTGCTCAAGCTTGGTTTCAGAGCGCAGCACGAAGCGCAGCATCATGCCGCCGTCGATCTGGCTTTCGGTCAGCAGAAGGTATTTCAGCTCGCCGCGCTTGCGGGCCACGTTATAGGGCGTTAACCCCGCCCGGGCAATAAACGGCTTGAGTGCGGCAAAGACCGGTGCAAAGGAGTCGGGATAGAGCGGGCAGTCGGTTAAGTCTTCCGGCGTGCCGTCGCGGTGCAGCATTCCCAGCAGCGGTTTTTCTACGCTGCCGCTGACCACCATTTTGGCTTTGTTGCGAAAACCCTGTTCCGGGCCGCTGACGGGTGCGCACCACTCGCCCACCGCGTGTGCTGCCAGCAGCTGTTGCAGGTCGGCCATTTTGGCGGTGAGTTGTTGAGAGACCGGCTGTTCTATCCACTGACAGGAGCGGCAGCGTCCGGCGTCATAGAGTGCGCACTGCATATGAAAACCTTAAGAATCACGAGGGCTGCGATTATACACATTATTGCAGGCGGAAGAACCGCCGACTGGAGGCCGGAACGAAGAGGAGACAGAGCACCAGCATATCCGGCAGCTTTTGCATAAACAGCGCGCGCAGGATCTCACGTTTGGATTCACCGGCAATGCTGAACAGCTCCGGGTAGCCGTAGCCCAGCGAGGCGGCCCACAGATAGCTCGCCGCGGTAATCTGCGTCAGCAGATAGATCCAGCGCGCCCAGTTGCGCCCTTTGACCAGCGAAAACGCGCAGTAAATCTCGATAAACACCAGCACCAGGCTGCTCAAAAAGACCAGCGTCAGATTCCACGTCTGCACGCTGCGGTGAATGAATTCACCGATGCCGCGCACGCCCAGGGTATTCAGAATCATCAGCACGTCCAGGCAGCGGATCATAATAATGGCGAGCGCCGCCACCTGAACCAGTGCAGGTACGTTAGGACGCGCGTGCGTAATACGTGATTTTTTTAATAATCCCAATGTTTTACTTCCCTGAAAAACAGTGCCGCGTCATGCGCGGCACATCACTGGAAATTTTAAATCCTTCAGCCGCGTCTTGCACGCTGGATATCGCGCACGCGCTGTTTTTCCGCGCGCGCCATCAAATACCAGGCGATAAATCCGACAATTCCGACCACGCCGAGGATGATAGAGGCCAGGGCGTTGATCTCCGGGTTGACCCCCATGCGCACGCTGGAGAAGACCAGCATCGGCAGCGTCGTCGCCCCCGGGCCGGAAACAAAGCTGGCGATCACCAGATCGTCGAGCGACAGGGTAAACGCCAGCAGCCAGCCAGAGATCACCGCCGGCATAATCATCGGCAGCGTGATGATGAAAAAGACCTTCAGCGGCGTCGCGCCGAGATCCATCGCCGCCTCTTCAATGGAGCGATCCAGCTCGCGCAGGCGCGAGGCGATCACCACCGCGACATAGGCGGTACAGAAGGTAACGTGCGCCAGCCAGATGGTGAGCATCCCGCGATCCGCCGGCCAGCCGATGGCGTGCGCCAGGGCCACGAACAGCAGCAGCAGCGCGAGACCGGTGATCACGTCCGGCATAACCAGCGGGGCGGTGATCATAAAGGCGAAGCCGTTCGAACCGCGAAAACGCCCGAAGCGCACCATCACCAGCGCGGCGATCGTGCCCAGCACGGACGCCATGGTCGCCGCCAGCGCTGCAATGGTCAGGCTCAGCCCCACCGCGCTCATCATCGCATCATCGTGGAACAGCTCGCTGTACCAGCGCGTCGACCAGCCTGCCCAGACCGTCACCAGTTTGGAGCTGTTGAACGAGTAGATCACCAGCATCAGCATCGGCGCATACAGGAAGGTAAAGCCGATGACCAGGATCGCAATTCGCCACGGGGAGCGCACTACCGGTAAGTTGTTCATCCGCGATCTCCCATCTGTTTCTGCTGATGCTTGTGGAACCACATGATCGGCACGATCAGCAGCAGTAGCATCACGATCGCCACCGCCGACGCCACCGGCCAGTCGCGGTTATTGAAGAACTCCTGCCACAGCACGCGGCCAATCATGATGCTGTCTGGCCCGCCGAGCAGTTCCGGGATCACAAACTCCCCCACCGCCGGGATAAAGACCAGCATCGACCCGGCGATAATGCCGCCTTTGGTCAGCGGGACAATGACGCTGAAGAAGGTTTTTAACGGACGGGCACCGAGATCGAGCGACGCTTCCACCAGCGAGTAGTCGATACGCGTCAGCGCCGTGTAGATCGGCAGCACCATAAACGGCAGATAGGCGTACACAATTCCAATATAGACCGCGAGGTTGGTGTGCAGGATCGTCAGTGGCTGATCGATAACGCCTAACCACATCAGAAAATTGTTCAGCACGCCGTTGTTTTTCAGGATCCCCATCCACGCGTAAACGCGGATCAGGAACGAGGTCCACGACGGCAGGATCACCAGCAGCAGCAGGATGTTTCGCGTCGACGGCTTGCTGTGCGCCACCGCCCACGCCAGCGGATAGCCCATCACCAGACAGCAGAGCGTCGAGATCGCCGCCACCTGCAGCGATTGCAGATAGGCTTCGAAATAGAGCGGATCGTCGGTGAGCTGCAGGAAGTTACCCAGGTTTAAGGTCAGCGTCAGCTGCCCGTCGGCCCAGTCCAGCAGGTTGGTGTAAGGCGGGATCGCCCGCGCCATTTCCGCCAGGCTTATCTTGAAAACAATCAGGAACGGCAGCAGAAACAGCAGGATCAGCCACACGTATGGCATGGCGATCACCAGCTTGCGGCCGTGCTTCATCTGCATGCGCGTCAGCCAGTGGGCAAAGCCGCCCGGCTTTTCGACGCGGGCTGGAGGTTCAAGTGTACTCATTGGCCGCTCCTTATACCGTCAGCACAACGCAACTGTCTGCATCCCAACACAGGCGCACTTCGTCGCCCCAGGTCGGCTGTCCCTTGCGGTAGCGATGTTCGTTCTGTAACTGCGCGCTGAGCATCTGCCCGCTTTTCAGGCGCACGTGATAGATGGAGAGATCGCCCAGATAGGCAATGTGCACCACTTCGCCCACGGCAAAGTTATAGCCATCGGCAGGCGGATCCTCACAAAGCATGATCTTCTCCGGACGCAGCGCGACGTAAACCGGCACGTTATCCACCACCGAGTTATCCGGATCGACCTTAAGCGGATGCTGCAGCCCCGGCGATTCGATGACCAGGCCGTCTTCCTGACGATCTTTCAGCAGCCCTTCGAAGACGTTAACCGAGCCGATGAACTCCGCGCTGTAGCGGGTGGTTGGGTGCTCATAAATCTCTTCCGGCTCGCCAATCTGCACGAACTTCCCGCGGTTCATGATGGCGATACGTCCGGCCATGGTCATGGCCTCTTCCTGGTCGTGGGTGACCATCACGCAGGTCACGCCCACGCGCTCGAGGATATCGACCACTTCAAGCTGCATACGGTCGCGCAGCTTTTTATCCAGCGCGCCCATCGGCTCATCAAGCAGCAGCAGTTTCGGGCGTTTTGCCAGGCTGCGGGCCAGGGCCACGCGCTGGCGCTGGCCGCCGGAGAGCTGGTGCGGCTTACGCTTCGCGAACTCCTGCATGTGCACCAGGCTCAGCATCTCGGCCACGCGCGCGGTAATTTCAGCCTTCGGCAGCTTGTCCTGCTTCAGGCCAAAGGCGATATTCTGCTCCACCGTCATATGCGGGAACAGCGCGTAGGACTGGAACATCATGTTGATCGGGCGCTGATACGGCGGCACGCTGGAGAGGTCCACGCCGTCGAGCACGATCTGCCCGGCGGTGGGCTGTTCAAAACCGGCCAGCATACGCAGCAGGGTCGATTTACCACAGCCAGAGGCCCCCAGAAGGGCAAAAATTTCGCCTTTATAGATCGTCAGGCTGACGTCGTCCACGGCATGCTGGCCATCGAAAGATTTAGTGAGGTTACGAATTTCAAGCAGCGGGGTCAGCGCTTTACGGACTTTCGCCTGCGGGCGGGGGATCGCGTCATTCACGGGGTGTTCTCCGGTAGAGATCAAATCATGGTGCAGGCGCACCAGAACGGTGCGCCTGTTGCCGGGGGCGCTTCGCTTGCCCGGCCTGTGACAAAGGGTTATTTACCGCTTTTCACCTTGGTCCACGCGCGGGTACGCACGCGGTCAATTTTTGGATCCTGGACTTTCAGGGTGAAGAGCTTGGCGAACACATCCGCTGGCGGATAGATAGCCGGGTTATTACGGATCTCTTCGCTCACCAGCGGCACGGAGGCCTTGTTACCGTTCGCGTAGTAAACGTGGTCGCTGATGTGGGCGATAACCTCAGGACGCATCAGGTAGTTGAGGAACTGATACGCTTCGTCTTTGTTTTTGGCGTCAGCCGGCATCGCGAAGACGTCGAAGAAGGCCAGCGCCCCCTCTTTCGGAATGAAGTAGGAGACGTTCACGCCGTTTTTCGCCTCTTTCGCGCGGTTTGCCGCCTGCCATACGTCCCCTGCCCAGCCGATCGCGACGCAGATGTCGCCGTTCGCCAGGTCGTTAATGTACTGGGACGAGTGGAAGTAACGAATGTTTGGACGCAGCTTCAGCAGCAGATCGGTCGCCGGGCCGGTGTAATCATCGGCCTTATTGCTGTTCGGATCTTTGCCCAGGTAGTTCAGCACGGTCGCGAAAATCTCTTCCGGCGCATCGAGGAAGGAGACACCGCAGCTTTTCAGCTTCTCGAGGTTTTCCGGCTTCAGCACCACGTCCCAGCTGTCCAGCTTCACGTCCGGGCCCAGCGCGGCTTTGACTTTATCCACGTTGTAGCCGATACCGGTGGTCGCCCACAGGTAAGGCATCGCGTATTTGTTGTCCGGGTCGTGCTTAGCCACCAGCTTCAGCACTTCCGGATCGAGATTTTTCCAGTTCGGTAACTTGCTCTTATCCAGCGGCTGGAAGACGCCTGCCGTCAGCTGGCGCTCCAGGAAGCTTGCGGAAGGCACCACGAGGTCAAACCCGGTGCTGCCCGCCATCAGCTTTCCTTCCAGCACTTCATTGGAATCGAACACGTCGTAGACGACTTTAATGCCGGTCTCTTTTTCAAAATTTGCCACCGTGTCCGGCGCAATATAGTCAGACCAGTTATAAACGTGCAGCGTTTTTTGTTCCGCAGCGAGCGTGCCGGCAGAGACGGCCATCAGAGCACCCGCAACCAGACCCGATAACCATTTTTTATTCAAGGCGATCATAGTGTTATTCCTTCTGAAAGCTCGTTAACAAACGAACTAAAACTGTGCAATCAGGATATATGCAAAAATCATGCATAGTTTGTCGCTCTGCTCAAAATAAAAAGAAACCTCTTTACCCGGCAGCTTCCGCTCGCTTTTTTAAGCATCGCAAGAATAACTGTAGCCCGTGTCCCCGGCTATAGCCCAGACGAAAAAACGCCTTTTATCAATTTTTTATGCAGGTTAAGTCTACGTGATAAGCCGAAACGGCCTTCAGGGAGGTGAAATATTCTTTAAAGAAAGGTTAAAAGCAGCAGAAAAAATGGCCTTCTGCAGCCGCTATGGCAGCGACTGCGCAAAAGTCAGACAGGCTTAGTGAAGAAAATTGGGAGATGCATCATTATTCTCTGCATCATCTTCCGCGCTATACAGCAGATGGTGTGCATTGGCTTCCATCATAACCATGGAAATTTGCTCTTCGCTCAAGCGCATAAACCAGGCGAACTGCTTGAACGACAGCCCTGCCCCGGAGAATAAAGACTGGCAAACGACCAGTTTTGGCAGATTATCATCCTGTATGTCGAGAAATGCCTTCACCGTCAAAGAACTGGCATTGATTGCCGACAGGTCGGAAGCCAGCGCCAGCAGCGCGGAGGGCTTCACTTCGGCCAGCGCGGAGAAAAGGATCACGTCGTTAATCAGATCGATTTTGGCATCGAAAATGCCGTCGAAATTCTGCATATGAGGCAGATGCAGCGCCTGGCAGGAATCACATTCGAAGAACGTAATTCCGGCATCATCAAGCCATTGACGTAACGTATCCAGTGTAGGTACGACCTGTAAATCCATCGCGATGCAGCCTCTTTAATAAAAACTTCGCATAGGGTACTTAAAAAGCGCGCGGTAATCCATTTAACCACCCGTTTTCAGACAGTAGCCCGGCGTCGCATGACGCTCGATCCATAAGATCATTTTACCCGCAATATCGACCCCTGTGGTTTTTTCCACACCTTCCAGCCCCGGCGAGGCGTTCACCTCCATGACCAGCGGCCCGCGCGTCGCGCGCAGCAGATCTACACCCGCCACGTCCAGCCCCAGGGTTTGCGCCGCTTTCACGGCAATTTCCCGTTCGCGATCGCTGATATCGGCGATTCTGGCAATGCCGCCGCGGTGAAGGTTAGAGCGGAAATCGCCCTCTTTGGCCTGCCGCTCGATAGCCGCCACCACTTCGTTACCCACCACAAAACAGCGAATATCGCGCCCTTTCGCCTCTTCGATATACTCCTGCACCAGAATGTGGGCATTGAGGCCCCGGAAGGCATCAATCACGCTCTCCGCCGCCTGACGGGTCTCCGCCAGCACCACGCCAATGCCCTGCGTGCCTTCCACCAGCTTGATCACCAAAGGCGCGCCGCCCACCATGTCGATCAGATCGCTGGTGTCGTCCGGGGAATGGGCAATCCCGGTGACGGGAAGATCGATCCCCTGACGGGCAAGAAGCTGCAGCGAGCGCAGCTTGTCGCGGGCGCGGGAAATGGCGACGGATTCGTTGAGCGGGTAGCTGCCCAGCATCTCGAACTGGCGCAGCGCGGCGGTGCCGTAATAGGTAATCTGGGAGCCGATGCGGGGGATCACCGCATCAAAGTGCGGCAGCTTGCGGCCTTTGTAGTGAATCGACGAGGCGGCCGGATCGATGTTCATATAGCAGGACATCGGGTCGAGGATTTCAACCTGATGCCCGCGTTTCGCCGCCGCTTCTCGCAGGCGCTTACATGAATAGAGCGTTCCATCCCGGGACAATATGGCAATTTTCACCCTGCACCTCTCTGAAGACATGGAAAAAGCCTGCGTATCATATACGCAGGCAGGCGCAGGATAAATGGACTATCGCGTCGCCCAGCCCTGTTTGTGCAGGTAATCAAGAATAAACGGGCGATTTTCTTTAATGATGGTGCGGCGAATATGGTCCGTCCAAGTGTCGCGACGGTTATTGCTGCCGCGCGTCATGTAGTAATTCGCCAGCTCTTCATCGTAGTGATTCAGGACATCCTGATCGACCGGCTGGTAGTGGTTTTCATGCACCAGCATCGCCGCAGGAATGCGCGGCTTCAGATCCGGGTTATCCGCCGGCCAGCCAAGGCACAGGCCAAACAGCGGCAGCACGTGTTTTGGCAGCTTCAGCAGGTCGGTCACACTTTGAATGTTGTTACGCAGGCCGCCAATGTAAACGCCGCCTAACCCCAGCGACTCCGCGGCCGTAAAGGCGTTTTGCGCCATCAGCGCGGTATCCACCACGCCCAGCAGCAGCTGTTCGGCCAGGCCCAGCTCGGCCTCAGGGCAGATCTGCAGGTGGCGGTTAAAGTCGGCGCAGAATACCCAGAACTCGGCAGCCTGAGCCACATGCTTCTGCCCGCCGGTCAGCGTCACCAGCTGTTCACGCATCGCCGGGTCGGTAATGCGGATAATGGAGCTGCACTGCAGGAAGCTGGAGCTGGAGGTCGCCCTTGCGCTGTTAATAATCGCTTCGCGCTGCGCATCGGTAATCGGCTCATCGGTGAAGTGGCGAATGGAACGATGGGAAAGGAGCAGGTCTATGGTTGGCGTCATCTTGTCTCTCTTTGTCTTGCTTAAACCGTATGGCAGCCAGTATAGGCAATGATATGCGCGGTGTAATTGGCGAAACATAGCTCATAGATATTATAACGACAGGCGAAACCTTCTTTAATGACGACAGGTTATGGGGCACTATACGTGTCATTCGCCGTCAGGCTTGTTTTTTTGAGGAGAGAGAAATGTTTGCAGTTATTTTTGGTCGTCCAGGGTGCCCTTACTGTGTGCGCGCGAAAGAGCTGGCTGAGAAGCTGACCGAAGAGCGCGATGACTTCAACTTCCGCTATGTGGACATCCACGCGGAAGGCATCACCAAAGCCGATCTGGAAAAAACTGTCGGTAAGCCGGTTGAAACCGTACCGCAGATCTTCCTCGATCAGAAACACATTGGCGGCTGCACCGACTTTGAAGCTTACGCCAAAGAGCACCTGGGCCTGTTTGCTGCCCAGTAATGAAATGAAAGGACGCCCTCACCGAGAGGGCGTTTTTATTTGTGGTGCCGTCGGTTATGAAGCAGACTGCGCACAAATAAGTAGCAGAGCGCGCCAAGGGCGCACCAGAAAACAGCGCTCATCAACCACGCCAGCTCCTGCCAGAAACTCCGCGTAGAGATATACAGCAAGCGCATCATCAGCAAACAGAGCGGCGCGGCCAGCATGGCACCCAGCAGTGGCTTCACCACCTCCCCTTTACGGGAGAGAAAACTGGCAGCTGCCCCCGGCAGGGTAAAAAAGAGCAACCCGAGCTCCGGATGACCCGACGCCCTGAATGCCCCTTTCACGTTAAAAGCAAGCGACATGCATACGACCGTGAACAGCAAAAAGCAGCTGATCACCCCCGCCCAGTTTCGTTTCATATTCAACCTATCCTCCTGACTTATCTCTATCAAAAACACTTTCGTCGGGTAGACGCCCAGTCAGATAAAGCAATGCGGCAATCCTTGCCAAAGTACGCACAGGGTGATGCGATAATCAGTAGCTGTCAGTAGCTAATGCGATTAAACTACACGCCAGCTAATGTTTTAGGGAATAAAGCAGGAAACAGGGAGCGTTAACGCTTTTCCCTGACCCAAAAAACAGTAGCCCAAAAAGTCCTTTCATTCAACAACTTACTGGTAAACAAGAAGTTAGCCTCCGTGAATATAAACGTCGCAGACTTGTTAAATGGGAATTACATCCTGTTATTATTTGTGGTACTGGCGCTGGGTCTTTGCCTGGGTAAATTGCGCCTGGGTTCGGTTCAACTCGGTAATTCCATTGGCGTTTTAGTCGTCTCCTTATTATTAGGCCAGCAGCACTTCAGCATTAACACGGACGCGCTCAACTTAGGTTTTATGCTGTTTATTTTTTGTGTTGGCGTGGAAGCGGGGCCGAACTTTTTTTCTATTTTCTTCCGCGACGGCAAAAATTATCTGATGCTGGCGCTGGTGATGGTCGGCAGCGCGCTGCTGATCGCGTTAGGGCTGGGTAAACTGTTTGGCTGGGATATCGGGCTAACGGCCGGTATGCTGGCAGGCTCGATGACCTCCACTCCGGTGCTGGTGGGTGCCGGTGATACCCTGCGCCACTCCGGTATGGCCGGAGAACAGCTCTCCACCGCCCTCGACCACCTGAGCCTGGGCTATGCCCTGACCTATCTGATTGGTCTGGTGAGCCTGATCGTTGGCGCACGCTATCTGCCAAAACTGCAGCATCAGGATCTGCAGACCAGCGCCCAGCAAATCGCCCGCGAGCGCGGTCTGGATACCGACTCCAAACGTAAAGTTTATCTCCCGGTGATCCGCGCCTACCGCGTCGGGCCGGAGCTGGTGGCGTGGGCTGACGGCAAAAACCTGCGCGAACTGGGGATTTACCGCCAGACGGGCTGCTACATCGAACGTATCCGCCGTAACGGCATTCTGGCGAACCCGGACGGCGACGCGGTGTTGCAGATGGGCGACGACATCGCGCTGGTGGGTTACCCGGACGCCCACGCCCGTCTCGACCCGAGCTTCCGTAACGGCAAAGAGGTGTTCGACCGCGACCTGCTCGACATGCGCATCGTCACCGAAGAGATCGTGGTGAAAAACCATAACGCCGTGGGCCGTCGCCTGGCGCAGCTGAAGCTGACCGACCACGGCTGCTTCCTCAACCGCGTGATCCGCAGCCAGATTGAGATGCCGATCGACGACAACGTGGTGCTCAACAAAGGCGACGTTCTGCAGGTCAGCGGCGACGCGCGACGCGTAAAAACCGTGGCTGACCGCATCGGCTTTATCTCCATTCACAGCCAGGTCACCGACCTGCTGGCCTTCTGCGCCTTCTTTATCGTTGGCCTGATGATCGGGATGATCACCTTCCAGTTCAGCAACTTTAGCTTCGGCATCGGTAACGCCGCCGGGCTGCTGTTCGCCGGGATCATGCTGGGCTTCCTGCGAGCGAACCACCCGACCTTCGGCTACATTCCGCAGGGCGCGCTGAACATGGTGAAAGAGTTCGGTCTGATGGTCTTTATGGCGGGCGTGGGCTTAAGCGCGGGCAGCGGCATTGGCCACAGCCTGGGTGCCGTTGGCTGGCAGATGCTGGTTTCCGGACTTATCGTCAGCCTGGTGCCGGTGGTGATCTGCTTCCTGTTCGGCGCCTACGTGCTGCGCATGAACCGCGCCCTGCTCTTCGGGGCGATGATGGGGGCGCGTACCTGTGCGCCTGCTATGGAAATCATCAGCGACACCGCGCGCAGCAACATTCCGGCGCTGGGCTATGCGGGCACGTACGCCATTGCCAACGTACTGCTCACGCTGGCGGGTACGCTGATCATCATCATCTGGCCGGGGCTCGGATAACTCCTAAGAATGCGCGTGGCGGAAAATATTTTCGTTATGCGCAGAACTTTTTTATCAGGGGGCAGTCATAACTAGTGCCACTGCTTTTCTTTGATGTCCCCAATTTGTGGAGCCCATCAACCCCGCCGTTTTGGTTCAAGGTTGATGGGTTTTTTGTTGCCTGAAATTCCCCACCTTCTAATATTTTCTTCTCGCCCGCCACCAAAAAATATATGATTAAACGCATATAAAAATCATACCTGCAGGAACACCCATGCTCCACCCACTCCACCTCTTCAAAACCCTCTCCGACGAAACGCGGCTCGCCATCGTCATGCTGCTCCGTGAGGCAGGAGAACTGTGCGTCTGCGATCTCTGCGCCGCCACCGCCGAATCTCAGCCGAAGGTTTCCCGCCATATGGCGCTGCTGCGCGAGTCCGGGCTGGTGATCGACCGTCGCGAGGGTAAGTGGGTCCATTACCGTCTCTCTCCCAACATGCCTGCATGGGCGGCAGCCGTTATCGACACCAGCTGGAACTGCCTGCGGGAAGAGACGCGTATGAAGCTGAAAAACCGGCTTCCGGGTTCGTGCTAATCAAAACACATTCACAAAAACAGATATAACGGAGTAAGCGATGTTTCTGGCAGGTGCAATTTTTCTGTTTACGCTGGTGCTGGTCATCTGGCAGCCCAAAGGACTGAGTATCGGCTGGAGCGCGACTATTGGCGCCGTGCTGGCGCTGGCCAGCGGCGTGATTCACATTAACGATATTCCGGTAGTCTGGAATATCGTCTGGAACGCCACGGCAACGTTTATCGCCGTCATCATTATCAGTCTGCTGCTGGATGAGTCCGGCTTTTTCGAGTGGGCAGCGCTGCACGTCGCTCGCTGGGGGAACGGTCGCGGGCGATTGCTGTTTACCTGGATTATCCTGCTGGGCGCAGCCGTCGCAGCGCTGTTTGCTAATGACGGCGCGGCGCTGATCCTCACGCCTATCGTCATCGCCATGCTGCTGGCGCTGGGGTTCAGCAAACAGGCCACGCTGGCGTTTGTGATGGCGGCAGGTTTTATCGCCGATACCGCCAGCCTGCCGCTGATTGTCTCCAACCTGGTCAACATCGTGTCGGCGGACTTCTTCGCGCTGGGGTTCAGCGAGTACGCTTCGGTGATGATCCCGGTGGATATCGCCGCGATTGCCGCAACGCTGGTGATGCTGCACCTGTTCTTTCGCAAGGAAATTCCTCCAGAATATGACCTGGCGAAACTCCAGGAGCCTGCGCGGGCCATTCACGACCTCCCGACGTTCAGAACGGGCTGGATCGTCCTCCTCCTTCTGCTCGTCGGTTTCTTCGTGCTTGAACCTCTCGGCATTCCGGTCAGCGCCATTGCGACCGTCGGCGCGCTGATTTTATTCGCTGTCGCAAAACGCGGACATGCGATAAATACCGGAAAAGTGCTGCGCGGCGCGCCGTGGCAGATCGTCATCTTCTCGCTGGGGATGTATCTGGTGGTGTATGGCCTGCGTAATGCCGGGCTGACGGACTCTCTCACAGGCGTACTGAATAGCCTGGCCGGACACGGGCTGTGGGCCACCACGCTGGGAACCGGGTTCATCACCGCGTTCCTGTCATCCATAATGAACAATATGCCCACGGTGCTGATTGGCGCGCTCTCCATTGACGGCAGCACGGCAACAGGATTGATAAAGGACGCGATGATTTACGCCAACGTGATTGGCTGCGATCTGGGGCCAAAAATCACGCCTATTGGTAGTCTCGCCACCCTGCTCTGGCTTCACGTGCTGGCGCAGAAAAACATGACGATTACCTGGGGCGGCTATTTCCGGACGGGCATCATCATGACGCTGCCGGTCCTGTTTGTGACGCTCGCCGCGCTGGCGCTACGTCTCTCCTTCACACTGTAATGAGCCACTAATATGAGCCACATCACCATTTACCACAACCCCGCCTGCGGCACCTCGCGCAACACGCTGGAGATGATCCGCAACAGCGGCGCGGAGCCAGAGATTATTCTCTATCTGGAAACGCCGCCGTCGCGCGATACGCTGACCGCCCTGATTGCCGATATGGGCATTTCGGTGCGCGATTTGCTGCGTAAAAACGTGGAGCCCTATGAACAGCTCGGCCTTGCCGACGATAAGTTCACCGACGACCAGCTTATCGATTTTATGCTGCAACACCCGATCCTGATTAACCGTCCGATCGTGGTGACGCCGCTGGGCACCCGCCTGTGCCGCCCGTCTGAAGTCGTCCTCGACATTCTGCCGGACGCGCAGAAAGGGGCGTTTACGAAAGAAGATGGCGAAGCGGTGGTGGACGCCAGCGGGAAGAATATCCTGAAAAAATAATCCTTCCTCAGGTGGACGACAGGGCCAGCGCCCGGCGGGCCCTGAATGCCAGGAGAAAACAACCGCCCGCTAGCTCGCCACGCAGACCCGGTTGCGCCCTTCACGTTTTGCACGATAAAGCTCACGATCGGCTCGCGCCAGGGCTGACTGCACGCCATGTTCAATCTCCAGTTCATCCGGCGTCATGCATACGAGCCCCATGCTGGCGGTGAAGCGGATCGTCTGCCCGTTGAAGTCGACGTTCTGGCTGGCAAGGCTCATCCGTACGCGCTCGGCGATCTCAGCGGCCGTCTCCAGAGAGGTCTGCGGCATTGCCACGACAAACTCTTCCCCGCCGAAGCGGGCGACAATGTCGCTACCTCTCACCAGTGCCGGAAGCGCGTTGCCAATATGCTTCAGCACCGCATCGCCGCCGTCATGGCCCCAGGTGTCGTTAATACGCTTGAAAAAATCCAGATCCATGCTCATCAGGCACAGGGGCTGCTGGTGCCGACGGGCAAGATTGCAGGCCCGCAAAGACCACTCATCAAACTGGCGACGGTTTGCCAGCCCGGTGAGCGGATCGAGCCGCGCCTCCTGCTGGAAACGCGCCCGCTGCAGGGCGTTGACGTGAATGTAATGCATCAGAAACCACTGCGTAATGGAGATAACCAGAATCGCCAGCGCCGTCCACAGAGCCTGATAATACCAGCCGTGCAGCACGTCTTTTCTGGCCAGCCCGACGGCCAGCACCCATTTGCGTTCGTTGAGATTAAGAAATACACCCACACGTTCAACGCCATCAATCGGAGAGGTATATCGTTGGACCTGTGCGGTATCGCTTGCGTATTCCAGCAGCTTCGCGAGGCGCGGGTCGGAGGTGTTCAATTGCGAACCGTCATTCGCCCCCATACGGGCAAGCTGCACCGCATTGTCACGGTCAAGGACCGCCATCGCCCCACCCTGACCTAAATCGAAGCCCTGCGCTTCCATTTTGCGAAACATATCGTTCATGGTGTTACCATTGAAGAAACCCAACGCACCACCTAGAAAGCGACCATGTGCGTCGCGCACTGCACGGAACATCACGAAGCCCAACATGTTTTTATCCGTGCCGTTGCTCTGCCAGTAAAACAAACTTTCGGTAACTTCATCCCGGCGAAAATCACTAAACAGAGGGTGCTGCCGAAAGCTGGCCTGCGCAAGCGTAGAGGCGTCCAGAGCGCGCTCAAAAGGAAATAGCGCGCGGCTGCTGAGAAAATCACCGTCTTCATCAAAGACGACAACGCCATCCAGCCAGGCGCGCTTGAGCTCCCCTTGCAGGAATGGCTGCGCGTTTTCAGGCGTGACCGTATGGTTGAGCAGAAAGGCATTCCCGATAAAGCGCATCTGGTAGCGCATCGCGTTAAGGCTGGTATCAAACTGCTGGGACTGGAGTATGGCCGTATTGCGAAGGATACGTGCAGCGTTATCCTCCACATAGCCGCGCTGGTAGAGCAGATGCCCAATCAGCAGACTCGCCTGAACCAAAATCAACAGTACTAACAACGCTCTCTTTTTTGCCAGACTGACCTGCACGAACCAGGTACTTACTTTTTCACCCAACGCCAACCTCAACCACTGAACAGTAAATAACCACCGCGGTGGATAGTCACGTGTTCGGTCCGGATTGTCAATATGGAGAAAAATCGTAATACATTGAAAAATATGAACTAATTTTCTTTATTTAACGGTGTAATGCCCGCAATCCTCCCCACCATCGCCCGAATCTCCTCCCGGCTTAACGGCGCCCGGTCGGTGACATAGTGCAGCGTCATCCCTTCGATAAACGCGTCCAGCGCGCGGGTGGTGACCGGGTCGAACCACTGCTCCAGCGTGGTCTGGCTCATCTTCATCCAGTCCTGCATCACCGTTTTCAGCGCCGCGCTGCGGTGCATAAAGGCGTAAAGCTGATACATCAGCGCCATGTTGTGCGGCGTGGTCACCTGCGAGCTGTGGATCAGCGTGGTGATGGATTCACACGCCATTTCCGGCCCGGTGACGCCCGCGAAGAAATCCCGGTACTGCTGCGACATCTGGCGGGTAAACCACGTGAAGGCCTCCTCCAGCAGCGGCTCCATGCCGTCGAAATAGTAGGTCATCGACCCCAGCGGCACGCCCGCGCAGGTGGCGATTTTACGGTGCGTGACGGCATGAATACCGTGTTCAGCAATGGTGTCGAGCGTCGCCTGCAGGATCTTCTCCCGGCGATGCGGATCGTTGGGTGGTCTGCTCATCAATTCCTCACCTGGTTTGTGTACAAATGTACACAAACTTGCTAGTGTTGTCGCTATTGTTGTACTTCTGGTGCTACCCCAATGACGCTGACCTCTCCCCGCAAAGCCCTGCAACTCCGCCTGTGGGCGCTGTTTATGTTCTTCTTCATTCCCGGTCTGCTGATGGCCTCCTGGGCCACGCGCACGCCCGCCATTCGCGATATTTTGTCCGTCTCTACCGCGGAAATGGGCATCGTGCTGTTCGGCCTGTCGATAGGCTCCATGAGCGGCATTCTCTGCTCCGCGTGGCTGGTAAAGCGCTTCGGTACGCGGGCGGTGATCCGCACCACCATGTGCTTCGCGGTGTTCGGGATGATGGTGCTGAGCGCGGCGCTGTGGTTTGCCTCACCGGTGCTGTTTGCGCTGGGGTTGACGGTGTTTGGCGGCAGCTTCGGCTCGGCGGAAGTGGCGATAAATGTGGAAGGGGCAGCGGTCGAGCGCGAGATGAACAAAACCGTGCTGCCAATGATGCACGGCTTCTATAGCCTCGGCACGCTGGCCGGTGCGGGCGTGGGGATGGCGCTGACGGCCACTGGCGTGAGCGCGAATCTGCATATTCTGCTGGCGGCGCTGGTGTGCATCATTCCCATTCTGACCGGCATCCGGGCCATCCCGGACGGCACCGGTAAAAACTCCGCTGACGAACAGCACTCAGCCGAAAAAGGGCTGCCCTTCTACCGCGATTTCCAGCTGATGCTGATCGGCGTGGTGGTGCTGGCGATGGCGTTCGCGGAGGGGTCCGCCAACGACTGGCTGCCGCTGCTGATGGTGGACGGTCACGGCTTTAGCCCGACCTCCGGCTCGCTGATTTACGCCGGGTTTACGCTGGGGATGACCGTCGGGCGCTTCACCGGCGGCTGGTTTATCGACCGCTACAGCCGCGTGGCGGTAGTGCGCGCCAGCGCCCTGCTCGGCGGGCTGGGTATCGCGATGATCATCTTTGTGGATGTGGACTGGATTGCCGGCGTCTCGGTGATCCTCTGGGGGCTGGGCGCGTCCCTCGGCTTCCCGCTGACCATCTCTGCCGCCAGCGATACCGGCCCGGATGCCCCGACGCGCGTCAGCGTGGTGGCAACCACGGGCTATCTCGCCTTCCTGGTCGGGCCGCCGCTGCTCGGCTTCCTCGGGGAGCACTACGGGCTGCGCAGCGCCATGCTGGTGGTGTTAGGGTTGGTCATCATCGCGGCGCTGGTGGCGCGCGCGGTGGCAAAGCCGGAAACGAATCAAACGACACTGGAGAAGGGATATGAGCGTTAAACTGATCGCCGTCGACATGGATGGCACATTCCTGAGCGATGCCAAGACCTACAATCGCCCGCGCTTTCTGGCGCAGTACGCGCGCATGAAGGCGCAAGGCATTCGCTTCGTGGTCGCCAGCGGCAACCAGTACTACCAGCTCATCTCCTTTTTCCCGGAGATTGCGCATGAAATTTCATTCGTCGCCGAAAACGGCGGCTGGGTCGTGAGTGAGGGTGAAGACGTCTTTAACGGTGAACTGTCGAAAGCCCATTTCGAGACCGTCGCAAGCGTCTTAAACGACGTGCCGGGCATTGAGATTATCGCCTGCGGGAAGAGCAGCGCCTACACTCTCAAGTGCTATGACGAGGGCTTTAAGGCCATCGCGGCGAAGTACTATCACCGTCTGGAAATGGTCAGCGATTTCGACAACCTGAACGATATTTTCTTCAAGTTCGGACTCAACGTGTCCGATGATGAAATTCCGCGTATTCAGGCGCTGCTGCATGAAAAGCTCAGCGACATCATGGTGCCCGTCACCACCGGTCACGGCAGTATCGACCTCATTATCCCCGGCGTGCATAAAGCCAACGGCCTGCGGATCCTGCAACAGCGCTGGGGGATAGAGAACAGCGACGTGGTGGCCTTCGGCGACAGCGGCAACGACGTGGAGATGCTGCGCCAGTCCGGGTTCAGCTTTGCGATGGCAAATGCCAGACCGCATATCAAAGCGGCGGCGCGTTTTGAAGCACCGCATAATAACGATGAAGGCGTGCTGGATGTGATTGAGAAGGTGTTGAACGGGGAGGCACCGTTTAATTGACCGCGTGCGGTCTGGTGCCCTCACCCTAGCCCTCTCACACAGGGAGAGGGCATAAGAATTAAGGTTGCAGGGCGTTTCCGACGCGCTTGTCTTTCAGGAATACCACCATCAGGCCAACCCACAGCACGCCATTGGCGAGGTTAAACAGGCTGAACAGCCCGTTACCGCCCATCGCGTAGGCATGCTTGCTCACCTCGATACCGACGGTAAAAATCAGCATCTGTAGCATCCCCATCGCCGCGGAGACCGTGCCCTTACTTATCTCGCTGGCAAACAGCGTCAGGCGCACCAGCCCGGCGTTCGCCACGCCAATCCCGAAGGCGTAGATACTCAGCCCCGCCGTCATCCACAAATAAGCGTGAGATGACGCGACGGTTGCCACCGCCGCCAGAATCAGCCCTGCCGCAATCGGCCAGCCGCCCATGATAATCAGCGAACGCACGGTGCGGCGTGACGTCAGACGAGCCAGCACCAGGTTACCGATAATCAGCGCACCAAAGATCGGCACCTGCAGCAGGCCGTACTCGTAGCTGCTGAGCTTTTCGCCGCTGATGATAATGACCGGAGACTGGGCAATCCACGCCAGCAGCGGCAGGCTAACAAACCCGGTCGCCAGCGCGCCCGCTACAAAGCGGCCGTTTTTCAGCACCTCTTTGTAATCCCGACCCAGCTCTTTCAGCGAAAGTTTCTCGCCGATGCGGGTGGCGGTTTCCGGCATCGCACGGTGCAGGCCAAAGAAAGCGATGGCGGCGAGAACCGCAAACAGCACAAACATCCCTTCCCAGGGGGCCATATGCACCCATGCGGCGCCCACCAGCGGCCCGAGTAAGGGAGCGATCAGCGCCACGTTCGCCATCAGCGCGGTGATTTTGATACACACCGCCTCTTCAAACGACTCCTGAATGGCCGCATACCCCACGGCGCCGATAAAGCACAGGCTCACCCCCTGCAGGAAACGCAGCAGAGTAAATTGTTCAATATTTTGCGCCAGCAGCGTGGCAAGGCAGGTGACGATGAACCACACCACGCCCGTCAGCATCACCGGGCGACGGCCAATACGATCCGACAGCGGGCCTAACAGCCACTGCAAAAACATGCCGCCGGCCAGATAGGCGGTCATGGAGGTCGGTACCCACTCAATTCCGGCGTTGTACTGCGCCACCACGGCCAGCATACCGGGCTGGATCATATCGTTGCCGATATAGGTAGAAAATTCGTAGAGCACCAGACACAGGGGGAAAAGCAACGCCTGACGACCCAGACGTGAACCTGAAGAAGAACGGTTTAACATGCAATCTCTTTATAATGACAAAATCGCGACGAGTGTAATGAAATGCCGCAGCCCGAGATAGTGATTTATCGAGGATAAACAGAAATAAAGCACATATCGTCTTCGTTTAAGGTTTCCTTAATTTGACAGATTTATGATAGCCCCATTACTCGTCAACGACCCCAAATTATGTCACTCACCTCCAGCCGTTCAGAATTGTCTAAGTTACAGACAAATAAGACAAAACGCCTTTACCGCTTGCCGGCCCGCTTTTATGGTTATCAGCTTTTCATACTGATAGTCCTTGCCGTGGTGTTTACGTGGCTATCGCGCAATGAAGCGCTCGACAGATGGATCACCGGCTTCTGGTATGACGCGGCGACGCAGAGCTTCCCGCTGCAGAAAGACCACCTGCTGGATCTGCTCAACCATCGTCTGGCGAAGTACATTGCCATCGCTTTAGGCGCCGTGGCGCTGTTTTACGGCGCGTACAAGCGTAACGCGAGGCTGGTTACGGCGGCGCTGCTGATGGGGCTTGGTGCGCTGGTCGTGGGCGTGCTGAAAAGCATGAGCCATCACAGCTGCCCGTGGGACCTGGTGGAATATGGCGGTAAGGTGATGTCCTATCCCCTGTTCAGCGCCGTCCCGGCGGACAGCGGCCCGGGGCGCTGCTTCCCCGGCGGCCATTCTTCCAGCGGCTTTATGGTGATGGGACTGTTTTTTGCCTTCTGGCGCGAGCGGCCGCGTCTGGCCTGGAGCTTTGTCGTTCTCGGCATTTTGCTGGGTCTGGCGATGGGCTTCGGTCAGGTCATGCGCGGGGCGCATTTTTTCTCTCACAACCTGTGGGCCGGGTGGTGGGTCTGGTTTTCCCAGGTGGCAGTCTACGGGCTGGTTTCCACCCGGTTTGCTAAAGAGTGATAACGCTATGCTAGAGAATCTGAATTATCAGCTGTTTTATCTGATCAACGCCACCCCGGCCTCGCCCGAGTGGATGATCGACTTCGCCACCTTTCTGGCAAAAGATCTGATCAGTATCGTGCCCGCACTGGCAGCCATCCTCTGGCTGTGGGGACCGCGTAGCCAGGTGAAAGCGCAGCGCAAGCTTGTAATCAAAGTGGCGATGGCTCTCGGCGTAAGCGTCCTGGCGAGTTACATTCTGGGCCAAGCGTTCCCGCACGATCGTCCGTTTGTCGATCACGTCGGCTATACCTTCCTGCACCATGCGCCGGATGACTCTTTCCCGAGCGATCACGGTACGGTGATCTTCACCTTCGCACTGGCCTTCCTGTTCTGGCATCGCCTGTGGTCGGGTGCGGTGCTGATGGTGGTCGCTGTGGCCATCGCCTGGTCTCGCGTGTATCTGGGCGTCCACTGGCCGCTGGATATGGTGGGTGGCTTCCTGGTGGGGCTGATTGGCTGCGTGAGCGCGGCTATCCTGTGGAGCCTCATCGGGGAAGCGCTCTACCGTGCGCTTTCTTCACTCTATCGCGCCATTTTCGCCATCCCGATCCGCAAAGGCTGGATACGTGACTAACCCCGACCTGACAGGTTACACTTGAACCCCCGCCCTGCGGGGGTTCATTTTTTTATGCCGAGGAACTATGGAAACACGTCGCGATGACCGCATTGCTCAGCTGCTACAGGCGCTGAAGCGCAGCGATAAGCTGCATCTTAAGGAAGCCGCCAACCTCCTCGGCGTCTCGGAGATGACCATTCGTCGGGATCTGAACAGCGAGAGCGCGCCCGTCGTGCTGCTGGGCGGATACATTGTGCTTGAGCCGCGTAGCGCCAGCCATTATCTGATCAGCGACCAGAAGACGCGCCTGGTGGAAGAGAAACGCAAAGCCGCGCGGCTTGCGGCCTCCCTGGTACAGCCGCACCAGACGCTGTTTTTTGACTGCGGTACCACCACGCCGTGGATTATCGAAGCCATCGACAGCAGCATTCCGTTTACCGCCGTCTGTTATTCCCTGAACACCTTTCTGGCGCTCCAGGAGAAACCCGAGTGCCGGGTGATCCTCTGCGGCGGTGAGTTTCACGCCAGCAACGCGATCTTTAAGCCGCTCAACCTGCAGGACACGCTCAGCAATCTCTGCCCGGATATCGCGTTTTATTCCGCCGCAGGCGTCAATGTGCGTCAGGGGGCAACCTGCTTTAACCTGGAAGAATTACCGGTCAAGCACTGGGCGTTAAGCGCCGCGCAGTACCATGTGCTGGTGGTCGATCACAGTAAGTTTGGTAAGGTGCGTCCGGCAAGAATGGGCGAGCTGGCGCAGTTCGATGCCATCGTCAGCGATTGCCGCCCGGACGACGAGATTGTGGTCCACGCGAAAGCGCAGCAGGTGAAGTTGATGTATTGAGGTTATGCCGGGTGGCGGCTTCGCCTTACCCGGCCTACAACGGCTCGAACGTAGGCCGGGTAAGCGCAGCGCCACCCGGCAAAAAACTTAGCTAAACCAGCTGCCGAACCACCCGTGGAATTTCATCATCACGAAATCCCACATCCGGCTGAAGAAGCCGCCCTCTTCCACTGCTTCCATCACAATCAGCGGACGCTGTTCAATCGACTTACCGTTAAGCTGGAAATCAATCGTCCCAACCACCTGGCCTTTTTTCAGCGGGGCGGTGAGCTGTGGGTCGGTCAGAGTGTAGCTGGCCTTCAGGTTTTTCAGCTGGCCGCGCGGAATGGTTACCGAGCCCGCCTCACCCGCGCCCAGGTTCACCTCGCTCTTGTCACCAAACCAGACGCGCTGGCTGACGAACGTGGCATCCGGTTTAATCGGCGTCACGGTTTCATAAAAGCGGAAGCCCCAGGTCAGCAGTTTTTCTGATTCGTTAAAGCGAATGCGGTCGGTTTTGGTGCCCAGCACTACCGAAATCAGGCGCATGTCGCCCTGGGTCGCGGAGGCCACCAGGTTATAGCCTGCACCCGCCGTGGTGCCGGTTTTCATCCCGTCCACGTTGACGTTGCTGCTCCACAGCAGGCGGTTGCGGTTCGGCTGGCGAATTTTGTTGAAGGTAAACTCTTTCTCTTTGTGGATGGCGTATTCATCCGGCACGTCGTGGATCAGCGCTTTCCCCAGCAGCGCCATGTCGCGCGCGGTGCTGAACTGGCCCGGCGCATCCAGGCCGTGAACCGTTTTGAACGTGGTGTTGGTTAAGCCCAGCTTCTGCGCGTAACCATTCATCAAGCCAATGAAAGAATCCTGGCTGCCGGCAACGTAGTCGGCCAGCGCGATGCACGCATCATTTCCCGACTGAATAATCACCCCTTTATTCAGATCGGAAACGGAGACCTGATCCCCTGGCTTCAGGAACATCACGGAAGATCCGCGCAGGGCCGGGTTGCCGGTCGCCCAGGCGTCTTTCCCGATGGTCACCATATCGTCCAGCTTGATCTTGCCCGCTTTCAGCGCCTGGCCCACCACATAGCTGGTCATGATTTTGGTCAGGCTTGCCGGATCGAGTTTCTCATCCGCATTTCCTTCCGCCAGCACTTTACCGCTGGCGTAGTCCATCAGGATCCAGGCGCGCGCATCCACAGGCGGCGCTTCGGGCGCAGCCTGTTCAGCTGCGTAGAGCGTTGGTGCAAACAGGAAAAGGAGCGCAGAGCCTGCCGCCAGGCTGCGCAGAGAAGTCATTTTACGCGTCATAAATGCCACCCGAGTGTCCATTCAAAAATTACGTCACATCACCGTGTCGCAAGAAGCGATGAGTAATAGCGCACTAAAACCGTTAAAGAAACCCAACGAGGGTAAAGTTATTAAAGTTTATGCAATAACATTCAGATACGCTTTGATTAAGGCGATTTTTTTGTCTTCTGTTGCGTAATTGTTAGGTTTATCTCACCATGGCGAAAAGCTGATTCGGATTCACATCTCATCGGGAGTAAATATGATTACGCTGTGGGGCAGGAATAACTCGACCAACGTTAAGAAAGTGCTCTGGACGCTGGAAGAGCTGGATTTACCGTTCAATCAAATTATGGCAGGCATGGCGTTCGGCGTGAACAAGGAGGCCGACTATCTGGCCATGAACCCGAATGGCCTGGTGCCGCTGCTGCGCGATGATGAAACGGACGCGACGCTTTGGGAGTCCAACACCATTGTGCGTTACCTCGCCGCCCAGTACGGTCAGGGCCGCCTGTGGGTAGAAAACCCGGCCCGCCGCGCCCAGGGCGAAAAGTGGATGGACTGGGCGAACCAGACGCTGTCCCCGACCCACCGCGTGATCCTGATGGGGCTTATCCGCACGCCGGAAGCGGAACGCGATTATCCCGCGATTCACGCCGCGCAGGATGCCTGCGAAAATCTGTTTGCGATGATGGATGACGAGCTGGCGAAGCACGCCTGGTTCTCCGGCGAGGCGTTCGGCACCGGCGATATCGCCGTGGCGCCATTCGTCTGGAACCTGACCAACATGGGCCTGAAGTGGACGCCGCGCCCGCACCTGGAGCGCTGGCTTAAACAGCTGAGCGATCGCCCGGCGTACCGTAACGTCGTGATGATCCCGGTTACCTGATTACGCGCCGGACGGGCTGACTTTCAACAGCCGCCCGTCCGTCTCGTCGGTCAGGACATACAGATACCCATCCGGCCCCACCCGCACATCGCGAATACGCTGATCCCGGTCACCCAGAATGCGCCCGTCCTCTGTCACCTTGTTACCCTCCACGCTCAGCACGATCACGTCCTTCTCCTTCAGCGCGCCGATAAACAGCTTGTTTTTCCACTGCGGGAAGACGTCGCTGTTGTAGAACGCCATGCCGCTTACCGCGGGTGAGACTTTCCAGACGAACAACGGCTTCTCGGTGCCCTCAACGTGCTCGCCTTTGGCTTCCGGGATTTTCAGACCGCTGTAGTTAATGCCGTGCGTTGCCAGCGGCCAGCCGTAGTTCTTACCCTTCTCCGGGATATTGATCTCATCCCCGCCGCGCGGGCCGTGCTCGTTCAGCCACAGCGTGTCGCTCCAGGGGTTCATCGCCATCCCCTGCGGGTTGCGGATGCCGTAAGACCAGATTTCAGGTCGCGCACCGGGGGCACTCACAAAGGGGTTATCCGGCGGGACTTTTCCGTCTTCGGTGAGGCGCACCACTTTGCCCTGCAATTTATCCAGATCCTGCGCCGTGGGACGCTGGTTATTCTCGCCGAGTCCGATAAAGAGGGAGCCTTTGCCGTCGAACACCAGCCGTCCGCCGAAATGGTTACCGGTTGAGAGTTTCGGTATCTGGCGGAACGCCACCTGGAATCCCTCGATGCGGGAATAGTCGTCGCTCAGGCGGCCAAAGCCCACCGCCGTTCCGGCTTTGCCGTCATGCCCGGCCTCGGCGTAGCTCAGCCAGACGCGGCGCGACATTTCAAAATCCGGCGCCAGCACCACATCCAACAATCCTCCCTGGCCGTTTGCCCAGACCTTCGGTACGCCGACAATCGGATCGGAGAGCCCTTTTCCGGCCTGCCAGCGTTTGAGCTGGCCGCCCTTCAGGGTCACCAGCAGCCCGTTATTATCCGGCAGGAACGCCAGGGACCAGGGGTGATCGAGTCTGTTTTGCAGCACCTCGACCTTAACCGCCTCTGGCGCGGCTAGAAGTGAAAACGGAATAAATAACGCAGGCAGGGAAATCAGCGAGGATCGAGGCATAACGCGCTCCTTTATCGGCATATGGCTTAAAGATTAGCCACTGCGTCCGGGCGCGTTACCACTTTTACAAAAGCTTAATCAGAAGGGGGAGTTGCCTCCCCCGGGATCAGTGCTGTTCAAGCTGTTTGTGCTCGTTCAGACACATGATGCATAGAGAGAGCGTTGTCAGGCAGTTTTCAAGCTTCTCCGCGTTTACGGCGATAAAATTCGGGCAGTCGTGGCGTCCGTTCATCAGACACACCCCTGCAATGGAGAGCACCTCGGCGGCGCGGCGCAGCGCGACTTCTTCACTTTCGCCGTAGTTCGCCTGCAGGGCCGGTGCTTTTTCACGCATGAAATTGCAAAGTTCAAACAGGTTATCACGCAGATGTTCGCTTTCGCTGACTGACATATACCCTTTCGCCTTCCTCAACTGCAGGTACGCGGCCAGGTCGATTCGGGCGTTGATCAGCTTGTTCAGCAGATCGCGTTTTAGTCTGTCAACGGTCATGCTCTTTCCTCCTCTGTCAGCCATGGTGCATAGTCAGGATAAGTACATTTTTTGTACAGTTTAATGCCTGGGATCAATTTTTATTAACTGATTAACATTATTTACAATGTTACAACCTCTGCCCGGCGCATCCGCCTTACAAAGAGTGTATAAATCCCCCGCGATACGCTGTAAAATCCCGCCCTGATAACTCCATAATTGATGAATTTTTAACCTATGAGCAATGTTACGCACCAGCCGAAAATCGGCTTCGTCTCCCTGGGCTGCCCGAAAAACCTGGTGGATTCAGAACGCATCCTGACCGAACTGCGCACCGAGGGCTATGACGTGGTGCCAAGCTACGACAACGCCGATATGGTGATCGTTAACACCTGCGGGTTTATCGACAGCGCGGTCCAGGAGTCACTGGAAGCCATCGGTGAAGCGCTGACCGAAAACGGCAAAGTGATCGTGACCGGCTGTCTGGGCGCGAAAGAAGACCAGATCCGCGAAGTGCACCCGAAGGTGCTGGAGATTACCGGCCCGCACAGCTACGAGCAGGTGCTGCAACATGTTCATCACTACGTGCCAAAACCCAAGCACAACCCGTTCCTGAGCCTGGTGCCGGAACAGGGCGTGAAGCTGACGCCGCGCCACTACGCGTACCTGAAAATTTCCGAAGGCTGCAATCACCGCTGCACCTTCTGCATTATCCCGTCCATGCGTGGCGATCTGGTGAGCCGTCCAATCGGCGAAGTGCTGGCGGAAGCCAAACGTCTGGCCGACGCGGGCGTGAAGGAACTGCTGGTCATCTCCCAGGACACCTCAGCTTATGGCGTGGACGTTAAGCACCGCTCCGGTTTCCACAACGGCGAGCCGGTGAAAACCAGCATGGTGGGCCTGTGCGAGCAGCTGTCCAAACTCGGTATCTGGACGCGTCTGCACTACGTTTACCCGTACCCGCACGTTGACGACGTGATCCCACTGATGGCGGAAGGCAAAATTCTGCCGTACCTGGACATCCCGCTGCAGCATGCCAGCCCGCGTATCCTGAAGCTGATGAAGCGCCCTGGCTCCGTTGACCGCCAGCTGGCGCGCATCAAACAGTGGCGTGAGATCTGCCCGGACCTGACCCTGCGCTCGACCTTCATCGTCGGCTTCCCGGGTGAAACCGAAGAAGACTTCCAGATGCTGCTCGACTTCCTGAAAGAAGCGCGTCTGGACCGCGTCGGCTGCTTCAAGTACAGCCCGGTAGAAGGCGCAACCGCCAACGAGCTGGCGGATCAGGTGCCGGAAGAGGTTAAGGAAGAGCGCTGGAACCGCTTCATGCAGCTGCAGCAGCAAATTTCTGCCGAACGTCTGCAGGAGAAAGTGGGCCGCGAGATCATGGTTATCATCGACGAAGTGGACGAAGAAGGCGCGATTGGCCGCAGCATGGCGGACGCCCCTGAAATCGACGGCGCGGTGTACCTGAATGGCGAAACCAACGTTAAGCCGGGTGATATTATTCGCGTGAAGGTTGAAAACGCGGATGAGTATGACCTGTGGGGTAGCCGGGTTTAATCTCCCCACTCCGCTTTTGTAGGCCGGGTAAGGCGTAGCCGCAACCCGGCACATTTCACTGCACTACCCCTTTATCCTCGGATCCAGCGCGTCGCGCAGCCCATCCCCCAGCAGGTTAAACGCCAGCACGGTCAGGAAAATCGCCAGACTCGGGAAGATCGCCACGTGTGGCGCAATCACCATATCGGCCCTCGCCTCGTTCAGCATCGCGCCCCACTCCGGTGTCGGAGGCTGTGCCCCCAGCCCCAGAAACGACAGGCTGGCCGCCGAGATTATCGACACGCCGATACGCATGGTGAAGTAGACCACGATAGACGACACCGTCCCCGGTAGAATATGGCTGAAGAGAATGGTGGCGTCGCTGGCCCCCATACTGCGGGCCGACTCGATAAAGGTCTGCTGTTTCAGCACCAGCGTGTTGCCGCGCACCAGGCGGGCAAAGGCCGGAATCGAAAACACCGCGACCGCAATGATGACGTTGGCCATGCCGCTGCCCATGATCGCCACCACGGCAATCGCCAGCAGAATGCCGGGGAAGGCAAACAGCACGTCGCAGATGCGCATGATGATGCGGTCCCACCAGCCTTCGTAATAGCCGGCGACCAGCCCCAGCACGATCCCGATTGCCGCGCCGATCAGCACCGCAAACACCCCGGCGGCGAGCGAGATCTGCGCCCCCACCAGCACCCGGCTAAAGATATCCCGCCCGAGAGAGTCCACGCCGAACCAGTGGAGCATTGAGGGCCCGTCGTTCAGGCGGTCGTAGTCAAAATAGTTTTCCGCATCAAACGGCGCCACCCACGGCGCCACGATCGCCACCACGATCAGCAGCAGCACGAACAGCCCCGCCGTCATCGCGACCGGCTGACGGCGAAAGCGCCGCCAGAATTCAGACCACGGGGTGCGGATGTGGTCCGGTTTTAGCCCCGGCATGGCGTTTAATACGGCCTGACGCCGCCAGTTCAATAATCGCATCTTACTTATACCTGATGGCCGGGTTAATGGCGGCGTAGAGCACGTCCACCACGAGGTTGATAAGAATAAACTCCAGCGAGAAAAGCAGGACTTCCGCCTGAATCACCGGATAGTCGCGCATCTCGACGGAATCGACCAGCAGACGTCCCAGCCCCGGCCAGTTGAAGACCTTTTCCACCACGATAGAGCCGCCCAGCAGGAAGCCAAACTGCAGCCCCATCATCGTCACCACCGGGATCATCGCATTGCGGAACCCGTGCTTGAGGATGACCCACTTCTCGCTGACCCCTTTCGCCCGCGCGGTGCGAATATAATCTTCGCTCAGCACGTCAACGAACGAGGCGCGGGTAAAGCGGGCCATCACCGACGACACGGCAGCCCCCAGCGTCATTGAGGGCAGAATGTAATGCTTCCAGGTATCGGCCCCGACGGTGGGCAGCCAGCCCAGCTCAACGGAGAAGATCTGCATCAGCAGCATCCCCAGCGCGAACGCCGGGAAGGAGATGCCGGTCACCGCCAGCGCCATGCCGAGCTTGTCCGGCCAGCGGTTGCGCCAGACGGCCGCCACAATCCCGGCGCCAAGTCCGAACACCACCGCCCAGCTCATGCTGGCTATCGTTAACCAGAACGTGGGCATAAAGCGGCTGGCGATCTCCTCCGACACCGGACGACGCGACACCATCGAGATACCAAAATCGCCCTGCAGAACGTTGCCAATATAGTGCAGAAACTGCATATACAGCGGCTGGTCAAGACCCAGCTGTTTACGCACCAGCTCAATGACCGTGGCATCCGCTTCGGGCCCGGCAACCAGACGCGCCGGATCGCCCGGCAGCATGTGGACAAACAAAAACACCAGCACCGCCACAATCAGCAGCGTCGGGATAAGCCCCAGCAGGCGTTTGCAAACATAGTTCAGCATGGGCGTTATTTTAAATCCGCATCGTCAAAGCTAAAGCCCGTATCCGGCATGATATAGAACCCGGTCAACGCTTTGTTATGGGCTGACACCAGTTTTTCCACCACCAGCGGCACCCACGGCGACTCTTTCCAGATGATGTCCTGCGCGTCCTTGTAGAGGCGTGCTTTCTCCTCCGGTTTGGTGGTTTTCAGCGCATCGGCCAGGTCTTTGTCCACCTGCGGGTTGCTGTAGAACGCGGTATTGAACAGGGTTGGCGGCCAGTTCTGCGAGGCAAACAGCGGCGACAGCGCCCAGTCGGCTTCACCCGTCGAGGCCGACCAGCCGGTGTAGAACATCCTCACCCCGCTCTCTTTCTGCCCTTTTCCCTCTACCTCTGCCGCACGCTGTCCGGCATCCATGGCGGTAACCTGCGCCTTAATCCCCACCTGCGCCAGCTGCTGCTGAGTAAACTGCAGCACCTTCTGGGCGGTACTGTGGTTATGCGACGACCACAGCGTGGTGTTAAAGCCGTTCGGATAGCCCGCCTCTTTCAGCAGCTCGCGCGCTTTGGCCGGATCGTACGGCCACGGCTGATAGCTTTGCGCATACGCGATAGCCGGCGGCAGCACGCCGGTGGCCGGGGTGGCATAGCCCGCAAAAGCGACCTTCACCAGCGCCTGGCGGTTAATGGCATAGTTAATGGCTTCGCGCACCTTCGGATTATCGAACGGCTTTTGCGTGACGTTCATGCTGATGTAGCGCTGCATGATCGACGGGCTGGCGACCAGCTCCAGCTTGCTGTTTTTCTCCAGAATGGCGGCCTGCTCGTACGGGACCGGGAAGGCAAACTGCGCCTCGCCGGTTTGCAGCATCGCCGCACGGGTATTGTTATCCACTACCGGACGCCAGGTGATGGTGTCCAGCTTCGGCAGCCCTTTCTGCCAGTAGCCCGCGTATTTCTTCACCTTCACAAAATCGGTCTGATTCCAGGTGACCAGCTCGTACGGACCGGTACCCACCGGGTGGAAGCCAATCTCCTTGCCGTATTTCTTCAGCGCGGCAGGGGAGATCATCGCCGTCGCCGGATGCGCCAGGATATTGATAAACGCGGAGAACGGCTCTTTCAGGGTGATTTTTACCGTCGCCGGGTCGACCACCTCGGTTTTGGCGATGTTTTTATAGAGGTTATAACGCTTGAGGCTGTTCTCAGGATTGCTGGCGCGATCGAGGTTTACCTTCACCGCGTCGGCATTAAAGTCGGTGCCGTCCTGGAACTTCACCCCGGTTTTGAGCTTAATGGTGTACACCAGCCCGTCATCCGAAACGGTGTACCCCTCCGCCAGCACGTTTTTAAGCTTCATCTCTTTATCCAGGCCAAACAGGCCCTGGTAGAACGATTTCGCCACCGCCTGGGAGAGCGTGTCGTTAGCGTCATACGGATCCAGCGTGGTGAAGTTAGAGCCGACGGCGACCACCACATCTTTGGCAGCGAACGCGGGGGCAGCGGCCAGGGCTGCCGTCACGCTCGCGGCTAACAACCATCTACGCGCTACAAATGTAACCATTATGTTCTCCTGCCTGTTGAAAGTTATAACCGCGAAAAGGCATTGTCCTGACGCGGGGGAGCCACGAAATGACCCGGACCGACCTCACGCAGCGCCACGCGCTCCACGGCCTCGCCGCGTTTACGAATATTGCTCGGCATTTCATCCTGCAGCAGCACGCGCTGGCCGTGACGATGCGCCGGATCGGCGACCGGGACCGCCGCGATGAGCTTGCGGGTGTACGGGTGCTGCGGGTTCTCAAATACGGCCCTTCGCGGCCCGATTTCCACGATTTGCCCCATAAACATCACCGCCACGCGATGGCTGATGCGCTCAACCACCGCCATGTCGTGCGAGATAAACAGGAAGGCGATCCCCATATCCCGCTGTAAATCCAGCAGCAGATTGATGATTTGCGCCCGGATAGAGACATCCAGCGCCGAGACGGATTCATCCGCAATCACCACTTTCGGGTTCAGCGCCAGCGCGCGGGCGATGCAGATACGCTGCCGCTGCCCGCCGGAAAACTCGTGCGGATAACGCCAGGCGTGTTCCGGCTTCAGGCCAACGCGCTCCAGCAGCCAGGCCACGCGACGCTGCGCCGCCTCGCCGTCGAGCAGGTTATGCACCCGCAGCGGCTCCATGATCGAATACCCCACCGTATGTCGCGGATCGAGGGAGGCATACGGATCCTGAAAAATAAACTGAATATCCCGCCGCACCGCCTGCAGCCTGCTGTCAGGAAGGGTATCAATGCGCTCGCCGTTAAAGGTAATGCTCCCCTCCTGCGCGTCCACCAGACGGAGCAACGCGCGCCCGGTCGTGGATTTACCGCAGCCGGACTCCCCTACCAGCGCCAGCGTTTCGCCCGGCCAAAGGTCGAAGCTGACGTTTTCCACCGCGTGCACTTCGCGCTTTACGCGGTTCAACACACCGCTGCGCAGCGGAAAACGCGTGACCAGATTGCGCACTTCCAGAATGGGCTTGCCCGGCACCACGGTGTCCTGCTCGCGTTCCTCCTCCTGCGGCTCAGACGCCTCCAGGGAAATCAACGGAAAACGACGCGGCAGATCGCTGCCGTTCATCGCCCCCAGGCGCGGAACCGCCGCCAGCAGCGCTTTGGTGTAAGGATGCGCGGGCGCGTGAAAAATCTGCTCGACCGGGCCGGTTTCCACCGCGCTGCCCTTGTGCATCACCAGCACCCGATCGGCGATATCGGCGACCACGCCCATATCGTGGGTGATGAAAATCACCCCCATCTCCATCTCCTGCTGCAGCACCTTGATGAGCTGCAGGATCTGCGCCTGAATCGTCACGTCCAGCGCCGTCGTCGGTTCATCGGCAATCAGCACCGCCGGACGGCAGGAGAGCGCCATGGCAATCATCACCCGCTGTCGCATGCCGCCGGAAAGCTGATGTGGATAGCGGCTCAGGATGGCCTGCGCCTCCGGAATGCGCACCAGCTCCAGCATGCGTCGGGCCTCGTTGAGCGCTTCATCACCGCTTAGCCCCTGATGCAGGCGGATGGACTCGGCAATTTGTTCCCCGACCGGGAACACCGGGTTCAGGGAGGTCATCGGCTCCTGGAAGATCATCGCAATGTCCGCCCCGCGCACGCCCTGCATCTGCGCGCCGCTCAGCTCGTTTAAATCAATGACCTGACGGTTACGGCGGCGCAGCAGCATTTTCTCGCTGCTGATTTGCCCGCCCGTCTGTTCCAGCAGGCGCATCAGCGCCAGCGCGGTGACCGATTTCCCGGAGCCGGATTCGCCAACAATCGCCAGCGTCTCGCCGCGCCTGAGCGTGAACGATAAATTCTGTACTGCGGGGATGAACTGCCGCTCTTCCTGAAACGCAATATTCAGCTGATGGACAGCCAGCACTTCGCGGTTGTCCAGCTCTTCACTGTGCGGCACGCGCTGCCCCCTTATTCACGATAGATCCCCGTGCTCGGCTCATCACCGGCATAGCCCCAGGCGCGGTACATGCCTTCGCTGTTGAACGGCAGGGCCACGTTGCCCTCGCGATCCACCGCAATCAGCCCGCCGACGCCGCCCAGGGCAGGCAGTTTCTCCATCACCACGCGCTCGCAGGCTTCGCTGAGGCTTAAACCGCCGTAATCCATCAGCGCGGTGATGTCGTAGGCCGCAAGGGCACGAATAAAGACTCCCCCGGTGCCGGTACACGACACCGCCGCCGTCGCGTTATTGGCATAGCAGCCGGCGCCCGGCAGCGGGCTGTCGCCCACGCGTCCGGGGAGCTTGTTGGTCATCCCGCCCGTGGAGGTTGCCGCCGCGAGGTTGCCCGCTTTGTCGAGCGCCACCGCGCCGACCGTGCCCATTTTGCTGCGCTCATCCAGCGGCGCAGTATGGTCAAGCTGCGTCATGCCCGCCGAACGGGCGTCCAGCAGCTGCTGATAGCGCGCCTCTGTGGAAAACAGATCGGGCGATACCGGCTCCATTCCGTGTTCGAAGGCAAACCTCTCCGCCCCCGCGCCCGTCAGCAGCACGTGCGGGCTCTCTTCCATCACCAGACGCGCGGCCAGCACCGGGTTACGCAGGTGGCTGACGCCTGCCACGGCCCCCGCTTTCAGGGAGATACCGTCCATGACGCAGGCATCCAGCTCGTGGGTTTCATCCCGGGTAAAGACCGAACCTATCCCCGCATTAAATAACGGGCACTCCTCCAGCAGGCGTACCGCCTCGGTGACCACGTCCAGCGCGCTCTCGCCCGCTTCCAGCATTTTCTGGCCCGTTTCGACAATGGCGTACAGCGCGTCGATGTAGCGCTTTTCCTGCTCAGGAGTGAGCTGTGCACGGGTGATTGCCCCGGCCCCGCCATGAATTGCGATTACCGCCTTAACCATTCGCATCACCCGTTAGCCTGTTTTGCGGCTTTTTCTATAAATATCATTATCGTCGACGAAACTTCAGATGATTTTTGAATATAGAAAGACGTAACAGTGATGTAAAGCGTACACCCTCCGGTCATACAGTTAGCCGCACTTTTCTGCCATAATGGACGCTTTCGTTGTTACTCCGCAGGAGCCCACCATGGATTTTACCGCCGGACTGATGCCGCTTGAGACGGCACTCACGCAGATGCTTGACCGAGTTTCCCCGCTGCATGACGTTGAGACGCTGCCCCTCGTGCGCTGTTTTGGCCGTATTGCCGCACGCGATATCGTCTCCCCGCTCAACGTGCCGGGGTTTGATAACTCCGCGATGGACGGTTACGCGGTACGCCTGGCGGATCTCCAGACGGGTAACGCCCTGCCAGTGGCGGGTAAAGCCTTTGCGGGTCAGCCGTTTAGCGGGGAATGGCCTGCGGGCACCTGCGTGCGCATCATGACCGGTGCGCCGGTTCCGGCTGGCTGCGACGCTGTCGTCATGCAGGAAGAGACCGAACAGACCGACGACGGGGTGCGTGTTACCGCCAGCGTCAAAGCGGGCCAGAACATCCGCCGCACGGGCGAAGACATCACCCTCGGCGCGACCGTTTTTGCCGCCGGGCAAAGGCTGACGGTGGCGGAGCTGCCGGTGCTGGCCTCGCTCGGCATCGCGGAAGTTGACGTTATCCGCAAAGTGCGCGTCGCCGTTTTCTCCACCGGCGACGAGCTGCAGCTTCCGGGCCAGCCGCTGCAGGACGGCCAGATTTACGACACCAACCGCCTGGCGGTACACCTGATGCTGGAGCAGCTGGGCTGCGACGTGATTAACCTCGGCATCATTCCTGACGATCCGGAAAAACTGCGCGCGGCGTTTATCGAGGCGGATAAATCCGCCGACGTGGTCATCAGCTCCGGCGGCGTCTCCGTGGGCGAAGCGGATTACACCAAAATCCTGCTTGAAGAGCTGGGCGAAATCGCCTTCTGGAAGCTGGCGATCAAGCCGGGCAAACCGTTCGCGTTTGGCAAGCTTCCACACAGCTGGTTCTGCGGCCTGCCGGGTAACCCGGTCTCGGCGGCACTCACCTTTTACCAGCTGGCGATCCCGCTGCTGGCGAAGCTTTCCGGCAACAAGGCCAGCCCGCTGCCGGAACGCGTGCGCGTGCGTGCCGCCACGCGGTTGAAAAAATCACCGGGCCGTCTCGATTTCCAGCGCGGCATTCTGGCGTGCGGTGCGGACGGCGAGCTCGAAGTGAGCACCACCGGACATCAGGGTTCGCACATTTTCAGCTCCTTCAGTCTGGGCAACTGCTTCATCGTGCTGGAGCGCGAACGCGGCAACGTGGAAGCCGGCGAATGGGTTGAGGTCGAGCGCTTTAACCACCTGTTCGGAGGCTGACATGACGGTGGAGCTGAGCGATCAGGAGATGATGCGCTACAACCGCCAGATTGTGCTGCGCGGGTTTGATTTCGAAGGTCAGGAAGCGCTCAAGGCGGCCAGCGTGCTGGTCGTCGGGCTGGGCGGGCTGGGCTGCGCCGCCGCGCAGTACCTTGCTGCGGCGGGCGTAGGAAGCATGACGCTGCTGGATTTCGATACCGTATCGGTGTCCAACCTGCAGCGCCAGACGCTGCACAGTGACGCGACGGTGGGCCTGCCGAAAGTGGAATCCGCCAGGGCTGCGCTGGCGCGTATCAACCCCCACGTTCAGTTCACGCTGATTGACGCAATGCTGGATGACGACGCGCTCTCCGCGCAGATTGCCCGGCACGATCTGGTCCTGGACTGCACGGATAACGTCACCGTCCGTAATCAGCTCAACGCGGGCTGTTTTGCTCATAAAACGCCGCTGGTTTCCGGGGCGGCGATCCGCATGGAGGGGCAAATCAGCGTCTTCACGTACGCCGAGGGTGAACCCTGCTACCGCTGCCTGAGCCGTCTGTTTGGCGAGAATGCGCTGACCTGCGTTGAGGCGGGCGTGATGGCGCCGCTCGTCGGCGTGATTGGTTCACTGCAGGCAATGGAAGCGATCAAGGTGCTGGCGAATTACGGCACGCCGGCAGCGGGGAAAATCGTGATGTATGACGCGATGACCTGCCAGTTCCGCGAGATGAAGCTGATGCGTAACCCGGGGTGTGAGGTGTGTAGCCAGTAAAAAAGTCGGGTGGCGGCTTCGCCTTACCCGACCTACAACGGCTCGAACGTAGGCCGGGTAAGCGTCAGCGCCACCCGGCAACCGCGTCAGATGGACGTCCGTCCAAACGCCCCCTGCCAGTCCTGCTCAAACTTCACAATCGCTGCGTCTACCGCCGGAGAGGTAATAAACTGCTGCGCCACGTCCAGCGGCAGCGTGATGGACTCGCAGCCTGCCAGCAGGCAGTCCAGCGCCTGACGCGGGGTTTTAAAGCTCGCGGCCAGCACCTTTGACTGCGGCGCGTGCAGCGTCAGCAGCTGTTGCAGCTCAATTACGGTCTGAATCCCGTCCCCGCCCTGCGCGTCCACGCGGTTAACGTAAGGCGCTACATACTCCGCCCCCGCCAGCGCGGAGAGCATTCCCTGCGCGGCACCGTAGACCGCCGTGCCCAGGGTCGGGATCCCTTCCGCTTTCAGCATCTTGATCGCCGCCAGCCCTTCTGCAGTCACCGGCACTTTCACCACCAGATCGTTAATGATGGCGCGCAGCTTACGCGCGTCTTCCACCATCCCTTCGGCGGTGGTCGCCATCACCTGCGCGAACAGACGGCCTTTACCGCCCAGCGCGTCGTGCAGCGCGGGCAGCAGTTCGTCGAGCGGCGTTTTACCGGCCGCAACGATGCTTGGGTTGGTGGTCACGCCCGCCAGCGGGAAGATACGCGCCAGCTTTTTGACTGCCGCAACGTCAGATGTGTCGAGATAAAGTTCCATGATGTCACCCTCAAAATTAGCCTGCACTTACCCTATCACGACAAAACCTGCTCAAGAGTTGACCTGCATCAAGATAACTTTCATTCGAAAGTAATTTAATCTTCATATGCAAGATGAGAGGCGAAAAACATGATCTTCAATATTCAGCGTTACTCTACCCACGACGGCCCCGGAATTCGTACCGTGGTGTTCCTGAAAGGCTGCTCGCTGGGCTGTCGCTGGTGCCAGAACCCGGAAAGCCGCTCCCGCAGCCGGGACGTGCTGTTTGATGCGCGTCTGTGCCTGAACGGCTGCGACCTGTGCCAGCAGGCGGCACCGGGCTGCATCGAACGCGCGCTGAATGGCCTGGTCATCCACCGCGAAAAGCTGAGTGAAGAGACGCTTGATGCCCTCACCGACTGCTGCCCGACGCAGGCGCTGACCGTTTGCGGCGAAGAAAAGCAGGTCGAGGAGATCATGGCGACCGTACTGCGCGATAAACCCTTTTACGACCGCAGCGGCGGCGGGATCACCCTCTCCGGCGGCGAACCGTTTATGAACCCGGAGCTGGCGCACGCGCTGTTTAAAGCCAGCCACGACCAGGGTATCCACACCGCCGTCGAAACCTGCCTTCACGTGCCGTGGCACTATATCGAGCCGTCATTACCGTACGTCGATCTGTTCCTCGCCGACCTGAAGCACGTCGACGGTGACGTTTTCAAGCAGTGGACGGACGGTTCGGCTAAGCGCATCCTGGACAACCTGAAACGCCTGGCCGCCGCCGGGAAAACGATCACCATCCGCGTGCCGCTGATCCAGGGCTTCAACGCGGATGAAGCCTCCATCACCGCCATTACCAACTTCGCTGCCGATGAACTCGGCGTCGACGATATTCATTTTCTGCCGTACCACACGCTTGGCATGAACAAATACACCCTGCTCGGCCAACCCTACTCTGCCCCTGACAAACCGCTGGATAACCCTGCCCTGCTGGACTTCGCGCAGCAGTACGCCTGCCAGAAAGGGTTAACCGCGACCTTACGAGGATAAACTTATGACCACCCTGAATCTCAACACCCTCAGCGAGCGCATTAAGGCGCACAAAACGGCCCTGGTGCATATCGTGAAGCCGCCGGTCTGTACCGAGCGCGCCCAGCATTACACCGAAATGTACCAGCAGCACGTGGACAAGCCGATCCCGGTGCGCCGCGCCCTGGCGCTGGCGCATCACCTGGCCAAGCGTACCATCTGGATCAAGCACGACGAGCTGATCATCGGGAACCAGGCCAGCGAAGTGCGCGCCGCGCCGATCTTCCCGGAATACACCGTCTCCTGGATTGAGAAAGAGATTGACGACCTGGCGGACCGTCCGGGCGCGGGCTTTGCGGTGAGCGAAGAGAACAAGCGCGTGCTGCATGAAATCTGCCCGTGGTGGCGCGGCCAGACGGTGCAGGACCGCTGCTACGGCATGTTCACCGACGAGCAGAAAGGCCTGCTGGAAACCGGCATCATCAAAGCCGAAGGTAACATGACCTCCGGCGACGCGCACCTGGCGGTGAACTTCCCTCTGGTGCTGGAGAAAGGTCTCGACGGCCTGCGCGCCAAAGTGGCCGAGCGCCGCTCGCGCATCAACCTGACGGTGCTGGAAGACCTGCACGGCGACCAGTTCCTGAAGGCAATTGATATCGTGCTGGAAGCGGTGAGCCTGCACATCAAACGCTTTGCCGACCTGGCGCGCGAAATGGCCGCGACCGAAACCCGCGTAAGCCGCCGCGACGAGCTGCTGGCAATGGCGGAAAACTGTGACGTAATCGCCCACGAGCCGCCAAAAACCTTCTGGCAGGCGCTGCAGCTGTGCTACTTCATTCAGCTGATCCTGCAGATTGAGTCCAACGGCCACTCCGTCTCCTTCGCGCGTATGGACCAGTATCTCTATCCGTACTACCGCCGCGACGTGGAGCTGAATCAGAGCCTGGACCGCGAGCACGCCATCGAGCTGCTGCACAGCTGCTGGCTGAAATTGCTGGAAGTGAACAAGATCCGCTCCGGCTCGCACTCGAAGGCTTCCGCCGGTAGCCCGCTGTACCAGAACGTCACCATCGGCGGCCAGAAGCTGGTTAACGGTGAGCCGATGGACGCGGTGAACCCGCTCTCGTACGCGATTCTGGAATCCTGCGGTCGCCTGCGCTCCACCCAGCCGAACCTGAGCGTGCGCTATCACGCGGGCATGAGCAACGACTTCCTCGACGCCTGCGTGCAGGTGATCCGCTGCGGCTTCGGGATGCCAGCGTTCAACAACGATGAAATCGTCATTCCGGAATTCATCAAGCTCGGCGTTGAGCGTGACGACGCCTACGACTACGCGGCCATCGGCTGCATCGAAACCGCGGTGGGCGGCAAGTGGGGCTACCGCTGCACCGGCATGAGCTTTATCAACTTCGCCCGCGTGATGCTCGCCGCGCTGGAAGGCGGCCGCGACGCCACCAGCGGCAAGTTGTTCCTGCCGCAGGAAAAAGCCCTCTCCGCCGGTAACTTCGACAACTTCGACGAAGTGATGGCAGCCTGGGATACCCAGATCCGCTACTACACCCGCAAATCCATCGAAATTGAATACGTGGTGGACACCATGCTGGAGGAGAACGTCCACGATATTCTCTGCTCGGCGCTGGTGGACGACTGCATCGAGCGCGCGAAAAGCATCAAGCAGGGCGGCGCGAAGTATGACTGGGTCTCCGGCCTGCAGGTGGGCATCGCTAACCTCGGCAACAGCCTGGCGGCGGTGAAGAAGCTGGTGTTCGAACAGGGCGTCATTGGCCAGCAGCAGCTGGCGGCGGCGCTGGCCGATGATTTCGACGGGCTGACCCACGAGCAGCTGCGCCAGCGCCTGATCAACGGCGCGCCGAAGTACGGCAACGACGACGACAGCGTGGATATGCTGCTGACCCGCGCCTATCAGACCTATATTGAAGAGCTGAAGCAGTACCATAACCCGCGCTACGGCCGCGGCCCGATCGGCGGTAACTATTACGCGGGCACCTCTTCCATCTCCGCGAACGTGCCGTTTGGCGCGGCGACGATGGCGACACCGGACGGACGTAAGGCGCACACGCCGCTGGCGGAAGGTGCCAGCCCGGCTTCGGGTACAGACCACCTCGGCCCGACGGCGGTAATTGGCTCGGTGGGCAAACTGCCGACGGCAGCGATTCTCGGCGGCGTGCTGCTGAACCAGAAGCTGAACCCGTCAACGCTGGAAAACGACAGCGATCGCCAGAAGCTGATGGTGCTGCTGCGCACCTTCTTCGAGGTGCATAAGGGCTGGCATATCCAGTACAACATCGTCTCGCGCGAAACGCTGCTGGAGGCGAAGAAACACCCGGACCAGTACCGCGACCTGGTAGTGCGCGTCGCGGGTTACTCGGCGTTCTTCACCGCCCTGTCGCCGGATGCGCAGGACGATATTATCGCCCGTACTGAGCATACGCTGTAAGAAAACGCCCGGTGGCGCTGCGCTTACCGGGCCTACAGAGTCTCCCCGTAGGCCGGGTAAGGCGAAGCCGCCACCCGGCTTTCTGACTTTCATTCGAAATTAAATTTGTGCTCCTCGTCACCTTGTTATTAGAATGTTTCAAAACGCAGTGACCCAGGAGCACAGTATGACCGTTAAAGTTATCGTCACCGATATGGACGGAACTTTCCTTGATGATGCCAAGCAGTACGATCGTGACCGCTTCCAGGCACAGTTTGAACAGCTTAAAGCCCGCGACATTGAATTTGTTGTCGCCAGCGGCAACCAGTATTACCAGCTCATCTCCTTCTTTCCGGAGCTTAAAGATCGGATCTCTTTCGTGGCGGAAAACGGCGCGCTGGTGTTCGATCGCGGCGAGCAGATTTTTCACGGCGAGCTGACCCGCCATGAATCGCAGATCGTGATTGGCGAACTGCTGAAAGACAAAGGGCTGAACTTCGTGGCCTGCGGGCTGGAGAGCGCCTACGTCAGCGATAAAGCGCCGGACGCGTTCGTGGCACTAATGTCAAAGCACTACCACCGCTTAAAGCGCATCAGCGATTACCGCGACATTGACGACGTGCTGTTTAAGTTCTCCCTGAACCTGCCGGACAGCGATATTCCTAATCTGGTGGATAAGCTGCACGTCTCGCTGGACGGCATCATGAAGCCGGTCACCAGCGGCTTTGGCTTTGTGGATTTAATTATCCCCGGCCTGCACAAAGCCAACGGCATCAGCCGTCTGCTGAAGCGCTGGAAAATCTCTCCGCAAGAGTGCGTGGCCATTGGCGACAGCGGCAACGATGCCGAGATGCTGAAGCTGGTGAAATATTCCTTTGCGATGGGTAACGCGGCAGAGAGCATCAAAGAAATCAGCCGCTACAGCACCGATGACAACAACCATCACGGCGCGCTGAACGTCATTCAGGCCGTGCTCGACAACCATTCCCCGTTCGACGCCTGATCCTCTTCTCGCCGGAGCCCTGCTCCGGCACCCTCACTCATTTTCCCGTCCTGTGGCGCAGGTCAAGTTTTTAAACTTGCATTAACTTATTTTTAACTTAAAGTATCACTTGTAGACACTTTTACTTTCGAATGAAAGATGCGAGGCAGTTATGACCTTTACCAGTGAAACCTTGCCAGCGGATCACAAAGCGGCAATCCGTCAGTTGAAACGTGAGTTACGCGCGCAGATCGGTGACGTGCAGGCGGTGTTCAACAAGCTCAGCGACAGCATTGCCACCCGCGTGGCGGAAATTAACGCCCTTAAAAATAAAGGTGAATCCGTCTGGCCGGTGATTCCGTTTAACGATGTGAAAAACGGCACGATTACCGACGCACAGCGCGAGGCCGTTAAGCGCCGCGGCTGCGCGGTGATTAAAGGTCACTTCCCGCGCGAGCAGGCGCTGGCGTGGGATCAGTCGATGCTCGACTACCTCGATCTGAACAAGTTTGATGAGGTGTACAAAGGGCCAGGCGATAACTTCTTCGGAACCCTGAGCGCTTCCCGTCCGGAGATTTACCCGATCTACTGGTCGCAGGCGCAAATGCAGGCGCGCCAGAGCGAAGAAATGGCGCAGGTGCAGTCGTTCCTGAACCGCTTATGGACGTTCGAGAGCAACGGCAAGCAGTGGTTCGACCCGGACGTGAGCGTGATTTACCCGGATCGTATTCGCCGCCGTCCGCCGGGAACCACCTCGAAAGGACTCGGCGCGCATACCGACTCCGGCGCGCTGGAGCGCTGGCTGCTGCCGGCATACCAGCAGGTTTTCGCCCGCGTGTTTGACGGCAACGTCGACAAGTACGATCCGTGGAACGCCGCGCACCGTACCGAAGTGGAAGAGTATACCGTCGATAACACCACCAAATGCTCGGTGTTCCGCACCTTCCAGGGCTGGACGGCGCTGTCGGACATGATCCCCGGCCAGGGGCTGCTGCACGTGGTGCCGATCCCGGAAGCAATGGCCTATATTCTGCTGCGTCCGCTGCTGGACGACGTGCCGGAAGACGAGCTGTGCGGCGTGGCGCCGGGGCGCGTGCTGCCGGTTTCCGAGAAGTGGCACCCGCTGCTTATCGAGGCGCTGACCAGCATTCCTGCGCTGGAGGCGGGTGATTCGGTGTGGTGGCACTGCGATGTGATCCACTCCGTCGCGCCGGTGGAAGATCAGCAGGGCTGGGGCAACGTGATGTACATCCCCGCCGCACCGATGTGCGAGAAGAACCTCGCCTACGCGAAGAAGGTCAAGGAAGCGCTGGAAACCGGCGCGTCGCCGGGAGACTTCCCGCGCGAGGATTATGAAAAAACCTGGCAGGACCGCTTTACCGTGAACGATCTCAACATCCACGGCAAACGCGCGCTGGGCATGGTCTAGCTGTCGTACAGCCCTTCCCGCTCCACGGCGGTGCGTCGTTTCCCCTGACGTATCCGCCGTACCGATTCCCGCACGGCCAGCGTGCCGTTCAGCAGCAATGTGCCCACCGGCGCGTCCGGGCGCATGAGCCGCTGCTGGAGCATGTGTACCGCTTCCGTTCCCAGCTCATCGCGGGGAACATGCACGGCCGTTAATGGAACATCCTGAATCGCCGCCAGGTTAAAGCCGTCGATGCTCATCACCGAGACGTCCTGCGGCACGCGCAGGCCGTGGTTTTGTAAGGCGCTGATGGTGCCCGCCGCCATAAAGTCGCCGCCAACCAGGAACGCCGTCGGCAGGTCTTTTCCCTGCTGCTGATTTAGCCAATCGCTCACCAGCTGCTCCGTCTCTCTGGCGCTGAAGCTCGGCACCACCAGCAGATCGCGCCTGTCGTTGAACGCCAGGTTGTGGGACTGCCACGCGTCGCGGATCCCTGACAGACGCAGCTCCATGGTGTAGCGACGCAGGCACAGCACGTTCATCACCTCACGGTGTCCCATCTCGAACAGGTATTCCGCCGCCCGCTCGCCGATGGCGCGGTGATCCGGCGCAACGGCAGGCAGACGCATGTGCCGGTCGCGGCAGTTAATCAGCATGCAGGGTTTGCCCACGTCCACCGCCAGATCGTGGATATGCGGATCGTCAATACCAAGAAGAATGGCCGCCTGGGTATCCGGCTCGTTCATCCGCGCCAGAAACAGCTGGGCGTCGCTGTCGTTCTCCTCCAGCGCGCAGTAGCGCAACCGGACCTCGTGGGAGGCAAGGGCTTTGCTCACGCTCTGGATCACGCGGTAGTAAAAGATGTCGGACCGCTCGTCGAAGGCGCGCTGCGGGGCAAAAACCACCAGGCTGTTAAGCAGCAGACGCCCGGCCGCCATGCCGTCCATTACCCCCAGCTCGCGCGCGCACGCCAGCACCTTTGCGCGCGCTTTTTCGCTGGTATTCGCTTTCCCCGCCAGCACCCGCGAAACGGTGCTGATGGAGAGCTGCGTGCGGGCCGCGATTTCGGTGATTTTTAGCCTTTTGTCCATTTTGTGATCTGGCTCCATTTGCGAAATGAAAAAATTTTCATAGCGTGTTTGTCAGGCAATAACTGGCATGAATGCCATCATGCCAGAGTGTTTTCGTCTGTTATGAGAAATTTTGCACAAAATCCACTTTTGCCCACTCATTTTCTTCCTTAAGGTGAACTTGTCACACAGCTTCCATACTAGTTGTATAGCAACTTAAGCATTATAAGCGGATAGAAATCAAAGGCATAACAATCTGTGTGACACCTGAACCTCCGTCCCCTTACCGTCCGTCTTGTGGAGAGTAAAATGAGTCAGGACATCAATAACACCGTTGCGACAAGCAAAACCCGTCGCGTCATCAAGAACCTGCGCTGGTACGTGCTGGTGCTGTTCTTGCTGGGCGTCACCGTTAACTACATCACCCGAAATTCCTTAGGTATTCTCGCTCCGGAGCTAAAAGAGAGCCTCGGGATCACCACCGAGCAATACTCCTGGATCGTCGGCGCCTTCCAGATCGCCTATACCATTTTCCAGCCCCTGTGCGGCTGGCTGATTGACGTCATTGGCCTGAAGATTGGCTTTATGGTCTGCGCCGGGATCTGGGCGCTGATGTGTATTTTCCATGCGGGCGCCGGAAGCTGGCTGCACCTGGCCATACTGCGCTTCTTTATGGGGGCTTCAGAAGCCGCTGCCACGCCGGCGAACGCCAAAACCATCGGCGAATGGTTCCCGAAATCAGAGCGTCCCGTTGCCGCCGGCTGGGCGGGCGTGGGCTTCTCCATCGGCGCAATGCTGGCTCCGCCTATCATCTACTTTGCTCACGCCTCGTTCGGCTGGCAGGGGGCGTTTATGTTTACCGGCGTGCTGGCGCTGCTGTGGGTGATCCTCTGGTGGGCGTTCTACCACAACCCGGAGCAGCACCCGAACCTGAGCAAGGATGAGCTGGCGTTTATCAAGCAGGATAACGAACCGGCGCCGGTCAAACTGCCCTTCCTGACCGCGCTGAAAACCGTTTCAAAAAACAAACGTTTCTACGGTATCGCCATTCCGGCCTTTATGGCAGAACCCGCCTGGGCGGTGCTGAGCTTCTGGGTGCCGCTGTACCTTGCCAAAGAGCACGGTATGGACCTGAAGCAGATTGCGATGTTTGCCTGGCTGCCGTTCCTCGCCGCCGACCTCGGCAGCGTAGCGAGCGGCTACCTGACGCGTCTGTACACCCGTCTGTTCGGCTGCTCCCGCGTGAACTCTGTCGTCGCCAGCTCCGTGACGGGCGCGTTCCTGATGATCTCGCTGGCCATCGTGGCCATTACCCGCGACCCGTATATCACCATCGTGCTGATCTCCATCGGCGGCTTCGGGCACCAGATCATCTCCTGCATGCTCAGCGCCCTGGTCGTGGAGTCGTTCGACAAAGGCCAGATGGCGACCGTCAACGGCATGCGCGGCTCGGCGGCGTGGATCGCCAGCTTCCTGTTCTCGCTGTTAATCGGTGTGACCGCCGACAAAATCGGCTTTAACCCGCTCTTTATCGCCATGGGCTTCTTTGACCTGATTGGCGCTCTCTTCCTGGTAGCATTTATTGCTGAACGTCGCGCGAAGCGCGCCTGATAGTGGATGTATTGCATATGAAAACCCTGAAAAACTGGACCGTTGATACGCAGTCGGCAAACCATCTTGAACTGCTGGTCGATAACCAGCACCGCCTGTGCCTGTATGTACTGGAAGAGAACCTGTTCCGCGTGCTGATCAAACGCAAAGGCGAGCTGGCGCTGGACCGCACCTGGAGCATCGCCCCGGAACAAGACGTGCCGTGGGAAGGTCGCCGTCGCGACGATCTGAGCGGCTTCTCCTGCCCCGCCTGGACGCTGACGCAGCAGGACGACACGTTAACCGTGGCAACCGAACAGCTGCGCGTCACCGTGCACCAGCCGCTGTGGCTGGAGTGGCACTACCGCAATGAGGCGGGCGAGTGGCAGCCGCTGGTCAACGACCGCCCCACCAGCGCCTACCTGCTGAACGCCCACGGCGACGGCGTGGCGCACTACCTCAGCCGTCGTAAAGACGAGCGTTTCTACGGCCTGGGTGAGAAAGCGGGCGATCTGCAGCGCAACGGTAAACGCTACGAGATGCGCAACCTCGACGCCATGGGCTACAACGCCGCCAGCACCGACCCGCTGTACAAGCACATTCCGTTCACCCTTACCCGCCGCGACGACGTGAGCTACGGCCTGTTCTACGACAACCTGAGCAGCTGCTGGCTGGATCTGGGTAACGAAATCGACAACTACCACACCGCCTATCGCCGCTGGCAGGCGGAAGCGGGCGATATCGACTACTACATCTTTACCGGCAGCCGCGTGCTGGACGTCACCAAAGCCTTCGTGCGCCTCACAGGTAAGACGCTGTTCGGACCGAAATGGAGCCTGGGCTACAGCGGCTCGACCATGCACTACACCGACGCGCCGGACGCGCAGAATCAGCTGATGAACTTCATCCGCCTGTGCGAAGAACACGCCATTCCGTGCGACTCGTTCCAGCTCTCGTCCGGCTATACCTCCATCAACGGCAAGCGCTACGTCTTCAACTGGAACTATGACAAGGTGCCGCAGCCGAAGGTGATGAGCCAGGCGTTCCACGACGCGGGATTGAAGTTGGCCGCAAACATCAAGCCGTGCCTGCTGCAGGATCATCCGCGCTACAGCGAAGTGGCGGAACGCGGTCTGTTCATTCGCGATTCAGAAACCGATGCACCCGAACGTTCCAGCTTCTGGGATGACGAAGGCTCACACCTCGACTTTACCAACCCGCAGACGGTGCAGTGGTGGCAGAACGGCGTTACCACGCAGCTGCTGGAGATGGGCATCGACTCCACCTGGAACGACAATAACGAATATGAAGTGTGGGACGGGGAAGCCCGCTGCTTTGGCTTCGGCAAGGAGATCGCCATCAAGCATATTCGCCCGGTGATGCCGCTGCTGATGATGCGCGCCTCGCTGGAAGCGCAGCAGCGCTTTGCGCCGGAAAAGCGTCCGTATCTCATCTCCCGCTCCGGCTGCGCCGGGATGCAGCGCTACGTCCAGACCTGGAGCGGCGACAACCGCACCAACTGGGACACCCTGCGCTATAACATCCGCATGGGGCTGGGCATGAGCCTGTCCGGGCTGTTCAACGTCGGCCATGACGTCGGCGGTTTCTCCGGCGACAAGCCGGACGCCGAGCTGTTCGTGCGCTGGGTGCAGAACGGCGTGATGCACCCGCGCTTTACCATTCACTCGTGGAACGATGACCACACGGTGAACGAGCCGTGGATGTATCCGGGCGTCACGCCTGCCATTCGCGGCGCGATTGAGCTGCGCTACCGCCTGCTGCCGTATCTCTACACCCTGCTCTGGCAGGCGCATGCCGACGACGAGCCGATGCTGCGCCCGACCTTCCTCGACCACGAGCACGACGCGCAAACCTTCAAAGAGTGCGACGACTTCCTGCTGGGCCGCGACCTGCTGGTCGCCAGCGTCGTCGAAGCCGGGCAGCGCGAGCGCCGCGTCTGGCTGCCGGATAACGAAACGGGCTGGTACGATTTTTACACTCACGCGTGGTATGCGGGCGGACAATCCATCGTCCTCGATGCGCCGCTCGAAAAACTGCCGCTGCTGGTGCGCGCCGGGGCCGGTCTGCCGCTCAGCGAGCGCATCACGCATGTGAGTGCCGAAAAAGATACGACCCGCGAGCTGAAGCTGTTCCCGGTGAAAGGCGTGGGCACAACCTCGGGGCTGCTGTTTGAAGACGACGGTGAAAGCTGGGGCTACCTGAACGGCAATGCGCTGTGGGTGGAATGGGAAATGGTGTGCGACGGCGCAACCATCAACCTGAAGGTGAACGCGCGGGGCGACTATCGTCCGGCGTGGAAGGCGCTGAAGGTGTCATTACCGGCGGGGGAAAAACGTACGCTGCGGGTGAACGGGGTTGAAAGGAGTGAGTGGGTGCTCTGAACATTGCCGGGTGGCGGCTTCGCCTTACCCGGCCTACAAAGTCACCCGCAGGCCCGGTAAGCGAAGCGCCACCGGGCTTTTTTTAGCCGTCGATACCTTTGCTGCGCAGGTAATCTTCGTAGTTACCGGTGAAGTCCACCACGCGCTCTGGCGTAATCTCGATCACGCGGGTTGCCAGCGAGCTGACGAACTCACGGTCGTGAGAGACGAAGATCAGGGTGCCCTGATACATCTCCAGCGCCATGTTCAGGGATTCGATCGATTCCATGTCCAGGTGGTTAGTCGGTTCGTCCATCACCAGAATGTTCGGTTTTTCCATCATCAGCTTGCCGAACAGCATGCGGCCTTTCTCGCCACCGGAGAGCACTTTAGCCGGCTTTTTGATGTCGTCCTGGCTGAACAGCAGACGGCCCAGGATGCTGCGCACCGCCTGCTCGTCGTCGCCTTCCTGCTTCCACTGGCTCATCCAGTCGAAGACGGTCAGGTCATTTTCGAATTCGTACTCATGATCCTGCGCGTAGTAGCCAATCTGCGCGTTCTCGGACCATTTCACGGTGCCGTTGTCCGGCTGCAGTTCGCCGACCAGGGTTTTCAGCATGGTGGATTTACCCACGCCGTTGGCGCCCAGAATGGCAATCTTCTCGCCCACTTCCAGCAGCAGGTTGAAGTTTTTAAACAGCGGGCCTTCATCGAAGCCTTTGGTAAGGGCTTCCACTTCCAGCGCGTTACGGAACAGCTTCTTGTCCTGCTCGAAGCGGATGAACGGGTTCTGACGGCTGGAGGCTTTAACCTCTTCCAGCTTGATTTTGTCGATCTGACGCGCACGCGAGGTCGCCTGACGCGACTTAGAGGCGTTAGCGCTGAAGCGGCTAACGAAGGACTGCAGGTCCGCAATCTGCGCTTTCTTCTTGGCGTTGTCCGCCAGCAGACGCTCGCGCGCCTGGGTGGCGGCGGTCATGTACTCGTCATAGTTGCCCGGATACACGCGCAGCTCGCCGTAGTCCAGATCCGCCATGTGCGTACAGACCATGTTCAGGAAGTGACGGTCGTGCGAGATGATGATCATGGTGCTGTCGCGGTCGTTGAGCGTCTGCTCCAGCCAGCGGATGGTGTCGATGTCCAGGTTGTTCGTTGGTTCGTCGAGCAGCAGGATGTCCGGGTTAGAGAACAGCGCCTGAGCCAGCAGCACGCGCAGCTTCCAGCCTGGCGCAACTTCGCTCATCGGGCCGTAATGCTGTTCAACCGGAATGCCGACGCCCAGCAGCAGCTCGCCCGCACGCGCTTCCGCAGAGTAACCGTCCATCTCGCCGTACTGCGTTTCCAGATCGGCCACTTTATAACCGTCTTCTTCGCTCATTTCGGCCAGCGCGTAGATGCGATCGCGCTCCTGCTTCACTTCCCACAGCTCCGCGTGCCCCATGATCACGGTGTCCAGCACGGTGAACTCTTCGAAGGCGAACTGATCCTGACGCAGCTTACCGATACGCTCGTTCGGATCGAGCGAGACGTTGCCGAGGGTCGGCTCCAGATCGCCGCCGAGGATCTTCATGAAGGTGGATTTTCCGCTACCGTTGGCGCCAATCAGGCCGTAACGGTTGCCGCCGCCAAATTTGACGGAAATGTTTTCGAACAGCGGCTTACTGCCAAACTGCATAGTGACGTTGCTGGTAACTAACACGGGGAGATTCCTGCGAAAAGTGTGATAAACACGGCATTATGCCACAATTCCGAATTGAGATCCCGTGTTGCGGCAATCCACTAAACTTTAACAAAATCGAAAAAAATGTGATTTCGTACACATCTGAATTCCCTGTTAGCGGGAATGCACATATAATGCGCTCCCATCACAGATTCAGACTTATCAACTCATCGCCAGAATGGCTTAGATACCTCGCACAACATGAACATGAAATTAACAACGCTTTTTGCGGCGGCGTTAGCCGTAGTAGGTTTTTGTAAGACCGCGTCTGCGGTGACGTATCCCCTGCCGACCGACGGAAGCCGTCTGGTGGGTCAAAACCAGGTGGTGACGGTGCCTGAGGGTAACTCTCAGCCGCTGGAGTATTTCGCCGCGCAGTACCAGCTGGGACTGTCTAACATGCTGGAAGCGAACCCGGGCGTTGACCCGTATCTGCCAAAAGCAGGTACCGTGCTGAATATTCCTCAGCAGCTGATCCTGCCGGATACCGTTCATGAAGGTATCGTGATCAACAGCGCCGAAATGCGTCTGTATTACTACCCGAAAGGCACCAATACCGTTATCGTGCTGCCAATCGGTATCGGTCAGCTGGGCAAAGACACCCCGCTGAACTGGACCACCAAAGTTGAACGTAAGAAAGCGGGCCCAACCTGGACCCCAACCGCCAAAATGCACGCGGAATACATCGCTGCGGGCGAACCGCTGCCAGCCGTGGTGCCAGCCGGCCCGGATAACCCGATGGGTCTGTATGCCCTGTACATTGGTCGTCTGTATGCGATTCACGGCACCAACGCCAACTTCGGTATCGGTCTGCGCGTAAGCCACGGCTGCGTGCGTCTGCGTAACGACGACATCAAGTTCCTGTTCGAAAACGTGCCGGTCGGTACGCGCGTGCAGTTCATCAACGAACCGGTGAAAGCGACGTCTGAGCCAGACGGCAGCCGCTACATCGAAGTGCACAACCCGCTGTCCACCAGCGAAGACCAGATCAACAACAACGAGATCGTGCCGATTACGCTGAACAGCGCGGTGCAGTCCGTGACCTCTCAGCCTGACGTGGAAACCACCATCGTCGACCAGGCGATTCAGAACCGTTCCGGTATGCCGGTGCGTCTGAACTGATCAATCTGAATCTTTAAAGTACATTATAAGACCTCGAAATCTCGGGGTCTTATTACTCCGCGATACCCACTGCACTCATCGTTTCTGAACAGCAATTATTGCCGTAATTCCCATTCTTGCCATTTTCTGCCAACCCGGCGTGGTTACATCTGATCCTCTAAGTGTTATGATGCGCCTACTTATAACATCAGTTTAATCTGTATTTATAGGGTCTTTTTATTTCCTGGAGCACACTTAGTACAATGATCAGTATTAACTTAACAACAACAAAATCGCGCCTTTATCTCTGTTCGCAGACAGTGTGGTCACTAGCGAACCAGAGTAAAAAAGTCGATCAAATTGTTGTATGGGTCTCCAGTACACCTTATCTCAGTGATGAAGGCATCACTGAAGAGCCTGAATGGGCGCAGAAAATTCGCCAGACAGGTACAAACCTGGTTTTTAAATGGGTTAAAAACACCGGGCCTTATCGTAAATTGTTTCCTGCGTTACAAGCGGCAACGGAAGAGGATATTCTGATTTATGCCGACGATGACGCCATTTATAACGAAATGTGGGCAGAAACCCTACTAGATGATTTTTACCACCACAATCAGGAATATGTGGTTGCTGCGCGCGTGCGCGAAACGGTAAAGAAGAAGAAAGAACTTCTTGATACCTATCGTAATTTCCCGCTTATCACTGTGCCAAAAGTTGTTAAGCAAAACTATATCATCACCGGTCTTGGTGGCGTTGTCCTCAAGAAAAATATGATTCCGGAGTATTTCCATTTTAACGAGGATTTTATTCGGGTTTGTCCTCGCGCAGATGATATTTGGATCAGCAAACTGATTCAGCTCACCAAAACACCGGTCTATGTTTCTGCAAAGAGCATTCGTTTTGTTCATGAGATAATTCATGATTATGGATTATCACGCGACAATACCAGCAAAATAAAACGATCCTGGATCCAAAAAATCCGTTTTACATTTAAGCCGGGTCATATTCAGCATCTGTGTCAGAACGATCTTTACATAAAAGATACAGACAGCTATTTCGAGTCGTGTGCCTGAAGGACGGACTATCCGTTATTCACGATAACAATCCCGCCGTGGTCGTACCGATAGTGGCAGTGGGCATACTCCAGCGGCGTGCCATCTTCCAGATAAATGACCTGCTCCACCTCCAGCACCGGATCGGTTTCCTCACAGACCAGATGCTCTCTGTCCAGCGCGCTGGGCTTTAGCGCCCGCACGACCCGGTATGATCCCATAATTTTCAGCCCCAGGGTTTCCTGAACGTACTGAAACACTGACCCTTCAAGGTGGTTTTTCGTCAGGCCCGGCACCAGATTCATCGGCATCACCGTGGAATCCAGCGACATCGGTTCGCCGTTCAGTAAACGCAGGCGAATGAAGTCGTAGATCGGCGCATCGGCGTTAATCATCAGCGACGCCTGCTCTTTTTCGTTCGGGAAGCGCAGTTCGAAATGCACCACCTGGCTCGTGACCGTGCCCAGATGTTCCCAGGTTTTGGTGGCACCGAAATAGTCGCTGCCGGAAAGATCCCACTGCGAGAGCTGGAGGAAGTTTTTGCGGATGAACGTCCCTTGCCCCTGGCGGGTGTAGACCAGCCCTTCGACGATCAGCTGACGCATCGCCTGCTGGATGGTCATCCGGCTGGTGCTGAACTCCGCCGCCAGCGCAAACTGGTCCGGGAGCGGTTCATTGGCGGCGTACTGCTGGCTGATAATGCGTTTCTTGATTTCCCGCGCTATGGTGATGTACTTCGCCGCCATCGTCCTTCCTTACAGTTAGTTTTCTATCCCGCTGTTTTTCAACGCCACTCGCTCGGCAATCTTGAGGAAAGGCAGGTAGAAGAATACACCAAATATAATGATTGCCAACTGCACCACCACCGCCCGCCAGTCCCCTGCCGTCGCCAGCCAGGCGCTGAGAATCGGCGGCGTGGTCCACGGGATCATCACCACGCAGCGCGACATGAATCCCAGCGTGGTACAAAGCCAGGCGAAGTAAATGCCGATGGCGGGCAACAGCACAAACGGGATCATCAGCGGCAGGTTAAACACAATCGGCAGACCAAAAATCACCGGCTCGTTGATGTTGAATAAGCCCGGCGCCAGCGACAGACGCGCCACCTGCTTCGCCGACTGCTGTCGGGAGAAGATAAAGATGGCGATCAGCAGCGAGATCGTGCTGCCGGTTCCGCCCACCATGCCAAACGTCGGCACGAAGATGTTGTTGATGATGTGCGGAATGGGCTGGCCGTTGGCGAAGGCCAGCATGTTCTCGTTGGTGTTGATCAGCAGAAACGGCTCCAGCACCACGCTGTTGACCACCGACTGATGGATACCGAGCGTGAACAGAAAGTTGCCGAAACTGTAGATGAAAATCGTCCCCGGCAGGCTGGTGTTGATCAGCCGCAGCGGCTGCTGGATAAAGGTGGTAATGAGATGGATCAGATCCGTGTGCAGCACGTTTGCCAGTATGGCCGCCAGCACCGCGAACAGGGAGAGCGTGAGGATCGTCGGGATCAGCGCGGTAAAGGATTTGCTGACCGCTGGGGGCACATTTTCCCCGAGCGATATGTGCAGCGCCTTCAGGCGCGAAATCGCGATAAACACTTCCGTTGAGAGCAGCCCAATCAGCACCCCGGCGAAAATCCCGGTGGAGCCGATATTGGCGAAGGTCAGCACCTGCGTGACGTTCACCGCGGCGTCGCTGCCAACGGGCGTAACCTGTAAGCGCATCGGCATCATAATGATAAAACTGCTGACGGCGATAACCACTGCCGAAACCGGGTTGTCGAAATCTTTGTTGCGCGCCAGTGACCAGGCGATCATCGGGGCCAGCAGCAGCGCGGCGATGTTAAGCGTGCCGTTGATAATCGCCTCGCCCCACACTTTGAAGTGTGCCAGCGTATCGCCGTGAAAAATCCACGGGAACACCACGTTGTTCACCAGCACCGCCAGGCCGGCGAGGATGAAAATCGGCATCACCGTGGCGAAGGCGTCGCGCAGGGAGCGCAGGTGCACCTGGTTTGCCAGGCGCGCCGAGAACTCGACAAACTTATCGACAAAGGACTGCATGTGCGGTGTGATTTTTGTTTCAGACATAGCGGATAGTTCCCATCAATCAGTCACAAAAACGGCCCGGCAGCGTACGGCTTACATCTCGCGTCCGTTGGTATGGATAACCTGTTTTAACCACGCGTAGCTCTTCTTCGGCACGCGCCTGAGGTCTTTCAGGTCGTGGTTTTCCCGGTTGACGTAGACCACGCCGTAGCGCTTACGCATGTCGCCCTGGGAGCTGAGAATGTCGATTAACCCCCAGCCGAGGTAGCCCATGACCTCTGCCCCATCCTCGAATATCGCCGCTTTCATCGCCTCGATGTGCGCCCGGTGGTAGTCGATGCGGTAGGTATCCTCGATGGGGTTGACGCCATCCCACGACTCAATCACGCCAATGCCGTTTTCAATCGGGAAGACCGGCATGCGCCAGTCGTTGGCGTAGCGGGTAATGATGGTGCGAAAACCGAGCGGGTCGATCTGCCAGTTCCACTCGGTGGCTTTCAGGTAGGGGTTATTTTTCTCGCCGTGCAGCAGGTAATAGTTGACCGGCGTGCCTTCCGGGATCGCATCGCTGTCCAGCGTTTTGCTGGCGTAGTAGCTGAAGGCCATATAGTCGTTTCTGGTGCGCGCCAGTAGCGCTAAATCTTCGGCGCGGTAGATATCACCAAAGCCTTCCTGCTCCACCACCGCCATCACCGCCGGGCTGTAGCCCTGCCCGGCAAAGACGCGCAGCAGGTTCTGGTTGAGGAACTCGTCATACTGCTGGGCGCAGAAGATATCGCGCGGTTTGCAGGTGGCCGGGTAAACCAACTGGTGCGCCAGCATGCCGCCCATCAGCTGGCCCGGTTTCGTCTGGTGCAGATACTCGGTCAGCGCCATGTGCGCCACCATGGTATGGTGCTGCAGCTCGTACAGCTCGCGCAGGGTTTGATCGCCTTTCATGTAGCCAGAAATGCGAAACGCTTCCGGCATATGGAAGATGTTCTGCTCGTTGAAGGTCAGCCAGTACTTCACGCGGTCGCCAAAGCAGTCGATCATCTTTTTACCGTAGCGGATAAAGGCGTCCATTACCCGGCGGTCATTGAAGCCGTTGTACTCCTGCGCCAGCGCCAGCGGCATATCGAAGTGGTAGAGGCAGATCATCGGCTCAATACCGCGGGCGATGAGATCGTCAATAAAGCGGTCGTAAAACGCGATGCCCTCGTCGTTGAACGCGCCGTCACCCTGCGGACAGACGCGGCTCCAGGAGATCTGGAAGCGGTAGCAGTTCATGCCCAGATCCTGCATCAGGTCGAAATCTTCCCGGTAGCGATGGTAGGAGTCGGTCGCGACTTTCCAGTCGGAGATGTTCTCCCCAGCTTCGCGAATGTCGTACACCGACATCCCCTTCCCGCCCTCGTTCCAGGCCCCTTCCGTCTGCATGCTCGATACCGAGTTGCCCCATAAAAAGTTGGCCGGCAGCTGATTGCTCATGTTTCCTCCCTATATGACTAGTCATTTAAAATTTCATGACTAGTCATATAGGCGAAGATGGCATGTCGATCAAAGCGGAGGATCGTTTTTTGTGAGGTAGGTTGGAAAGAAGACGCCGGGCAGGAAAAATGAATCGCGCAAACCCTGTTATTGATGCCGGTGCGTTAGCCTATGCAAAATCACATTTCCCGATCGTGCCGCTGGCTGGCCTCATAAAATCACTATTAACTTAATGAGCACGAACCACGGCCCAGGCCGAAAAATAAAAATCTCAACCCTATCAAATGGAAAATGACGCTCATGAAGATATCTACTCGCCGTATCGCATTCGCTCTCAGCTTAGCGTTGCCATGCTCAATGACTCACGCGGCAACGGTGTATACGGGTGATAAGGTGCAAGGAGTGCCGGTTATCTCGACTCTGGATGTATCAGACCTGACAGCAGGACAACATCGCTTCATGTTCGAGGGGGTTGAGACAGGAACAGGACAGCGCTGGTATGTCCCCATCATGGTGGCAAAAGGCAAAACGGACGGGAAGAACGTTCTGCTGCAGGCGGGCGTCCACGGGGATGAGCTAAACGGAGTGCGCATCGTACAAAAAGTGATGGAACAACTGGACCCCGCAAAAATGAACGGCAGCGTTATTGGCATTATAGGTCCAAACCGTTCTGGACTTGAAAGGGTCTCCCGGACATGGTCCGTTTCAACCGATGGGGGCGAGACGATCGACTACAACCGCGTGCATCCAGGAAAAGAAACGGGTAACCCTGCCGAGCGTCAGGCATGGATGATGTGGAATAAGGTTTACAAGGGAAATGTCGACCTGGCGATTGACTATCACACCCAGTCTACCGGAACGGCTTATCCGCTGTTCATTTATGCCGACTACCGCAATGCGGATGCCCGGACGATTGCAGAACTTTTTCCGGCCGATCAAATTAAGAAAGATCCTGGCGAAGCCGGCTCAATGGAAACCACCTTTATTCAAAATGGTATCCCGGCGATAACGGCCGAGACGGGAGAGCCGAGGATTTACCAGCAGGATATGATTGCCAGGGGGGTCGAGGGTGCCCTCAATGTACTGATTCATTACAAGGTGATTGAAGGCAAAATCGGCGCAACCGCCAGCAGCAATAAAACGTATATTGGTAATGCGATCAGTTCAATACGAGCGACCACGGGCGGGTTTGCGGAAGTTTTCGTTAAACCCGGCGACACGGTCAAAGCAGGACAAGAGGTCGCCCTGCAGCGAAATGCATTCGGTGATGTTGTCGCGAAGTATTCAGCAGAGCGGGACGGCAAAGTACTGTCAGTTGGAACAGATGTCGTGAGAGAACCCCGAGCCCTGCTGGTAAGAATCCTTGAGCAAAACCCAGCGGCAACCTGCAAAGACGGTTGCTGATTCCCGCCACAGCCCATCGTTGAATCGGCAAAAGCGTGCTCAGTGAAATAAGCCGCTTTCGCCGATTTCTGTACCGATGGGCAAACAAATTTAAAAATTACCTGATGCGGAGAGTTACTGTTGCGCGAGCTGATTACGGCGATACTCTCCCTGCCGCTCCAGCATCCAGCCGGGATACTCGCGCGGCAGCGCGCTCACCGCATCCAGCTGTTTGAGCTCGTCTTCGCTTAAGCGGATCCCGGTGGCGGCAATGTTGTCGTCCAGCTGTTCAACGCGTTTCGCGCCAATGATGACGCTGGTCACCGCTTTCTGGTGCAGCAGCCACGCCAGCGCGATTTGCGCGACGGAGACGCCCTTGCTTTCGGCGATAGTGCGCATCACGTCCACGCAGTCAAAGGCGCGATCTTTGTTCACCGGCGGGAAGTCAAACTCCAGACGGCGGCTACCGGCTTCGCTCTGCCCGTCGCGACCATATTTTCCGCTCAGCAGGCCGCCAGCCAGCGGGCTCCAGACCATCAGCCCGACGCCTTCGCTCTGCATCATGGGGACCAGCTCGCGCTCAAGATCGCGTCCGGCGATGGTGTAATACGCCTGGAGGGATGCGAAGCGCGCCAGCCCGAGGCGCTCGGAAATGCCCAGCGCTTTGGCAATCTGCCACGCCGCCCAGTTCGAGACGCCGATATAGCGCACGTGGCCGTGCTGCACCAGGTTATCCAGCGCATACAGCGTCTCTTCAATCGGCGTGGCCGGGTCGAAGCCGTGCAGCTGATAGAGATCGATATGATCCAGCTGCAGGCGGCGCAGGCTCTCCTTCACGCTGCTGATGATGTGATAGCGCGAGCTGCCGCGCGAGTTCACTCCTGCCGTTCCTGTTTCGCCAAATACTTTAGTGGCGACTACCACGTTCTCGCGCGGAATTTTCAGGTTTTTCAGCGCCTGGCCGACGATCTCCTCTGAGCGCCCTTCCGAATAAACATCCGCGGTGTCGATAAAGTTGATCCCGGCATCCAGCGCGCGGCCCACCAGCTGTTCTGCTTCACTTTGCTGGAGCTGACCAATCTTGCCCCACATGCCGCCTTCTCCGCCGAAGGTCATGGTGCCGAGGCAGAGTTCAGAAACGAACAGTCCGGTATTGCCCAGTTTTTGATAACGCATAACGCTTTCCTCGCATGTCGATTGGGTGTCTGTTAGTTATACCCGCCCCTCTGCCATCGCGAATGTGGCGTTCCTGTCCGTTTCTTGCCCAATCCTCTGAATATTTATCCGCGCGGGGCGTCGCCAAAGACGCTGTAGTCCGGAAGCTGCACCTGCTGATACGGCTCCCAGCCGCCACCGAGCGCCTTGTAGAGCGCCACCAGATCGAGCGCGCTTTGCACCTGCGCCTGCGCGCGCTGCTGCTCGGCCTGCGCCAGCTGCCGCTGGGCGTCCAGCACGTCGATAAAGCTGGCGATCCCCTGACGATAGCTGTCGCTCGCCAGGTCAAAGGCGTTTTGCAGGGCATCAATGGTTTTCGCCAGGCCCGCTTCACGCTGCTGGTCGGTGCGATAGCTCACCAGCGCATTTTCGACATCGCCGAGCGCAGTCAGCACCGTTTGACGATAGTCCAGCACCGCCGCCCCCTGCTGCGCGCGCGCCACCTTCACGCTGGAAACCAGTCGACCGCCCTGGAAAATCGGAATGGAGACCTGCGGGCCAAAGCTGTAGAAGTGGCTGCTCCAGTCGGTCAGCCAGTTGGTTTCGCTGTTGCGCAGGCCAAACTGCCCGGAGAGGGTAAAACTGGGGAACAGCTGGGCCACCGACACGCCAATCTGCGCCGTGGCGGCATGAAGATTCGCCTCCGCTTCGCGCACGTCCGGACGGCGTCGCGCGAGCGTAGACGGAATGCCGGTTTGCACGATATCCGGCAATGCGGGCATCGGCTGCACGCTTTGTAACTCCGCATCGAGCGCACCCGGCGGCTTGCCAAGGAGGATCGCCAGGCCATTCATCGCCTGCCGCGCCTGCGCCTGGTACTGCGGCAGCTGCGCCTCCAGGTTACCCAGCTGTGCACGCGCATTTTCCACGTCCATCTGCGGCGACAGCCCGCCCCGCTGGCGGCTTTCGGTCAGATCCAGCGTCTGCTGCGCGCTTTTAATCTGGGTGTTCAGCGTGGCGATAATGCTCTGCGCCCCGCGCAGCTGGAGCCACGCGCGCGCCACTTCCGCCTCCAGCGACACCAGCGCGTCGTTACGCTGCTCGATAGCCGCTTTCTGCTGCGCTTCGGCGGCTTCCACCTGTCGGCGCACCTTGCCCCAGAGGTCAATTTCCCACTGGGCGTCGAAGCTGCCCTGGTAGAGGTTGATCGGCTGCGTCAGGGGGCCTAACGCGCCCCGCAGCTCAGGATCGACATTATCCAGCTGGTCATACACGCCGTGGGATTTCAGCTCCCCTTCCAGCCCGAGCTGCTGGCGCGTCGCCTGCAGATTGCCGTTCACCGACGGGTAAAACGCCCCGCCCGCCTGGTTAATCTGCTCGCGCGCGCCGGCGATGCGCAGCACCGTCTGCTGCAGCGTCAGGTTTCCGGCGATGGCGCGCTCAACCAGGCTGTCGAGCTGCGGCGAGCCGAAGGTCTTCCACCAGCGCGGATTGGTCGCGGCGGAGGTCGTCTGCGATTTTACCCCGCTGTCGCCCTTATCGTTCCAGTGCGTGGCGGCGGGCGGCGCGGGCTGCTGGTAGTCCGGCCCGACGGCGCAGCCTGCCAGCAGCATCATTATCATCAGGGGGTGTAAACGTCTGTGTATCATCAATGTGCTCCTGCACTCCCCTCGCTCTTAACCGGCGAGAGCAACAAACAAAACGGAATCAATAGCAAGGCCACCGCGCTCAGAAGGGTGAAGACGTCGATGTAGGCCAAAAAGCGCGACTGCTCAATCATCGTCTGGTACATACGCCCGGTGGCGATGCCGGTGGGATCGCCCACCTGGGTGGTGAAGTTCTGGATCGCCTGCGCGCTATCGCGTATCGCCTGCTGAAACTGCTCGTTAAACGGCGAGGCGTGGTACGCAAGGTGCGCGCTATGCGCCTGAGACCGTTCGGTGATGGCCGCCGTCGACAGCGAGATCCCGACCGAGCCCGCGACGTTACGGAACATAGTGAACAGCGCCGCCGCGTCGGCATTCAGCCGTCTTGGAATCGAAATAAAGGCAATGGTGGTCAGGGGCACAAACAGGAACCCCAGCCCCAGCGACTGGGCGCTGCGGAACAGCACCAGGGTTTCAAAGTCGATATCCGGGGTCAGCGTGCGCGACCAGAAGAACGACACCGCCAGGCAGGTAAAGCCAAAGGCGATAATCCAGCGCGTCTGCACCACCGGCATCAGCTTCAATACCAGCGGGATCGTTAATACAATCAGCACCGCCCCGGGCGACAGCACCAGCCCGGACCAGGTGGCGGTATAGCCTAAATCCTGCTGCGCCAGCTGGGGGATCACCACCGAGCTGCCGTACAAAATCATCGCCATCCCCGCCATCAGCAGGCTGGAAATCGCAAAGTTGCGGTCCTTCATGCAGTGCAGATCCACCACCGGTTTTTTGGCATACACCAGCCAGTAAATGGCACCGATAATGCCGATTAGCGTTAACACGGCGAAGGTACGGATAAAGTTTGAGTAGAACCAGTCCTCATCTTCTCCACGGTCAAGCATCACCTGCAGGCAGCCAAGCCCTAAAGCGATCAGGCCGATCCCCGTCCAGTCGATGGTCAGCTTCTCTTTAGACTTGCTCTCCCACGGCGGATCTTCCAGCAGCTGGTAGATCGCCAGCACCGTAACAATCCCCACCGGGATGTTGATAAAGAACACCCAGCGCCAGGAGTAGTTGTCGGTGATCCAGCCCCCCAGCGTCGGGCCGAGGACCGGTGCAACAATAATCGCGATGGAGGAAAGGCCGAACGCTTTGCCCCTGTCCTCCGGCTTAAAGTAGTCGAGCAGTACCGACTGCTGCGTGGGCTGCAGCCCGCCGCCAAAAAAGCCCTGCATCACGCGGAACAGGATGATCTGCCACAGCTCGGTGGCGATGCCGCAGAGGAACGAGCAGACGGTGAACATGACGATGCAGATCAGGAAGAACTGCTTGCGGCCAAACACCCGGCTCAGAAAGGCCGAGATAGGCAGCACGATGCCGTTCGCGACCAGGTAGCTGGTTAATACCCAGGTGGATTCGTCATAGCTGGACGAGAGCGAACCTGCCACGTGGGGCAGCGCCACGTTCACGATGGTGGTGTCCAGAATTTCCATAAACACCGCCAGGGTGACGACAATCGCCACCGCCCACGGATTGCTGGCGGGCTTCCAGCTGTCGTGGCTGTGATCCGTCATTCCACCGTCACCTTCGGCGCGACCGACAGCCCCAGCGGCAGCGGTTTGTTCGGATCGAGCCCCTTATCAATCACGATTTTCACCGGCACGCGCTGCACAATTTTGACAAAGTTACCGGTGGCATTTTCAGCCGGGAAGGCGGAGAAGCGCGAGCCGCTGCCCTGCTGGATACTGTCAACGTGGCCCTCAAGCGCCATATCCGGCCACGCGTCGACCGACACGGTCACTTTATCGCCGGGCTTCATGCGCTCAAGCTGGGACTCTTTGAAGTTCGCCACCACCCACACGTTCGGCGAAACCAGTGAGAACAGCGCCGTTCCCGCCTGCACCAGCGTGCCGGGCTGCACGTTGCGTTTGGTGACAAACCCGTCGAACGGGGCGCGGACTTCGGTGTAAGAGAGGTTCAGATTGGCCGTTTCCAGCTGCGCTTTGGCCTGTTCGACCTGACGCTCGCGCGCTTCAACGTTGGTTTCCTGTTGGCGGATTTGCAGCTGTACCTGCTCTGCCACTTCCAGCTGCGCCTGGGCGCTGGCCAGACCCGCCTGGGCGCTGCGCAGCTGTGCGTTCGCGGAATCAATACTTTGCTGGGTGGTCGCCCGCGGATCGACGCCGCGCTGGCGGCGATACTCCGCCTGCGCGTTCGCCAGATCGGCCTGCGCTTTCAGCACCTGCGCTTTGGCTTCGTCACGCTGGGCGGGATACTGCACTTTGGAGAGTGCGAGCTGCGCCTGGGCCTGGTGCAGCTGCGCGATAGCCAGCCCAAGCTGGGCTTGGGCCTGATCGCGCTGCGCGGTGGTATCACGCGGATCGATGACCACCAGCAGATCGCCTTTTTTCACGCGCTGGTTATCGCGCACCCGCAGCTCGGTGACGTAGCCTGCCGTTTTCGGGGCAATCGTCACCACGTCGCCGTCGGTAAAGGCGTCGTCGGTCGTCTCTTCGTTACGGGTTAAAAACCACCAGACCAGCGCCACGACGACCATCACCACCACGACAATGCCGAGGATAATTAACGGTTTTTTGCCCGGGCGCTTACGCTCATTATTGTTTTTGTCCTGCTCGTCAGCAGGCGGAGTTTGATCTTCAGCCATAGTTCAGCAACGGTCCTGTCAGTGAGCGGCATCACACTATGCCGTTCACTAAAGCTAGGACGTTGCTATACGTTTGCCAGGAAAAACTGACAAATTGCGCACTATATGAGAAGGAATATTCCGAAACCGATCGCCGCGGCCCAAACCAGCATCGGGATTGACCAGAGATGGAAGCGCCACCAGATGCGGCGATCGTTGGCCATGCGCAGGGCAATCAGGTTGGCCAGCGAGCCGGGCAGCAGCCCAAACCCGCCGATATTCACCGCCCAGGCCAGCAGCGTGTCCGGCGGAACATAGTTGAGCAGCAGAATGGTGGCAGGCACGTTGCTGATAAACTGCGACAGGCCAATCGCCGTCAGCCACAGTCCCGGCTGAGACAGCGTGCTGACGCTGTGGAGCACGTTTTGCAGCACCGGAAGCTGAATAAGCAGATGCACATCAATAAACATCACCATAAAGACCAGCAGCAGCGTCCAGTCCACGCTGACCAGCACGCGTCGCGCGAGGACGACAAAGCCCGCGGCGACAAGCAACACGCCCGCCACCTCATACTTCAGCTCCAGCGCGAACAGAAAGACGATGTATAACCCGAGGCAGCTCCAGACCAGACGCGGCTGCCACTGCGGGCCCGTGGTGCCGCTGTGGTACTGCAGTTTTTTATCCGGAAACGCAAACCAGCAGACCGCCAGCAGCGACAGCATCATCACCAGCGCCAGCGGCGCCATCTGCCAGGTAAAAGCGGCGAACGACAGCCCGGAACGGCCCCAGAGGAGGATATTTTGCGGGTTACCGATGGGCGTTAACAGAGAACCGGCGTTAACGGCGAGCGCTTCGAAGATGATCAGCCTGCTGACCGGGATCTCGCAAAGCTTACGCAGCGTGAGGGTGAGGGGCACGATGATAAACAGCGCCACGTCGTTGGTCAGAAACGTCGACAGCACCGCGGCGGAGAACACCATAAACAGGGACAACCTGCGCTCGGTGGCAAAGCGGCGCACCATTTTACGGCCCAGAACGTCAAAATAGCCGCTCAGCTCAACCCCTTTGGTGAGCATCATCAGGCCGCTCAGGGTAATGATGGTGCGCCAGTCAATGGCAGCGGGCCAGGCCTGCGGCGCAAACGGCACAAAGAGGCTTAACCCTGCGCCAATGAGTAGTAAGAGATGGAAGAAACGATCGCGTGCCAGGGCCTGCAGTCCAGGGATTTTCATTCAGCGGAGGGACCATATTTAAGGGTAAATTCGCGAAACTTCACCAGCGTCTCTTCGCTGACGTGGTGTTCCATGCCTTCCGCATCCCGGCGGGCAATCTCCGGGCTGACGCCCAGCACCAGTAAAAAATTCTCGACAAGCTGGTGGCGCTCGCGGCTCTCCTGCGCGAGTTTCTCCCCTTCCGGCGTCAGAAAGACCCCGCGCCAGGGGATCATTTCAATTAGGCCCACGGAGGCGAGACGTTTTAACATTTTTGCGACAGTTGGCTGCGATACCCCCAGCCTGGCGGCCATATCGACCTGACGCGCTTCCCCGACCTCACGAATCAGATCGGAAATGAGTTCAACATAATCATCAATCAGTTCACGCCGGTGCGCTTCTCGGACCTGGCGAAAACCTTCGACATGCTCTTCAACATTCACCAGTTGCGTCGTTTTTTTAATGGTTGGCTTACCTGCGCGACGGTTCATTGTACTTCCTCAGTGGGGTGACGCTTCCAGCGCCCGGTATCGAGAGCGCACATTGTAAACCATCCCTCCACAAGCACAAAAAATTAACGAAATAGCCATAGCTATACAATATAGCCTGTGCTATATCTGTATGTAATGCAGTCACCCTTCACGGATCGAAGGGATCAAAAATCAGGAGGTCTTATGAACGAATTCAAGAGGTGCATGACCGTGTTTACCCACTCCCCCTTTAAAGTGCGCTTAATGCTGCTGAACATGCTGTGCGATATGTTTAACGGCAAACCGCATCAGGATGATAAACCTTCCCACTAAGCGGCGTTGCGGTACGCCGCTTCATTTTCCCGTCACAATCTCGCTCTAAACTGGCTCCCAGCCGCCTTATTCCCGATCTTTTTTACGGATTTGCAATCCCCTTCGCAAAACATCTGCTTAGCAACTGTTGATATTATTTAGCGCTCGCACTATCTTCTTGCAGCCCTGCACAATTTGCGGCTCGCTGAAGCGGACCCTCATTCCCTCTCCACGCACTGTCAGGCAGGTTATGACCCTTGACGCCAGGGTGAGCACATGGCGTTTTCATCCATGATAGTGACCTATGAATGTAACCCTGATAGATACCGTTGTGACCCGCAGCCGGGCCTTAAGCCCGTGGACGGGTTTTTACTTTTTGCAGTCATTACTGATTAACTTTGCGCTGGGTTATCCCTTTAGTCTGCTCTACGCGGTGGCCTTCACCTGCATTCTGCATGTGCTATGGCGCGCCGCCCCGCGCGCGCAAAAAGCGTTAATCGGCATCTGTTCGCTGGTTGCGGCACTCTATTTCCCGTTTGGTCAGGCGTACGGCTCGCCAAACTTTAATACCCTTCTGGCGCTGCACTCGACCAATATGGAAGAGTCGACGGAGATCCTGACGATCTTCCCGTGGTACAGCTACGTGGTCGGGCTCTTTATCTTCGCGTTGGGCGTTATCGCCATTCGTCGTCAGCCGGGCGAGAAAAAATCCTGGGGTAAGATCGACATACTCTGTCTGGTGTTCAGCATTGCCGTGGCGTTTGTCGCCCCCATCCAGAACATTCCCTGGGACGGTAAGCTAAGGCTCACCAATATCGGCTACCCGGTTTTCCGCTTCGTGAAAGACGTCGTTGTTAACAATAAAGAGGTTCTCGACGAACAGGCCCGCATGGCTGAGCTTTCCAATATGAAAGACACCTGGAACGTGCTGGCCGTGAAGCCGAAATATCACACCTATGTAGTGGTGATTGGTGAAAGCGCGCGTCGCGATGCAATGGGCGCGTTTGGCGGCCACTGGGATAACACCCCGTTTGCCAGTTCGGTCAAAGGCACCCTGTTTACCGATTATGTTGCGGCCAGCGGCTCGACGCAGAAATCACTCGGTCTGACCCTTAACCGGGTGGTGGATGGCAAACCGCAGTATCAGGATAACTTCGTCACCCTGGCAAACCGCGCGGGTTTTCAGACGTGGTGGTTCTCTAATCAGGGGCAAATTGGCGAATACGATACGGCGATTGCCAGCATCGCCAAACGGGCTGACGAAGTGCAGTTCCTGAAAAACGGCGACTTTGAAGCTGACAAAAACACTAAAGACGAAGCGCTGCTGAAAATGACGGCGCAGGTCTTCGCCACCCCGCGCACCCAGCCGCAGCTGATCGTCCTGCACCTCATGGGGTCGCACCCACAGGCCTGCGATCGGACAGGCGGAAAGTACGCGGAGTTTGTGCAGTCCAAAGAGACCTCCTGCTATCTCTACACCATGACGCAAACCGACGACCTGCTGAGCAAGCTGTACGATCAGCTGCGCAATACGGGCGACAGCTTCTCCATGGTCTATTTCTCGGATCACGGGCTGGCGTTTAAAGAGCGCGGTAAAGAGGTGCAGTATCTGGCGCACGATGACAAGTTCCAGCAGAACTTCCAGGTGCCGTTTATGGTGCTGTCGAGTGACGATAAAACGCATCGCGTCATTAAAGCACGCCGTTCAGCAAATGATTTCCTGCAGTTTTTCTCGCAGTGGACGGGGATTACCGCCGGGCAGATAAAAAATGTTTACCCGTTTGTCTCTAACAAGAAAGCTCCCCCAGTGTACGTTACCAACTTCAAGTTACAGAAAGTTGACTACAACCATCTGGGTACGGATATTTTTGATATTAAGAATAAGTAATTGCCGTCTCGTGCGGACCGATGCCCTCTCCCACGGGGAGAGGGAACCAACACTCAAAACGGCAACCTCAGGTTGCCGTTTTGCTTTTATCTTCGACAAAAAAAATCCGCCACAGTGGGCGGATTTTTTATTTAATCACCGAAGTGATTAGAAGCGGTAACCTACGCCCGCGATCCAGGTGCCAACGTCAACGTTGCGGATACGGCTCTGCTCATAGGAGAAGTCCAGAGCAACGTCCTGGATTGGGTTGAACTGCAGGCCTGCGCCATAGGAGAAGCCGTAGTCGCTGTTGCTTGCAGTGCGGTTCAGACCTTCGTTTTCGGTCTGCTGGAATTTACCGTAGCCAACACCTACAACACCGTAGATGCTTGCCCAGTCGTTCAGACGGTAAGCTGGACCAGCAGTGATACCGTAGTACTGGCCTTTGTTGTATGCGCCGTTTTCAGAACGATCTTTCTCGGTGTAGGTGAAAGAACCGATCACGCCCAGTGGGTTGTTATCCTGCTCGTAACGATACTTCAGGTTGAAACCGTTAGCTTTGTTCATCACGCCCTGATAGTCGCTCTGAGCGTAACCACCAGTAACAGTAGAAGTAGCAGCTACAGCGGTACCTGCGGAAACAGCCAGTACAGCGGCCAGTGCTGAAAGACATGCAATTTTTTTCATAACCACCTCAAATGTGATCCAAGTAAGTCCGTAAGTTTTAAATATATCAAAAAAATTTGCGAAACTCTTTGTGATTCGTGATGTCTAATGAAGCCTTTCCTGTAACAGAACGTTTCCAGCGTAAGCTATCTCTTTCAAATCACATGCAATTTTCACTACTAAATGCGCATAGTGCGCGTCTGCGCCGTTACATTCATCCAGATTATTCCTAATCTGACAGGCGATAAATCCACCAGCGCTTATCCATTTTACGGATTTCACCTGCTTTTTTTTCAACAGCGCCTCAACCGTCGCCGCATATTTCCTTTACACTGCAACCTTTACCTCATTTGACATAAGCTGACAGGAGAAAGGATGCCTGGGTTATCCCGCACGTCGTCGGTCTGGTTGCCGGTTGCAGTCATACTCATTGCCATGTTGTCCATTCAAAGCGGCGCCTCGCTGGCAAAATCGCTTTTTCCACTGGTTGGCGCGCCCGGGGTGACCGCCCTGCGTATTGTTCTGGGCACGGCGATACTGGTGGTCATTTTCAAACCGTGGCGACTGCGCTTTAAAAAGGAGCAGCGTTTACCGCTGCTGTTTTATGGACTCTCCCTGGGGGCGATGAACTACCTGTTCTACCTCTCCATCCAGACGATACCGCTGGGTATTGCCGTCGCGCTGGAGTTTACCGGCCCGCTGGCGGTGGCGCTGTTCTCCTCCCGACGTCCGGTCGATTTTATCTGGGTCGTGTTGGCCGTACTGGGCTTATGGTTCCTGCTGCCGCTGGGCCAGAGTGTTTCTGAGATTGACCTGACGGGCGCAGCGCTGGCGCTGGGCGCAGGTGCCTGCTGGGCTGTCTATATCCTCACCGGCCAGCGCGCAGGGGAAGAGCACGGACCGGCAACGGTGGCGCTGGGTTCCCTGATTGCGGCCATCGTGTTTGTGCCCATCGGCATGGCGCAGGCGACAGAATCGATCTGGCAATGGTCCGTCATGCCCATCGGGCTGGCGGTTGCGATTCTCTCTACCGCACTCCCCTACTCTCTGGAGATGATTGCCCTTACGCGTCTGCCGACGCGCATATTTGGCACCCTGATGAGCATGGAGCCTGCGCTTGCAGCCATTTCCGGGATGGTGTTTCTCGGTGAAACCCTGACATTGACCCAGACGCTGGCGCTCTGCTCGATTATCGCGGCATCAATGGGATCGACGCTCACCATGCGCCCCGAACCTAAAGTTGAGAAAGTGGATATCAACTAAGGCCATATATTCTGCATGGCTTCCACGCCATGCAGAATAAAGGCCAAAAAGACAGTCGTTATAATTTCTTACACTCTGATTCCTGCCAGCTAAATATCCCTCTGCGCTGACTTCCTCATCCAGCAATTAAGATTGATCTGTATCAATTTAAAAATTATTCAATATTTTCAATACATTAATTTCTCAACCTCCTTCTCGCTATTAAACCGATAGGCACAGCCAAACCGCAGAGAAAAAATCCGGTGCTATACTTAGTTCCGTAATTACCTGGGACATAAACATCAAGAGGATATGAGATTATGAGTACCGCTAAACTGGTGAAAACGAAAGCGTCTAATCTGCTTTATACCCGTAACGATGTATCGGACAGCGACAAAAAAGCGACTATTGAGTTGCTGAATCGCCAGGTGATCCAGTTCATCGATCTTTCGCTGATCACCAAACAGGCCCACTGGAATATGCGCGGTGCAAACTTTATTGCCGTTCATGAAATGCTGGATGGCTTCCGCACAGCACTGGTTACCCACCTCGATACGATGGCTGAACGTGCCGTTCAGTTAGGCGGCGTGGCGCTGGGTACCACACAGGTGATCAACAGCAAAACCCCGCTGAAAAGCTATCCGCTGGATATCCATACCGTTCAGGATCACCTGAAAGAGCTGGCGGACCGCTACGCGATTGTGGCGAACGATGTGCGCAAAGCGATTAGCGAAGCGAAAGATGAAGATACCGCAGATATCTTCACCGCCGCGTCCCGCGATCTGGATCAGTTCCTGTGGTTCATCGAATCTAACATCGAATAATTCATACGAATTTTCTATCAAACCCTCGCCTTCCGGTGAGGGTTTTGCACATCTATGGTGCACGTTTTTTGCCTGAGAACGTGCAAAAGTGAAGAAATTGTAATAATCACCTCACACAACCGTTAACGGAAGATTGTTTTTTCGTCAGAATTTACGCTAAATATCTCCCTGTCAGTTAAGCCAAACGAAGCGCACCAAAACAGTGCTCCACTTTGGTGCAATAAAACCTCATTGCCCCATTTATTGTGCAATGCATGACATCATCCCCTTTGCAAAACAACAGCTTGTAAAGTTGGCACGATTTTTTCATTGTGCCACCTGTTCTCGCAGGGGATCGCCCCGTGGATATAAAAGGAAATGCTATGAAGTCTGTATTAAAAGTTTCACTGGCTGCACTTACCCTGGCTTTTGCGGTGTCCTCTCAGGCTGCCGACAAACTGGTTGTGGCGACCGACACGGCGTTCGTTCCGTTTGAATTCAAACAGGGTGATAAATACGTTGGTTTTGATGTGGATCTGTGGGCCGCAGTCGCAAAAGAACTCAAGCTGGATTACACCCTGAAGCCGATGGACTTCAGCGGCATCATCCCGGCACTGCAAACCAAGAACGTTGATCTGGCGCTGGCGGGTATCACCATTACCGACGAGCGTAAAAAAGCGATCGACTTCTCTGACGGCTACTACAAAAGCGGCCTGCTGGTGATGGTCAAAGCCGATAATAACGACGTAAAAAGCGTGAAAGATCTCGACGGCAAAGTGGTGGCAGTGAAGAGCGGCACCGGGTCAGTTGATTACGCGAAAGCGAATATCAAAACCAAAGACCTGCGCCAGTTCCCGAACATCGACAATGCGTACATGGAGCTGGGTACCGGCCGCGCTGACGCAGTGCTGCACGACACGCCAAACATCCTGTACTTCATCAAAACCGCGGGCAACGGCAAGTTCAAATCTGTGGGCGAATCTCTGGAAGCTCAGCAGTACGGTATCGCCTTCCCGAAAGGCAGCGACGACCTGCGCACGAAAGTTAACGGCGCGCTGAAAACGCTGAAAGAGAACGGCACCTATAACGAAATCTACAAAAAATGGTTCGGTACCGAGCCTAAATAATTTCACCTGAATTCAGGTTTGTAACGCCCGGTGGCGCTGCCGCTTACCGGGCCTACGTTTTTCGTTTTTCACCACGGTATACAGGAATACATCATGCAGTTTGACTGGAGCGCCATCTGGCCTGCCATTCCACTCTTGCTTGAAGGCGCTAAAATGACCCTGTGGATTTCGGTCCTGGGTCTGGTTGGCGGGTTGATTATCGGTCTTGTCGCCGGTTTCGCCCGCACCTACGGTGGCTGGATTGCAAACCACATCGCACTGGTTTTCATCGAAGTGATCCGCGGCACCCCCATTGTCGTGCAGGTCATGTTCATCTACTTCGCCCTGCCTATGGCATTCACCGACCTGCGCATCGACCCGTTCAGTGCCGCCGTCGTCACCATTATGATTAACTCGGGCGCCTACATTGCGGAAATTACCCGCGGTGCGGTGCTGTCGATTCATAAAGGGTTCAGTGAAGCCGGTCTGGCATTAGGCCTTTCACGTCGCGAAACGATCCGCCACGTTATTCTGCCGCTGGCGCTGCGTCGCATGCTGCCACCGCTGGGTAACCAGTGGATCATCAGCATTAAAGATACGTCGCTGTTCATTGTTATCGGCGTGGCCGAACTGACCCGTCAGGGGCAGGAGATCATTGCTGGCAACTTCCGCGCGCTGGAAATCTGGAGTGCGGTGGCCGTTGTCTACCTGATCATTACTCTGGTTCTGAGCTTCGTTCTGCGTCGTCTTGAAAGAAGGATGAAAATCCTGTGATTGAATTTAAAAACGTTTCCAAGCACTTTGGCCCAACCCAGGTGCTGCACAATATCGATCTGAACATCAAACAGGGTGAAGTGGTGGTGATTATCGGGCCATCCGGCTCCGGTAAGTCGACCCTGCTGCGCTGCATCAACAAGCTGGAAGAGATCACCAGCGGCGATCTGATTGTCGACGGTCTGAAGGTGAATGACCCGAAAGTGGATGACCGTCTGATTCGTCAGGAAGCGGGCATGGTGTTCCAGCAGTTCTACCTGTTCCCGCACCTGACGGCGCTGGAGAACGTGATGTTTGGCCCGCTGCGCGTGCGCGGTGCCAACAAAGCGGCGGCAGAAGCGCTGGCGAAAGATCTGCTGGCGAAAGTCGGCCTCGCAGAACGCGCCCATCATTACCCTTCCGAGCTGTCCGGTGGTCAACAGCAGCGCGTGGCGATTGCCCGTGCGCTGGCGGTCAAACCGAAGCTGATGCTGTTTGATGAGCCTACGTCCGCACTCGACCCGGAGCTGCGTCACGAGGTGCTGAAGGTCATGCAGGATCTGGCGGAAGAAGGGATGACGATGGTTATCGTGACCCACGAAATCGGCTTCGCGGAGAAAGTGGCGTCCCGCCTGATCTTTATTGATAAAGGCCGTATCGCGGAAGACGGTAACCCGCAGGAGTTGATTGCGAATCCGCCGAGCCCGCGTTTGCAGGAGTTCCTGCAGCACGTCTCCTGATCCCTCGCGTTACGCTAAGCCGGGCCTGCCCGGCTTTTTTACGCCAGATTGTTCCCAAAAATCCCCCTCCGCGTCCCGACTTCTATACTTATCATTTTGTTCGACATTTTCACCGGAGGACGCCGTGCCGTGGATCCTGTTGCTGTTGATTAGCCTGTTTAGTGCGCCATCGTTCGCCGTCGCGATCCCCGGTGTGACCACCGGAACAACCGCCAGCCAGCAAAATACGCCCTCTCCGGAACCGGATGTTGAACAGAAGAAAGCGGCTTACGGCGCGCTTGCCGACGTTCTTGAGAACGACACCTCCCGAAAGGCATTAATCGAGCAGTTGCGCAAAGCCGCCGCCACGCCGCCCCAGGAAACCGTTCCGACCCTCACCCCTCCGCAGGAGGAGGAGCAAAAAACGGTGCTGGAAAATGTCACCGACGTGAGCCGCCACTATGGGGAAGCGCTCTCCTCGCGCTTTGCCCAGCTCTACCGCAACCTGATTGGCTCACCGCATAAGCCGTTTAACCCACAAACGTTTACCGCCGCCGCCATGCAGTTCCTGATGCTGGCCGGTGCAGTATTCCTTTTTTACTGGCTGGTGCGCCTGTGCGCGTGGCCGCTGTACCGCAAAATGGGGCAATGGGGACGCAGAAAGAATCAGCAGAAAAGCAGCTGGCTGCACCTGCCGCTGATGATCGCCTCAGCGTTTATCATCGATTTACTGCTGCTGGCGCTGACGCTGTTCTTAGGCCAGATGCTGGCCGACAGGCTGAACGCGGGCAACAAAACCATCGCCTTCCAGCAGTCGCTTTTCCTGAATGCCTTTGCCCTGATTGAGTTCTTCAAGGCGCTGCTGCGGTTACTCTTTTGCCCTCACGTGCCGGCGCTGCGTCCCTTCTCCATTCGGGACGAGAGCGCAACATACTGGGCGCTGCGCCTGAGCGTGCTCAGCGGGCTGATTGGCTACGGTCTGCTGGTTGCCGTGCCGATCATCTCCAACCAGGTGAACGTGCAGTTTGGCGCGCTGGCAAACGTCATTATCATGCTCTGCATTACCGTCTGGTCGCTGTACCTTATCTTCCACAATAAAAAGACCATCACTGAGAGCCTGCTGCATCTGGCCGATCGTTCCCTCTCGTTCTTCAGCCTGTTTATTCGCGCATTCGCCCTGGTGTGGCACTGGCTGGCAAGCGCCTACTTCATCGTATTGTGCTTCTTCTCGCTGTTCGACCCGGGAAACAGCCTGAAATTTATGATGGGGGCAACATTCAAAAGCCTGGCGATTATCGGCATTGCGGCGTTTGTGTCGGGGCTGCTGTCGCGCTGGATCTCGAAAACCATCACCCTGTCGCCGCAGGTACAGCGTAATTACCCGGAACTGCAAAAACGGGTGAACGGCTGGATGTCGGTATCCCTCAAGGTGGCGCGCATTCTCACCGTCTGCGTGGCGATCATGCTGCTCCTTAACGCGTGGAGCCTGTTTGATTTCTGGAACTGGCTGCATAACGGCGCAGGTGAAAAAACGGTCGACATTCTGATTCGCATCGCGCTGATTTTGTTCTTCTCTGCCGTCGGCTGGACGCTGCTGGCGAGCCTCATCGAGAACCGTCTGGTGTCAGATATTCACGGCAGGCCCCTGCCCAGCGCGCGGGCCCGCACCTTGCTGACGCTGTTCCGCAACGCGCTGGCGGTCATCATCAGTACCATCACCATCATGATTGTGCTGTCAGAAATCGGGGTGAATATCGCCCCGCTGCTGGCCGGTGCAGGTGCCCTGGGGCTGGCGATCTCCTTCGGGTCGCAAACGCTGGTGAAGGATATTATTACCGGCATCTTTATCCAGTTTGAGAACGGGATGAACACGGGCGATCTGGTGACCATCGGGCCGCTGACCGGCACGGTGGAGCGGATGTCGATTCGCTCGGTGGGCGTGCGTCAGGATACCGGGGCATACCACATCATCCCCTGGTCTTCGATCACCACCTTTGCCAACTTTGTGCGCGGCATTGGTTCCGTGGTGGCGAACTACGATGTGGATCGTCATGAGGATGCCGATAAAGCGAAGCAGGCGCTGCGCGATGCGGTAGAAGAGCTGATGCAGATGGAAGATATTCGCGGGCTGGTGATTGGCGAGCCGTCATTTGCCGGCATTGTCGGGCTGACGAACACGGCCTTTACCCTGCGCGTGTCGTTCACCACCCAGCCGCTGAAGCAGTGGACGGTGCGCTTTGCGCTCGACAGCATGGTGAAAAAGCACTTTGATCTGGCGAACGTGCGGATGCCGGTACAGACGTATCAGGTCCTGCCGCCGCCCGCAGCGCCGCTCCCACCGCAGGAGCCGACGCTGTAGCCGGGTTGCCGGGTGGCGGCTTCGCCTGACCCGGCCTGCGACGCAGCGCTATTTGCGGCGTTTGTTATCGTCCATAAATGACCAGGCGATAAAGCGGCTTTGCTTCTGGCCCTGCGCCATCTCTTTTTTCACTACTTTCACCGCGCCCGCTTCGGTGAGCGCGCGGTAAAGTGGCGGCAGGTTATCTCCGCGGGAAACCAGCGTCGTAAACCACTTCACCTGACGGCCAAACTGTTTGCTTTCCGCAATCATGCGCAGGATAAAGGCCACCTCGCCGCCTTCACACCACAGCTCCTGCTGCTGACCGCCGAAGTTCAGCGCGGCGTCTTCAGCCTGACCCAGGTTGCGGCGCTTGCGCTCGCTGCCCGCGCGGGCCGCTGCCGCCGAATCGTGGAACGGTGGGTTGCACATCGTGGCGTCATAGGTTTCATTTTTATGAATAATGCCGTTGAAGATTGAGGCGGCCTCTTTCTGACGACGCAGGCGAATGGCGCGGCTTAATCCCGGGTTCGCGTTGATAATCGCCTGGGCGCTGGCGAAGGCCTCGGCACCGATTTCGCTTCCGGTAAAGCGCCAGTGATACTCATGCGCGCCGATCAGCGGGTAAATCAGGTTCGCCCCGGTGCCGATATCCAGCACGGTCGCCTGCTGAGGAATAATGCCATCACGGTCTTCAGCCAGAAGATCGGCAAGGTGATGAAGGTAATCCGCGCGGCCCGGAACGGGTGGGCAGAGAAAGCCTTCCGGAATATCCCAGTTCGCCACACCGTAGTAATGTGCGAGCAGCGCTTTGTTCAACATTTTAACCGCCTGGGGGTCAGCAAAGTTGACCGAAGGTTCACTCGCGGGGGTCTGGACAATATAGTCCTTTAACGGCGGGCAGCTCAGGCATAACGCATTCATGTCGTAGCGGCTGCGGTGGCGGTTTCGTGGGTGCAATCCCGGCTTTTGGGAAGTCATGGCGTTCTCCTTTAAACAGCGGCGTAAGATACCCTTTGCTGGCCCAACGGTAAATCTTTCTCTGCGGCGCTTAAAAAGCCGCCATAAATCAAACACCTTTATGTCTATGATCTGTCAGCGTAATGTCAATTTTTATCGTTCAAAAAACAAGCAGATCATCATCAAATATTTGCGCTAAGTCACACTCGTCAGGCTTCTAAACTTAAGGGGAATCACCTGTTGTTTCCTCATGAGGATGTGATTATGAAAAAGTACCTGACCCTTGTTGTTATCGCCGCCGCCCTGACGACCGCGTCATTTTCTGCGATGGCCGTTCAGTCGCTGACCCAGAGTACCGACACCAGCCAGCTTCAGCCTGCAGGCACCGTCTCCGTAAGCCGCGCAAGTAACCTGGACGATCTGCAGAATAAACTGGCGGAAAAAGCCCGCCAGGAAGGTGCAAAAGGCTTCGTGGTGAATTCCGCTGGCGGAGATAACCATATGTACGGCACAGCGACCATCTATAAATAATCTGCCCCACCCCATGACTGCATCTGCCTGCCAGATGCAGTTTGCTCTCTTCCTCGCCTTGATTGTTCATTTTTTAACCCCACATTAAAAGCAGGGCATAACACCATTTCAGGAGGATGCTATGGCTTCCGGTTGGGCGAATGATGACGCCGTAAACGAACAGATCAACAGTACGATTGAAGATGCGGTTGCGCGCGCTCGCGGTGAAATCCCACGCGGCGAAAGCCTGGAGGAGTGCGAAGAGTGTGGAGAACCGATCCCGGAGGCGCGGCGAAAAGCCATGCCAGGCGTAAGGTTATGCATTACGTGTCAGCAGAATAAAGATTCAAAAAATGCTTCACATTCAGGTTATAATCGCAGAGGTTCGAAAGACAGCCAGTTACGTTGACTTTCCTTTACCTAAGTTAACCGCCGGGGCGCTTACCTTTACGCTCACGATTTTTAGCGAACCGCGTAGCAAAATGTGCCCTTCATTTTTGTTCTGTAAAGCGCATCCACAAGAAGTGTAAAGCGCCACTTTGAATTTATTAGTAATCAATAAGTTATTTGTCATTCAATTTTTTTGATTGACCACGTCAATTCTCTTCGATTTTATCTCTCAAGAAAAAACGTGATACTCATCACATCGACGAAACATCGTCCCCTTAACAGAAACACCTGCGAGAGATTACTTATGAAAACGATCAAATATGCTGTAGCTGCTGTTGCCCTGTCCGCTCTGTCTTTCGGCGCTTTCGCCGTAGAGCCAGTCTCTTCTGCTCAGGCACAGAACATGAACAAAGTCGGTGTGGTGAGTGCTGATGGCGCGACCACCCTGGACGGTCTGGAAGCCAAACTGGCTGAGAAAGCGGCTGCTGCCGGTGCAAGCGGATACACCATTACCTCCGCTAACGGCAATAACAAGCTGAGCGGTACCGCGGTTATCTACAAATAATCGCCTGAATGAATGCTGTCCCCTCGCCAAACCCTCTGGTGAGCTGCTCCAACCCTCATTGACCCTGTTGTTTGTTACCCTTGCTTGCCCGTCCGCCACTGGACGGGCTTTTTTTTGCCTAAAACGCCGCGTCCACGCGTTTGAGACCGGCCTCGACCGTATCAACTTCCCCGGTTGCCAGCAGGCAGCAGGCCATCTGCAGCTTAATAGACTGCGGCACAGGCACGTTTCCGGCGAGGCACTGTTCAATCCAGTGCGCGGTGGTGTGCGGGTCTTTCGCTTCAGGGAGAATGACGTCCGTATTCTCTTCCCCGCGCGCCAGAACAGCGCGCGTACCGGCAGAATCGATCAGCATCAGCTGAGGGCAGCGCAGTGGATTGGCATACACCTCACCTTCTGTACCGTGCATCAGCAGCGCCCTGCCGCCAATCTCCTCAAAAAATTTCCCGACACGCCCCACGTATTCCGGGTGCGATACGCTGGAAAGGCGCAATGCAGCATCTTCTGCAAACGGCGTCGCCAGCTTCGCCAGGGTGTGGGCGCTGTTGCGCACGCCCATCCGCCAGCGCATATCCAGCTGCTTTTCCAGCGGCGGACACAGGGCTCCGACGGGGATGTAAACCGGCTGATGGCCATCCAGCTTCGCCTGCGCCTGTCCTGCATGACGCGTTGGCTTAATCCCCAGCATGCCGAAAATGGTCTCCGTCAACACGCGGGTGGGATCTTCGCTGACCCCGTGAACCACCACCGGGAACCCCAGCTTATGCAATAAGATCGCCAGCAGCGGAGTGAGGTTTGCCTGCTTGCGCGCGCCGTTATAGCTCGGGATGACAATCGGCATCGGTTTTGCCACCGGCGGCGTCAGGCGCAGCGTTTGCGCCTGCATCGCCTCGTAAAAACCGCGCATCTCCGCTTCGCCTTCGCCTTTGATACGCAGCGCAATCAGGATGCCGCCCATCTCCAGGTCAGGTACCTCGCCATCGAGCATTCGGGTATACAGGGCGCGAGCAGTTTCATGGTCCAGATCGCGGGCGTGGTTTTTGCCCCTGCCTACCTCTTTGATAATCTTGCGATAATCCACGACATCTCTCCTGAAAATATCCTTCTGGTAACAATATAGCCCTGTTAAACGTTCGGACGTTAGTTTTTTTCTACATCATCAACGTTCTGTTTTTAAGGATAAAAATGAAACTCAAGCATTATTTCAATTATTTGTGATTCCAGCAGAAGATTCTTAATGCACCATTATTTGTTTAAATAACCAGCGGAAAGTCATTAAGGGTCAACGGTGAAAACGTCCAGGCAACGCTCTCACCAGAAACATATCAGGATTTGTTATGAACAAGGTTGCTTTAGGTTTAATCATCGCCGCAGCGGTGGGATGTTCTGCATCCACGTTTGCGGCAACAAACGGTGAAGGTCAGATCAATTTCACCGGTGAAATTATCGATTCTGCTTGTCAGGTCGTGAATGGATTAAGTAATCCATTAAATGTTCAGCTGGGAAAAGTGTCTAAAACGATATTTACCGGTGCTGGCTCTACCAGCACATTAACGAAGTTTGATATTCAGTTAACGAATTGTCCTGACACGGTCACCTCCGCAGCCATTAATTTCGGCGGTACGCCAGATGCGAATAACAACGCTACGCTGGCCTTAACGCCAGATAGCGATGCGGCGACCGGTGTGGCAATTCAGCTGGTTGATGCCTCAGAGCAGCCTGTCAGCCTGTATACGCCATCGCAGCAGTATCAATTAACCTCCGGTACGGCGGTTAACGATCTGGAATTTGGTGCCCGTTATATCCAAACCGGCGCTGCGATCACCGCAGGCCCTGCAAACTCTGTATCGACCTTCACCGTTATTTATAACTGATCTTATCAATCCTGAGATATTAATGCTTTTGCGGGCATTAATATCTCATCTATTTATTGAGAAATCTGTATGCGCCACGGTTATTTACTGAGCACGCTTTTACTGGTAGCCGCCACTGCACATGCGGGCGTCATTATTAATGGCACCCGTCTGGTCTACCAGGGAGATAAAAAGGAATCATCTCTTGGTCTTTCAAATCCAGATGCGACGGATTATCTGGTGCAGTCCTGGGTTGATTCCGGCGGTAAAAACCTGGCAAAAGCCCCGTTCCTCATCACCCCGCCGCTTTTCCGTCTGGATGCGAAAGAAGATAACGTTCTGCGCGTGGTACGTACGGGCGGAAATTTGCCTGAAGACAGGGAATCCCTGTACTGGTTGAATATTAAAGCGATCCCTTCCTCAAAGCAGGTGGAAGGCGTGAATACGCTGCAAATTGCGATTAATACCCGTATTAAATTGCTGTATCGCCCGTCTGCGGTAAAAGGCAGACCAGAAGACGTGGCCGATAAGCTTGAATGGCGTCGCGAAGGTAACGAGCTGGTGGTGAATAACCCCACGCCGTTTTATATGAATTTCCAGGCGGTCACCCTGAATGGTCAGAAAGTGACGAAAGCGACCTGGGCCGTTCCAAAAACAGAAACGCATTTTGCCATACCGGGTAATGTCAGAGGCTCGAACGTGACGTATTCCATTATTACTGATTACGGCAGCATCAGCCATACCTGGTCGAAATCCGTTCATTAATACTTTTCCCCGGTAATAAAATAATCATGTACAGCCATAAAAAGCCGTTCACCTGCCGATTTTCGTCATTGCTGGTCATTCTTTTTGGCCTGGTAATGGCGATCTTTGCGCATCAGGTTATGGCTGATGATTATTTTAACCCTGCCCTGCTGGATATTGATAATCCCCAGCAGGGAAAAACCGATTTATCAGTCTATGAAAAAGGCCCAGGCCAGGCGCCGGGTAAATATCAGGTTACGGTGTTTATCAATAATAATAAAATTGATACCCGCGATGTCACCTTTACGCTGCAGAAAGACGATCAGGACAACAGCACGCTGCAACCTTGCTTTACCGTGGACGATTTAAAAAGCCTCGGGATCAAAACCCAAAAATATCCGCAGCTGAAAGCCAAAGGCCAGTGCGCCGATTTACACGCCATCCCTGCGGCATCCGCGACCTTCCGCGTTCGCAACCAGCAACTGCTGCTGAGCATTCCCCAGTCGGCGCTCGGTCATGTGCCTCGCGGCTACATTGACCCAAAAGAGTTTGACGAAGGAATTAACGCGGGCCTGCTTAACTACAGTGCAAATGCCAGCCAAAGCCATGCGCGCCAGCCGGGTGAACAGGATAACAGCAGCCAGTACGTTAACCTGCGTCCGGGTTTGAACATTGGCGCATGGCGCATTCGCAACTATTCCACCTGGAATCGCAGCACCACGGGTAACGAGGAGGACCAAAAATTCACCTCCGTATATACCTACGCGCAACGCGATATTGTGGCGATGAAAAGCGACCTCACCGTCGGCCAGAGTTCCTCGCCTTCCGACGTTTTTGACAGCGTACCCTACACCGGCGTGGAGCTGAAATCCGATAACGACATGCTGCCGGACAGTGAAAAAGGCTACGCCCCCATTATTCGCGGCACCGCCCACAGTAACGCGCAGGTGGTGGTACGCCAGAACGGTTACATCATTTATCAGAACACGGTCGCCCCCGGCGCGTTCGAAATTAACGATCTCTACCCCACCGGCAGCAGCGGCGATCTCCAGGTCACCGTGAAAGAGACCGACGGCAGCGAAAGCCATTTCGTCGTGCCGTTTGCCTCCGTGCCGGTATTGCAGCGTGAAAAAAATCTGCGCTACAGCGTGACTGCCGGACGCTACCGTTCTTATGACAACGACGTCGAGAAGACCCCGTTTGCCCAGGGCAGCGCCATCTACGGTTTACCCTACGGTTTCACCGCTTACGGTGGCGTGCAGCAGAGCAGCCATTACCAGTCTCAGGCGGCTGGCGTCGGGAAAAACATGGGCGATTTAGGCGCCTTCTCCCTTGACGTGACCCGCGCGAAGGCCCTGTTGAAAAAACAGCAGGCCAGCAAAGGCCAGTCGTGGCGCGTGCGCTATAGCAAAGACATCGCCCGGTCAGGCACCAACTTCTCGCTGGCCGGCTATCGCTATAACAGCAAAGGGTTTTACACCCTTGAAGACACCATGGAGTCATATACCCGCTCCGACGACTGGTCGGCACCGCAGCAGCGCCGCGCCCGAACCGAAGCCACCATCGACCAGACGCTGCCGGAAGGCTGGGGATCCGTCACCCTGAGCATGGTGAAAGAGACGTACTGGAGTCAGAGCCAGAACATGACCTCGATGAGCGTCAGCTACAACAATAGCTGGCACGGGGTGAGCTACAGCCTCAGCTACAGCATGAACAAAAACACCCAGGACAGCGATGAAGACGGTAACGAGGTGACAAACGACAACCAGTTCTCGCTGAGCGTCTCGGTGCCGCTGGACCGCTGGATGCATAACACCTGGGCCACCTACAACCTGAACAACACCAAAGACGGCACGACGCAGAACATCGGCCTGAACGGCACGGCGCTGAAAGAGGACAACCTGAACTGGAACATCCAGGAAGGGCTGAGCAGCACCGGCAGCGGTAACTCCACCAGCATCAACGCCGATTATAAAGCGACCTATGGCGAAGTGAGCGCAGGCGTCAGTCAGGATAAATATCAGCAGACCGTGAACGTCGGTTTGCAGGGCGGCGTGGTTGCCCATGCGAACGGAATAACCCTGAGCCAGCCGCTCGGTGACACCATTGCGCTGGTGAAAGCGCCGGGCACGCACGGAACCCATATCACAAACCAGACGGGCGTCGAGACCGACTTCCGCGGCTACACCGTCGTGCCGTTTGTTACCGCGTATCGCCACAACACCATCGCGCTGGATACCGAAACGCTACCGGACAACGCCGACGTCACCCACGCGGCGCAGATCGTGACGCCAACCCGCGGGGCCGTGGTGCGCGCCAGCTTTAACACCCGCGTGGGTAACCGCGTCCTGATGACGCTTACGCAAAAGGGTAAACCGCTGCCCTTCGGCGCAACGGTCACCACCGAGGATAAGGACAGCGAATTTATTGTCGGGAATGACGGCCAGACCTACCTCTCTGGTCTGCCGCAGCAAGGGCATCTCTACGTTTCCTGGGGACAGGGGGCGAACGAGCACTGCGTCGCTGACTATGCGCTAACGGATGAGAAAGAGAAAACCAGCATCATTAACGCTGCCGCGCAGTGTCACTGATCCACCGTTCAGGCTAACGATTATGCAAATGATTAAACAGTGCTTTTTCTTACTGGTTCTGGGAACCGCCGCGTTATTTATGCCGCATGCGAAGGCGACCTGTACTACGCCAGATCTGCCGAAAATGATCAACGTGGCCTCTATCTCCGTTCCCACGACGCTGGCCGTTGGCGAAACGATCCCGGGTACAGAGCAAATCGCCCATATCGCCGGTAATTGTGACAATGCGGAAGATAAGGGGCTGGAAATTGTCTCTTGTTACTACGGCACAGGGTCTGAGATTCCAGGCCTGAAAGGTGTCTACGATTCGGGAGTTCCTGGGATCGGTGTGGCGCTGATGAACGATCAGGGGCAGCGCATCAGCGGAGCCGGAGGCGTTAACTGCATTTCCACAGGAACGCCGTTGGGTTATGTTTCCAGCGATGGCAAACAGACCTTTAATTTCGACGTTACGCTGGAGTTGGTCAAAACCAGCGATACCGTAGCGTCAGGCACGCTGAATCAAAGTCAGACCCGTTTTGGGATCGGGGTTTATCACCACGAAGGGCTGGGCGATCCCAACACCATCTCCTATGCTGGCAACGTTATTCTGAAAGAGGTCACCTGCTCCGTCCTGCCGAAAAACCTGACGGTCAATCTGGGGGATTTCCCGGTCAGCGATTTTATCAGCGTGGGGATGCTCTCTTCCCCGGCACGAAACTTTGACGTCACGGTGAACTGCAACAGCACCGTACAGCCTGAAGTGAAAATTACCAGCTCAAACGGCTATGAAACGGCCTTCGAAGGGGTGCTGAAACTCACGCAGCAGACCGGCGTCGCGACGGGCGTCGGTGTCCGAATGCTGTTCGACGACAATATCGTCACCTTTGATACCTACGTTAACACCCGAAGCGAAGCCATTGCCAACGAAACGCTGACCATACCGTTTGAGGTGCGCTACGAGCAGGTCAGCGACGTGGTCACTCCCGGTCCGGCCAACACCGTTGCCACCATCACGCTTGCTTATAAGTAACTAACATGAAGAAGATAATTGCGTTTATGGCGCTGGGGCTGATCGCCCAGGCACACGCCGAGGATATTCAGATCCAGATGACGGGCAACATTTACGCCAATACCTGCATCATCGACAGCGCCAGCCGGAACCTGACGGTGGATTTAGGTCAGGCGGCATCCGGTGATTTTAAAGACGTGGGCGATACCGGCGCGTGGAAAGACTTTTCCCTGTCAGTATCCCACTGCCCGCCAAGCCTCGCGCTTGCCACCGCCTACTTCTATGGACAGGCGGACAGCACGCACCCCACTAAATTCGCCAATATCGGCAGCGCAAAGGGGCTGGCGCTGGAGCTGGCAGACCGGCAGGACAATATTCTCATCGCTCCGCAGGCGAGCTTTAACGCGGTGATTAATCAAAACGATCATACGGCCACCTTCCCACTCGCCGCACGCTACTACGCCACTTCCATGCCGGTGAGCGCAGGGACGTTCAGCAGCGTGGTGCAGGTGACCTTCACTTACCAGTAGGACCGCGCCCCTTAGCACGGATGCTTTTCCTGCGCCCGGCGGTCAGTGTTGCCGGGCGTTTTTTTACCTCGGGGACCTCTGGCTGTTCAATCGGAAAGATCGGCAGCGCGTTTAACAACCGTTGGCCGTAATTTTTAGTGAGCAGACGCTTGTCATAAATCACCACCTCCCCCCAGCAGCCGTGGCTACGGATCAGACGCCCGACCTGCTGAATAAGGTTAAACGACGCCGCAGGTAAGCTTTGCACCTCAAACGGATAGCGGTTGAGGCTCTTCAGCCACTCGCCCTCGGTGATAACGACCGGGCTGTCGATGGGCGGGAAAGCAATTTTATGAATATGCACCTGCGTCAGGTAATCGCCCTTCAAATCCAGACCTTCCGCGAAGGACTGCAATCCCACCAGCACGCTGCGCTCGCCGTTATCGATGCGCTTGCGATGGGTTTCCACCAGCCGGTAACGGGGCTGGTCGCCCTGGACCAGCAGAAGCAGGCGCAGGTCGGTCACATGTTCCAGAAAACGCTGCATCGCCCGTCCGCTGGCAAACAGCACCAGCATGCCGGGGTACTTTCTGCTCTCAACCTGTTCGCGGAAGTAGGCCGCCATCTCCGCAATGTGTTGCTCTTCGTTGTCGATAAGCGGCTCATACTTCATGCGCGGGATCACCAGCTTCCCCTGCTCGCAGTGGTTAAACGGCGAATCCAGCGCGACAAAACGATCGCCCGCTTTCTCTTTCAGGCCACTCATCTCCTGCAGCCGCGAGAAGCTGTTCAGGGAGCGCAGCGTGGCGGAGGTCACGACCACGTGCGGCACGCTGCGCCAGATGAGCTTTTCCAGCTGATCGGCCACGCGGATGCCCACGCAGTGGAAAAACAGGTGGACCTGGCCGTCGCGCACTTCACGCGTGGCCCATTTGGTGACCGGCGCGCCCGACGCCTGCGCCATCGAGGCCAGCCGCCAGAGCTTGCTCTGCGCTTCGAACATGCCGAGCGCACGGTTCATTTGCAAAAGAATACGGTGCAGGCGAACAACGTCATGGGTGCCGGTTTTCTCGCTGAGATCGTTTAAGAACATCTCCGCCAGCCCGCGCAGCTTTTCAAGATGCTTCGCCAGCTGCTGGCAAATCTCCATCACCTCCTCCGGCAGTTCGCCCATCGCAAAGCGGTGTTCCGCCTCCTGGGTAGCGGGAAGATAAAGATTCAGGATGTTGTTCAGAGACGAGATAAGGCTGTAAACCTCTTCGCAGTGGTCGCTCAGACGCTCCGGTACCGCCAGCGGCGGCGTGGTTTTCGGCCGGAACTGCTCCATGCAGGTGGCGACAAGCTTGCAGAAGAGATCCAGCTGCAGGCGGAACCAGGGCGCGGTAATTTCTGCGCTCATCTCCAGCGCGTCGCGCGCCACGTCGGGCAAATGGTGGCCTTCGTCGAGCACCAGCAGCAGGTTTTTCGGCTCCGGCAGCACCGCTTCGCTCTCCAGCGCCGCCATCACCAGCGCGTGGTTAGCCACCACCACTTCGGCTTCCTGAATTTCGCGCCGCGCGACGAAGAACGGGCATTCGCGGTAGTAGTGACAGTTGCGGTTCAGACAGCTGGCCTTGTCGGTGCTGAGCCTGCGCCACAGATCGTCGCTGATGGCTTTATCGGTGTGATCGCGCAGGCCGTCCCATTTATAGCCATCAAGATCGCCTTTCAGCGTTGCGCAGAGCTCCTGCTCGGCTTTGTTGTTGGGCGTGAGATCGTCGTCGAGGAACGCCAGCAGATCCTGTTGCGACGCCTCGCTGCTGGCAAGCCCTGCCAGGTTACGCGGACAGACGTAGCGACCGCGACCAAAGGCGGCCGTAAACCGCAGGTCGGGGATGATTTTGCGCAGCAGCGGTAAATCTTTGCTGAAGATCTGATCCTGCAGCGCCACGTTGGCGGTGCTGACCACCAGCGTTTTGTCCTCTTCCCGCGCGATGGCAATGCCGGGAATGAGATACGACAGGGTTTTCCCGACGCCGGTCGGGGCTTCAATCGCCAGATGTCGCCCGTCGTCCCCGGCGAGCGTTTTTGCCACGTCAGCAATCATCTGCCGCTGCGGCGCTCGGGGGATAAAATCGGGGATCTGCTGTTGTAGCGCCTTATACCATGCGCCAATTTGCGCCTTGAGCGCAGCGGTTAAAGCCATCGGAAAACCTGAAATACTGTATAAACAGCCACTATTGTGGCACTTTCTCTTCGCTGCCGCAAAAAGAAAAGCCCGGCTTTACGACCGGGCTTCCAGATTACTGCGGGTTAGCAGGCTTGCGCGGGCGGCGTCGGCGCTGCCCTTCCCCTGCCGGCTTACCTTCGCCGCTGCGCCACGGATTGTCACCGGCCGGTTTGCTGTCGTTGCTACGACGCGGCGGTTTGCCCGCTGTCTTCGGCGCGCCGCCTTCGGCACGGCGCGGCTGCTGGCCGCGACCACCGCCGCCCTGACCGCGACCGCCCTGACGACCGTTCTGAATCGGCTCGGCTTTGATCGACGGATCCACTTCATAACCCGGGGTTTCGATGCGCGGGATCTCTTTCTTCAGCAGGCGTTCGATGTCGCGCAGGAGCTTGTGTTCGTCCACGCACACCAGAGAGAGCGCTTCACCGGTGGCCGCCGCACGACCGGTACGGCCGATACGGTGCACGTAGTCTTCCGGCACGTTTGGCAGCTCGTAGTTCACCACGTGCGGCAGCTCTTCAATGTCGAGGCCACGGGCGGCGATGTCGGTCGCCACCAGCACGCGGATGTCGCCAGACTTGAAGTCCGCCAGCGCACGGGTACGCGCGCCCTGGCTCTTGTTGCCGTGGATCGCCGCGCTGCGGATGCCGTCTTTGTTCAGCTGTTCCGCCAGGTGGTTCGCGCCGTGCTTGGTGCGGGTAAAGACCAGCACCTGCTGCCAGTTACCCTGGCCGATCATCTGGGAGAGCAGTTCGCGCTTGCGCTTTTTATCAACAAAGTGAACGTGCTGCGTCACCTGCTCAGAGGCGGTGTTGCGGCGCGCCACTTCCACTTCCAGCGGGTTATGCAGCAGCTTTTCCGCCAGCGCCTTGATCTCGTCGGAGAAGGTCGCGGAGAAGAGCAGGTTCTGACGACGCGGCGGCAGCTTGGCCAGCACGCGGCGAATATCGTGAATAAAGCCCATGTCGAGCATGCGGTCGGCTTCGTCCAGTACCAGAATTTCGATGTTATCCAGCTTCACCGCGTTCTGGTGTTCCAGATCCAGCAGACGGCCCGGCGTTGCCACCAGCACGTCCACGCCGCCGCGCAGCTTCATCATCTGCGGGTTGATGCTGACCCCGCCGAACACCACCAGCGAGCGAATGTTGAGATAGCGGCTGTAGTCACGCACGTTCTCGCCAATCTGCGCGGCCAGCTCGCGGGTTGGGGTGAGGATCAGGGCACGAACCGGACGACGGCCTTTGGCGTGCGGCTGATTTTTTACCAGCAGTTCTAACAGCGGCAGCGTAAAGCCCGCGGTTTTACCGGTGCCGGTCTGGGCGCTGGCCATCAGGTCACGGCCCTGAAGAACGGCAGGAATAGCCTGTTGCTGGATTGGGGTTGGCTCAACGTAGCCCTGCTCTGCGATCGCGCGCAGAATTTCCGGGTTCAGGCCAAGGGAATCAAAAGACATAAAAACTCCGAACCGCCCCGACCATCACAGGTGTAGTTTTCAGGGAGATATAACAATTGAGAGGACAAAAACCACAATGTCGCGAAGGGGCGGAGTGTAGCAGCTTTTGTGACGTGGCGCATAAAATATCCCTCAGCGTTCCCTCGACGGGGATGCGAATCAGGCATAATCTTAATCAATCGATTGATTAATTTTTAATGCCGCCATGAATACAACACCCACAACAACCAAAGGTGAACAGGCCAAAAACCAGCTTATTGCCGCCGCGCTGGCGCAGTTTGGTGAGTATGGGCTGCACGCGACCACGCGCGATATCGCGGCGCTGGCCGGGCAAAACATTGCGGCGATTACCTACTATTTTGGCTCAAAAGAGGATTTATATCTCGCCTGCGCCGAGTGGATCGCCGATTTTATCGGCACGCAGTTTCACCCGCACGTTGAGGAGGCCACCGCGCTGCTCGGCCAGCCGTCGCCCGATCGCGAGGCCATCCGCCAGCTGATCCTGAGTGCCTGCCACAACATGATCCGCGTGCTGACGCACGACGATACGCTCAACCTGAGCAAGTTTATCTCCCGCGAGCAGCTCTCCCCCACTGCCGCCTACCAGCGGGTACACGATCGGGTCATTGCCCCGATGCATACCCACCTGACCCGGCTGATCGCCGCCTATACCGGGCGGGATGCCGGCGATACCGCGACAATTTTGCATACCCACGCCCTGCTGGGTGAAATCCTGGCCTTCCGTCTGGGCCGGGAAACCATCCTGTTACGCACCGGCTGGACACAATTTGATGAGGATAAAGCCGCGCAGATCGGTGAGGTGATCGCCTGTCATCTCGATCTGATCCTGCAAGGCTTAACGCAAAGGAGCCTGAAGTCATGAAAAAACCTGTCGCCATCATTCTGGTGGTTGTTGTTTTGCTTGCCGCGGGCGTCGGTGGATGGCTGTGGTACCAGAGCCATCAGGATAAAGGCCTGACGCTGTACGGTAACGTGGATATTCGCACGGTGAACATGAGCTTCCGCGTCGGCGGACGTCTCGCCGCGCTGAGCGTTGACGAAGGCGATGCCATTAAAACCGGGCAGACGCTGGGGATGCTGGACAAAGCGCCCTATGAAAATGCGCTGCTGCAGGCCAAAGCGGGCGTCTCCGTTGCGCAGGCGCAGTATGACCTGATGCTGGCCGGCTATCGCGACGAAGAGATCGCTCAGGCCGCAGCGGCCGTCAAACAGGCGCAGGCGGCCTATGACTACGCGCAGAACTTCTACGCTCGCCAGCAGGGGCTGTGGAAAAGCCGCACCATTTCCGCGAATGACCTGGAAAATGCGCGCTCCTCCCGCGATCAGGCGCAGGCCACGCTGAAGTCCGCGCAGGATAAATTAAGCCAGTACCACACCGGTAACCGCCCGCAGGATATCGCCCAGGCAAAAGCCAGCCTTGAACAGGCGCAGGCCCAGCTGTCGCAGGCAGAGCTGGATCTGCACGACACCACGCTGGTGGCACCGTCAGACGGCACGCTGATGACCCGCGCCGTCGAGCCGGGCAGCATGCTCAACGCGGGCAGCACCGTGTTAACCCTCTCCCTGACCCGCCCGGTCTGGGTACGTGCCTACATTGATGAGCCCAATCTCGGCCAGATGCAGCCGGGCCGCGAGCTGCTGCTTTATACCGACGGTCGCCCGGACAAGCCGTATCACGGCAAGGTGGGCTTCGTCTCCCCTACCGCCGAATTCACGCCGAAAACGGTAGAAACGCCGGACCTGCGTACCGACCTGGTGTATCGCCTGCGCATTATCGTGACCGATGCGGACGACGCCCTGCGCCAGGGCATGCCCGTCACCGTAAAAGTGAACAGCGGGGAACGACATGAATGACGCGGTTATTCAGCTCAACAGTCTGGTTAAACGCTTTAAGGGGATGGATAAGCCTGCGGTCGCGCCGCTGAACTGCACCATCCGGAAAGGCTATGTGACCGGGCTGGTCGGTCCGGACGGCGCGGGGAAAACCACGCTGATGCGGATGCTGGCGGGGTTGCTGAAGCCGGATGAAGGATCGGCCCGCGTGCTGGGCCTGGATCCGATAAAGGACGACGGCCCGCTCCACGCCATGCTCGGCTATATGCCGCAGAAGTTTGGCCTGTATGAAGACCTGACGGTGATGGAAAACCTGAACCTGTACGCCGACCTGCGCAGCGTCACCGGAGAAACCCGGAAGAAAACCTTCGCCCGCCTGCTGGAATTTACCTCGCTCGGCCCGTTCACCGACCGGCTGGCGGGCAAGCTCTCCGGCGGGATGAAGCAGAAGCTGGGGCTGGCCTGCACGCTGGTGGGCGAGCCGAAGGTGCTGCTGCTGGACGAGCCCGGCGTCGGCGTAGACCCGATTTCCCGCCGCGAGCTGTGGCAGATGGTGCACGAACTGGCGGGCGACGGGATGCTAATCCTCTGGAGCACCTCCTACCTCGACGAAGCGGAGCAGTGCCGGGACGTGCTGCTGATGAACGAAGGCGAGCTGCTCTATCAGGGCGAGCCGACGACGCTGACGCAGAGCATGGCCGGGCGCAGCTTCCTGCTGCACAGCCCGCAGGCGTCCAACCGCTCGCTGCTGCAGCGGGTGCTCAGGCTGCCGCAGGTCAGCGACGGGATGATTCAGGGCCGCTCGGTGCGGGTCATCCTCAAAAAAGAGGCCACCGTCGACGATATTCGCCGGGCGCCTGGGATGCCGACGATTGAGATAGAAGAGACGGCGCCGCGTTTTGAAGATGCGTTCATCGACCTGCTGGGCGGCGCGGGGACCTCCGAGTCGCCGCTTGGGGCGATCCTGCACACGGTGGAAGGTACGCCGGGCGAAACGGTGATCGAAGCCAAATCCCTCACCAAAAAATTCGGGGATTTCGCCGCCACTGACAACGTGAATTTTGCCGTGAAGCGCGGCGAGATTTTTGGCCTGCTCGGACCAAACGGCGCGGGAAAATCGACCACCTTTAAGATGATGTGCGGCCTGCTGGTGCCAACGTCCGGCAAAGCGCTGGTGCTGGATATGGATCTCAAAGTCAGCTCCGGCAAGGCGCGCCAGCACCTGGGCTATATGGCGCAGAAGTTCTCGCTGTACGGCAACCTGACGGTCGAGCAGAATCTGCGCTTTTTCTCCGGCGTGTACGGCCTGCGCGGGCGGGCGCAGAACGAGAAAATTCGCCGCATGAGCGACGCCTTCGGGTTAACGACGATTGCTTCCCACGCCACCGACGAACTGCCGCTCGGCTTTAAGCAGCGGCTGGCGCTGGCCTGCTCGCTGATGCACGAGCCGGATATTCTGTTTCTGGACGAGCCGACCTCCGGCGTTGATCCCATTACCCGCCGCGAGTTCTGGCTGCATATCAACAGCATGGTGGAAAAAGGGGTGACCGTGATGGTGACCACCCACTTCATGGACGAGGCGGAGTACTGCGACCGCATCGGGCTGGTGTATCGCGGCAAGCTGATTGCCCACGGCACGCCGGACGACCTGAAAAACCAGGCCGCCGACGACGCGGTGCCGGACCCGACCATGGAGCAGGCGTTTATCACCCTCATCCACGACTGGGATAAGGAGAATGCCCATGCGCAGTAACGCCATTTCCTGGCGCCGGGTGCGCGCGCTGTGCGTAAAAGAGACGCGGCAGATCGTGCGCGATCCCAGCAGCTGGCTGATTGCGGTGGTGATCCCCCTGCTGCTGCTGTTTATCTTTGGCTACGGCATTAACCTGGATTCCAGCAAGCTGCGGGTCGGGATTTTACTCGAACAGCAGAGCGAAGAGGCGCTGGACTTTACCCACGCCATGACCGGTTCGCCCTACATTGATGCCACCATCAGCGACAACCGCCAGGAGCTGATCCAGAAGATGCAGGCCGGGAAGATTCGCGGTCTGATCGTCATTCCGGTGGATTTTGCCGCCAACATGGCGCGGGCGAATACCGATGCGCCGATCCAGGTCATCACCGACGGCAGCGAGCCAAACACCGCGAACTTCGTGCAGGGCTACGCGGAGGGGATCTGGCAGCTCTGGCAGATGCAGCGCGCGGAAGACCGGGGCGAGACGTTTGAACCGCTTATCGACGTGCAGACGCGCTACTGGTTTAACCCCGCCGCCATCAGCCAGCACTTTATTATACCGGGCGCGGTGACGATTATTATGACGGTGATCGGCGCGATTCTGACCTCGCTGGTGATCGCCCGCGAGTGGGAGCGCGGCACCATGGAGGCGCTGCTTTCCACCGAAGTGACGCGCGTCGAGCTGCTGCTGTGCAAGCTTATTCCCTACTACTTCCTCGGCATGCTGGCGATGCTGCTCTGCATGCTGGTGTCCGTCTTTATCCTCGGCGTGCCGTACCGCGGCTCGCTGGTGGTGCTGTTCTTTATCACCTGCCTGTTTTTACTCAGCACGCTGGGGATGGGGCTGCTCATCTCCACCATCACCCGCAACCAGTTTAACGCCGCGCAGGTGGCGCTGAACGCCGCTTTCCTGCCGTCGATTATGCTGTCCGGGTTTATCTTCCAGATAGACAGCATGCCTGCCGTCATCCGCGCCGTGACCTACATTATCCCGGCGCGCTACTTCGTGAGCACGCTGCAAAGCCTGTTCCTGGCGGGGAATATTCCGGTAGTGCTGATTATCAACACGCTGTTTTTAATGGCGTCGGCGGTGATGTTTATCGGGTTGACGTGGATGAAAACCAAACGGCGGTTAGATTAAGGAGCGCGCATGTTTCACCGTTTATGGACGTTAATACGCAAAGAGCTGCAATCCCTGCTGCGCGAGCCGCAAACCCGCGCCATTCTGGTGTTGCCGGTGCTGATCCAGGTTTTACTGTTCCCGTTTGCCGCCACCCTTGAGGTGACCAACGCCACCATTGCCATTTACAACGAAGACAACGGCAAACATTCCGTCGAGCTGACGCAGCGCTTTGCGCGTGCGAAAGCCTTTACCCACATCCTGCTGCTGAAAAGCCCGCAGGACATTCAGCCCACCATCGACACGCAAAAAGCGCTGCTGCTGGTGCGGTTCCCGGCGGATTTCTCCCGCAATCTGGATACCTTCCAGACCGCGCCGATGCAGCTGATCCTCGACGGGCGCAACTCCAACAGCGCCCAGATTGCGGCCAACTACCTCCAGCAGGTGGTGAAGGATTACCAGCAGGAGCTAATGGACGGCAAACCGAAGCCCAACAACAGCGAACTGGTGGTGCGCAACTGGTATAACCCGAATCTGGACTACAAGTGGTTTGTGGTGCCGTCGCTGATCGCCATGATCACCACCATCGGGGTGATGATTGTGACCTCTCTCTCCGTCGCCCGCGAGCGCGAACAGGGCACGCTGGATCAGCTGCTGGTCTCCCCGCTCGCCACCTGGCAAATTTTCGTCGGCAAAGCGGTTCCGGCGCTAATTGTCGCCACCTTCCAGGCCACCATCGTGCTGGGCGTGGGAATATGGGCTTACCAGATCCCGTTCGCCGGATCGCTGGCGCTGTTTTACTTCACGATGGTGATTTACGGGCTGTCGCTGGTGGGGTTTGGGCTGCTGATCTCCGCACTCTGCTCGACGCAGCAGCAGGCGTTTATCGGGGTATTCGTCTTTATGATGCCCGCGATCCTGCTCTCCGGGTACGTCTCGCCGGTTGAGAATATGCCGGTGTGGCTCCAGGATCTGACGTGGATAAACCCGATACGACACTTTACGGATATCAACAAGCAGATCTATCTGAAGGATGCGAGTCTGGATATTGTCTGGGGAAGTTTGTGGCCGCTACTGGTCATCGCGGCCACGACAGGCTCAGTGGCCTATGCGATGTTTAGACGCAACATCGCGTAGCTTTTTCTCTTTGGTCAGCAACGAGACCACCGCAGGCCCTGCGAGGATTGCCAGACCCGCCAGGGCCAGCAGCAGGTTGTTTTGCAGCACGCGTGAAAGCAGCCACAGAACAATCATCGCCGCACCAAAGTACCAGGTGGTGGTGAGTTCTTCGAGCACGTCACCCACCTCGCGCCAGCGCGCGTCATGGTGGCGCTGTAAAAACAGCATCGACAGCACGGTGACGCCGTAAAGGACGCATAGCCCCAGGCCAACACGTACCAGCGTGCCGCTCATCCAGCCCATCACCAGTACGGCCACGACCAGTAAATGCAACATTATCTGCCAGCAACTCAGGCCAGTTGCGACACGAACACGTTGTTGCCACTTCATGGCTTCTCTCCTGAAGGATTTTTCTCTGCTTAATCAGACTACCGCACTTTACGGAAAATTCCGTAACGCCGCATCTTTTTGTGACGACGACTACACTTTATTTTCATCGGGATAGTCACTCAGGAAGGAGCTTATGACGAAAAAAATGCAGCATTTCTCGCTTAAAGTGCTGACGATAAACATTCATAAGGGCTTCACAGCATTTAACCGCCGCTTCATTTTACCGGAGCTGCGCGACGCGGTGCGCACCGTCAGCGCGGATATTGTCTGCCTGCAGGAGGTGATGGGCGCACACGAAGTACATCCGCTTCACTTTGAGAACTGGCCCGACACGCCGCACTATGAATTTCTGGCCGACACCATGTGGAGCGATTACGCCTACGGCCGCAACGCGGTCTATCCTGAAGGTCATCACGGCAACGCGGTGCTGTCGCGTTATCCCATTGAACATTATGAAAACCGCGACGTTTCCGTCGGGGAGAGCGAAAAACGCGGCCTGCTCTACTGCCGCATTACCCCGCCCGACCTTGAGCTGCCCATCCACGTCGGCTGCGTTCATCTGGGCCTGCGCGAAGCCCATCGTCAGGCGCAGCTGAAAATGCTGGCCGAATGGGCCAACGCGCTGCCTGACGGTGAACCTGTTGTCGTGGCAGGCGATTTCAACGACTGGCGCCAGCGGGCAAACCATCCGTTGAAGGTGGATGCCGGGCTGGAGGAGATCTTCACCCGGGCGAACGGCAGGCCTGCGCGCACGTTCCCGGTCCGTTTCCCGCTGCTGCGGCTTGACCGCATCTACGTGAAAAATGCCCACGCCAGCAGCCCGACCGCCCTGGCGCTTCTCAACTGGCGGCATCTTTCCGACCATGCCCCGCTCAGCGCGGAGATCCACTTATGAAATGTTCCTGGCAGGAAGGCAACCGGATTACGCTGCTGGTCAACGGGGACGAGTATTACCCGGCCGTGTTTAAGGCAATTGATAACGCCCAGCAGAAAGTGATCCTCGAAACCTTTATCTGGTTCGAAGACAACGTCGGCAAGCAGCTGCACAGCGTGCTCCTGCGCGCCGCACAGCGCGGCGTCAAAATTGAAGTACTGCTGGATGGCTACGGCTCGCCGGACCTCAGCGATGCGTTCGTCAATGAACTGACCGCCGCAGGCGTGGTATTCCGCTACTACGATCCCGGCCCTCGCCTGTTCGGCATGCGGACCAACCTTTTCCGCCGAATGCACCGCAAAATTGTGGTAGTGGATGAGACGGTAGCGTTTGTCGGCGGCATTAACTACTCGGCGGAACATATGTCCGACTACGGTCCGGAAGCGAAGCAGGATTACGCCATTCGCATCGAAGGCCCGGTGGTGCAGGACATCTTGCTGTTTGAGCTGGAGAACCTGCCGGGGAAAGAGGCCGTACGCCGCTGGTGGCGACGCCGCCATCGCCCGGAAGAGAACCGGAAGCCCGGCGAAGCGCAGGCGCTTTTCGTCTGGCGCGACAACGGCGAGCACCGGGACGACATTGAACGCCACTATCTTAAAATGCTGGCCAACGCTAAGCGCGAAGTGATCATCGCCAACGCCTACTTTTTCCCGGGCTATCGCCTGCTGCATGCCATGCGAAATGCTGCAAGACGCGGCGTGCGCGTGAAGCTGATTGTCCAGGGCGAGCCGGATATGCCGATCGTCAAAGTCGGGGCGCGGCTGCTGTACAACTACCTGGTGAAGGGCGGCGTCCAGATCTACGAATATCGTCGTCGACCGCTGCACGGCAAAGTCGCGCTGATGGACGATCACTGGGCCACCGTAGGCTCCAGTAACCTCGATCCGCTGAGCCTGTCGCTTAACCTTGAAGCCAACCTGATCATTCACGACCGCCAGTTTAACCAGACCCTGCGGGATAACCTGCAGGCGTTGATCGTTAACGACTGCGTGCGCGTGGATGAGTCTATGGTTCCCAAACGCACCTGGTGGAACCTGGGCATCAGCGTGGTGGTGTTCCACTTCCTGCGGCATTTCCCGGCGATGGTCGGCTGGCTGCCGGCGCATACGCCGAAGCTGGCGCAGGTGGACCCGCCGGTACAACCCGAAATGGAAACCCAGGACCGCATAGAAGCGGAAGACGGAGGCAAACCCTGATGTCAAAATCGCATCCACGCTGGCGTCTGGCAAAAAAGATCCTCACCTGGGTATTCTTTATTGCCGTCGCGGTGCTGCTGGTGGTCTACGCGCAGAAAGTGGACTGGGAAGAGGTGTGGAAGGTCATCCGCAACTATAACCGGATGGTGCTGCTGGGCGCGACGGGGCTGGTTATCGTGAGCTACCTGATGTACGGCTGCTATGATCTGCTGGGTCGGGCCTACTGCGGCCACAAGCTGGCCAAACGTCAGGTGATGCTGGTGTCGTTTATCTGCTACGCCTTTAACCTGACGCTGAGCACCTGGGTCGGGGGGATTGGCATGCGCTATCGCCTCTACTCGCGGCTCGGCCTGCCGGGCGGGACCATCACGCGTATTTTTTCCCTGAGCATTACCACCAACTGGCTGGGCTATATTCTGCTCGGCGGGGTGATCTTCACCATCGGCGTGGTGCAGCTGCCCGCGCACTGGTATATCGACGAGGCCACGCTGCGCATTCTGGGCATCGTGCTGCTGCTGATTATCGCCGTTTATCTCTGGGCCTGCGCGTTTGCAAAGCGCCGCCATATGACCATCAAAGGGCAAAAGCTGGTCCTGCCCTCGTGGAAGTTTGCGGTGCTGCAGATGGCGGTCTCCAGCGCCAACTGGATGGCCATGGGGGCCATCATCTGGCTGCTGATTGGCGAGGACGTCAATTACTTCTTCGTGCTGGGCGTGCTGCTGGTGAGCAGCATTGCCGGGGTGATTGTGCACATTCCGGCGGGGATCGGCGTGCTGGAGGCGGTGTTTATTGCCCTGCTGGCCGGGGAGCATGTTTCTCAGGGAACGATTATCGCCGCCCTGCTGGCGTACAGGATGCTGTATTACTTCCTGCCGCTGGCGCTGGCAACGGTCTGCTATCTGGTGCTGGAAAGTCGGGCGAAAAAGCTGCGGGCGAAGAATGAGAGGATGCTAGCGAAGTGAATAAGTCGGGTGGCGGCTTCGCCTTACCCGACCTACGGTTCGCGATTCGCAGGACGGGTAAGGCGAAGCCGCCACCCGGCAAAGCAACCTTAGCGACGGTTGCCTAAAATCCGCAGCAGCATCAGGAACAGGTTGATGAAGTCCAGATAGAGCGTCAGCGCGCCCAGAATCGCGTATTTGCGCAGGTTGGAACTGTCGCGCACGTCGATCTGCTCGCCGATGTTTTTCAGCTTCTGGGTGTCATAGGCCGTCAACCCGACGAAGAGCACCACCCCGATATAGGTCACGGCCCACATCAGCGCGTCGCTCTTGAGCCACAGGTTCACCAGTGACGCCAGCACAATCCCGATCAGCCCCATAAACAGCATGCTGCCGAAACCGCTTAGATCGCGCTTCGTGGTGTAGCCGTACAGGCTCATCGCGCCAAACATCCCGCCGGTGACCACGAAGGTGCTGGCGATAGATGAGTAGGTGTAAACGATAAAGATGCTGGAAAGCGTCAGCCCCGTTAGCGCCGAATAGAGCATAAACAGGGTCGTTGCCATGCCGGCACTCAGCTTGTGCACCAGACCCGAAAGCACAAACACCAGCGCCAGCTGCGCGATAATCAGCCCAAAGAAGGTGATTTTGCTGGAGAAGATAAACATCATCAGCTCCGGCGTATTCGCCGCATACCACGCGATAAACGCGGTAAGCAGCAGGCCAACCGTCATCCAGCCGTACACCTGAGCCATATACGTCTGCAGGCCGCTACGGGTCTGCTGCACTATTGAATCGGAACGCGGAAATCGGTCCATGATTCACTCCTGATTAAGATTAAGTAGACACACTCGTTAAGAGTAACACATCCACGTAAACCGACTACCAACGGCTGGCGGCCTGTTTATCGCTGTCGCGAGATTCCACCCAGCGGTCCCCTTCCGGCGTGGCTTCGCGCTTCCAGAACGGCGCTTTGGTTTTGAGGTAATCCATAATGAACTCCCCTGCCGCAAACGCGCTGCCGCGGTGCGCGCTGGTCACCCCGACAAAGACAATCTCCTCGCCGGGCCACATCTCGCCGATGCGGTGAATCACCGTGACGCGTCCGAGCGGCCAGCGGCCTCGCGCCTCATCCACTATCTCCGCCAGCGATTTCTCGGTCATGCCGGGATAGTGCTCCAGCGTCAGCGCCTTCACGCTGTCACCGAGGTTGTGATTGCGCACTTTGCCGGTAAAGGTCACGACCGCACCGTCTTCGTCGCGTTCCGCCAGCCAGCTGTATTCTGTCCCTACGTTAAAGCGCTCAGGGCCAACCAGAATGCGGGTTTCACTCATATTAGCCCCCTGTGACCGGCGGGAAGAAGGCCACTTCATCCCCGGCCTTCAGCGGATGGGTAAGCTCCACCAGCGTCTGGTTAACGGCGGCCAGCAGCTTGCCTTCGTCGAGCGCCAGCGCCCAGCGGTCGCTCTGTGCCGCCAGATGCGCACGCAGGGCCGCAACGTTGTCAAAAGACGCATCCAGCGTCAGGCTGTCGGTATTCACCAGCTCGCGCACCTGCGCAAAAAAGAGCACCTTAATCATGGCTGTCCACCTTAAAATCTCCGGATTTGCCGCCGCTTTTTGCCAGCAGGCGAACCGGGCCAATCACCATGTCTTTCTGCACCGCTTTGCACATGTCGTAGATGGTCAGCGCGGCCACGGACGCTGCCGTCAGCGCCTCCATCTCCACGCCGGTTTTGCCGGTTAAGCGGCACAGCGATTCAATACGCACGCGGCTCTGCTCCGGCTGCGCCTGCAGGTTCACTTCCACCTTGCTCAGCATCAGCGGATGGCACAGCGGAATGAGATCCCAGGTGCGCTTGGCGGCCTGCATCCCTGCGATGCGCGCGGTGGCAAAGACATCACCCTTGTGATGGCTGCCGTCGATGATCATCGCCAGCGTTTCCGGCAGCATGGTGACGAACGCTTCGGCGCGCGCTTCGCGCACCGTTTCCGCTTTGGCGGAGACGTCCACCATATGCGCTTCGCCAGCGGCGTTAATGTGGGTCAGTTGTGACATAGCTTATTTCTTTAAATGGGGATGGAAATTACACGGACGGGTACGGGCATCCAGCTGCGGGGCGATGATGTTTTCCCACGCGGTGCGGCAGGCTTTGGTCGAGCCCGGCATGGCGAAAATCAGGGTGTTGTTCGCCACCCCGGCAACGGCGCGCGACTGGAGCGTGGAGGTGCCAATCTCTTCAAAGGAGAGCATGCGGAACACCTCGCCGAAGCCTTCCACCTCGCGGTCGAACAGCGGGAGCAGCGCTTCAGGCGCCTGATCGCCCGCGGTAAAGCCGGTGCCGCCGGTGATCAGCACCACCTGCACCTCATCGCTGGCGATCCACTGAGAGACCTGCGCGCGAATGGCGTAGCGGTTCTCCTTCACGATCGCTTTATCGACGATGTGATGCCCCGCGTCATGGGCCGCCTCGCGCAGCCAGTGGCCGGAGGTATCATCCTCTTCGCCACGGCGATCGGAAACGGTAAGGATAGCAATGCGTGTCGGGATAAATTCTGCGCTTACCTGACTCATCTTCTGATTCCTTCTTAAGCCTGATTACCCGCCGATGTAAGACAGGTTCTGAGTAATGCCGGTATTGCCCTGATGCAGGAAGTGGGTCTGTTTTTTATGCGTCAGCGCTTCAGAAATGCGCGCTTCAAGTGCCTCCTGCTGGGCATCGTCTGCCAGCAGATCGCGCAGGTCCACGCCGCCGTCCCCGAACAGGCAGAGATGGAGTTTGCCGACGGAAGAGACGCGCAGGCGGTTGCAGCTGGCGCAGAAGTCTTTCTCGTAAGGCATGATAAGCCCAATTTCGCCTTCGTAATCAGGATGGCAGAAGACCTGCGCCGGGCCGTCGCTGCGCTGGCGGATCTGGTGGATCCAGCCGCGTTTCAGCAGCGCGTCGCGCAGGACCATGCCGGAGATGTGATGACGACGGAACAGCTCGCTGCCCTCGCCGGTTTCCATCAGCTCAATAAAGCGCAGCTGAATGGGGCGGGATTTGATCCAGGCGAGGAAGGTGTCCAGCTGATGGTGGTTGACGTCGCGCATCAGCACCGTATTGACTTTGACCTTCTCGAACCCGGCGCTGAACGCCGCGTCGATGCCGTCCATCACCTGGCGGAATTTATCCTGGCCGGTAATGGCGTGAAACTGGCGGGCGTCGAGACTGTCCACGCTGACGTTAATGGCGGTTAAGCCCGCATCGCGCCAGGTGGCCACGTCGCGCGCCATGCGGTAACCGTTGGTGGTCACGGCAATCTGGCGAATGCGGTCGTTTTCACGCACGGCAGCAATGATGTCCGGGAAATCACGGCGCAGAGAGGGTTCACCGCCGGTCAGACGCACTTTTTCGGTGCCGAGCTCAGAGAAGGCGCGCGTGACGCGGCGCACTTCATCCACGGAGAGAAAGCCGTTATTGGTGACGCTGCCCGGTTTGTAGCCGTCGGGCAGGCAGTAGGTGCAACGGAAGTTGCACACATCGGTAATCGACAGACGTAAGTAATAAAACTTACGCGCGAAAGCATCAGTAAGTTGTGAAGCCATGTACACCTTTCCAGATACGGGAGGCACAGTCATTTCTTTCTGTACCCTGGTGGCAAATTCGCCACGGCCAGAGCGCCATATCTTTCGACACAGGCACAAGGGCTAGAGTGTATGTTTTCAGTGTTGAAAACGTGGTTAAGGCGATAGTAGCGCGGAAAGTCTGACAGCGCCATTATCGCTTTTCGCTATATAATTATGTATATAGCGAATCAATCCTGCATTTTCGCTACAGAATACCTAAAAACTGCACTTTCACATTGATATACGTCATTTTGCTTCGGGTGAGGCATCGTCTTTTAGGGGTAGTTAGGTTACTGTTACGCGATCGAACGTGAAAAGGAATACGTATGCGCAATCGCACTTTTGCGGATCTTGACCGAGTGGTCGCTCTTGGCGGAGGCCACGGCCTGGGCCGCGTTATGTCCTCTTTGTCGTCACTCGGCTCAAGGCTGACAGGGATAGTGACCACCACCGATAACGGCGGCTCAACCGGGCGGATCAGACGTGCCGAAGGCGGTATTGCCTGGGGCGATATGCGCAACTGCCTGAACCAGTTAATTACCGAGCCGAGCGTCGCATCGGCGATGTTTGAGTACCGTTTTGGCGGCAATGGCGAACTTTCCGGGCATAACCTCGGAAATCTGATGTTAAAGGCGCTGGATCACCTGAGCGTAAGGCCTCTCGAAGCCATCAATCTGATCCGTAACCTGCTCAAAGTGGACGCATTCCTGATCCCCATGTCTGAACAACCGGTCGATTTGATGGCCATCGACGCCGAAGGGCATGAAGTGTACGGCGAGGTGAATATTGACCAGCTTCTGCTGCCGCCCAAAGAGCTGATGACTTACCCGAGCGTGCCGGCGACGCGTGAAGCCGTAGAAGCAATTGGCGATGCGGATTTAATTCTGATCGGCCCGGGCAGCTTTTACACCAGCCTGATGCCGATCCTGCTGGTGAAAGAGCTGGCGCAGGCGCTGCGCCGCACCCCGGCGCCGATGGTCTATATCGGTAACCTGGGCCGTGAGCTGAGCCCGGCAGCGGCGAGCCTGTCGCTGGCGGACAAGCTGGACCTGATGGAGCAGTACGTCGGTAAGAAAATTATCGACGGTGTCGTGGTTGGGCCAAAAGTGGATGTGACAGGGATTGGCGATCGCGTGGTGGTGCAGGAGCCGCTGGAAGCCAGCGATATTAAATATCGTCACGACCGCCACCTGCTGCGCGAGGCGCTGGAGAAAGCGATTCAGGCGTTGGGTTAACAAAAACCCCGGTGGCGCTGCGCTTACCGGGGCGACAAAAGACGCTAAACCTGTAGGCCCGGTAAGCGCAGCGCCACCGGGCAAAAAACTCACGATGCCGCGATAAACAGATCCCGCAGCTGATGAAGCTGGTCGCGGATCTGCGCCGCCTCTTCGAACTCCAGGTTCTGCGCGTGCTGCATCATCTGCCCTTCCAGCTCGTGGATCTTCTGCTGCAGCGCCTTCGGCGTCAGCACGACGGTATCTTCTTCCACCATTGAACGCGCCTTGCCGCGGCCTTTCGCTTTGGTTTTGGCAATGTTCTGGCCCAGCGCCAGAATATCCACCACCTTCTTGTTCAGCCCCTGCGGGGTAATGCCGTGTTCTTCGTTGTAGCGCTGCTGTTTCTCGCGGCGGCGCTCCGTCTCACCGATCGCTTTCGCCATCGACGGGGTAATTTTGTCACCGTACAGAATCGCTTTACCGTTGACGTTACGCGCGGCGCGGCCAATGGTCTGAATCAGCGAACGCTCGGAACGCAGGAAGCCCTCTTTATCCGCGTCCAGAATCGCCACCAGCGAAACCTCCGGCATATCCAGACCTTCCCGCAGAAGGTTAATCCCTACCAGCACGTCAAACTCGCCCAGGCGCAGGTCGCGGATAATCTCCATGCGCTCCACGGTATCGATATCCGAGTGCAGATAACGCACCTTCTCGCCGTGCTCTTCGAGATACTCGGTCAGGTCTTCCGCCATACGCTTGGTGAGCGTGGTCACCAGCACGCGCTCGTTAATGGCGGAACGGGCGCGGATCTCAGAGAGCAGGTCGTCTACCTGCGTCGCCACCGGACGCACCTCGATAATCGGGTCCAGCAGCCCGGTCGGACGCACTACCTGGTCAACCACCTCATCGCCCGATTTTTCCAGCTCGTAGTTGCCCGGCGTGGCCGAGACGTAGATGGTTTGCGGCGCCAGCGCCTCAAACTCTTCGAACTTCATCGGGCGGTTATCCAGCGCTGACGGCAGGCGGAATCCGTACTCCACCAGCGTCTCTTTACGCGCTCGGTCGCCGCGGTACATCCCGCCGATCTGCGGGATCGTGACGTGGGATTCGTCGATCACCAGCAAACCGTCTGCTGGCAGGTAATCAAACAGCGTCGGCGGCGGCTCGCCCGGCCCGCGCCCGGAGAGGAAGCGGGAGTAGTTTTCGATGCCGGAGCAGTAGCCCAGCTCGTTCATCATCTCCAGGTCGAACTGGGTACGCTGGCTGAGGCGCTGCTCTTCCAGCAGCTTATTGTTCGCCAGCAGCACTTTGCGGCGCTCGGCCAGCTCCACTTTGATCTCTTCCATCGCCTGCACGATACGCTCGCGCGGCGTCACGTAGTGCGTTTTCGGGTAGATGGTGAAGCGCTGGATCACTGATTCAACGTGTCCGGTCAGCGGATCGAAGAGCGACAGGCGTTCGACCTCCTCGTCAAACAGCTCAACGCGCAGCGCCATATCGTCCGATTCCGCCGGGAAGATGTCGATCACTTCGCCGCGCACGCGGAACGTACCACGCTGGAAGGCCTGGTCGTTGCGGGTGTACTGCAGCTCCGCCAGACGACGCAAAATCGCGCGCTGGTCGATGATCATCCCCTGCGTCAGGTGCAGCATCATCTTGAGATAGAGATCCGGGTCGCCCAGGCCGTAAATCGCCGAAACAGAGGCCACCACAACCACATCGCGACGCTCCAGCAGCGCCTTAGTGGCCGACAGTCGCATCTGCTCAATGTGTTCGTTCACCGACGCATCTTTCTCGATGAAGGTGTCAGAGCTCGGCACATAGGCTTCTGGCTGGTAGTAATCGTAGTAGGAGACGAAATACTCAACGGCGTTTTCCGGGAAGAACTCTTTCATCTCGCCGTAAAGTTGCGCCGCCAGGGTTTTGTTGGGCGCCAGCACCATCGTAGGGCGCTGGAGATCCGCAATCACGTTGGCAATGGTAAAGGTTTTACCCGAGCCGGTAACCCCGAGCAGCGTCTGGTGCGCCAGCCCATCTTCCAGCCCCTCTTCCAGACGACGGATCGCTTCAGGCTGATCGCCAGACGGACGGAAAGCAGAATTCAATTTGAACGGTTTACTCATGGGCGACAACCTGATGACGTTATAAGCGGCAGGTGAATAATTTTACTCCTTGTTGCCAGGAATGCCAGCAAAAAACACTGGATGAAAAACCAGTAGCATGTCAGGATATTTAGAGTAGCGCCTGAATGATTAGCGCGATAGCGACCAAAATTTGGACAGTGGCAACATAAAACACCAGTCAGGTCAGGTTATCCCCAGAACTTTTTCTTTTTTAACATTTGTCAAGCCAGGTAATGATAGTTTTGTGGCAACCGGTGACACTTTCATGACGGGAATTGATTTTATCTAACCAATTAAAAAATAAACGATATTTTCTAAAGCCGCGTTTCGCGTCAATTTGGGCGTAAGCCGCGTCTTCTCTCGCTTATCGCGTGTTTTCTAACTCTAATGCACATGGTTATCCACAGGAATAGTGGATAACTGCTTCCAGCCCATACAGACTGGCGCTCTGCAAATTCCCGGATTTTCCCACGAGGCGGCAGCAAAAAATTTTTATAGCTCTTTTTTGCTGATTAACAGTCGCGTCATTCATAACCAACTGACGAGATCTTGCTCACATTTCCATCATTTCTGGCTCTGCACCACAACTCAACACCGTCGGCACCGTCGATGTGCAATCCCCCTTTTTATCCCTCGCGCTTCTGTGACTTATTCCTAAAAAAGACGCTTTTTTAATCACTTTCCGTTTTATGGCAGGGGTTTTGCAGTTTAACAACGAGCCACACCTACACACATTTTTAAGGAGAGAAAGATGTTGAGCCTGCGTGCAGTGAATCAGTTTTACGGAAGTCAACATACGCTATGGAATGTGGATTTAGATTTTCCGCAAGGGATGTGTACAGGCGTCGTTGGCCTGCCGGGGATGGGGAAAACCACCCTCATGAATTGCATCGCCGGGAAAGTGCCCGTCGAAAGCGGCAGCATCATCTGGTATGAGGCGGGCGCGCCGCCGCGCGATTTGCTCAATCCGCCGCCAGAACAGCGTTCCGGGCCGGGAATAGGCTATGTCTCGCAGGACAGGCGGATCTTCTCCCAGCTCACGATTGAGGAGAACCTGCATATCGCCATGCGGGCGACGGGGAAACCGAACCCGGAGGCGAAAAATGACGTTTACGACCTGTTCCCGGCGCTCTATGCCTTGCGACGAACCCGCGCCAACACGCTCTCTCCGGACGACCAGTATCAGCTGGCGCTGGCTAATGCGCTGGTGAACCGCCCTCACCTGCTGATCCTGGATGAACCGCTGCACGGCGCGGGGCACAGCGTTGCCCAGAAGCTGGTGCAGCTGCTGGGGCGCTTAAACCGGGAGTTAGGGATGACGGTGCTGTTAGCGGAGCAGCAGCTGTCGTTTATCCGCCGGGTGGCGGACCGTTTCTGTCTGCTCTATCGCGGGCGTAACGTGGCGCAGGGCCACGTTAACGAACTGGATGACGAGCTTATCGCTCACTGGATGTCGCGGGAAGCAAAACGCTGAGATCGAGATAACGTCCGATTTCGGCATTTTCCGCGCCGTCAGCCAGCCAGGGAATTTCCCCGAGGCACGGCGCGGGAAGGACGCGCCTGAGCGTCGCCAGATACGCCTGATGGCGTTTACCCGGCGCAACCACGTCGTTGGCTATCCAGCCCGCCAGACGCAGCCCGGCCTGCTGGACGGCCTGTGCGGTCAACATGGCGTGATTGATGCAGCCCAGCTTGACGCCGACGACAAGAATGACCGGAAGCTGCTCGGCCTGCACCCAGTCAGCAAACGTCTGCGTGTCTGAAAGCGGCGTAAACCAGCCGCCGGCCCCTTCCACCAGCACCCAGTCGGCCTGATTTTCCAGCGTCCGCAGTCCGGCAGACAGCACGGCAAAATCAATCGGACGACCTTCGTCAGCGCTGACAATGTGCGGCGAGGTCGGTTCGGCAAAGGTGTACGGATTCACTGCAGAATAGGCGAGTTCACGCGTGCTGTTACGCTGGAGCGCCAGCGCGTCGGTGTTGCGTAACCCTTCCGCCGTCATCTCGCTGCCGGACGCTACGGGCTTATACCCGGCGGTGTTTTTCCCGAGCAGCCGTGCCGCCTGCAGCAATGCCGTGCTGGCAACCGTTTTGCCCACTTCTGTGTCCGTGCCGGTGACAAAATAACGTTCAGTCACGTTCGATAACCCCATGAAAAAGTTGATAGGAGAGCGGGAAATGCCCCCGCTGCTGCGGCCAGGCCAGCTCAAGGCGCTGCAGCTGCCCCCGGGTAAGCGGTTTTTTCTCGCGTCCGGTATGCAGGTGCGTGGCGCCGATGCCCTTCAGCGAACGCATGGCGCTGAACGCATCGCTAAAATTGAGCGTGATGGTCTGCACCGTGCTGCGATAGCGCCAGCCTGCCAGCGCCTGCGTCACCTGCCCATGCGATAAAAACCGGTTAGCGTGCGGCTGTTCATCCACTGCTTTCCAGGCCTGATTCAGCTCCGGCAGCGAACTTTCCAGCAGGGTGGTAAAGGCCACCTTCCCGCCCGGCCGCGCCACGCGATAAAGCTCGCGCAGGGCCTGCGGCAGGCTGCTGCACCACTGAACCGCCAGATGGCTCCAGACCAGATCGAACTGCGCGTCCGCCAGCGGGATCGCCTCGATATCGGCCAGCAGATAACGATCTGCCGCCTGCCGCTGGCGTGCCTCCTCCAGCATCCGGGCTGAGAGATCGATAGCCGTCACCTGGCTTCCCGCCCCGCGCCAGTAGCGGCTGTTGCTGCCGGGACCACAGCCGGCGTCCAGTACTTGCGCAAACGAGGTTTCGCCAAGCGCGGCCAGAAGCCCCTGCGCGCTCAGACGCTGCAGCTCATCATGCTGCGAATAGCTCTGCGCGGCGCGGCCGAATGCCGCCGCGATGGCCTGCTTATTCACCGGCATCATGGAGCGCCTCCAGCAACGTCTCAATATCCTGTGCTTCATGCGCCGCCGTCAGGGTTAAGCGCAGCCGCGCCGTGCCCGGTGGGACGGTGGGCGGGCGGATGGCCGTGACCCACATGCCCCGCTGGCGCAGCGCCTGTGCCAGTGCCAGCGCGCGGGCATTTTCACCGACAATCACCGGCTGGATAGCGCTCTGCGAATCGGGACTGTGGAAAGGCAGCGCCGCGAGTCCCTGACGGAAGCGCGCAATATGCTCTGCCAGCCGCTGGCGACGCTCCTCCCCTTCTGCGCTGCGGATGACAGCCAGCGACGCCGACAGCGCCACGGCCTGCGCCGGGGGCATGCTGGTGCTGTAAATCAGGTGGCGGGCAAACTGCAGCAGATAGTCGGCGACGGGTTCGCTGCACAGCACGGCGGCACCGCTGACGCCAAAGCCTTTGCCGAAGGTGACAATCAGCAGTTCCGGCTTCACGTTTTGCTGGTATGCGCTCCCGCGCCCTTCATCGCCCATCACACCAGTGCCGTGGGCATCGTCCACCAGCAGCCAGGCGTTTTGCCGCTTTGCGGCCTCGTGCAGCGCGGCAAGCGGCGCGCTGTCGCCGTCCATGCTGAACACCCCTTCCGTGACCACCAGCTGTTGTCCGTCGCAGGGTTTATCCAGCAGCGCAGCAAGCTGCCCCGCATCGTTATGGACAAAACGCCGCAGCTGCGCCGGGCTTAAATTTGCCGCCTCCAGCAGGGAAGCGTGGCTCAGGCGGTCGGCGACAATGCGATCGTCCTTGCCCATCAGGGCCGTGATGACCGCCTGGTTGGCGGCAAAGCCGGAGATAAACAGCAGCGCGCGCGGGTAGCCCAGCCAGTCGGCAAGCGCCTCTTCCAGCGCCTGATGCGCCGTGGTGTATCCGCTGACGTGTCCCGATCCGCCGCTGCCCACGCCAAACCGCTCCGCGCCCTGCTGCCAGGCGCGGATAATGGCCGGATGCTGGCTCAGCCCGAGATAATCGTTGCTGGAGAAATTGCAGAACTGCTGGCCTTCACGGGTAAGAAAACGGCCCGCGCCGTTTTCCACCACCCTGCGAACGCGAAATGCCTCTGCCGCCCGACGGTCGTCGAGCGCAGAGTTGATACGTGCCTGCCAGGTCATACGGCTGCCGCGTTGTAGAACTGGTCGGTGTCGGCGTTAAAAATCTGCTGCTCCAGCTGCTGCTGTTGCTCGTTATCGCCCGTCAGCACCTCGGTCTGGTGCGGGTTCAGCCCCAGCTTGCGGAACAGCTGAACGTCTTTGTCCTCTTCCGGGTTCGGCGTGGTCAGCAGCTTGCAGCCGTAGAAGATGGAGTTGGCCCCGGCCATAAAGCACATCGCCTGAGTCTGCTCGTTCATCTGCTCGCGGCCCGCTGAGAGGCGAACGTAAGACGTTGGCATCATGATGCGCGCCACCGCGATGGTGCGGATAAAATCAAACGCATCCACGTCCTCGTTATCCGCCAGCGGCGTGCCCTTGACCTTCACCAGCATGTTGATCGGCACGCTTTCCGGCGGGGTCGGCAGGTTCGCCAGCTGCAGCAGCAGGCCCGCGCGGTCTTTCACCGTCTCGCCTAAGCCCACGATGCCGCCGGAGCAGACCTTGATCCCCGCGTCACGCACTTTATCCAGCGTATCCAGACGCTCCTGGTAGGTACGCGTGGTAATGATGTTGCCGTAAAATTCCGGCGAGGTGTCGAGGTTGTGGTTGTAGTAATCCAGCCCCGCCGCCGAGAGGCGCTGCGCCTGCTCCTCGTTGAGCGTGCCAAGCGTCATACAGGCTTCGAGGCCCATCTCCTTCACGCCCTTCACCATCTGCTCCAGGTACGGCATGTCGCGATCGTGCGGGTTCTTCCACGCCGCGCCCATGCAGAAGCGGGTTGAACCGGCGTTTTTGGCCTTGCGCGCGGAGTCGAGGACCTGCTCGACCTCCATCAGGCGCTCTGACTCCAGACCGGTTTTGTAGCGCGCGCTCTGCGGGCAGTATTTGCAGTCTTCGGGGCACGCGCCGGTCTTGATCGACAGCAGCGTGCTGACCTGAACATGGCGGGGATCGAAGTGCTGGCGATGCACCTGTTGGGCTTCGAACATCAGCTCAAGGAAAGGTTTGTTGAATAATTCAGTAACTTGCGACATCGTCCAGCGTGCGTGGTGAGCCATCGGGCTTCTCCAAAGGGTTTTGTTAATTTTCGGTTCGGTTTATACTCGTAAACCTAAAACTTTTCAAAATGGTTTACAAGTCGATTATGACCCAGGACGATCTCGCCTTCGACAAGCAGCATATCTGGCACCCTTACACCTCCACGACCCGCCCCCTTCCCGTCTATCCGGTGGTCTCTGCCCACGGCTGCGAGCTGCACCTCGCCAGCGGCGAGCGGCTGGTTGACGGGATGTCCTCCTGGTGGGCGGCCATTCACGGGTATAACCACCCGCGCCTGAACGCGGCGATGAAGGCGCAGATTGACCAGATGTCGCACGTGATGTTTGGCGGGATCACCCACCAGCCCGCGGTGGATTTATGCCGCCGTCTGGTGGCGATGACGCCTGACTCGCTGGAGTGCGTGTTCCTGGCGGATTCCGGCTCCGTGGCGGTGGAAGTGGCGATGAAAATGGCGCTGCAGTACTGGCACGCCAAAGGCGAAGCGCGCCAGCGTTTCCTCACCTTCCGCAACGGCTATCACGGGGATACCTTCGGGGCGATGTCGGTGTGCGATCCGGACAACTCCATGCACAGCCTGTGGAAGGGGTATCTGCCGGAAAACCTGTTCGCTCCTGCGCCGCAGAGCCGCTTCGACGGCGAGTGGAACGAGATGGACATGGTCGGCTTCGCCCGACTGATGGCGGCACATCGTCATGAGATTGCCGCCGTCATTCTTGAACCGATCGTGCAGGGCGCGGGCGGGATGCGGATGTACCACCCGGAATGGCTGAAGCGTATTCGCAGGATGTGCGACCGCGAGGGCATTCTGCTGATTGCCGATGAGATCGCCACCGGCTTTGGCCGCACCGGCAAGCTGTTTGCCTGCGAACATGCGGGTATTGCGCCGGATATTCTGTGCCTCGGTAAAGCGCTGACGGGCGGCACCATGACGCTCTCCGCCACGCTCACGACCCGCCAGGTGGCCGACACCATCAGCGACGGTGAAGCCGGCTGCTTTATGCACGGCCCGACGTTTATGGGTAACCCGCTGGCCTGCGCCGTGGCGAGTGAAAGCCTTGCGATTCTGGAGAGCGGCGAGTGGCAGACGCAGGTTGCGGCGATAGAAGCGCAGCTGAAAGCGGAGCTGAGCGCCGCCTCGGGCGCGAATTTCGTGGCGGACGTGCGCGTGCTGGGTGCCATCGGGGTGATTGAAACCACCCATCCGGTGAATATGGCGGCGCTGCAGCGCTTCTTCGTGGACCAGGGCGTGTGGGTCCGGCCTTTCGGCAAGCTTATCTATCTGATGCCGCCGTACAGCATCACGCCAGCGCAGCTTCGAAAATTAACCGACGCGGTTGTAACAGCCGTTAACATTCCCGCGCATTTCACGATTTAACCCAATGCATTACACTTGCTGAACGAGCGATCAACGAGGGTAAACCGTATGAAAATCATCAGTAAAGATCTGCGCGACGGCGAAAAGCTGCCGGAACGGCACGTTTTCAACGGCATGGGGTATCAGGGCGATAACATCTCCCCGCACCTGGCGTGGGACGAGGTTCCGGCAGGCACCAAAAGCTTTGTCGTGACCTGCTATGACCCGGATGCGCCAACCGGTTCCGGATGGTGGCACTGGATCGTGGCAAACCTGCCTGCCGACACGCGCGTGCTGCCGCAGGGTTCCGGTTCAGACCTGGTTGCCCTGCCTGAAGGTGCCATTCAGACGCGAACTGACTTTGGTAAAGCGGGCTACGGCGGCGCGGCGCCGCCAAAAGGGGAAACCCACCGCTATATCTTCACGGTGCACGCGCTGGACGTGGAGAGAATTGAGGTCGATGAAGGCGCGAGCGGCGCGATGGTCGGGTTTAACGTGCATTTCCATTCCCTGGGGAGCGCGTCGATTACGGCGATGTATTCGTAAAAAAAGCCGGGTGGCGTCTACGCCTTACCCGGCCTGGATTTCGCACTCGTAGGCCCGGTAAGCGCAGCGCCACCGGGCAAAAAATCACAGCACCGAAGGTAGCAGCCCCACCAGCCGCCCCTCTTCCAGAAGCTGCATCGCCTTATCAATATCCGGCGCAAAGAAGCGGTCGTCATCGTAATGCGATACATGCTCGCGCAGCACCTGGCGCGCCTGCTCCAGCAGCGGGCTGGATTTGAGCCCTTCACGCAGATCGATACCCTGACTTGCCGCCAGCCATTCCACCGCCAGCACGCCGCGGGTGTTGGAGGCCATCTCCCACAGACGACGCCCGGCAGCCGGTGCCATCGAAACGTGATCTTCCTGGTTTGCAGACGTTGGCAGGCTGTCCACGCTGTGCGGGTGCGACAGCGCCTTGTTCTCACTTGCCAGCGCGGCTGCGGTCACCTGGGCAATCATAAAGCCCGAGTTGACCCCGCCGTTACGCACCAGGAACGGTGGCAGCTGGGACATATGTTTATCCATCATCAGCGCGATGCGGCGCTCGGACAACGCGCCGACTTCGGCAATCGCCAGCGCGATATTATCCGCCGCCATTGCCACCGGCTCGGCGTGGAAATTACCGCCGGAGACCACCTCGTTTTCCTGGGCGAACACCAGCGGGTTATCGGACACCGCGTTGGCCTCCACCAGCAGCACCTCCGCCGCCTGGCGCAGCTGCGTCAGGCACGCGCCCATCACCTGCGGCTGGCAGCGCAGGGAATACGGATCCTGCACCTTCTCACAGTTGTGGTGTGACTCCGCGATCTCGCTGGTGTCGGTAAGCACGTGACGGTACATCGCGGCGGCATCAATCTGTCCCCGCTGACCGCGCACCTCGTGGATGCGGGCATCGAACGGGCGACGCGAGCCCAGCACCGCTTCGGTGGTCAGCGCACCGCACACCACCGCCGAGGCAAACAGATCTTCCGCTTCAAACAGGCCGCGCAGCGCGAAGGCGGTCGATGCCTGGGTACCGTTCAGCAACGCCAGCCCCTCTTTCGCCGCCAGCGTGATCGGCGTTAAGCCGGCTTTTTTCAGCGCCTCTTTCGCAGGCAGCCACTCGCCCTGCCAGCGCGCTTTGCCTTCACCCAGCAGCAGCAGCGACATGTGCGCCAGCGGCGCGAGATCGCCGGAGGCACCGACGGAGCCCTTCGCCGGGATCCACGGATAGACCTCCGCATTCACCAGCGCCATCAGCGCCTGGATGACGCTCAGGCGAATGCCCGAGAAACCGCGCGCCAGGCTGTTGATTTTGAGCACCATCATCAGACGGACAATCTCATCGTCCAGCGGCTGACCGACGCCCGCCGCGTGCGACAGCACCAGCGAACGCTGCAGGTTTTCCAGATCGTGCGTCGCGATGCGGGTCTGCGCCAGCAGCCCAAAGCCGGTATTAATCCCGTAAGCCGTGCGCCCTTCGGCAACGATGGCTTCAACGCAGGCCACGCTGTCGTTAATGGCGGCGTGGGCGCTTTCATCAAGCGACAGGGTGACCGGCTGACGCCAGACGTTACGCAGCTGCTTGAGCGTCAGTGAGCCGGGAGTGAGTGTTAACGCGTTCATTCATGCTTTCCTTGTGTGGCAGGGATCATCGGCAGGTTAAGTCCCTGCTCTTTGGCACAGTCAATGGCAATCTCGTAACCCGCATCCGCGTGACGCATCACGCCGGTGGCCGGGTCGTTGTGGAGCACGCGAGCGATACGCGCGGCGGCTTCATCGGTACCGTCGCAGACGATGACCATCCCGGAATGCTGGGAGAAGCCCATTCCCACGCCGCCGCCGTGGTGCAGCGACACCCAGGTCGCGCCGCTGGCGGTGTTGAGCAGGGCGTTCAGCAATGGCCAGTCGGAGACCGCGTCCGAGCCGTCGCGCATGGCTTCGGTTTCGCGGTTCGGGCTGGCGACGGAGCCGGAGTCCAGGTGGTCTCGGCCGATGACGATCGGCGCGGAAACTTCACCGCTGCGCACCATTTCGTTGAAGGCGAGGCCCAGTTTTTGACGCCACTCCAGCCCTACCCAGCAGATACGCGCCGGCAGGCCCTGGAAGTTAATGCGCTCGCGGGCCATGTCCAGCCAGTGGTGAAGATGCTCGTCATCCGCGACGATCTCCTTCACTTTGGCGTCGGTCTTGTAGATGTCCTCCGGGTCGCCGGACAGGGCAACCCAGCGGAACGGTCCGATGCCGCGGCAGAACAGCGGGCGGATATAGGCCGGGACGAAGCCGGGGAAGTCGAAGGCGTTACTCACGCCCATCTCTTTCGCCATCTGGCGAATGTTGTTGCCGTAGTCAAAGGTCGGAATGCCCATCTGGCTGAAGGCCAGCATCGCAGAGACGTGTTCCGCCATGGAGCGTTTCGCGGCAAGCACCGTGCCTTCCGGGTCGGTCTCCGCTTTTTGCTGATAGTCTTCCCACGACCAGCCTTTTGGCAGGTAGCCGTGCAGCGGATCGTGGGCGCTGGTCTGGTCGGTGACCAGATCCGGTCGCACGCCGCGGGCGACGAGTTCAGGAAGAATGTCCGCCGCGTTGCCGCACAGGGCAATCGACACCGCTTTGCCTTCGGACGTGTACTTTTTGATGCGCGCCAGCGCGTCATCGAGATTCTCGGCCTGTTCGTCGACGTAACGGGTACGCAGACGGAAATCAATGCGGCTCTGCTGGCACTCAATGTTCAGCGAGCACGCGCCGGCCAGCGTGGCGGCCAGCGGCTGCGCGCCGCCCATCCCGCCAAGACCGGCGGTCAATACCCAGCGGCCTTTCAGCGAGCCGTTGTAGTGCTGGCGACCGGCCTCCACGAAGGTTTCGTAGGTGCCCTGCACGATCCCCTGGCTGCCGATGTAGATCCAGCTCCCGGCGGTCATCTGGCCATACATCGCCAGCCCTTTCGCGTCGAGTTCGTTGAAGTGTTCCCAGGTGGCCCAGTGCGGCACGAGGTTAGAGTTGGCGATCAGCACGCGCGGGGCGTTTTTGTGGGTTTTAAACACGCCAACCGGCTTGCCGGACTGCACCAGCAGGGTTTCGTCGTGTTCGAGTTCGGTCAGTGCCTTAACAATGGCGTCATAGCATTCCCAGTTGCGCGCGGCGCGGCCTATGCCGCCGTAGACCACCAGCTCGTGGGGGTTTTCCGCCACCTCAGGATCAAGGTTGTTCATCAACATGCGCAGCGGGGCTTCGGTGAGCCAGCTTTTGGCGGTAAGGGTGGTGCCGCGCGCGGCGCGGACGTCCTGCTGGCGGTATTTACCTGACGACATTGTGTGCTCCTATACGGGACAGATGATGCATTTAGATATACTTGTATAGACAAGCACACACAAGGTCAGATTTAACAAAAAAGATACAATTTTGTTATATTGCGTTAGCGATCACGCTTATAAAACTTATGACATAAAGTGGCCCTGCAGCCGGTAACGGTTCCCCGGGAAAAGCAGACGGGCATGTGACACGATGTGCGACGAGGACCAGGTTCGACGGCGGATCAGCAGGCACGGGTCGTGCTCTTTAATGCGCAGCCGTTCGCACTCCTGCGGCGTGGCGCGCACGGCTTCCACAATGTGCTCCCCTTCCGTCAGCGGTGCGACGAGCGAGAGATAGGCATGCGGCGTGGTCTGGGTGTAATCCTGGTTCAGATAGTCCGGTATCCGTTCGGCGTTCACGCAGCGATCCTCAATCTGCACCGGAATGTCGTTTTCGAAATGCACCATCACCGAGTGGAAGATCCGGCTGCCTTCTTTAACATTCAGCTCTACCGCCTGCTCGGCGCTGGCCTGGGTCTCTTCGAGCACCAGCACCTCACAGCGGTGCTGATGATTACGCGCGGCAATCTCGTCCGCAATGCTGCGGATTTCAAACAGGGCGGACTGCCCTTTCGGCTCCGCCACAAACGTCCCGACGCCCTGCAGGCGCACCAGAAGCCCTTCGTCGGTCAGCTCGCGCAGCGCCCGGTTGATGGTCATCCGGCTAAAGCCAAACTGCGCCACCAGATCGGCCTCCGAGGGAATGCGGTCGTGCGGCCGCCAGACGCCGGTGGCGATTTTTTCGCTGATCGCCTGCTTCACCTTTTCGTAGAAAGGCGCGGGAGGGCTCGACGGCGGCAGGGGTGAGCGTGAAAACATCGTGACTCCTTGAATAGTGTTATGCCCACCAGTGAGCAATTTGCCAGGCCAGACGGGCGGCAAGCTTTGCGCCCTGCCCGTCCCGATCGAACTGCGGGTTAAACTCTACCAGATCGGCGGCCTGTAGCTTACCGCTACGGCAGATTTGTTCGATAACGGGGAGGAGATCCAGAGCCGGTATGCCTAACGCAGCCGGAGCGGAAACGGCAGGCATTTCGCTGGCGGGCAGGACGTCCAGATCGATTGTCAGGTAGACGCGATCGGCCTGGGCCAGCACCTTTTCCAGCGCGGATAGCGCATCGCGCCTGAAATGGAGATCCTCCACCAGCGTGACGTTCAGGCGTTCAGCCTCATCCCACAGCGCCTGCGTGTTCGCCGCCCGGCTCACGCCAAAGCAGGCGTACTGAAATGCCCGCCCGCGCTCATCGCAGTAGTGCGCCAGCTGGCGAAACGGCGTGCCGGACGTCGCCCGGTCGGCCTTGCGCAGATCGAGATGGGCATCCAGGTTGATAATGACCACCCGCTCGTTCGGAAAGGCGTCCAGCACGCCGCGACCGTGCGCCCACGCGGTTTCGTGTCCGCCGCCAAAGACCAGCGTGCGCATCCCGGACCGCTGGCATGACGTCACGGCATCGCTTAACGCCTGCTGTGCCGCTTCCAGCTCGTCACCTTCAACGTAAACCGACCCCATATCCGCCAGCCGCTCGTGTCCCAGATGGCTTGCCATATTTGCCAGCGCCTTGCGCAGCACATCAGGCGCCTGCACGGCGCCGGGCCTGCCCTGATTGCGTTTTACCCCTGCATCACATTCAAAGCCTATCAGCGCAATGCCGGATGCCAGCGGCGTGAACGCCCCCTGCTGCCGTATCGTCTGGAAAATACGCGTTGCGTTGCTGGCCTCGGCGCTGTCGTCGCGCCCCTGCCAGACCGTTTCGGCGACGGGCCGCCATAACCTCATACTGCCTCCCCACGGAAAATACGTTGATACAGCGGATTGCGTCCCGGCTCGTAGACCATCTCTACCGGATGATGCGCATCCCAGACGATGAAATCGGCGACAAACCCGGCCCGCAGCTGTCCGTGGGTTTCCCCGCGGCCCAGCGCCTGCGCGGCATGGCGCGTGACGCCAGCCCAGGCTTCCTCGGGCGTCAGGCCAAACTGGACGCAGGCCATGTTCATCGCCAGGTGCAGGCTGGCAAACGGGCTGGTGCCGGGGTTATAGTCGGTGGCGACCGCCATTGGCACGCCGTGTTTTCTGAGCTGTTCCACCGGCGGACGCTGGCGCTCCTGCAGAAAATAGAACGCGCCCGGCAACAGGACCGCCACCGTGCCGCTTTGCGCCATCGCCTGAACGCCTGCGTCGTCAAGATATTCGATATGATCGGCGGAGCGTCCTTTATACCGGCTGACCAATGCCGCACCGCCCTGATTCGACAGCTGCTCGACGTGACCTTTCACCGGAATACCAAGCGCGGTCGCCGCCTTGAAGAGGCGCTCGGTTTGCGACGGGGTAAAGCCGACGTTTTCACAGAACACGTCGACAGCTTCAAACAACTCTTTTTGCCACAGCGTGGGCAATATTTTCTCGCAGACCAGCGTGAGGTAGGCATCCGGATCCTGTCGGTATTCCGGCGGAACGGCATGGGCCGCCAGCAGCGTTGGGCTGATATCGATCGGATTATTGAGGCTCAGCTGGCGTGCGACCTGCAGCATTTTCTCTTCGGCCTCGGCGTTGAGGCCGTATCCCGATTTGATTTCAACCGTGGTGACGCCTTCATTTATCAGACGCTGAAGCCGCTGCTGTGCCAGATTAAGCAGGGTTTCGGGTGAACTGCTGCGCGTCGCCGTCACGGTCGCGTTAATCCCGCCCCCCTGGGCGCTGATGGTTTGATAAGAGACACCGTTCAGACGCTGCTCCCACTCCGCCGCGCGATCGCCGCCAAACACCAGGTGGGTATGGCAGTCAATCAGGCCCGGGGTGACCAGACGACCCTGAAGATCGACACAGTGAGTGTGTCCGGCCGGAATGTCAGATTCAGGTATCACGGCCAGGATAGTTTGACCCCGTATAACCAGGGCGTGTTGATCTTTCAGTCCATAGGGCGCACGGACGTCCGGCGCCATCGTAGCCAGTCGCGCATTTCGCCATATCACATCGTCAGGATGAATCTGCTGCATGGGCTTTCCACTTGTCATGGGTTGTATAGACATTTATTTTCATCTGTTGTCTGCTGTCAACCGACTTTGCGGAAAATGTTATTTATTTGTGATCACTTACCCGCCGCTCCAGGGCTAAAAATGCAACTTTTACCCTTTTTATCTTCCCGTTTCGCTCAACTTAGTATAAAAAAGCAGGCTATTTCGTCTATCCCGTAAAGACTTGCATACCCAGGAGCTTCACCTTGAACATTTCCAGGATTTCCCGTCTGGCGTTAGCGCTCGCCTTTGGCGTGACCTTATCCGCATGCAGTTCAACCCCACCGGATCAGCGCCCTTCTGAGCAGGTCGCGCCCGGTACCGCCTCCCGCCCGATTTTGTCCGCTGATGAAGCGAAGAACTTCGACCGTGCGCACTACTTCTCGTCGATGGATCCTAACGCTGCGCCGTGGACCCCGTCTTCGATTAACCTGCCGAAACAGCCTGACTTCGTGGTTGGCCCGGCAGGTGCGCAGGGCGTAACGCATACCTCTATTCAGGCTGCGGTTGATGCTGCCATCACGAAACACAGCGCGTCTCGCCAGTACATCGCGATCCTGCCAGGCGAATATGAAGGCACCGTGTATGTTCCGGCGGCACCGGGCAGCATTACGCTTTACGGTCTGGGCGAAAAAGCAATCGACGTAAAAATTGGCCTGGCGATTGATTCTGAAATCGACAGCAACACCTGGCGTCACCTGGTGAACCCGGCCGGTAAATATATGCCGGGCAAACCGGCGTGGTACATGTTTGATAACTGCCAGAGCAAGCGTTCCGCCACCGTTGGCGTGATGTGCTCAGCGGTATTCTGGTCCCAGAATAACGGTCTGCAGTTGCAGAACCTGACCATCCAGAATACCCTGGGCGACAGCGTTGACGCCGGTAACCACCAGGCCGTCGCGCTGCGCAGCGATGGCGATAAGGTGCAGATTAACAACGTGAACATTCTGGGTCGTCAGAACACCTTCTTCGTGACCAACAGCGGCGTGCAGAACACCCTGCAGAATAACCGTCTGACCCGTACGCTGGTAACCAACAGCTACGTTGAAGGTGACGTGGATCTGGTCTCCGGCCGCGGCGCGGTGGTATTTGATAACACCGATTTCCGCGTGGTGAACTCACGTACCCAGCAGGAAGGTTACGTGTTTGCTCCGGCAACCCCGTCGAACCTCTTCTTCGGCTTCCTGGCCGTGAACAGCCGCTTTAACGCTGCCGGTGACGGCGTGGCGCAGCTGGGACGCTCCCTGGACGTGGACGCGGCGACCAACGGTCAGGTGGTGATCCGCGACAGCGTGATCAACGAAGGCTTCAACATGGCGAAGCCGTGGGCGGATGCGGCGATCTCTAAACGTCCGTTCTCCGGCAATACCGGTGCGGTGGACGATAAAGGGAACGTGCAGCGCAACCTGAACGACGCTAACTTCAACCGTATGTGGGAGTACAACAACCGCGGTCTGGGCAGCAAAGTGGTTGCTGAGCCGAAGCAGTAAGCTGTGCTTTTGCCGGGTGGCGGCTTTGCCTTACCCGGCCTACAGGTTATGTAAGCCCGGTAAACGCAGTGCCACCGGGCATAAAAAAACCTCGCATTCGCGAGGTTTTTTGTTTAAGCCGCTTAGTGAGCGTTAACCACCACCCACATCGGCCCCTGGCCTACGGCGTAGCGCCCTTTCTCTTCCAGCAGCCCCTGCTCGCCTTTAATTTCATACAGCGCGATATGGTGGGATTTCTGCCCCGCCGCAATCAGGTATTTGCCGCTGTGATCGATATTAAAGCCGCGCGGCTGGGTTTCCGTCGGCTGGAAGCCTTCAACCGCCAGCACGCTGCCGTCTTCGGAAACGCTAAACACGGTGATCAGGCTGGAGGTGCGGTCACAGGCGTACAGATGACGGCCATTTGGCGTAATGTGAATATCCGCCGCCCAGCGGGTGTCGGAGAAATCAGACGGCATCATATCCAGCGTCTGCACGCACTCAATCTGACCGTTTGGATCTTTCAGCTCCCATACGTCCACGGAGCTGTTCAGTTCGTTGACCACATAGGCGTACTGCTGGTTCGGATGGAAGACCATATGACGCGGGCCTGCACCTTCTACCGTCGTGACTTCAGCTGGATTCTGCGCCACCAGGTGACCATCGTCGCTCAGGGTGAACAGGCAGATACGATCCTGCTTCAGGGCAGGCACCCACAGCGTGCGGTTATCCGGAGAGATATTCGCCGAGTGGCAGCCTTCCAGCCCTTCTACCACATCCACGGTTTCGACCGGAATGCCATCTTCCAGACGCGTTACGCTGACGCAGCCCGCATTATACGAGCCGCTGAAGACAAAGTTGCCTTTACGATCGGTTGAGATATGGGTTGGACTGCCCGGCAGCGGCGCTTCGGCAGTGTAAGTCAGCGCGCCGTCGTCCGGAGAGATGCGATAGGCCAGCACGCGAAACTCCGGGCGCACACCCACGTACAAGAAACGTTTATCCGGGCTGATGACCATCGGCTGTACCTGGCCTGGCACATCAACAACCTGAACCAGCGTGAGTGTCCCTTCGGTATTTAAGCGCCAGACGTGGATCTGCTGGCTTTCAGGACTGGCGGTATAAACGGTTTGTTTCATGAATATTCACTCCTCACTGCGCATGAAAGTAATTAACTTTTGACGGTGAATGCTGAATTGTCGACAGGAATTTTGAAGCATTCGCCTCTCGGTGTACCATCCCATCAAAACGTAAATTCAATATTAACCCGGGAAAACAGATGACCTCGCGTGTGATTGCTCTGGATTTAGACGGTACCTTACTGACGCCGCAAAAAACCCTTCTCCCCTCTTCCCTTGAAGCGCTTAAACGCGCGCAGGAAGCGGGATATCAACTCCTTATCGTAACGGGTCGACATCACGTAGCCATTCACCCTTTTTATCAGGCACTGGCGTTAGATACACCTGCAATTTGTTGTAATGGCACTTATTTGTATGATTATCAGGCAAAAAAGGTTTTAGCCTCCGACCCGCTGCCGGTTCCCCAGGCGCTGCAACTGATTGATCTGCTGGATGAGCATGCCATTCACGGCCTGATGTATGTGGATAACGCAATGGTCTACGAGCGCCCTACCGGCCACGTGGTGCGCACCAGCAACTGGGCGTTGTCCCTGCCTGAAGCGCAGCGTCCGGTCTTTACCCAGGTATCCTCCCTGCGTCAGGCAGCCCAGGACGTTGAGGCTATCTGGAAATTCGCCCTGACGGATGAAGACACGACCAAACTGAATACCTTCGCGAAGCACGTCGAGGAAACGCTGGGGCTGGAGTGCGAGTGGTCCTGGCACGATCAGGTAGATATTGCCCGCAAAGGCAACAGCAAAGGCAAGCGTCTGACGCAGTATGTGGAATCACAGGGCTGGTCAATGCAGGACGCGATCGCCTTCGGCGACAACTACAACGACATCAGCATGCTGGAAGCCGTCGGTACGGGCGTGGCGATGGGCAATGCCGACGACGCGGTAAAAGCGCGCGCTAACGTGGTGATTGGCGACAACACCACCGACAGCATCGCGCAGTATATTTATACCCACCTGCTGTAATCAGGCGGTGATCGAGACGCTCTTAATTTGCGCGTAAAGCCACAGGCCGGGTTTGATCCCTAACTCATCCCTGGCCCACGGGCTGATGCGCGCCCAGAGCGTCCGGCTTCCCACCTCGAGCTTCACTTCCACCTGGCCGTTATCATCAAAACACTCCGCGACTTTGGCGCGCAGGATATTTCGAATACTGGTTTGCAGCGGCGGCTGCAGCACCAGCGAGACGTCAGATGCCTGAATACGAATACGCAGCGCGGACTGCAACGGCTTGTCGATCTTATTGACCCACAGGTGCTGATCGCCCAGCGCCAGCGCCGTCATCGCGTAGTGCGGATGGTGTTCCAGCACGCTCACCTTCAGGATGCTGCTCTGCTGTTCCCGGGGCAGCCAGGGATGCATTACGCTGCTGCCCCAGACCTCTTCCAGGTTGCCGAAGGCCTTGACGCTGCCCTCTTCCAGCACCAGCACTTTGTCGGCCAGATGGAGGATCTCATCCAGCGAATGGCTGACGTAGAGCATTGGAATATTAATTTCTCGCGTCAGGCGCTGCAGGTAGGGCAGGAGCTCACGTTTGCGCGGAATATCCAGCGAGGCCAGCGGTTCGTCGAGCAGCAGCAGTTCGGGCGCGGTCAGCAACGCGCGGCCAATGGCCACGCGCTGTTTTTCTCCGCCGGAAAGCGACGAGGGCAGTCTGTCGAGCAGTGGCTCAATGCCTAAAAGCGTCACCAGCTTATCAAACTGTCCGGCCATGCTTTTCGCCATGCCGTAACGCAGGTTGCCGCGCACGCTGTAATGCGGGAATAAGCGCGCGTCCTGGAAAACATAGCCAATGCGGCGTTTATCCGGCGACAGATACACCTTGTTTTCCACGTCGTTTAAGACGCGGTTATTCAATACAATCCGTCCTGACTGCGGGCGCGTCAGGCCGCTGATGGCATTTATCAGCGACGTTTTTCCCGCCCCCGAGACGCCGAAGATGGCAGTGATACCGCTTGCAGGCAGCGTCTCGTTGAGCGTCAGGGTATGGTTTCCCAGCGTCTGGGTGAAATTCAGTTCCAGCATGCTTATTTCCCCATCCGCTCACGGCTCAGCCGCGCCAGCCATTCCGACACCAGCAGCGATACCAGGGCTAGTACGATTGAGATGATACACAGCCGCGCCGCGGCGCCTTCTCCGCCCGGCGTTTGAATCAGGGTATACATGGCCGACGGAATCGTTCGCGTCTCGCCGGGAATGTTCGAGACAAAGGTGATGGTCGCGCCAAACTCGCCCAGCGAGCGGGCGAACGCCAGTACCGTCCCGACAATAATGCCGGGTAACGTCAGGGGAAGCGTGATGGTGAAAAAGACGCGCCAGCGCCCGGCACCGAGCGTACGGGCCGCCTGTTCGAGCTTCATGTCCACGCCTTCCAGCGCGAGGCGGATCGCCCTCACCATCAGCGGGAATGACATTACCGCCGCCGCCAGTACCGCACCGCGCCAGCTAAACGCAAAGGTCAGTCCAAACCAGTCGTAAAGTTTTTCGCCAATAAAACCGCGTCGCCCCATGGAAATTAACAGCAGATAACCGACCACCACGGGCGGCAACACGAGCGGAAGATGAAGCACGCTGTCGAGCAGCGCTTTGCCGGGAAACCGACGGCGAACCAGTAGCCAGGCAAAGAAGATCCCAAAGGGCAAACTCAGCGCAACCGCCAGGGAAGAGACTTTAAGGCTCAGCAGAACAGCCTGCCATTCAGGATCGGTCAATATCATCAGTGAGTCGTAAATCCGTAACGTTTAAAGATCGCGGACGCTTCCGGCCCCTTCAGGTAATCGCGGAAGGCCGTCACGGTCGCATTTTTATGTCCATCAACAATCGCAACAGGATATTCCACTTTCTTGTGGGAGTCTTCCGGGAACGTTGCCACCACTTTCACACCCTTACTGGCAACGGCATCAGAGCCATACACAATGCCCAGCGGGGCTTCGTTGCGTTCCACCAGCGCCAGCGCGCCGCGGACATCTTCCGCCGGGGCCAGCTTCGGTGACAATGTCTCCCATGCGCCCAATTTTTGCAGCGCTTCTTTGGCGTAGATCCCGGCCGGAACGTGCTCCGGATCGCCCACCGCCAGACGCCCGCCGTTCAGCAGGCTTATCCAGTGGGTCTCTTTGTTGATGGTGAAGTCAGCCTGGGCGCTGGCTTTTGGCGCCACGACAACCAGGCTATTCCCCAGCAGCGTTTCGCGGGTTGCCGCATCAATCGCTTTTTTCTCCGCCGCGTAATCCATCCACTTCTGGTCAGCCGAGATGAACAGATCCGCCGGCGCGCCCGCTTCTATCTGGCGAGCGAGCGTCGAGGAAGAGGCAAACGAGGAGACCACCTCGACGTTTTTCTCTTTTTTATACGCCGCCGCGATATCCTGCAGCGCGTTAGTCAGCGACGCCGCCGCAAAGACCGTGATTTTACCGTCGTCCGCCAGCGCGTGTCCGGTAAGGGAAAGCGTCAACGTTGCCCCTGCAAAAAGGCGTACCCATGAACGTGCCATCTGTAACTCCTGTGAGTAGCGTTATATACACATTAATATAACGGTAACGTCAGGGAGATCCCAGCGTTTAATCGTACCGCTGAAGAGGTAAACCGGCGTAGTGCGTTAAAGAGTATCGGCGAAAACGGGAAAATCTTGAGAGCAAAACGCCCGGGCAAGCCGGGCGTTTTGGGGGGAATCAATGCTGCTTTTTAGCCTGGTCTCTGTGACCAATGTTCGAAAAGACGTTGAACACTTCACCCAGGCCGTAGATGGCACCGAGGATGATGGCCATCACTACTGGTACCATGATCACGGCGAATACCAGACTTTTCAACAACTCTAACATGGTTTTCTCCAGATATTGTGAACAGCTTATTCTACCCTTTCAAGTGAGAAAAACATCCCCTTTTGTGCGGTACCCTTTGCGCCCTGCACCATTTGGGTCACAATACCCTTTTTGCCAGGACACTGTTATGCAGGCCGAAATTCTTCTCACACTCCGACTTCAGCAAAAGCTTTTCGCCGATCCGCGACGTATCGCCCTGCTTAAACAAATAGAACAAACGGGCTCGATTAGCCAGGGGGCGAAAAACGCGGGCATCAGCTACAAAAGTGCCTGGGACGCCATCAACGACATGAACACCCTGAGCGAACAGCCGCTGGTGGACAGAGCCACGGGCGGCAAAGGCGGCGGCGGTGCAATCGTGACGCGTTATGGCCAGCGTCTTATTCAGCTTTACGATCTGCTGGCCCAGATTCAGCAAAAGGCGTTCGATGTGTTAAGCGATGACGATCACGTTCCGCTGGACAGTCTGCTGGCCGCCATTTCCCGTTTCTCGCTACAAACCAGCGCCCGCAACCAGTGGTTTGGTACGGTGACGGCGCGCGACAATCTGCAGATACAGCAGCATATTGAGATCCTGCTTGCCGATGGCACCACCCGTCTGAAGGCCGCCATAACGGCGCAAAGCGCGGAACGTCTTGAACTGGATGAAGGGAAAGAGGTGCTGGTGCTCCTGAAGGCGCCGTGGGTCAGTATTACACGCGATCCCGACGCGGCAAAGACAGCAGATAACCAGCTGCAGGGCACCATCAGCCATATCGAACGCGGCCAGACGCAGTGCGAAGTGCTGATGACCCTGGCAGATGGACAGCCGCTTTGCGCGACCGTACCGCTCAGCGAGTCGGACAACGTAGAAGAAGGTGCTGCCGTCACCGCGTATTTCAACGCGGACCGGGTGATTATCGCCACTTTGTGCTGAGCACATTGACAATCGTACCGACAGTGCGTATCCCTGATATCTGGTGCTGCAAAAACAGGGATAAACCATGTCATCATTGCATATTTCGCAAGGCACGTTTCGTCTTAGCGATACCCGAACGCTGACAATTGCTGATTTGACGCTACGCGCGGGTGAAAGCTGGGCGTTTGTCGGCACAAACGGCAGCGGTAAATCCGCGCTGGCCCGCGCGCTGGCCGGAGAGCTCAACCTTCTCAAGGGCGAATACCAGAGCGACTTTACGCGCCTGACGCGCCTGTCGTTTGAACAACTGCAAAAGCTGGTCAGCGACGAGTGGCAGCGCAACAACACCGATTTGCTCAGCCCTGGCGAAGACGATACCGGCCGTACGACGGCGGAAATTATTCAGGATGAAGTGAAGGATCCCGCCCGCTGCCAGCGCCTGGCAGAACAGTTCGGTATCACCCCTCTGCTGAACCGGCGCTTTAAATACCTTTCGACCGGCGAGACGCGAAAAACGCTGCTTTGTCAGGCGCTGATGAGCGAACCTGAACTGCTTATTCTGGACGAACCGTTCGACGGTCTTGACGTGCAGTCCCGGGCGCAGCTGGCGTCTCTGCTGGCGTCGCTTAATCAGCAGGGATATACCCTCGTGCTGGTGCTTAACCGTTTTGATGAAATTCCGGAATTTATCCAGCACGCGGGCGTCCTGGCCGACTGTAACCTGACCGAGACCGGCGAAAAAACCGCGCTGCTTAAGCAGGCGCTGATTGCCCAGCTCGCGCACAGCGAACAGCTCGACGGTATTACCCTTCCGGAACCCGACGCCCCGTCGGCGCGCCACGCGCTTGATCCCCACCAGCCGCGCATCGTGCTGCGCGATGGGGTGGTCGCTTATGACGATCGCGCTATCCTTAATCACCTCAACTGGACGGTCAATCCAGGCGAGCACTGGCAGATTGTCGGTCCCAACGGCGCGGGAAAATCCACGCTGCTGAGCCTGATCACCGGCGATCATCCGCAGGGCTATAGCAACGACCTCACGCTGTTCGGTCGGCGTCGCGGCAGCGGCGAAACCATCTGGGATATCAAAAAACATATCGGCTACGTCAGCAGCAGCCTGCATCTGGATTACCGGGTCAGTACCACGGTACGCAACGTGATCCTCTCCGGGTATTTTGACTCCATCGGCATTTATCAGGCGGTGTCGGACAAACAGCACAAGCTGGCCCAGCAGTGGCTGGACATTCTGGGCATGGACAACCGGGTGGCTGACGCGCCGTTTCATAGTCTTTCGTGGGGGCAGCAGCGTCTGGCGCTGATCGTTCGCGCGCTGGTGAAACACCCTACGCTGCTGATCCTCGACGAACCGCTGCAGGGACTCGACCCGTTGAACCGCCAGCTTATCCGCCGCTTTGTGGACGTGCTGATTAGCGAAGGTGAAACGCAGCTGCTGTTCGTTTCACATCATGCCGAAGATGCCCCCTCCTGCATCACCCATCGCCTGGAGTTTGTTCCGGACGGTGAGCACTATTACTATCGGCAAAGCAAAATCGATTAATCCCCGGAGGGCACCGCCCTCCGTTTTTCAGATAACCTGCACTAATACATTGCTATCCCGTTGATCTACAATGCCTCACGGTAGCTGAAAATCGGATTTTAAAAACAGTGTAAACGATTCCACTATTTTATCCCATGTCACACTTTTCGCGTCTCTGTTATGCTATGGTTATTACATACCATAAGCCCAATGGAGCGAAATATGCGAGTTCTGGTAACAGGTGGTAGCGGTTACATCGGTAGTCATACCTGCGTGCAGCTGCTGCAAAACGGCCATGACGTCATCATTCTCGACAACCTGTGCAACAGTAAGCGCAGCGTGCTGCCTGTGATTGAACGTCTTGGCGGTAAACACCCGACGTTCGTGGAAGGCGACATCCGTAACGAAGCGCTGATGACCGAGATCCTTCACGACCACGCCATTGAAGCGGTGATCCACTTCGCGGGTCTGAAAGCGGTCGGTGAATCCGTTGCTAAGCCGCTTGAGTATTACGATAACAACGTCAACGGCACCCTGCGTCTCATCTCCGCCATGCGTGCGGCCAACGTCAAAAACTTCATCTTTAGCTCTTCCGCCACCGTCTACGGCGATCAGCCTAAAATCCCTTACGTTGAAAGCTTCCCGACCGGGACGCCGCAAAGCCCGTACGGCAAAAGCAAGCTGATGGTGGAGCAGATCCTGACCGATCTGCAAAAAGCCCAGCCGGAGTGGAGCATCGCGCTGCTGCGCTACTTCAACCCGGTCGGTGCGCATCCGTCTGGCGATATGGGGGAAGATCCGCAGGGCATTCCGAACAACCTGATGCCGTATATCGCCCAGGTGGCCGTAGGCCGCCGCGAGTCGCTGGCGATTTTTGGCAATGACTACCCGACCGAAGACGGCACCGGCGTGCGCGACTATATCCACGTGATGGATCTGGCCGACGGCCACGTTGCGGCCATGCAGCAGCTGGCGGATAAACCGGGCGTGCATATTTACAACCTCGGCGCCGGCGTCGGCAGCAGCGTGCTGGACGTGGTCAATGCCTTCAGCAAAGCCTGCGGCAAGCCGGTGAACTACCACTTCGCACCGCGTCGTGAGGGCGATCTGCCTGCTTACTGGGCCGACGCCACCAAAGCCGACAAAGAGCTTAACTGGCGTGTTACGCGCACGCTTGATGAAATGGCACAGGATACCTGGCACTGGCAGTCACGCCACCCGCAAGGCTATCCGGACTAAGGATCCGTCATGACGCAATTTAATCCCGTCGATCATCCGCATCGTCGCTTTAACCCGTTAAGCGGGCAATGGATTTTAGTTTCTCCGCATCGCGCCAAGCGCCCCTGGCAGGGGGCGCAGGAGACGCCTGCAAAACAGACCTTGCCGCAGCACGACCCGGACTGCTTCCTCTGTCCGGGCAACACGCGCGTCACCGGGGATAAAAACCCGGACTACAAAGGCACCTTCGTGTTTACCAACGATTTTGCCGCCCTGATGACCGACACGCCGGACGCGCCGGAAAGCTACGATCCGCTGATGCGCTGTGAAAGCGCGCGCGGTACCAGCCGCGTGATCTGCTTCTCCCCCGATCACAGCAAAACGCTGCCGGAGCTGAGCGTTGAGGCACTGAAAGAGGTGGTCAGCACCTGGCAGGCGCAAACTGCCGAGCTGGGTCAAACTTACCCATGGGTGCAGGTGTTTGAAAATAAAGGTGCGGCCATGGGCTGCTCTAACCCGCACCCGCACGGCCAGGTCTGGGCGAACAGCTTCCTGCCTAACGAAGCCGAGCGTGAAGACCGCCTGCAAAAAGCGTATTACGTGGAAAACGGCTCGCCGATGCTGGTGGATTACGCGCAGCGTGAGCTGGCCGACGGCAGCCGTACCGTGGTGGAGACCGAACACTGGCTGGCCGTCGTGCCTTACTGGGCCGCCTGGCCGTTTGAGACGCTGCTGCTGCCGAAAGCGCACGTGCAGCGCATCACCGAGCTCAGCGACGCGCAGCGCGACGACCTTGCCCTGGCGCTGAAAAAGCTGACCAGCCGTTACGACAACCTGTTCCAGTGCTCCTTCCCGTACTCCATGGGCTGGCACGGCGCACCGTTTAACGGCGAAGAGAATCAGCACTGGCAGCTGCATGCCCATTTCTATCCGCCGCTGCTGCGCTCTGCGACGGTGCGTAAATTTATGGTGGGCTACGAAATGCTGGCGGAAACCCAGCGTGACCTGACGGCGGAACAGGCGGCTGAACGTCTGCGTGCCGTTAGCGACGTCCACTATCGCGAATCAGGAGTCTAAAAGATGAGTCTGAAAGATAAAACACAATCCCTGTTTGCTGAGAAATTTGGCTACCCTGCCACCCACGTAATTCAGGCACCTGGCCGCGTCAACCTGATTGGTGAACACACCGACTACAACGACGGCTTTGTGCTGCCGTGCGCTATCGATTACCAGACGGTCATCAGCTGCGCGAAGCGCGACGATCGCCAGGTTCGCGTGATTGCGGCGGATTACGGTAATGAAACGGACGCGTTTTCCCTCGATGCCCCGATTGTGACGCACGACAGCCAGCAGTGGTCTAACTACGTGCGCGGCGTGGTGAAGCATCTGCAGAAGCGTAATAAAAACTTCGGCGGCGCCGATTTGGTCATCAGCGGCAACGTGCCGCAGGGGGCGGGCTTAAGCTCCTCTGCGTCTCTGGAGGTCGCCGTCGGCACCGTGTTCCAGCAGCTCTATCATTTGTCGCTGGATGGCGCGCAAATCGCCCTGAACGGCCAGGAAGCGGAAAACCAGTTCGTGGGCTGCAACTGCGGCATCATGGACCAGCTGATCTCCGCGCTGGGCAAAAAAGAGCACGCGCTGCTGATCGACTGCCGCTCGCTGGGCACCAAAGCCGTTCCCCTGCCAAAAGGCGCGGCTGTCGTGATCGTCAACAGCAACTTTAAGCGCACGCTGGTGGGCAGCGAGTACAACACCCGCCGCGAGCAGTGCGAAACCGGCGCCCGCTTCTTCCAGCAGCCCGCCCTGCGCGACGTCACGCTCAATGAATTTAACAAAGTGGCGCACGAGCTGGATCCGATTGTCGCCAAACGCGTTCGTCACGTGCTGACGGAAAATGCCCGTACCGTTGAAGCCGCGTCCGCGCTGGCGAAAGGTGACCTGAAACGCATGGGTGAACTGATGGCGGAATCTCACGCCTCCATGCGCGATGATTTTGAAATCACCGTGCCGCAGATCGACACCCTGGTGGAGATCGTCAAAGCGGTCATTGGCGACAAAGGCGGCGTGCGCATGACGGGCGGCGGTTTTGGCGGCTGCATCGTTGCGCTGGTGCCTGAGGAGCTGGTCCCTGCCGTACAGGACGCCGTGGCGAAGCAGTACGAAGCAAAAACAGGTATCAAAGAAACCTTCTATGTTTGCAAAGCATCACAAGGAGCCGGACAGTGCTAAACGAAACACCTACCCTCGCACCGGATGGTCTGCCGTATCGCCTGTTAACCCTGCGCAATCGCGCGGGGATGGTGGTTACGCTCATGGACTGGGGTGCAACCCTTCTTTCAGCACGCGTACCGATGCCGGACGGCAGCGTGCGCGAAACCCTGCTCGGCTGCGCATCGCCCGAGCAGTATGTTAATCAGTCTGCCTATCTGGGCGCATCCGTAGGGCGCTATGCGAACCGCATCGCGAAGAGCCGTTTTGAACTCGACGGCGTGCAGTACACCCTGCTTCCAAGCCAGGGTGAGAACCAGCTGCACGGCGGCCCGGACGGGTTTGATAAACGCCGCTGGAAGATTGTTCGTCAAAACGACGGCGAAGTGCTGTTCTCGCTGGATTCGCAGGACGGCGATCAGGGCTTCCCGGGTAACCTTATCGCCTCTGCGCGCTTTACATTGACGGACGACAACCGTATTGCCATCGAATACCGTGCGACGGTCGACAAGCCGTGTCCGGTTAACCTGACCAATCACGCGTACTTTAATCTGGACGGTAACCAGTGCGACGTGCGGAACCACAAGCTTCAGATCCTGGCGGATGCGTATCTGCCGGTTGATGAGATGGGCATTCCGTACCAGGGCCTCAAAGACGTGAGCGGAACCAGCTTTGACTTCCGCAGCGCGAAATCCATCGCCCAGGATTTCCTGAGCGATGACGACCAGCGCAAGGTGAAAGGCTACGACCACGCGTTCCTGCTGCAGGCTAAAGGCGATGTGAAACAACCTGCCGCACAGGTCTGGTCCACCGATGAGAAGCTGCAGATGACGGTTTATACCACGGCCCCTGCCCTGCAGTTCTACTCAGGTAACTATCTCGGCGGCACGACGGCGCGCGAACACGAAGAGTACAGCGACTGGCAAGGCCTGGCGCTGGAGAGCGAGTTCCTGCCGGACAGCCCGAATCATCCGGAATGGCCGCAGCCGGACTGCGTGCTGCGCCCGGGTGAAGAGTACGTTAGCGTGACGGAGTATCATTTTATTCCACATTAATATTCAGCCCTCCCTCTGGAGGGCTTTTTTCTGCGCGCCTTGCTGAAAATAGCGCCGATCGCAGACAAAATCATAACCCTGGATTCACAAGCATCTTACACTCAGAGACTATTTTCGCTATGGTTAGGGTTAAGCGTTGCTGCTGGCACGGCCACGGCAATATAATGAGAATTGTTATCATTCTAAAAATGCTTGAGGAGTAAGAGATGGCTATTACTAAGCTGGTTCTGGTGCGTCACGGCGAAAGCCAGTGGAACAACGAAAACCGCTTTACCGGTTGGTACGACGTTGATCTGTCCGAGAAAGGCGTAAGCGAAGCAAAAGCAGCAGGTAAACTGCTGAAGGAAGAAGGCTTCAGCTTTGATTTTGCTTACACCTCTGTGCTGAAACGTGCCATCCATACCCTGTGGAACGTGCTGGACGAACTGGACCAGGCCTGGCTGCCGGTTGAGAAATCCTGGAAACTGAACGAGCGTCACTACGGTGCGCTGCAGGGCCTGAACAAAGCGGAAACCGCTGAGAAATACGGTGACGAGCAGGTTAAACAGTGGCGTCGCGGCTTCGCGGTCACCCCACCAGAGCTGACCAAAGACGACGAGCGCTACCCGGGCCACGACCCGCGTTACGCGAAACTGACCGACGCTGAGCTGCCAACCACCGAGAGCCTGGCGCTGACCATTGACCGCGTTGTGCCTTACTGGAACGAAACCATTCTGCCACGTCTGAAAAGCGGCGAACGCGTGATTATCGCCGCTCACGGTAACTCCCTGCGTGCGCTGGTGAAATACCTGGACAACATGGGTGAAGACGAAATTCTCGAACTGAACATCCCAACTGGCGTACCGCTGGTGTATGAGTTCGACGAAAACTTCAAGCCAATCAAACACTACTACCTGGGTAACGCGGACGAAATCGCAGCGAAAGCGGCGGCCGTTGCGAACCAGGGTAAAGCGAAGTAATTTTCGCTGACCATAAAAAAAGCGCGGAACCGTCCGCGCTTTTTTATTTGAGCCGTCAGAATTAACCGCGACGCGCTTTCACCGCATTCGCCAGCTGGCGCAGGATGGCGTCGGTGTCATCCCAGCCGATGCAGGCATCGGTCACGCTCTTGCCGTACACCAGCGGCTCGCTGCCTTCCAGGTTCTGGTTACCTTCAACCAGATGGCTTTCGATCATCACCCCAATTACCGCCTTCTCACCGCCGGCAATCTGCTGACAGACGTCTGCGCCCACTTCCATCTGCTTTTTAAACTGCTTGCTGGAGTTGGCGTGGCTGAAATCGATCATCACCTGCGGTGGCAGCCCGGCTTTTTCCAGCCCGACTTTGACTTCGGCCACATGCTTTGCGCTGTAGTTCGGCTCTTTGCCGCCGCGCAGAATGATATGGCAGTCACCGTTACCGCTGGTGTTAACGATGGCGGAGTGGCCCCATTTGGTCACGGACAGGAAGCAGTGCGGTGCGCCCGCTGCGTTGATGGCGTCGATAGCCACCTTAATGGTGCCGTCAGTGCCGTTTTTGAAGCCAACCGGACAAGAGAGACCGGACGCCAGCTCGCGGTGAACCTGAGATTCAGTAGTGCGGGCACCAATTGCCCCCCAGCTCATCAGGTCTGCCAGATACTGGGGCGTAATCATATCCAGGAACTCACCGGCCGCAGGCAGCCCGCTGTCGTTAATCTCCAGCAGCAGCTTGCGCGCAATGCGCAGGCCGTCGTTGATCTGGAAGCTGTTATCCATGTGCGGATCGTTAATCAGCCCTTTCCAGCCAACGGTGGTGCGCGGTTTTTCAAAATAGACGCGCATCACGATTTCCAGCTCATCCTTCAGCTCTTCACGCAGGGTGAGCAGACGGGCTGCGTATTCTTTCGCGGCAGCAGGATCGTGGATAGAGCATGGGCCAATCACCACCAGAAGACGATCGTCATTACCTTTCAGGATCTTATGGATCGCTTTACGAGCATGAGAAACCGTGTTTGCGGCATTTTCAGTGGCGGGGAATTTCTCAAGGAGTGCTACAGGAGGTAATAACTCATTGATCTCTTTAATACGTAAATCGTCATTCTGATAATTCATCTTCGTTCCAGCTCTGCCATATCTTTAGTAATGAAAGCAATCCTTTCAATCTATCTTGTCGCTCAGGAAGTGTAAACACGGTTTTACACTTCACGCAGATAATTCCTGGAATTCGCCTAAAAATCGCCACAAAATAGCGAAAAACGAGATCTAACCTAAGCTTTTTAACTGTAACAACCATTTTTACACGCTTAAACGCGATTCCCGACTGACGTAAGTCCGTATGGCGGAATCTTTCGCCTCTGAAAAAGATGCACTGTTGGAAAATGTTATCCAGCGTAACGACAAGAACAGGAGCACCATGATGAAAATGACAAAACTGGCAACCCTCTTCCTGACCGCCACCCTCACCCTGGCCAGCGGTAGCGTTCTTGCGGCCGAAACGGGCTCATCGGGTAACGGTGATGCAAACGCGGCTGCGTCAGCAGGCCAGGTCGCCCCTGATGCCAAACAGAACGTCGCCCCGAACAATGTCGATAATAGTCAGATCAATAATGGAAACACCAACACCGGCGGCACCATGCTGCCCCCCAACGGTACCGACTCCGGCACCATGAATCATGACAGCATGAGCAAAGATGAAGTTCATAAGAACTCCATGTGTAAAGATGGCAAATGTCCCGACCCGAATGACAAAGTGGGGGATGATGCCAATACCAAAACAGATGGTACGACTCAGTAACCGGCTGTGAAATTAATGATAAAAGGAGAGCTAAGGCTCTCCTTTCTTTTTGAGTAACCTATTAAAAACGCTACACTAAAAACGATAACGAATCAGGAAAGATAACATGGCACACACACATTCCCACGCCGCCGGCGACGACAACGCTAAACGATTGCTGCTGGCCTTCGGCGTCACCGCAACCTTCATGATTATTGAGGTCATCGGCGGTCTGGTCTCCGGCTCTCTGGCGCTACTGGCTGACGCCGGGCATATGCTTACCGATGCAGCGGCGCTACTTTTCGCCCTTCTGGCCGTACAGTTTGCCCGTCGTCCCCCCAATACACGCCATACCTTCGGCTGGCTGAGGCTGACGACCCTTGCCGCCTTTGTTAACGCGATTGCCCTGGTGGTCATTACCATTCTTATCGTCTGGGAGGCCATTCAGCGGTTCAGACATCCTCAGCCGATTGCCGGGGCGACAATGATGGTGATTGCCGTGGCAGGGCTGGTGGCGAATATCCTGGCCTTCTGGATTTTGCACCGCGGCAGCGAGGAAAAGAACCTCAACGTGCGCGCGGCGGCTCTGCATGTGCTGGGGGATTTGCTCGGTTCAGTCGGGGCGATTGTCGCCGCGCTGGTGATCCTCTATACCGGCTGGACGCCTGTCGATCCGATTTTGTCCGTGCTGGTGTCGTGTCTGGTCTTGCGCAGCGCCTGGCGGCTGCTGAAGGAGAGCGTGAATGAACTGCTTGAAGGGGCTCCGGCATCCATGGACATCGACGAGCTGAAGCGCAACCTGCGCCGTACTGTTCCGGAAGTCCGCAATGTCCACCACGTGCACGTCTGGCTGGTGGGGGAGAAACCGGTCATGACGCTCCATGTCCAGGTGATCCCGCCTCACGACCACGATGCGCTGCTCGATCGCATCCAGCACTTCCTGGAACATCACTACGACATTAGCCATGCCACCGTTCAGATGGAGTATCAGCCCTGTAGCGGACCAGACTGCCACCTTAACGAGGCGCAGTCCGGTCATTCACATCATCATGACCACTAGCTGGAAAGCGCGCGAGAGCCTCGCTCACGCGCGCTGTTAATCCACATCCGGCTACCGTTCAGCGCGATGAAGGTCAGCAACAGATATTCCAGCGACATGGCATAGACGCCCTGCAGGGCGAAGATCGCTACGCTGATAACGTTGATGATGACCCACAGCAGCCAGTTCTCAACGTATTTACGGGTCATCAGAATCATCGCCGCAATCGACAGCACCATCATGCAGGAATCCCAGAACGGGAAAGCATCCGGCTGGAGTTCTGGCATCGTCACGTTCAGGCCGATGCCGGACATGACCGAAACGGCAATGCGGGTCAGGAACGCAAATACCGGATTGATGAAGACGGTCATTAAGCCAATGGCCACCACGCAGGCGACAAACCAGGCGATGGCTTTCGGCAAGGGCAGCCAGCGAATCTGCAGCTCTGCCTCCTGCTGGCTGTTCTGACGCGACCACGCATACCAGCCGTAAATATTGGCGGCGAAGAAGAACAGCTGCAAAAGCAGGCTGGCGTACAGCTGGATCTGGAAGAAAATAATCGCAAACAGCGTGACGTTAATCAGCCCGAACGCATAATTGCTGATCTTCTCAAGGCTTGCCAGCCAGATACACAATAATCCCGCCAGCGTACCAACGGCCTCAATCCATGACAGGTCATAGCCACCTGCACCAATCGGTATATGAACCAGAATGTTCTGTGTGCTAAAAAAATCCATCTTTTCCCCGGGGCGTAGTGAATTAAGTACGTAGTGTAGCCGCAAAATCCAGCATGCGGTTAAGCGGAATTAACGCGCCTTCACGCAGGCCAGCATCCACGTGGATTTCATGCGCCGCACCACCGGTTTCTAACCCTTCGGCAATCGCTTTCAGGCCGTTCATCGCCATCCACGGGCAATGCGCACAGCTGCGGCACGTTGCCCCCTCGCCTGCGGTAGGCGCTTCGAGAAGCTCTTTCTCCGGCACGGCCTGCTGCATCTTGTAGAAGATACCGCGATCGGTCGCCACGATAAGCTGCTTGTGAGGCAACGTTCTGGCCGCGTTAATAAGCTGGCTGGTTGAACCCACCGCATCCGCCATGCCGACAATCGACTGCGGAGATTCAGGGTGCACAAGAATGGCGGCGTCAGGATAAAGCGCCTTCATGCGCGCCAGCGCCTGCGTCTTGAACTCATCATGAACGATACAGGCGCCCTGCCAGCAGAGTACGTCAGCCCCCGTCTGCTTCTGAACATAGTTGCCGAGATGGCGATCAGGCGCCCAGATAATCTTCTCACCCAGGCTGTCCAGATGTTCAATCAGCTCAACGGCGATGCTTGACGTGACCACCCAGTCTGCCCGCGCTTTCACTGCTGCCGACGTGTTCGCGTAAACCACCACGGTCCGGTCAGGGTGGGCATCACAGAAGGCCGTGAATTCGTCAATCGGACAGCCGAGATCCAGGGAACACTCCGCGTTAAGCGTGGGCATCAGAATGGTTTTTTCCGGGCTCAGGATCTTTGCCGTTTCGCCCATAAAACGCACGCCGGCCACCAGCAGCGTGGAAGCGGGATGTCGTGCACCGAAGCGCGCCATCTCCAGTGAGTCAGAAATGCAGCCGCCGGTCTCTTCCGCCAGCTGCTGAATTTCCGGGTCGGTGTAGTAATGGGCCACCATCACCGCGTCGCGCTCTTTAAGAAGACGTTTAATCTTCTCGCGGTAGAACTGCTTTTCGTCCTGGCTCAGCGGGACAGGCTTAGGCGGAAACGGATAGATTGCGGCTTCAGGATCAAACATCACACTCATTATGGCTTCTCGTTTTACGGGCTTAACAATATTGCCTTTCATTTGCCTGACATAGCAAAACGCGTGGCAATTGTGTTTTGTATACTAAACAAGATAGCGAATCTGGCGTGAAAAGTCACCGGGAATAGATGGGCGGAGCATTTGTTGTACCGCAGATAGCAAAAAGGCGCCTTTAGGGCGCCTTTCTACACTGGTGGGTCGTGCAGGATTCGAACCTGCGACCAATTGATTAAAAGTCAACTGCTCTACCAACTGAGCTAACGACCCCTTGCGGGATTTTTTTCTTCGAAGTGGTGGGTCGTGCAGGATTCGAACCTGCGACCAATTGATTAAAAGTCAACTGCTCTACCAACTGAGCTAACGACCCATTCGGGTGCTGACTTCGAAGATTTTTACTCGGTACCACTTTAAAGTGGTGGGTCGTGCAGGATTCGAACCTGCGACCAATTGATTAAAAGTCAACTGCTCTACCAACTGAGCTAACGACCCGAGTGGTGGGTGATGACGGGCTCGAACCGCCGACCCCCTCCGTGTAAAGGAGATGCTCTACCAACTGAGCTAATCACCCACTCTGTACTGCCGGAACTGCGTTAAGTGGTGGGTCGTGCAGGATTCGAACCTGCGACCAATTGATTAAAAGTCAACTGCTCTACCAACTGAGCTAACGACCCACTTTTATGCTGCTTTCACGTTGTTTGATATCCCGTGGCAACGGCGGCATATATTACTGATTTAAGAATTCTGCGCAACAAAAATTTCGATGAAGATCACTTAACTGCTTAGTAATCATGCTGCACGACCAGAAATAACGCGATTTCTGGTCATGCTATAATCATCCCATCGAATTCAGACGTTTTTGCGCCTGCTTAGCACCTTCGGTACCCGGGAATTTTGCGACCACCTGCTGATAAACCGCTTTGGCTTTCGCCGTGTCGCCTTTGTCCTGCATGATCACGCCAACCTTATACATCGCATCTGGCGCTTTCGGCGATTTTGGGTAATTTTTCACCACTGAGGCAAAATAAAACGCCGCATCGTCCTTTTTACCCTTGTTGTAATTCAACTGACCGAGCCAGTAATTGGCATTTGGCTGATAAGTGGAATCAGGGTATTTCTTAACAAAGCTCTGAAACGCAGCAATCGCGTCATCCTGACGAGATTGATCCTGCACCAGGGCAATGGCCGCATTGTAGTCCGTATTCGCGTCACCGCTCTGTACAGGCGCGCCTGTTGAGGCAGACGTATCAGCAGATGGCGCTGGCGTAGACGTCGCCGCACCGCTCTGATCGCCTGCGGCTGGTTGCGCTGCTGCACCACCACCGCTGCTCAGGCTATCTATCTGCAACAAGATTTGCTTCTGACGTTCCACAACCTGATTAAGCTGATACTGGCTTTCCTGAATCTGACCGCGGAGAGAGTCAATATCATTCTGGTTATCGGAAAGTTGTTGCTGGAGTTGGGTTAAAAGCTGGCTGTGAGCGTTAGAAATACGCTCGAGTTGAGTGACCCGGTCTTCTACCGAGCCTGAGCCGACACTACTGATTGGTGCCTGAGCAAAAGCGGCCCAGGGGGCCGCTATTCCAACCAGTAACGACAGACTCAACAGATGATGTCTGAAGTTACTGCTCATGCAATTCTCTTAGTAAACCAGTACGGCACGACGGTTTTTGGAGTAAGCCGCTTCGTCGTGACCCAGTACTGCAGGTTTTTCTTTACCGTAAGAAACGATGGAGATCTGGTCAGCAGAAACGCCTTTACCCTGCAGGTACATTTTAACAGCGTTAGCACGACGTTCACCCAGGGAGATGTTGTACTCTGGGGTACCACGTTCGTCCGCGTGACCTTCTACGGTGACTTTGTAAGATGGGTTGCTACGCAGGAAGTTAGCGTGCGCATCCAGCATCGCAGCGAAGTCAGAACGGATGTCGTATTTATCCAGATCGAAGTAAACGATGTTGTTCTGCTGCAGCTGCTGCATCTGAAGACGCGCCTGCTCTTCAGAAGACATGTTGCCATTGCCGTTCGCGTCCATACCGGTGCCGGCACCCATCATGCCTTCGCCGCTCTGGTCATTGCTGGCGTTCTTGTTAGAAGAACACGCTGCGATTGCCATTACAGGCAGAGCGATCATCAGCCCCTTCAGCACTTTGTTCAGTTGCATTTCTATGATTCCTTTAGTAATCAATTAATTATTATTTACAGATACGGCGACCAGGCAGGTGATTTTACCTGTCCATCAGTTGCCGGAATACGCGCTTTGAAACGCCCATCTGTAGAAACCAGATTCAGCACAGATCCCATCCCCTGAGAAGAGCTGTAGATTACCATAGTGCCGTTAGGTGCCAGACTTGGCGTTTCATCCAGGAACGTTGACGACAGAACTTGCACGCCACCCGCTACCAGATCTTGTTTGGCAATGTGCTGCTGCCCGCCGTTGGAGCTGACCATTACCATAAATTTACCGTCGCTGCTCACGTCTGAGTTCTGGTTCTGAGAACCTTCCCAGGTAATACGCTGCGGAGCACCGCCGTTAATATTGACTTTGTAGATTTGTGGACGGCCGGCCTGGTCAGAGGTAAACGCCAGGTTTTGACTGTCCGGGAACCATGAAGGTTCGGTGTTGTTGCTGCGACCGTCGGTCACCTGACGGATCTGGCCAGAGCCAATGTCCATCACGTACAGGTTCAGGCTACCGGTTTTAGACAACGCAAACGCCAGTTTAGAGCCGTCTGGAGAGAACGAAGGCGCACCGTTGTGACGTGGGAAAGACGCCACCTGACGAACCGCACCGTTTGCCAGCGTCTGGATAACCAGCGCAGAACGGCCGCTTTCGAAGGTCACATACGCCAGCTTAGAACCGTCCGGAGACCAGGCTGGAGACATCAGTGGCTGCGAAGAGCGTTTCACCAGGAACTGGTTGTAGCCATCGTAATCAGATACGCGCAGCTCATACGGGAATTGACCACCGTTGGTCTGCACCACGTACGCGATACGGGTACGGAACGCACCTTTAATGCCGGTCAGTTTTTCAAATACCGCATCGCTGGCAGCGTGTGCCGCGTAGCGCAGGTACTGCTTAGTGACCTTGTAAGAGTTCTGGGCCAGAACGGTACCTGGTGCACCGCCGGTATCCACCAGCTGCCAGGCCACGTTGTAAGAACCGTCCGGATTAGGGGTAACCTGACCCACAACCACGGCATCAATACCCTGTGCAGACCATGCTGCAGGCTGAACTTCCTGCGCGCTACCCGGCTGCTGAGGCAGGCGAGAACGATCTAACGGGTTGAATTTACCGCTGTTACGCAGGTCAGCCGCCACGATGCCACCGGCATCTTCAGGTGCAGCGCCAGGACCGGCCCACTGGAACGGAACAACACCGATTGGGCGTGCCGAGTCCACCCCCTGGGTGATCTCGATACGTACTTCTGCGTGCAGTACTGCTGCCCACAGCATTAAAAAACTAAATGCTACACGTAATGCCTGCTTCATCATATCTCCCTTATCCGGGTAACCTTACCCACGATAATTTAGCAGAATGTTAACAAACTCAAATAGACAAAACTACCCGCACCCTGTGACTAAACCTGGTCTATTTTTCCCCGTTTGCACGGGGAAAATGTAACTTAAGGTTTGAAGTCCAGCGGCGCATTTTTGAAGACTTCGTAGACTGCCTGCGAAGGCGGTTTAGGCATCTTCGCCTGACGCGCTGCAGCCAGGGCCGCAGTACATAAAGCCGGGTCGCCACCTTCAGACTTAATATCCAGCAGCATGCCGTCCGGAGCCAGTTTTATACGCAACGTACACGTTTTACCGGTATAGGAAGACGCATCATAGAATCGGCTTTCAATAGCGGATTTAATCTGCGCGGCATAACCGTTGATTTCAGCCCCTGTCGCACCGTTACTCTTAGTGTTACCACTTCCGGTCGGCGCTGCGTTGTTTCCTTTCGCCCCACCGCCCGTTTTCGGCGCATTCTTACCGGAGCTCAAATCGCCCAGCAGATCGTCAACCCCTGCGGCAGCAGCGGCTTTTTCAGCGGCGGCAGCCTTTTTAGCAGCCGCTTTTTCAGCTGCAGCTTTCTTATCGGCAGCGGCCTTCTCAGCTGCAGCTTTTTTGTCAGCAGCGGCTTTTTCGGCAGCTGCGGCTTTTTCTGCCGCGGCTTTTTCTGCTGCTGCTTTCTCTGCAGCAGCCGCTTTCTTCGCGGCCTCGGCAGCAGCTTTCTTCTCTGCTTCCTGAGCGGCCTTCTTCGCGGCTTCCGCTTCTGCTTTCTTCTGAGCATCAGCTGCGGCTTTCTTCGCGGCTTCGGCTTCCGCTTTCTTCTGAGCATCAGCGGCCGCTTTCTTCGCCGCTTCGGCTTCCGCTTTCTTCTGGGCGTCAGCAGCCGCTTTCTTCGCCGCTTCTGCCGCTAATTTCGCCTGGGCATCAGCCTGTGCTTTCGCGTCCGCTGCGGCTTTTGCTACCGCCTCTTCCGCCTGCTTTTGCTGTTCCTGTGCTTTTTTCGCGGCCTCTTCGGCTTGTTTCTGCTGCTCTGCCTGCGCTTTCGCGGCTTCCTGCGCCTGCAAACGTTCTTTTTCAAGCTGCTTCAGACGTTCCTGCTCGGCAGCCTGCTTTTCACGCAGTTCTTCCGCTTGCTGTTGCGCCTGTTTTTCACGCTGCTCTTCAGCCCGTTTTGCACTCGCCTTCTGCTGCTGTTGGCGATTATAGTTCTGTACTACCGCACCGGGATCCACCATGACGGCGTCAATGGAAGATCCTCCACCGCCGCCGGCTGATGCATCAATATGCTCGTCGAACGAACTCCAGATCAGCGCTGCAAAGAGAATAACGTGCAGCACTGCGGAGACGATTATCGCTCGCTTAAGCTTGTCGTTCTGTTCGGTTGCCTTTGACACTATCGGTTCCCAAAAACTACGCGGATGATCAAATAGGTTGGGTCATTAAGCCAACTGACTTAACACCCGCACTATGTAGCAAGTTCAGCGCTTTAATAATTTCATCGTAGGGTACGTCTTTCGCGCCACCGATTAAGAAGACCGTTTTCGGATTTGACTCCAGGCGACGCTGCGCTTCGGCAATAACCTGCTCAGGTGGCAGCTGATCCATACGATCTTTTTCTACCACGACGCTGTATTGCCCTACGCCGGAAACCTCAATGATAACCGGAGGATCGTCATTGGTGCTCACAGCCTGTGATTCTGTCGCATCCGGCAGATCCACTTCCACGCTCTGGGTAATGATTGGCGCTGTTGCCATGAAGATCAGCAGCAGTACCAGCAGGACGTCCAGCAGCGGAACGATATTGATTTCGGACTTGAGCTCGCGACGACCTCGTCCACGCGATCTGGCCATGGTTTACCCCTTGTTGCTCTCGGTGCTGGTAAACGCCTGACGGTGCAGAATCGCAGTGAACTCTTCCATAAAGTTGTCGTAGTTCAGTTCCAGTTTGTTCACGCGCTGGTTCAGACGGTTGTAAGCCATAACCGCAGGAATTGCCGCAAACAGACCGATAGCGGTCGCAATCAGTGCTTCAGCGATACCCGGTGCAACCATCTGCAACGTGGCCTGCTTCACCGCGCCCAGCGCGATAAAGGCGTGCATGATCCCCCACACGGTACCAAACAGGCCGATATACGGGCTGATGGAACCGACAGTACCGAGGAACGGAATATGCGTTTCAAGGTTTTCCAGCTCGCGGTTCATCGAAATGCGCATCGCGCGCGAGGCACCTTCCACCACCGCTTCAGGCGCATGATTGTTTGCACGATGCAGACGGGCGAACTCTTTGAAGCCGCTATAGAAAATTTGCTCGGAGCCGGTCAGGTTTTCACGACGTCCCTGGCTCTCCTGGTACAGACGAGAAAGCTCAATGCCCGACCAGAACTTATCTTCAAACGCTTCAGCCTCACGGCCAGCGGCATTGAGGATACGCGTTCTCTGGATGATGATGGCCCAGGATGCGATTGAAAAACCAATCAAAATCAACATGATAAGTTTAACCAGAAGGCTTGCCTTCAGGAACAAATCAAGGATATTCATGTCAGTCACTACTTAAACTCCGCGACAATAGACTTAGGAAGCGCACGAGGCTTCATTATGGTTGGATCAACACAAACAATCAGCACTTCAGCTGAGTTCAGTACGGTATTCTCTGCGTTGACTATCCGCTGCGTGAAAACCAGTGAGGTCCCGCGCATTGATGTAATTTCAGTTTGGACTTCGAGCATATCGTCGAGTCTGGCAGGCGCAAAATACTCAAGCGTCATCTTGCGTACCACGAAGGCAACTCGCTCAGCCAACAGCATCTGTTGACTAAAGTGATGATGGCGCAGCATCTCTGTGCGTGCCCGTTCATAAAAAGCAACGTAGCTGGCGTGGTAAACCACACCACCGGCATCGGTATCTTCGTAATAGACACGAACCGGCCATCGAAACAGCGTTGTATTCACTTTACATCCCAGTAATGCAACAAAAGTTAGAGCTTTTAAACTTCGCTACTATACGCGCGGGAAAGATGGTTTGGAATGGGGGAAAGTAAACGGAGAGTAAATTTTTATGGGCTCGGGTAAGCCCATAACGTTAACGGACATTTCTTATTCAGAAGAAGAAGAAAATCAAACCGGCGAGTAGCACCAGATCGGCGATTAGCGGGCAAAAAATTCCCTGCCAGTGAACGGCTTTCGGACGAAAGCCCACGCCGTGGATCACACCTGCGCACACCGCCCACATAATGAGGAAGCCGTGCCAGATTTCAAGCTCGCTGGTTTTCGCTGCAAAGCGCGAAGGGTCCCAGAAGATACAGCCTGCCAGCAGTAATGCCATCACTAAAGAAAGCGCCCGTAACGGGCGCTTATCCATTACCGCGTAAAGTTTCGCGATAATATTCATCAGTGTTTTTCTTCACCCGCTTTGGTCGCTTCTACGTGCTCAAGCGCCAGGGCAGTGATGACACCAAATGCACAGGCAAGAAGCGTCCCTAAAATCCATGCGAAATACCACATATTCAGCTCCTTACTTAATACATAGAGTGGGTGTTGCTTTCGATATGTTCTTTCGTGATGCGGCCGAACATTTTCCAGTAACACCAGATGGTGTAGGCCAGAACAATCGGAACGAACACGCAAGCAACATACGTCATCAGGTTCAGCGTCATATGGCTGGACGTTGCATCCCACATGGTCAGGCTAGCATTCAGCATGGTGCTGGATGGCATGACGAATGGGAACATCGCAATACCCGCCGTCAGGATGATGCATGCCAGAGTCAGTGAAGAGAACACGAACGCCAGCGCGCCTTTTTCCAGACGAGACGTCAACATGGTCAGCAGCGGCAGCAGCACGCCCAGCGCCGGGATCGCCCACAGCACAGGGGTATTGTTGAAGTTCACCAGCCATGCTCCCGCCTGACGCGCCACTTCTTTGGTCAGCGGGTTAGACGGTGCGGTGTGGTTAATGGCAGACGTCACCACGTAGCCATCAATGCCGTACACCACCCACACACCGGCCAGCGCGAAGCAGACCAGCGTAACCAGCGCAGCAACCTGAGCCGTCGCGCGGGAGCGCAGATGCAGCTCGCCTACGGTACGCATCTGCAGGTAGGTTGCGCCCTGAGTGATGATCATCGCCACGCTGACGACACCGGCCAGCAGACCAAACGGATTCAGCAGCTGGAAGAAGTTACCGGTATAGTAAAGACGCATGTATTCGTCCAGGTGGAACGGTACGCCCTGCAGCAGGTTACCGAACGCCACGCCGATCACCAGCGGTGGAACGAAGCTACCGATGAAGATGCCCCAGTCCCACATGTTGCGCCAGCGGGTATCTTCAATCTTCGAACGGTAGTCGAAACCGACCGGACGGAAGAATAAAGAGGCCAGCACCAGAATCATCGCCACATAGAAACCGGAGAACGCAGCCGCGTAGACCATCGGCCAGGCAGCGAACAGCGCGCCGCCTGCGGTGATCAGCCACACCTGGTTACCGTCCCAGTGCGGGGCGATGGAATTGATCATGATTCGACGCTCGGTGTCATTACGACCGAGGAAACGGGTGAGCATCCCCACCCCCATGTCGAAACCATCCGTGACGGCGAAACCGATCAGCAGAACGCCAACCAGCAGCCACCAGATAAAACGCAATACTTCATAATCGATCATTTGATGACTCCTGTCTTAGCGTGCCGGCTGAGTAGTCGCAGTGGACTGCTCGTAGTGATAGCGACCGGTTTTCAGGCTGCTTGGGCCAAGGCGCGCGAACTTGAACATCAGGAACAGTTCAGCCACCAGGAACAGGGTGTACAGACCACAAATCAGCAGCATGGAGAAGATCAGGTCGCCTGCGGTCAGGGACGAGTTCGCTACCGCCGTTGGCAGCACCTCACCGATCGCCCATGGCTGACGGCCATATTCCGCCACAAACCAGCCGGACTCAATCGCGATCCACGGCAGTGGAATACCGTACAGCGCGGTGCGCAGCAGCCATTTTTTCTCGCCGATGCGGTTGCGAATCACGGACCAGAAGGACGCCGCAATGATCAGCAGCATGATGATGCCGCAGCCCACCATGATACGGAATGCGAAGTACAGTGGCGCAACGCGTGGAATTGAGTCTTTGGTTGCCATCTGGATCTGCGCTTCCGTCGCATCAGAAACGTTCGGGGTATAACGCTTCAGCAGCAGACCGTAACCCAGATCTTTCTTCACGTCGTTAAACTGATCGCGAACGGCCTGGTCGGTAGAACCGGCACGCAGCTGTTCCAGCAGCGAGTAGGCTTTCATACCGTTACGGATACGCTCTTCGTGCTGCACCATCAGCTCTTTCAGACCCGTCACCTGCTTATCAACAGAACGGGTGGCGATGATACCCAGCGCGTAAGGGATTTGAATAGCGAAGCGGTTTTCCTGCGCGTCCTGATCGGGAATACCGAACAGCGTAAAGGCAGCAGGTGCCGGCTGGGTTTCCCATTCGGCTTCGATAGCGGCCAGTTTGGTTTTCTGCACGTCACCCATTTCGTAACCGGATTCATCACCCAGAACAATAACGGAGAGAATCGCAGCCATACCGAAGCTTGCAGCGATAGCAAAGGAGCGCTTGGCGAACGCGAAGTCACGACCGCGCAGCATGTAGTAAGAACTGATACCCAGTACAAACATCGCGCCGCACACATAGCCAGAGGCGACGGTGTGAACGAATTTAACCTGAGCAACCGGGTTCAGGACCAGCTCGGCAAAGCTGACCATCTCCATACGCATGGTTTCGAAGTTGAAATCAGACGCGATAGGGTTCTGCATCCAGCCGTTCGCGACCAGGATCCACAGCGCGGACAGGTTCGAACCTAATGCCACCAGCCAGGTCACCGCCATATGCTGGACTTTACCCAGACGGTCCCAACCGAAGAAGAACAGACCTACAAAGGTGGATTCAAGGAAGAATGCCATCAGACCTTCAATGGCCAGCGGCGCACCGAAGATATCCCCTACATAGTGGGAATAGTAAGACCAGTTAGTCCCGAACTGGAACTCCATGGTCAGACCGGTTGCCACGCCCAGTGCGAAGTTGATACCAAACAACTTGCCCCAGAACTTGGTCATATCTTTATAAATCTGTTTGCCGGAGAGAACGTATACCGTTTCCATGATGGCCAGCAGGAACGCCATACCGAGCGTCAGTGGCACAAACAGGAAGTGGTACATCGCGGTCAAGGCAAACTGTAAGCGCGACAGTTCGACTATATCTAACATCATGACTCCTTGCTCATCGCATGAAGACTCCGAGAGTGAACCCCGTCAGAAAGAGATCCACACGCATGCCCCAATACAAATTATTCGCATCCTTGTCGTCGTTATTACCCTGAAGGAGGATAAAAACGATGACGTGAGGTTACAAATACGTTAATAAAAAACTCAAATTGATACCGCAAATATAATACGCTGCAAAACCCTTACAATAAACAGGTTTTTATTGAATCACATTTACGTTTTTCGACGGTGATCAATTTATAGCAAAATTACCACTTTTCGGCCATTTTGATCGGGAACAATTTAGCGCTTTTCAGCACCTTTTTCCAAGGATTAAACTTTGATTTAAATCAAAAACAAACCTTGATGTTAACTATGTTTAATCGTGGTGAGAATGGTAAAAACCATGTTAATGATATGTGCATGTAAAGATGTGATTGGTTATCGAAGACGAAAAAAAATATAAACAGTAGTGATTTTAATTAACGCGAAACAAAAGCCTCATTTCGATGCGCAGCAAACAATAAAGCATAGTCGGGCCGGGTTATTTTTCCACGGCATTTATGCAACCCTTCGCAATTACATTTATTTTACTTTTGTCACCCCATAACTTAACACCGCGGGGTGACTATTTAATGAAAAAGGCCGCAAACAGTGCAGCCTTTTAATGATATCAGCGATTCTCAGGCAAGAAGAAGGCTAAAGGTTCGCGACTGTCCCGGTCTGAACGCCCCGACAATCCCTTCGTCTTCACCGTGGTCCATCAGCCGTTCATTCATGTCCGTTTCGCAGCACCGCTTCACCGCCGGATTGACGGATAGCGTCACGTCACATGCGCTGGACTGTGAAGGGTTGAACAGACGAAGAATGAGCTCATCACGATCTTCCGCTTTTTTGATCGCACTGAGTACGCATCCCGTTGGCGAAAGCGCTAACAGGCTGTAACTTTCCGGCGTGGTCAACGACGCGCGATTCAGCTTCATTGCATCCCAGGGGATCTTGTTATAACACTGCACCGGCGTTAACCACGATTGAGCCTGCTGCGCGACACCCGCGTTTTCCGGCGTGCCGCTGAAGCTGAAGAGGCTAAAGCGACAGCTTAGCGGACCACGCACCTGAGCGTCCGGGACCGGCATTTTGATACCGGATGGTCTGCCGGGGCGCAGGAGCAGATCTTCTTTGCCGAGTACCCCCACGCCGCGCAGCAAGGTCAGAGCAAATGCTTTTTGTTCATCGCCCACGACTTCAAATTCACGCAGCCCCTCGGTAAATAGCGCAAGCCCGTTTCGTTTTTCCTGCAGGACGGCGTAGTTGAGTAAATTCCAGACGGGAACCGGCGCTTCTTTCCACCCCTCCTCCTGCCAGTTTTGCATCGCCGCGTCCTGCACCGGACGAGAGATCGTGCCAAACTGCGTATCCGCTAACACCTCCCGGGTCGCAAACGGCGTTGGGATGAGCACGCGAACGCGGTGGTCGTCGGCCTGATTATCCAGGCGCACCGCCACGTCAATGCGTCTGCTGTTGCGGCTTAGCGTAATTTCAAATTCAGCGTCGAGGTAGCCGTTTCGCTGGCGCGCCGCGCGTTCCGCCAGGTTCGCCGGAACGGCGATTCGATGGCGGATAACTGCCCTGCTCTGCCAGCCTTCATGCGTAACCTCAAATTCATGCTCGCCCTGCGCGGAAGTGAGTCTCCACTCTTCCCGCGAAGGCGAGTAGTCGTACTCATCGCCATCATCCGAGCTCTCTTCGATTTCCAGCACGCGGTCATAAATAAGCCCGGTTTCTTTGTCGCGCAGGCGCAGCGAACCGTCGTCATTTACGTCAATCTGCCAGAAGGCGTTTTCAAGTAAGGAGGCGGTATTTTCCCCCGGAGAGAGCGCCTTCCCGGCCACGTTAGGTTCGATAAACAGCGTACGGTAGCCCATCGACGGCAATATCTGGCTGAGCTGAATATCAAACTCCATAAACGGTTCGTAATTGCCGTAGTGAACAATTTGTCGGTCAATGAGGCCCGGGTCGAGCTCGCGCGCGCTGCGGATGAAATACGGGATCTCGTTGCCTTTGTCATCCCGCAGACGGAACTGGCTGGCGCGCAGTCGAATCGTGGTGTTCATCACCTCCTCACGCGGCCAGGGCATCAGGTTAAACATCACCAGCTTATCGGCATCGCTTTGCGGCATGTTGTCGACAATCTTGCGCATATAGAAACGCGCCAGGTTGTCTGCCATGTCCTCAGCCAGCTCGAAGCGGGAGACAATCTCGCGATGCACCTTGTCGCTGCAGCAGCAGCCGATGCTGTCGTGAGCGTGGTTTTTGAGGATCTCTTTCCACATCTTCTCCAGCAGGCCGTGGTGGTAGTTGAAGCCCAGCGTCCAGGCAAGCGTCGCCAGCGGCTCAAGGATATTGACAATTTTGTTCTCAATACGCGCATGGGCGATTTTGATATCCATGCGCGTGGAGCCGATGGTCCGGTGCACGCGCATGTATTTCCCGTCGATAAACTCGCCTTTTAAGGTCGCCAGATCGTCGCGGTGCGCGTCGATGCGATCAAAGACCTCCTCAAACCGGCTCATCACAAATAGACGCTGCGGATAGATTTCACGCAGCTTCTCCATCACCGCGAAAATGTTCTGCTGCAGCGGCATCTGGTCGTGGCCGTTGGGCAGCAAAATCGCTTTGGTGACGGACGCCTTTTCCAGAACCTCGAAATAGCTGTCGAGCCGTTTTCGCAGCCCCGCTTCGTCCTCCGGTAAGTACTTACCAATCGCGTAGCCCAGCGGCAGCACCTGTGCCGTCACTTCACTGCCGTCCTGGCTCTGCCAGAGAAATTCGGTTTTATCGGTCCCGTGGCGTTCAGAACAACCGCGCCAGAACATCGTGCGGGTAATGCCAAACCCGTTATAGATATGCGGAAGCTGGCCGGACATGCCAAACGAATCCGGCAGATAGCCGATCTTCATCGGCTCGCCGAAGGCCATACAATCCCGGATGCCGTACATCAGGTTGCGGACAATCGACTCGCCGCTCACGATCGTGGTATCGGTCTGGGTATACCAGGGGCCGATAATCAGCTTTCCACGCTCGACAAGCGCCTTCACGCGAGAGCGGTTTTCGGGCACAACGGCAAAATAATCCTCCAGAACAGCCGTCTGTCCATCGAGAACATAGTATTTGTACTCATCATCCTGCTCCAGCCGGGTCAGGATCTCTTCCATATTATTGACCAGAAGAATACGCGACTCTTCGGTGGTGAAGTACCACTCACGGTCCCAGTGCATATGCGGCGTGATATGAACGCGAGATACAGCTTTCATCTTCGTTTCCTGTTTGTGCGTTTTTACGATAAGGCGTCTTCAGTGACGTAGTTGCCCTTTTTTACCGCCTGGCGTCGCCAGAGCAGCAGAACCAGGGTGGAGATAGCGGTACCCACCAGCGCCGCGCCAAACCAGCCCGCCGCAGCAACCACACCGCCCAACCCGGCATCGTGAAGTAAAAAGAGAGAGAAAATCCCGGCCCCCGGCGTAGACAACCCGATCCCCATCGCACCGACAGCCGCGCCTGTCACCATGGATCCGAGTACAAATGAGCCAATGACGCGAAGCGGATCTTCAATCGCCATCGGAATCGCCCCTTCGGTAATGCCCGCGAGGCCGAGCAGCCAGGTCGATTTACCGGTTTCAATTTCAAACGACTTAAACAGCTTCGGTGCCAGCATCGTTGACGCCGTGACGGTGAAGGCTGAGACCATTTTGACGGAGGCAAAGATGGCATAGGGACCGTATACCCCGTTCGCCATCGCCCCCAGGCAAAACGCGTAAGAGGCTTTGTTGACCGGGCCGCCCAAATCGAATGAGCACATAAACCCGAGGATTGCCCCCAGAAGCAGCGCATTCGCGCCGGAGAGACCGTTAAGCCAGACGGTGAGCGTGTTATTGAGCCAGGCCACCGGTTCGCCAATCACAAACAGCATCAGGCTGCCCGCGCCCAGCACGCCAATCACCGGATAGAGATAAAAAGTCAGAAAGCCGTTGTAGCGGCTACTGAGCCGGATGTGGTTTTTCACCCAGCGCATCAGATAGCCCGCGATCAGCCCACCGACGATAGCGCCGAGAAAACCGGAGCCGATCATGTTGGCAGCCAGACCGGCCGCAAAGCCCGGCGTCAGCGCGGTTTTATCCGCCAGCGAGTAGGCGGTGTAGGCCGACAGGACAGGCACCATCAAAATGCCGAGCATGCCGCCGCCAAGCTTGCGGTACATCCACAGCCACGAGTTTTCCTGGTCAAACAGGTGCTGCAGGCCCAGGATTTGCGCCAGCAGCACCGATACGGCCAGCACCGTACCGCCGGCGACGATCAGCGGCACCGCAAAAGAGATGCCGCTGAGAAGCGCCTGCTTGAGTTCAGTTTTAACGCGCTTTTTCGTTTCGGTATCGACCTGCGCATGGCGCGCATCGGTAGAAGGCTTTAGCGCCAGCGCGCGCTCAATCAACGCTTCAGCATGACGCAGGGGTTCCGCAACGGGAACGGAAATGGCGGGGATCCCCTGAAAGCGCTCGCTCTCTTTGATCGCCACTTCAGCGGCAAAAATACACGCTTTCGCCTCCAGCAACTGCTGGGCAGTAATTCGCCCTTCGATGCCGTTCGCCCCCTGCTTTTCGACCACCACGTTGACGCCGAGCTTACGTCCCGCTTTCTCCAGGTACTCTGCGGCCATATAGGTATGCGCGATCCCGGCCGGACAGGCGGTGACACAGACGACGGTTGGTGCATTCACCGGCGTATCAGCCTCGTCTTCCTTCGAGACACCGTTCAGCGCATCAAGCAGATCCTCCGCCGTCGCTGCAGCCATAACGCGTTCCCGGAGGACATCATCGGCCAGGCGAGACGTCAGCGCCGTCAGCACCTGGATATGCGTGGATCCCGCTTCAGCTGGCGGGATGGCAAGCAGGACGATCAGCTCTACGCGTTCAGGGCCGTCCACCCCCTCCCACTCCAGCGGTTCGCGCAGCGTAGCAACCGCAAAAGCCGCTTCGTTCACCGCGTTCGATTTACCATGCGGGACAGCCAGCCCTTCACCCAGGGCGGTTGGCCCCTGAGATTCGCGGCGGTAGACCTCCGCCAGAAATACATCGCCATCGGTAATTTTGCCCAGCGCCACCAGCCGCATTGTAAGCTGGCGAATGGCCTCATCACGGCTGGCATAGTGTGCCTGCACGCAGACAGCACTGGTGTGGGTCAGAGTCGTCAGGTTCATAAGATCCTCACACATACGTTGTTATTGTCTGGCGGCAATTGTGGCAGGTCATACAATACATTTATGTGATCATTTTCACTAACAACGCAAATTTGTATTTAAGTTGTATTATTTACAAATTTTAAGCGGGAGGCATAATTCCATGAAAAGGTACTAGAAAGGCAGATTCGATGGGTAACAAACCGATGTACCGGCAAATAGCCGATGCGCTTCGCGTAAAAATCAGTGCGGGAGAGTTAAAGCCTGGCGATGCGTTACCGACGGAATCCAGCCTTCAGGAGGCATTCAACGTGAGTCGCGTCACGGTGAGACAGGCGCTGAAGCTGCTTACGGAAGAGCAGATCGTCGAGAGCATTCAGGGCAGCGGCACCTACGTAAAAGAAGAGCGCGTCAATTACGACATTTACCAGCTCACCGGGTTTTACGAAAAACTGGCGGACCGGAACGTGGATACCCACAGTGAGGTGAGCATTTTCGAAGTGCTGAAAGCCGATGCAAAACTTGCCGAAAAGCTGAATCTCTCTCATGACGATAAAGTCTGGCACGTTAAACGCGTCCGCTTTATCAAACAAAAACCGGTAAATCTGGAAGAAACGTGGATGCCGCTGGCCATGTTCCCCGACCTCACCTGGGAAGTGATGGAGAATTCGAAATACCACTACGTTGAGCAGATCAAAAAGCTGGTTATCGATCGCAGCGAGCAGGAGCTGGTGCCGATCATGCCGTCAGAGGAGGCGATCGCCGCGCTGTCGCTCGATCCGGCAAAGCCGATCCTGGAAAAAGTCTCCCGCGGGTTTCTGAAGGACGGGCGGGTATTTGAATACAGCCGCAACGTGTTCAATACCGATGATTACAAGTTCACGCTAGTCGCCAGACGCAGGCAATAAAAAAGGCCGCTTTACAGCGGCCAACCATGTCGAAACGGACATTTTTATACTGCAACGCACCCCTTTCGGGGAGCAGAGAGGACTTACTTAATGATGGATTTCAGTGCTTCGCCGATATCCGCCAGGCTGCGAACGGTCTTCACGCCTGCGGCTTCCAGCGCTGCGAATTTCTCATCAGCCGTACCTTTACCACCGGCGATGATCGCGCCTGCGTGACCCATACGCTTGCCTTTCGGCGCGGTCACACCCGCGATGTAACCCACAACTGGCTTGGTCACGTGTTCTTTGATGTAAGCAGCCGCTTCTTCTTCCGCGCTACCACCGATCTCACCGATCATTACGATCGCTTCGGTCTGTGGATCTTCCTGGAACAGCTTCAGGATGTCGATGAAGTTAGAGCCCGGGATCGGGTCACCGCCGATGCCCACGCAGGTGGACTGGCCGAAACCGTAGTCGGTGGTCTGCTTAACCGCTTCATAGGTCAGGGTACCGGAACGGGACACGATGCCCACTTTACCCGGCTTGTGAATGTGGCCCGGCATGATGCCGATTTTGCATTCGCCCGGGGTGATCACGCCTGGGCAGTTCGGGCCGATCATACGCACGCCAGCTTCATCCAGCTTCACCTTCACGGTCAGCATATCCAGCGTTGGGATACCTTCGGTGATGGTGATGATCAGTTTGATGCCTGCGTCGATCGCTTCCAGAATAGAGTCTTTGCAGAACGGCGCCGGAACGTAGATCACGGTTGCGGTTGCGCCCGTCGCTTCTACGGCTTCACGCACGGTGTTGAACACCGGCAGGCCCAGATGCGTGGTGCCGCCTTTACCTGGCGTTACGCCGCCAACCATCTGCGTGCCGTAGGCAATCGCCTGTTCGGAGTGGAAAGTCCCCTGGCTACCGGTGAAGCCCTGGCAGATAACCTTGGTATCTTTATTAATTAAAACTGACATTATTTCCCCTCCACTGCGGCAACAACCTGCTGAGCTGCATCCGTCAGACTTTTCGCTGCAATAATATTCAGGCCGCTGTCAGCCAGTTTTTTCGCGCCGAGTTCAGCGTTGTTACCTTCCAGACGCACAACCACCGGAACGTTAACACCCACTTCTTCTACCGCACCGATGATACCGTCGGCGATCAGGTCGCAACGGACGATGCCGCCGAAGATGTTAACCAGAACGGCCTTCACGTTGTCGTCGGAGAGAATGATTTTGAACGCTTCGGTTACGCGCTCTTTGGTTGCGCCACCGCCCACGTCGAGGAAGTTCGCTGGCTCGCCGCCGTGCAGCTTAACGATGTCCATGGTGCCCATCGCCAGGCCCGCACCGTTAACCATGCAGCCGATGTTACCGTCCAGCGCCACGTAGTTCAGCTCCCACTGAGCAGCCTGTGCTTCACGCGGGTCTTCCTGAGACTGGTCGCGCATTTCGCGCAGATCCGGCTGGCGGAACAGCGCGTTGCCGTCAGCGCCCAGCTTGCCGTCGAGGCAGATCAGATCGCCCTGGGTCGTGATCACCAGCGGGTTGATCTCGATCAGCGCCAGATCGCGCTCCAGGAAAATGGTCGCCAGGCCCATGAAAATCTTGGTGAACTGCTGAACCAGCTTGCCTTCCAGACCCAGTTTGAACGCCAGCTCGCGACCCTGGTAAGGCATTGGGCCTGCCAGCGGATCGATAGCCACTTTGTGGATCAGGTGCGGGGTCTCTTCCGCCACTTTTTCGATTTCCACGCCGCCTTCGGTAGATGCCATGAACACCACGCGACGGGAGCTACGGTCAACCACCGCGCCCAGGTACAGCTCTTTCGCGATGTCGGTTGCCGCTTCAACCAGGATCTGGTTAACCGGCTGGCCGTTCGCATCTGTCTGGTAGGTTACCAGACGCTTGCCGAGCCAATGTTCAGCAAACGCACGAATTTCTTCTTTGCTCTTAACAACCTTCACACCGCCCGCTTTACCACGGCCACCAGCGTGAACCTGACACTTAACTACCCACGGGCCGGAACCGATTTTAGATGCGGCTTCTTCTGCTTCACGCGGGGTAGTACAGGCATAACCCACCGGAGCCGGTAAGCCATACCGGGCAAACAGCTGTTTGGCCTGATATTCATGTAAGTTCATGTGTTCTATCCATCCTTCAGGGTAATCGTTATCTTCAAACCCGTAGACCGGCACAGCGTGTGCCGGTCTACGGGGCAGGTGATGCTAAATCGTGACTAGACGTCCAGCAGCAGACGCGTTGGATCTTCGAGCAGCTCTTTAATGGCTACCAGGAAGCCCACGGACTCGCGGCCGTCGATCAGGCGGTGGTCGTAAGAGAGCGCCAGGTACATCATCGGCAGGATCTCAACTTTACCGTCTACCGCCATGGGACGATCTTTGATGGCATGCATACCCAGGATCGCGCTCTGCGGCGGGTTAATGATCGGGGTAGACATCAGCGAGCCGAAGACGCCGCCGTTGGTAATGGTGAAGTTACCGCCGGTCAGGTCGTCTACGGTCAGCTTGCCGTCGCGGCCTTTCACCGCCAGCTCTTTGATGTTTTTCTCGATGTCGGCCATACCCAGGGTATCCACATCACGCAGAACCGGGGTCACCAGGCCACGTGGGGTCGAAACCGCCATGCTGACGTCGAAGTAGTTGTGGTAAACCACGTCATCGCCATCAATGGACGCGTTCACTTCCGGGTAGCGTTTCAGCGCTTCAACCACCGCCTTCACGTAGAAGGACATAAAGCCCAGACGGATACCATGACGTTTTTCGAACGCGTCACCGTACTGCTTACGCAGGTCCATGATTGGCTTCATGTTCACTTCGTTGAAGGTAGTCAGCATCGCGGTAGAGTTTTTCGCTTCCAGCAGACGCTCGGCCACGCGCTTGCGCAGGCGGGTCATTGGCACGCGTTTTTCGCTGCGTGCGCCCAGAGCAGGCTGTGCTGCCGGTGCTGCCGCAGGGGCTTTCGCTTCGGCCTGAGCAGGCGCTTTCGCCAGATGCTTGTCGATGTCTTCGCGGGTCAGACGACCGCCTACACCGGTACCTTTGATGGCTGCCGGGTCAAGGCTGTGTTCCGCCAGCAGGCGACGGATCGCCGGGCTGAGCGCGTCGTTGGTCTGTTCTTCCAGAGACGCCTGCTGGCGCTGCGCTGGCGTAGAGGCTTTCTCTTCAGATTTCGCGCTGGACTCTTTGCCCGCGCTGTTGCCTTCACGCAGGCGACCCAGGATCTGACGAGAGGTGACGGTGGTGCCTTCGTCTTCCAGCACCGCGTCCAGAACGCCATCCGCCGAAGCCGGTACTTCCAGTACCACTTTGTCAGTTTCGATTTCTACCAGCACTTCATCGCGCTTAACGGCATCGCCTGGTTTTTTGTGCCAGGTAGCGACGGTCGCATCTGCTACAGATTCAGGCAGGTCGGGAACAAGAATATCTACGCTACTCATTATGTATCCTTTAATTAATCGACGTTCAGCGCGTCATTGACCAGATCTTGTTGCTGCTTCTGGTGAACGGACATATACCCTACCGCCGGAGAGGCGGAGGCCGGGCGACCTGCATAGCGCAGGGCTGACCCAAATGGAATCACTTCACGGAAATGATGCTGGCTGCAGTACCATGCGCCCTGGTTGAGCGGCTCTTCCTGGCACCAGACAAAATCATGAACGTGAGCGTACGGTTTCAGCGCTTCCTGCACCGCCTGGTGCGGGAACGGATAAAGCTGTTCGATACGCACGATGGCGACATCTTTCTGATCGTTCTTACGGCGCTGTTCCAGCAGGTCGTAATAAACCTTACCAGAACACATCACCACACGCTTCACGGCCTGTGGATCCAGCTCGTCAATTTCACCGATGGCCGGCAGGAAGGTACCATTTGCCAGCTCTTCCAGGCTGGACACCGCCAGCGGGTGACGCAGCAGGGATTTCGGCGACATGACCACCAGCGGACGACGCATACCGCGCAGCGCCTGACGACGCAGCATGTGGTAAACCTGAGCAGGGGTCGACGGCACGCAAACCTGCATGTTCTGCTCGGCGCAGAGCTGCAGATAACGTTCCAGACGCGCGGAGGAGTGCTCCGGACCCTGGCCTTCATAGCCGTGCGGCAGCAGCATCACCAGGCCACACATACGGCCCCATTTCTGTTCGCCGGAGGAGATGAACTGGTCGATCACCACCTGCGCACCGTTGGCGAAGTCGCCGAATTGCGCTTCCCAGATGGTCAGGGTGCGCGGTTCTGCCGTGGCGTAACCGTATTCGAAAGCCAGTACCGCTTCTTCAGACAGTACGGAGTCCCAGACCTTGAACTGGCCCTGACCGTTGTGCACGTGCTGCAGCGGGGTGTAGGTTGAACCGTTAGACTGGTTGTGAACCACCGCGTGACGGTGGAAGAAGGTGCCACGGCCCGCATCTTCACCGGACAGACGAACAGGAATGCCTTCGTCAACCAGCGTCGCGTAAGCCAGCGTTTCCGCGCCGCCCCAGTCGAACAGCTTCTCGCCTGCCGCCATGGCCTGACGGTCAGCATAAATTTTCGCCACGCGAGACTGCATCTCGATAGCGTCCGGCACGGTGCTGATGCGTTTAGCCAGCTCCTGCAGGCGCTTCATCTCCACCTTGTTCGGGTAGCTCTCATCCCACTCGTGGTTGAGGTACGGCGACCAGGTAAAGGAGTGCATGTTCATCGGGCGCAGCTCTTTCACTACGCATTCACCCGCGTCCAGTGCGTCGCGGTAGAGGTTGACCATTTCGGTCGCATCTTCCAGCGTCGCCACTTTGTCGCTTTCCAGCTTGTCAGCATAGATTTTGCGCGGGGTCGGGTGTTTTTTGATTTTCTGGTACATCAGCGGCTGGGTTGCACTTGGCTCATCCGCTTCGTTGTGGCCGTGACGGCGGTAGCAGAAGAGGTCAATGAACACATCGCGTTTGAAGGTATTACGGAAGTCCAGCGCCAGGCGGGTCACGAAAGCCACGGCTTCCGGGTCATCCGCGTTAACGTGGAAGATCGGCGCCTGAACCATCTTACCGATGTCGGTGCAGTACGGGGTAGAACGTGCGTCCAGCGGGTTAGAGGTGGTGAAGCCCACCTGGTTGTTGATCACGATGCGAACGGTACCGCCCACTTCGTAACCACGCGCTTTGGACATGTTCAGGGTTTCCTGCACCACGCCCTGCCCTGTCACCGCCGCATCACCATGGATGGTGATTGGCAGAACTTTGTTGCTGCTCGGCTCGTCCAGACGATCCAGACGCGCGCGCACGGAACCGATAACCACCGGGCTGACGATCTCGAGGTGCGACGGGTTAAACGCCAGCGCCAGGTGAACCAGACCGCCTTCGGTTTCGATATCAGACGAGAAGCCCATGTGGTACTTCACGTCGCCGGTGCCGAGGTGTTCTTTATGTTTGCCCGCGAATTCGTCGAACAGGTCCTGCGGTTTTTTACCCAGCACGTTGACCAGTACGTTCAGACGACCACGGTGTGCCATGCCCAGCACCACTTCACGGGTGCCGCTCTTGCCTGCGTGACGAATCAGCTCTTTCAGCATCGGCACCAGGGCGTCGCCGCCTTCCAGCGAGAAGCGTTTTGCGCCCGGGAACTTCGCGCCCAGATAGCGCTCAAGGCCTTCCGCTGCGGTCAGTTCGCTGAGGAAGCGTTTTTTCTCGTCAGCCGAGAAGGTCGCGTGGCCCGCTACGGATTCGATACGCTGCTGGATCCAGCGCTTCTCTTCGGTAGAGGTAATGTGCATGTATTCCGCGCCGATGGAGCCGCAGTAGGTTTGCTTGAGCGCGTCAATCAGATCGCCCAGCTTCATCGTGTCTTTGCCGATGGCAAAGGAACCTACGTTAAAGCTTTCCTGGAAATCGGCCTCGGTCAGATCGTGATACGCCGGATCGAGATCGGCCACACGGTCTTGTTTCCACAGTCCCAGCGGATCGAGATTCGCATGCTGGTGACCACGGAAGCGATAAGCGTTGATAAGCTGCAGGACTTTAACCTGCTTCGCATTGGTGTCAGGGTCGGAAATCGCAGAAGAGTAACGTGAGGCATCCTTCGCCAGACGACGGAAATAATCACGTGTTTTGGAATGGAATTGATCCGGTTTGACCCCTGTACCAGGCAACTGCTGGAACATGGAACGCCAGTTTGCGTCCACTGAGTCAGGATCGGTTAAGAAGTCTTCATAGAGCTGTTCTATCCAGCTCTGGTTGGCACCAGAGAGGTAAGAAGAGTCCAGCCAGGCTTTCATTGCGCCGTTCTGCATCGTGATCCCTTAAGCATTTTTATGCTTACTTTCGCCGTAGAAACTACCACGCACACCACGTGTACGTGCCGGGGTTCACCTGCGAGCTCTTTTCATTTGGCCCGCGAAGGAACCTTTAGAAACTGTCTGGACTTCAGGGTAGTACAGGGCAGTTTTTAAAGGTTTCTGCATTTTGCCCGGTGGCGCTACGCTTGCCGGGCCTACAGTTTCGTAGGCCGGATAAGCGCAGCGCCATCCGGCAACGTCACTTACGCACTGCGCTGCAGCAGCATCGACTTAATATGGCCGATGGCGCGCGTCGGGTTCAGCCCCTTCGGACACACACTGACGCAGTTCATGATGCTATGGCAGCGGAATACGCTGAAAGCGTCACTCAGTCCTTCCAGACGGCTGTCGGTTTCGGTGTCGCGGCTATCGATCAGGAAGCGATAGGCAGCCAGCAGACCGGCCGGGCCGATAAACTTGTCCGGGTTCCACCAGAACGACGGGCAGGACGTAGAACAGCATGCGCAGAGAATACACTCGTACAGACCATCGAGTTTTTCACGCTGCTCAGGAGACTGTAAGTGCTCACGAGCCGGTGGATTTTGCCCATTATTCAATAAGTAAGGCTTAATCTTCTCATATTGTGCATAGAATTGCCCCATGTCTACCACCAAATCACGCACGACCGGCAGGCCTGGCAGAGGACGGATAACAATTTTCTGACCAGGACGCTGCAACGCTGAAATTGGCGTGATGCAGGCCAGGCCATTTTTGCCGTTCATGTTCACACCGTCAGAGCCACACACCCCTTCACGGCAGGAGCGGCGGAACGACAGGGTTGGATCTTTTTCTTTCAGCTGGATTAAGGCATCCAGCAGCATCATGTCGCGACCTTCTTCCGCTTCAAGCGTGTAATCCTGCATGCGCGGAGCGTCGTCAACATCCGGGTTATAACGATAAACTGAGAATTCGAGTTTCATTATCCTGTCTCCGCATTAGTAAGTACGAATCTTCGGCGGGAACGCCGGACGCAGTTTCGGTTCCATGTTGACGCTACGACGCGTCATGGTTTCCGACTCTGGCAGATACAGGGAATGGCACAGCCAGTTTTCGTCATCACGCTCCGGGAAGTCGAAGCGGCTATGCGCGCCACGGCTTTCGGTACGGAAGTTTGCCGACATCGCGGTCGCGAACGCGGTTTCCATCAGGTTATCCAGCTCCAGGCACTCAACGCGCTGGGTGTTGAACTCGCTGGAGGTGTCGTCCAGACGGGCATTTTTCAGACGCTCGCGGATCGCTTTCAGCTGCTCAAGACCTTTGGCCATCGCGTCGCCTTCGCGGAATACCGAGAAGTTGTGCTGCATGCATTCCTGCAGCGCTTTACGGATTTCCACCGGATCTTCGCCGTTACGGTTGCCGTTCCAGCGGTTGAGGCGCTCAAGAGAGGCATCAATTTCGTCGTCGGTCGCGTCACGCAGCGCGCCCTGCTCGGCAATGGATTCCTGCAGATGCAGACCCACTGCGCGACCAAACACCACCAGATCCAGCAGCGAGTTGCCGCCCAGACGGTTTGCGCCGTGTACGGATACGCAGGCAATTTCACCCACCGCGAACAGGCCAGGAATGACCACGTCTTCGCCCTGCTCGTTCACGGTCAGCGCCTGACCGGTCACTTTGGTCGGAATACCGCCCATCATGTAGTGGCAGGTTGGGATAACCGGAATCGGCTCTTTCACCGGATCGACGTGCGCGAAGGTGCGGGACAGTTCCAGGATGCCCGGCAGACGGGATTCCAGCACTTCTTTACCCAGGTGGTCGAGCTTCAGCTTGGCGTGTGGACCCCAAGGGCCGTCACAGCCGCGGCCTTCACGAATTTCGATCATGATGGAACGCGCCACCACGTCACGACCCGCCAGGTCTTTCGCATTCGGGGCATAACGCTCCATGAAGCGCTCGCCGTGTTTATTCAGCAGGTAGCCACCTTCACCACGGCAGCCTTCTGTTACCAGCACGCCTGCACCGGCGATGCCGGTTGGGTGGAACTGCCACATCTCCATATCCTGCACCGGCACGCCCGCGCGGATAGCCATACCGACACCGTCACCGGTGTTGATGTGGGCGTTGGTGGTGGACTGGTAAATACGGCCTGCACCGCCGGTCGCCAGCACGGTTGCGCGGGCTTTGAAGTAGACCACTTCACCGGTTTCGATGCACAGCGCGGTACAACCAACGATGGCGCCATCGGCGTTTTTCACCAGATCCAGCGCATACCATTCGGAGAAGATGGTGGTGTGGTTTTTCAGGTTCTGCTGATACAGGGTGTGCAGCAGCGCGTGACCGGTACGGTCAGCCGCCGCCGCGGTGCGTGCCGCCTGCTCGCCGCCGAAGTTTTTCGACTGGCCGCCAAACGGACGCTGATAGATGGTGCCATTTTCCAGACGGGAGAACGGCAGACCCATGTGGTCCAGCTCCAGAATCGCTTCCGGGCCGGTTTTACACATATATTCGATGGCATCCTGGTCACCGATGTAATCGGAACCTTTTACCGTGTCATACATGTGCCATTCCCAGTTATCTTCATGGGAGTTACCCAGCGCAACGGTAATACCGCCCTGCGCAGACACAGTATGGGAACGGGTTGGGAAGACTTTAGAGAGCAGCGCACAGCTCTGGCCACTCTGGGAAATTTGCAGTGCGGCACGCATACCTGCGCCACCGGCACCAATCACAACAGCATCAAATTCTCTGACTGGCAGTTTCATTACACACCCCACACCACAACGAATCCATAAATAACGTAAACCACCAGTGCAACCACAATGGCCAGCTGCAGTGGAAGGCGAATCGCCAGCGGTTTAACGTAATCGGTCAACACCTGCCACATGCCAATCCAGGCATGAATAAGGATGGAGAAAAGGGCCAGCAGGGTGAACACTTTGGTGAAGGCGGATCCGAAGAACCCACTCCAGATTTCCCACGTCAGCGTGCCGCTGGTCGCGAAGAAACCGATCATATAGATGATGTAGAGGGTGAGAACGATGGCGGTAGCACGGACCAGAATGAAGTCATGTACGCCGTTGCGTCCTAATGCGGAGGCGTTGCTTACCATACGAGAACTCCTGCGAGAAGTGAAAGCACGACTGTAATCACAAATGAAATGTTAGCGGAGCGCTTCCCGGCTTCGAAAGTCTCTTCCAGGTAGCCAAAGTCCATCAGCATATGGCGAACACCCACCACAACGTGGTACGCCAGCGCGGTCAGAATGCCCCACATGATGAATTTCACGAAGAAGCTGTTCATGATGGCAGAGGCCTGGAGGAATCCTTCAGGAGAAGAGAGGCTGGTGCCCAGTAACCACAGCAGAATACCGACCGCCACAAACGTAATCACACCAGAAACACGGTGCAGAATGGACGCTATTGCTGTTACGGGGAACCGGATCGTTTTGAGATCCAGATTGACAGGTCTTTGTTTTTTCACATTTCTTATCATGAATAACGCCCACATGCTGTTCTTATTGTTTCCTTCCTCCGGACTGCGATGCGGGTCAGACAGCGTTCCTTTTCTATAACTGCGCGTCATGCAAAACAGTGCTTCCAGATGCTTAAACGACACATTACAACGCTGGGTGGCTCGGGATTGCAGGGTGTTCCGGAGACCTGGCGGCAGTATAGGCCGTTCACAAAATCATTACAATTAACCTACATACAGTTTGTCGGGTTTTCTCTGGAACAGTGATCAGGGTCACGATAACAACATCTTTTTAATTTTTAATCATCTGATTTGACAAATGTTAAACAATATTGTTACAAACGTCATCAGAAAAGGCATATAATGCGCAAAAGTTATGAGGTCTCTCTTTCACCTGACAAATAGTTATGTAACAGTGTGATGGTATTGACCGAAGTTATCAGGACAGTTATTAGTGATATACAGGTTTGAATAATTCGGACTGCAAAAACGCTGATTTGCTGTTGTTTCACTGATATTTCATTCGTTTACCTGCAAGGCGCCATAGCTCTGTACCCTGGTTTGTCCTCGTGAGCTGAGCGGTAAGCCAAATAACAATCTGGTAACGGTGATTAACAGCTGAAAGCAAATCCGGTAAAGCGCAGTCTTAAGCATAAGGCGCTAAGGAGACCGTAAATGGCTGATACAAAGGCAACGCTCACCCTAAATGGTGACACTGCTATTGAACTGGATGTGCTAAAAGGCACGCTCGGTCAGGATGTTATTGATATCCGTACGCTGGGTTCCAAAGGGGTATTCACCTTTGACCCTGGATTTACCTCTACCGCATCTTGCGAATCCAAAATCACCTTTATCGACGGTGACGAAGGTATCCTGCTCCATCGCGGCTTCCCTATCGATCAGTTAGCCACCGAATCCAACTATCTGGAAGTGTGCTACATCCTGCTGAACGGCGAAAAACCGACGCAGGCCCAGTTCGATGAATTTAAAACCACCGTGACCCGTCACACCATGATCCATGAGCAGATTACCCGTCTGTTCCATGCGTTCCGTCGTGACTCTCACCCAATGGCGGTGATGTGCGGTATTACCGGTGCGCTGGCCGCGTTCTACCACGACTCCCTTGACGTGAATAACCCGCGTCACCGTGAAATCGCAGCTTACCGTCTGCTGTCCAAAATGCCTACCATGGCGGCGATGTGTTACAAATACTCCATCGGCCAGCCGTTTGTGTATCCGCGTAACGACCTCTCCTACGCGGGCAACTTCCTGCGCATGATGTTCTCCACGCCGTGCGAAGAGTACGAAGTGAACCCGGTTCTGGAACGCGCGATGGACCGTATTCTGATCCTGCATGCTGACCACGAACAGAACGCCTCGACCTCAACCGTTCGTACCGCAGGCTCTTCAGGCGCGAACCCGTTCGCCTGTATCGCTGCGGGCATCGCCTCCCTGTGGGGACCGGCGCACGGCGGCGCCAACGAAGCGGCGCTGAAGATGCTGGAAGAGATCAGCACCGTTGAGCACATTCCTGAGTTCGTGCGTCGCGCGAAAGACAAGAATGACTCCTTCCGCCTGATGGGCTTCGGTCACCGTGTTTACAAAAACTATGACCCGCGCGCCACCGTGATGCGTGAAACCTGCCACGAAGTGCTGAAAGAGCTGGGTACCAAAGATGACCTGCTGGAAGTGGCGATGGAGCTGGAACACATCGCGCTGAACGACCCGTACTTCATCGAGAAGAAACTCTACCCGAACGTCGATTTCTACTCTGGCATTATTCTGAAAGCGATGGGCATTCCGTCTTCCATGTTCACCGTGATCTTCGCCATGGCGCGTACCGTAGGCTGGATTGCGCACTGGAACGAAATGCACAGCGAAGGCATGAAGATCGCCCGTCCTCGTCAGCTGTATACCGGCTACGAGCAGCGTGATTTTAAGTCTGACCTGAAGCGCTAAAAGTTAAGCCCGGTGGCGCTACCGCTTACCGGGCCTACAAATGCGAAACGTAGGCCGGGTAAGGCGTAGCCGCCACCCGGCTTTTTTATTTTTGACAATGTGGACACCAGTAAAAGGGTCTCGAAGAGAGCATAATCCTGTCGATAATCCCGCCGCACCGCTCGCACTTCTTCCCCGCCCGATGAAATACCTTGAACCGGAACAGCGCCCCGTGGTGCTTGTTTTCATCTACGATGCCACGCGTGTTGTACGACAGCCGCGGAATGTCCAGCAGCGCGTGGGACAGCGCCTCCAGCTGTTCATCGCTCAGCTGAGAAGCTTTGTGCTGCGGTGCCAGCCCGACTTCCCAGAGGATCTCCACCCGCAGGTAGTTGCCAAGCCCGGCGAGAAAGGCCTGGTCAAGGAACAGGCCGGAAAACTGCCGGTTGCGGAATGTGGGCGATAGCAGTCGTTCCTTCACATCGCTCGCCGTCAGGCGCATATCCAGCACGTCCGGCCCAACCCGCTGTAAGAACGGGTGCGTGAGCAACTGCTCAGGCGTTAACATTTCGATATCAGAAGCGCTATAGAGCAGGATCGCCTTATCCGCCGTTTGCAGCCTGACGCGCAGCACGCGGGTCGTTTGCGGCTGTTCACCCGCCTCCACCACGCGCCACACGCCGTAAAGCTGGTTATGGCTATATAACGTCAGGTTATGGGAAAAGTGCGTGAGCAACGCTTTGCCGCGCGTTTCAATATGCGTTACCGCCTGCCCCACCAGCTGTGATTCAAACGGTTTCAGTTGAGGAAAAGCAAACCAGACCTCCGTCAGCGGTTTGCCCTTTATCGCCGCCTCGAGGCTATCCGCCGCGCGGCGGATCTCCGGGCCTTCTGGCATTTTTCTGTCCTTTTATCATTAATCTGCGCTGACAAGAATGCCCTCTTCAGCGAACGCGGCCCGCAGGCGGCGCGCGAACTGGAGCGCATGCTCGCCATCGCCGTGTAAACATACCGTATCCGCCTGAACGTGCGCCGTTGTGCCATCCACGGCGGTCACTCGCCCGTAGCGCACCATCTCCAGCGTCTGCGCCAGCGCTTTCGCTTCATCGGTAATCAGCGCACCGGCTTGCGTGCGCGGAACCAGACTGCCGTCCGGCATGTATCCCCGATCGGCAAACACCTCCTGCCGCGTGGTCAGCCCCAGCCGTTCTCCGGCACGAATAAGCTCACTGCCCGCCAGGCCGACCAGAATCAGCTGCGGATTACAGTCCCGCACCGCACGGGCAATCGCCGCCGCCAGCACCGGGTCTTTTGCCGCCTGGTTATAGAGCATACCGTGCGGCTTCACGTGACGCAGTACGCCCTTCCCGGCGCGAACCATCGCCTCCAGCGCGCCAGTCTGGTAGAGCACCTGCGCGTAGACCGTCTCAGGCGGCAGGTCCATCGCGGTGCGACCAAAGTTCTCCCGGTCAGGGAAGCTCGGGTGAGCGCCAATCGCCACGCCATTTTTGATGGCATGACGCACGCTCTCCAGCATGGTTTGCGCATCGCCCGCGTGGAAGCCGCAGGCAATATTGACCGAAGAGACCAGCGTCATTAGCGCCGCGTCGGCGCTGCCGCCCTCGCCCAGATCGGCGTTTAAATCAATCTTTACCATCGAGCCTCCACGCCAGCTGTTCGAGATAGCGCTGCTGATCCTGCCGCGCCTTTAGCGCTTCCTCCAGCGAACACTGCACGAAGTGAATCGGCTGTCCGAGGGGAATTTGCGCCAGATGGTAGCGATCGGCTTCAATAATGCAGGCAATTCGCGGATAGCCCCCCGTCGTCTGCGCGTCGTTCATTAAGACGATCGGTTGCCCGTTGCCTGGAACCTGAATAACACCGGGCAACAAACCGTGGGAGAGCAGTTCCCGGTCGGTGGTCCGGATCAGCGGCTGCCCCTGCAGACGATAGCCCATTCGGTTACTCTGCGGACTAAGCTTCCACGGCGCGCGCCAGAAAGACTCTTTTGAGGCCTCGTCGAACTCATGATATTCCGGCCCCGGTAAGGCGCGGATCTGGTTTCCCCAGAGAAGTTGTTTTACCCCCTGAGCCGTCGAGAAGTGACGCGAAGAGGGCTTAATCGCCAGGCGATCGCCGTCGCGCAACAGACGTCCTTCGTGACCGCCTATCCCGGCTTTCTGATCGGTACTGGATGAGCCCAGCACCTCAGGCACATCAATGCCGCCAGCCACCGCGAGATAGCTACGCACGCCGTGCAGAGGACGCTTTAAGGTCAGACGCTGCCCGGCTTTCGCCCGCAGACGCCAGCCGGTCCACACCGCTTTGCCGTCCAGCGTGGCATCACAGCCGGCGCCGGTGAGCGCGAACCAGGTCTCCTGACCAAACTCAATGACACACTGGCCGAGCGTAATTTCGAGCGCCGCCGTGCTGCCGGGGTTGCCCACCAGCACGTTAGCGATTTCCAGTGCTGGACGGTCCAGCGCGCCACAATAGCTCACGCCGGACTGGCGCATGCCAAAGCGCCCGGCATCCTGTACGGAGGTATAAAGCCCGGCGCGAATAAGCGTTAACATACCCCCTCCTTCTGCGGGATAAAGCGAAGGGTATCGCCCGGGCGCAGGAGTATTGGCGACGCCAGCCCGGGGTCAAATAACGGGGTGGCGGTATGCCCAATAAGCTGCCAACCACCGGGCGAAGCCAGCGGATATACGCCGGTCTGCTCGCCACCAATCGCGACCGTCCCCGCCGGTACGCTCAGGCGCGGTTCAGCGCGGCGCGGCGTATGCAGCCGGGGAGATAATCCCCCCAGATACGGGAATCCGGGCTGGAATCCCAGGAACCAGACGACGTAATCCACCGAACTGTGCAGCTCAACAACCTGCTTTTCGGTGAGTCCGCAATGGTCTGCGACCACACCAAGATCCGGTCCCCCCGTACCGCCATAAACGACCGGGATCTCAATGGCACGCGATTCCGGCTCCAGCGCCTCGCTCTCTTCCCACCAGCGCTGTAAACGCTCGATGGCATCCAGCGCCAGCGTATGCGGACTACGCAGCACCACCGTGATGTTATTCATCCCCGGAATGGCTTCAACCACGTCCGGCAGATCGACCAGACGCTGGGTTAGCCGCCAGATACGCTTTTGCGTGGCAAGGGTCACCGGCGGCTCGAGCTCCAGAACCACTGCCGTTTCTCCCAGAAGATAACAACGCGCTCGCTGCACTCAGGCACCTCTCATCAGGCCGGGTTAGGGATATCAATAAAGGTTACATCCAGATCGGTATTTTCCGTCAGCCACTCGCTGAGGGCCCGAATGCCGCCGCGCTCGGTGGCATGATGGCCGGCCGCGTAGAAATGCAGCCCCTGTTCACGCGCCGAGTGAATGGTCTGCTCGGAAACCTCGCCGGTGATAAAGGCATCAACACCGAAGCGCGCGGCGCTGTCGATAAAGCCCTGCCCGCCCCCGGTGCACCAGGCAACGCGTTTTACCAGGTCCGCGCCCGTATCGCCGCACCACAGCGGGCGACGCCCCAGGCGCGCTTCAATCCACGAGGCCAGCTCCAGTCCGGGAACCGGCATCGCCAGCTCGCCCCACGGCACCAGCGGCTCGATTTCGCCCATTACGGTTATCCCCAACAGCTGCGCAAGCTGAACGTTGTTGCCCAGTTCCGGGTGTGCGTCCAGCGGCAGGTGGTAACCGTACAGGTTGATGTCATTTGCCAGCAACGTTTTCAGGCGGTTGCGCTTCATGCCGCGAATAATCGGTGATTCGTTTTTCCAGAAGTAGCCGTGATGGACAATCACCGCATCGGCTTCCTGACGGACAGCCTCGTCCAGCAGCGCCTGGCTTGCCGTGACGCCGGTGATAATTTTCTGCACCGTTTCGCGCCCTTCTACCTGCAGGCCATTTGGGCCGTAGTCGCTAAAGGAGGCGGTATTGAGTTTTTCGTTAATCAGGCGTTCCAGTTCACTGTTTTTCATCTTTATGCTCTCAAACTTTTCGGGCGGCTTCGTACGCCGCCAGCGTGGCGGTGCGCGCCTGTTTATGGTCAACAATCGGGCGGGGATAATCGAGCTTTACGCCCTGTTTATCCGCCCATGCCCACGGGTCGTGGATTGCTTTCGCAGGAACGTTCCTGAGCGCGGGCAACCAGCGGCGGATAAAGTCGCCGTTGGCATCAAATTTTTGCCCCTGAGTGGTCGGATTAAAAATCCTGAAATAGGGAGCCGCATCGGTGCCGGTAGAGGCCGCCCACTGCCAGCCGCCGTTATTCGCAGCGAGATCGCCGTCGATCAGCTGAGAGATAAAATAGCGCTCTCCGATACGCCAGTCGATAAGCAGATCCTTCACCAGAAAGCTGGCGGTAATCATTCGCAGGCGGTTGTGCATCCACCCGGTTTCATTCAGCTGGCGCATGGCAGCATCAACAATCGGATAGCCCGTTTCCCCTTTTTGCCAGGCCTGTAAACGTGCCTCATCGTGCTGCCATTTTACGTTGTCGGTCCAGGGGATGAACGGACGATGCTTACAGAGATCGGGATGATACGTCATCAGATGGCGATAGAATTCACGCCAGATGAGTTCGTTCAGCCACACCGAACCCGCCCCGCCGTCCATCGCCTGCGGCTGCTCGGCCAGAAGACGATGTAAACACTGGCGAGGAGAGAGTACGCCCAGCGCCAGGCTTGCCGATAAGCGGCTTGTCCCTTCAATCGCCGGGAAATCCCTGCGCGCGTCGTACTCTCCCGCGCCCTGTTTGCAAAACTGGCGCAGCTTCGCAATTGCTGCCTTCTCGTTTGCGGGGAACAGAAGCTCATCGAATGCCTGTTGGGGATAGTTAAACGTTAATTCAGGCAGCGTGGTTATAGCTTCCCCTCTGGCTGCGGGTGCGGGTACGCACTCCGGCAGCGCCTCTTTCAGACGTTTAACAAAAGCATTTTTAAACGGTGTGAACACTTTATACATTTCATGGCCGCCGGTCATGACGCTGCCCGGTGCCAGCATTACGCTGTCATCAAATCCTTCACAAACCACCTCGCCCAGAATGTTCTCCAGTTGGCGATCCCGCAGCCGTTCGTTCAGCTCGTACTGGTAGTTATAAAAAAGATGCGTGACGCCGTTCTGCTGACATACCTCCCGCAACATCTTAAGCTGCGCGGCAAAGTCACTGACCTCTTTGTAGATCAGCGGGATACCTTTTTCAGCCAGTGAGTGTTGCAGATCGTTCAGATGCGATTTGAGGTAAGCCGCCTGCCGCGGGGCCATATCATGCTGCTGCCACTGCTCAGGCGTAGCGATAAACAGCGCCAGCACGCTGGCGTCATCGGAACGGCAGGCTGCCGCGAGTGCGAAGTTGTCATGTACGCGCAGGTCCGCGCGAAACCAAACCAGATGGGTGGGCATAAAACTCCAGGCTATTGTCCATTATGTCCGTAAGGGCATGCCGTAAAAGGAAAAAGCATGCATTGAACTACTTTGCCATGAAGTGTAGACGGGATGAAATAAAAAAGGCCGCCCAAGGCGGCCTTACAGACTGATGACAAGGTGCATGCTGTGCATTTCGCCCGGCGGCGCTACGCTTGCAAGGGCCTACAATGAAACATGCAATGCATTGATCTCTTTGCCCTGTGTAGGCCGGGTAAGCGCAGCGTCACCCGGCAAGAAAGACGGCTATTATGTGCCTGTAAACCCTGACGAGGGGCTATCACTCCCCCGGCGTTTTTTTCTGGGTGTCGTCTTAGTATCAGTAAAAATCGCAGGTCGCTTTCTCGGCCTGATCCATCCACACCGGCTTCTCGCTGGTTTTCGCCCAGACGCGGTGCAGATAGCTATAAAAACGTGCACGATCTTTCCAGAACAGCATCACCGGCAGAGCCAGCACGCCAGCCACTACGGCGAAAGCGCGGCGCATGAACACGATATGAGCCGGAAACTCTTTATAAAGATCCATATTTTTCTCCCCTATAGTTGGCCGGAAACGTCATCCGGAAAATTCAAAATCTGTGACCTGGCTAAAATAATATCGCTTTGTTTGTAATTTTACTACTCATCCGACCACTTATTTTCGTCCGTTTAGCGAAAATTTACATTCACGCCGTAATTAAGTTACAAAAAAGTTAACGATTTACTTATCAATAGTTAAATTGTGGGCTTTGCCATTTTTATACTTTTTTTACACCCGCCCTTCTCATTTTTGCGAAATCTTTGCGCCATAAATCCTACCGTTAGCACAACAACAAAAGTCACCCGGAGGTGGATTGTGAGTGCAGGTCTTATTGCCGGCATCGTGCTGGTGTTCCTGTTATTGGGTTATCTGGTTTATGCCCTGATTAATGCGGAGGCATTCTGATGGCTGCTCAGGCGTTTTTGCTTATTGCCAGTTTCTTAGTGGTGTTGTTCGTCCTGGCAAGGCCACTGGGCTCGGGGCTGGCACGGCTGATCAATAACGTTCCCCTGCCCGGCACGGGAGGCGTTGAAAAAGGGATCTGGCGCGTACTGGGTATAGACGATCGGGAGATGAACTGGCGTGACTATCTGATCGCCATTCTGCTGCTGAATATCGTTGGCCTCATCGCGCTTTTTGCCATGCTGATGTTGCAGGGTGTCCTGCCTTTGAATCCGCAGCAGTTACCGGGCCTGTCCTGGCATCTGGCGCTAAACACGGCGGTCAGTTTTGTCACCAACACCAACTGGCAGTCCTATGCCGGTGAAACCACGCTCAGCTACTTCAGCCAGATGGTCGGGCTAACCGTGCAGAACTTCCTCTCTGCCGCCAGCGGTATTGCGGTGATCTTCGCGCTAACGCGGGCGTTTGCGCGCCAAAAAGTGAGCACGCTGGGTAACGCATGGGTAGACCTGACGCGCATTACGCTGTGGATCCTGCTGCCGATTGCGCTGCTGATCGCGCTGTTCTTCATACAGCAGGGCAGCCTGCAAAACCTGCTGCCTTACGCACCTTATACCTCGCTGGAAGGCGCAAAACAGCTCCTGCCGATGGGGCCAGTGGCGTCGCAGGAAGCCATCAAAATGCTCGGAACGAACGGTGGCGGCTTCTTCAATGCCAACTCGTCGCACCCGTTCGAAAACCCGACCGCCCTGACCAATTTTGTGCAGATGCTGGCGATTTTCCTGATCCCCGCCGCGCTCTGCTTTGCCTTTGGCGACGTGGTCAACGATCGCCGCCAGGGGCGTACCCTGCTCTGGACCATGTCGCTGATCTTTGTGGTCTGTGTTGCGCTGGTGATGTGGGCCGAATGGCAGGGTAATCCGCACTTCCTCTCACTGGGTGCAGATAGCGCAATCAACATGGAAGGTAAAGAGAGCCGCTTTGGCATTCTCGCCAGTAGCCTGTATGCGGTGGTCACCACGGCAGCGTCGTGCGGGGCCGTCAATGCCATGCATGATTCCTTTACGGCGCTGGGCGGCATGATCCCGATGTGGCTGATGCAGATTGGTGAGGTGGTGTTTGGCGGCGTGGGCTCCGGTCTTTACGGCATGCTGCTGTTCGTGCTGCTGGCGGTGTTTATTGCCGGTCTGATGATTGGCCGCACCCCGGAGTATCTGGGTAAAAAGATCGACGTTCGCGAGATGAAGTTAACCGCACTGGCAATTCTGGTCACCCCGGCTCTCGTGCTGCTCGGCACCGCGCTGGCGTTGATGACCGAGGCTGGACGCAGCGGCATCTTTAACCCCGGCATTCACGGTTTTAGCGAAGTGCTGTATGCCGTCTCCTCTGCCGCCAACAACAACGGCAGCGCCTTTGCAGGCTTAAGCGCCAACTCTCCGTTCTGGAACTGTCTGCTGGCGTTCTGCATGTTCGTGGGCCGCTTCGGGATCATTGTGCCGGTTATGGCGATAGCCGGATCGCTGGTGAACAAAAAAATCCAACCGACCACCACCGGAACGTTACCGACCCACGGCGCGCTGTTTATCGGCCTGCTGACGGGCACCGTGTTGCTGGTCGGCGCCCTGACCTTTATCCCCGCCCTCGCGTTAGGCCCGGTCGCGGAATACCTCTCTTTACGCTGATTTTGCGGAGAAATTGTCATGAGTCGTAAACAACTGGCCCTGTTCGAACCGTCATTAGTTCGCCAGGCGCTCATGGATGCGGTGAAAAAGCTGAGCCCGCGCGTGCAGTGGCACAACCCGGTGATGTTTATCGTCTGGGCGGGAAGCGTCCTGACCACCGCCCTGGCGATTGCCATGGGAACGGGCCATATGCCGGGAAATGCGATGTTTACCGGCGCCATCAGCCTGTGGCTGTGGTTTACCGTGCTGTTCGCCAACTTTGCGGAAGCGCTGGCGGAAGGCCGGAGCAAAGCCCAGGCCAACAGCCTGAAAGGGGTGAAAAAGACCGCCTTCGCACGCAAGCTACGTGAGCCGAAGTACGGCGCGCAGATGGACCACGTTCCGGCAGATGAACTGCGTAAAGGCGATGTGGTGCTGGTGGAAGCCGGTGACATCATCCCTTGCGACGGCGAAGTTATTGAAGGGGGCGCATCGGTCGATGAGAGCGCTATTACCGGCGAATCCGCGCCGGTGATCCGTGAGTCCGGCGGCGATTTCGCCTCCGTGACGGGCGGGACGCGCATTCTCTCCGACTGGCTGGTGATCCAGTGCAGCGTTAACCCGGGTGAAACCTTCCTCGACCGGATGATCGCCATGGTGGAAGGCGCACAGCGCCGTAAAACGCCAAACGAGATTGCCCTGACCATCCTGCTGGTGGCCCTGACCATTGTCTTCCTGCTGGCAACCGCGACGCTGTGGCCGTTCTCTGCCTATGGCGGTACCGCGGTCACCGTCACGGTGCTGGTGGCGCTGCTGGTTTGTCTGATCCCCACCACCATCGGCGGCCTGCTGTCGGCCATCGGCGTCGCCGGCATGAGCCGTATGCTCGGTGCCAACGTCATCGCCACCAGCGGGCGTGCGGTAGAAGCCGCCGGTGACGTGGATGTCTTGCTGCTGGATAAAACCGGCACCATTACCCTCGGTAACCGTCAGGCGTCGGATTTCTTACCCGCCCCGGGCGTGGATGAAAAAACGCTGGCGGATGCCGCCCAGCTCTCATCGCTTGCCGATGAAACCCCGGAAGGCCGCAGCATTGTGATCCTCGCCAAGCAGCGCTTTAACCTGCGCCAGCGCGACGTGCAGAGCCTGCACGCCACGTTCGTGCCCTTCACGGCGCAAACCCGCATGAGCGGCATTAACATTCAGGATCGCATGATCCGTAAAGGCTCGGTTGACGCGATTCGCCGCCACATTGAGGCCAACAACGGTCATTTCCCGCCGGAAGTGGACAGCCTGGTCGAAAGCGTGGCCCGTCAGGGGGCGACGCCGCTGGTGGTGGCCGAAGGCGCGCGCGTGCTCGGGGTCATTGCCCTGAAGGACATCGTCAAAGGCGGCATCAAAGAGCGCTTTGCCCAGCTGCGTAAAATGGGGATCAAAACGGTGATGATCACCGGGGATAACCGTCTTACCGCCGCGGCGATTGCCGCCGAAGCGGGCGTGGATGATTTCCTTTCCGAAGCCACACCGGAAGCCAAGCTGGCACTGATTCGTCAGTATCAGGCGGAAGGCCGTCTGGTGGCGATGACCGGTGACGGGACCAACGATGCTCCCGCCCTCGCGCAGGCCGACGTGGCGGTGGCGATGAACTCCGGTACCCAGGCCGCAAAAGAGGCGGGCAACATGGTCGACCTCGACTCTAACCCGACCAAGCTGATTGAAGTGGTGCACATCGGCAAACAGATGCTGATGACGCGCGGTTCGCTGACCACGTTCAGTATCGCCAACGACGTGGCGAAGTATTTCGCCATCATTCCGGCCGCGTTTGCTGCGACCTATCCGCAATTAAACGCCCTGAACGTGATGCACCTGCACTCTCCGGCCTCGGCCATTCTGAGCGCAGTGATTTTTAACGCCCTGATTATTGTCTTCCTGATCCCGCTGGCGCTGAAGGGCGTGAGCTATAAGCCGCTCACGGCGGCCGCCATGCTGCGCCGCAACCTGTGGATTTACGGCCTGGGCGGGCTGGTGGTGCCCTTCGTCGGTATCAAGGTTATCGATCTGCTGTTGACCCTGTTCGGGCTGGTTTAAAAGGTGAATCAAATGACGATGTTACGCCCCGCTATACTTTTGTTTATTCTGCTGTCTCTCATTACCGGCGGGCTGTACCCGCTGGTAACCACCGCGCTGGGCCAGTGGTGGTTTAAGGATCAGGCCAACGGCTCGCTGATACTGCAAAACGGTGAAAACCGCGGTTCACGCCTGATTGGTCAGAACTTTACGGATGCTCGCTACTTCCAGGGACGCCCTTCCGCCACTGCCGAAAGCCCGTATAATCCGATGGCATCCGGCGGCAGTAACCTGGCGGGCAGCAACCCGGAGCTGGACAAAGCAGTCGCTGAACGCGTGGCAACCCTGCGCGCCGCGAATCCGCAGGCCAGCCGCGAGGTGCCCGTAGAGCTGGTGACCGCCTCGGCCAGCGGGCTGGACTACAGCCTGACGCCGGCAGCGGTGGCCTGGCAGATCCCGCGCGTCGCCGCCGTCCGTCAGTTGACCGTGGAACAGGTGAGCCAGTTGGTGGCAGAGCACACGCAAAAGCCGCTGGTCAGCTTCATCGGCATGCCCGTGGTAAATATTGTTGAGCTGAATCTGGCGCTGGACGCGCTAAGGAAAAACTAAATGACCGACGAGCCCATGCGCCCGGATCCGGACAGGCTGCTTGAACAGACGGCTGAAGCCCATCGCGGCAAACTGAAAATTTTCTTTGGCGCCTGCGCGGGCGTCGGGAAAACCTTCGCCATGCTGACGGAAGCCCAGCGGCTTCGGGCGCAGGGGCTCGATATTCTGATCGGCGTGGTTGAAACCCACGGACGTAAAGAGACGGCATCACTGCTGAAGGGGCTGGCTACCCAGCCGCCCCGCCGCATCAGCCACCGCGGTCGGTTAGTCACCGAATTCGATCTCGATGCCGCCCTCGCCCGCCGCCCCGCGCTTATCCTGATGGACGAGCTGGCGCACAGCAATGCGCCAGGCTCGCGCCACCCCAAACGCTGGCAGGACGTTGAAGAATTACTTGAAGCCGGTATCGATGTGTTCACCACGGTTAACGTTCAGCATCTCGAAAGCCTGAACGACGTGGTCAGCGGCGTGACCGGCATTCAGGTACGCGAGACGGTGCCCGATCCCTTCTTCGATTCCGCCGATGAGGTGGTGCTGGTCGACCTGCTGCCCGATGATTTACGCCAGCGCCTGCACGAAGGCAAAGTCTATATCGCCGGCCAGGCCGAGCGCGCCATCGAACATTTCTTCCGTAAAGGCAACCTGATTGCCCTGCGCGAGCTGGCCCTGCGCCGAACCGCCGACCGGGTGGACGATCAGATGCGCGCCTGGCGCGATTTACAGGGACAGGAACGCGTCTGGCACACGCGGGACGCCATCCTGCTGTGCGTGGGCCACGGCAGCGGCAATGAAAAGCTTGTCCGCACCGCCGCGCGCCTGGCTGCCAAATTTGGCAGCGTCTGGCATGCGGTATATGTCGAAACGCCGCAGCTGCACGCGCTGCCCGAAAACCAGCGCCGCGCGATCCTGAGTTCGCTGCGCCTGGCGCAGGAGCTGGGCGCGGAAACCGCCACCCTTTCCGATCCGCAGGAAGATAAAGCGATTCTGCGCTACGCGCGCGAGCATAACCTGGGGAAAATCGTCATCGGCCGTCGCCAGCATCGCCGCTGGTTTAGCCGCGAATCCTTTGCCGACAAGCTGGCCCGTCGCGCGCCGGATCTGGATCTGGTGATCGTGGCGCTGGATGACAAACCTACTCCCTTACCCAATCGCGCGCCGGACAGCCGTACCTTCAGCGATAAATGGCGCATTCAGCTTCGCGGCTGTCTCGTCGCCGTCGTGCTCTGCGCCCTGATTACCGTGATTGCCAGCCAGTGGCTGATTGCGTTTGATGCAGCCAACCTGGTGATGATCTACCTTTTGGGCGTGGTGGTGGTGGCGCTCTTCTACGGGCGCTGGCCGTCGGTCCTGGCGACGGTGATCAACGTCATCAGCTTCGATCTGTTCTTTATTGCCCCCCGCGGTACGCTGGCCGTCTCGGACGTGCAGTACATCCTCACCTTTGCCGTCATGCTCACCGTCGGGCTGGTGATCGGCAATCTGACGGCGGGCGTGCGCTATCAGGCGCGCATCGCCCGCTATCGCGAACAGCGCACGCGCCATCTCTATGAGATGTCGAAATCGCTGGCGGTGGGCCGCACGCCGCTGGATATCGTGCAGACCAGCGAGCAGTTTATCCGCTCGACGTTTCATGCCAGCAACCTGATTTTACTCCCGGACGAACACGGCAAGCTGCGCCCGCTGACCTCCGCCACAGGCATGACGCCCTGGGACGAAGCCATCGCGCGCTGGAGCTTTGACAAAGGCTTACCGGCGGGCGCAGGGACCGACACCCTCCCCGGCGTGCCCTACCAAATTCTGCCCCTGCGCAGCGCCGATAAAAATCAGGGGCTGGTCATCGTGGAGCCTTCCAACCTGCGCCAGCTGATGATCCCCGAACAGCAGCGTTTACTGGAGACGTTTACGCTGCTGGTTGCCAGCGCGCTGGAACGACTGGCCCTCACCGCCAGCGAGGAACAGGCCCGGCTGGCGAGCGAGCGTGAAAGCATTCGTAACTCGCTGCTGGCGGCGCTGTCTCACGATCTGCGTACCCCGCTCACCGTCCTGTTTGGTCAGTCAGAAATTCTGACGCTGGACCTGGCGGCGGAAGGCTCTAAACATGCCCTTCAGGCCAGCGAGATCCGCCAGCACGTGCTGAATACCACGCGCCTGGTGAATAACCTGCTCGACATGGCGCGTATCCAGTCGGGCGGATTTAACCTCAAAAAAGAGTGGCTCACGCTGGAAGAGGTGGTGGGCAGCGCGCTGAAAATGCTCGAGCCCGGCCTGGGCGGGCGACATATTGCGCTGAACATGCCCGAGCCCCTGACCTTAATTCATGTTGATGGTCCGCTGTTTGAACGGGTGCTGATCAACCTGTTGGAAAATGCCGCCAAATATGCGGGCGCCAGCGCGCAGATTGGGGTGGATGCGACGGTGGACGACGGCGCGCTTCGCCTTAACGTCTGGGATACCGCCCCGGGCATTCCTGCCGGGCAGGAGTTGGCTATTTTCGAGAAATTCGCGCGCGGCAATAAGGAGTCGGCCATTCCGGGCGTGGGGCTGGGGCTGGCTATTTGCCAGGCGATCATTGACGTGCATGGCGGCTCCATTTCCGCGGAGAATCGTCCGGAAGGCGGTGCGCGTTTTTGTGTTACACTTCCTCTGGAAACCCCGCCAGAACTTAATGAATTACCAGAGGATTTGTGATCAACGTTCTGATTGTTGAAGATGAGATCGCCATTAGCCGCTTTCTGCGCGCTGCGCTGGAAGGAGACGGGCTGCGCGTCCATGATGCAGGTACGCTTCAGCGGGGGTTAATTGAAGCCGCCACCCGCAAGCCGGACCTGGTGATCCTCGATCTGGGTCTCCCGGACGGTGACGGCATCGATTTTATTCGTGAAGTCCGTCAGTGGAGCCAGATGCCGATCCTCGTGCTCTCCGCCCGTACTGAAGAGACGGATAAAATCGCCGCGCTGGATGCCGGGGCGGATGACTACCTGATTAAACCGTTTGGCATCGGCGAGCTACAGGCTCGCCTGCGCGTGGCGCTGCGTCGCCACAGCGCCACCACGCCAGCCGACCCAACCTACACGTTTGGGGATATCCGGGTTGACCTGGCCGCGCGGCGCATTGTGCGCGGCGAAGAGGAAATTCACCTCACGCCCATCGAATTTCGCCTGCTCGCCGTGCTGCTCAACAATCACGGCAAGGTTCTCACCCAGCGCCAGCTGTTAAGTCAGGTGTGGGGACCCAACGCCGTGGAACATAGTCACTATTTACGCATATATATGGGCCATCTTCGTCAGAAACTCGAAGTCGACCCCGCTCGCCCTCGCCATTTATTAACTGAAACCGGTATCGGTTATCGGTTTATGCTCTGAATAACTATTCAGTTTATTTTTAAATAAAATAAAAATCTCTCAGAAAATATTTCATAAATAATCCACTCGATATTTTTGGGTTATTTATGTCCATTTAAAACATTTGCAATACATCCTATTAACCCGATACCAACAAATCAGAATTTTGATCTGCGATATTCATCAAAAACGACTATTTATTTCTAAAATGATCGGTTAACGGTGATCTCCTTCACAGTTAATCGCGTTTTCCTGGATAAAATGACCGTGCTTTCAATTACTGAAAGGAAAATAAATCATGGAAAACAACAATCGTTTAATGCCCCATATAAGGCGGACAACACATATCATGATGTTTGCCCACCGAAACTGCTTTGACTTTCATCTCTTTAATGCCCGGTAGTCCTTCGACTTCTGGCGCATTCGCTTACAGGTCACCCTGAAACATCTTATTTTACAGGTCATTGCCTGTGAACGCGTGCGCTCATTCATTTTGATTCAGACCCATCCGCACCGGGCGGACTGAATTTCAATCATCAAAAAAGCAATGTACTGATTTTAATCAGCAGCCACCCTTTGCTTTTTTTCCGGAAAATTATCGATTTCTTTTTTGCAAGAAATCGAGGGACGCTTATTACCTAAAATAAAGAGAGAAAGATGAAAAGTTTAAAAATCGCAGCCAGCCGCGCATGTCCGGATTGCTTTACCACCCAGCGTGAACTGGTGGATGTCCGGGCCTCGGATTATATCGACGTTGCCGCTATTGTGCTGGCGGTCAGTGATATTACCGACGGCATACTGGAAGAAATAGAAGCCACCGGATTTGGCATTCCTGTTTTTGTCGCGACGCATAAAGAAGAATTCATTCCGGCAGATTATTTATCGCGCATTCATGGCGTATTTGAGTATTCAGACACCAGCAACGACTTTTATGGACGCCAGCTGGAGGCGGCTGCCCTGAAGTATGAAACCCAGCTGCGCCCGCCGTTTTTCCGCGCCCTGGTCGACTATGTAAAACAGGGCAACAGCGCGTTTGACTGTCCGGGGCATCAGGGCGGCCAGTTCTTCCGCCGCCATCCTGCCGGTAATCAGTTCGTTGATTTCTTTGGCGAGACGCTTTTCCGCGCCGATCTGTGCAACGCCGACGTGGCAATGGGCGATCTGCTGATTCACGAGGGCGCGCCGTGCATCGCACAGCAGCATGCGGCGAAGGTCTTTAATGCCGATAAGACCTACTTCGTGCTCAACGGCACCTCGTCATCCAACAAAGTGGTGCTTAACGCCCTGCTCACCCCGGGCGACCTGGTGCTGTTCGACCGTAATAACCACAAATCCAACCATCACGGTGCTCTCCTCCAGGCAGGCGCAACGCCGGTCTATCTGGAAACCGCGCGCAACCCGTACGGCTTTATCGGCGGCATTGACGCCCACTGTTTTGAAGAAAGCTATCTTCGCGAGCTGGTGGCAGAAGTCGCACCCGGCCGTGCACGCGATGCGCGTCCGTTCCGTCTGGCGGTGATCCAGCTGGGCACCTACGATGGCACCATCTATAACGCCCGCCAGGTGGTGGATAAGATTGGGCACCTGTGTGATTACATCCTGTTTGACTCGGCCTGGGTGGGTTACGAGCAGTTTATTCCAATGATGGCCGACTGCTCGCCACTGCTGCTGGAGCTGAACGAAAACGACCCGGGGATTTTGGTTACCCAGTCGGTGCATAAACAGCAGGCCGGCTTCTCCCAGACCTCGCAAATTCACAAGAAAGACAGCCACATCAAAGGTCAGCAGCGCTATGTCCCGCATAAGAGGCTGAATAATGCCTTTATGATGCACGCCTCCACCAGCCCGTTCTATCCGCTGTTTGCCGCGCTGGACATCAACGCCCGTATGCATGAAGGCCAGAGCGGCCGCAACATGTGGATGGACTGCGTGGTGAACGGGATTGAGGCGCGAAAATTAATCCTGGAGAACTGCCAGTATCTGCGCCCCTTCGTGCCGGAGACGGTGGATGGCCGTCCGTGGGAAAGCTGGGACACGGCGGAGATTGCGACCGATCTGCGCTTCTTCCACTTCGTACCGGGTGAAAACTGGCACGCTTTTGAAGGCTACGCCGAGCATCAGTATTTTATTGACCCGTGCAAGCTTCTGCTGACCACGCCGGGCATTAACGCCCGCACCGGGGAGTATGACGGCTTCGGCGTGCCTGCCACCATCCTCGCCAACTTCCTGCGTGAAAACGGCATCGTGCCGGAGAAATGCGATCTCAACTCGATCCTGTTCCTGCTCACGCCTGCGGAAGATATGGGCAAGCTGCAGCAGCTGGTGGCGCAGCTGGTGCGTTTCGAAAAACTGCTCGAGAGCGATGCTCCATTAAAAGAGGTGCTGCCTTCCATCTGCAGACAACATCCGGAACGTTACGCGGATTACACCCTGCGCCAGATCTGCCAGGAGATGCATGACCTGTACGCCCGTCACAATGTCAAACAGCTGCAGAAAGAGATGTTCCGCAAGTCTCACTTCCCGCGCGTGATGATGAACCCGCAGGACGCGAACTACGCCTATCTGCGCGGAGAAGTGGAACTGGTCTCCCTGCGCGACGCGGAAGGCCGCATCGCCGCGGAAGGCGCCCTCCCTTATCCACCGGGGGTATTGTGCGTGGTTCCAGGGGAGGTCTGGGGCGGCTCCGTGCTGCGCTACTTCGCCGCGCTGGAAGAAGGCATCAACCTGCTGCCGGGCTTCGCGCCGGAGCTGCAGGGTGTGTACGTCGAAGAGTGCGAGGGCCGCAAACAGGTTCGCTGTAACGTCATCAAACAACCCGCCGCTCAGCCCGCGCTGCTGAAAGGAGAGAAATTATGAGTAAGTCCAATAAGATGGGCGTGGTGCAGCTGACCATCCTCACCATGGTGAACATGATGGGTTCAGGGATCATTATGCTGCCCACCAAGCTTGCCGAAGTAGGAACCATTTCAATTATCTCCTGGCTGGTGACCGCCGTCGGCTCGATGGCGCTGGCGTGGGCGTTTGCCAAGTGCGGGATGTTCAGCCGCAAGTCAGGCGGCATGGGGGGCTACGCCGAGTATGCCTTTGGCAAGTCGGGCAACTTTATGGCCAACTATACCTACGGGGTGTCACTGCTGATCGCCAACGTGGCGATTGCCATCTCCGCCGTGGGCTACGGTACGGAGCTGTTTGGCGCGACGCTTAGCCCGGTACAGATTGGCCTGGCCACCATCGGCGTGCTGTGGATCTGCACCGTGGCTAACTTTGGCGGGGCGCGTATCACCGGACAGCTCTCCAGCATCACCGTCTGGGGCGTGATTATTCCAGTCGTCGGCCTGTGCATCATCGGCTGGTTCTGGTTCAGCCCGACCCTGTACGCCAACTCCTGGAACCCGCACCATGTGCCGTTCTTCAGCGCAGTCGGCTCTTCTATCGCCATGACGCTTTGGGCCTTCCTGGGCCTGGAATCCGCCTGCGCCAACGCAGAAGTGGTTGATAACCCTGAAAAGAACGTGCCGATTGCGGTCCTCGGCGGTACGCTGGGCGCAGCGGTGATCTATATCGTCTCGACAAACGTCATCGCGGGCATCGTTCCGAACATGGATCTGGCCAACTCCACGGCGCCGTTCGGGCTGGCCTTCGCGCAGATGTTCACGCCGGAAGTCGGGAAAGTGATTATGGGTCTGATGGTCATGTCATGCTGCGGTTCACTGCTTGGCTGGCAGTTCACCATCGCACAGGTATTTAAATCTTCGGCTGATGAAGGTTACTTCCCAAAAATCTTCTCCCGTGTGACCAAAGCCGATGCGCCGGTGCAGGGCATGCTGGCGATTGTTATCTTCCAGAGCGGATTGTCGCTGATGACCATTAGCCCGTCGCTGAACAGCCAGTTCAACGTGCTGGTCAACCTGGCGGTGGTGACGAACATCATTCCGTATATTCTGTCGATGGCGGCGCTGGTGATTATTCAGAAGGTTGCGAAGGTGGATCCGCGCAAGGCGCGTGCGGCCAATATCGTGGCGCTGATTGGCGCAATCTACAGCTTCTATGCGCTCTATTCCTCCGGCCAGGAAGCGATGCTGTATGGTGCGATGGTGACCTTTATGGGCTGGACGCTGTACGGTCTGGTGTCGCCGCGGTTTGAATTGAAGAATAAGCACAGTTGAAAAAAAGCCCGGTGGCGCTAGCGCTTACCGGGCCTACGATCGTTGTTGTAGGCCGGGCAAACGCAGTGCCGCCCGGCACACAAACCGCACTTACGCGTTTTTCAGCACTTCGCTGACAATCTCTACCGCTTCTTTCTCAATCTGCTGACGATGCTCAGCGCCGAGGAAGCTTTCGCAATAGATTTTATACGCATCTTCCGTACCGGATGGACGCGCAGCGAACCAGCCGTTTTCGGTCATTACTTTCAGACCACCAATAGACGCACCGTTACCCGGTGCCGCCGTCAGACGCGCGGTGATCGGATCGCCCGCCAGGGTGCTTGCACTGACCATCTCCGGAGAGAGTTTGGACAGGGCCGCTTTCTGGGCAGACGTCGCGCTGGCCTGAATACGGTTATAGCTTGGCGCACCAAAGCGTGCTGCCAGGTCGTTGTAATGTTCCTGCGGGTTTTTACCGGTGACCGCGGTGATCTCCGCCGCCAGCAGGCACATGATGATGCCGTCTTTATCAGTTGACCACGGCGTGCCGTCGAAGCGCAGGAAAGAGGCCCCCGCGCTCTCTTCACCACCGAAGCCAAAGCTGCCGTCGTGCAGACCGTCAACAAACCATTTGAAGCCCACAGGTACTTCCACCAGCTTGCGGCCCAGCGCCTCGACCACGCGGTCGATCATCGCGGAGGACACCAGCGTTTTACCGACAGCCACCTCTTTGCCCCACTGCGGACGGTGCTGGAACAGGTAGTTGATCGCAACGGCCAGATAGTGGTTCGGGTTCATCAGCCCGGCAGGAGTGACGATACCGTGACGGTCGTAATCCGGGTCGTTCGCAAACGCCAGATCGAATTTATCACGCAGCGCCAGCAGGCCCGCCATCGCGCACTCGGAGGAGCAGTCCATGCGGATCGCGCCGTCTTTGTCCAGGTGCATAAAGCGGAAGGTCTGATCGACGTGATCGTTTACGATGGTCAGATCCAGCTTGTAGTGCTCGGCAATACGTTTCCAGTATTCAATACCGGATCCGCCCAGCGGATCCACGCCCAGCTTCAGGCCGGCTTTCTGGATAGCCGCCATATCGACGATCTCCGCCAGCCCTTCCACGAACGGCTGAACCAGATCCTGCTCTTTTACGTGGCCGGACGCCATGGCCGCATCCAGAGAGATGCGCTTCACGCCTTTCAGACCGTCAGCCAGCAGGGCGTTCGCACGATCTTCCACCACTTTGGTGACGTTGGTTTCTGCCGGGCCACCGTTAGGCGGGTTGTATTTGATGCCGCCGTCTTCCGGCGGGTTGTGGGATGGCGTGATCACGATACCGTCAGCCAGCGCGCCACCTTTTTTGTTGTGCACCAGGATGGCGTTAGAGACCGCAGGCGTTGGGGTGAAGCCGTTGTTCTCCTGAACAATCACATCGACGCCGTTCGCAGTCAGAACTTCCAGCACGGAGATAAAGGCCGGTTCAGACAGCGCATGGGTATCTTTCCCCACGTAGCACGGACCGGTAACGCCATTTTTAGCGCGCTCTTCCGCAATGGCCTGAGCAATGGCCAGAATGTGCGGTTCGTTAAAGCTGTGGCGAGCCGCGCTGCCGCGGTGACCAGATGTACCAAACTTCACTGCGTGTTCTGCGTTGCCCACGACCGGCTTCAGCACGTAATACTGCGCGGTCAGCTGAGCGACGTTAATCAAATCGCTTTGTTGTGCAGGTTGGCCTGCACGGCTGTGATTTGCCATTACCGGGTCCTTCTGATGCAAGGGTTAAATTGTACCGCAAACCTTCTCAATCAATTCCGCCGGGAACTGCATGGACTGCATGATGTGTTCAATCATGCTGCACTTGCGGCCCGTATTGGTATTGGTGATCACCCAGTACGGGGTGCCAGGAACATGTTTGGGTTTGGTTTGATTGCCATTTTGCAGCAGCGTCTGCTCGTCGCCCGCGAAGTAGACGCGAGTACGACCGTGCAGCGACTCGGTCGCTTCAGCAAACGCTTTGTTATCCAGTGAATAAAGTGTAGACAGCACCAGCATAAAGCGGTTAACCGCCTTTTTTTGCTCCGCATATTCATCGGAGAGCAGCAGCTCGCGCATCGCGCGCACTTTATCTTTTGCCGGTGTCACGGCAGGTTTTGCTTGTGCAACAACGCTTGGCTGAGACACGACATCTTTGGTGACTGGGGTAGCAGGCTGTGAAGCGGCGGAAATTTTAAGCATGCGCCGTAAAATGTCGGACGCGCTCTCCCCGATATGCCGCGTCTGGCTGGCAATATACTGATAGAGTTCGTCATCAACTTCGATTGTTTTCATCTTAATCCAGTGCGATATCTTATCTGAATACAAGTCATTGGGATTATAAGGTCAAATCCCAACAGCGGATAGCGTCAAACCAGGTTGGCGGCAAAAGTCAGATTAAACTGGAACCTTGCAGCCGGGCGGCAGAATGGTCAACATGATACCCTAACCTGACATACGTAAAAAAAGAACTTTGCCATGAAATTGAATACCCGAGCGCAAACTGCACAATCGCCGAACAATAATTCTCCCATCGTACTGGTTCACGGGCTTTTTGGCAGCCTGGATAACCTGGGCGTGCTGGCGCGCGATCTGGTTACCGACCACGATATTCTTCAGGTCGATATGCGCAATCATGGTCTTTCCGGCCGTTCCGACGAGATGACCTACGCCGCGATGGCGCAGGATCTGCGGGATACGCTGGATGCCAACGACTTGCAAAAGGTGACCCTCATCGGGCATTCAATGGGCGGTAAAGCGGTGATGGCCCTGACGGCGCTGGCCCCGGAGCGTATTAACGGCCTGGTGGTGATTGATGTTGCGCCCGTGGATTACGACGTCCGCCGTCACGACGAAATTTTTGCCGCCATCAATGCTGTCACCGAAGCGGGTGTCGCGACGCGTCAGCAGGCGGCTGCCGTCATGCGTGAGCATCTTGATGAAGAAGGCGTCGTCCAGTTCCTGCTGAAGTCGTTTGTTGACGGGCAATGGCGTTTTAACGTGCCGGTGCTCTGGAACAAGTACAACAATATTGTGGGCTGGCAAACCGTACCCGCCTGGCCACACCCTACCCTCTTTATTCGCGGCGGCAATTCCCCTTACGTTACCGACGCGTACCGCGACGCCATACTGGCGCAATTCCCGCAGGCTCGTGCCCACGTCATTGCCGGAGCCGGACACTGGGTGCATGCGGAAAAACCTGACGCCGTGCAGCGCGCCATTCGCCGCTATCTTGCTGATACTGCAAATTGATTAAAAAGAGAGCGACTGGAAGGCTGCGGGCTTCCAGTCGTTGGCGCGCCGTTTTTGGTGATGTATGATGGCGCGCTTATCGCCCGGGCATTAGCAGGGCGGCGTGTTTCCCCCGAAGTCTCAGAATCATGGCCAAAGAACAAACGGACCGTACGACACTAGATCTGTTCGCGAATGAGCGTCGCCCGGGACGACCGAAGACGAATCCGCTTTCGCGCGATGAACAGCTGCGTATCAATAAACGCAATCAGCTTAAACGCGATAAAAATCGTGGGCTTAAGCGTGTCGAACTGAAGCTCAACGCCGACGCGGTCGATGCGCTTAACGAGCTGGCCGACGCGCGAAATATTAGCCGCAGCGAGCTCATTGAAGAGATGTTGATCGCCCAGCTTGAGATGCTGCGCAGCCAGGCATAAGTCTGAAAATTCCTTTAATTACCCTTTTCATGTAGCACAGAGTGCAGTCCTGCGCGATAGCTGTTTCCGCAGGGTTGCCAGTTCTGCTATTATTGCCCTTATCCGTGGCCGAATTGCGCCACCATACTATTAAGTTTCAAGAGGTTATTTTACTCATGGCAATCATCGGCATTTTCTTTGGCAGTGATACCGGCAATACCGAAAATATCGCGAAAAACATTCAAAAACAGCTCGGTAAAGACGTTGCTGATGTGCATGACATCGCCAAGAGCAGCAAAGAAGATCTCGAAGGCTATGACATTCTGCTGCTGGGTATTCCGACCTGGTACTACGGCGAAGCCCAGTGCGACTGGGATGATTTCTTCCCGACGCTGGAAGAAGTGGACTTCAACGGTAAGCTGGTTGCCCTGTTTGGCTGCGGCGACCAGGAAGACTACGCCGAGTACTTCTGTGACGCGCTGGGTACCATCCGCGACATCATTGAGCCGAATGGCGCTGTGATCGTCGGCCACTGGCCAACCGCCGGTTACCACTTCGAAGCGTCCAAAGGCCTGGCCGATGACGATCATTTCGTGGGTCTGGCCATCGACGAAGACCGTCAGCCAGAACTGACTTCAGAGCGCGTCGAGAAATGGGTTAAGCAGATCCGTGAAGAACTGCACCTGGACGATATTCTCAACGCCTGATTTTTATCGCGGCGCAACGGCGGTTGCGCCCGCGCACCAGGTCAAACCGATTAAATTAATTGCTACAATCTTTTAACTTTTTCGCCCAGACCTGTACAATGTCTCCCTGATAAAATGTGGTTTTCCACCGAGCAAGTTTGTTGGTGATACCCCATTTTTATAAGCATATTTTGCCTGAGACTTGCAGTTTTCATTTAGCCATGGCAGTTCTATAATGAGACGCATTATCCCGGGTGCATTTTCTGTCACTTCCTACAGAAGTGAATCGTTTAGCAACAGGACAGATTCCGCATGACTGACAACAATACCGCATTAAAGAAGGCTGGCCTGAAAGTTACGCTTCCTCGGTTAAAAATCCTCGAAGTGCTTCAGGGTCCAGACAATCACCATGTCAGTGCGGAAGACCTTTATAAACGTCTTATCGACATGGGTGAAGAGATTGGGCTGGCTACCGTCTATCGCGTGCTGAACCAGTTTGATGACGCGGGCATTGTCACCCGTCATAATTTCGAAGGTGGTAAATCTGTCTTCGAACTGACCCAGCAGCAGCACCACGATCACCTGATCTGCCTCGACTGTGGCAAGGTCATTGAATTTAGCGATGACTCTATCGAAGCGCGCCAGCGTGAAATCGCCGCGCGTCACGGTATCCGCCTCACTAACCACAGCCTGTACCTTTATGGTCACTGCGCTGAAGGCGATTGCCGCGAAAATGAACATGCGCATGACGCAAAATAAGTGAGTGTTCATACTCTGAGCCAGCCGTAAGGTTGGCTTTTTTTTGCCAGAAAAAAGCCCGGTGGCACTGTGACACCGGGCGTAAAGCAACTTATTTATTGTTATTGCGTATCTCGTTCCAGATCTTATCGCAACGCTTCGCCACTTCCTGATCGTTACCGGTTTTACGTGCCTGGATACAGGCCTGGTAATCCATCACGCGGACATTCTCCTGCGTCGCGAACTGCTCGTGCGCTTTCTCTTTCTTCAGCACGTTCAGCACGCTCTGGCAGGCTTCAATTTTCTCCGGCGATCCTTCCGCTGTATTAATACAGGCGCTGTAGGCCTCCTTGAGACGGGAGTCCTCTTTCGGTGCCTGAGTCTGGGCACACGCCACCAGCCCCGATGCCAACAGCGCGACGATTACGATTTTTTTCATCATTTGCAGTCTCCGGTCCGGCGGGATCTAACCCGCCGGACGATTCATCAGAAGATGGTGAACGGTGCGATAACCATGAATTTCACGTCACGTTCATCCTGGAAGATGTTGCCGTAACCGCCCGCGTAGCTCGGGATATCGGAGTGGTTGTCGTACTGGGTGAAGTGCAGTTTGAACATCGTGCCTTTCGCGCGGCCATCCTGCAGGGTATAGATAGCATCCAGGCTGTAGGAAGACTCTTTCAGGCGATAGTTTGGATCGTAGTAAGCATCCGGTGTTGCCATGTCGGCAGGTTTTGCATCCCAGGCGTAAGCGTAAGAAGCGCCCACGGCCCAGCCCGGCAGGTTCCAGTTTTTCAGGTCATACATCGCGCCGAAGAAGACCGCTTTCTCACCGTCGGCGTTGAAGTCGGAGCGGTTATCCCACCAGATATCAAGACGACCGTTGGAGGAAGCATAGGTCGGGGTCATACGCTGCAGGAAGTAGCCCTGCTGCCCTTCCGCTTTCACCCATGTGCCTTCCAGACGCAAATCAACCTGACCGATCTTGTAGCCGAAGGTTAACGCCTGCAGCCACGCGGTGCCGTCGTAGATATCATTGACGCCACCGTTACTGACTTTGTCGCGCGTACCGTAGAACTGGTAGCTGGTACTCAGCGGGCTACCCGCAATATCAAACTTATAGCTGGCCTTGGCAAAGTATTGATCGATATACCCTTGCGCCTGGCCGAATGCCGCTTCGAGAACCAGATCGTTTTTGAAGTCGTATTTCGCACCCAGCGAGTGAAGGTAATCGACTTTGGTTTTCTTATCGTTCTGGTAGAACTTGTCCATTTCAATGTGCCACGGTGCTTTGTACTCGTTGGTCCACATATAGGAGAAACTCAGCGCACCTGCGTCACCGTAGTCAAAGTTAGCCCCGGCTTCTGCACCCTGATAGGTACCCGGCATAAAGCTCCAGTGTGGGGCTAACAGCGTCTGGCCGGTTGGCTGAATATAGCCCCCACGCGCCCAGACCGGGCCGTATTTAAATTTCGCTGCGGCTTTGTAGAGGCTGATACCGCTCTTATCCCCGGACCAGTCTTCATCATAGGCTTTGTTGCTGGAGGAGAAGGCGATTTCGTTCGGGTGGCCGCTGTCGCCGTTTTCCGCCATTTCGATCGCAGTGAACGCGGCGATATCCAGACCGAACATATCCGCGGCGTAGCCTGACTGGAAGTCCAGGTTGGCGTTCCAGGTGGAGTGCGAGAGGTTGGTTTTGTATTTATCTTCAGTGACGTCTTTACGGTCACGCTCACGCTGCCAGTAATAAATACCGCCCGTGAGGGTAGAATCTTCGATGAAACCCGCTGCTTTTGCCTCTGGCGCAATCACCAGGCCCGACATTGCTGTCACACCGGCAATAGCCAGCGCCAGCGCACTACGTTTGCCACTGAACGTACGCATAGATTATTCCTCTTTGACGAATTAAAACGCCTGAAACGGCGTAAATAAAAAAGACCAAATGGTCAGAGGTAGTGTTAAATACCCTCGAATTAACTACCGTCTTTAGGTTATTTTTCGCGACGCGAATTATCAATGCTTTTCAGCGGGCAAAAGTCAGGATTATGACGAAGTGCACATAATTGGTAGTGCTTTGTAACATTTACAGGAAGGCAAGGAATGACGGGAAATTCTCAGCTATTTCAGTGTCCAGGCATGGGATCGGTTTCCTTTTTTATAACCCTTTTGAATTTCGTAATGACACAAACTTTTTTTAAAAAAATAAGTAGCACCTCATTGACCTGTTATTTTCATGACGCCACTTTAACCCCTGGCTTAATACTCTGATCGTTAAATAAAAAAACGCCGCATAATGCGGCGTTTGTTTCTCATTGACCAGAGCAGCAATATTATTCGCCGATCTTCGTCCAGGTATCACGCAGACCCACGGTACGGTTAAATACCGGTTTTTCCGCCGTGCTGTGACGGCTGTCCAGGCAGAAGTAACCTTCACGTTCGAACTGGAACGCTTTGCCTGCTTCAGCCGCTTTCAGAGAAGGCTCCGCATAACCCTGCTTGATCACCAAAGATTCCGGGTTAATGGTCGACAGGAAGTCTTCCGCCGCACCTGGGTTAGGCACGCTGAACAGGCGATCGTACAGACGAATCTCTACCGGCAGCGCGTGGGATGCGCTCACCCAGTGGATAACGCCTTTCACCTTGCGGCCATCCGCCGGATCTTTACTCAGCGTTTCAGCGTCATAAGTACAGAAGATGGTGGTGATATTTCCTTCCGCATCTTTTTCTACGCGCTCGGCTTTGATGACGTAAGCATTACGCAGACGCACTTCTTTACCCAGCACCAGACGCTTGTACTGCTTGTTGGCTTCTTCGCGGAAGTCAGCGCGGTCAATCCAGATCTCGCCGCTGAACGGCACGTCGCGGCTTCCCATTTCCGGTTTGTTCGGATGGTTAGGCATGGAGACCAGCTCGCTCTCGCCCTGCGGATAGTTTTCGATAACCAGCTTCACCGGGTCGATAACGGCCATCGCGCGCGGGGCATTTTCATTGAGGTCTTCACGAATGCAGGATTCCAGAGACGCCATCTCAATGGTGTTGTCCTGCTTGGTCACGCCGATGCGTTTGCAGAACTCACGAATAGAGGCGGCAGTGTAACCACGACGACGCAGACCAGAGATGGTTGGCATACGCGGGTCGTCCCAGCCCTCAACGTGCTTGTCGGTGACCAGCAGGTTCAGCTTACGCTTGGACATCACGGTGTATTCCAGATTCAGACGAGAGAACTCGTACTGACGCGGATGCACAGGAATGGTGATGTTATCCAGCACCCAGTCGTACAGACGACGGTTGTCCTGGAACTCCAGCGTACACAGCGAGTGGGTGATGCCTTCCAGCGCATCGCTGATGCAGTGGGTGAAGTCGTACATCGGGTAGATGCACCACTTGTTGCCGGTCTGGTGGTGTTCTGCGAACTTGATGCGGTACAGCACCGGATCGCGCATCACGATGAACGGAGACGCCATATCGATTTTGGCACGCAGGCACGCTTTGCCCTCTTCGAAGCCACCGGCACGCATTTTTTCAAACAGCGCCAGGTTCTCTTCCACGCTGCGATCGCGGAACGGGCTGTTTTTACCCGGTGCGGTCAGCGTACCGCGGTATTCACGGATCTCATCTGCAGACAGTTCGTCTACATACGCCAGACCTTTGTTGATGAGCTCTACCGCGTAGGCATACAGCTGATCAAAATAGTCAGAGGAGTAGCAGATATCGCCAGACCAGTTGAAGCCCAGCCATTGCACGTCATTTTTGATGGACTCAACGTATTCGATGTCTTCTTTTACTGGGTTGGTGTCATCGAAACGCAGGTTGCACTGTCCCTGGTAGTCTTGCGCAATGCCAAAGTTCAGGCAGATGGACTTCGCATGCCCGATATGCAGGTAGCCATTCGGCTCCGGCGGGAAACGGGTATGAATTGTGGTGTGCTTACCACTGGCCAGATCTTCATCGATGATCTGACGAATAAAGTTACTCGGGCGGGCTTCTGCCTCACTCATCGTGGATTCCTCAAAGCGTAAACAACGTATAACGGCATATGATCTTATAAGCCGGACGTAGTGACAACCCTTAGTTACGGAAAATACGTATCAGATGAAAATAATGGGGGCATTTGCTGCAAAAAAAAAAGCGGCGGAGGATATCCCCCGCCGCTTAAGGCATGACTCTACTCAGGAGCGATTACTTGCCTTTAATCTCATACAGCGGGGTTTGACCCGCAACAACCTGACCTTTCGCCTGGATGACCAGACCGCTGAAGTCGTCAATGTTGCTGCAAACCACCGGGCTTATCATGGAACGCGCGTTGGCATTCAGGAAGTCCAGATCCATTTCCAGAATCGGCTGCCCGGCCACCACTTCAGCGCCCTCTTCCACCAGGCGAGTAAAGCCCTGACCATTCAGCGCAACGGTATCGATACCCATGTGGACAACGATCTCCGCACCCTTTTCGGTTTCGAGGCAGAACGCGTGGTTGGTGTTGAAGATTTTCACGATGGTACCGGCAGCAGGAGACACCACGGTTTTATCCGTTGGTTTCACCGCCACACCGTCACCGACCGCTTTGCTGGCGAACGCTTCATCAGGTACCTGCTCAAGGTCAACCACGTCACCCGTTACCGGAGAGACCAGCGCGGCCACCGTCACGGCGTTAGGCACGGCCTGCGGCTTCGCTACCGGGGCAGCCGTCGACGCAGGTGCGCTGTCGGCTGATGCTGCCGCAACCGGACCGCGGGCAACCACTTTCTTCATTTCGTCACCGATGGATTCCGCTTTGGCACCCACGATAACCTGGATAGTTTGTTTGTTCAGTTTAACCACGCCCGATGCACCAAGGCGTTTACACATTGCGTCGCTGACGCGCGCAGAGTCACCTACCGTCAGACGCAGACGAGTGATACAGGCATCAATGGCTTTCAGGTTGTCAGTCCCCCCAACGGCAGCGATATAGCTGGTCGCCAGCTGGGTCAGACCCTCTTCGGTATTGCTATTAGCTTCGTTGGTGACCACTTCATCTTTGGTGTCTTCGCGGCCCGGCGTTTTGAGGTTAAACATACGAATAACCGCAGTGAACAGCACGAAGTAGATGACGAAGAAGACCAGACCCATTACCACCAGCATCCAGACGTTCTTGCTTGCCGCCGGCAGGTTGTACATCAACACGTAGTCGATCGCGCCTGCAGAGAAGGAGAAGCCAGCATGGATACCCAGCAGGGTCGCCACAAACAGGCTGATACCGGTCAGGACCGCATGCATGAGGTACAGCACCGGCGCCAGGAACATGAACAGGAATTCCAGCGGCTCGGTTACGCCGGTCAGGAACGCGGTAATCGCAACGGACAGCAGCATGCCGCCAACCATTGGGCGACGCGCTTTTGGCGCAGCCAGGTACATTGCCAGCGCAGCGCCCGGCAGACCAAACATCATGATTGGGAAGAAGCCAGACATGAACATGCCTGCGGTGCCGTCACCCGCGTAGAAGCGGTTGATGTCGCCGTGGAATACGGTGCCCGCAGCATTGGTGAACTCACCAATCTGGAACCATGCGATAGTGTTCAGCACCTGATGCAGACCGGTTGGGATCAGCAGACGGTTGATGAAACCAAAGATACCTGAGCCAAGTGCACCCGCTGATACAATCCACTCACCACCCGCATGGATCGCATGCTGTACCGGTGGCCAGACGTAGCCAAAGATAGCGGCCAGAACCAGACAGAAGAAACCTGTCGCGATCGGCACGAAACGTTTGCCGCCAAAGAAACTCAGGAAGTCTGGCAGCTTAATGTTTGCCCAGCGGTTGTACACAGCACCACCGACCAGACCGGTAATGATACCTGCCAGCACGCCCATGTTGATTTCCGGGTTAATCGTTACCATCGCTTTCGTCAGGATGAAATAACCGACTGCCCCTGCCAGCGCTGCAGCACCCGCGCTGTCTTTTGACCAGCTTGAGGCAACACCGATGGCGAAAATCAGCGCCAGGTTGTCAAAAATAGCACCGCCAGCCTGAGCAATAAACGGTACGTTAAGAAGATCGGGTTGCCCGAATCGCAGCAGCAATGCTGCAACCGGTAGCACGGCGATAGGGAGCTGCAAAGCCCTACCGAGGCGCTGGAAAAAACCTAAAATATTCATCCTATTCCCCCTACGAGACCCGTTTTTCAGGCTCGCGCATAAACTATGTTTTTATTGTGTCACGAACGATAGATACCGTTGATAATTCACTGGCAGTCTGAGTGTGTGAAAAATTAATTCGTATCGCAAATTAAACACCTATTTTTTGTGATTTTTGTCACCAAATATCGTATTCAGCCCTCCCTTACACTGGCTAACAGCGAAAACTTATTTTATCATTCAAAAAATCAAGACGGATTGATCCGGCCTGAAAGTTTCCAGGTTACGCTTTAGTATCAGGTTCCGAAGCCATCCGCCCACTCTTCTACTTAAACTTTGAGGTGAACAATGAGACTGATTCCCCTGGCAACTGCTGAACAAGTCGGTAAATGGGCCGCTCGCCATATCGTAAACCGCATTAACGCGTTCAAGCCGACCGCCGATCGTCCTTTCGTTCTTGGCCTTCCAACCGGCGGCACGCCGCTGACCGCCTACAAGGCGCTGGTTGAGATGCATAAAGCAGACCAGGTTAGCTTCAAACATGTTGTGACCTTCAATATGGATGAATACGTTGGCTTACCGAAAGACCATCCGGAAAGCTACCATAGCTTTATGCACCGCAATTTCTTTGATCACGTTGATATCCCTGCTGAAAATATTAACCTGCTGAATGGAAACGCGCCGGATATTGACGCAGAATGCCGTCAGTATGAAGAAAAAATCCGTTCCTACGGTAAAATCCACCTGTTCATGGGTGGCGTAGGTAATGATGGTCATATCGCGTTTAACGAACCGGCGTCCTCTCTGGCTTCCCGTACCCGTATTAAAACGCTGACCCATGACACGCGCGTGGCAAACTCCCGCTTCTTTGACGGTGACGTTAACCAGGTTCCAAAATACGCCCTGACCGTAGGCGTAGGCACCCTGCTGGATGCCGAAGAAGTGATGATTCTGGTGCTGGGCGGCGTGAAAGCGCAGGCGCTCCAGGCTGCTGTTGAAGGCAACGTTAACCATATGTGGACCATCAGCTGTCTGCAGCTGCATCCTAAATCAGTCATCGTCTGCGACGAGCCGTCCACGATGGAGCTGAAGGTTAAAACGCTGAAATACTTCAACGAGTTAGAAGCCGAGAACATCAAAGGTCTGTAATTGAATAACCGCCTCTTTCTCAAGAGGCGGCCGCTTTTTTTAACCGGGGGTCGTTATGTACGCTTTAACCCACGGTCGGATTTATACCGGCCATGAAATTCTGGATGACCACGCGATTGTTATCGCGAATGGCCTGATTGAACGTGTTTGCCCGCTGGCAGAACTGCCGCCGGAGATTGAACAGCGCTCACTCAATGGAGCAGTAATCTCCCCCGGTTTCATCGACGTACAGCTCAACGGCTGCGGCGGTGTGCAATTCAATGATACCGCCGATGCGGTAACGGTAGAAACGCTGGAGATCATGCAGAAAGCCAACGAGAAATCGGGCTGCACCAGCTATCTGCCAACGCTCATCACCAGCAGTGATGACCTGATGAAGCAGGGTATCCGCGTGATGCGCGAATATCTGGCCAAACACCCAAATCAGGCGCTCGGTCTGCACCTTGAAGGGCCATGGCTGAACATGGTCAAGAAAGGAACGCATAACCCGGATTACGTGCGTAAGCCCGATGCGGAGCTGGTTGACTACATATGTGCCAACGCCGATGTGATCACCAAAGTGACGCTGGCACCGGAAATGACCGGCACGGACGTCATCAGCAAGCTGGCCGCCGCCGGAATTGTGGTTTCAGCGGGCCACTCAAATGCCACGCTGAAAGAAGCGAAAGCCGGTTTCCGCGCGGGCATTACCTTTGCGACGCACCTTTATAACGCCATGCCATACATCACAGGTCGTGAACCGGGTCTGGTTGGCGCGATTCTGGATGAGCCAGACGTTTACTGCGGCATTATCGCGGACGGCTTACACGTTGATTACACCAACATTCGCAACGCCAAGCGGCTGAAAGGTGACAAGCTCTGCCTGGTAACGGACGCTACCGCACCGGCAGGTGCAAATATTGAGCAGTTCATTTTTGCCGGTAAAACAATATACTACCGCAATGGACTGTGTGTGGATGAAAACGGTACGCTGAGCGGTTCCTCTTTGACCATGATTGAAGGGGTGCGTAACCTGGTTGAGCATTGCGGAATTGCGCTTGATGAAGTCCTGCGCATGGCCACCCTTTATCCTGCGCGCGCTATCGGCGTGGATAAACAGCTTGGCGGAATTGCACCAGGTATGGTTGCAAACCTGACGGCATTCACACACGATTATAAAATTATTAAGACCATCGTTAATGGTAACGAGGTCGTCACTGAGTAAGTAAAAGTATGACACCTGGCGGACAAGCTCAAATCGGTAATGTCGATCTCGTTAAACAGCTTAACAGCGCGGCGGTATATCGCCTGATTGACCAACACGGGCCAATCTCACGTATTCAGATAGCCGAACAAAGCCAGCTTGCTCCCGCCAGCGTGACAAAAATTACCCGCCAGCTCATTGAGCGCGGTTTGATCAAAGAAGTCGATCAGCAGGCCTCCACCGGGGGCCGCCGCGCTATCTCCATTATTACCGAAACCCGCAATTTTCAGGCAATTGGCGTCCGTCTGGGCCGTCATGACACCACGCTCACGCTGTACGATCTGAGCAGTAAAGCCATTGCGGAAGAGCACTATCCCCTTCCGGAACGCACCCAGGAGACGCTGGAGCATGCGCTGCTGAATACCATCGCGCAGTTTATTGAAAGCTGTCAGCGCAAGATCCGCGAACTCATCGCCATCTCGGTGATTCTGCCCGGTCTGGTCGACCCGGAAAGCGGCGTGATCCGCTATATGCCGCACATTCAGGTTGAAAACTGGGGGCTGGTCGACGCGCTGGAAAAGCGCTTTAAAGTGACCTGCTTTGTGGGCCACGATATTCGCTCTCTGGCGCTGGCAGAGCACTACTTTGGTGCGAGCCAGGACTGTGAAGACTCTATTCTGGTGCGCGTTCACCGCGGTACGGGCGCAGGCATTATCTCTAACGGCCGAATTTTTATCGGTCGCAACGGTAACGTCGGTGAGATCGGCCACATTCAGGTTGAACCGCTCGGGGAGCGCTGCCACTGCGGCAACTTTGGCTGCCTTGAAACCATTGCCGCCAACACCGCCATCGAGCAGCGCGTTCGCCATCTGCTTGAACAGGGGTACCAAAGCCGCGTCACGCTGGACGACTGCAAGATAGGCACCATCTGCAAAGCCGCCAATAAAGGCGACGCGCTGGCCTGCGAAGTGATCGAGCAGGTGGGGCGCCATCTGGGGAAAACCATCGCCATCGCCATTAACCTGTTTAACCCACAAAAAGTGGTGATCGCCGGTGAAATTGTGGAAGCGGAAAAGGTGCTGCTCCCCGCGATTGAAGGCTGTATTAACACCCAGGCGCTGAAAGCATTCCGCCAGAATCTTCCGGTGGTTCGTTCAAAGCTTGACCATCGTTCGGCGATTGGGGCGTTCGCGCTGGTCAAACGCGCCATGCTCAACGGAATTCTGCTGCAGCATTTGCTGGAAAGTTGATCGGACCTTATAGTAACGCCTTCTTTTTTTTAATGTCGGACTGTCCATGACCATTAAGAATGTAATTTGTGATATCGACGGCGTGCTGATGCACGACAACGTTGCCGTGCCGGGTGCTGCGGAGTTTCTTCACCGCATCATCGACAAGGGAATGCCTCTGGTTCTTCTCACGAACTACCCTTCTCAGACCGGTCAGGATCTGGCAAACCGCTTTGCCACGGCGGGGGTCGACGTCCCGGACAGCGTGTTTTATACCTCGGCGATGGCCACGGCGGATTTTCTGAAGCGTCAGGAAGGAAAAAAAGCCTATGTGGTCGGTGAAGGCGCGCTGATCCATGAGCTGTATAAAGCGGGCTTTACCATCACCGACGTCAACCCGGACTTTGTGATTGTGGGTGAAACGCGTTCCTACAACTGGGAGATGATGCATAAGGCATCCTTCTTTGTGGCTAACGGCGCGCGCTTTATTGCGACCAACCCGGATACCCACGGTCGCGGTTTTTATCCGGCCTGCGGCGCGCTGTGTGCCGGTATCGAGAAGATCTCCGGGCGCAAGCCGTTCTACGTCGGCAAGCCCAGCCCGTGGATCATCCGTGCCGCACTCAACAAGATGCAGGCCCACTCAGAAGAGACCGTGATTGTCGGCGACAACCTGCGCACCGATATTCTTGCCGGTTTCCAGGCAGGCCTGGAGACGATTCTGGTCCTGTCAGGCGTCTCTCAGCTTGATGACATTGACTCAATGCCGTTCCGCCCAAGCTGGATTTACCCCTCTGTCGATGAAATTGACATCATCTGATACCGAACCACGCCTCAGGGCGTGGTTTTTTATTTTCTCACCTGCAAAACACGACTACATCTAACGAAAAAGCACTTTCATTGCATAATCATCAATAAAAGCGCTCATGAAATACGCGTTTTTCACTGATCTGCAACCACCATTGCACTATTTCCGTTTTCGCCCGTAAAACGCTTGCGCGCCCTGCCCCTTTGCGGCATTTTCATAAGCAAGCAACATTACAAAGCAACAGGGTTAACGGAGAAGGTTATGTGTTCAATTTTTGGCGTACTGGATATTAAAACTGACGCGGGCGAACTGCGTAAAAAGGCACTCGAACTGTCCCGCCTGATGCGCCATCGCGGCCCGGACTGGTCAGGCGTTTACGCCAGTGACAAAGCAATTCTGGCTCACGAACGTCTGTCTATTGTTGACGTCAACGCCGGTGCACAGCCGCTGTATAACGAGAAAAAAACGCACGCGCTGGCTGTCAACGGTGAGATCTATAACCACCAGGCGCTGCGCGCCGAGTACGGCGACCGCTACGCGTTCCAGACCGGGTCCGACTGTGAAGTGATCCTGGCGCTGTATCAGGAGAAAGGTCCCGAGTTTCTGGACGACCTGCAGGGTATGTTTGCCTTCGCCCTGTACGACAGCGAAAAAGACGCTTACCTGATTGGCCGTGACCACATCGGTATTATCCCGCTGTACATGGGCCACGATGAACACGGCAACTTCTACGTTGCGTCTGAAATGAAAGCCCTGGTGCCGGTCTGCCGCACCATCAAAGAGTTCCCGGCAGGCAGTTACCTGTGGAGTAAAGACGGCGAGATCCGTCCGTACTACCAGCGCGACTGGTTCGACTACGACGCGGTAAAAGACAACGTGACGGACAAAGCCGAGCTGCGTCAGGCGCTGGAAGATTCCGTGAAAAGCCACCTGATGTCAGACGTACCTTACGGCGTGCTGCTCTCCGGCGGTCTGGACTCCTCCGTGATCTCCGCGATCACCAAGAAATTTGCGGCTCGTCGCGTGGAAGATCAGGAGCGCTCAGAAGCCTGGTGGCCACAGCTGCACTCCTTTGCCGTGGGCCTGGAAGGCGCGCCGGATCTGAAAGCCGCGCAGGAAGTGGCAAACCACCTCGGCACCGTGCACCATGAAATTCACTTCACCGTGCAGGAAGGCCTGGATGCGATCCGCGATGTGATCTATCACATTGAAACCTATGACGTTACGACAATTCGCGCCTCCACGCCGATGTACCTGATGTCGCGTAAGATCAAGGCGATGGGCATCAAAATGGTGCTCTCCGGTGAAGGTTCTGACGAAGTGTTTGGCGGCTACCTGTACTTCCACAAAGCGCCAAATGCCAAAGAGCTGCACGAAGAGACCGTGCGTAAACTCCAGGCGCTGCATATGTTTGACTGCGCGCGTGCCAACAAAGCGATGTCGGCATGGGGTGTCGAAGCGCGTGTACCGTTCCTGGATAAGAAATTCCTCGACGTGGCGATGCGCATCAACCCGCAGGATAAAATGTGCGGCAACGGTAAAATGGAAAAACATATCCTGCGTGAATGTTTTGAATCCTACCTGCCGGCGAGCGTAGCATGGCGTCAGAAAGAGCAGTTCTCCGATGGCGTAGGCTACAGCTGGATCGACACCCTGAAAGAGGTAGCGGCGAAACAGGTTTCTGACCAACAGCTGGAAACCGCAAGCTTCCGCTTCCCATACAACACGCCGGGCTCGAAAGAAGCGTACCTCTACCGTGAAATTTTTGAAGAACTGTTCCCAGTACCGAGCGCTGCAGAGTGTGTGCCGGGTGGTCCATCCGTCGCCTGCTCGTCTGCCAAAGCGATTGAATGGGATGAATCGTTCAAATCCATGAACGATCCGTCAGGACGTGCGGTAGGCGTTCACCAGTCAGCCTACAAATAATCACGCATTTCATCTCAGGCCCTGCGGGGCCTGATTTTTTTTGCCCCGCTTTTGCACAGCTAAAACCGATTAATAACCAATAATTGCCGAATATTCGGTCACGCTGTTCGCAACCTAACCAAACAGTCACATTCCGGCTATTTTCGTTGAAAAAGGTGTTGACGCTGCAAGGGTCTATACGCATAATGCGCCCCGCAACGCCGATAAGGTAACGCGAAAAAAAGATGGCTACGTAGCTCAGTTGGTTAGAGCACATCACTCATAATGATGGGGTCACAGGTTCGAATCCCGTCGTAGCCACCATCTTTTTTTGCGGGAGTGGCGAAATTGGTAGACGCACCAGATTTAGGTTCTGGCGCCGCAAGGTGTGCGAGTTCAAGTCTCGCCTCCCGCACCATTCCCGGGTAAGCGTTGCACGGATGGGGTATCGCCAAGCGGTAAGGCACCGGTTTTTGATACCGGCATTCCCTGGTTCGAATCCAGGTACCCCAGCCATATTTCTTCGATTTTGCGGTTCTCCGCGGTATTGGGGTATCGCCAAGCGGTAAGGCACCGGTTTTTGATACCGGCATTCCCTGGTTCGAATCCAGGTACCCCAGCCATCGAAGATTGCAGTACTGGCTACGTAGCTCAGTTGGTTAGAGCACATCACTCATAATGATGGGGTCACAGGTTCGAATCCCGTCGTAGCCACCAAATTGAGATTATCGATCGATTTCGGTAATGAGAAAAAATTGTTGGGGTATCGCCAAGCGGTAAGGCACCGGATTCTGATTCCGGCATTCCGAGGTTCGAATCCTCGTACCCCAGCCAATTTACAAAGTCGTTAAGCAGCTTGTTTAACGCAATTGGGGTGTCGCCAAGCGGTAAGGCTCTGGTTTCTGATACCAGCATTCCGGGGTTCGAATCCCTGCACCCCAGCCACTTAAAACAAACAAGCCCGCTCTGCGGGCTTTTTTGTTTTTGTACAGAATTGTGCGGCCTGATGCCCTCACCCTGGCCCTCTCCCACGGGGAGAGGGAAAAAAGTTTAGAGTCCGAGAGCGTACTTAAGGGCCTGACGCTTCAGGCCACCGGCACGTTCCGCTGCCATCAGGCCTATATTACGCAGAATACGCACTGGCGCTACGTCATTGCTGAACCCCGCATAGAACAGATCCATCCCCGACTGCATGATGAAGTTATCCGCCATACGCCGCGTCTGATAACGCTTCAGCACCCGATGGCTGGCCCAGTTTTCCGCGTGTCCGCGGGCGCTGCCCAGCACATCCAGCAGGGCATCGACGTCACGATACCCCAGGTTCACGCCCTGCCCGGCCAGCGGATGAATGGTGTGTGCCGCATCCCCCACCAGCGCTAAGCCTTCGCGGGCATACTGCAACGCATGACGACGCGTGAGTGGGAACGCCCCGGCGGCGACCGGCGTGACGTGCCCCAGACGGCTCGGGAAGTGCAGCAGGATCTCGCGCTGCAGCTGTTCCATGTTCATCCCCTGCAGCTGACGAATGCGCGCCGGTTTGTCGTACCACACCAGCGACGCCCAGTTATCAAACAGCGGTAAAAAGGCATGCGGGCCGTTCGGCGTAAAGTGCTGCCAGGTGCTTTCACCCGGCGCATTCTCACACTCGGCGGTAATCAGCATACAGGACTGTTCATACTGCCAGGCATGACCCCCGATCCCCGCCATCTGTCTGACCTGCGAGTTAGCGCCGTCCGCCCCGATGACCAGCTTCACGGCCAGCTCATCGCCATTGTCGAGCGTCAGTAGATAGCCACGCTCGTGAGGATGCAGCGCCTTAAGCGACGCAGGAACGCGCAGCGTCACCTTCGGATGCGCCTCCAGCGCCTGCCAGAGCGCCCGCTGGAGCACGTTGTTTTCCACCATATACCCCAGGCGCGGCAGCTTCAGCTCTGCGGCATCAAACGCGACGTGGGCATTTTCCCACTCCCAGGTTTCGAGGCGGCTGTAAGGGTGCGCGCGCATCGCCTGCACTGCCTCCCAGACGCCCAGCCCGCGCAGCAGATCGACAGATGCCGCGCTGATCGCAGAAATGCGCACGTCCGGTTTGCTGGCGGGATCGTAGGCTGGCGGAGCCGCCTGTTCGATTACCGTTACCTCAAATCCCTGCTGCGCCAGCCCCAGCGCCAGCGCGCCGCCGACCATACCGCCGCCGACAACGGCAACTTCGGTGTGTTGGAGTGTCATGGTCAATTTTCCTTATTGGAGAATCCCTTAAGTTTACCGGATTTTTGCGGTCCTGAGACACATAACCTTCATACTGGTCACAACCCCACCAAAGCATTACAATACGCGGCTTGCAATCCTGAGCTGAGCAAGTCGATGACTAAAAAACTCCATATAAAAACCTGGGGCTGTCAGATGAACGAATACGATTCATCCAAGATGGCCGATCTGCTGGATACCACCCACGGATACCAGCTGACTGAAAATGCGAAAGAAGCCGATGTGCTGCTGCTGAACACCTGTTCAATTCGTGAAAAAGCGCAGGAAAAAGTCTTTCACGTGTTAGGCCGCTGGAAACTTCTCAAACGAAAAAATCCGGACCTGATCATCGGCGTGGGCGGCTGCGTCGCGTCGCAGGAAGGCAAGCTGATCCGCCAGAGAGCGCCGTATGTGGACATCGTCTTTGGCCCTCAGACCCTGCACCGCTTGCCTGAGATGATCAATCAGGTTCGCGGCAACCGTAGCCCGGTCGTTGACGTCAGCTTCCCGGAAATCGAAAAATTTGACCGTCTGCCTGAACCCCGTGCCGATGGCCCGACCGCCTTCGTCTCCATCATGGAAGGCTGCAACAAATACTGCACGTACTGCGTGGTGCCGTACACCCGTGGTGAAGAGGTCAGCCGCCCGGCAGATGATATTCTGTTTGAAATCGCGCAGCTTGCCGCGCAGGGTGTGCGCGAAGTGAACCTGCTGGGCCAGAATGTTAACGCCTGGCGCGGTGAGAACTACGACGGCACGACCGGCAGCTTTGCTGAGCTGCTGCGTCTGGTGGCCGCGATTGACGGCATCGACCGCATTCGCTTTACCACCAGCCATCCGATGGAATTTACCGATGACATCATTGACGTTTATCGCGATACGCCAGAGCTGGTGAGCTTCCTGCACCTGCCGATTCAGTGCGGCTCTGACCGCGTGCTGAACCTGATGGGCCGTCCCCATACGGTGCTGGAGTACAAATCCACCATCCGTAAGCTGCGTGAAGCACGTCCGGATATCCAGATTAGCTCCGACTTTATCGTCGGCTTCCCTGGCGAAACCGCAGAAGACTTCGAGCGCACCATGAAGCTCATCGGCGAAGTGAACTTTGACGTCAGCTACAGCTTCATCTTCTCTGCGCGTCCAGGAACACCGGCGGCCGATATGGTTGACGATGTACCGGAAGAAGAGAAAAAGCAGCGTCTGTATATTCTGCAGGAGCGCATCAACCAGCAGGCTAACGCCTGGAGCCGCCGCATGCTCGGTACCGTACAGCGCATTCTGGTGGAAGGCACTTCCCGCAAGAGCATTATGGAACTCTCTGGTCGTACGGAAAATAACCGCGTGGTGAACTTTGAAGGCACCCCGGATATGATCGGTAAATTTGTGGACGTCGAGATTGTCGAAGTGCTGACCAACTCGCTGCGCGCGAAAGTGGTCCGCACCGAAGACGAAATGGGCCTGCGTATTGCAGAGTCACCGGAATCCGTGATCTCGCGTACCCGCAAAGAAAACGATTCTGGCGTTGGGATTTACCAGCCATAATCCTTCAGGCCTGCCGCTTTGGCAGGCCTTGTATTTCCTCTCATCGCCCCCAATATCTTCCGCAACGCTTGCGCCTTTATTCTGTGGCGTGAATAATTTCGGTAATGACCGTTTTATTACGCCTGTCGCAACGGATCAGTTAACCAATCAAAGAGGAACAGTTTGAACATAGATACGCGTGAAATTAGCCTTGAGCCAGCAGACAACGCTCGCCTGCTGAGCCTGTGCGGGCCGTTTGATGACAACATCAAACAACTGGAGCGACGTCTGGGTATCGAAATCAATCGTCGCGATAATCATTTCAAACTCACCGGACGCCCTATCTGCGTCAACGCCGCTGCGGACATTCTGCGTAGTCTGTATGTCGACACCTCCCCCATGCGCGGCGAAATTCAGGATATCGAACCGGAGCAGATTCACCTCGCCATTAAAGAGGCGCGCGTGCTTGAGCAGAGCGCGGAGAGCGTGCCGGACTATGGCAAGGCGATCAACATTAAGACCAAGCGTGGCGTCATCAAGCCGCGTACGCCAAACCAGGCGCAGTATATCGCCAATATTCTCGACCACGACATCACCTTCGGCGTGGGGCCGGCGGGTACGGGTAAAACCTATCTGGCCGTTGCCGCGGCGGTCGATGCGCTGGAGCGTCAGGAAATCCGGCGTATCCTGCTGACCCGCCCTGCCGTTGAAGCCGGTGAAAAACTGGGCTTCCTGCCTGGCGATCTGAGCCAGAAGGTCGACCCGTATCTCCGTCCTTTATACGATGCGCTGTTCGAAATGCTGGGCTTTGAGAAGGTCGAGAAGCTCATTGAGCGTAACGTGATCGAAGTGGCCCCGCTCGCCTACATGCGCGGCCGTACGCTGAACGATGCGTTCATCATTCTCGATGAGAGCCAGAACACCACCATCGAACAGATGAAAATGTTCCTGACGCGTATTGGCTTTAACTCGAAAGCGGTGATTACCGGCGACGTCACGCAGATCGATCTGCCGCGCAGCACCAAATCGGGCCTGCGCCACGCCATCGAAGTGCTGGCCGAGGTCGATGAAATCAGCTTTAACTTCTTCCACAGTGAAGACGTGGTACGCCACCCGGTGGTCGCGCGTATCGTTAACGCTTATGAAGCCTGGGAAGAGGCAGATCAGAAGCGTAAGGCCGAACTGGCCGCAGAACGTAAGCGCGAAGCGCAGGAGCAAGAACAGAAATGAGTCAGGTGATCCTCGATTTACAGCTGGCCTGTGAAGACAATTCCGGCATGCCAGATGAGGCACAGTTTCAGAAATGGCTGGATGCCGTTATCCCCCAGTTTCAGGAAGAATCAGAAGTCACGATTCGCCTGGTGGATGAAGCAGAAAGCCATGAGCTTAACCTGACCTATCGCGGGAAAGATAAGCCAACCAACGTGCTCTCTTTCCCGTTCGAAGCCCCGCCGGGCATCGAGATGCCGCTGTTGGGCGATCTGATCATCTGCCGCCAGGTGGTTGAACAGGAAGCTAAAGAGCAGCAGAAACCTCTTGAAGCCCACTGGGCGCACATGGTGGTACACGGCAGCCTGCATCTGCTCGGCTACGATCATATTGAAGACGACGAAGCGGAAGAGATGGAGTCCCTCGAGACAGAGATAATGCTTGCTCTGGGCTATGAGGATCCGTACATTGCCGAGAAAGAATAGTCAGTCACCGGACTGACTCACCTGCCGCCACGAAAGGACATCGCGTGGCGGTAAACATTGAACTAACAAGAGAACCCTTAACAAACGCCATGAGCGACGACAATTCACACAGTAGCGACACGACAACCAGTAAAAAGGGATTTTTCTCCCTCATTCTGAACCAGCTTTTCCACGGCGAACCGAAAAACCGTGATGAACTGCTGGAGCTGATTCGTGATTCCGGGCAAAACGACCTTATCGACGAAGATACGCGCGAAATGCTCGAAGGGGTTATGGACATCGCCGACCAGCGCGTTCGCGATATCATGATTCCCCGCTCGCAGATGATCACCCTGAAACGTAACCAGACGCTGGACGAGTGTCTCGATGTCATCATCGAATCCGCCCACTCGCGTTTCCCGGTCATCAGCGAAGACAAAGATCACATCGAAGGGATTTTGATGGCGAAAGATCTGCTGCCGTTTATGCGCAGCGATGCCGAAGCCTTCAGCATGGAAAAAGTGTTACGCCAGGCCGTGGTTGTGCCGGAAAGTAAACGTGTGGATCGGATGCTGAAAGAGTTTCGCTCTCAGCGTTACCACATGGCGATTGTTATTGATGAATTTGGTGGCGTCTCCGGTCTGGTCACGATCGAGGATATCCTTGAGCTGATCGTGGGCGAAATCGAAGATGAGTATGACGAAGAAGAGGATATCGACTTCCGTCAGCTCAGCCGCCACACCTGGACCGTGCGGGCGCTGGCCTCCATTGAGGACTTCAACGACGCCTTCGGGACCCACTTCAGCGATGAAGAGGTCGATACCATTGGCGGGCTGGTGATGCAGGCCTTTGGCCACCTCCCGGCGCGCGGAGAGACCGTTGACATCGACGGTTACCAGTTCAAAGTAGCCATGGCCGACAGCCGACGTATTATACAGGTTCACGTCAGAACGCCGGACGACTCACCGGTGCCAAAACTGGAAGATTAATGTAAATGGCATTTGCCCCATTGCTTGAACGCCAGCGCGTCCGTTTGCTGCTGGCGCTGTTACTCGGAGCCAGCGGTACGCTGGCTTTTTCTCCTTACGATATCTGGCCTGCGGCCATTCTCTCCCTGATGGGGCTTCAGGGTTTGACCCTGAATCGTCGTCCGGTACAGGCTGCCGCTATCGGCTACTTCTGGGGACTGGGGCTGTTTGGCTCAGGTATTAACTGGGTCTACGTCAGCATCGCCCAGTTTGGCGGTATGCCGGGCCCGGTAAACGTCTTCCTGGTGGTACTGCTCGCCGCGTATCTCTCGCTCTATACCGGTCTGTTCGCCGGCATCCTTTCTCGCCTGTGGCCCAAAACCACCTGGCTGCGCGTCGCCATTGCCGCGCCGGTGGTCTGGCAGATCACCGAATTCCTGCGCGGCTGGGTGCTGACCGGCTTCCCGTGGCTGCAGTTCGGCTACAGTCAGATTGACGGCCCGCTGAAAGGCCTGGCGCCGGTCATGGGCGTTGAGGCCATTAACTTCCTGCTGATGGTCGTTAGCGGCCTGCTGGTATTAGCGCTGGTTTCACGATGCTGGAAACCGCTGGCTGTGGCGCTGGTGCTGTTCGCCCTGCCCTTCCCGCTGCGCTATATCCAGTGGTTCACGCCGGAGCCCGCGCGCGCCATGCAGGTCTCCATGGTGCAGGGGAATATCCCGCAGTCGATGAAGTGGGACGAGAAAGAACTGCTGAATACGCTGAAGATCTACGCCAACGCCACCGAAGAGGTGATGGGTAAATCGCAGCTGATTATCTGGCCGGAGTCTGCTATTCCCGATCTGGAGATCAACCAGCAGCCGTTCCTTAACATGATGAACGACCTGCTGCTCTCGCGTGGCAGTACGCTGATCACCGGGATTGTCGATGCGCGTCTGAATCAGCAGAACCGCTACGACACCTACAACACCATCATTACGCTCGGCAAAGACAGCGAATACAGCTACCACTCCACTGACCGGTACAACAAGAACCACCTGGTGCCGTTTGGTGAATTTGTGCCGCTGGAGTCAATTCTTCGCCCGCTGGCCCCGTTCTTCGATCTGCCGATGTCCTCCTTCAGCCGCGGACCGTACGTTCAGCCTCAGCTGCATGCGCACGGCGCAGCCCTGACGGCGGCCATCTGCTACGAAATCATTCTCGGCGAGCAGGTGCGCGACAACTTCCGCCCGGATACGGACTATCTGCTGACCATCTCTAACGATGCCTGGTTTGGTAAATCAATCGGCCCGTGGCAGCACTTCCAGATGGCACGCATGCGCTCCCTGGAGCTGGCCCGTCCGCTGCTGCGCAGCACCAACAACGGCATCACCGCCGTGATTGGTCCGCAGGGTGAAATCCAGGCCATGATCCCGCAGTTCACCCGAGAAGTGCTGACCACCAACGTCACTCCTACCACCGGGCTGACGCCGTACGCCCGCACCGGCAACTGGCCGCTGTGGATCCTGACCGCGCTGTTCGGCTTTGGCGCGGTGCTGATGAGCCTGCGCCAGCGTCGTCGATAATCCCTCCTCTTCCTGCCGGGTGGCGCTGACGCTTACCCGGCCTACTGTTTCGCTTTTGTAGGTCGGGTAAGCGTCAGCGCCACCCGACAATTCCCTCCGGACTTCAATTCTGGCACGCCTATTGCTTTGTTTATTCAGGTAAACGCAGTTTGGCTTACTGTGCAACCTTGTCGCACCAGCGTAGATCATCGGTAGCACCGAAACGGTGCAACGGGAGATATTTGCCTCTGAATGGTGCGGCGTGCTTCGCAAAAATAAACAATAACGCAGCAAAATCTTTACATTAAGCCAGACTAAATGTTAACAAGCTTGCATAACACTGCACTCGCATTGCGCGAGATATAACAACATCACAATGGGTATCAATGCGTCGCTGGCGCTGATAAAAAAGGAGTTGGGTATGCAATTACGTAAACTGGCCACAGCAATGCTGGTTATGGGGATGTCCGCAGGCGTGGTTCACGCTGAAGACGCTCCGGCAGCAGGCAGCACTCTCGACAAGATTGCCAAAAACGGCGTTATCGTGGTCGGCCACCGTGAATCTTCTGTCCCGTTCTCTTACTACGACAACACACAAAAAGTCGTGGGCTATTCACAGGATTACTCCAACGCCATCGTTGAAGCTGTGAAGAAAAAGCTGAACAAACCTGACCTGCAGGTGAAGCTGATCCCCATCACTTCACAGAACCGTATTCCGCTGCTGCAAAACGGCACCTTTGACTTCGAGTGTGGCTCCACCACCAACAACCTCGAGCGTCAGAAGCAGGCTGCCTTCTCCGACACCATCTTTGTTGTGGGCACCCGCCTGCTGACGAAGAAAGGCGGTGAGATCAAAGACTTCGCTGACCTGAAAGGGAAAGCGGTCGTTGTCACCTCCGGGACCACGTCTGAAGTGCTGCTGCACAAGCTGAACGACGAGAAGAAAATGGATATGCGCATCATCAGCGCGAAAGACCATGGCGACTCCTTCCGTACCCTGGAAAGCGGTCGTGCCGTCGCGTTTATGATGGACGACGCCCTGCTGGCAGGCGAGCGTGCGAAAGCGAAGAAACCAGACAACTGGGATATCGTCGGTACCGCGCAGTCGAAAGAAGCCTACGGCTGTATGCTGCGTAAAGACGATCCGCAGTTCAAAAAGCTGATCGATGACACCATCGCCCAGGTGCAGACCTCAGGCGAAGCGGAAAAATGGTTCGACAAATGGTTCAAGAACCCGATTCCACCAAAAAACCTGAACATGAATTTTGAACTGTCTGACGACATGAAAGCGCTGTTCAAATCTCCAAATGACAAGGCTCTTAACTAATTAGAACAACAGGGGCGGGATCTCCTGCCCTCTCGATTGTCGGGAAGCATGGACAGACTATACGTTGAGTGGTCGTTCCCCACTCAGCGCGAAAAATGAGCTTCTCACCAATCTTCGAGGGTAGCGCTGCTACCCTTTTTTTTCTGGAGTTTATTATGTCAATCGACTGGAACTGGGGCATATTCCTGCAACAAGCCCCGTTCGGCAACACCACCTATCTTGGCTGGCTGTGGAGCGGCTTTCAGGTCACCGTGGCATTATCGATAACGGCGTGGATCATCGCGTTTCTTGTCGGTTCTCTGTTCGGTATTCTGCGCACCGTCCCTAACCGTTTTCTTTCAACACTCGGCACCCTGTACGTGGAACTGTTCCGTAACGTTCCGCTGATCGTGCAATTCTTTACCTGGTATCTGGTTATCCCGGAACTGCTGCCGGAAAATATTGGCATGTGGTTCAAGTCGGAACTGGATCCGAATGTGCAGTTCTTTGTCTCCTCCATGATGTGTCTGGGGCTGTTTACCGCTGCGCGCGTTTGCGAGCAGGTGCGTGCCGCCATTCAGTCATTACCCCGCGGACAAAAAAATGCGGGTCTGGCGATGGGGTTAACCCTGCCACAAACCTACCGCTACGTGCTGCTGCCTAACGCCTACCGCGTCATCGTTCCACCGATGACCTCCGAGATGATGAACCTGGTGAAAAACTCGGCCATCGCCTCGACCATCGGCCTGGTCGATATGGCCGCGCAGGCGGGCAAGCTGCTGGATTACTCCGCTCACGCGTGGGAATCCTTCACCGCGATCACGCTCGCCTACGTTCTGATTAACGCTTTCATCATGCTGGTGATGAACCTGGTTGAACGCAAAATTCGCCTGCCGGGCAACATGGGGGGCAAATAATGTACGAATTTGACTGGAGTTCTATCGTTCCATCCATGCCTTACCTGCTTGATGGACTGATGATTACCTTAAAAATCACCGTCATTGCCATTATCGTCGGTATCGTCTGGGGCACCCTGCTGGCCGTTATGCGCCTGTCGAGCTTTAAGCCGCTCGCCTGGTTTGCGACCGCCTACGTTAACGTGTTCCGCTCCATCCCGCTGGTAATGGTGCTGCTGTGGTTTTACCTGATCGTGCCCGGCTTCCTGCAAAACGTGCTGGGTCTGTCGCCGAAAACCGACATCCGTCTGATCTCGGCGATGGTGGCGTTCTCGATGTTTGAGGCCGCTTACTACTCGGAGATTATCCGTGCGGGCATTCAGAGTATCTCCCGCGGGCAATCCAGCGCCGCGCTGGCGCTGGGGATGACGCACTGGCAGTCCATGCAGCTCATTATTCTGCCGCAGGCGTTTCGCGCCATGGTTCCGCTCCTGCTGACCCAGGGAATTGTGCTGTTCCAGGATACGTCCCTGGTCTACGTGCTTAGCCTGGCAGACTTCTTCCGTACCGCGTCCACCATCGGTGAGCGTGATGGTACGCAGGTTGAGATGGTGCTCTTTGCGGGAGCGGTCTATTTTGTGATTAGTTTAAGCGCGTCGCTGTTGGTCAGCTGGCTGAAGAAAAGGACGGTACAATGATTTCCCTGAAAAATGTTTCTAAATGGTATGGGCACTTTCAGGTGCTGACCGACTGCTCCACCGAAGTGAAAAAAGGCGACGTGGTAGTGGTGTGCGGGCCGTCCGGTTCCGGTAAATCGACGCTGATCAAAACCGTTAACGGACTGGAGCCGGTCCAGCAGGGTGAGATCGTCGTCAACGGCACCAAAGTCAACGACAAGAAAACCAATCTTGCTCAGCTTCGCTCTCACGTTGGCATGGTGTTCCAGCATTTTGAGCTGTTCCCTCACCTCTCCATTATTGAGAACCTGACCCTGGCCCAGGTGAAAGTGCTCAAGCGTGATAAAAAAGCGTCGCGCGAGAAAGGCCTGAAACTGCTGGAACGCGTTGGCCTCTCTGCGCATGCCGATAAGTTCCCGGCACAGCTTTCCGGCGGCCAGCAGCAGCGTGTGGCGATCGCCCGTGCGCTGTGCATGGATCCCGTGGCGATGCTGTTTGACGAGCCCACGTCGGCGCTCGATCCGGAGATGATCAACGAAGTGCTGGACGTGATGGTCGAGCTGGCGCACGAAGGGATGACCATGATGGTGGTGACCCATGAAATGGGCTTCGCCCGCAAGGTGGCCAACCGCGTGATCTTCATGGACGAAGGGAAAATTGTCGAAGATTCCCCGAAAGAGGAGTTCTTCGCCAACCCGAAATCGGAACGTGCGAAAGATTTCCTCGCCAAAATCCTGCACTAATCTTCTCGGTGCGCAATCTGCGGATTGCGCACTGCCTCACGCTTTCGCTCACTTCTTCTCGTCCGTGCCCCATTGCAGCGTTAACCTTGTCACAAAATAACGCTATGAATGGAGAACGCTATGGCACAACCTATAATTTTCGATTGCGACCCGGGTCATGATGACGCGATCGCGCTCGTCCTTGCACTTGCCTCCCCCGAGCTCGACGTCAAAGCCGTCACCTCTTCTGCCGGAAACCAGACGCCGGATAAAACCCTGCGTAACGTTTTGCGCATGCTGACGCTGCTCAAGCGCACGGATATTCCTGTCGCCGGCGGCGCCCTCAAGCCCCTGATGCGTGAATTAATTATTGCGGATAACGTGCATGGCGAAAGCGGGCTGGACGGTCCGGCGCTGCCGGAACCTGGCTTCACGCCGCAAAGCTGCACCGCCGTGGAGCTGATGGCAAAGGTGCTGCGCGAGAGCGCGGAACCCGTCACTCTGGTGGCAACGGGACCGCAAACCAACGTCGCGCTGCTGCTGAACAGCCATCCTGAACTGCACAGCAAAATCGCTCGTATCGTCATCATGGGCGGGGCTATGGGCCTGGGAAACTGGACGCCTTCCGCAGAGTTCAACATTTTTGTCGATCCGGAAGCAGCGGAGATCGTCTTCCAGTCGGGCCTGCCAGTTGTGATGGCAGGGCTGGATGTGACGCATCGCGCGCAGATTATGGCAGACGACATTGAGCGCTTCCGCTCCGTTGGCAATCCGGTCGCCACAACCGTGGCTGAGCTGCTCGACTTCTTTATGGAGTATCACAAAGCCGAGAAATGGGGATTCCACGGCGCGCCGCTGCACGATCCGTGCACCATTGCCTGGCTGTTAAAACCGGAGATGTTTACCACAGTCCACAGGTGGGTTGGCGTCGAAACGCAGGGGAAATACACCCAGGGGATGACGGTGGTGGACTACTACTCGCTGACGGGGAATAAACCGAATACCACGGTGATGGTGGATATTGACCGTGAGGCGTTTGTGGATTTGCTGGCGGAGAGACTGGCTTACTATAGTGCGTAGTGCGGCCTGATGCCCTCACCCCGGCCCTCTCCCACGGGGAGAGGGCGCAAACCTGCGCTTTTACCTAGGGCTCAAACGGCCGACGCTGGAACTGATCGTGGCCGCATTTCGGACACAGCGACAGGACCTCCGGCGTATACACCGCAATATGATGGTGGCAATTCTCGCACACCAGATTTCCCAGCCCGACCACTTCACCGCTGTGGTACACACCGTGGTGGTTTAAATCCTGAAAGACTTCACGCCACTCCAGCTGCGTTTTATCGGTGATATCGGCCAGCTCCTGCCACAGGCTCTCTTTGATCACCCGCATGAAAACGCTGTCCGTGACCTCCTCCTGGCTTTCCTGGTAGCTGCGCGCGAACTCTTCCAGATCGCGACGCACGGCGCGGGTCACCTCTTCCACTTCGGTTCGCGTTAACTCACCCGTTTGCGACACGCGGGCACGCGCCTGCTCCACCAGCGCGTCGATATCACGCTCGCCGTTACGCAGCCGTTCCGTCAGTGTCGCCACCAGTTCGCGGTAAAATTGAGCAACCTTGTTCATCATTTTGCCTCCCGGGTAAGTAACTATTTCTAATAATAGACCTTATTTAAGCGCCGCTTTGTCAGGTGAAGCACAGACCCGGTAAATTCCTGCAAAGCGCATTTGTGCGAAAGGCTGTTTTGACGCGGGCGTTTGGGCTATGCTATGCGGATCTGAATTACCACATCCATTGGCTACATTTGTAGCTGTATTGAACACAGGACCACTGGCTGCCATGCAAGAGCAATACCGCCCGGAAGAGATAGAATCAAAAGTCCAGCAACACTGGGACGAGAAGCGCACCTTTGAAGTAACCGAAGACGAGAGCAAAGAGAAGTATTACTGCCTGTCGATGCTTCCCTATCCTTCTGGTCGACTACACATGGGCCACGTGCGTAACTACACCATCGGTGATGTGATTGCGCGCTACCAGCGCATGCTGGGCAAAAACGTTCTGCAACCCATCGGTTGGGATGCGTTCGGTCTGCCTGCGGAAGGCGCGGCGGTCAAAAATAATACGGCGCCGGCACCGTGGACGTACGACAACATCGCGTACATGAAAAACCAGCTCAAAATGCTGGGCTTTGGCTATGACTGGAGCCGCGAGCTGGCAACCTGTACCCCGGAATATTACCGCTGGGAACAGAAATTCTTCACCGAGCTGTACAAAAAAGGCCTGGTGTACAAGAAGACCTCTGCCGTTAACTGGTGCCCGAATGACCAGACCGTTCTCGCAAACGAACAGGTTATCGATGGCTGTTGCTGGCGCTGTGATACTAAAGTAGAGCGTAAAGAGATCCCGCAGTGGTTTATTAAAATCACCGCTTACGCTGATGAGCTGCTGAACGATCTGGATAATCTGGACCACTGGCCAGATACCGTTAAGACCATGCAGCGCAACTGGATCGGCCGTTCTGAAGGCGTGGAAATTACCTTCAACGTTGAGAACTACGACCAGACCCTGACCGTCTACACCACCCGTCCGGACACCTTCATGGGCGCGACCTACCTGGCCGTGGCCGCAGGACACCCGCTGGCGCAGAAAGCGGCAGAAAACAATCCGGAACTGGCTACCTTCATCGACGAGTGCCGCAACACGAAAGTGGCCGAAGCCGATATGGCAACGATGGAGAAAAAAGGGGTTGATACCGGCTTTAAGGCCATTCACCCACTGACGGGCGAAGCGATCCCTGTCTGGGCCGCCAACTTCGTACTGATGGAATACGGCACAGGCGCCGTGATGGCTGTTCCAGGTCACGACCAGCGCGACTATGAATTTGCCACTAAATATGGCCTGACCATCAAGCCTGTTATTCTGACGGCTGACGGTTCTGAACCAGACCTGTCCGAACAAGCGCTGACCGAAAAAGGGACCTTGTTCAACTCCGGCGAGTTCAACGGTCTGAGCTTCGAAGAGGGCTTCAACGCTATCGCCGACAAGCTGGCCTCCCTTGGCGTGGGCGAGCGTAAAGTTAACTTCCGTCTGCGCGACTGGGGCGTTTCCCGTCAGCGTTACTGGGGTGCGCCAATTCCAATGGTGACGCTGGAAGATGGCACCGTGATGCCAACGCCGGAAGATCAGCTGCCGGTGATCCTGCCGGAAGACGTGGTCATGGACGGTATCACCAGCCCGATCAAAGCCGATCCTGAGTGGGCAAAAACCACCGTCAACGGTCAGCCCGCGCTGCGCGAAACCGACACCTTTGACACCTTTATGGAGTCATCCTGGTACTATGCTCGCTACACCTGTCCTCAGTATCAGGACGGCATGCTGGATTCCAAAGCAGCGAACTACTGGCTGCCGGTAGATATCTACATCGGTGGTATCGAACACGCCATCATGCACCTGCTCTACTTCCGCTTCTTCCACAAGCTGATGCGCGATGCGGGCATGGTGAACTCTGACGAACCTGCAAAACAGCTGCTGTGCCAGGGCATGGTGCTGGCGGATGCCTTCTATTACGTCGGGGCAAACGGCGAGCGTAACTGGGTATCTCCGGTTGACGCGATCGTTGAGCGCGACGAGAAGGGCCGTATCGTGAAGGCGAAAGACGCTGAAGGTCACGAGCTGGTCTACACCGGCATGAGCAAAATGTCCAAGTCGAAAAACAACGGTATCGACCCGCAGGTGATGGTTGAGCGTTATGGTGCGGATACCGTGCGTCTGTTCATGATGTTTGCCTCTCCGGCAGACATGACGCTGGAATGGCAGGAGTCTGGCGTGGAAGGCGCAAACCGCTTCCTGAAACGCGTCTGGAAGCTGGTTTACGAGCACACCTCACTGGGCGATGCCCCGGCGCTGAACGCTGCTGCCCTGACTGAAGATCAGCAGGCGCTGCGTCGTGACGTTCATAAAACCATTGCGAAAGTGACCGATGATATTGGTCGTCGTCAGACCTTCAATACCGCAATTGCGGCTATTATGGAACTGATGAACAAGCTGGCGAAAGCCCCGCAGGACGGCGAGCAGGATCGTGCCTTAATGCGTGAAGCGCTGCTGGCCGTCGTTCGCATGCTGAACCCGTTCACGCCGCACATTAGCTTTACCCTGTGGCAGGAGCTGAAAGGCGAAGGCGATATCGACAACGCGCCGTGGCCGCAGGCTGACGAAGCCGCGATGGTGGAAAACACCACGCTGGTCGTGGTCCAGGTGAACGGTAAAGTCCGCGGTAAAATTACCGTGGCGGTCGATGCAACCGAAGAACAGGTTCGCGAGCGCGCGGGCCAGGAACCACTGGTCGCTAAATATCTTGAGGGCGTTACCGTACGTAAAGTGATCTACGTACCGGGTAAACTGCTGAATCTGGTCGTTGGCTAAGCGCGGGAGGAAACGTGCGACAACTGGCAACAATACTCTTATCTCTGGCGGTGCTTGTCACCGCTGGCTGCGGCTGGCACCTGCGCAATACCACGGCGGTGCCTGCTCAGATGAAAACCATGATCTTTGATTCCGGAGATCCGAACGGTCCACTCAGCCGGGCAATTCGCAATCAGCTGCGTCTGAACGGCGTTGAGCTTGTTGAGAAACAGACGCTGCGTCAGGACGTACCGTCTCTGCGTGTGACAGGAAGTGGTCTGTCGAGAGACACTGCGTCTATCTTCCAGGATGGCCGTACCGCAGAGTATCAAATGGTGTTGACGGTCAACGCGGCAGTCCTGATCCCGGGTAAAGACATCTATCCGATCAGCACGAAAGTGTACCGTTCGTTCTTCGATAACCCGCAGACGGCGCTGGCAAAAGATGCCGAACAGCAGATTATCATCAACGAAATGTATGACAAGGCGGCGGAACAGCTGATCCGTAAACTGCCAAGTATTGCAGCGTCAACCAAACAAGGATCTGACATTGTTGATAAACCGGTTGATGGCACGCTTCCTGCTGCTAACTCTCTGGGTAAATGATGATCAGGCTGTATCCTGAACAACTCCGCGCGCAGCTCAATGAAGGGCTGCGCGCGGCGTATCTGCTTCTTGGAAACGATCCGTTATTACTTCAGGAAAGCCTGGATGCCGTGCGGCATGCCGCCGCCGCGCAGGGCTTTGATGAACACCACACCGTCCAGCTGGATAACAATACCGACTGGAACGCCCTCTTCTCGCTTTGTCAGGCGATGAGCCTGTTCGCATCGCGCCAGACAATTCAGATCCTGCTGCCGGAAAACGGGCCTAACGCGGCGATGAACGAGCAGCTCGCTACGCTGGTCAGCCTCTTACACAGCGATCTGATCCTGATTGTGCGTGGCAACAAGCTGACCAAAGCGCAGGAAAACGCGGCATGGTTTACCCAGCTCGCGCCCCACGCGGTGCTGGTCACCTGTCAGACGCCTGAGCAGGCGCATCTGCCTAAATGGGTCGCCGCGAGAGCGAAGCAGCACAACCTTCAGCTGGATGATGCGGCGAACCAGCTGCTCTGCTACTGCTATGAAGGTAACCTGCTGGCCCTGGCGCAGGCGCTGGACAGACTCTCCCTGCTCTGGCCGGACGGCAAGCTGACCTTGCCGCGCGTCGAGCAGGCCGTTAACGACGCGGCGCACTTCACGCCGTTCCACTGGGTGGACGCGCTGCTGTCGGCAAAAAGTAAACGCGCCCTGCATATTCTGCAGCAGCTGCGCCTCGAAGGGAGCGAACCGGTCATTCTGCTGCGTACGCTGCAGCGCGAACTGCTGCTGCTGATTACGCTCAAGCGTCAGTCTGCCCATACGCCTTTGCGTTCGCTGTTTGATAAACACCGGGTGTGGCAAAATCGCCGGGCTTTGACTTCCGAGGCCATCAACCGTCTGAGTCATGAACAGCTTCGCCAGGCGGTACAGCTTCTGATGCGCGCCGAACTCACGTTAAAACAAGATTACGGCCAGTCGGTCTGGGCAGAGCTGGAAAGCCTTTCCCTGCTGCTCTGCCACAAGGCGCTGGCAGACGTTTTTATTGATGGATAGTATGCACTCTTTACAGGCCCTGTATGGCGGCACCTTCGACCCGGTACACTACGGGCATCTGAAGCCGGTTGAAATTCTGGCGAATCTGATCGGCCTTCAGCGCGTCACCATCATGCCGAATAATGTCCCGCCCCATCGTCCACAGCCTGAGGCGACCAGCGAGCAGCGAAAAGAGATGCTTGCCCTGGCCATCGCAGATAAGCCGCTCTTCCGGCTTGACGAGCGTGAGCTGCGTCGCGATACGCCCTCCTGGACCTCGCAGACGCTTCAGGAATGGCGCACAGAACAAGGTCCAGACCAGCCGCTGGCTTTTATCATCGGACAGGACTCCCTGCTGAACTTCCCCACATGGCATAAATATGAAACCATCCTGGAGAACAGCCACCTGCTCGTCTGCCGCCGTCCTGGCTATCCGCTGACCATGCGCGAAGCGCAGTACCAGCAGTGGCTGGAAGATCATCTCACCGCCAATGTTGAAGATCTTCACACTCAGCCTGCCGGGAAGATTTATCTGGCCGAAACGCCGTGGTTCGATATCTCTGCGACCCTCATTCGCGAGCGCTTACAGCAGGGTTTAGCGTGTGACGATCTGCTCCCCGCACCGGTGCTGGCCTATATCCATACGCATGGTTTGTATCAGAAAAGCGCAGATGAATAGCCGGAGAGCATAAAAAGCGGCTTATTGTTTATCCTGCCTTGACAGGGTAAGCCATACTGTTATTCTCCGCTGCCAGACTTTCCCGCCGATGATTGCTTTACAGAAATTGTTTTACAAAAATGGCGATGCAATCTCAGGCAGAGGGTGGGATGATACCCGCCTTCAAAAGCCCGACCGGAGACTTTTGTCCCGATACAGGCATGAGTTCAGGTATACTGTCTGGCTACGAATTCAACGTTTTACAATCTCATTCACCCAGGGGGAAAACTTGCAGGGTAAAGCACTCCAGGATTTTGTTATTGACAAAATTGATGACCTGAAAGGTCAGGACATCATCGCTATCGACGTTAAAGGTAAATCCAGTATTACCGACTGCATGATCATCTGCACCGGTACGTCCACACGTCACGTTGTTTCGATTGCTGACCATGTTGTTCAGGAATCGCGCGCGGCAGGGCTGCTTCCGCTGGGCGTTGAAGGTGAAGCGACCGCTGACTGGGTGGTTGTCGATCTCGGCGATGTGATTGTCCACGTCATGCAGGAAGAGAGCCGTCGCCTGTATGAGCTGGAAAAACTCTGGGGTTAATGCGTGAAGTTGCAGCTGGTCGCCGTCGGCACCAAAATGCCGGACTGGGTACAAACCGGTTTTACTGAATATCTGCGTCGTTTTCCAAAAGACATGCCGTTCGAACTGGTGGAAATCCCCGCCGGTAAGCGCGGCAAGAACGCCGATATCAAACGTATTCTCGATAAAGAGGGCGAACTGATGCTGGCTGCCGCTGGCAAAAACCGCATCGTCACCCTCGATATTCCAGGAAAACCCTGGGATACGCCGCAGCTGGCGCACGAACTGGAGCGCTGGAAGCAGGATGGCCGAGACGTCAGTCTGTTGATTGGCGGACCCGAAGGGTTATCCCCTGCCTGCAAAGCGGCAGCAGAACAAAGTTGGTCCCTCTCCGCGCTGACGCTTCCCCACCCGCTCGTTCGGGTACTGGTGGCAGAAAGCCTGTATCGCGCGTGGAGCATTACTACCAACCACCCCTATCACCGCGAGTAATGACTGACCAGGGTAGATTAAGCAGCGGATGAAACTACAGAATTCTTTTCGCGACTATACGGCTGAGTCCGCGCTGTTTGTGCGCCGGGCGCTGGTCGCCTTCACCGGGATTTTGCTGCTTACCGGCGTGCTGATCGCCAACCTTTATAATCTGCAAATTGTCCGTTTTACCGACTACCAGACGCGTTCCAACGAAAACCGTATCAAGCTGGTGCCTATCGCGCCCAGCCGCGGCATTATTTACGATCGCAACGGCACCCCGCTGGCGTTAAACCGCACCATCTATCAAATCGAGATGATGCCGGAAAAAGTCGATAATGTTCAGGATACGCTGGAAGCGCTGAAAAGCGTTGTCGACCTTAACGACGACGATATCGCCGCCTTCAAAAAAGAGCGCGCCCGCTCACACCGATTCACCTCCATCCCGGTTAAAACCAACCTGACGGAAGTCCAGGTGGCCCGCTTTGCGGTAAACCAGTACCGTTTCCCCGGCGTGGAAGTAAAGGGGTACAAGCGTCGCTACTACCCTTACGGATCCGCGCTGACGCATGTGATTGGCTACGTCTCCAAGATTAACGACAAAGACGTCGACCGCCTCGATAAAGACGGCAAGCTGGCGAACTACGCCGCAACGCACGACATCGGTAAGCTCGGTATTGAACGCTACTACGAAGATGTCCTGCACGGGCAAACCGGCTATGAAGAGGTTGAGGTTAACAACCGTGGCCGCGTGATTCGCCAGCTTAAAGAAGTGCCGCCTCAGGCGGGGCATGACGTCTATCTGACCCTCGACCTTAAGCTTCAGCAGTATATTGAAACCCTGCTGGCGGGCAGCCGCGCAGCCGTTGTGGTCACCGATCCCCGCACCGGCGGCATCCTGGCGATGGTGTCTATGCCAAGCTATGACCCGAACCTGTTTGTTGACGGCATTTCCAGTAAAGACTACTCCGGTCTGCTGAATGACCCCAACACGCCGCTGGTGAACCGCGCGACGCAAGGGGTTTACCCGCCGGCATCCACGGTTAAACCGTACGTGGCGGTCTCTGCACTGAGTGCTGGCGTCATCAACCGCAATACCAGCCTGTTTGACCCGGGCTGGTGGCAGTTGCCCGGTTCAGAAAAGCGCTATCGCGACTGGAAAAAATGGGGCCACGGTCATCTGAACGTCACCAAATCGCTGGAGGAGTCTGCGGATACCTTCTTCTATCAGGTGGCGTATGACATGGGGATCGACCGCCTGTCAGAATGGATGAGCAAATTCGGCTACGGACACTACACCGGCGTTGACCTGGCGGAAGAACGCTCCGGCAACATGCCGACGCGCGAATGGAAGCTGAAGCGCTTTAAAAAACCGTGGTATCAGGGCGACACCATTCCGGTGGGTATCGGTCAGGGTTACTGGACGGCAACGCCGCTTCAGATGAACAAAGCCATGATGATCCTCATCAATGACGGCGTGGTGAAAGTGCCTCACCTGCTGCAGAGTACGGTTGAAGACGGCAAAAAAGTGCCGTGGAACCAGCCGCACGAAGCGCCGGTGGGTGACATTCATTCCGGCTTCTGGGAAATCGCGAAAGACGGTATGTACGGCGTGGCAAACCGCCCCAACGGTACCGCACACAAGTATTTCGCCGGTACGCCGTACAAAGTGGCGGCGAAGTCCGGTACTGCGCAGGTCTTTGGTCTGAAAGCCAACGAAACCTATAACGCGCACCGCATTGCCGAACGTCTGCGTGACCACAAGCTGATGACGGCGTTTGCCCCTTACGACAACCCGCAGGTCGCGGTGGCGATGATTCTGGAGAACGGCGGTGCCGGGCCTGCAGTAGGGACCATCATGCGCCAGATCCTTGACCACATTATGCTGGGTGATAACAACACCGAACTGCCGGCTGAAAACCCGGCCGCCGCTGCGGCGGAGGACCAATAATCATGACGGATAATCCAAATAAAAAATCGCTGTGGGACAAAATCCACATCGACCCAGCCATGCTGCTGATCCTGCTGGCTCTGCTGGTTTACAGCGCGCTGGTTATCTGGAGCGCCAGCGGCCAGGACATCGGGATGATGGAGCGTAAAATCGGCCAGATCGCCATGGGCCTGATCATTATGGTGGTGATGGCGCAGATCCCGCCGCGCGTCTACGAAGGCTGGGCGCCCTACCTCTACATCTTTTGTATTATTTTGCTGGTTGCGGTCGATGCGTTTGGGGCCATTTCAAAAGGGGCGCAGCGCTGGCTGGATTTGGGTATTGTCCGCTTCCAGCCCTCGGAGATTGCCAAAATCGCCGTTCCACTGATGGTGGCACGCTTTATCAACCGCGACGTCTGTCCGCCGTCGCTGAAGAATACCGCCATCGCGCTGGTGCTGATTTTCCTGCCAACGCTGCTGGTTGCGGCACAGCCTGACCTGGGTACCTCTATCCTCATCGCCCTCTCTGGCCTGTTTGTCCTGTTCCTGTCGGGCCTGAGCTGGCGCCTGATTGGTATCGCGGTAGTGCTGATTGCGGCGTTCATCCCTATTCTCTGGTTCTTCCTGATGCACGATTACCAGCGCCAGCGCGTCATGATGCTGCTCGATCCGGAAACCGATCCGCTGGGCGCGGGCTATCATATTATTCAGTCCAAGATTGCGATTGGCTCCGGCGGCCTGCGCGGTAAAGGCTGGCTGCACGGCACGCAGTCGCAGCTGGAATTTTTACCGGAACGTCACACCGACTTTATCTTTGCCGTCCTGGCGGAAGAGCTGGGGCTGGTGGGCATCTTAATACTCCTGGCCCTATACGTTCTGCTGATCATGCGAGGATTGTGGATTGCAGCACGCGCGCAAACGACCTTTGGTCGCGTCATGGCTGGCGGGTTGATGCTGATTTTATTCGTTTATGTCTTCGTAAATATTGGTATGGTGAGTGGTATTCTGCCGGTGGTAGGCGTACCGCTGCCGCTGGTGAGTTACGGAGGCTCGGCACTGATCGTGTTGATGGCCGGGTTTGGTATCGTGATGTCGATCCATACCCACAGAAAAATGTTGTCAAAAAGCGTATAAAAATAAGGGGATCGGAATGCGTAAGCAGTGGCTGGGGATCTGCATTGCGGCAAGTTTACTTGCGGCCTGTACTAGTGATGATGGTCAGCAACAGGCAACCGTCGCGCCGCCGCAGCCTGCGGTGTGTAATGGCCCGATCGTAGAAATCAGCGGTGCCGATCCCGTTTATGAACCGCTGAATGCCAGTGCCAATCAGGATTACGAGCGCGACGGCAAAAGCTATAAAATTGTTCAGGATCCTTCCCGTTTCAGCCAGGCGGGCTTTGCCGCCATTTATGATGCCGAGCCAGGCAGTAACCTGACGGCCTCCGGAGAGACGTTCGACCCCATGCAGCTGACGGCGGCACATCCGACGCTGCCGATCCCAAGCTATGCTCGTATCACCAACCTGGCAAACGGCCGAATGATCGTCGTGCGTATCAACGACCGCGGCCCGTACGGTAATGACCGGGTGATCTCCCTGTCGCGCGCGTCTGCCGATCGCCTGAATACCTCGAACAACACCAAAGTCCGTATTGACCCAATTATCGTGGCGCAGGATGGCTCCCTCTCCGGGCCGGGTACCGCGTGTACGACGGTGGCGAAACAGACCTATGCCCTTCCCGACCGCCCCAATCTTGACGGGGGAATGGGCAGAGTCTCTTCTCCGGCCGAGCCTGCTCAGCCGGGGGGAGAAATACGCCCAATCAGCAACGACACGCTGCAAAGCGACGATTCAACGGGCGCACCGGTAAAGAGCAGCGGTTTTCTTGGCGCACCGACGACCTTAGCCTCGGGCGTGCTGGAAGGCAGTGAACCTACCCCAGCCCCCGCTCCCGTTGCTGCACCAGCGACCCAGTCGGCTCCCGTAACGGCGCCCGCGGCCACGCAAAGTGCTGCGGTGGCGGCTCCAACAGCGGCCAGCGGCAGCTATGTGGTTCAGGTCGGTGCTGTGAGCGATCAGGCCCGGGCTAAACAGTATCAGCAGCGTCTGAGCCAGCAGTTTGGCGTACCAGGACGCGTTGAGCAGAACGGTGCGGTCTGGCGCATTCAGATGGGGCCGTTTGGCAGCAAATCGCAGGCAGCCTCCCTGCAGCAGCGTCTGCAGAATGAAGCTCAGCTTCAGTCATTTATCGCTGTTGCGAAATAATTAACCGGCGGTATCCGAATTGTCAGTTTGTGTAAAACACATTCACAAACTCATGCTTAAAGTCGGATGCCTGCCTGAATAGCATTTGCTATAGTAAGGCACTTTTTTTAATTCCATCACGGATGTCGTAGTTCTGACCATGAAGACCACTTTTTCTGCTCGTTTTGTGCAGCGCATGGCGCTGACCACGGCCCTTTGCGCGGCTGCGCTCTCTGCAGCTCACGCCGATGACCTGAATATCAAGACCATGATCCCTGGCGTTCCGCAAATCGACGCGGAATCCTACATCCTGATCGATTACAACTCTGGCAAAGTGCTGGCAGAACAGAATGCCGATGCCCGCCGTGACCCGGCCAGCCTGACCAAAATGATGACCAGCTACGTTATCGGCCAGGCGATGAAGGCAGGTAAATTCAAAGAAACGGATCTGGTCACCATCGGTAACGATGCGTGGGCAACCGGGAACCCGGTCTTTAAGGGCTCCTCTCTGATGTTCCTGAAACCGGGTATGCAGGTTCCTGTTTCCCAGCTGATTCGCGGTATCAACCTGCAGTCGGGTAACGATGCCTGCGTGGCGATGGCCGATTTCGCCGCCGGTAGCCAGGATGCCTTCGTAGGCCTGATGAACAGCTACGTGAACGCGCTGGGTCTGAAAAACAGCCATTTCCAGACCGTACACGGCCTGGACGCAGACGGTCAGTACAGCTCGGCACGTGACATGGCGTTGATTGGTCAGGCGCTGATCCGCGATGTTCCTAATGAGTACTCTATCTATAAAGAGAAAGAGTTCACCTTCAACGGTATTCGTCAGACCAACCGTAACGGCCTGCTGTGGGATAACAGCCTGAACGTTGACGGCATCAAAACCGGTCACACCGACAAAGCGGGCTACAACCTGGTCGCCTCCGCCACTGAAGGCCAGATGCGTCTGATCTCTGCCGTGATGGGTGGCCGCACCTTTAAAGGCCGTGAGACAGAAAGCAAGAAGCTGCTGACCTGGGGCTTCCGTTTCTTCGAAACCGTGAATCCACTGAAAGCAGGCAAAGAGTTTGCGTCTGAACCGGTCTGGTTCGGCGACAACGACCGTGCTTCTCTCGGCGTTGATAAAGACCTCTACCTGACCATTCCGCGCGGTCGTATGAAGGATCTGAAAGCCAGCTACGTCCTGAACAGCACCGAGCTGCACGCCCCGCTGCAGAAAAATCAGGTCGTGGGCACAATCAACTTCCAGCTGGATGGCAAAACGATCGATCAGCGCCCGCTGGTGGTCCTGCAAGAAATTCCTGAAGGCAATTTCTTCGGCAAAATCATTGATTATATTAAATTGATGTTCCACCACTGGTTTGGTTAAAAATCGAACACTTGAAAGTGTGATTTTGATCCCCATATACTAAGTATCCTGATAACTCCCACCTGACGTGGGAGTTATTATTTTTTGACGTTACGCCGGAGCTGACATGAAAACCAAACTTAACGAACTGCTTGAATTCCCTACCCCATTTACCTACAAAGTAATGGGTCTGGCGAAACCTGAGCTGGTTGATCAGGTGGTTGAAGTGGTACAGCGCCATGCGCCGGGTGACTACTCTCCGTCAGTAAAACCAAGCAGCAAGGGCAACTACCACTCGGTTTCTATTACCATCACTGCGACACACATTGAGCAGGTTGAGACGCTGTACGAAGAGCTCGGCAATATCGAAATCGTTCGTATGGTGCTGTAGTCCCTTTGCGGTTACCCGGTTTGCCGGGTAACCCCTCTCCCCGCTGTGATATACTCCCGCATACCTTTTGTCCCTCGTCTTCGGAGACGCAGTTTTGTATCAGGATAAAATTCTGGTCCGTCACCTCGGGCTGCAACCTTACGAGCCTGTCTCCCAGGCTATGCATGACTTCACCGATTCACGCGATGACACTACCCCCGATGAGATCTGGCTGGTCGAACACCTGCCGGTCTTTACGCAGGGTCAGGCGGGAAAAGCAGAACATTTATTAATGACGGGCGATATTCCGGTTATCCAGAGCGATCGCGGCGGTCAGGTCACGTACCATGGACCCGGGCAGCAGGTGATGTACGTCCTGCTCAATCTGAAGCGCAGAAAGCTCGGCGTGCGTGAACTGGTTACCTTACTGGAACAGACAGTCGTCAATACGCTGGCGGAATACGGGATTGACGCGCATCCGCGAGCCGATGCGCCTGGGGTCTACGTTGGGGAAATGAAGATCTGCTCTCTGGGGCTGCGTATTCGTAAAGGCTGCTCATTCCATGGCCTGGCCTTGAATATTAATATGGATCTCGCGCCTTTCCAGCGCATAAACCCCTGTGGCTACGCCGGCATGGAAATGACGCAAATGCGCCAGTGGGTAGAAACCGCTACGCCAGACACGATTCGTCCCGTGCTGTTAAAGAACGTGTTAGCACTACTTAACAATCCCCCGCACGAATATATCCCTGCTTAATATATCGTACAACAGGGCTCGCTAATTTGACGGGCCACTGTCTATTTACCGTTTTTGCACTTTACAATAATCCATAGATTCTATATTTTCGAAGCGCCCGAATATTACCGCTACATATTATTTAGCCTCCAGCATGCACGGCAAACACGGCATAAGTAACGTGAGCAATTATCACACAAGTGTTTGCTTTTGATAAATAAATGAAACAAAACCAACACTTTACGAATCTCTACAAGCATAATAAATAAATTCAACTATCATTCATATTGTGAATGTATACGGAGTGAAAGCGTGGAGTATAATAATTTACCAGCCAAACGACTGAATGAACCTGGTGGCGAAGACAAGCCGCAAATTTTTCGGACTTTACGTAATATTGATCTCAATTTACTGACTATTTTTGAGGCAGTATATGTCCATAAGGGTATCGTTAACGCTGCGAAAATTCTTAATCTCACGCCTTCAGCAATTAGCCAGTCCATCCAAAAGCTACGCGCTATATTTCCTGACCCGTTATTTATCCGTAAGGGCCAGGGGGTAACGCCGACGGCCTACGCCACGCATCTTCATGAGTACATCAGCCAGGGGCTGGAGTCGATTCTGGGCGCACTGGATTTAACCGGGAGCTACGATAAGCAGAGAACCATCACCATCGGCTGTTCCCCTTCGGTGGGTGTGCTGGTGATGCCAGCGATCTTCCAGGCCGTAAAAGAGCATGCTCCGCAGCTCCTGCTTCGCAATGTGCCTCTCCATGAGCCTGACGTTCAGCTTGCCCAGTTCCAGACGGACCTGATTATTGAAAGCGGCAGCTTCAGTGCCAGAGCGCTGGGGCAAAATGTGCTCTATGCGGATAACCTGGTACTGGTTTGCCGTCAGCAGCATCCTGCCCTCAGCGAGCCGCTGACCATCGAAAACCTGCGCAACTACGACCACTCGTCTTTCATGACCGAAGGGCAGTCCAACCATGGCCTTCGTCAGCGTATTGATGAAATTTTCCCGGAACGTCAGATCAGCTTCAGCAGTTACAATATGTTCACCACCGCATCCCTGATAGGCAGCAGCGATATGCTGTGCATCATGCCATCGCGCCTGTACAGCCTGCTCCGGAAATGCTGGCCGCTGGACAGTATCCCCCTCAGCCAGCTTAATGCGGAATCTATTGAAATTTCACTGCATTACAACAAGCTGAGCTTGCGCGATCCGGTTCTGGAAAACGTCATCCGCATTATCCGTCAGGCCTTCTGACAGGTTGAGCCAGCATAAGCCCCTGCGGCAGGCAGGGCAAAAGGCACAAAACAACAACTATTTTACAAATTGGCGATCTGGCAGGCTGCTTTAACGACCGTTTCAATGATATACTGCCTGTCGTTCGTTCAAAAATAGTTGATAAATACAACATTCCCTTGAATTGAAACGCTTTCCTTCGATATTCGCAACTGGAACACGCACGCTATGAGTAAACCCATTGTGATGGAACGCGGTGTTAAATACCGCGATGCCGATAAAATGGCCCTTATCCCGGTTAAAAACGTGGCTACAGAGCGCGAGGCGCTGTTAAGAAAACCGGAATGGATGAAAATCAAACTTCCGGCCGACTCTTCGCGTATCCAGGGGATCAAAGCGGCGATGCGCAAGAATGGCCTTCACTCCGTTTGTGAAGAAGCCTCTTGTCCGAACCTTGCTGAATGTTTCAATCACGGTACCGCGACGTTTATGATTCTGGGTGCTATCTGTACCCGCCGCTGCCCGTTCTGCGATGTTGCTCATGGTCGTCCGGTCGCACCTGATGCTAACGAACCCCAGAAGCTGGCGCAGACCATCGCCGACATGGCGCTGCGCTATGTGGTTATCACGTCCGTTGACCGTGACGATCTGCGCGACGGCGGGGCGCAGCACTTCGCTGACTGTATTACGGCCATTCGCGAGAAAAGCCCAAACATCAAAATCGAGACGCTGGTGCCAGACTTCCGCGGCCGTATGGACCGCGCGCTGGATATCCTGACCGCGACGCCGCCAGATGTATTTAACCACAACCTGGAAAACGTACCGCGTCTCTATCGTCAGGTGCGCCCGGGCGCTGACTATAACTGGTCTCTGAAACTGCTGGAACGCTTCAAAGAAGCGCATCCGCATATTCCGACCAAGTCAGGTCTGATGGTAGGTCTGGGTGAAACTAACGATGAAATCATCGAGGTGATGCGCGATCTTCGCCGCCACGGTGTAACCATGCTGACTCTGGGCCAGTATCTGCAGCCAAGCCGTCACCACCTGCCGGTACAGCGCTACGTGAGCCCGGACGAGTTTGATGAAATGAAGGCCGAAGCGCTGGCGATGGGCTTTACTCACGCCGCATGCGGCCCGTTTGTTCGCTCCTCCTACCATGCAGATATGCAGGCAAAAGGCGAAGAAGTTAAATAATGCTGTAATATTCATTTACAGTAATACAAAAAAACCGGCCTCATGAGCCGGTTTTTTTTTCGCAAGCCCTCAGGCGTTGCTGTCACTCTTTGTGAGAAAGCTTGTCTGCCGGGACGTCATTCTCAGCGCTTTTCTTCGCGGCTGTATCATCGTCGTTCATTGCTTTCTTAAAGCCTTTGATGGCAGCCCCCAGGTCACCACCCAGCGTGCGTAACTTCTTGGTACCAAACAGCAGGACGACCAGTGCGGCAACCACCAGCAGTTTGGTAATACTAATCTCACCCATAGATACCTTCTTTACTTAAAACAGGCTGCATTCAGCGCCAAAACCTGACTGTATTAACGGTCATTTAGCGCGTGCACACAATAGCAATCTGTAACAAGGTGAATCAAGCATTGTTGAAAAAAACATCACAATAATTGCGGTGGCGCAAACCGACGATTGCGAAGAACAGGTAATTGCTGACGTGCAAGCGCAATTCTGTCTATGTTTATCTCCGCCACCAGCAAATCCGGGGCTTCCGCAGCGGCGGCGATCGTCACACCCAGCGGATCGACTACCCTGCTTTGCCCGATGTTCTTCGTTCCGCATTCTCCTGCAGCAACGACATAGCAGGTGGTATCCAGCGCGCGTGCCGCCAGCAGCGTTGCCCAGTGATGTTCCTTTAACGGCCCTTTAACCCACGCGGCAGGCAGAACCAGCACGTCCGCCCCCTGTAGCGCCAGATGGAGTGCCAGCTCCGGAAAACGCAGGTCATAGCAGGTCATCAGCCCAACCTTTAATCCGTCAATCTCCAGCAGCGGCGGAACACGGTCTCCTGGGTCGACGCGCCGTGATTCCTGAATGCTGAAGGCATCATAAAGATGGAGCTTGGCGTAACGTGCGACTATGGCTCCGCCGCGAATCGCCACCAGCGTATTCACCGCCCGACCCGGCGTAGAGGGAACATGGATTGTTAAGATCGTCGTCATCGTATTGCCCACGCTCTGGGCGAGCAATTGCTGTAAAAATTCACCGTCCAGCGGCTGCGCGGACTTCACGGATAAATCCGGGTCATTATCATCCCTGGCCAGTAGCGCCTCAGGAAGTACCAGCAGCGACGCGCCTTTCTGTTGGGCCTGCATCATCAGATTGACGCATTTTATCGCGTTAGCCTGCCAGTCAGGCGTGACCGCAAATTGCCCTACCGCAACATACATATTTGTCCCCTCATCATAAACGGCGTTAAACTCGCTTCTCTTACACATCAAATAGCAGGTATTTAGCGTGTTACAACTACTTTTAGCCGTTTTTATTGGTGGGGGAACGGGTAGCGTTGCGCGATGGTTTCTCAGTATGCGGTTTAACCCCCTGCATCAGGCGATTCCCATGGGGACGCTGGCTGCAAACCTGATAGGTGCCTTTATCATTGGCATGGGGCTGGCCTGGTTTAACCGAATGACACACATTGACCCAATGTGGAAAGTCCTGATTACCACCGGATTCTGCGGCGGGTTAACCACCTTCTCAACCTTTTCTGCGGAAACGGTTTTTCTCTTTCAGGAAGGCCGTATCGGCTGGGCGCTGATGAATATGGCGATCAATATGCTCGGCTCCTTTGCGATGACGGGGATCGCATTTTGGCTATTTTCTTCCGCAAGCGCGCATTAACAGCCGAACCGTTAATGTTGGCTTAATTTTTCTCTGTCACTCTGGATGCAGTACTGAACGAGGGTGACAGAATGAAACAGAGTCTGATGAGCGCAGGCATGGTGTTGTTAAGCGTGCTGATCGTGGCCAGCTTCCTGAAAATGTATCTGCTTGGCTGATTCAAAACGAAAAAAACCCGCTCAGTGAGCGGGTTTTGAAATTCTTGCTGACGCGTCTGGATTACAGAGCGATTACGTTAGCAGCAGAAGGGCCTTTGGCACCGTTAGTGATTTCGAACTCTACACGCTGACCTTCAGCCAGAGTTTTGAAACCATTAGACTGGATTGCAGAGAAGTGTACGAACACGTCTTTGCTGCCATCTTCAGGAGTAATGAAACCGAATCCTTTGGACTCATTAAACCACTTAACGTTACCTTTAATCTTAGACATCAAAATTACCTTTACATTAAAAAACGACACAAATGCTGTGTCGGTTACCAGTACATCAATTGTGAGACCTTTTGTCCAGCGGATCTTTGATAAAAAGTGACTAAAGTCGCGTTAATTTTCACTGGCAGATTTTTATCGTTTATGAATCAACGGCTGCGCGTTTTATCACCAACAGGTAAAGTTTTTTCAGTTAAAACTGAAAACGCATCCAGGCGAAGTAAACGTTACCGTTGTTGTACGTGCCCGGGATGTAGGTCATCTGGAACGTTGCGGGGCCGTAACCGATAGAGGCCAACGGCAGCAGCACCGGGATCGGAATGTAGTTCCAGTTGTCACGTGCGGTGACCCCCGCGGTATAGCCCAACCCGACATGGAAGTTCTCGTCGGCTAGCGGGCGCCAGGTTTTCTCCCAGCCGTAGCCCCCAATCGGCTCCCATTTATTAAAGGAGTCTTTAAAGGCCATCAGATAGATGCCATGCCAGTTTCCCTTATCATCCCAGCGCGACTGACCGAAACCAGCGCCCCACGGACGCTCGTTATATTTATCGGTTTTCTCTTTGTCGTAAGCAAAACGCGCATGCCACGTTATTGCCGGAACATAGAGATCATAATGTTCGGGCGCCGTCCAGGTCTGAGAGACATTATCCGTAAAGGTTGAGAACCACCCTTTATCCGTCGCGTTGTCCTCTGCCTGTGCAACAGAAGAAAACGTTAACTGCCCAAAAATAAACAATAAAATTGAGAAAAATGTATTACGTACGATCACAATGCAATTACCATTCTTAGTATTCGAGGCAAAGTTTACCATAAAGTAGTTGAATCAAGGCTTAACGACATCAGCGTTATTCCTAATTATTCGGCCTTTTGCCGGGAATATTCTTAATAAACTGGACCGCAAGTCTGAATAAGCACATTCAGAGTGAGCCTTTAACCTGTTTAGCCTTGTATATCAGCAACATGCTGAATTACACAAAATATTAACAATCTGTTATCATTGTAAAGACATATTGCGCTATTTCTGGCGGTCAAGACTCTCATGGCGTAAATGTAAGAGCCATGGCAAAAACACGGTTGTTCTGCTCTCTAGTCGTCTGTTTATTGATTTTAATCAGCAAGAACAGGCCATTTATTCGGCACATTTTCATCCTTCTTATTTTTATTGATTTTTTGTGCTCCATTGCAGCAGAGATACAGGGGAAATCATGCTTACGTTATTCGAACTCCTTATTGGGGTCGTCGTCATTGTCGGTGTCGCACGCTACATCATTAAAGGCTATTCGGCCACGGGCGTATTATTTGTTGGCGGTTTAACGCTGCTGATTATCAGCGCCATAATGGGACATCAGGTATTACCTGCCAGTGCAACCAGTACGGGTTACACCGCCACTGATATTGTTGAATACATTAAGATATTACTCATGAGCCGCGGCGGCGACCTGGGTATGATGATCATGATGCTGTGCGGTTTTGCCGCCTACATGACCCATATCGGTGCCAACGACATGGTCGTTAAGCTTGCCTCAAAACCGCTGCAGTACATCAACTCACCCTATCTGCTGATGGTCGCCGCCTATTTTCTCGCCTGCCTGATGTCGCTGGCCGTGTCGTCGGCAACCGGACTTGGCGTACTGCTCATGGCCACGCTGTTCCCGGTCATGGTGAACGTCGGTATCAGCCGCGGCGCGGCAGCAGCCATTTGCGCGTCTCCGGCAGCCATTATTCTCTCCCCGACCTCCGGCGACGTTGTGCTGGCGGCAAAGGCTGCGGAGATGTCGCTCATCGACTTCGCCTTTAAAACCACGCTGCCAATCTCTATTGTCGCCATTGTGGGAATGGGAATCGCGCATTTCTTCTGGCAGCGCTATCTGGATAAGAAAGAAAACATCAGCCACGAGATGATGGATGTGAGTGAGATCACCACCACCGCACCCGCGTTTTATGCCATTCTGCCCTTCACGCCGATTATCGGAGTGCTGATTTTTGACGGCAAATGGGGCCCGCAGCTGCACATCATCACCATTCTGGTGATCTGCATGCTGCTGGCTGCCGTGCTGGAGTTTGTGCGCGGTTTCAACACGCAAAAGGTGTTCTCTGGTCTGGAAGTCGCCTATCGCGGTATGGCGGATGCCTTCGCTGGCGTGGTGATGCTGCTGGTGGCAGCGGGCGTTTTTGCTCAGGGTCTGAGCACCATCGGCTTTATCCAGAGCCTGATCTCTATCGCCACCTCGTTCGGCTCGGCCAGTATTATCCTGATGCTGGTCCTGGTGGTACTCACCATGCTGGCGGCCATGACCACCGGTTCCGGCAATGCGCCTTTCTACGCTTTCGTGGAGATGATCCCGAAACTGGCCCACTCCTCCGGTATTAACCCGGCCTATCTCTCCATTCCCATGCTGCAGGCGTCAAACCTGGGCCGTACCATTTCCCCGGTATCGGGCGTGGTCGTCGCCGTTGCCGGGATGGCAAAAATCTCGCCATTTGAAGTGGTAAAACGCACCTCAGTGCCCGTTATGGTTGGGCTGATTATCGTGATTATCGCCACGGAAGTGCTGGTGCCCGGCGCAGCCTAAGCTAAATTCCTGATATCCAGAAAGCGCCTGCGGGCGCTTTTTGTGCTTTAATAACCCCCAGAAATCAATCACGCTCATTCGATCAGGAAATCATATGTTCAGGAAGGATATCGTTATCCCGTCTGGGGCAATCGCGCTTGCCCTCTGTGTTTTCTCCACGCAGGCAGAACCGCTCAAGGCAACCCAGTATGGCGATTTCGATCGCTATGTTTTGGCTCTGTCCTGGCAAACCGGGTTTTGCCAGAGCATGGTCGAGCGCAACCGCAATGAACCTGACGAATGTCGCCTGCAAAAAGAACGCGAAAATAAAGCTGATTTTCTGACCGTTCACGGGCTATGGCCCGGCCTGCCGAAATCCATTGCCGCACGCGGGGTGGATGAACGTCGATGGATGCGTTTTGGCTGCGCCACGCGCCCCATTCCGAACATGCCGGAAGTGAAGGCCAGCCGCAAATGCGATGCCGCCGAAACCGGACTGTCGCTTTCTGCTGCCGCAAAGCTCAACGACGTGATGCCGGGTGCGGGCGGTAATTCCTGCCTGGAACGCTACGAATACGCCAAACATGGCGTCTGCTTTGGTTTCGATCCGGATGCCTATTTCGGCACGATGGTGCGGATGAATCAGGAAGTTAAAAACAGTGCGGTCGGTAAATTCCTTGCCAATAACTACGGAAAACCCGTCAGTCGCAGCGACTTTGACAGTGCCGTGGCCAAAAGCTGGGGCAAGGAGAACGTCAAAGCGTTCAAGCTGACCTGCAACGGCAATCCGGCTTATCTGACCGAGATGCAGATTTCGCTGAAGGCTGACGCCATTAACAATCCGCTTTCTGCGACCTCATTTGCCCCGCAGCCACATCCGGGTAACTGCGGAAAACAATTCGTGATTGATAAAGCCGGTTACTGATCCGCGCCCGGGCGCACCATATCAAACCGGTTTTCATCGCTGATGCCATAGTATGCCGTCGGCCCACCCGCACGCAGGATGGGCTGCGCTTTCGCCGTCTGGTATATCCCCTCTTCCAGCAGCGTTTCGGCAATATGGATACCGACCACTTCCCCCAGCACCAGCCACGTGTCCACCGGCGTACCGTCGGCTCCGGTAAGCTGAATGCACTGGGACAGTCGACATTCAAAATTCACCGGGCTTTCTGCAACGCGGGGGGCGTTAACCAGCTGGCTGGCCGCTGGCGTGAGTCCGGCAAAGCTAAATTCATCCCGATCGTGGGGAAGCATCGCGGAGGTTTGATTCATCGCATGTGCGAGATCGCGCGTTGCCAGGTTCCAGACAAACTCCCCGGTTTCCGTAATATTACGCACGCTGTCCTTCCAGCCGTTGCTGGAAAAGCCGATGATCGGCGGGCGGTAGTTAAAGCAGTTGAAGAAACTGTACGGTGCAAGGTTCAGCTGACCGACCTTGTCGCAAGAGGAGATCCAGCCTATCGGACGTGGACCAATAATGGCGTTCAGCGGGTCATGCGGCAGGCCGTGCCCCTGAGACGGTTGATAGAAGTACATAATTCTCTCTCGTTGGTGGGCAACGCCCGGGTTCAGGACACTCAGCGTAACGTATTCCGTCAGGAATGAAGACTGAATAAATTTCAGCGAAAATTCATATGGCCCATGAATGTGACTTTCATCACTTCAAACTTGCGCGCTCAGCCAGTATCATCGGGAGAGTTAAACCCTCGCTGCCAGACGGCGAGGGTTTTCTTTTGGATCAGTTTCTGCGTTAGACGCAGCATTAACGACATGGAGTAAAAAATGTCCAGACCTACCATTATCATCAATGAGCTCGACGCAGAACGTATCGACAGGCTGCTGGAAAAAGCGGAATTTGCCTCGCTCCCCGTGGCCGACGCCCTGAATGAGGAGCTCGACCGGGCACAGATGTGCACGCCTGAGACGATACCGCATGACGTGGTCACCATGAACAGCCAGGTGAAATTCCGCAACCTGACCACCGGTGAAGAGTTGACCCGTACGCTGGTATACCCGGCTCAGATGACCGACAGCAGCACACAGCTTTCTGTTCTGGCCCCTGTGGGTGCCGCACTGCTGGGGCTGCGTACGGGGGATACGATCCACTGGGAATTACCGGGCGGTGCGTCAACCCATCTGGAAGTGCTGGAGCTGCTCTACCAGCCAGAAGCCGCGGGCGATTACCTGCGTTAATCTCTTCTGAATAAGCGCCTACCCGCTTTGCACAGAGGATGCAGCCGCATCCTCTTTCCGCAAATTCACCCAATTTTCCTATACCGCGCAAAATGGCCTTAATCCACGCTTAACCTGTTTTGGTGCCGCGGGGACGGTCATGAGTGAGATAGGCGTTATCACACTTATCTTTCTGATTTTTGTGGCGATTATCGTCACGGCCGTGCTCTATCTTGAACGCCACTGGTAAGCGAACATTCTCAGGCAACCCCGCCCGGGAAGGCATTCACCAGCCCTTTAACGGTCTGCTCTGCGGCTTCGGGGGTCTCTGCGCCCGGGACCAGAATCACCTTCCGGCACTCCTCCTCGCGTTTTTCGAAAATCTTATAGGCGCGTTCCGCATCCGCAAGGGGGAGATAATGGGTCACGATCTCTTCCGGCGTAAGCAGCCCTTTTTCGATCAGCGGTAACAGTTCACCCAGCCAGGCATGGACGTGCGTCTGGCCCATCTTAAACGTCAGCCCCTTATCAAAGGCATCGCCAAACAGGAAGCCATGGATAAACCCTGCGTATACGCCGGGTACGCTGACCACCCCGCCGCGACGCACGGCAGCAATGCACTGACGCAACGCTTTGCCGCTGCTGCCTTCGATTTTAAGATTGCTGAGGATCGTTTCCGTGGTGCTGCCTTTCGCTTCAAACCCGACTGCATCAATCACGGCGTCAACGCCGCGCTGGCCCGCGGTCTGCTCGATGATTTTTTCCGCCGCGTCGTTGTCATCATCGAAGTTGATGGGGATAGCGCCATAGCGCGCCTCGGCAAATCGCAACCGGTAGGGATGGTGATCGATAACAAAAATCTGCTCAGCCCCCAGCAGCCGCGCACAGGCAATGGTCAGTAGCCCCACCGGCCCGGCGCCAAAAACGGCTACGCTTGAGCCTTTTTCAATCTGCGCATTTTTTGCCGCCTGCCAGGCCGTGGGCAAAATGTCGGACAGGAACAGCGCTTTATCATCAGAAAGAAGCTGCGGGACTTTAAACGGTCCGACGTTACCCTTCGGCACGCGAACGTATTCCGCCTGCCCGCCCGGCACGCCGCCGTAGAGGTGGCTATAGCCAAACAGCGCCGCAGGCGCGGGAATTTGCTTTTTGTTCAGTGCAGCACCCTGCCCGGCGTTGGTATTCTCACAGGCCGCATACTGCTGGAGGCGACAGAAGAAACAGTCCCCGCAGGCGATAACAAAGGGGATCACCACGCGATCGCCCTTTTGCAGATTCTTAACCTCTGCGCCGCACTCGACGATTTCCCCCATAAACTCATGGCCAAAAATATCGCCGTGCTGCACCTTCGGTATCTTTCCGCGGTAGAGATGCAAATCGGAGCCGCAGATAGCCGTGGCCGTGACGCGCAGAATAATATCGTCGGGCTGTTCGATGATGGGGTCGGGGACATTCTCGACGCGAACATGGTGTGGACCGTGATACGTAAGTGCTTTCATGCGACCTCCGAAAGGTTCCGGGTAAGTGTATAAGGGTAGCTACCCCTGAAGGTCTGCCTGTGAATACGGGTCTTTTGAGATTTATCCTGGCAAGATAAGAAAACTGACGGAGCGCTTACAGAAACCATGACTATTTTGTGGTTGAATGAGTACAGCGTTTATAAACAAGGAGAAACGGGTATGTATCAGAGAATCATTATGCCGGTTGATGTTTTTGAAATGGAGCTGAGCGACAAGGCCGTACGCCATGCGGAGTTTCTGGCGCAGCAGGACGGTGTCATCCATCTGCTACACGTGCTGCCAGGCTCCGCCAGCCTGAGCCTGCACCGCTTTGCCGCCGATGTGCGTCGCTTCGAGGAACATTTGCAGCACGAGGCGGAAAATCGCCTGCAAACCATGGTCAGCCACTTCAGCATCGACCCTTCACGGATCAAAACACACGTCAGATTCGGCAGCGTACGCGATGCGGTAAATGAACTGGCGACCGAACTGAAGGCAGACGTGGTGGTTATCGGTTCGCGTAACCCGTCCATTACCACGCATCTGCTGGGCTCTAACGCCTCCAGCGTCATCCGCCACACCCATATACCGGTGATGGTCGTCAGATAAAAAAAGAGGCCACCTTTCGGTGGCCTCTCGCTATTGCAGGTGTAGCCTTACTTTCTTTTCTTATGCGGTTTTGGTGCGGATCAGGTAGTCAAACGCGCTCAGAGACGCCTTCGCCCCTTCGCCCGTGGCGATAATAATCTGTTTGTACGGCACGGTGGTGCAGTCGCCGGCCGCAAACACGCCCTTCACGCTGGTTTCACACTTGGCATCGATGATGATTTCGCCCATGCGGTTGCGCTCAATCGCCCCTTCCAGCCAGGTGGTGTTTGGCAGCAGACCAATCTGCACGAAGATCCCTGAAAGCTGCACGCTGTGCACGTCGCCGCTCACGCGGTCGCGATATTCAAGACCAGTGACCTTGCTGCCGTCGCCCTTCACTTCCGTGGTCTGCGCGTTCAGTATGATGTCGACGTTTTTCAGGCTGCGCACTTTGTCCTGCAGCACCTGGTCGGCCTTCATGTCTGGCGCGAACTCCAGCAGGGTTACGTGTTCAACAATCCCCGCCAGATCGATAGCCGCTTCCACGCCGGAGTTTCCGCCGCCGATTACCGCCACGCGCTTACCTTTAAACAGCGGGCCGTCGCAGTGCGGGCAATAGGTCACGCCTTTGGTACGGTACTGATCTTCGCCCGGCACGTTCATGTTGCGCCATTTCGCGCCGGTGGCAATGATGATGCTGCGCGCTTTCAGCACCGCGCCGGAGGCGGTTTCAATCTGGTGTAACCCCCCCTCAACCGCAGCAGGTACCAGCCTGCTGGCGCTCTGGCTGTCGATCACATCCACGTCATAGTCGCTGACGTGCGCCTTCAGCGCGCCGGCCAGCTTCTGGCCTTCGGTTTTCGGCACGGAGATATAGTTTTCAATGTCCACGGTATCCAGTACCTGGCCACCAAAACGTTCGCCCATCAGACCGGTACGGATCCCTTTACGTGCGGAGTACACTGCCGCCGCCGCACCCGCAGGGCCGGAACCGACAATCAGCACGTCGTAAGCATCACGTTTGTTCAGCGCTTCTGCGGCACGTTTTTCGGCACCGGTATCCACTTTGGCGACGATTTCCGTCAGCGTCATACGGCCCTGGCCGAATTCCTGACCGTTCAGATACACCGCCGGAACGCCCATCACGTTGCGATCGGTGATTTCATTCTGGAAGGTACCGCCATCAATTGCCGTGTGTTTGATGCGCGGGTTGAGGACCGACATCAGGTTCAGCGCCTGCACCACGTCAGGACAGTTGTGGCAGGAGAGCGAGTAATAGGTTTCAAACTCAAAATCACCGTCGATATCGCGGATCTGCTCCAGCAGCGCCTGCGCCTCTTTCGACGGATGACCGCCGGTCCACAGCAGCGCCAGCACCAGCGAGGTAAATTCATGCCCCAGCGGCGAGCCGGCAAAACGCGGCCCCAGCCCAGAGCCTGGGTTAGTGATCAGGAAAGACGGCTTACGGACGTTAAGCGAGTTATCCTCTTTGAAGGTCACTTTTGGTGACAGTTCAGCGATCTCTGCCAGCAGTTCCTTGATCTCTGCCGATTTCGCGCTGTCGTCCAGCGTGGCAATCAGCTCAACGGGTTTGGTCAGTTTCTCAAGGTAGGCCTTGAGCTGGGTTTTCATCGTGGTGTCGAGCATGGTTCTTCCCTCTCTTAAAACGTCATCATGCAAGCTGCCTTATACGGGCGGCCTGAATGCAACTTGCATCATGGTGCTGGAATGAAATGGGCGCGGGTGCGCCCATTGATTGCCGGGTGGCACGTCGTTTACCCGGCCTACGATACTGTAGGCCTGTGCAAGCGCAGCGCCGCAGGCTTTACAGACTTAGATCTTGCCGACCAGGTCTAAAGATGGCGCCAGCGTTGCTTCGCCTTCTTTCCATTTAGCCGGGCACACTTCGCCTGGGTGAGAAGCGACATACTGCGCTGCTTTTACTTTACGCAGCAGGTCAGACGCATCACGGCCGATACCTTCAGCGGTAACTTCGATAGCCTGGATAATGCCCTGCGGGTCAACAACGAAGGTCGCACGGTCAGCCAGGCCTTCATCTTCACGCATGTTGTCGAAGTTACGGGTCAGGGCGCCAGTCGGGTCACCGATCATCGCGTATTTGATTTTGGCGATGGTTTCAGAGCTGCTGTGCCATGCTTTGTGGGTGAAGTGGGTATCGGTAGACACAGAGTAAACGTCTACGCCCAGCTTCTGCAGTTCGTCGTAATGGTCAGCCACGTCGCCCAGTTCGGTCGGGCAAACGAAGGTGAAGTCAGCCGGATAGAAGAAGAAGACGCTCCAGCGACCTTCGGTATCTTTCTCGGTTACTTCGATGAACTCACCGTTTTTGAACGCCTGGTTTTTGAAAGGTTTAATTTTAGTGTTAATCAAAGACATCTGTACTTCCTCCGTGTTTTCGTTGAGATGTAAGGTAACCAACTTTATCCATCGGGGCTAATGCGTATGCTTTATCAAATCAATCAGCCAAACCTTACAACGCCAACAAGACAACCTTGTGAACGGAACTAACGGAAAGCCTGAACGTAAAAAGGCCGCCCTGGTGGGCGGCCCTGATACCTGAACTTTCCACAGGAACTTTCAGTGCCAGCCTGGGCTGGCGTTGCGTTGCGCTCTACATACCTTATTTCAGGCCGTAACAGCGGTTTGATTACAGCACCGGTTTTCAGTTTGGGCAATCCGTCACGCCGGCATTCCGCCCTATGGCTGTGATAGGTTTTACCGAATAGCCTCCGCGTCTGCCTGACTCAACGAGAGGCTTAATAATGAGAATGAGTTGCAATAAGTGGTCTTACTGGTGGCCAGAACGAAAGTGACAATAATGAGTCACAGCGAATGTATAACCAATAATGGTTATTTGAGAACAACGCCGCAAGTTTTAAAGATAAAAATATCTTAATAACGGCTGAAGTTCTATTTCAATAATCCAGCCTCGTGATATATTAAGCTCGTATTCAAAACAAATTAAGTAGGTTAATCACAAGGATTGTAAATGATTAACTTCGAACTATAGTTATCAGTAATGTGATGACAACAACACACTCAGGATGATTTATGGCAAATCTTTACGACCTTAAAAAATTCGATCTTAATCTGTTAGTCATTTTTGAGTGCATTTATCAGCACCTTAGCATTAGCAAGGCAGCGGAAACACTCTATATCACGCCCTCAGCAGTGAGCCAGTCCCTGCAACGCCTGCGCGCGCAACTGAATGACCCGCTTTTTATTCGTTCGGGTAAAGGCATTACCCCGACGACGGTGGGGATCAATTTGCATCACCATCTGGAAGAAAACCTTAATAGCATTGAGCAAACCATTAATATCCTGAATAACGCGCAGATCAAAAAGAGCTTTGTCATCTATTGCCCGCAGATTGTGGCCCATGGGCGCTTCGGCAGCCTGCTAAGCTCTCTGCTTGCAGACGAAAATTACGACATAGAACATAATGATGTGCTCTTATCTCCTGAGTCAGCCGAGGATTTGCTCGCCTACCGCAAGGCCGACCTGGTGTTTAGCTTTGCTCCGGTTAACAGTCGCTCTATCGTCTGTACCCGCTTTATGAAGTTAGCAATGCTGTTGGCGTGCAGCAAAGATCACCCCCGCCTCGGCGATAGCGCAACGATTGAGGAACTCAGCCAGGAAAAATTCACGCTGATGCGCAGTCAGGAGAATGGCATAAAAGAGTTCCAGCTGCAGTCAAACATTCTCCTTCCGGAACGCAACGTCTGTTTCCGCAGTGACTCACTGCTTTCGATTATGAATATTATTGGCGTGAGTGGTTTAATAGGCTTTGTACCAACAATATTGTTTGAACGATATAAAGACCATCTCAACCTGAAGAGCATTTCCTTGCCTTTTGCGACTCCTCAAGTAGATGTTTATATGCTTTACAATCGCTCGGCGTTAAACAGCAGCGTGTTTACGCAATTCATTGAAAAAATCGAAGTGGAATAACTTGCGGTATCGCCTGAATACTTTTTAATTACATTCGGGCAACAAATCCTTTAATGGAAGATCTTATTATTCCGGTTTCTCCTTAATATCTTTACTATTCATGGTTTATCAGCGTAAATAAAAGCCCCCGACAGTCATACTCAGGAAGAGATTGAACATGTCACTGTATAAATATCCCCTGCAGCTTAACGTGCTGGAGGCCGCGCAGGAGCGCATCGGCTGGACGTTCGCCACCTTTTCCCGCATCTGCGTCTCCTTCTCCGGCGGCAAAGACTCCACCGTCATGCTGCATCTCACCGCGCAAATGGCCCGGGCGCAAAAACGAAAAATCAGCGTGCTTTTTATTGACTGGGAAGCACAGTTCTCCTGCACCATTGAGCACGTTAATGCGCTGCGCGAAGGCTACCGGGACGTCATCGAGCACTTTTACTGGGTGGCGCTTCCGCTGACCACGCAAAATTCCCTCTCACAGTATCAGCCTGAATGGCAATGCTGGGCGCCGGACGTGCGCTGGGTGCGCCAGCCGCCGGAAGGCGCCATCACCGCTGCGGATTATTTTGATTTTTACCAGACGGGAATGACCTTTGAAGCCTTTGTCCGCTCGTTTTCCGACTGGTTTGCCCTGCACCGTCCGGCAGCCATGCTGGTGGGCATTCGCGCCGATGAATCCTATAACCGATTTTTGACCATCGCCAACAACCGCAAGCATCGCTTCGCGGACGATAAGCCCTGGACAACCACCGCGCCCGGCGGGCACGCGTGGTACGTCTATCCTCTTTACGACTGGAAAACCGCAGACATCTGGACATGGTTTGCAAAATCCGGAAGCAGCTATAACCCGCTCTACAACCTCATGTTTCAGGCGGGCGTCCCGCCGCGCTATATGCGCATCTGCGAGCCCTTCGGCCCGGAACAGCGCCAGGGACTCTGGCTCTATCATGTTCTCGAGCCCGAGCGCTGGGCCGCCATGTGCGAGCGCGTCAGCGGCGTGCGCAGCGGCGGCTTCTACGCCGGGCAGGACAACCACTTTTATGGCCACCGGAAAATCCTCAAACCCGATCACCTCGGCTGGCGCGACTACGCCATGCTCCTGCTGAACAGCATGCCGCAAAACACGGCTGAGCATTACCGCAATAAAATCGCGATCTATCTGCACTGGTATCAGAAGAGAGGCATGCCGGATATCCCCGAGACGCAGGACGGCGATATCGGCGCCAAAGACATCCCCTCATGGCGCCGTATTTGTAAGGTATTACTTAATAATGACTACTGGTGCAGGGCGCTGTCGTTCAGCCCGAATAAACCTAAACATTATCAGCGCTACAGCGAACGAGTGAAGGCGAAGCGCAAGGAGTGGGGCATTTTATGCGACAAAGAATAATTACCGAGATCGAAACGTACCTTCAGTCACTTTGCGAGGAGGATCGGATTACTGCCATCAATGCCTTTCGCGAAGCGATCCATAAAAACAGCCCTTTTCGCGAGCAACCGATAGACTGCGTTCTCTGGATCAAACAGGACGCGATTATCGCTAACGACTACAACCCCAATAACGTTGCCCCTCCGGAAAAACGGCTGCTCAGCAAGTCGCTCGAACTCGATGGATTCACCCAACCTATTGTTGTGACGGAAAGTGAAGCCCATCACTACGAAATTGTGGATGGCTTTCATCGCCACGAAATCGGCAAAAATCGGGCGGCGTTGAAGCGTCAGCTCAGAGGATATCTCCCCGTCACCTGCCTGCGCCAGCACCGGCAGGATAAACATGACCGTATGGCCGCCACGATTCGCCACAATCGGGCGCGGGGTCGGCATCAAATCAACGCCATGTCAGATATCGTGCGCGAACTGGCACAGCTCGGCTGGAATGATGAGCGAATAGGCAAAGAGCTGGGCATGGACAGCGATGAGGTGCTGCGCCTCAAGCAAATCAACGGTCTGCTGGAGCTGTTTGCAGACCGCCGTTACTCAGAAGCGTGGACGGTGAAATAATCAGAGCGTGTTCAAACGCTCCGCCGCCGCCAGCAGCGTCGATTCCTGCTTCGCAAAGCACAGGCGGATCAGCTTGTGCGGGAAGGGATCGGCGCAGAACACCGACAATGGAATGGCGGCCACGCCGATCTCTTTCGTCAGCCACTGGCAAAAGCTAACGTCGTCCAGATCGGAAATCGCGCTGTAGTCGGCGAGCAGGAAATAGGTTCCTTCAGACGGCAAAATTTCCAGGCGGCTTTGGCTCAGCGCCGCCACAAACAGATCCCGACGTTCACGACAGAAGTGCGGCAGCTCGCGGTAATGCGCGGGTTCCGCGCGCAGCATATCCGCCAGCGCCAGCTGAGCTGGCGTGTTCACGGCAAACGTCAGGTACTGATGCACTTTGCGCAGCTCAGCGCTGATGGCCGCCGGGGCCACGCAGTACCCTACCTTCCAGCCGGTCATATGGTAGGTCTTACCAAACGAAGAGACGGCGATTGCACGCTCGCGAAGCTGCGGATGGGCCAGCACGCTGGCATGCCCTTCCTCAGCAAAGCAGATGTGCTCGTAGACTTCATCGCTCAGGACGTAAATTTCCCGTTCGGCGATAGCCTGCCACAGCGCGGCAAAATCGGCTTTTTGCCACACCGTCGCCGACGGGTTATGCGGCGTATTCAGGATCACCAGACGGGTTTTGTCACTCAGCAGCGCAGCAAACGCCTGCCAGTCAGGGCGGAAATGCGGCGGCTGGAGCGCCACGCGTTTCACCACGCCGCCGGAGAGTTCAACCGCAGGCGCATAGCTGTCGTAGCTCGGATCAAAGCAGATGACTTCATCCCCCGCGCGCACCAGTGCGGTGATGGCCGCGTACAGCGCTTCGGTCGCCCCTGCCGTCACCGTGATATCACTGTTCGCATCGGGCTTATGGCCATACAGCTCCGCCGTTTTGTCGGCAATCGCTTCCCGCAGCGCCTGCACGCCCGTCATCGGCGCATACTGATTCGCCCCCTGCGCCACGTGATACGCCAGACGCGCCTGCAGATAAGCCGGGCCGTCGAAATCCGGGAACCCCTGAGAAAGGTTAATGGCGTTGTGCTGCTGCGCCAGGGCGCTCATCTGCGTAAAGATGGTGGTACCGAGGTTGGGAAGTTTACTTTGCGGAATCAAGGCGTTAATGCTCATTGTGTTGTGCCTGCTTGTAATACTTATGTTGCTGCCACTATAACACGATGTTAGTCTTTGGCAATCAAGACGCTTAGACGTCTATACCCTAAATAATTCGAGTTGCAGGAAGGCGGCAAGGGAACGAATCCCCGGGAGCGTACAAAAGTACGTGACTGGGGTGAGTGAGTGCAGCCAACGCACCTGCAACTTGAAGTATGACGGGTATAAACCATATGAATATTCCTGGCCGAGAGGGTAAAAGGAAAATGACAGACAACCTGCAACTCACGCATCTGGTCGACGCCTGCCGCTGGATCGGTGCCAAAGGCTGGGCGCCCGCTACCGGCGGTAACATGTCGGTGCGTCAGGACGAACATCTCTGCTGGCTTAGCGAATCCGGCAAAGACAAAGGTAGCCTCACAACCGATGACTTTCTGCAGGTGGAGATCGCCACCAACCGCGCGCCGTCCGGTCGTAAACCGTCGGCGGAGACCGGTCTGCACACGCTGATTTATCGCCTGTTCCCGGAAGCCAACGCCGTGCTGCACGTTCACACGGTTAACGCCACGGTGCTGTCGCGTCTGGTCAAAGAGGCCGAGCTCACCATCAGCGGCTTTGAGATGCAAAAATCTCTCACCGGACAAACCACGCATCTGGACACGGTGGCTATCCCGGTCTTTGATAACGACCAGGATATCGACGCCCTCGCCTCACGCATCGCTCATTACGCCCAGAAACGGCCGCTTAATTATGGTTTTCTTCTGCGCGGTCATGGCTTAACCTGCTGGGGACGCGACGTGGCCGAAGCCCGGCGTCATCTGGAAGGATTAGAGTTCTTATTTGAATGCGAAATGCGTTTACGACAACTGGAGAGAGTATGATTCGCGCGATTGTGACGGATATTGAAGGGACCACCAGCGATATTCGTTTTGTCCATGATGTTTTGTTCCCCTACGCGCGTGAGCGGCTGGCGGCCTTCGTGACCGCGCAGCAGTACGCCGAGCCGGTCAAATCCATTCTGGACAACCTGCGTGATGAAATCGCTAACCCACACGCCAGCGTCAGCGAACTTATCGACGCCCTGTTTGCCTTTATGGATGAAGACCGTAAATCCACGGCACTTAAAGCGCTGCAGGGGATCATCTGGCACGACGGCTACGTTAACGGCGACTTTACCGGCCATCTCTACCCGGACGTGCTCCCGGCGCTGGAAAAATGGAAAGCGCAAGGGATTGATCTCTATGTTTATTCCTCTGGCTCCGTCGCCGCGCAGAAACTGTTATTTGGCTACAGCGACGAAGGTGATATTACTCATCTGTTCAGCGGCTATTTCGACACCCACATCGGCGCCAAGCGCGAGGTGCAGTCTTATCAAAACATTGCGGCGCAAACGGGCATTGCCCCGTCGCAGATCCTGTTCCTCTCCGATATTCATCAGGAGCTGGACGCGGCTGAACAGGCAGGTTTTCGTACCCTGCAGCTGATTCGCGGTGATGATGACGGCGCAAGCCACCACCATCAGGTCCACCAGTTTGACGAGATTAACCCGGAGCAGATCCCTTCATGAGCGCATTGACCATTTATTCCGACAAAGACGCCAGTCAACACCAGTGGCGCAGCACCGACGCCGCCGAGATTGCCCAACAGCTCAACGCGAAAGGCGTGCGGTTTGAACGCTGGGCGGCGGATCGCGATTTAGGACACGATCCCGCGCCTGAAGCCGTGATCGCGGCGTATCAACATGCGATCGACAAACTGGTGGCAGAGAAGGGCTATCAGAGCTGGGACGTGATCAGCCTGCGCGCCGACAATCCGCAGAAAGACGCGCTGCGCGCGAAGTTCCTGAACGAACACACCCACGGCGAAGACGAAGTACGCTTTTTCGTGGAAGGCGCGGGCTTGTTCTGCCTGCACATCGGCGATGAGGTATATCAGGTCTTGTGCGAGAAAAACGACCTGATCTCCGTGCCCGCGGGCACGCCGCACTGGTTTGATATGGGCTCAGAGCCGAACTTTACGGCGATTCGTATTTTCGATAACCCGGAAGGCTGGGTGGCCCAGTTTACGGGCGATGCGATCGCGGATGCGTATCCACGCCTGGCATAGGTATTTAAAATTCTAGTGCCATTACAGTTAATCAATGGCACTTTTAATTGAATTAGAATGGAATATCATCTATAAAAACAATTTCCTTATTCACTTTTATGTTAAAAATATCTTCAATATAGATTCGAAGTTGCCCTTTTATCTTTTTGTTATCATCCAACAACTCATTAAGCTGCGAATTCTTAGTACTTATCTCAACTATTAATGAATCATCAGAAGGCCAAATATCATCTATGCTAAAACGATCATATATTTTAAAATCCCTCATAACTTCGAGAGATAACTTTGCTCCATACTTATGCCAGAGCTCTTTTGTTAAAATCTTACGCTTATCAACACTTGAAAAAACTTCATTATAAAAATTCGAAAAACACTTATTGATATAATTCACATAATGTTCGTGAAGTTTTTGATAATAGACTTCGTTGGCTAAAAAACCATTAAGTGTCATGAAGTTTATTTTTGAAGCAGTCGATTCACCATTTATAATATAATTGCTTATGATAGTATGCGATTCCGTTTCGCTTGGGTGTATTTCATCTCCTTCACATTCCAGTAGGATCATCTCACTATCAATTAATGACATTAGATGAAAAAAATATACACTACGTTCTTTTTTCCTTGAAGATAAAGAAGTTAATTCATAAGACTGCGCTTTCATCAGTGACGTTATCGAATTGAATATATTTTTATCATTATTTGACCTTCCACTTTTCTTACTCATTTCTTGAAAAGCAAAAACATTTTTTGATACTTTGAAAATTTTTTCATAAACAATACCATCCGGCACGCCGATTTTCTCTTTATTATTAACCTCTAATTCATACTTTAATACTGGGTGATTACTCCAGTTTTTCAATGGCTCATAATCAATATTGGGGTCATTGGGTCTAATGTTTTTCACTAAAAGAGCCCAAACATTTTCTTCATTTTTCTTACAGCTAATTATTAGAGTTGTATAAACTAAGACATCTCTGATTTTTGTCGCTTTGTAAGCAATAATATCTATTTCACGCGCAACATTTTGTACATCATCAATATAATATTTGTTATTAATAACCCCCCAGCCATTTTTATTTAAAAAATCTGACACCTTACTTTCCAAAATAAAACCAGTACTTTTAATATTTTCAGCGTAAATTTTTAATTTATCACTCATTTTAGGTCCTCAATCACAATATTTTATCATTCACCTTATTATTAGTATTGCTATTTTTATCTATATTATTTCATTCAAAATTAGTGATATATCCACACCAACCATTCTTGCCAGATGCACAAACTCCACCACATCTAACCTGCGCTCACCACTTTCCACTTTAGCGATAAACGATTGGGGTTTCCCCAAAGCCTCAGCAAGCTGCACCTGAGTAATCCCCTTCTCTTTACGAGCCTTCTTCAACGCATTGATAACACGCTGGTATTCGTCCGAGTAAACTGAGGCCATTGTTCCGATTCCATACAAATATCCTGAAATCGAATATCCTCTCATTGCGTTTTTATCCCAAAACAGGATAATTAAGCGCGTAACAAACACATGTAAGGAGGACACAATGCGTCATCAGAACTGGCATCCTGCCGATATCATCGCCGCACTAAAGAAAAATGGAACAAGCCTGGCTGCGTTGTCCAGAAAGGCTGGCCTTTCCTCATCCACATTGGCAAACGCGCTTACCCGACCGTGGCCCAAAGGTGAATTGCTTATCGCACAGGCGCTAGACATTCCGCCCGATGTGATATGGCCGGAAAGATACTTTGATGAAAAGGGAGAGCCAATATTTCGTCAGATGAGGAATACTAAAAAAGAAATCTATCTTCGACTTGATCAATGAATTCTCCCCCTTCACCCCAACCCTCTCCCTCAAGGGAGAGGGGGTCGAAGAGACTTCACATACGCCACCAGCTGATCCAGCACAATCCCCCACCCTTCGTGAAATCCCATCTGTTCATGCTGCTCGCGGATTTCCTTCGTGGGGTGGCGCGCAATCGCCGTATAGCGGGTTTTCCCCTCCCCGGCGTCTTCCAGCAGCAAAATTGCCGTCATAAACGGCTTCTCGGCCGGTTTCCAGCCTTCGGTATAGCCGTCGGTAAAGACCAGCTTTTTCGCCGGGTCGATTTCAAGAAACACGCCCCGGTTATCCATCCGCTGGCCGTCCACCTCAAACACGGTGTTGAACCGCCCGCCCACGCGCAGATCGAGATCGCAGTCGAGCACCTTATGCGGTGCAGGGATGAAGAAGTGTTTGATGTGTTCGGGCGTAGTCCAGCAGAGCCACAGGAGGTCGCGCGGTGCGTCCACCACGCGCTCCAGTTTTAAGTCTGTTTCAGGGTCGAGCGTCACGGTGTTGTCCTCTTAAGGGAGCCCCTTAAAGGATAGCCGGACTCAGGCAAATTTCCCTTCCGCAACCTCTTCCGGCGTGACCACGCCCGTATCCAGCACCCAGCCGCTAATCAGCGAGGCTGGGGTCACGTCAAACGCCGGGTTGTAGACCTTCGCGTTTTCAGGTGCCCACTGCACCGCGCCAAAGCTTCCGGCGACGCCCGTCACCTCGCTGGCGGCACGCTGCTCAATCGGGATCGCGTCGCCGTTCGGGCAGTCCGGGTCGAGGGTCGTTTGCGGCGCGGCCACGTAGAACGGAATGCCGTGGAATTTTGCCAGCACCGCCAGGGAGTAGGTGCCGATTTTATTCGCCACGTCGCCGTTAGCCGCAATGCGGTCTGCGCCCACCCACACGGCGTCGACCTGCCCTTTCGCCATCAGGCTGGCGGCCATGGAGTCGGTAATCAGCTGATACGGCACGCCCAGTTCGCCCAGCTCCCAGGCGGTTAATCTTCCCCCCTGCAGCAGGGGGCGGGTTTCATCCACCCAGACGTTGCTGACCTTGCCTTCCTGATGCGCGCGAGCAATCACCCCCAGCGCGGTGCCGACGCCCGCCGTTGCCAGCCCGCCGGTGTTGCAGTGGGTCAGCAGACGGCTGCCGGGCTTCACCAGCGCGCTACCCGCGCTGGCAATCGCATCGCAAAGTCGTTTGTCTTCGTCAATCAGGCGCAGCGCTTCGGCCACCAGCGCCGGAACAAAATCTTCCTGCCACAGCGCCCGCTTCATGCGGTCCAGGTTGTTCATCAGGTTCACCGCCGTCGGCCGGGAGGCGCGCAGGGTTTCCAGCGCAACCGCCAGCTCGTCACGGCTTTTGCCGTTTTCGGCCAGCAGCGCCAGCAGCAGGCTTGCAGAGAGACCAATCAGCGGCGCGCCGCGCACCCGCAGGGCGTGAATATGCCCCACCAGCGCCTCTACCGTTGAGGCATCCAGCCAGCGTTTCTCCTGCGGAAGGGCCTGCTGGTCGAGAATAAAGAGCTGATTATCCGCTACCCGCAGGCTGGTCGTCTGTAATGTCTGCATGTCGTTAATTCCCTGTTGCGTTGTTGTAGCACATTGTGTCAGGATGAAATCCAGATGTATAGACGTCTACATGTCTTTATTAGCAAACCCGTGAGGAGCAGGCCATGTCGCAATACCGTACCTTTACCGCTCAGGACGCCGTGGAATATGCCAGGCAGTTTGGCGGCCTTGACGATCCTTCATCGCTGGTGGAGGCGCAGGAGGTAGGCGACGGCAACCTCAATCTGGTGTTCAAAATCTTCGACAGCGCGGGCGTGAGCCGCATCATCGTCAAGCAGGCGCTGCCCTACGTGCGCTGCGTCGGCGAGTCCTGGCCGCTGACGCTGGATCGCGCCCGTCTGGAGGCGCAAACGCTGGTCGAGCACTACCGGCACAGCCCGCAGCACACCGTGAAAATCCACCACTTTGACCCGGAACTGGCGGTAATGGTGATGGAAGATCTCTCCAGCCATCGCATCTGGCGCGGCGAGCTGATCAAAAATAATTATTACCCGCAGGCGGCGCGTCAGCTGGGTGAATACCTCGCGCACGCGCTGTTCCACACCAGCGATTTCTTCCTGCATCCGCACGAGAAGAAAGCGCAGGTGGCGAAATTCATCAACCCGGAGATGTGTGAGATCACCGAAGATCTGTTCTTCAACGATCCGTACCAGATCCACGAACGCAACAGCTACCCGGCCGAGCTGGAAAATGACGTCGCCGCGCTACGCGACGACGCCCAGCTGAAAATTGCCGTGGCCTCCCTCAAGCACCGCTTCTTTTCTCAGGCTGAAGCCCTGCTGCACGGAGACATCCACAGCGGCTCGATTTTTGTGGCCGACGGCAGCCTGAAGGCCATCGACGCCGAGTTCGGCTATTTTGGCCCGATTGGATTTGATATCGGCACCGCCATCGGCAACCTGCTGCTCAACTTCTGCGGCCTGCCGGGGCACCTGGGCATTCGCGATGCCGCCGCCGCGCGCGAGCAGCGCCTGACCGATATTCAGGAGCTGTGGAACACCTTCGCGGAGCGCTTCCAGGCGCTGGCGCACGAGAAAACGCGCGACGCGGCGCTCAGCGCGCCGGGCTATGCCTCCGCGTTCCTGAAAAAGGTCTGGCATGACGCCATCGGCTTCTGCGGCACCGAACTCATTCGCCGCAGCGTCGGGCTTTCCCACGTCGCGGATATCGACACCATTCAGGACGAGGCGATGCGCCACGAATGCCTACGCCACGCGATAACGCTCGGCAAGGCGCTGATTGTGATTGCCGACCGTATCGACAGCGCGGAAGATCTGGTGGCGCGGGTGCGGCAGTACAGTTGAGAACGTTTGCCCGGTGGCGGCTTCGCCTTACCGGGCCTACGAGAGCAAAATGTAGGCCGGGTAAGGCGAAGCCGCCACCCGGCTAAAACTCATCCTAAATACTCAATCACCGACAGCCCGCCGTTGTAGTCCGTGCTGTAAATAATCCCCTGCGCATCCACAAACACGTCGCACGACTGGATCACCTTCGGGCGATTCGGGCGGGTATCCATCATTTTCGCCGGCGCGGCAGGCACCAGCGCCCCCGTTTCAACCGGCCGATACGGATTAGAGATGTCATACGCGCGCACGCCCGCATTCTGCCAGGTGGCAAAAATCAGCGTTGAGCTGACAAAGCTTCCCGGCCGGTTCTCGTGCAGGTTGTGCGGGCCGAAATGCGCCCCTTTCGCCACGTAGTCGATTTCATCCGGCTGCGGGAAGGTAGAGATGCTGACCGGGTTCGACGGCTCGCGGATATCAAACAGCCAGATCAGCTTCTCGCCGTCTTCCTGGTTATCGAGCACCGCTTCGTCCAGCACCACCAGCAGATCGCGGTCCGGCAGCGGCAGCGCGGTGTGCGTGCCGCCGCCAAACGGCGGACTCCAGTTGCGGTGGCTAATGAGCTTAGGCTGAGTACGATCCTTCACGTCCAGCAGCGTCAGGCCGCCGTCGCGCCAGCTGCCGTACGCGGTATCGCCGGCAATAATCGCATGGTGGAGCGCGTAGCGTTTCCCTTCCGGCCAGTTAGGCTTCTCCCCTTCTGCCTGATTCATCCCCGGCAGCCACCAGCGCCCTGCCACCTCAGGCTTACGCGGGTCGGCCAGGTCGATCGTCAGAAAGATGTAGTCGGTAAAACCGTCAATAAGCGCCGACACGTACGCCCAGCGGCCCCCGACGTACCAGATGCGGTGAATGCCAATGCCGCTCAGCGGCAGAAAGCCGATTTCGCGCGGCGCGTCCGGCGTGGAGATATCAAAAACGCGAAGGCCAGCGCTCCAGCCTTTGTCCTGCACGTCGCTGACGGTCTCGCCCACCTGCCGGGTGTAGTAGACCTTCTCGTCGGCAAAGCGGGCATCGGCAAACAGATCCCGGGCGTTGATGACCAGCAGCAGGTCATCATGCGCCTGCAGATGCACGTTCCAGGTGCCGGGCGGCGCGGGCACGTAGCCCGCCGCTTTCGGGTTTTTCGGATCGCGCACGTCGACAATCGAAAAGCCCTGCGACACCATATGGCCGATATAAGCGAAACCGCGGTGCACCATCAGCTGCACGCCGTCCGGGCGACCGCCCTGATCGCTATGGCCAATCAGCCGCATATTGCGGCTGTATTCGGGAGGGGGTAAATGAGTCACCTTGAGCTCCTTTCGCCGGGTGGCGGCTTCGCCTTACCCGACCTACAACACCGTAGGCCCGGTAAGCGAAGCGCCACCGGGCATTATTTTGACCTGGCTTCCAGCGTCGCAAACCACGGCGCAATGAAATCTTCCGTCTGTCCCCAGCCCGGAATGATTTTCCCCAGCGACGCCACGTTCACCGCGCCCGGCTGGGCGGTCAGCAGCGTCTGCGGAATAGCGGCCGCCTTAAAATCGTAGGTCGCAGGCGTGGCTTCCCCGGCAATCTTATTGGCGATCAGGCGCACGTTGGTCGCCCCAATCAGCTTCGGATCCACCGCCACGCTCACCTTCCACGGGCTGCCCGGCTCGCGCATCAGCTGCAGATCCTGGTTGGAGATGTCGATGCTGTAGAGTTTGATCTCGGTACGGCCGTTCTCTTTCAGCGCTTTGTACGCGCCCTGGCTGAAGGCGTCCCAGGTTCCCCAGATGGCGTCGATTTTGCCTTTCGGGTATTTCGCCAGGATCGCCCCCACCTTGTTGGCGGTGTCGCCCTGCACGTCAGAGGAAACCGCGCCGATAGACTCCAGCTCTTTGATGTCCGGGTACTGTTTTTGCAGCTCTTTATACGCCGCCTGACGACGCTCCATCGGCGGGAAGCCCGCTACCCACAGCTTGACGATATTGGCCTTGCCGTTGAAATCTTTCGCCAGCTGGCCGAAGGAGAGATTGGTCAGAGAGGCATCGTCCTGTTGGGTCACGGTTACGCCCGGGATCTCGCCGTTGACGGCGGTATCAAATACCGCGACCTTAATCCCGGCGTCCACCGCCTTCTTCACCAGCGCGGTGGAGTACGGATCGCGGCCCTGAGACAGGATAATCCCGTCGTACTTCTGGCTGATGGCCTGGTTCACGAAGTCCTGGAATTTGGCGTCGTCCCCGTTGCTTAAAAAGGTGCTGACCTTAAAGCCAAGCTTCTTCCCTTCCTGAATGGCCCCTGCAATAAACTGCGTGGTGTTGTCGTCTGAGCCGAGGTTACGGATCACCGCGATGCGAATGGGGCCGTCGTGGTTGGCAATGGCCGCCGGGAGCGGTGCGGGCGTGGCCGCGAAGCCAGGCAGAGCGGTGAATAACCCTAATGCCACCAAAGAGAGTGCAATCTTTTTCATTTTTTATCCCGTTGTGTTGTCAGCGTTTTTGTATGTAGGTAATCGCCAGCGCTACCGCGAGCACCAGCCCTTTTATAATGTCCATGGCGTAATACGGCACGGAGAGCATCACCAGCCCGTTCGACAGCACGCCGAGAATCACCGCCCCGACCAGGGTCCCCAGCGCATTCGGCTTGCCGGACCCGGCCAGCGAGAAGCCGATCCACGCCGCCGCCACCGCATCCATCAGGTAACCGCCGCCCGCGTTCACCTGCGATGAGCCAATGCGCGAGGCCAGCAAAATCCCGCCCAGGCCCGCCAGCAGGGAGGCAATCACGTAGGCCGCCACCTTGTAGCGGGTGGTGCGAATCCCCGAGAGGCGCGCCGCTTCCGGGTTACCGCCAATGGCGTACATCCGACGACCATGAGTGGTGAGCGACAGCCCCAGCTGCGCCAGCACCGTCACCACCAGCATGACGATCACGATAGTCGGTACCTGTCCCAGCAGGCTGAACGTCGCAGGGATGGTGCCTTCCGCCATGTCGCCGCTCGGCAGCACCATGTTCTCGGTAATCGACCCGCCGTAGCTGTAGGTCATCGCCACGCCCTGGATCACAAACAGGCTGGCCAGCGTCGCGAGCATGTCCGGAATGCGCAGGATAACGATCAGAAAGGCGTTAAACAGCCCCACCAGCGTGCAGAGCGCAAGGGTGATCAGAATCGACTCGGTGGTGCCGAAGCCGTGCCAGACGAAAAGGGAAATCACCAGCGCGTTCGCCAGCGACGCGGTAGACCCCACGGAGAGATCGAACCCGCCGATGGTCAGCGATATCGACACGCCGATGGCAATCACCGTCACGATGGCAATCGAGCGCAGAATATTGATGATGTTGTTCGGATCGAGGAAGCTGTCCGACGCCAGGCCAAAGACGGCCACCAGCGCGACGACGGTTAACAGCATGCCCCACTTGTAGAGAAAATCGAAAATCTGCTGACGGCCAGACGCCGCCGCGTTTACTGAAAGGGCCTTGCTCACGACGCCGTTCCTCCGGTTGAATAATAAAGTAGTGTCTCTTCACGGGCCTCGGCCCCGGCGATTTCCGCCACGATGCGCCCGTCCCACAGGACGCAGATGCGGTCGCACAGCCCGACCAGCTCGGCAAATTCGCCGGAGGCGTAAATCACCCCTTTGCCCTCGCGCGCCAGGCCGTCAATCAGCTGGAACAGATCGGTTTTGGCCTTCACGTCCACGCCTTTGGTCGGCTCGTCGAAGATCAGCACGCTCGCGTCATTGCGCAGCCATTTGCCGATGGCGATCTTCTGCTGATTGCCGCCGGAGAGACGTCGCAAAACCTGCCCGGGACCGCGGGCGCGAACGCCGACGCGGGCGATCACCTCCTCCGCCCAGCGCCACGCCTGACGATGGCCGAACAGGCTCCAGCGCGAGAAGCTGTTATCGGCGCACACGGCAAGGTTCATGCTCACCGGCTCGTCGATAAAAATGCCCTCTTTGCGCCGCTCTTCCGGCACCAGCGCCAGGCCGCGCAGCACCGAGTCCGCCGGGTCGCGCGGTTTCCAGTCCTGATGGTTCAGCTCGCCGTTCGCGACGCGGCTTTTGCTGGCGCCAAACAGCGCCTTACAGAGTTCGGTTTTGCCCGCGCCCGCCAGCCCGGCAATGCCGAGAATTTCGCCCTTGCGCAGGTGCAGCGAGATATCTTTCAGCAGCGCGTCGTCGTGCAGCCCTTCTACCCGCAGCAGCGTTTCGTCGCCGTGCGGCGGCCGCGCGGGCGGATAAATATCGCTCAGCACGTGGCCGAGCATCTTCTCGACAATCGCTTCGCCGCTCAGATCGGCCATCGGGCCGGACTCAATCAGCTTGCCGTCGCGGAGCACCGTCAGGGTGTCGCAGATGGCCTTCAGCTCGTGAATGCGGTGTGAGATAAACACCACGCCGATGCCCTGCTGCTTTAACCGTCTCACCACCGCAAACAGGCGCTCGCTCTCGTGCGCGTCCAGCGGCGCGGTGGGCTCATCAAGAATGAGAAAACGGCAGTGGTGTGACAGGGCGCGCGCCAGCAAAATCTGCTGCTTTTCGGCAAGCGTGCAGCTGTCGATGGAGCGGCGAACGTCCAGAGAAACATCCAGCTGCGCCAGCGCCTGTCTCGCCTGCTGGCGGACGGCGCGCCAGCTGAAGCGATGCCCCGGCTGCGCCAGCTGGTCGAGCATGATGTTCTCGGCGATGCTTAATCCCGGGATCAGCGCCACGTCCACCTCCTGCTGCACGAGGTGGATGCCCAGCCGTTTGGCGTCCAGCGGCTCGCGGATGCTTACCGGCTGGTTATTGATGGAGATTTCGCCTTCATAGTGGTCGTGCGTCCCGCACAGCACCGCCATCAGCGTCGATTTCCCCGCGCCGTTGGCGCCGGTCAGCGCATGTACCGATCCGCCGGTTAAGGTGAAATTCACGCGCGACAGCGCCTGAAAGCCGGAAAAGGCCAGGCTGATACCGCGCATCTCAAGGCGACTGGAAACCATCCGCGTAAATCCTTCATAACTCTTCTGATTTATCGAATTTTTCACAGCTCCGGTTGACTGACAACGACGGAAAAGGCATAAGTTAAAGCGAAATATTATTAGCCATCCGGATGTCCAGACATAACATCGGGTTAGCGCTTGCTAAAAAAGGACAACACCATGAGCAACACCGATATCCGCGTCGTGCCTGGCCCGGCGAACTACTTCTCCCATTCCGGAAGCCTTGCGCGTCTGAATGACTTCTTTACTCCGGAGCAGCTTTCACGCGCGGTGTGGATTTACGGCGAGCGCGCTATCGACGGCGCGCGCCCGTTCCTGCCGGAGAGCTTTCACGCGCCGGGGGCGAAACGCCTGCTTTTTAAAGGCCACTGCAGCGAGCGCGACGTCACCCATCTGGTGAACGAATCCGGCAGCGACGCCAGCGTGGTGATTGGCGTCGGCGGCGGTGCGGTACAGGATGCCGTCAAGGCCGTGGCGCGTCGTCTGGGGGTGCCGTTCGTGGGCATCCCCACCATTGCCGCCACCTGCGCGGCGTGGACGCCACTCTCCGTCTGGTACAACGATGCCGGTCAGGCGCTGCAGTTTGAGATCTTCGATGACGCCAACTTCCTGGTGCTGGTGGAGCCACAGATCATTCTCAACGCCCCGGCGGAATTCATGCTGGCGGGTATCGGCGATACGCTGGCGAAGTGGTACGAAGCGGTGGTGTTGGCACCTGAGCCGGAGAACCTGCCGCTGACCGTTCGGCTTGGCCTTAACGGCGCGCTGGCGATCCGCGACGTGCTGCTGGAGCACAGTGAGGAAGCGCTGGCCGACCAGCAGCGCGGCGAACAGACGCAGGCGTTTCGGGACGTGGTGGACGCGATTATCGCCGGCGGCGGGATGGTCGGCGGTCTGGGCGAGCGCTATACCCGCGTGGCGGCGGCGCATGCGGTGCACAACGGCTTAACCGTGCTGCCGCAGACGGAAAAATACCTGCACGGCACCAAGGTGGCCTACGGCATTCTGGTTCAGAGCGCCCTGCTCGGCCAGGACGACGTGCTGGCGCAGCTGGTGGCGGCGTACCGGCGCTTTAACCTGCCGACCACGCTTCGCGCGCTGGACGTCGATATTCACAACCGTGACGAGCTGGATAAGGTGATAGCCCACACCCTGCGTCCGGTGGAGTCAATTCACTCTCTGCCGGTGACGTTAACGCCCGACGTTCTGCGCGCCGCGTTTGAGAAGGTGGAATCCTTCAGCCGTTAATCGCGCCGACAGGCTATACCTAATGATGATTCTCACCACTCTCGTCACGAGGTCATCATGCAGATCGATTTAACAGGTAAAAAGGCGCTGGTTACCGGCGCCAGCCGTGGATTGGGTCGGGCTATCGCGCTGTCGCTGGCACGCGCCGGTGCCGATGTGGTTATTACGTATGAAAAATCCGCCGATAAAGCCCAGGCGGTCGCCGATGAAATTAAGGCGCTTGGGCGGCACGGCGAAGCGATTCAGGCCGACAGCGCCAGCGCGCAGGCGATTCAGGATGCCGTCACCCATGCAGCGCGTTCCCTTGGCGGGCTGGACATTCTGGTCAACAACGCGGGTATCGCGCGCGGCGGCCCGCTGGAGTCCATGACCCTGGCGGACATCGACGCGCTGATCAACGTCAACATTCGCGGCGTGGTGATCGCCATTCAGGAAGCGCTGGTGCACATGTCCGACGGCGGGCGCATCATCAACATCGGCAGCTGTCTGGCGAACCGCGTGGCGATGCCGGGCATTGCCGTTTACTCGATGACCAAGTCTGCCCTTAACTCCCTCACCCGCGGCCTGGCGCGCGATCTGGGCCCGCGCGGCATTAACGTTAACCTGGTGCATCCCGGCCCCACCAACAGCGATATGAACCCGGAAGACGGCGAACAGGCGGAAGCCCAGCGCCAGATGATTGCGGTCGGCCACTACGGCCAGCCGGAAGATATCGCGGCGGCGGTCACCTTCCTCGCCAGCCCGGCGGCCGGGCAGATCTCCGGCACAGGGCTGGATGTCGACGGCGGGTTGAACGCCTGATCGCACCTTTTCTGCAAGCCTCTGTCGCCCGGCAGAGGCCTTGTCGAGCCGCCTCGATGTTTCGCTTTTTACCACTTACTTCCGTTTTATGTCCGCTCTACAGTACCTCATAAGAAATTCGGAATTTATCTAATAGTCTTATTATTTCCTTATAATTTGTGCGGGCGTACAGTGGAGGTACGGATGAAGATTGTCTGGTCTAATGGTGCAAAAAAGGCTTTTTCCAGAATTGACGAGCGGTATCAACGCCGCATTGAGGTAAAGCTTGCCGAACTGGATGACCGCTCGGCACCCCGGCCCGATATCAAAAAAATATCGGCGACAGAAAATCATTTCCGGCTTCGCGTTGGCGATTACCGCATCATCTATACGCTTCGGGACGATCCCGATAACCATTGTTATGTTTTAGCCGTCAAGCGCAGAACTTCAACGACTTACCTGCATGAGGAGAAAGCCACCTATGGCTGTTCAGCTAATTAAGGACGATAACGGTAAAACGCAGTATGTGGTTATTCCTTATCACGAATACTTCCGCATGTGCTCACAGATGGCAGAGATCGACGACGAAACCGATGACGATCTGGAGGATATTGAGGTCGAACACGATAGTCTGGATGACGTGGAATTGCCCGGAGACGTGTGCAGCATCATGACCTGGCAGAACGTCAGCCTGCAGGCCGCGTGGCGTATCCTGCGCGGGCTATCCCAGCAGGAGGTGGCGGAGAAACTCGGCATCAGCCAGTCCGCCGTGTCACAGCTGGAAGCGCTGGACTCCCGTCCGCAAAAGCGCACCCGCGAAAAGCTGGCGGCGATCTACGGCTGTAAGCAGGAGCAGATCAGCCTCTATCTCCCGAAAGAGGGTTAACAGCACTTCGCCCCGCCCTTGCCGCCGTAGCGGGCGTCCTGGCGGTCACGGAAAAATTCTTCGTAGGTCATGGGCGTCTGGTCCGGATGATTGACGCGCATATGCTCGACGTAGTTGTCGTAGTCCGGCACGCCAATCATCATTTTGGCGGCCTGGCCCAGGTACTTACCTGCTTTGGAAAGGGTGTCGAACATAGTTCTGATCTCACAAGAAATGTAGGCCGGGTAAGCGCTAGCGCCACCCGGCACACGGGTTAATGCGCCCCTTTGGCCTGGGTCACAATCTCTTCCAGGTTTTCAGGCATTGGCTCATACGGCGTCTCTTTCGCCGTTGGCGCGTCGACTTTCAACGCCGCCAGCGCGGTCCTGAGAGAATACAACGCCAGCACCACGACCACCACCATAAAGAAGATGGTCAGCCCGGCGTCCAGACGGTTGTTAAACACCAGCTGCGACAGCTGCGATTCGGTGTACTGCGCCGGGATCTTGCCGCTGTCGATCATCGCCTGGAACTTGTTGGCGATCGCCAGGAAGCCCACCTTGTTATCCGGGCTGAAGGCCTTCTGCCAGCCCGCCGTCAGGGTACAGACCAGCAGCCACGCGGTCGGCACCAGCGCCACCCACGCGTAACGCTGGCGCTTCATCTTGAACAGCACCACCGCGCAGAGCATCAGCGCCATGCCCGCCAGCATCTGGTTGGCGATACCGAACAGCGGCCACAGGGTGTTAATCCCGCCCAGCGGATCGACCACGCCCTGATGCAGGAAATAGCCCCACGCCAGCACGCACAGCGCCGTCGCCAGCAGGTTAGCCGGGAGCGAATCGGTCCGCTTCAGGTTCGGGGAGATGACGCCCAACAGATCCTGCAGCATAAAGCGCGCCGCACGGGTTCCCGCATCCACCGCCGTCAGGATAAACAGCGCTTCAAACAGAATGGCGAAGTGATACCAGAACGAGACATCCATCAGCCCGCCCAGCGCGCCGTGGAGAATATACGCCATGCCGACCGCCAGCGTCGGCGCCCCGCCCGCGCGGGAGATAATCGACTGCTCGCCCACTTCGCTGGCGATGCTCGTCAACGTTTCAGGCGTAATCGCAAAGCCCCAGCCGCTCACCACCTGCGCGGCGGAAGCGACCACGTCAACGGTGCCCGCCGGAGCCAGGACCGCCATCGGGCTGTTCATCGCGAAATACACGCCCGGGTCGATAATACAGGCGGATACCAGCGCCATGATGGCGACGAAAGACTCCATCAGCATGCCGCCGTAGCCAATCAGGCAGGCCTGATTTTCATTCGCCAGCATCTTCGGCGTCGTCCCGGAGGCGATCAGCGCGTGGAAGCCCGACACCGCCCCGCAGGCGATGGTAATAAACAGGAACGGGAACAGATTGCCGGTCCAGACCGGGCCGGTACCGTCGATAAATTTGGTTAACGCCGGCATGGTCAGCGTTGGGCGCATAATCAGAATACCGATTGCCAGCCCGACAATGGTGCCGATTTTCAGGAAGGTAGAGAGGTAGTCACGCGGGGCCAGCAGCAGCCATACCGGCAGCACCGCCGCCACGAAGCCGTAGCCTACCAGCATCCAGGTCAACTGCACGCCGGTGAAGTCGAAGAACGGCGCCCAGGTCGGGCTTTCCGCCACCCAGCCGCCGGAGATAATGGCGAACACCAGGAACACCAGACCAATCACCGACACTTCACCAATGCGGCCCGGACGCAGGTAGCGGATGTAGATCCCCATGAACAGCGCCAGCGGAATGGTAAAGGCAACGGTGTACGTCCCCCACGGGCTGTGGGTCAGCGCTTTCACCACAATCATCGCCAGCACCGCGAGGATAATCACCATGATCATAAAGGTCGCCACCAGCGCAATCACCCCGGCAGTGGCCCCCATCTCCTCTTTCACCAGCTCACCCAGCGAACGTCCGTCGCGGCGGGTAGAGACGAACAGCACCATAAAGTCCTGCACCGCCCCCGCCAGCACCACGCCCGCGAGGATCCAGATCATCCCCGGCAGGTAGCCCATTTGCGCCGCCAGCACCGGCCCCACCAGCGGGCCTGCCCCGGCAATCGCCGCAAAATGGTGACCGAACAGCACTTTCTTGTCGGTCGGCACATAGTCCAGACCGTCGTTATGGCGGACGGCAGGCGTCATGCGTGTTGCATCAACGCCCAGGACGTTCTTGGCGATATAGCGGCCATAAAAACGATAGGCGATCAGGTAAACGCAGACCGAGGCAACGACGATCCAGAGCGCGTTGATCTGCTCCCCCCGGTTGAGGGCGATATAGCCCAGGGCAAAAGCTCCCACAACGGAGAGCCCTGCCCATGTAAGGTATTTCCCTGAGTTGTTCATAGTTGTTGTCCGTTGTCGTGAAACAGTGATGAGATGTTACATTTTGTTTCTAGAACAACCGGAAAAATTTAACAACTTTGAAACGCAATAATGCGTGGTCAAACCAGAGATTTACACCACAGTGTTAAGCCGATCACTTTGATCTGAGTTAGCCCAACACCATCGTACTCAACCGGCAGGTACAGCACCGCCGCCCCTGCTCGTCGAAGACCCCAATCTCCCAGCTCTGGCTCGAACGCCCAAGATGCAGCGGCTGACACACGCCGCGAACCTTGCCGTGGGATACCGCCCGATGATGCGTGGCGTTCAGCTCCGTGCCCACCACGCTCTGCCCGTCGCGGGTCATCAGAAATCCGGCCATTGAGCCGAGCGTTTCCGCCAGCGCCGCCGAGGCCCCGCCGTGCAGCAGGCCAAACGGCTGATGGGTACGCGCATCCACCGGCATCTCCGCTTCCAGCGCGTCATCCCCGAGGCGGGTATAGACGATGCCCAGGTTCGCCACCAGGGTATTCACGCTGGTGGCGTTCAGTTCCTCAAGCGATAAATGACGTTTCCAGATCATTTACGCCCCCAGCGTGGAGCCGCCGTCCACCACGATATCCTGCAGGGTGATATGGCTGGCGGCATCGGAGGCAAGGAACAGCACGGTCGCAGCTATCTCCTGAGGACGGGCAATTTTGCCCAGCGGAATACCGAGCTTAAACTGCTCGCCGAAGCCGCGAATGCGCTGCTGCTCCGCATCGTCGCTTTTCCACAGGGTGCGCTGCATATCGGTGTCCGTTGAGCCCGGCGACACCAGATTACAGCGCACGCCGCTGCCTGCCAGCTCCAGCCCGACGGTCAGGGCCAGGCTTTTCAGCGCCGCTTTCGATGCGCCATAGGCGCTCATGCCGATGCGCGGCGTGTGCGCCGCATCGGACGCCACGGTAACAATCGCCCCGCCCTGCTGACGGCGGAACTGGCCCATGGTCTGCTGGAACAGATTGAACGCGCCGCCGACGTTGACCGCAAAGGTATCCTGCCAGTCTTCCTGCGAGAGCTGGTCCGTCGCCCCCATGCGCAGAATGCCCGCCGCGTTGACCAGCACGTCCAGACGCTCAAGGGTATTAAGCAAACGGCCACACACATCGCTGACCTGAGCAAAATCCGCCACGTCCAGCGTTTCGGTGGCAAACGGATAATCATCCTGCGGGAAGGCCAGATCGAAGCCGGTCACCTGCGCGCCGGCTTCGGCAAACGCCAGTGCGGTCGCGTAGCCAATCCCCTTCCCCGCGCCCGTCACCCAGACGGTTTTGCCGGTGAAATCAAACACCATCACTTCACCTCGCGGGAGAGCAGCGCCCACCAGGCGTCGAGGGTCGGATTTTTGGCCAGCATCACGAAATCGATATCGCCGTGTACTTTGCGCCAGCGGGCGGCCAGCGCCATCATGCGCACTGAATCCAGGCCGTAGTCGATCAGGTTTTCGTCATCCATCGGCTCGTCGGACTCGTCCAGCAGCGGCAGGATCAGCTCGCGCAGCGCGGCCTTCGAGGCCGGAACGGACGGCAGCAGCTCGTCGGTCATCACCACGCGGCCCGAGCGTCCTGCCACGTATTTCAGCGACATCAGGTGCTCGTCGCGGGTGAAGTCCGCCAGCGCGTCGGCAATGAAGAACGGCTTAATGTCGCGCATAAAGGCGTCGGTGGCGGTGGTCATGCAGCCGATGTGGGCGTAAACGCCGGTAATCAGCAGCTGGTTGCGTCCCGTTTCTTTCAGCATCTGCTCCAGCGGCGAGCGGTGAAACGCGCTGTAGCGCCACTTCACCAGCACCGTGTCCGCTTCGTCCGGCGCCAGCTCGGCAACGATGCGCTGCTGCTCCGGCGAGCGGGTGAGGCCCGGCCCCCACATGTCGTTCAGCAGGGCGCGGTCTTCATCGCTCTGCTCTTTCGGCTGCGCGGTGTAGTACACCGGGATATTGTGTTCTTTGCAGTACGCGCGCAGTCTGGCGATGTTCGCGACTACCTGCTGCATCATCGCGCTGTTTTCGCCCCAGAAGTTCAGGAAATACTCCTGCATATCGTGGATCAGCAGCGCGGCGCGCTCCGGTTCAAACGCCCAGTTCACCTTGCTGGTCGGCAACTCTGCGGCGGTCGGCAGCGCGTAAGCGGTTAATTTTGGAATGGCCATACTCTTTTCCTCACCCCCGGGCGCGTTCAGCAAGCCACAGGCGCAACTGTTTCTTATCAACTTTGCCGACCGGCGTCAGCGGGAGCGCATCCACGCTCTCCACGCGGTCCGGCAGCTTAAATTCGGCGACGCCCTGCTCGCGCAGGAAGCGACGCACCTCGACCGCGCGCAGGGGCTGTTTCACCACCAGATACGCGCAGCTCTTCTCGCCCAGCAGGCTGTCCTCCATGCTCACCAGCGCGGCGTGGATCACCGACTCATGGCGCAGCAGCAGGTTCTCGATCTCCTCGGCGGCGATCTTCTCGCCGCCGCGGTTGATCTGATCTTTCTCGCGCCCCTGCACGGTGATGTAGCCCTGCTCGTCAATGGCGATCAGATCCCCGGAGCAGTAAAAGCCGTCGGCGTCGAAGGCGCTGGCGTTGTGTTCCGGGCTGTTGAAATAGCCGCGGAAGGTGTACGGGCCGCGCGTCATCAGGCGTCCGACCTCCCCACGCGGCAGCGGATTGCCGTGCTCGTCCGCCACCCACACTTCGTCGTCCGGGCACATCGGGCGGCCCTGGGTGTTGATGATGCGTTCCGGGGCGTCGTCGAGCGCGGTGTAGTTCACCAGCCCTTCCGCCATGCCGAACACCTGCTGCAGCTGGCAGCCAATTTCAGCCGGAATGCGCGCCGCGAGCGTGGCGGAGAGGCGTGCGCCCCCCACCTGGAGCAGCTTGAGGGATTTCAGCTGCGCGCTGTCCGCGCCGTCGGCAATCGCCTGCAGCCACAGGCTGACGGCAGGCGGCACCAGCGAGGTGACGTTAATCTGATGCTGTTCAATCAGCGGGAAGCAGAGCGTGGCGCTCGGATCGTTCGCCAGCACCACGCAGCCGCCCGCGGTAAAGACGCCTAACGACCCCGGCGAGCTCATGGCGTAGTTGTGCGCCGCAGGGAGCGCGTTCAGGTAACGCGTTTCGGCGGTAATGCCGCAGATCTCGTTGCTGCGACGAATGCTGTAGTCATAGTCGTTGTGCGTTCGCGGGATCAGCTTCGGCGTGCCGGTGCTGCCGCCGGAGAGCTGGAAAAACGCCACCTCGTCGGCGGGCGTCGGGTTGGCAATAAAATTGTCCGCCGGGCGGGTAATCGCCGCCTCCAGCGCATGCTCGCCCCCGTCACCGCGAAGCAGCACGACGCGTACCGAACGGTGTTCACCCACGAAAGCGTTGAGGAAGTCATCGCCCGCAAACAGCGCGTGGTCGCGATCGGCGATCAGCACGGCAGGGTTGATCTGCGCCGCGTAGGCGTTCAGCTCGCTGCGCTGGTGGCTAAAGAGCGCGTTGACCGGCGCGACGCCGATTTGCAGCAGCGCGAAGAAGGTCATGTAGAACTCGGCCACGTTGCCAAGCTGCACCAGCGCCGTCTCGCCACGCTGCAGCCCACGCGCCTGAAGGGCTGAGGCCAGGTTGTTTACGGCCTGATTCAGCGCGCGGTAGGTAATATGGCGATCGCCATCGATAATCGCCACCGCATCGCTGTCCGCCCGATCCGTCAGGATGAGGGTCAACGGCAGATCCTGCCAGTAGCCTTTTTCACGGTAGCGGCGGGCAAAATCCTCAGGCCAGCGGGTAAAGGGAATGGTCATGAGTCTTCCTTAGTGCAAACCAAACACGTTAAGCATGGTGGAGAGCTTCACGCCCGTCTCGCGCCACTCGCCCACCGGGGAGGAGGCAGGCACAATGCCCGCACCGGCAAACAGGCGAACGGTATTTTCGCGAAGACGCGCGCAGCGGATGGTCACCACCCACTCGCCGTTGCCTTCGCTGTCGCACCAGCCAACGATGCCGCCGAACAGCTCGCGGTCGAACGGCTCCAGTTCGGCAATCAGCTCTTTCGCCGCCTGATGCGGGAAGCCGCTCAGCGCCGGGGTCGGGTGCAGCAGGCAGGCCAGCGTCAGGGCGTTCTCGTTTTCACGCGCCTCGCCTTCTACCGGCGTTGCCAGATGCCACAGCGTCGGCGTGGTAATCAGCTGAGGAGAATCAGGCATGCTGAGATGGTGGCTGCGCGGTGCCAGAATGGTCTTCATCGCCTGGGTGACCAGGTCGTGCTCGTGGCGGTCCTTTTCGGAGGCCAGCAGCTTGTTGCCCGCCTCGCGATCCAGCACATCGTCAGGCTGACGGCGCGCGGAGCCCGCCAGCGGAAGCGAGCTAAAGTGCGCCCCCTCTTTGCGCAGCAGCAGCTCCGGGCTGGCGCCCAGCAGCACCCCGCCGTCTTCCAGCGGCACGTGGAAGTTGAAGCTCGCCGGGTTCTGGGCGATCAGGCGCTCCATCAGAGCGCCGCTGTCCAGGCGTTTGTCGGTCGCGATATCAATCAGGCGCGACAGGACCACCTTGTTCACCTGCGGCGTGGCGGTCAGCGACGCGGCGCGAGCGACCATCTCTTCGAAGACGGGCTGCGGCGGGATCTCGGCGCGTTGTGCCACCTTCAGGGCCTGCGCGCCGGAAAAATAGCGTGCGGACTGCTGACGTGCGGGACGGGAAAAGGTCTCCCAGCGTTGCGGAATAAACAGCGACGAGGGCTTGCGGGTGTCGAACGGGATCGCCCCCACCATCACCGGGTGAGCAATACCGCTGGCTTTTGCCGTGCGGAAGGCCTGGGCTAATTTTTGCTGGAAGCGACCCGCCGGATCGTCACCGCCGACGGCGGGTTCACTGAAGCGGGCAAAGCAGCCGGACGTGGTAAAGCTGCGGTAAGGCGACATAAAGAAAAAACGGTCTGATTCCAGCGTGGTTGCGGCGTGCTGAACTTCCTCAGCCAGGGACGTATCCATATCATCCTCCTCAAAATGATAAAAGAAGCAATAATGATTATCATTTATATTTTCGTCGGCTAACCTAATCCCACATCGCTTCGCTGTCAACCGTCGGGCAAATAACTTGTGCGACAAAAGCTTGCATCCCGTTGCGGCAAATATGAAAATGAGAAGCATTATCTCCAACAAAAACAGGATCCCGTGCTGTGAAATTCCCTGCCGTTTTCCGTAATCCCCTGCTTTTATTATCACTTTTTGTTTTAGGACTTACCTCAGCCGCTGCCGCCGACTGGCCCCGTCAGGTGACCGACAGCCGTGGCGTTCACACGCTTGAGAGCAAACCGACGCGCATTGTCTCCACCAGCGTGACCTTAACCGGCTCCCTGTTGGCCATTGACGCACCGGTCGTCGCCAGCGGCGCGACCACGCCGAACAACCGCGTAGCGGATGGACAGGGTTTCCTGCGCCAGTGGGGCGATATCGCGAAGCAGCGCAAGGTTGCCCGGCTGTATATCGGCGAGCCGAGCGCTGAAGCGGTGGCCGCGCAAATGCCGGACCTGATTTTGATCAGCGCTACCGGCGGGGATTCCGCGCTGGCGCTGTACGATCAGCTTTCCGCCATTGCGCCGACGCTTATCATCAACTACGACGACAAGAGCTGGCAGGCGCTGCTGACCCAGCTGGGCGCGATCACCGGACACGAAAAGCAGGCCGCAGAGCGCATTGCCGCGTTTGATAAACAGCTCGCGCAGGTGAAACAGCAGATGACGCTGCCGCCGCAGTCGGTGAACGCCATCGTCTACACCGCCGCCGCGCATTCCGCCAACCTGTGGACCGCCGAATCGGCGCAGGGCAAACTGCTGCACCAGCTGGGCTTTACGCTGGCGGACCTGCCTGCCGGGTTGCAGACCTCAACAAGCCAGGGCAAGCGCCACGACATTATCCAACTGGGCGGTGAAAACCTGGCGACGGGACTGAACGGCGAAGGGCTGTTTGTGTTTGCCGGCGACGAGAAAGACGTGGCGGCGATTTACGCTAACCCGCTGCTGGCGCACCTGCCGTCGGTAAAAAACAAGCGCGTATGGGCGTTGGGAACCGAGACGTTCCGCCTGGATTATTACAGCGCGATGCTGGTGTTGCAGCGTTTGAATGCGATGTTTAAATAACAGGCACGTTCCCCGTAGGCCCGGTAAGCGCAGCGCCGCCGGGCGTTTTGTCGGGTGGCGGCTCCGCCTTACCCGACCTACAAGGTCACCACACTCTCCTGCCTGAACCGGCGCAATTCCACCAGCGCCACCAATAAGATCACACCAACCATTGCTAACACAAACCCGCTGCTGCTCGCCGACGCCGCCGGGGTCATTATTGCCCCCAGCCCGCCGAGGATCGCCGCGCCAATGGCATCGCCCGTGACGTTCTGCGCGGTCCACAGGCCGTTAATGCGCCCGAGCATTCCTTCCGGCGTCTGGGTCTGGATCAGGGTGTACTGCAGCAGCGAGCTGATGGCGCTCAGCCAGCCGAAGATCACCAGACACATCACCCCCAGCGCCCAGACCGGCATCAGGCTGAAGAAGCCAATGGCGATAAACGAGGCCAGCGTGGCAAGCAGCATAATCAACCCCGGCCGCGCGCTCTGGGCCAGGTTGCCGCTGGTGAGCGCCCCGCAGGCCGCACCGAGCGGAATGGCGGCGTAGAGAATGCCTATTTCCGAGGCGCTCATCTGCCACTTTCCCGACAGCGCCGGGTAGAGCACGCGCACCGCGCTCGCCATCGTCAGCAGGCCGCCGAGCAGCGCAATCCCGCCAATCAGCGGGTTGCTGAACAGGAAACGAATCGCGGCCATCAGGGACTTCAGCGGATGCTCGCGCGGCTGCGGCGGAGGTGGCAGCAGCGGCAGGCGCAGCAGCGTCAGCGTGGTGATAAACGTCCCCGCCGCGGCCAGGCCGTAGTTCCACGCCACGTTGCCGGTTGCCAGCAGCAGGCCGCCCACCATCGGCGAAATCACCGAGCCGAGGCGCACGGTGAGCATGGTGATCGCCCCCGCCTGCATCAGGTTCTCGCGCCCGACCAGCGCGGGCGTCGCCGCCAGCAGCGCCGTCACGCCTAACGAGGCGAAGAAGCCGTCCCACAGCCCGAGGGCATAAATGACCATCAGCGACGGCTCAGGGAGCATGGCGTTCAGACACAGCCCGATAAAGCCCACGCCGCAGGTGCCGCGCGCCAGCAGGATCAGCTTTTTACGCTCGTGGCGGTCCGCCAGCACGCCGCCGACCATCAGGCCGATAAACATCGCCCCGCCGGTTAAGGTGACGGATAGCCCTACCAGCCAGCTGGAGTGGGTCATCGTCTGGATCTGTACCGGCACGGCCACGCCGAGCAAACCGAGGGACAAAATGGAGATAAAGCGGGCAATAAACACGGCGCGATACGCCGGGTGCGTTTTAAGCAGGCTGAGGTTGAGCAGCCAGGATTTTTGATTCATGACAAAGCCTTGAGTGTAATTCTACCCATTCCATGGGCGCACATGCTAACATAGCCAAATAAGATAGATAACGATAATCACTATCATTATCAAATCATGGATGTTGCTATGTCGTTTTCCTCTTCTGCGGTGCGCGCCATTGCCGTGCCCGTATTATTGCTACTGCTAATCCTTGCGATTGCACTCAGCCTACTGGTCGGCGCTAAATCGCTGCCCGCGTCCGTTATTGTTGATGCTCTCTCCGGAACCTGTCAGAGCGCCGACTGCACCATCGTGCTCGACGCCCGCCTGCCCCGCACCCTTGCCGGGCTGCTGGCCGGCGGCGCGCTCGGCCTTGCCGGTGCCCTGATGCAAACCCTCACCCGCAACCCGCTGGCGGACCCCGGCATTCTCGGCGTGAACGCCGGCGCCAGCTTTGCCATCGTGCTGGGCGCGGCGCTGTTCGGCTTCACCTCTCCGTCTGAGCAGCTGGTAATGGCCTTCTGCGGCGCGCTGGCCGCCTCGCTGGTGGTCGCGTTTACCGGCAGCCAGGGCGGCGGACAGCTGAGCCCGGTACGCCTGACGCTGGCGGGCGTGGCGCTTGCCGCGGTGCTGGAAGGCTTGTCCAACGGCATCGCCCTGCTCAACCCGGACGTTTACGACCAGCTGCGCTTCTGGCAGGCCGGTTCGCTGGATATCCGCACTCTTGAAACGCTGAAAGTGGTGGCGATCCCGGTGATGATTGCCGCCGCCGTAGCGCTGTCGTTAAGCCGGGCGCTGAACAGCCTGAGCCTCGGCAGCGACACCGCCACCGCGCTCGGCAACCGCGTCGCGCGCACGCAGCTGATTGGCCTGTTGGCCATCACCGTGCTGTGCGGCAGCGCGACCGCCGTGGTCGGGCCGATCGCCTTTATCGGCCTGATGATGCCGCACATGGCGCGCTGGCTGGTGGGGGCGGATCACCGCTGGTCTCTGCCGGTCACGCTGCTAGCGACGCCTGCCCTGCTGCTGTTTGCCGACGTGCTGGGCCGCCTGCTGGTGCCGGGTGAACTGCGCGTCTCGGTGGTCAGCGCCTTTATCGGCGCGCCGGTGCTGATTTTCCTGGTGCGCCGTAAACGCGGAGGTGGCGCATGAGGGCCCCGTCCCGGCGTTTAGTCACCAGCGTCTCCCTGCTGGTCGTCGCCAGTCTGCTGCTGGCGGTCTGGAGCCTGCAAAGCGGTGCCGTAACGCTTGATTTCGCGCAGGTCTTTCACGCTCTCACCGGCAGCGCGCCGCGTAACATCACCATGGTGGTCACCGAATGGCGACTGCCGCGCGTGGCGATGGCAATCCTGGTCGGCGCGGCGCTCGGCGTCAGCGGCGCGATATTCCAGTCGTTGATGCGCAACCCGCTCGGCAGCCCGGACGTGATGGGCCTCAATACCGGGGCCTGGAGCGGCGTGCTGGTGGCGATGGTGCTGTTCGGCCAGCACCTGACGGCCATTACCTTCACGGCGATGGCGGGCGGCATTCTGACGTCGCTGGTTATCTGGCTGCTGGCCTGGCGCAACGGTATCGACACCTTCCGGCTGATCATTATCGGTATCGGCATCCGCGCGATGCTGATGGCGTTTAACACCTGGCTGCTGCTGCAGGCCTCGCTGGAAACGGCGCTTTCCGCCGGGCTGTGGTATGCAGGTTCTCTCAACGGCCTGACGTGGGGCAAAACCTGGCCCGCCGCGCCGCTGATTGTGCTGATGTTTATCGGCGCGCTGCTGCTGGTACGGCGCATGCGGCTGCTGGAGATGGGCGACGACAGCGCCTGCGCGCTGGGCGTGAGCGTCGAACGCTCGCGCCTGATGCTAATGCTGGTGGCGGTATTGCTGACCGCCGCCTCCACCGCCATCGCCGGGCCGATCTCGTTTATCGCCCTTGTCGCGCCGCATATCGCACGACGTCTAAGCGGGACGGCGCGCTGGGGATTAACTCAGGCGGCGCTGTGCGGCGCGCTGCTGCTACTGGCCGCCGATCTCTGCGCCCAGCGGCTGTTTATGCCTTACCAGCTTCCGGTGGGCGTGGTGACCGTCAGCCTCGGCGGGATTTACCTTATCGTTTTGCTCGTTCAGGAGTCACGCAAGAAATGACAGACACAACCACCCGCTTGCGCGGCGAACATCTCACCCTCGGCTACGGCAAAAAAATCGTTGCCCGAGACTTAACCGTTGCCATTCCGGACGGCCACTTCACCGCGATTATCGGCCCGAACAGCTGCGGAAAATCGACCCTGCTGCGCACGCTGAGCCGCCTGATGACGCCGGTGGAGGGGAGTGTCTTCCTGGACGGGGAGCAGATCCAGCGCTTCGCCAGCAAAGAGGTGGCCAGGCGCATCGGGCTGCTGGCGCAAAACGCCACCACGCCGGGAGACATCACGGTGCAGGAGCTGGTCTCACGCGGGCGCTACCCGCACCAGCCGCTGTTTACCCGCTGGCGCAAAGAGGACGACGAGGCGGTGAACCACGCGATGCAGGCGACGGGCATCACCGATCTCGCCCAGCAGAGCGTGGACACCCTTTCCGGCGGCCAGCGTCAGCGGGCGTGGATTGCGATGGTGCTGGCGCAGGAAACGTCGATCATGCTGCTGGACGAGCCGACAACCTGGCTGGACATCAGCCACCAGATTGACCTGCTGGAGCTGCTTAGCGAGCTGAACCGCACGCAGGGCTACACCCTGGCGGCGGTGCTGCACGATTTAAACCAGGCGTGCCGTTACGCCACGCACCTGATTGCCTTGCGCGACGGGGAGATTGTGGCCCAGGGCGCGCCGAAGGAGATTGTCACGCCGGAGCTGATCGCGCGGATCTACGGTATGCGCTGCATGATTATTGACGATCCGGTGGCGGGAACGCCGCTGGTGGTGCCGTTAGGTCGGCGGTAATTGCCGGGTGGCGGCTACGCCTTACCCGGCCTACGGGAGCCGAGTGTAGGCCGGGTAAGGCGTAGCCGCCACCCGGCGCTTTTGACGTTACCCCAAAATCTCCCTCAACACTGGCCCAATTTTCTCAAACGCCTGCGGTGAAATGATATCCACGTGGGCGCAATCCTGGCTGTACACCTCCAGTTCCCCCACCCACGGTGCCCAGGCGGCCTGCGGATCCATCATGCGCGTGCGTTCGGCAACAAACAGCGTTGCTTTACCGTCAAAGCGTGAACTGTGCGCCGTGGTGAGCAGCCGCACCGCATCGGCGTAGTTGCCTTCGATAGCGTTAAACAGCTCGCTGGAGCCCTGTCCCTGCTGGGCGGCGATAAACGCCTGCCGCTCGCGCTCGATTTCCGCCAGCACCGCCGGGTCGAGGCCGTTGGCCTCTTTCTCCGCCCAGTTCTGGGTTTCCGGCGGCCAGGTATCCAGAAGGCCGAGGAACGCCACCGCTTCCCCCTGCTCGCGCAGGCGGGCCGCAATGCCCTGCGCCAGCGTGCCGCCGAGGGAATAGCCGAACAGGTAATACGGCCCCTGCGGCTGCTGCTTACGCAACGTGTTCAGGTGATGGTCGATGACCCCATCGAGATCCGCGCACTGCTGCATCGGGCCGTCCGGACGCGGCGACTGAATGCCGACGATTGACCAGCGCGGGCTGAGGTAGCGCGCCAGGACGCTAAACTGCCAGGCAAAGCCGGACGCCGGATGGAAGCAGAACAGCGTCGGGCCGTCGCCCTCACGCAGCGGCAGAAGGGTTTCATATCCCAGACGCTGCGCCTGCTCGTCGCTCATTTGCGAGTCCAGCAGCGCGCTAAGCTTGCTCACCGTCGAGGCGACCATAATTTGCCCCGGCGTGACCTTGCGGTTGAACGCGCGGCTGAGCTGAGCCGCCAGACGCATCGCCAGCAGCGAGTGGCCGCCGAGGGCAAAGAAATCCGCCTCAATGTCGCTGATCTCACAGCCCAGCAGCGCGGCAAACGCCTGCGCCACGGCGATTTCAGTTTCGCTTTCCGGCGCGCGACCGGAGGTTTTACCGGTCAGCTCCGGCAGCGGCAGCGCCTTGCGGTCGAGCTTGCCGTTGGCGCTCAGCGGCAGCGCGCTGATTTGCAGCAGCACCACCGGCACCATATGCGGCGGCAGCTGGGCTTTGAGCGAGTCCAGCAGCGCGTCGCGGTCCAGCGGTAAGCCGGATTCAGAAACCACGTACCCCACCAGCTGGCGCGCATCGCCGCCCGTCGCCGCCGCCTGGTTGAACACGCAGGCGTGCGCCACGGCCTGGGCCACGTCCGGCAGCGACAGCATCGCCCGGTCGATTTCACCCAGCTCGATGCGCTGGCCGCGGATTTTGAGCTGGTCATCGCTGCGGCCCAGATATTCCACCGCGCCGTTATCCAGCCAGCGGGCAACGTCCCCGGTGCGGTACATCCGCTCGCCCGGCGCGAACGGGTCGGCGATAAAGCGGCTGGCGGTGAGATCGGGGCGTCCCAGATACCCCTGCGCCAGCTGAATGCCGGTGAGGTAGAGATCCCCCGCCACGCCGAACGGTACCGGGCGCATCATCGCATCCAGAATGCGCAGCCCCGTGTTCCACACCGGGAAGCCGATCGGCACGCTGTTGCCTTCCACCGCCGCCAGCTCGGGCCCAAACGCCGGATACCAGCTGACGTCCACCGCCGCTTCGGTCGGGCCGTAAAGGTTATGCAGCGGCACGTGCGTCAGCTGTTCCCACTCGCGGCACAGCGCCGTCGGCAGCGCTTCGCCGCTGCAGAACACCTGCTTAAGCGTTCTGCAGCAGTCGACGTTTTCCGGCGTCAGCGAGGCGACAAACGCCGCCAGCATCGACGGCACGAAGTGGGTAGTGGTCACGCCGTAGTGCATGAAGAAGCTCTGCATCGCCTGCGGATCGCGGTGCGCGTCCGGCTCCGCCATCACCAGCTTTGCCCCGGCGATAAACGGCCACCAGAACTCCCACACCGACACGTCAAAGCTGCACGGCGTTTTCTGCGCCACCACATCGTTCGCGCCCAGCGGATAATGGTCCTGCATCCACTTCAGGCGGTTAACGATGGCGGTATGGCCGACCATGACCCCTTTTGGACGCCCTGTCGAGCCGGAGGTAAAGATGATGTACGCCGTCTGCTCCGGCTTTGCCAGACGCAGCGGCTCAGCATCGGTGGCCGGTAAAAGTGTGTTGTAACTAAACGTCTCGACGGACAGATCGCTAAAACGCGGAAGCTGTTCGTCGGTGGTAATGAGCAGAGAGGGCTTCGCATCCTCCAGCATCATCCGCAGACGATCGTCCGGGTAACCGGTATCCAGCGGCAGCCAGGCGGCTCCCGCCTCCACAATGCCGTGCAAGGCTAACGTCAGGAATACCGAGCGCGGCAGGGCCACCGCCACGCTGTCGCCCGGCTTCACGCCGCGCGCGCGCAGCAGGTTTGCCAGCGCGACGACCTGCTCGCGCATCTGACGATAGCTGAGTTCAACGTGCGCATCCACCAGCGCCGGGGCATCCGGCGTTTTGCTCGCCTGTTCCGCCACCAGATCCGCGAGCGTGGTGGACGGCAGCGCCAGTCCGGTATCGTTGATGCGCGCGAGTTTTGCGTATTCCTGTTCTGAAACGGTTTCCACCTCGCCGCAGCGCAGGTCCGGGTTGGCCGCAAACTGCACCAGCATCGCGTTCAGGCGCGCGACGTGACGCGTCAGCGTCGCCTCATCGTAGCGCTGCTTATTGGCGAGGATCTCCATGCTCAGCCCGCCCTGCTCGTCCGGGAACAGCGCCAGCTCCAGATCGTTCACCGGGCCGGTCGCCAGCGTGTGGGTGATGGCCTCCACGCCGTCGATATCCAGCTGGTAGTCGAACACTTTAACGTTCAGCACCGGACCAAACAGCGCTTCATCGCCTGCGGCACGTCCGCTGTCGCGCACGATCTGCTCGGCGTCGTAGCGCTGGTGGCGGCGCATTTTTTTCAGCTGGTTCGCCAGGCGCAGCGCCAGCGAGGGCAGGCTCTCCTGGGGATCGATATTGACCGCCAGCGGCAGGACGTTAAGCACCGGCCCGGTCGAGGTGAGCGCCGCGGATCCCATCCGGCGCATAAAGATAAACCCGGCGGCGTAGTCCAGCCGTCCGGTGAGGCGCCCCAGCCACAGCGTCACCAGCGCAAGCGCCAGGTCGGTGCGCTGTACCTGCCCTGCCGCCTGTGCAAGCTGGCTGAAGGCGCGGCCGTCGGCGGTAATTTTCAGACGCAGAATGTCGGTCGTGGCGGCGCGGCCCGGCAGCGGCGCGGAGGAGAGCGAGACCGGAGAAGGCAGCTCTTTGCGCTGCCCGGCCCAGAAGGCGCCGTCGCGCCGGTACGCCTCGCTGTCGCGATAGCGCTGATACTCGTCCACCACCTCTGCAAATGGCGTAAACGGGGATTCCGGCGTGGGGTCGCCCTTTTTCCACGCGGCATAAATCGCGGCGATCTGGCGGGTAATGGCCGGGAAGCTGAAGCCATCCACCACAAGATGGTGATAACGCTGATACCAGTACCAGTGTTTTTCACCGACCTGAATCAGCTGATGGAAAGCGAGCGGCTGACCGCTGTCCACGCGCAGATCCTGACTGAGATCGGCGTCCATCAGCGCCACGGCGGCGGCGTGGGAATCAACGCGAACGATGGACGGTTCCGGCAAAATGACGGTGCCATCCACCCACTGCCATACCTCGCCGTTATCTTCGGCAAAGCGCATGCGCAGGGTATCGGCCTGCATCATGCCCGCGGCAACGGCTTTTGCCAGCAGCGGCGCATCGATATCGCCTTTCAGCTCGGTGTAGTGCGCCACGCTCCAGGCGTTTGGCAGCGTGGACAGCTGTTCCGCCATCCAGATCCCCGGCTGGGCGGCGACGAGAGGAAGACGGTTCATGCGTTCTCCCCCGCGAAATAAGACGGCTCAAGCGTCTGCCAGCGTTCCGCCAGCCACTGCTGGCACGCCTCCTGAGACTGTGCTTCGCACACCACGCCCCACCCTGCCGGCAGTTCGCACTGCTGTGGCCACAGGCTGTACTGCCCCTGGTCGTTTTGCAAAATGACGAACTGTCCCTGCGGATTATCGAAAGGATTGCTGAATTCCATACAGACTCCGTTAGTGAATAAGCGGCTGCCAGAGGGTGATAAGCCCCTGCGTCAGCCCACCGCGCCAGCAAAGCGCATCGTGTCCGCCGTCAACCTGACGCCAGATAACCGGTTGGTGTGTGTGCAGTTCGGCATAAATCGCCTGATTCGCGCGGAAGATGAGCGGCTCGTTGCGCCCGGCCTCAAGAAGGATGCGTAACCCGCGAGGGGATATTTCGCCGGTTTTAAGTTGTTCGATTAACAGCCCGTCCTGCTGGCCGCCGCGGTGTGGCCACCAGTAGGAGCCGGACTGGCTAAGCACGCAGCCAAAACGCTGCGGCCAGTGGAGGCCAGCATAAAGCGACGCGAGACCGCCAAAGCTCTGGCCAGCCACCACCGTACGGTCGGCGCGGTCGCTGAACAGCGCGTGTTTTTGGACAAGGGGGAGAAGTTCTTCCTGCACCGCCAGCCAGAAGTCGGGATTGCACGGCAGCTCGCGGTTGCGATGCGCCATGTCGATAACATCGATTAAGACGTAGACCGCAGGCGGTAATTTGCCTTCACGGGTGAGCGACGCCAGCGCAGGCCAGACCGGCATGCTTTCGGCCCAGAACTGCCCGTCGAGCAGCACCGCCAGCGGGCGTTCCGAGTCGTCGCTCCCGGTGGTGAAAATCCAGATGCGACGGCGATTTTTCAGGCGCGCGCTTTCCCACTCAATGCAGACTGGCGGCTGATACGGCGTATCGGGATGATTCCAGCCCGGCTGAACCGGTGCTTGCGGCATCTCCAGCGCCGAGACGGCGTGCCCACGCCCGCCGCGCCAGCTCTGCGGGTTCAGCGGGTCTGAAACCGCGTGCGGCAGCAGCTTGCGCCAGCCTTCACGCAGCGCCATGCGTTCCGGCTGCTCGCCTTCAAACACAACGCTGGCAAAATCGTTTTCATTCACGGAAGGGATAAAACAATAGCTTCCGCGCCACTCGGGGCTGAACTCGCCCTGCCACTGCCAGACGTCGGTATCGGGAATGCGTTCGAGGGACTGCGGGCGGGCATTTTGGTGGTGATCGGTCACGCCGGTGACGTAGAGCCAGACGCGTTTGATTGGTGACGTTCTTTGCGTTCCTGCCGGGTCACGCCACCAGAACGTGACGCGATAGTTTCCCTTTTCCGGCCTCCATTCAGGCCCGTTTTTCGACTGCCACCACGCTTCACTTCCCGTTGTTAACGCCGTCACCCTTATAACCTCATGTTTAACAGTCTTTTTTGTTTCAGAGCAAATTTTATTGATAATATTATTGATAACTATTTGCATTTGCAATAGCGTAGTGCCCGCGCTGTGGGAAGCGCTCATAAAACAACCACAAAAGCAGGACGTACAATGAATAAGAAGATTCACTCTCTGGCCTTGCTGGTCAATTTAGGGATTTATGGCGTCGCGCTGCCTGCTCTGGCAGACGACAACACCGCCTCTGCGCAGCACGAAGATACGATGGTGATCACCGCCGCCGAGCAGAATCTGCAGGCGCCGGGGGTATCGACCATCACCGCCGATGAGATCCGCAAAAACCCGCCCGCGCGCGACGTGGCGGAAATCATCCGCACCATGCCGGGCGTTAACCTGACCGGTAACTCCACCAGCGGCCAGCGCGGGAATAACCGTCAGATTGATATCCGCGGCATGGGGCCAGAAAACACCCTGATCCTGATCGACGGCAAGCCAGTGACCAGCCGTAACTCCATCCGTCTGGGCTGGCGCGGCGAGCGTGACACCCGCGGCGATACCGGCTGGGTGCCGCCGGAGATGATCGAGCGCATCGAAGTGATCCGCGGCCCGGCCGCCGCGCGCTACGGCAACGGCGCGGCAGGCGGCGTGGTGAACATCATCACCAAAAAATTCGACGACCAGTGGCACGGCTCCTGGAACACCTACCTGAATGCGCCTGAGCACAAGGATGAAGGTTCCACCAAACGCACCAACTTCAGCCTGAGCGGCCCGCTGGGCGGCGACTTCAGCTTCCGCATGTTCGGTAACCTGGACAAAACCCAGGCCGACGCGTGGGACATCAACCAGGGTCACCAGTCTGACCGTACCGGTGCCTACGCCGACACGCTGCCCGCGGGCCGCGAGGGTGTAGAAAATAAAGACATCAACGGCGTGGTGCGCTGGGACTTTGCGCCGATGCAGTCTCTGGAATTTGAGGCGGGCTACAGCCGTCAGAACAACCTCTACGCCGGTGATACCCAGAACACTAACAACGACAACAGCTCCAGCGGCCTGGTGAAAAAGAACTACGGTAAAGAGACCAACCGTATCTATCGCCAGAACTTCGCGGTGACCTGGAACGGCGGCTGGGATAACGGCATTACCACCAGCAACTGGGTGCAGTACGAGCACACCCGCAACTCCCGTCTGGGTGAAGGGCTGGCGGGCGGTACGGAAGGCTTGTTCAACAGCAATAAATTCACCGACACCGATCTGGCCGACGTGATGCTGCACAGCGAAATCAACCTGCCGATTGATTTCCTCGTTAACCAGAACCTGACGCTGGGTACCGAGTGGAACCAGCAGCGCATGAAAGATTCCACCTCCTTCACGCAAACCCTGCAGGGCGGCACCATTCCGGGCATGAGTAACGATCGCAGCCCGTACACGTCGGCAGAGATTTTCTCCCTGTTCGCCGAAAACAATATGGAGCTGACCGACAGCACCATGCTGACCCCTGCCCTGCGCTTCGACCACCACACCATCGTCGGCAACAACTGGAGCCCGTCCCTGAACCTGTCGCAGGGTCTGGGGGATGACTTCACGCTGAAGATGGGTATCGCCCGCGCCTATAAGGCGCCAAGCCTGTATCAGACGAACCCGAACTACCTGCTCTACAGCAAAGGTCAGGGCTGCTACGCCAGCTCCGACGGCGTAGGCTGCTACATGATGGGTAACGACGACCTTAAGGCCGAAACCAGCATCAACAAAGAGATTGGTCTGGAGTGGAAGCGCGACGGCTGGCTGGCGGGCGTGACCTGGTTCCGCAACGACTACCGCAACAAGATCGAAGCGGGCTACGCGCCGATCGGCCACACCTCATCTGGTAAAGTGCAGACGGATATCTACCAGTGGGAAAACGTGCCGAAAGCGGTGGTTGAAGGGCTGGAAGGCTCCCTGAACGTGCCGGTCAGCGACACCATTAACTGGACCAACAACATCACCTACATGCTGCAGAGCAAGAACAAGGAGACCGGCGACCGTCTGTCGATCATTCCGGAGTACACGCTGAACTCGACCCTGAGCTGGCAGGTTCATCAGGACGTGTCGCTCCAGTCGACCTTTACCTGGTACGGCAAGCAGCAGCCGAAGAAGTACAACTACAAAGGTCAGCCGGTGACCGGGTCTGAAAAAGACGAGGTCAGCCCGTACAGCATCGTTGGCCTGAGCGCGACCTGGGACATGACCAAAAACGTCAGCCTGACCGGCGGCGTGGATAACGTCTTCGACAAGCGCCAGTGGCGTGCGGGTAATGCCCAGACGACCGGGAACGCCACCACCGGCGCGTATATGTACGGCGCGGGGGCTTATACCTATAATGAGCCAGGCCGCACGTGGTATATGAGCGTGAATACGCGATTCTGATAAAGGCAACAACGCCGCCCTCTCCCTGTGGGAGAGGGCTGGGTGAGGGCATCAGGCCGCACTATTTATTGATAGAGGGGAAACCATGCACACCACCCACCGCACGTTCATTCTCGCCGGCCATACCGTACACCACGTCACCTTCGACCCAACCACCTTCACCGACGCCGATCTCCTCTGGCTCCCCCACCACGCTGAGCTTGCAAACGCCGGGCGCAAACGCAAAGCCGAGCATCTGGCAGGCCGCATCGCCGCCGCGCATGCCTTACCTGACCACACCGTGCCCGGCATCGGCCCCAGCGGAGAACCGCTCTGGCCGGAAGGCGTTTCAGGAAGCATCACCCACAGCGGCACGCAGGCGATGGCGGTTGTGGCATGCGACCATCCGGCGATTATCGGCATCGATTGCGAAACGATCCTCTCCGAGAATGAAGCTCAGGAAATAAAAGACGGCGTCATTGATGCCCAGGAAGAGCTCGTCCTTTCCTGCTCAGGTTTTCCGTTCCCCCTCGCCCTGACGCTGGCGTTTAGCGCCAAAGAGAGCCTGTTCAAAGCCCTCTTTCCGAAGGTACAGTCCTGGATGGGGTTTGACAGCACTCGCGTCACACAGCTCGACGATAAAACGCTTACCCTGGCATTAACCCTTCAACGCGCAGGATACGCCAAAGCCACCGCCTTCACCCTTCACTGGCGACAGCACGGCGAACAGGCGATCACCCTGCTGTAAGGCTCTCCTGCCGACGGGAATGCAGAGGCTCAACCCGACACCAAACATGCCTGAAAAAATGATCCCCATAACCCATTCTGTTTGATTCGGCTGTTATCTTTCAGGCATTCGGTGGAAACCGCGCAGAACAGGCCGGATGCGAGGGTATTTCAAATAATGCGTTAACGATAGGTCATAGTAAACGACGCCGTGGCGCTCACCGAGCCTGATCGAGCATTCGCAGAGGTCATATAATAAGCGGCCTTAAAGGGAATATTGACGATTTCTCCTGCCGAGGTCGTCGTGCCGTATTTAATAAGCTTGCCGAACTGCACGGGCGAATCGTTATATTTTAGCTGAATGCCCAAACCTGTAGCCGTCGAACTGCTGTTTAACCCCAAAACTCCGTTAACAGGATCGGCAAGCGGGCTGACATTATCCAACGTCACATTCACTGCGGTCTGTGCACTACAGATAAGCGGTATGGAAAATGTCACCTGATTCTGGGTGCTGCCGACGCCGTTAAACTTCGGTAATAGCGCAATTCCCATATTAATATTCAAATTTTTATCTTCAATCTGACAGGATGCAGTGCTTATATTCATCGGCGAAAATATATATTTAAAAAGCGGCAGGCGCATAATGTTATTACTTCTCGGAGTACTGTATTCCATATTTAGCGCCAGAGCGGGTATTGAGCCCGTCTCCGGGGTAGTGCTGGTTTTGATCAGCTCAAAAGTATCCGTGAACGTTGATACACCATCCTGGAGGATCCCTCGCCTCCAGTTCGGGTTATTGAGGTCCATTCTGGTGACAAATTCGCTACTTTGCGTGGTGCTGGAAAAGTTCTTCCACCGGATGCCAATGCCAGGAACCTCTGTCGCCCGCACGTTTGCCAGCGGCGAGGCGCCGTAATCCGTATTCGCCCCGGAGAGCTGAATAAACCACGAGCCATCGTATCCGATTTGCTGACCCTCAGGGTCACATTTTATGGGGTTACTGGTAATTATCGTTGCTAATACCGTTCCAACCGGCGCATCCCGCTGAACGACAATATTGTGATCGAAGTTGACCGCTACGTCGTTTGCAGAACACAGCGCAAAGGCATTCAGAGAGACAGCGCATCCCACGGCTGCCGTCGCGATTTTAAATACGGTGGACATGATATGTTCCTTCATTTCAGGCAAGGCGTAGGCCTTCTCTCGTAAAAGTAATAATACGTATTAACGCAATGAGAAATTTAACGACACGTCGCAGCGGTACGCTGAATTTTACCCGGTAAGGCGTTCAAGTTTATTTTGGCGCGACAGGTTTTCGCTCCCCACTGTACCGTTATGCTGTCACCGTCGTTCAGGCCGCTCATATAGACCTCTCCGTCGCTCCCGACAATGCTCATCGCATCGCTTCCGTTAAGCTTTACCATGGCCCCAAAGGGCACCGGCGAGTTCTGATACAGCAACGTTATCAGAGCCCGGAACCCCGTTCTCGCTTTGAACGTCGCGCGCACCACGGCACCGCGCGTAGGTACGACGTTGACTACGGATTCGTCCACATCCACGTCCGGCCCCAGCGAACCGATGTCTATCGCAATCCGGTTTTCCTGATAAGCGCTGGCATAGGGCACTACCGCATATCCGCGCCAGTCCGTTTTAACGCCAGGGTTATTGCGCACGCTCACGCCTGATGCGCCCTGCGCTTCTAGCAGCACAATGGTATCCCCCAGCGGCTGAGAGAACGTCACGCCATGCTCGTGGCCGACAATCCCCCCCTGCAGACCGAAGTTCAGCTGACTGTTCTGTCGGCTGTAGTTGTAGCCTGCGCTTACGGTACCGTAGCCGCCTTTATAGGTTCCGCTTAGGGAACTTCTCGATTCTCCGCCAGACGACGTATAGCCCTGCTGAACAAGGTAGCTCAGGTTATTATCAGAGAGTGCGGTGCCGCTCAGACCCACCAGGTGCGTCTCAGGACCGTTCTTTTGCATATTCACGCTATAGCTGGCCCAGCTTTGCGGCAGCCATTTGCTCAGCGGCACCTGTAAGTTAAAGGCTACAATCTGGTCCCTACGGTCTTTGCCCGGCGTTTCGCTGTAGGTGTAGCCGAGCGAGTAATTGATATCGCGAATACTGGTGTTAAAGCCGGTGCTGACGTTGCGCTCATAGCCCTGTCTGCCCCAGTAGTCCTGCTGGTATGCCGAAATATAAAAATTTCCCCAGCTTTGCAGCGACTGGCTGAGGTTGAGTTGCAGTCGGCTTCGCTTGTTGTAGCGCTGGCTGCTGAATTCATTCACCTCCTGGAAGGTATAAAAGCCTTCCGTGGAGTAGCGATAGCTTGCGAGCGTCACGGTGGTATCGGTCGTGGCCACCGTTTTTGAATACTGCACCCGATAGGACTGTCCCCGGCTGCGGCGATTTTTCTCCTCAACGAGCTGGCTTTCGGCAAGGGTAACGTCCGCCGATAGTGAGCCTATATCGCCAAAGCTGAGGCCGGAACCAAGCACGCCGGACGCATAGTTACTTGCCCCCAGGACGCCACCGTACAGCGTGAGATTATTGGAGAGGCCATAAGCCAACGTGCCCAGGCCAAATGTGGGCGTATGTGCCCCATGCTTCGTCGTTCGAAACTCGCCTGTGCTCAGCGCATACTTCACGCGGCCTTCCCGCAGCATGACGGGAACCGCGGAGAAAGGTTGCACGAAATGCTGGACGCTGCCGTCAGCTTCGGTGACGACAATATCCAGATCGCCGCTCGCTGACGTAGGATAAAGATCGCGAATGATAAAGCTGCCAGGCGCCACGTAGGTTTGATAAACCGTGTAGCCGTTTTGCTTCACGGTAACCGTGGCGTTGGTGCGGGCGATCCCCCGAATGATGGGGGCGAAGCCGCGCATGCTTTCCGGCAACATGGTGTCATCGGAAAAAATTTGGGCGCCGCGAAACATCACGCTGTCAAACACGTCGCCGGGGGTGCTGGTTTCCCCCACCTGAAACTGCCCTCTCAAAAACTGGACGTCGCGGCTCAGGGTCGTATTCAACGACGAAAACGACTGCTTTCCGTTGTTCTTCGTCACGGTGCTGTAGTTACGCAGGCGCCACGGTCCCGCATTAATACCGCTTTGCAGATTGGTGTAAAGCTGATCCTGCGCCTCACCGTCCCGGCTCCAGCTGCGCGAGCCGTTGATGCTGTAATTTACCAGCAGTGCAGAAATGCCCTGGTTCCAGCGCGACGGATCAACGGTGCCGCGTGCCCGCGCGTTAAGCGCCGATTGAGGGATAGAGATATCCAGTCTCTGCCTGTCAAAATCCAGCCGGGTGGAGGCATCCGGTATAAATGCGCCGGGATCGGTAATTATTGCCTCGGCAGGCAGCATGGATAATTCAGGAAATGCCTTGACCCTGACACCAAGTGATTCCAGCACGCTCCGGTTAAGCTCCGGCGCCAGCCCGACGCCGTTAACAGATACAAAAGAGATATTTTCCGTTCGGATATAATTTTCATTAAGCCATATTTCCACCCTGTAGGTGCCGGGTAACTGTTCTCCCCGCTCGAAGCGGCCCAGATCGATGCCCTGAGAAGTCGAGTGTGTTTTTTCAAGCGCATCGGCCATAAAATAGAGTTCGCCCGCAGCTGCGGGAAAAACGCCCGAAATAAAAATCGCTATCGTCGAGAGTCGACTTACGCGGTTAGGCCACGAGCCAGAGAAAAAACCATATCGAGAAAAAGGAACAGTATTCACTTTGCTTACCTGCGCGAGTGACATAGCGTATTGTTAATATTTTTTATTTCAGCATCTGGCGCTTTTCTGTCGTTACGCCACCAAAATCATTTATGGCTTTCCAGGCCACCTGCGTTCCACTGCCGGCCACCGTTGCGGAACTAAAGGGTGAAATCATCGGCGGCTGCGCAATCGTTTTATTGCCAATCGTTAATGAATAAAGAGAAACGTAGAACGGCGTTGGGTTATTAATCACCAGGTGTTCACCGCGCGTCTCAAACTTTAATTTCGTCCATGCTTCACCGGATTTTTCAGACGCCAGCGCCGCAGGGCGATAGAAAATTTTCATACGCGTCTTAACGGCAATAAGCAGCCGATTTTCATCTGACCGAGTCATTGAGGGAATAGACTTAACGTTTAGCCAAAAAACAGATTCGCGATTATCAGGCAGTGTTTTTTCACCGGTATAAATGATCCGCAGCGTATTTTCATGACCTCCGTCGAGGCGGAACAGGGGCGGCGTAACGATAAAAGAAACCTTCTCCTTCGAGTTTTCACCTAACTCAACCCATGACTGAATTAAATAGGGAACGGCATCCCGACTGTTACTCACTGGGAGTGAGGCTTCGCTTTCATTTCCATTATAAATTAAGCGTGTCCCCCCGACGGTTATGCTGGCCTGAACCGGTAGAGAGAGCAGGCAAACGCCTGATAACGCAATCGTTCGAATAAGTTGACTCATCATACGTTCCCAATATTTCAGCAAGAGACAACGGGGCGCACCTTAGGTACGCCCGGGATATTACTGATAGGTAATGGTAAAATCTGACGTCGCGTTTGCCGTACCCGCCACCACGGCAGCCTGCGTTGCCTTATATTTGGCCACGAAGGTCATCTTATTGCTGTTTGCGGCATCTTCGCCTGCGCTGGTGTCAAGGGTGATGCTCTTCGACTGGGTTGCCAGAGGGATCGCGGTAATGCCATCCTCTTCATAAAACGCAACGCCTACACCTTTCGCCGTTTGATCGCTGTTCAGCGCAAGAATACTGGTGTCAGAGCTGTCCGCAGTACCATCAAACTTAATAGATGCAGAGGTAACGGCCGCGGGGCAATTGTTCAACATAATGCTGAAGCGGGTTGCAGCAGCAACAGATCCGGCCGCGCTGAACGAGCTTTTAGGGATTTTCCCAAGGTTAACGGTCTGATTCGCCGTACTGGATTCAATCGTACAGGCCGAATCAAGGATTGTGCCGGTGAAATTAATTTTTCCATCGGCCGCCTGAGCGGCAAAGGTGATTCCACTCACGGCAGCGGCCGTCAGTACATTACGAATTACACGGGTAACTTTAGTTTGCATAGCTTTATCCTTAGGATTGAACATTATCTGCATTGACGTCATGTCAATGCAGGAACAGCGGAATAAGTCCGCTAAACCAGTTAATGTATTATTTATTGCCCAGTCAGGCTGATTTTAGACAAGGATGGTGATAAGCCTGAGTGGATAAAATAACGATGAGCTGTTTCATCTCTGAACTGCTTCCTAATGCAAGTCGCTTTCTTAAATAGTAGTTTTTATTAATGTCATCGCGGTCATTGCAACGATATTTCCCGGTCGACGCATCGTATAGCGTCATCAGAAAGTCCAGATGTTCTGGCGATAACTTTACAGATAACCTGTCGTAAATAACATCGGCTACTTCCCAGGGTTTTTCCGTTGCGGGGAGTTTCGCTGCGCGATCGCAAAGCGCCTTCAACTCTTTGATCGTCGTAACCAGCCAGAAGAGTTTTAAATAGCTATTGCCTGTGTTTTCTTCTGGTGAAATAAAATAGGTTCGTCGCGATAATCCTCTGGCCGCGAGCCGAGAATACAACCACCTTATGTTATCTGTTGTTTCATCAATTGCATCAATCAAAATGCAAGGCTTATCCAGGATCGTTGCACAGACGATAAACTCAAGGCGGTTATCAAAAAAGAATACCGCTTTGTCCGCTGAGGATAAGCCCTGAATGGCCTGCCTCATTGCAAAATTCCGAGTGAACACCAGTAGCGTCGTCAACGTTCATTCCTTTTTTTAATTCACATAACATGATTAAGATGAAGTTTTGACAACATATATGCGCTCTAAGCAAGACCTATCGATTACATAAGCTTTTCCATCAACCCTTGCAAAGGGATACCGCTCAAAGCCGACGGTATTAAACGCATTTTGAATTTTTTTAATCATGGACAGTAGATAAGATCTGGAGCACCGCAACCCATGATCTTCAAAAACATGTACGATGATGTCATTATCGTAGACAATTCCTTCATCCATTCCTGACAATAAATACTCAAACAATCTGGCTTTCGTTGTACCAAATCTTTTGATTCGGCCATTTTTGATATTAATTAGCGTGCGCGTTGTTGGCCTGTATTCCAGATGCTGGAAAATGGTGTATCCATACAGAAGTTCGTCAGAGACAAAAGGCACAACCACTCCTTAGGGGCTTATCGTTCTCATTTCTTTGACATCTCCTCCTCCGCACTGGGTAATCAGTGTTCGCCTGATTTGTAGAAGATGGTATTTGAATGAAGAAAATGTGACAATGAGACAGATTTATCAAGATAAAAAATCACAACTTCGACTCTATTAGAAATATTCAACCACTAACTTAACATTATTAAGTATAAAAACCCTTTTGATAAAAAAATGTATAAAGCCAACACTAATTTTTAACGAAATTATTACACAAGCATATTCATCCATTATAATTAACAAAACAGAACAAAAAACCAAACAATAAATAATCAATAAGTCAAATCAATAAGTTAGTAGAGTAAAGAAAAGGAATTAAACCTTTTCTTAATAGGGTTAATTTAAGATTATTCATGACAAAACTTTGAGTTTTAGTAAAACGCCCAATACAAAACATGAATTTTCTTTACAAAACTCTAACACCCTCTCGTGTGAATAATAAAAAAACCTATTAAAAATCAATTACATCATGAGATATCACACTCAGATCAATTTTTTTTGATGAAAATTAACATTATTCCGGCACATTCCTTCTTCCCTTCCCGTGATGAGTTCTGCCAGCAAACTCAAGAGATAAAAAAGGCAAGTGCCGATAGACACTTGCCTTATATTGCGCGTTTGTAAAAAGTAACTTACGTATCCGGGAACATCACGCTATTCCCCGGCGCTTCCCTGTGCAGATGGATAAAGTTCAGGTGCCGTTCATACTGGTCCAGAATATCCGTAATCACCTGCTCCTTGCTGTAGTCCATCAAATCATTCCCCTGGCTTCCTTCAAGCAGGAAGGTCTCCAGCCGGTAGTAGGTCGATTTCCCGCTGCGCGCCCGGTAGGTAAAGCCGGGGACCGAGTACTGCTGCGGCCAGATCTGGTAGACAAAGTTCTGCTCGTCGCCCATGTGCACCAGCAGATCCAGGTGCCCCAGGGTTTCACCCTCCTCTGGCGGCAGGTTTTTCAGCTCCACGTACGCACCGCGCAGCTTCAGTTCCTGCGCCACCTCTTCCATTGCCGGGAAGCAGACCGTCTCCATCATCTGTTTGGTGTAGCGCGTGCCCGGATAGTTCATCAGGCGCGACAGGCGTTTCTTCCAGCTCAGCCTGTCCTGCGCCCCCATCGGACGCGGTGCGGTATCGCGGCTGGCGCTGACGCGGCGGTAATCTTCCACCTTGAGCGATTTATACAGCCCGGCCATCACAAAGAAGATGACGAAGCTGAACGGCAGCCCCATGATCACCGTGGTGTTCTGTAGCGCCGAGATGCCGTTGGTCATCAGCATCCCAAGCGTCAGCAGGCCGATGGCGACGGACCAGAAGATGCGCAGCCAGTTCGGCGCGTCGCTGTTGATGTCTTTGAGCTTCGAAGTGAAGTTACCCAGCACCAGCGCGCCGGAATCCGCTGAGGTGACGTAAAACAGCAGGCCGGTAATGGTCGCCACGGAGGCGCTAAAGGTGAACGCCGGGTACTGCGCCAGCAGGCTGTAGAAGCCGCGCTCCGGGTGCGCCATCGCTTCCTGCGCAAAGGTCGCGTTGCCGTGGATAATCTCATGCAGCGCGCTGTTGCCGAACACCGACAGCCACAGCAGGGTAAAGGTGAACGGGATAATCAGCGTGCCCATCACAAACTGGCGGATGGTGCGCCCGCGCGAAATACGCGCCAGGAACAGGCCGACAAACGGCGACCATGCGACCCACCACGCCCAGAAGAACAGCGTCCAGTTGTTCATCCACTCCACCGGACGGTCAAAGGCGAAGCTGTTCAGCGTCATGCCCATAAAGCGGTTCACGTAGTCGCCCACGTTCAGCACTAAGGCATTGAGCAGGAACGAGGTGTCGCCCATAAACAGCACGAACAGGATGAGGCCCAGCGCCAGCGCCACGTTCAGTTCGGAGAGCACGCGGATGCCTTTATCGACGCCTGACGTCACCGAAATGGTGGCAATAATGACGGAGAGCGCAATCAGCGCCGCTTTCGCCGCCATCGAATCCGGAATATCAAACAGCACGCTCAGCCCGTAGTTGAGCTGCACCACGCCAATCCCGAGCGTGGTCGCGATACCGAAAATGGTGCCGATCACCGCCGCAATGTCGACGCTGTGGCCAATCGGGCCGTTGATCTTTTTACCGAAAATCGGGTACAGCGCGGAGCGGATGGTGAGGGGCAAATTATAACGATAGCTAAAGTATCCCAGCGCCATCCCCATCAGGGCGTACATTGACCAGCCGGTCAGGCCGTAGTGGAACAGCGTCCAGACCATCGCCTGGCGCGCGGCCTCCATTGTCTGCCCTGCCCCTTCCGGGGGCTGCATATACTGCGTGACCGGTTCGGCCACGGAGAAGAACATCAGGTCGATGCCGATGCCCGCGGCAAACAGCATCGCGGCCCAGCTCAGCAGGCTGAACTCGGGCTTGGACTGCTCTGGCCCGAGCTTCACGGAGCCGAAGCGCGAGCAGGCAATGCAGACCACAAAGACGATGTAGAGCGTGGCCGCCAGCAGGTAGTACCAGCCGAAGGTCTTCGATACCCAGTTCAGGGTGCGCCCAATCCACTCGGCAGAAAAATCGCGAAAGAAGATCGTTGTCAGGGAAAACAACAAAATCAGCCCGGCGGACGTATAAAAAACGACCGGGTTGATTTTGTCTTTTTCTCTGTCCTGTGAAAGGTCTGTCATCCAGTATCCTCACTGTTTTTGTAACTATTAAAATCCAAATCCGCAACAATTAAGACACATTTTATATTGAACGTCCAATCAAAAACCGCTTTAATGGTTAACCAACGCTGATGAATGGAGTGGCAAAAATGCCCAAAGTGGGGATGCAGCCGATCCGGCGCAGGCAGCTTATCGACGCCACGCTGGAAGCAATAAATGAAGTGGGAATGCACGACGCGACGATCGCTCAGATCGCCCGTCGGGCAGGCGTTTCCACGGGGATCATCAGTCACTATTTCAAAGACAAAAACGGCCTGCTGGAAGCGACCATGCGCGACATCACCGGCCAGCTGCGCGATGCGGTATTAAGCCGCCTGCACGCCCTGCCGAACGGCAGCGCGGAGCAGCGTCTGCAGGCGATTGTCGGCGGTAACTTTGATGAAACCCAGGTGAGCAGCGCGGCGATGAAGGCCTGGCTGGCCTTCTGGGCAAGCAGCATGCACCAGCCGATGCTCTACCGCCTGCAGCAGGTGAGCAGCCGCCGCCTGCTGTCGAACCTGGTGTACGAGTTCCGCCGCGAGCTTCCGCGCGAGCAGGCCCAGGAGGCGGGCTACGGGCTGGCGGCGCTGATCGACGGGCTGTGGCTGCGCGCCGCGCTGAGCGGCAAGCCGCTGGATAAGACCCTGGCGCAGTCGCTCACCAGCCACTTTATCAGCCAGCATTTACCGACCGACTAACCGAGGAGAATTTATGTCCCGAATGGCAGAACAGCAGCTTTATATCAATGGTGGTTATACATCGGCCACCAGCGGTCGCACCTTCGAGACCATCAACCCGGCCAACGGTGAAGTCCTGGCGACCGTACAGGCCGCCGGGCGCGAGGACGTCGACCGCGCCGTAGAAAGCGCAACGCGCGGGCAAAAAGTCTGGGCGGCGATGACCGCCATGGAGCGCTCCCGCGTTCTGCGTCGCGCCGTCGACATCCTGCGCGAGCGCAACGACGAGCTGGCAAAGCTGGAAACCCTCGACACCGGTAAAGCGTATTCCGAAACTTCCACCGTCGACATCGTCACCGGAGCGGACGTGCTGGAGTACTACGCGGGGCTGATCCCGGCGCTGGAAGGCAGCCAGATCCCCTTGCGTGAGACCTCATTCGTCTATACCCGCCGCGAACCGCTGGGCGTGGTGGCGGGCATCGGCGCGTGGAACTACCCGATCCAGATCGCCCTGTGGAAATCCGCCCCGGCGCTGGCGGCAGGTAACGCGATGATCTTCAAGCCGAGCGAAGTGACGCCGCTTACCGCCCTGAAGCTTGCCGAGATCTACACCGAAGCGGGCCTGCCGGACGGCGTGTTTAACGTCCTGCCGGGCGTGGGCGCGGAGACCGGCCAGTACCTGACCGAGCATCCGGGCATCGCGAAAGTCTCTTTCACCGGCGGCGTCGCCAGCGGCAAAAAGGTGATGGCCAACTCGGCGGCCTCGTCCCTGAAAGAGGTGACGATGGAGCTGGGCGGCAAATCCCCGCTGATTATTTTCGACGATGCGGATCTGGATCTCGCGGCGGACATCGCCATGATGGCCAACTTCTTCAGCTCCGGCCAGGTGTGCACCAACGGCACCCGCGTGTTTGTTCCGGCTAAGTTCAAAGCCGCGTTTGAGCAGAAAATCGTTGAACGCGTGGGCCGCATCCGCGCGGGTGATCTGTTCGATGAAGCTACCAACTTTGGTCCGATGGTCAGCTTCCCGCACCGCGACAGCGTGATGCGCTACATCGCCAAAGGCAAAGAGGAAGGCGCGCGCGTGCTGTGCGGCGGCGACGTGCTGAAGGGCGAAGGCTTCGATAACGGCGCGTGGGTGGCCCCAACCGTGTTCACCGACTGCACCGACGAGATGACCATCGTGCGCGAAGAGATCTTCGGCCCGGTGATGTCCATCCTCACCTATGAGTCCATTGAGGAAGCGATTCGCCGCGCCAACGACACCGACTACGGGCTGGCGGCGGGCATCGTCACGGCCGACCTGAACCGCGCCCACGGCGCCATTCATCAGCTCGAAGCGGGCATCTGCTGGATCAACACCTGGGGTGAATCCGCCGCAGAGATGCCGGTCGGCGGCTACAAGCACTCCGGCATTGGCCGCGAGAATGGCGTGATGACGCTGCAGAGCTACACCCAGGTGAAGTCCATCCAGGTTGAGATGGGTAAATTCCAGTCCATATTTTAACCGGGAGGTTTATTTGCAATTTGACTACATCATTATCGGGGCCGGCTCTGCCGGCAACGTGCTGGCTACACGACTGACTGAAGATCCGAACACCACCGTCCTGCTGCTTGAAGCGGGCGGGCCGGATTACCGCTTTGACTTCCGCACCCAGATGCCCGCCGCGCTGGCGTTCCCGCTGCAGGGCAAGCGCTACAACTGGGCGTACGAAACCGAGCCAGAACCCTTCATGAACAACCGCCGCATGGAGTGCGGACGTGGCAAAGGGCTGGGCGGCTCGTCGCTGATCAACGGCATGTGCTACATCCGTGGTAACGCGATGGACCTCGACAACTGGGCGAAAGAGCCGGGCCTGGAGCACTGGAGCTACCTCAACTGCCTGCCCTACTACCGCAAGGCAGAGACCCGCGACGTGGGGCCGAACGACTATCACGGCGGCGACGGTCCGGTGAGCGTTACCACCTCGAAACCGGGCGTGAACCCGCTGTTCGAGGCGATGGTGGAGGCGGGCGTACAGGCGGGCTATCCGCGCACAGACGATCTCAACGGCTATCAGCAGGAGGGCTTCGGCCCGATGGATCGCACGGTCACCCCGCAGGGCCGACGCGCCAGTACCGCGCGCGGCTATCTGGATCAGGCGAAACCGCGTCCGAACCTGACCATCCGCACCCACGCCATGACCGATCGCATCCTCTTTGAGGGCAAGCGCGCGGTGGGCGTCGAGTGGCTGGAGGGTGAAAGCACCATCCCATCCAAAGCGACGGCAAAAAAAGAAGTGCTGCTGAGTGCCGGGGCGATTGCCTCCCCGCAGATCCTCCAGCGCTCCGGCGTGGGCAACGCTGACCTGCTGAAGCAGTTCGATATCCCGCTGGTGCACGATCTGCCCGGCGTGGGGGAAAACCTGCAGGATCACCTGGAGATGTACCTCCAGTACGAATGCAAAGAGCCGGTCTCCCTCTACCCTGCCCTGCAGTGGTGGAACCAGCCGAAGATTGGCGCGGAGTGGCTGTTTGGCGGCACCGGCATAGGTGCGAGCAACCACTTCGAAGCGGGCGGGTTTATCCGCAGCCGCGAGGAGTTTGAGTGGCCAAACATTCAGTACCACTTCCTGCCGGTGGCGATTAACTACAACGGCTCGAACGCGGTGAAAGAACACGGCTTCCAGTGCCACGTCGGCTCCATGCGCTCCCCGAGCCGCGGACACGTGCGCATCCAGTCGCGCGATCCGCACCAGCATCCGGCGATCCTGTTCAACTATATGTCCCACGAGCAGGACTGGCAGGAGTTTCGCGACGCGATCCGCATCACCCGCGAGATCATGCACCAGCCCGCGCTGGACAAGTACCGCGGCCGTGAAATCAGTCCGGGCATTGACTGCCAGACCGATGAGCAGCTGGACGAGTTCGTGCGCAACCACGCGGAAACCGCCTTCCACCCGTGCGGCACCTGCAAGATGGGCTATGACGAGATGGCGGTGGTCGACGGCGAAGGCCGCGTTCACGGGCTGGAAGGGCTGCGCGTGGTGGATGCGTCGATTATGCCGCAGATCATCACCGGCAACCTGAACGCCACCACCATTATGATTGGTGAGAAGATTGCCGATGCCATTCGCGGTCGCGAGCCGCTGGCGAAGAGCACGGCGGCGTATTATGTGGCGAACGGGGCACCGGTGAGACGCTAAGTCATTTGCCCTCTCCCCACCGGGGAGAGGGAATTCACTTCCCCGCCACAAATTTATTTTCATTTCCCTGCATCCAGTTTCCCCCCGCCCCTCGTATATGAGTATGTGAGCAACGCCTTTGCTCCTTAATCCGAGGATAAATGATGAAAAAGCTACTCAGTGTTGCATTCGTATCCAGCGCGATACTCTTCTGTGCAGGCGCATCAGCAGCCATGACGTCAGACACCGTGATGGTGGGCGGAGCGGCGATGTTCCCGAGCAAAAATATCGTTGAAAACGCCGTGAACTCGAAAGATCACACTACGCTGGTGGCCGCCGTCAAAGCGGCCGGGCTGGTGGATACGCTCCAGAGCAAAGGGCCCTTCACCGTGTTTGCCCCAACCAATGCGGCGTTTGCGAAATTGCCTGCCGGCACGGTCGAGAACCTGGTCAAACCCGAAAACAAAGCCACGCTCACCAGCATTCTGACCTATCACGTGGTCGCCGGTAATTACGATATGAAAGCGCTGGAGCAGAAAATTAAACAGGGCGGCGGCCACGCGGAGCTGAAGACCGTTAACGGTCAACCGCTCTGGATCATGAGCAACGGCCCGCACAATATTCAGCTTAAGGATGGTAAAGGTAACGTGGCGAACATCAGCACCTACGACGTCCATCAGAAAAATGGCGTGATCGATGTGATTGATACCGTCCTGATGCCTAAGTAGTTGTCTATACTTCGGAAGTGTGACGTTGCCTTCCGGGAAAAACATGGATAACGCGCTGGCTGAACAACAGTTGAAATTAATGCAGGCGGTCGCAAACGGCGATCGCCGCGCATTTGAACAGCTTTACCGACTCACATCGCCTCACCTGTTTGCCGTTGCGCTGCGCATGCTGCGCGACCGCGCCTGGGCAGAAGAGATCCTTCACGACTGTTTTGTCACCGTCTGGAGTAAAGCCGAAACCTATAACGCTACCCTGAGCTCCCCGATGACCTGGCTTACGCACATTGTGCGCAACCGCTGTATTGACTGGCTGCGCAGCGGGCAAACCCGGGCTGCAGCCCGTGAAGAGTCGTATTCGGAAGATATTCTGCTAAGCGAAAGCGATGAGCAGAATAACTGGCACGACGATGCGCAGGCAGAGCGGCTCAGGCATTGTCTCGAACATTTGAGCAGCGAGCAGCGCCAGAGCATTACGCTCGCCTACTATCAGGGAATGTCTCACAGCGACATTGCCGACTGGCTCCAGCAGCCTGTAGGCTCGGTGAAAAGCTGGATACGTCGGGCAATGGACCATCTTCGGGAGTGCGTGGGGCTATGAATGACGCAGAAAAACGCGATGACATGCTGGCTGCGGAATATGCCCTCGGCACCCTGCGCGGAGGGGCGCGGCTTCAGTTGCAGAAACGGATTGCCCATGAACCCGCTCTGGCCGCCCGCGTCGCGTACTGGCAGGACATGTTCAGCACGCTGGATAGTCATCTTGTGCCCGTCCCTCCACCCGAGACGGTGTGGAAAAGAATCGCCCTCGACCTGCCGCCCAAAAAGCCTTTACGCAAAAGTCGGCCTTATGTCGGCTGGATGGTTGCAGCCTCCCTCGCCGCCCTGTCGGTCGTTGCCTGGTATGCCATCCGTACCCCGGAACTCGCTCCGCTGATGGTCCTCAACGATGCCCAACAGCACGGGGAATGGGTCGTCAGCGCGGATGCCAGCCGCCAGCACCTGAGCATTGCCCCTCTTCGGCCGACGGCCGTCGCGGCGCAACACAGCCTCCAGCTTTGGCTGATCCCAGGCGGGCAGGCGCCGGTCTCCATGGGGCTGCTGCATAACGACATACCGACACGCGTCACCCTCAGGAACACAACGCTCCCTCCTGACGCCACGATAGCCATAAGCCTTGAACCAGAGGGCGGATCGCCCACTGGGCTCCCCACAGGCCCGGTGCTTTACAGTGGCAAATTGTAATTCTCAGGCCCTGTTCGCAGGGCCGCTATCGTGCCCCCATTTCATTTATATACTTTTCTCGGTTACCAATAAGAATTAAATATTAAGCCTGTAATTAATGTAATTATTAAAAAACGACATTGACAGACTCTTGCGTACTCCATTAAGTTTTAAAAGAACATCATTTTATTCCCGATACACAATATATCAAAAACCGCATTAATGAATTTGTCATTATTCATTAATGCTTCTCTGCCTTTTATTTTTTGCATCACTCAATAGCGAGATAAGATCATGAATAATAGTGCAAACAAGGTTGTTGTCATTACCGGTGCCAGCAGCGGTATTGGTCAGGCGATTGCCCTCCATTTAGCGAATAACGCGTTTTCGCTGGTGCTGGTGGCGCGCCGTCTGGACAGAATTAATGCCCTGGTGGATCAGATTATTCAGCAAGGCGGCAAGGCGATAGCCGTGAAGGCCGATGTCACCCGTCAGGAAGAGGTTAAGCGCGCCATTGACGCTGCCGTTGACGCCTACCAGCGCGTGGATGTGCTGATCAACAACGCGGGCTTTATGGCTATCGCTCCCTTGAGCGAGCTGAAAACCGACGAATGGGACAAGATGATTGATACCAATCTGAAAGGGGTACTGTACGGCATCGCTGCCGCTTTCCCGGTGTTCCAGCGTCAGGGCAGCGGGCATTTTATTAACGTTGCCTCCGTCGCGGGCATCAAGGTGCTGGCACCTGGCGGCGTGGTGTACAGCGCCACAAAATTCGCCGTCCGCGCGCTGAGTGAAGGCTTACGTCAGGAGGCGGGTAAAACTATCCGCACGACGCTTATTTCGCCCGGCGCCGTCGAAAGCGAACTGCAATTCGGCAGCTCTGACGAAGAGAGTAAAAAATTTCTCCATGAATTTTATAAGCAGGCTATTCCGGCTGACGCAATTGCCCGCGCGGTTTTATTTGCCATAGAACAGCCTGGCGACGTTGATATTAATGAAATTGTTGTGCGTCCAACGCAGGAAGAATTTTAGCCTGGGTTAAATAATACTGAATGAGGTGTCAGTATGATTAAATCATTAACGTCCTTATCAGATCTCAATATGCGAACGGGTGCCGATATTCTTCTTGAAGTGCTGGAGAGTGAAGGCGTGGAATATATTTTTGGCAACCCCGGCACCACCGAGCTTCCTCTGATTGATGCCCTGCTTCGCCATGAAAATATTCACTATATTCTGGCGCTTCAGGAGAGCACCGTGGTGGCGATTGCCGACGGCTATGCGAAAGCCTCCGGCAAAACGGGCTTTATCAATTTGCATACCGCCAGCGGTCTGGGGCACGGGATGGGGAATCTCATTAATTCGCGGATCATGAAAACCCCGCTGGTTGTCACCGTCGGACAGCAGGATACGCGACACTACGTGCGCGACCCGCTCCTGTACGATGACATTGTCTCCATTGGCTCCCCGGTCATGAAATGGGCGCAGGAGGTCACCAGCGCCGACCAGCTCCCGGTGTTGGTGCGCCGGGCGTTTCACGCTGCCAGCTATCCTCCTGGCGGCCCAGTGCTGCTCTCCCTGCCGATGAACGTGATGGAAGAGCTGAGCGATGCCGGGATACAGACGGCGTCGAGAGTGAACTACCACACCGTGGCGGGCTCGCTGGACGAACTGGCGGAGGCGCTCAGCGAGATCGCGCCGGGCAGGATCATGATTGTGGCGGGCGATGAGGTGCACTCCAGCGGCTCGACGCAGGAGATTGTCGAGCTGGCGGAAGCGCTCAGCGCCCACGTCTACGGCTCCTCCTGGCCGCTGAATTTACCTTTTCCCACCCAGCACGCGCTCTGGCGGGGCAATATGCCCACCACCGCCAGCGAAATCGCCAGCATCATCAATGCCTACGATGCCGTATTCATCATCGGCGGCAGAAGCCTGATCACCATTTTGTACAGCGAGGGCGAGGCTATTCCGGCGACCTGCGCGGTGTACCAGCTCTCGGCGGATATGCACGAGCTTGGCCGCACCTATGCCACTCGCCTTTCGGTGATGGGGGATATCAAACTGTCCCTGCACGAACTGCTGCCAAAGCTTAAGCAGCGCCTGATCGCCAGCACGCTGGCCCACCAGCGGCTGCTGGTGGCGGCCCGCGACGAACGAGAGAAGGAGTGGCAGCAGCAGGAGGAACGTCTGGCCGTCGAGCGGCTACGCCCGGCCCTTTCGCCGATGGTCGCAGCCTGGGAAGTCATCCGATCCATTCCGGCGGGTACCACCATCGTGGATGAGGCGATAGCGACCGCCAGGCATGTCCGCCGGTTCATCTCTGACCAGCAGCACCAGCGCTACTACTTTATGCGCGGCGGCGGACTGGGCTGGGGGATGCCCGCAGCAGTAGGTCACTCGCTGGGGCTGGGCCGCGAGCCGGTAGTGTGTTTAGTTGGAGACGGAGCCTCCCTCTACTCGCCGCAGGCGCTCTGGACGGCGGCACACGAAAATCTGCCGGTCACCTTTATCGTCATGAATAACAGGGAATACAACATCCTGAAAAACTTTATGAAGAGCCAGGCTGACTACAGCTCAACGCGGCTGGGGCGTTTTATCGGGATGGACCTGGTGAACCCGCATATCGATTTTCAGTCGCTGGCCACCGCCATGGGCGTCCACTGCTGCCGGGTAACCGAGGCTGCCGATATCGCCGAAGCGGTAACGCGCGGCCTGCAGTCAGGAAAAACCAACCTGATTGAAATCGCGATTTCCGCGGATTAACCGCGCGTTTACGCTGTACCCTACATAAAAAACTTATAACCGAAACGCCTCAAGCCGCTTTATCTGCCGCCCTTCCTCGTCAAAATTCTCTGCCGCCAGCCAGGCGCGCAGCTCCGCGTCTCTTTGCGGCCATTCGCCGTCAATAATAGAAAGCATATCGCTGTCGCGGTTGCGCCCTTTACGCACCAGCTTCTGGCGCAGGCGTCCTTCCCAGACAAACCCCAGCCGCTCCGCCGCCCTGCGCGACGCCACGTTCATGGAATCGCACTTCCACTCGAGGCGCCGGTAGCCGTGCTCAAACGCATTTTTCAGCAGCAGCCACACCGTTTCGGTGCCGATGAGGGAACCTTTCATTTTGCGCGACCAGGTGACGTGACCAATTTCCACCGACCCCAGCAGCCGCTCGTTGGCCATATAGCTCACCAGCCCCACCGCCCGTTCGTTGCGTAAGTCAATGACGGCAAACGGCACCAGCTCATCGTCCATGACCTTCGCCATGATCCAGTGCGCGGTGGCTTCCACGCTCGTGGGCTGCGTGCTGGCAAGCCACGTCCAGTCGCTGTCGTCTCCCAGCGCGTAGGCCTCAAAGAGATCGGCCGCGTGGCGATCGGCGTCCAGCGGCTCCAGGCGACAATACTGGCCGAACAGCGGCGTGCGGGTTAACGCGCGCGCGCCTTTCCAGTCGGGAACGATATCGTTAACGGTTTGACCATGTTGATTGATTTCGGGCACGGCGGTGACTCCCTGAAAGGTAAGGCATTTGTTATAGCAGGTTAAAAAGCGCGCGAAAAGCAGCGTGTTTTAATAGCCCGAGCGCATGCGATATTCCCGGAAGGCATAAGTAAAGCTGAATTTCGACTTTGTGGAATGTCACAGTCGCCCTAACGTAGCGGAGCATAAAACAATCACAATATATTCTTCTCAGGGATCGCTATGACAAAAAAACTGTTGCCGTTACTGGTGCTGGCTGCGCTCTCAGGCGCCGCTCACGCCGCTACGCCGCCCAACACGCTGGTGGTTGCCCAGGGGCTTGATGACATCGTGAGCCTCGACCCGGCCGAAGCCAACGAGCTCTCCAGCATCCAGACCGTGCCGAGCCTGTACCAGCGTCTGGTGCAGCCGGACCGCGATAATCCGGAAAAAATCACGCCGATTCTGGCAGAAAGCTGGGACGCGGACGCGGCAGCAAAAACCCTGACCATAAAGCTTAAACCCGATGCGACATTCGCCTCCGGCAACCCGCTGCGCCCGGAAGACGTGATCTTCTCTTATACCCGCGCCGTGACGCTGAACAAATCCCCGGCCTTTATCCTCAACGTGCTGGGCTGGGACGCGAGCAACATCGCCAGCCAGCTGAAAAAGGTGGACGCTCATACCCTCCAGCTTCACTGGACGGCGGACGTCAGCCCGTCGGTGGCGTTGAATATTCTCTCCACGCCGATTGCCTCCATCGTCGATGAAAAAGAGGTCGCCGCGAACATCAAGGATAACGACTTCGGTAACGCCTGGCTGAAAATGCACTCGGCGGGCAGCGGCGCGTTCAAAATGCGCGTCTATCAGCCGCATCAGGCCATCGTGCTGGAAGCCAACGATTCCGCCCCCGGCGGCGCGCCGAAGCTCAAAAGCATCATCATTAAAAACGTCCCCGATCCGGCTTCACGCCGCCTGCTGATCCAGCAGGGGGATGCGGACGTGGCGCGCGATCTGGGTGCAGACCAGATTAGCGCCCTGGACGGCAAGCCGGGCGTGAAGGTGCTGAGCATTCCGTCCGCCGAGCAGAATTACCTGGTGTTTAACACCGGCAACAGCGCCAATCCGCTGCTGAACAACCCGGCGTTCTGGGAAGCGTCGCGCTGGCTGGTCGACTATGACGGCATCACGAAGAACCTGCTGAAAGGCCAGTATTTTGTTCACCAGAGCTTCCTGCCGGTCGGCCTGCCGGGCGCGCTGGAAGACAATCCGTTTAAATTTGACCCGGCAAAAGCGAAAGCCATTCTTGCCAAAGCGGGCATTAAGGACGCGCACTTCACGCTGGACGTGGAGAACAAGCCGCCGTTTATCACGATTGCCCAGTCGATGCAGGCGAGCTTTGCGCAGGGTGGCGTGAAGGTGGATCTGCTGCCTGCCGCCGGGAGCCAGGTCTATGCCCGCGTGCGCGCGAAGCAGCATCAGGCGGCGATCCGTCTGTGGATCCCGGACTACTTCGACGCGCACTCCAACGCCAGCGCCTTCGCGTGGAACGACGGGAAGTCCAGCACCGTGGCCGGACTGAACGGCTGGAAAATCCCGGAGCTGAACAAGGCCACGCTGGCGGCGGTTGCCGAACCGGATCCGGCGAAGCGTCTGGATCTGTACAAGAAAATGCAGGAGCAGCTGCAGCAGAGCTCGCCGTACGTGTTCGTCGATCAGGGCAAAACCCAGATCGTGGTGCGCGATAACGTGAAGGGGTATCAGCAGGGGCTGAACGCGGATATGGTCTGGTACGATCGCGTCACGAAGTAGCCCTTGTTGCCGGGTGGCGCTGCGCTGACCCGGCCTGTGTTCTCGGTTTTTGTAGGCCGGGTAAGGCGAAGCCGCCACCCGGCATGAAGAGATTTTCCATGCCACATCTTTCCACCCGCGTGCTTCAGGGCCTGCTGACCCTGCTGCTCACGCTCTTCGGGCTGCTGCTCGTCACGTTTGCGCTCTCGGCGTTTTCACCGGTCGATCGCGTGCTGCAGATCGTCGGCGATCACGCCAGCCAGTCCACGTACGATCAGGTTCGCCACCAGCTCGGGCTGGATCGACCGCTGCCCGTGCAGTTCTGGCACTATCTGCAGAGCCTCGCCCACGGTGATTTAGGCACCGCCAGCGCCACCGGGCAGCCGGTGCTGCAGGATCTGCTGCACGCCTTCCCCGCCACGCTGGAGCTGGCAACGCTGGCGCTAATTATCGGCACGATACTCGGCGTGATTGCGGGTGTGCTGTGCGCCCGCTACGCCGGTTCGCCAGTGGACTTAGCGATCAGAACGCTCACCCTGCTCGGCAACTCGGTGCCGATTTTCTGGCTCGGCCTGCTGATGCTGGCCCTGTTCTACGCGAAGCTGCAGTGGAGCGCGGGCCCCGGCAGGCTGGACGACATCTGGCAGTTCACCGTCGAGCCGCGCACCGGCTTTGCGCTGATAGATACCTGGCTTTCCGGCGATCGCGAGGCGTTTCGCAACGCCATCAGCCACCTGGTGCTGCCGGTGGTGCTGCTGGCCTACTACTCGCTGGCGAGCATTACCCGTCTGACCCGCTCCGCCTGCCTCGGCGAAATGAACAAGGAGTATATCCTGCTTGCCCGCGCCAAGGGCGCCGGGGAGATGGCCATTCTGCTGCGCCACGTGCTGCCGAACATTCGCAGCACCCTGCTGACGGTGATCGCCCTGGCCTATACCAGCATGCTGGAAGGTGCGGTATTAACCGAAACCGTCTTCTCGTGGCCGGGCATCGGACGCTATCTCACCACCGCCCTGTTCGCCGGAGACACGACCGCGGTCATGGGCGGCACGCTGCTGATTGGCGTCTGCTTTGTGCTGATCAATAACCTTACCGACCTGCTTGTGCGGGCGACCGATCCCAGGGTGCGCTGATGCCGTTTTATCTCTTCTTACGCCGCCTGCGCCGCTCCCCTGCCGCCGTTTGCGGGCTGATTGCCCTGGCGCTGCTGGTGTTTATTGCCCTGTTCGCGCCCTGGCTGGCACCGGTTGATCCGAACTGGCAGGACGCCGCCGCGCGCCTGCAGGCACCGAACGGCCAGCACTGGCTGGGCACCGACAGCTACGGGCGCGATCTGCTCTCGCGCCTGATTTACGGCACCCGTCCGGCGCTCGGGCTGGTGGCCTTAGTCACCGTTATCACCCTGCCCGCCGGGCTGCTGGTGGGGATCCTGTCCGGCTACTACGGCGGCTGGCTGGAGCGAGTCCTGATGCGCTTTACCGACGTGGTGATGTCGATGCCGCGCCTGATCCTCGCCTTCGCGTTTGTGGCGATGCTCGGCCCGGGGCTGGTCAACGGCGCGCTGGCGCTGGCCTTAACCACCTGGCCGGCCTACGCGCGTCAGGCCCGGAGCGAGATTCAGCGTCTGCGCCACAGCGATTATCTGGCCGCCGCGGAGATGATGGGGATCCGCGGCCCGCGCCTGCTGGTCGGCCATATTGTGCCCCTGTGCCTGCCGTCCGCGATTGTGCGGCTGGCGCTGGATCTGGCGGGGATTATTCTGGCCGCCGCTGGTCTCGGCTTCCTCGGCCTTGGCGCACGGCCGCCCATGGCCGAATGGGGGGCGATGATTGCCGACGGCATGCAGGTCATTTTCGACCAGTGGTGGATTGCCGCTATTCCGGGCGGAGCGATTCTGTTTGCCAGCCTGGCGTTTAACCTGCTGGGCGATGGCCTGCGCGACGTACTGGAGCCACAGCATGACTGAACACCGCGTCATCGTCGATGCGCTGAATATCGACTACCCCGCCGCACGCGTGGTCAACAACCTGAGCTTTACGCTTGGCAACGAGCGGCTGGCGCTGGTGGGGGAATCCGGCTCCGGCAAGTCGATGTCCGCCCGCGCCCTGATGGGTCTGGTGCGTAAACCCGGTATCGTGAGCGCCAACCGGCTCAACGTGCTGGGCAACGATCTGCTGACCCTGAACGCCCCTCGCTGGCAGGCGCTGCGCGGCAACGGGATTGCGATGGTCCTGCAGGACCCGCGCTACGCCCTTAACCCTGTGAAAAGCGTCGCCGCCCAGCTTGATGAGGCGCTCACGCTGCATCAGCGCCTGCCGCGTCCGGAGCGTACGGCGCGTATTCACGACATCCTCCGCGCCGTCGGGCTGAGCGAGAACGTGCTGTCACGCTATCCCGGCGAACTTTCCGGAGGCATGGGCCAGCGGGTGATGATTGCGATGGCGCTGATCAACAACCCGCAGGTACTGATTGCCGACGAACCGACCTCCGCGCTGGACGCCCGCCTGCGCAACCAGATCCTCGAGCTGCTCGTGCAGCAGTGCGAAGAACGCCAGATGGCGATGCTGCTCATCAGCCACGATCTGCCGCTGGTGGCCGAGCACTGCGACCGCGTGCTGGTGATGTATCAGGGCGAAAAGGTCGATGAGATGGCGGCAAGCCGGCTCCCGCAGGCGACGCATCCGTACACGCGAACCCTGTGGACCTGTCGTCCAGACGCCCATACCTATGGGCAGATGCTGCCGACGCTCGACCGTTCGCAGCCGTGGAAGGAGGCCAGCGATGGCGATCGTTGAGGTTAACCAGGTGCAGGTCGCCTTCGGGGAAAAAACGGCGGTTTCGGCCGCCAGCTTTAGCATTGAGAAAGGCGAGACGTTCAGCCTGATCGGTGAATCCGGCTGCGGGAAATCGACTATTCTGCGCGTGCTGGCGGGGCTGCAGCGCGAGTGGCGCGGCAGTATTGCGCTACTGGGAGAAGCGTTAACGCCAGGGCGACGCTTTGAAGGCGAGCTTCGCCGCAACGTGCAGATGGTGTTTCAGGATCCGTGGGCGTCGCTGCATCCCAACCACACGATTTCTCGCACGCTGTCGGAGCCGTTGAACATTCGCGGCGAGACGCAGGTCGCGGAGAAGGTGGCCAATGCGCTGCACGAAGTGGGGCTCTCCGCCGACGCGGGCAGGCGCTATCCGCACCAGCTTTCCGGCGGCCAGCGTCAGCGCGTTGCCATTGCCCGCGCGCTGCTGCTGCGCCCGCAGCTACTGCTGCTGGACGAGCCGACCTCGGCGCTGGATATGTCGGTGCAGGCGGAAATCCTGAACCTGCTTAATCGCCTGAAGGCCGAGCATGAGATGACCTATCTGCTGGTGAGTCACGACGCGGACGTGATTGCCCATATGTCCGACCGGGCGGCATTGATGGCGCACGGGAAGATCCAGAAGGTGTTTGACCGTGAGGCGATGTTACGGGGCGAGCACAGGATGGGTTAAGTGCGTGCGGCGGTGCCCGGTGGCGCTGCGCTTACCGGGCCTACGTTTCGTGCCGCGTTGATGGTTCTTCGTAGGCCGGGTAAGGCGTGCCGCCACCCGGCAAACAATTACTTCAGCAGCTTCACCGTGGCATCGATGTCGATCTCATCTTCGGTGAAGATCAGCGTCGTATTCTGGAAGGTGGTGATCGCCAGCTTCTTCACCGTGCGCATTTCGCCCGGCTTTTTATCGGATTTTGGTTTGATGCTGTTCATCAGCAGGCCCACCGACAGCACCGCGTTCTCTTTGTCGATTTTGGTATCAACGGGCTGTTCTTCGCTGAACACCACGAAGGATTTGATCGAGGTGAGCTTTACGCGCTCGCCTGCGATATAGAGATGTTTGCTTTCGGGGATCACCTTCACCGCATAGGCGGAAAGGCCTTTGTTGTTGGTGGTAGGCTCGAAGGTCACCGCGGCATCTTTCTTAATCAGATCGGGGTTCGCGACCTTAATCACATGAAAATAGCGGTTGTCGCCGTTTTCATCTTTGATAAATCCAAAGCCTTTATCTTTAAACCACGTTGTGATTGTACCGTTCATCGCTGTTACCGCCTGTCAGATCGTAATGACTAAAGTTTTGCAGCGCGCAGTGTAATGCACAATGACGGAGGAGACAAAAAAAAGCCCCTGCACGGGGGCAGGGGAAAACTCATGTCAGAGCTTATTAGAATTTAGTTGAACACCATCCCACCATCGATGAGCAGAGACTGGCCTGTCATGTAGTCAGAGTCCGGTCCTGCCAGGTATGAGACGCAGGCGGCGACATCTTCCGGTTCGGACAGGCGGCCAAGCGTAATGCGTTTGGCAAAAGTCTCGGTTCCGTAGCCGAGCGGTTTACCCGCCGCCTCGGAGACCTGACGGTCGATCTCCGCCCACATCGGCGTTTTCACGATGCCCGGGCAGTAGGCGTTAACGGTGATCCCCAGCGGAGCAAGATCCCGCGCGGCGGTCTGGGTTAGGCCGCGCACCGCGAATTTACTGGAACTGTAGACGGCCAGCTCCGGGTTACCGGTGTGGCCCGCCTGGGAGCAGGCGTTGATGATTTTCCCGCCGTGCCCTTCTTTACGAAACGCGTCAATCGCGGCCTGAATGCCCCAGATCACCCCTTTCACGTTGATGTTGTAGACTTTGTCGACAATCTCCGGCGTGATGGATTCGATTGGCGTGGATGGCGCGACCCCGGCGTTATTGACGATCACGTGGAAACCGCCCAGCGCGGTGCGGGCTTTCTCCACCGCCGCAAATACCTGCTCGCGGTCAGAAACGTCTACCTTCACGGCGACGGCGTTACCGCCGTTACGGATAATTTCATCGGCCACGGCTCTGGCCGTTTCCGCGTTATAGTCGGCGATGGCGACGGCAAAGCCATCCTTCACCAGGCGAAGCGCAATCGCTTTACCAATCCCCTGGCCTGAGCCTGTTACGAGAGCAACTTTTTGCATTTCTCTGTCCTTATGTTGAGTCACAAAATCTGGCTGAGATGGAGCTGGCCCATCAGCAGCGGGTTATCGCTGTAGTCGACGGGAATGGCCACCACGGCCGGGCCATCCACATCCATCGCCGCGCGCAGCGTGGGTTCGAGCGCGTCGGCGCTCTCCACGGCAAAGCCTTTCGCGCCAAAGGCGTCGGCATAGACTTTGAAATCGACCGGGCCGAACTCGACGCCGGAAAGACGCTGGTATTTTTTCTCTTCCTGAATGGCAACCATGTTGTAGCCGTTATCCACCCAGATGATGTGCAGCACGTTAGCGTTGAGGCGCACCGCGGTTTCCAGTTCCATGCTCGACTGCAGGAAGCCGCCGTCACCGGAGACCGACACCACCTTGCGGCCCGGGTTGACCAGCCACGCGCCAATGGCCCACGGCAGCGCGACGCCCATGGTCTGCTGGCCGTTGGAGATCATCACCTGACGCGCCCGGAAGCTGTAGAGGTAGCGGGCGATCCAGATGTGGAAACTGCCCATATCCACGGTGAGCGTCACGTCGTTATTGACGATGTCCTGCATGGCCCGCACGATGCGCAGCGGATGCAGGGCGAACTGATTAAGCGAGGCGCCGCGACGATCGAGCAGATCGCGCTGATGCTGGCGATCGACCAGAATTTCGGAGGCCCGCTGGCTCAGCTCCAGCTTGTGGTCGATCCGGTTAGCGAGCAGGTTCAGCGTTTCGGCGATGTCCCCCACCAGCTCCAGATCCGGCACGTAGTTACGTTCTTCATAGGCAGGCAGCACGTCGATGTGCACCAGCGTGGCGTCGCCGCTGTTCCACATGGACGGCTCGTACTCCACCGGACTGTAGCCGATGCAGATAATCAGATCCGCCAGATGGAGCAGCCTGTCGCCCGCCTGGTTATTGAACAGACCGACGCGTCCGGCGAAGCGGGTGAAGTGTTCCTGGTTCACCGCCCCGGCGGCCTGATAGGTGCTGGTGACCGGAATACGGCTTTTCTCCAGCAGCTTGCGCAGCGCCGCGCTGTTGGCGGGCTGGCTCGCCATCAGCCCCAGCAGGATGACCGGGTTTTTGGCCTTTTCGATAAGCTTCGCCACATCGTTGATAGCGGATTCTGGTGCGGGGCCCATCAGCGCGGGACCGCTGGCGGGTAAAATCGCCCCCGTGGCGGGCTGGTCAACAATGTCCTGCGGCAGGCTGACGAACGCGCCCCCCGGCCTGCCGTGCTCGGCGGCGCGAAACGCATTCGATACCACCTCAGCAATCGCGTCCGGCGCACTCACCTCCACGGCGTATTTGGTGACCGGGCTGAACATGGCGACGGTGTCCATGCTCTGGTGCACCAGCTTCGCTTTATCCGCCCGCTTCACCGCCCCGCCCAGCGCCACCACCGGGTCGCCTTCGCTGTTGGCGGTGGCAATGCCGGTGATCAGGTTCGAGCAGCCCGGCCCGGAAGTGACCAGCGCCACCCCGGCCTTGCCGGTCAACCGCCCTACCGCCGCCGCCATAAACGCCGCGTTCGCCTCGTGACGCACCGGGATGATCTCAATGGAGGAGTCCAGCAGAGAGTCAAAGACCTTGTCGATTTTCGCCCCCGGGATCCCGAACACCTGCTTCACGCCCTGCGCTTCCAGCTGGCCGACAACCAAATCGGCGCCGTGCGCCCACTGACGTGACTGTTTCTCACTGTTCACGGTAGTTCTCCTGTTAGTTTTCGACGGCACGGATCGCCGCATCCAGATTGCTGGGGTGAAGGTTGGCCTGTAAAAAGGCGCTGTCGGCGGGCAGGTCAATCATCAGCTTGTGAATTTCACCGAAGGTGAGCACGCCGCTCTCCAGCTGGTAGTCAAGCAGATGGCCCCCGCCCTGACGGTCGTCGGTGATGAAGTGTTCGTGGTAGCCCGCCACGTTGATCCCCTGCATATGCTGCGGCGTGCGGAACCCGACCAGCACCCCTTCGCGCTGGTTAAAGCGGAACACCGGCTGGTCGTCCAGCACGTCGGTCATCGCGCGGTACGGCGGCGTCTGGCGCGGTACGGTGCGGGTGTGGGCATGGCGGAAGTTGCCGTCAATGCGCAGCGCGCAGAACAGGTTATCGGAGGGGATCTGCTGGTCGATGACGTCGTGGATCTGCTGACGGCTGACCGGCGCGTCGAAGGTTTTACGGTACTGCGGCTGGAACCAGGTCATCACCGCGAACGGCGTTTTCTGCTCCGGCTTCGCGGCCCGGGCGCTGCCGTCGGCGCGCAGCTGGTACACCTGGCTGCTGAAGGCAATCATTTCGCCGTCCAGCTCGTTGAAGGTGCCCAGACCAAAATCACCGTGTGCCAGCAGATCGGCGATGGTGGTCTCTCCTTCATACACGCCGCTTAGCAGGGCGCTCATTAGCGATGTCTGATAGATCACGCTGTCAGGATGCTGGGCGGAGAACCCGCGCAGGGTCTCGCACAAGCTGGCTTCACAGTCGCAGGCAGATGAATGCACCATCATGCTCGTCCTCTTCAACTTTATTTAGAAAGGTTAAATAAATGTTGACCCGATTCAGCAGAGAGTTCCAATATAGAAACCATGCTGGTTTGAGACGTTTTAGATATGGAACTTCGTTATCTGCGGTATTTTGTCGCGGTTGCACGCGAGCGACACTTCACCAGGGCGGCCGAAGCGCTGGGTATTTCACAGCCTCCTCTGAGTCAGCAGATCAAACGGCTCGAAGAGGAAGTGGGCACGCCGCTGTTCAGACGCCTGACGCGGGGCGTGGAGCTGACCGAAGCGGGAGAAGCCTTCTACGAGGACGCCTGTAAGATCCTGGCGCTGAGCGACGCCGCGCTGGAGAAAGCCCGCGGCATCGCGCGCGGGCTGAACGGTAACCTGTCGATTGGCATCACCAGCTCCGATGCTTTTCATCCCAAAATTTTCGCGCTGATTCGCCAGTTTCAGGTGCAGAACATGGCGGTGCAGGTTCACCAGGTGGAAGCCAATATGTCGTCGCTGACGACGATGCTGGCGGAGGGTGAACTGGATATCGCCTTCGTGCGCCTGCCGTGCGAGAGCAGCAAGGCGTTCGAGTTAACCATCCTCGATCGGGAGCCAATGGTGGTGGCGCTGCATCGCGACCATCCGCTGGCGGCGTGCGATTCGCTGGCGTTAGAGCAGCTTCGGGATACGCCGGTGGTGCTGTTCCCGCAGGAGGTCGCGCCCGGCCTGTACGACCGGGTTCACGGCTGCTGCGAACGGGCCGGGATCGACGTGCAGCACGCGCTGCAGTCGTCACAGCTTTCATCCTCCCTGAGCATGGTTTCCGCCGGCGGCGGGTTTGCGCTGGTGCCGAAATCCATGGCGGCCATTTCTCCGCCGAATGTGACCTACCACGCGCTGAGCTCGCCGGAGCTTTACACCGATATCGCGCTCTGCTGGCGGCGCTTTGAACGCTCGCGGACGGTGAAGCGGTTTCTGGCGATGATGAGCGAGGGGTAGCGGCCGGTTTGGTTGGTGGTTTTTGTAGGCCGGGTAAGGCGTAGCCGCCACCCGGCAATGCCCTTCTGGAAGCCGCCTCGCAAACCTGCAAGCAACCTTATGTAATTCAGGGGCATCCCCTTTCCATCCTTTTTTCACCGCCGTAAAGTGCCTGCGTTGCGGCCCATCCGTAACCGGGCGTAGGAACCCGTTAGCATAACGTGACATTTTTACCTAAAGAGGATGCTAAATGGCTACTGTCCCTGAGTTTTCTTATGCGCCCTCTGAAGAAAGCGCCGTTCACCACCTCATCGACCTTCAACTTTGCGATTCCGCAGATCTCTTCGAACTGGCTGACACCTGCGCCGCCTGCGTGAGCGTGCTGGTTGAAACTGACGATCCTGTGACATTTTCTATACTTTGCGAGCGCTTGCTGGCACTGCTTAAACGCCTGCGTGAATGTTGCGATACAGAACTTCCCCCGCATCTGGTTGAACGGCTTATCGCAGGAGAAAAGATCGTTTCCTGCGTGCCAGACTGCTGGCAGGAGACGACGTTGCAGGTGGATTATGCCGTGGCGTTAACGCTGGCGGTGATGGGCGGGACACTGCCTGCGCGCGTGGCGAAAGAACTCACCGGGCTACTGCATGATATGGTCTGGCTGTTGGCGGAGTTTGTGAAGGAGCCGTATATCGCGACGCACTGAGGCGGGTGATGGAAGGCCGGAATTCTGCTGCTGCGGACGGGGGACGATTTCGGCCAGATACCCCTCTCTTTTCCTGGTAATTGCTTGCGGAACGCCATCTGATACTCTGGCTGCACTCAAGGGATGACAAGGAAGAGAAATGCTGAATCCTGGATTCGTGACCCGCAAAGCGCTTGCTCAGTGGCAGGATGTCCCCGCTTTTTTACCTCAGTTCCAGTTTCATGAAAAACACCGAACGGTCATTCATACTGCGCATCCCGAACATATTCTGCCGTTGATTGCAAACTTTGACGTCCGGCAAGATGTCGTCATTCGGCGGCTGATGTTTTTACGGCAATTACCGCAGAAATTTCTGCATAATCAGCAGGCTAACTCCATCGGCAACTTTGGCCTGCACAGTTTTACCCTTTTGAAAAACTCAGCATCTGAGCTCTGCTATGGCTTGCGAGGACAGTTCTGGCGTTCAGATTTTGGTCTGGAAAAAGTACCGGATGTCAGCGCTTTTCAGACGTCAGTGACGCCGGGCAGCGCGACATTGTTGCTGCGCTATCAGGTAACGGAATTGGCGCCAGGCCAGCATGAACTCAGTACAGAAACGTTCGTCGATTGCCCGGACAGAAGCACCCGGCTCAGAATGGCGGCTTACTGGCTGATAATCCGGGCGGGCAGCGGCTGGATCCGCAGGAGAACGCTGAAAGCGGTTAGGTTGAATATCGAGAAGCTGGACTGAAGTGCAACAGATAACCTTATGGCGTTCAGCGTTAGCACTTCGCTTTAAATATCCGTTTCCGGACGAGAACTGCCGGGAAGAAATGTTTGAGGAGCGGTTATTAGCAAAAAGCGGTACCGATCAACCGCCTTTAAAATGAATACCTGCGCGGCGGATATTCACCCTTAACACAAATTTACGCGGAAAATTACCTGTACAGTACAATTATTTATCGGTCAGTTGTGTTTGTAATAGACTTCGTTTAATCTATTGTTAATTATAAAATTTACCAAAGGTCCATATATGGAATGGGGATGCATAAAGTGTGGGGTCGAAATACCTCAGGACAGAGAGTTTTGCGACAGTTGCGAAGATAAAAACTTCAGGAAAATTGGAGGCTTTCTTTTTCTCCCTCTTATAGGATTAGTGGTCACCGCTGCTTCCAATCTTTTTGCAATGACAGATGCATTTAAATTTACGATAGAAAACTATTCGCATTTGAATGCAAATGCAAAAATCTTCTTCATGCTTTCCCTGGTTATTTATATAGGCGAATTTCTTTTTACAGTCACCGTTCTTTCATTTTTCCTAAAAAAGAAGAAATCGCTACCAAAGCTTTATATTTTGTTTTTAATATCAATCGTGACGACAATGTCATTTAATACCTACTTGCTTTACATATTAATTCCTGGCGCTGAAATTGGCTATAATGAACTTGTGCCAATTTTTAGAAACGTGATAACAGCTTTGATTTGGATTCCTTATTTCATAACATCTGTTCGCGTAAAAAGAACGTTTATCCGATAAAAGCACGAGTGACTTCATCATTTTGATGACAGAAGATGCATGGCTATACTAATGCACATACAGTCATCAACACTGAGCGGACGCTATCACCGTCCGCTCATTATACGGAAAGGGCAGAAAAGTGGGTAAGGTCCGCACTGAGTTAAGAACGGACACTCTTGTAGAAAGCATGGCGTCGGATTATAGTGAGAGCATTGATTGATAAGTGAGTAGAATCAGAACAGTAGCCAATGAAACAAAAACTTCGCAAACGTAACCAGGACTGGATATCAAGGCAATTACAACGTGCGCGCAAAGAGAAAATGCCGTTAAGTTTCTTTATTAATTTTCCTTCAATACGAGCAACTGCGTGTAATGGTCAGCGCCTTAAACGGCGTGGTCGTCTCAAGCCTGACTGGAGTCGCGCATTGTTTCATCCGGGGTGGGGAGAAGTGCCGATTATTGGACCGCAAGGCTCAGTGTATTGGTTTGAGGGGTTTGATAAGGAACAATTACCTGGAGAATTGATGCCGCTATGGGAAGATGTTTGATTGTATTGACTTTGAATTAATAACTTTCAGTGTAACGCTTAGACAGTGAGGAGTAGAGGCCAATTCTACTCAAAGACTAACGTATTCCTGTTAGCCATTAACCGATTTTATCTAGTTAAAGATAATCTACATAGCTGACCGAATCTGCGTATCCCCAAATTCTATAACCGGTTGATACCTCGATTCCAGGGAGATGAATAGCGCGAAGAATAGTACCTACCATGGTATGTTGTTCAACTGAGTTTGTCATAATATCAAGATACTTGATATCCAAATAGCCACCTTCACAGAAATGGTAAAACCACTCGCCATCAACTGCAGATTCATAGCCATTGAGAAAAGTGATTTTCCATAAGGGGGAAGATTCAATGCTAACCATTGCCATGCGGATCTCATTCCATTTTGTATTATTCATGCAGCTATAAAGCATTTGAACCTCCCGGGATCTGCTCCCGACAGATTAACACGCTACCAGGATAACAACGTAAAATTATGGCACAAAGCTGAACTTCATATTCACTTGTCTTCCCCCCTCTCTATCGCCCCACCGCCACTCTCAGGTACGAATCCGTGAACGCGTTTATCACCATGTTCAGAAAAGTGATGGGCAGCACGGCCGCCCATTACTTTGCCGAACGGAAAAACAGTAACCGTTAACCCGGCCCCTCGCTCCCCGCCGCCAGCAGCGGCACCACCACGTCGCTGATGGGCACCGCAATGCCGTGTTTGCGGCCGTAGCGCTGAATCACGCCGTTGCGGATGTCCCACTCCATCGGGCGAGCCGCCTGACGGTCAGCGAGAATCGACGTGCCGAGGTCCTCAGGCGCGCGCTGAAAGTTCGCCAGAATCTCCTGCGCCACGTCATCGGCCAGCTTCGCCCCCTCGGCGCGGGCGACAATAAGCCCTTCCCGCAGATAGGCCAGCGCAAGTTCGCTGATATCCTCGCGCCTGAACATCCCGGCACGGCGGTTAGCGAGCACCATCAGCCCGGCGACCGCGTTTTGCAGCAGCTTGCGCCAGGCGACGGTGGGGAAATCCGCCGAGAGTTCAACCGCGCAGCGCGTATCGCGAAGCGCCTCCACCACCCGCTGCGCCTGCGGCACGTCCGGCAGCGTCAGGCGCGGCTTCGCCCGTAGCCAGACGGAGGCATCCGGCTCGCGCTGCGCCGGGAACCAGACCACCGACGGCAGCACCGTTGCGCCACTGACCAAAGGCTCAAGCTGCGCCTTCTGCTCTACGCCATTTTGCAACGCGCAGACCACGGTATTTTCATCGCAAAGGGCGCGCAGCCACCCGGCGCTGTCGGCATTTTGCGTCGTTTTTACCGCGATAAACACGAGGTCAACGGGGCGCGTGATGGCCGTCGGATCGGTGAATACCGGACCGGGTACCACCGTTTCACCCTCATCGTGACGCAGGCGTAATTCCGGATGCGCGGTCCGTCCGCAGAGCAGCGGCGTGCGGCCCGCGTCATGCAACACCGCGGCAATGGTGGTGCCAATCGCACCGGGACCAATCAGCGCAATGGTTGGATAGTCAGACATGAGTCACTCCCCTTTTGCTAAGCCTGCTATCAGTTATACCACCCTGAGACGAGCGCGCCACACCCGTTGTCTATACTCAACATTCACAGACAACGGAGTGCGCCATGCCTTTACCCGATTTCAAATCCTCTGAACCTTTTACCCTCGGCATCGAACTCGAACTGCAGGTGGTTAACCCGCCGGGGTACGATCTCAGCCAGGACTCCTCCGCGCTTATCGCCGCCGTCAAAGACGACATCAAAGGCGGCGAGGTCAAACACGACATCACCGAAAGCATGCTCGAAATCGCCACTGGCGTGTGTCAGACCATCGACCAGGCGGCGGCGCAGTTCTCGGTGATGCAGCAGAGCATCCTGCGCGCCGCGGCGGAGCAGCATATCCAGATCTGCGGCGGCGGGACGCACCCGTTCCAGAAGTGGCAGCGTCAGGAGGTGTGCGACGACGAGCGCTATAACGTCACGCTGGAGCGCTTTGGCTATCTGATTTTGCAGGCGACGGTATTCGGCCAGCACGTGCACGTCGGCTGCCGGACCGGGGATGACGCCATTTACCTCCTGCACGGCCTGTCGCGCTTTGTACCGCACTTTATTGCCCTGGCGGCCGCCTCGCCGTACATGCAGGGCACCGACACGAAGTTCTCCTCGTCGCGGCTCAACATCTTCTCCGGGTTCCCGGATAACGGACAGATGCCGTGGGTCAACAGCTGGCAGGAGTTCGAAGGGCTGTTCCGCCGCCTGAGCGCCACCAGCATGATCGACAGCATCAAAGATCTGCACTGGGATATTCGCCCCAGCCCGCATTTTGGCACCGTTGAGGTACGGGTGATGGATACCCCGCTGACGCTCGGCCACGCGATTAACATCGCCGGGCTTATTCAGGCGACGTCGCACTGGCTGCTGACCGCGCGGCCGTATAAGCATCAGGAACGGGATTTTCTGCTGTATCGCTTTAACCGTTTTCAGGCCTGTCGCTACGGGCTGGAAGGCATTCTGACAGACGTGCATACCGGCGAGCACAAAACCGTGGCGGAAGATATCGCCTGGCTGCTCGAGCAGGTTGCGCCGTCCGCCGAGAAGCTCGGCGCGACAAGCGCCATCAAGGAAATTGCCCTGCTGTTAAAGCAGGGCAAGAGCGAGGCGCAGCGCATGCGGGACTTTATCGCCGATGGCGGCTCGCTGATTTCTCTGGTGCAGAAGCACTGTGAGCTGTGGGCGACGAGTCCGTAATGCCGTGGCCCCACTCGCGCAGGCGCTGGAACAGCACGAACAGCGCCGGGATGAACACTATCCCCACCACGGTCGCCACCAGCATGCCGCTGAAGACCGTAGTGCCGATGATGCGGCGGCTCTGGGCACCCGCCCCGGTCGCCAGCATCATCGGCAGGACGCCGATAATGAACGACACGGCGGTCATCATTACCGCGCGGAAGCGGCGCGATGCTCCCTCCCGTGCGGCATCGACAATCGCCATTCCGTCCATGCGCCGGGCGCGGGCAAACTCCACGATAAGAATTGCGTTCTTGGCGGCGAGGGCTATCAGTAGCACCAGACCAATCTGCACGTACACGTCGTTGGCATAGCCCGCCAGCCACAGCCAGACCAGCGCCCCGCCGATGGCGAACAGCACCGAGAGCATCACGCTCGCCGGCAGCGTCCAGCTCTCATACTGGGCGACGAGGAACAGCCACGCCATCACCACCGCCGCCAGCACGATCCATATCGCCTGATTGCCGGTCTGCTGCTCCTGATACGACATGCCGCTCCAGGCGTAGTCGTACCCGGCTGGCAGGTTTTCCGCCAGAATCTCGCCCATCGCCGCCATTGCGGTGCTGCTGCTCACCCCTTCCGCTGCCGAGCCGCTCACCGATACCGACGGGAACTGGTTGTACTGCTGAATAAATGGCGCGCCGACGGTCGGCGTGATGGTGACGAGGTTGCTCAGACGCACCCGCTCGCCGCTGTTGCTGCGCACGAAAAGCTCGCTGATTTGCTCCGCGCGCTCGCGCCACTGCATTTCGTTCTGCATCACTACGTGGTAGACGCGGTTGTTGACGCTGAAATCCCCGGCGCGCGTGCCGCCAAAGGCGGTTTGCAGGCTGCTGAAGATGCGTGACACCGGCACGTCGAGGCGGGCCGCGCGCTCGCGGTCAACGGTGAGCGTCATCTGCGGCACGTTGCTGCTCCAGGTGGTGAACACGCGGCTCAGCTGCGGGTGCTGGTTGGCTTTCGCCAGCACCTCACGCGTCACGCGCTCCAGCTCCGCCGGGCTTTGCCCCGCCTGCGCCTGAATGCGCAGGTCGAAGCCGGAGGCGTTGCCCAGCCCCGGCAGCGTCGGCGGCGCAAAGGTCATGATGGTGGCTTCCGGCAGGGCCAGCAGCTGTCGCTGAAGGGTGCCCATCACCTCATCCAGCGGCGGACGCTCGCTCCAGTCTTTGAGCATGATGGAGATAAACCCGCCGTTCGATGCGCTGGTGCCGTTGAGGATGTTAAACCCGGAGACCTGAATCACGTCTTCTACCGCCGGGTTTTTAGCGATCAGCTCGCGCGCGGTGGTCATCACCGCTTCGGTGCGCTCCAGCGAGGCTGCCTCCGGCAGTTGGACGCTGGCGAAGAAGTAGCCCTGATCCTCCTGGGGCAGGAAGCCCTTTGGCATCGACATAAAGCTGAATACCACCACCGCCGCCGCGCCTGCGGTGGCCAGCAGCGCCAGCCACGGACGGAGGTTGAACACGCTCACGATCCGGGTGTAAAGCATGCGCATGGCGTCCAGCCCGCGGTTGAACCCACGGAAAACGGCGGCGGGCTGTGCCGGACGCGGGCGCAGCAGCAGCGCGCAGAGCGCGGGCGTCAGGGTCAGCGCCACCAGGCTTGAGAGCGTGACGGCGGTCGAGAGCGTCACCGCAAACTGGCGGTATAGCTCGCCCACTATCCCTGGCAGGAGCGCCACCGGTACAAACACCGCCAGCAGCACCAGCGTGGTGGCAATCACTGGCCCGGCAATCTGGCGCAGCGCCAGCGCGGTCGCCGCCGTGCGGCTCTGCCCTTCCGCCATCAGCGTTTCAACGCTCTCCACCACCACGATGGCGTCATCCACCACCATGGTCAGCGCCAGAATAATGGCAAACAGGCTGAGCGTGTTGGCGGAGTAGCCGAGCGTATAGAGCACCGCAAAGGTGCCCACCAGCGACACCGGAATGGCGAGGGCGACAATCAGCGTCGCGCGCCAGCTCTGCAGGAACAGGGAAACGACCACCACCACCGCCAGCATCGTCAGCGCCAGCGAGACGCCGATCTCTTTAATGGTGGCAGCCACAAAAGAGGTGGTGTCGAATTTCACCTCATAAACCAGGTCGTCCGGGAAGCGCGTTGAGAGGCGTTCCAGCTCCGCGCGTACCGCATCGGCCACGCGCAGGGCGTTGGCGGACGGCGTCGGGTAGATACCCAAATAGGCGGAGTCGTGCCCGTTCAGCTGCGCGCCGGAGCTGTAGCTGCGCGAGCCGAGCTCGATGGTGGCGACGTCCTTCAGGCGCACCAGCTGGCCCATCTCCCCGGCGCGAATAATGATGTCGGCAAACTCGTCGGCCTGGCTTAAGCGCCCCAGCCCGTTGATGGTCAGGGTCTGCTGCTGGCCGTTAAACACCGGCGGGGTGCCCACCTGGCCGGCCGCGCCCTGTACGTTCTGCTCGCGCAGCGCCTGCGCCACGTCATCGGTGGTGACGTTCAGGGCGTTCATGCGGTCCGGGCGCAGCCAGATGCGCATGCTGTAGTCGCGCGCGCCGAACATCTGCACCTGCCCCACGCCGGGCAGACGCGACAGCGCCTCGCGCACCTGGGTGCTGGCGTAGTTGCTGACGAACAGCGGCGTGTGGGTGTTATTCGGTGAGTAAAGACTTACCCCCATCATCAGGTTGGTGGCGCGCTTGCGCACCTGCACGCCGTTTTGCTGCGCCTCGGTGGGCAGCTGCGCTACGGCCTGCGCCACGCGGTTCTGCACGTCGATGGCGGCGAGGTCCGGATCGGTCCCCGCCGCAAAGGTGATGTTCAGGCTGTACGAGCCTTCGTCCGAGCTGGTGGACTCCATGTAGAGCATATGGTCCACGCCGTTCAGCTGCGTCTCCAGCGGCGTGGCGATGGCCTCCGCCACGTCGGCCGAGCTGGCACCCGGCCAGCTGGCAGAGACGTTCACCACCGGCGGCGCGATCTGCGGGTACTGCTCCACCGGGATAATCCTCAGCGCGATGGCCCCCAGCAGGGTGATGACCAGCGCAATCACCATCGCGAAGCGCGGGCGTTTGATGAAAAACGTCAGCATGATGGCTCCTTAATTCAGTATCTGGACGGCAGTGCCGGGCTGCACGCGCTGCGCGCCGTCAGTAATCGCTCGCTCACCGGGCTTCACGCCAGAGGCAATCTGGAACTGCTGGCTAATCTGACCAGCCACGTTCAGCGGGCGCATTTCGGCGTTGCCGTCGGCATTAACCACCCAGGCAAAGAAGCCGTCGCCGTTCTGCTGGACTGCGGCGGCGGGGAGGGTCAGCACCGGCTGCTCGCTTGCCGGGCGCAAATAGACATTCACGTTGCCGCCGGGCAGCAGCTGATGGCGCGGATTGGCAAACTCGGCGCGCAGCATCACGCTGGCGGTACGCGGGTCAACGCGGTTATCCACTGACGTCAGCTCGCCGCTGACGCGCTGGCCGTTGCTGTCGATCAGCGCCTGCCAGGCACGCTTCATGGCGTTGATATCCGCATGCTCTCCGGCTTTGGCGGCAAACGCCCCCTCTTCCAGCGCAAAGGCGATGCGGATCGGGTCAAGCTGCACCACCTCCACCAAAACGCCGCTCGCCGGGTTGACCAGGCTACCCACGTGGAAGCTGCTGTGCCCCACGCGGCCGTCAATCGGCGAGGTGATGCGGGTGTAGCTCAGGGTGACGCGGCGGGCGTCGAGCCGGGCCTTCGCCTGCTCGAGAGCGGCGCTGGCGACGTCGCGCTGCATGCGGGCGTTGTCCACGTCGTGACGGCTGATGGCGTTGCTGCTGCCGAGACTTTCAAAGCGGGAAAGCTGCTGCTGCGCCTGGCGCAGCGTGGCTTCGGCGCTTTTCACTTCGGCCTGCGCCAGGCGCAGGGCGGCGCGCGGCTCGGCGTCGTCCAGCTCAAACAGCACGTCGCCCTTTTTCACGTACTGCCCGTCGCGGAAGTGGATTTTGGCAATCGTGCCCTCCGTGCGTGCGCGTAGCTCAACGGTGTGAATGGCTTCGATGCGGCCCGGGATCTGGCGCTCGGCGGCGTGGGCGGTTTGCTCCACGGTGGCGACGCGAACGGGAATGGCGGCGAATGCGGGTTGCAGGATACTGACAAGAAGTGCTAACAGGACCGGGAATTTCATGGGAGTACCTCAGGGTTGTTGCCCTCACCCCGGCCCTCTCCCACAGGGAGAGGGCGGTCAGAGTCCCCTCTCCCCGTGGGAGAGGGTTAGGGTGAGGGCAAAAGGTTATGCAGCCTTACGGAACCTGCGGGTCAGCCGCTTCTCGATTTCGACGACGAAGAACATCACGCCTGCAACGGCCAGGGTCACAAACCAGTAACGCAGCGGCAGGGCTTCGGTACCGAACAGCATCTGCATAAACGGCAGGTAGATAATCGCCGCCTGGAGCAGGAACAGCACGCCCGTCACCAGCCAGATCCCTTTGTTCGCCAGCAGGCCGCGGTTGAGGGAGAACCCTTCGGTGTTGCGGCAGTTAATCATGTACACCCACTGGGCGCAGACCAGCATCTGCAGCAGCACGGTGCGGATGAACTCCGCGCTGTGGCCGCGCGGGGCCAGCCAGGCTTCCAGCGCAAAGGCGGCGATGGCAATCATGGTGCCGACGAAGGCCACGCGCCAGACGGCGTAGGCGTCCATCACGTGCTGGCCGGTCTGACGCGGCGGACGGCGCATGATGTTGCGCTCGGCGGCTTCAAAGGCCAGGCCGAAGGAGAGCGTGGCGGAGGTCGCCATGTTCATCCACAGGATCAGCACCGGCGTCAGCGGAATGATGTTCCCCGCCAGCAGCGCAATCACAATCAGCAGCCCCTGCGCCAGGTTGGTCGGCATGATGAACAGGATGGTCTTCTTCAGGTTGTCGTAAACGCGACGCCCCTCTTTCACCGCGCTGGCGATGGTGGCGAAGTTATCGTCCGTCAGGACCATGTCCGCCGCCTCTTTGGTCACTTCCGTGCCCTTAATGCCCATCGCAATGCCCACGTCCGCCTGACGCAGCGCCGGGGCGTCGTTCACGCCGTCACCGGTCATGCCGACAATTTCACCTTTGTCCTGCAGCGCTTTCACCAGGCGCAGCTTATGCTCCGGGCTGGTACGGGCGAAGATGTCATACTTCACCGCGGCTTCCGCCAGCGCGGCGTCGTCCATCTTCTCCAGCTCATAGCCGGTGACCGCCTGCTCGCTGTTGCTGATCCCCAGCATCTGCCCGATGCTCATTGCCGTCTGCGGGTGATCGCCGGTGATCATCTTCACGCGGATCCCCGCCTGCTGGCAGGCGTTAATCGCGTCAATCGCTTCCGGGCGCGGCGGATCCATCATCCCGGCGATGCCGAGGAAGATCAGGCCGTGGCTCAGGTCATCGTGCGTCAGTTCCTGCTCGCCGTTCGCCGGCTTGAACGCCGCGGCGACCATCCGCAGCCCCTGACGCGCATAGCGCTCCATCTCACTTTCCCAGTACGCGCGGTTGAAGGCTTCCGCACCGTGACGGGTCTGCTGCTCGGCGCACAGGGCGAAAATGACGTCCGGCGCCCCGGTAATCAGGATCTGCTCCTCACCCCCAATCTGGTAGTGGGTGCTCATGTACTTGTACTGCGAGTCGAACGGGATTTTGTTAACCAGCGTGGTCGTGACCGGCTCAAGGTTGGCCTTCGCCGCCAGCACCTTCAGCGCGCCCTCGGTCGGCCCACCGGTAATGCCCCACAGCCCGCGCTCGTCCTGAATCAGCTGACTGTCGTTACACAGGTCGATGGTGCGGAGGTACTGCTCCAGCACGGTACCCGGCTGGATGTGGACCGGCTCGTCGCTGCCTTCCAGGTAGATGTTACCCACCGGCTCGTAGCTGTTGCCGTCCACGCGGTAGCAGGCGTCGGCGGTGATGATGGCTTTGACCGTCATCTCGTTCATGGTCAGGGTGCCGGTTTTATCCGAGCAGACCACGGTCATCGCGCCAAGCGTTTCCACCGTCGGCAGCTTGCGGATGATGGCCCGCTTGCGCGCCATTGCCTGCACGCCCAGGGAGAGGATGATGGAGATAATGGCCGGCAGACCTTCCGGCACGGAGGCCACCGCCAGGCTGATCAGGGAGAGCAGCAGCTCGCCCATTGGGATCTCGCGGAACGCCAGGCTGAAGACAAACAGCGCGGCCATCATCGCCAGAATAATCGCGAAGATCGCCTTACCCAGCTTGTCCATCTGCACCAGCAGCGGCGTACGGTGCTTCTCGATACCCGCCATCATCTGGTTGATGTGGCCGAGTTCCGTATCCTGACCGGTGGCGGTGACCACGCCGATGCCGCCGCCCGCGCTGACGGTCGTCCCGGAGAAGACCATATTGGTGCGATCGCCCAGCGGTAATTCGCCGCTCAGCGGATTAACGTGTTTATCCACCACGGTGGATTCACCGGTCAGAATCGCCTCTTCCACGCGTAAATTATGCGCTTCAATTAAACGCATATCCGCCGGAATACGATCTCCCGCGCGTAATACAATAATATCGCCCGGGACTATTTCAGTTGTGGGAATTGTTTCATGGTTGCCGTTACGAATAACGCGCGCCTCGCTGGCGAGCATATTACGAATACTCTTCAGGGATTTTTCCGCGTTGCTTTCCTGAATATGACCAATTAAGGCATTGATTACCGCCACGCCCAAAATAACCAGCGTATCAACCCAGTGGCCCATTACTGCCGTTAATACGGCGGCGGCCAGCAGGACATAAATCAGGACATCATTAAAATGGGCCAGGAAACGCAGCCAGGCGGGTTTCCCTTTTTTCTCCGGCAGCGCGTTCGGCCCTGTTTTTTGCAGACGCGCCTGCGCCTCTGCACGGTCCAGACCGCTGGCCTGGCTCTGCGCGTGAGCAAGCACCTGCTCTACGGTCTGCTGGTATGCCAGCCCGCCGGAAGGCGGCACGTTCGGAATCACTTTTTTTTCAGTCATCGTATTTTTCCTTCAATTTCCGGTGAACAGAAGCCTGAATTCCTTTCGGGCTTAAATAAATTCATTTTAAAGTCTTGCGGGTAAAATTGATCTACCGCAATATAATGACTTCTCGGTTATTCAAAACTGATTAAAACTATGTCGATGATCTGATTTTTACAAAATATTTCTAAACCAAAACTAAACGAGGGGGAACCATGTGGGGTATTTATCGCGGGCGCAGACTGGTGTTATACGTTATCGCGGCCATTGTTATTGCCACGTTAATTGGTTATAGCACCTATACATTTGTAAAATTATTTTCCTGAGACGGACGTTTATTTACACTACGCGATAATTATTTAATCGCGTCTGGGATATTTATCTTTTTCTGTTAATTATTCACAGAATAGCGCATTCGTTTTATCCGTAAACGTGCGCCGGGTTTATATTGCTTTACGTTCCGGGATGCCGGACAATGACATTTTTAACTGACGATTAACATTACGATGAAACACCCGCTAGAGTCGCTGCTCACCGCAGGCGGCATTTTATTGCTGGCACTGCTTTCATGCCTGCTGCTCCCTGCGCCTTCGCTTGGGCTGGTACTGGCGCAGAAGCTGGTTCAGACCTTTCACATGGTCGATCTTAACCAGCTCTATACCATTCTGTTCTGCGTGTGGTTTTTACTGCTCGGGGCGATTGAATTCTTTGTGCTGCGTTTCGTCTGGCGACGCTGGTTTTCACTGGCGTCGTGAGCCCATAAAAAGGCCGGGTGGCGGCTACGCCTTACCCGGCCTACACGCGACAGGTTAATGTGTCTGGCTATGGTTCTCTTTACGGTACGCGCCAGGCGGCTGGTTGAACGTGCGGGTAAAGATGCGGGTAAACGTCTGCTGCGAGTCAAACCCGTAACGCAGGCAGATGTCGTACACCCGGGCGTCGGATTCACGCAGATCGCGCGCCGCCAGCAGCAGCTTGCGTTCACGGATATAGCGCCCCAGACTCTCCCCTTTGTACTGCATAAACAGCCGCTGCAGGTGCCACTTCGAGTAACCCGCGTGGCGGGCAATCTCTTCTATTCGTAATGGCTGGTGCAGATTGTCGTCGATCCATTCGACGATAGTGTCGATGACTTGAGCGGAAATGGTCATACTGCTGTCCCCCTCTGCTTCTCGCTTAAACATTATTCCCACCACGCACGAAAGGTTTGCGCGGTGTCGCTTACCCGGACGGGCTCGCCCAGTTCCGGCGTCAGCAACCGATAATTTTTATCCTGGCTGGCTTTTGCCAGCTGGATCAGCGGATCGTTCCAGGCGTGTTTCGCCAGCACGAAGCGTCCGTTATGCCCGGGCACCACGGCTTTCGCGTTCAGATCCGCCGAGGCCTGCGCCGTTTCCTCCGGCAGCATGTGGATGTACTTCCAGTCCTGGTCGTACTGGCCGTTTTCCATGATGGCGACGTCCACTTCGCCAAACTGTTCACCGATGGCCCTGAAGTGCGGGCCGTAACCGGAATCCCCGCTGTAGTAAACCTTCTGCTCTGGCGTGACGAACATGAAGCTGCCCCACAAGGTGCGATCGCGTTTGATGCCGCGGCCGGAGAAGTGACGCGCCGGCAGAACGTGCACCGTCAACGCATCGCTGATGCGCACCGACTGGTTTCAGTCGCGTTCGTCAATAATCTCGGGCTTCATCCCCCAGTAACGCAGGTGGGAGCCGACGCCCAGCGGCGTCACCACCCGCTTCACCTTCGGCAGTAGCGCCCTGATGGTGGCGTAATCAAGATGATCGTAGTGATCGTGCGAGATAATCAGCAGGTCGATCGCCGGCATGATTTCAGCCCGCCACGGATACTCGCCGGCAAAGGCCTTATTGAGGAACGAGAACGGCGCGGCATAGTTGCCAAGAACCGGGTCAATGAGGATCCGTTTACCCGCGAGCTGCAGATACCACGAGGAGTGACCGAGCCACACCAGGGTGTCCTGCTCCAGCGGCAGGCTCGCAAGATCGGTTTTCACCAGCGGCAGCGGCTGGGCCGGGCGGGCGTTTTCGGTTTTTTTGGTCAGAAACTCCCACATCGCGACCAGCATATTTTTGTCACCGTTATAACCCGGCGTCGGCAGCGTATTGTGGAATTTCCCCTCGCGATACTGTGGAGAGGCCTCCACTTCAGTAAGCCGTTCACCCTGCGGCGGCTGGCCGAATCCGGCATTCAGAACAAACGGTAAACTCGCGGCTGAAGCAATAATCATGATTAACACCACGCAGATGAAGAGAGGTTTTTTCATATCCTGACCCGAAAACGCGCCCCATCCGATAGCGTGCGCAGGGTAAACTTGATTATGAGTGAGTAAGCACTCATTATAGATATGATGATAAAGTCGTCAAGACGTTTTCGATCTTTGACATTCCGCGTTGCAGCGTGTCAAAGCACGTGTTTCAATCAGGGTTTTTATAATTGACAGGAGGAAAAATTTAGTGGCACGTCCGAAGAGTGAAGATAAAAAACAGGCCTTACTGGACGCCGCAACCACGGCGTTTGCACAGTCAGGTATTGCCGCCTCAACGGCGCTCATTGCCCGTAAGGCGGGCGGTCGCCGAAGGCACCCTGTTCCGCTACTTTGCTACGAAAGACGATCTGCTGAATGCCCTCTATCTGCACCTGAAGCAGGATCTCTGCCAGACCATGCTGGCGAACCTCGATCGCACCATTACGCTGCCCAAAGAACATACCCGCAATATCTGGAACAGCTATGTAGACTGGGGTATTCGTAACCCCGTTGCCCATGCGGCGATCCGCCAGATTGGCGTCAGTGAAAAGCTGAGCGCCGAAACGGAACAGGCGGTGAAAGAGATGTTCCCGGAGCTGCATGAGCTCTGCCGCCGCTCGGTGCGTCAGGTGTTTATGTCTGATGAATTTAAAACGTTTGGCGATGCGCTTTTCTTATCGCTGGCCGAAAGCACGATGGAATTTGCCACCCGCGATCCGTCCCGCGCCGTTGAATTTAAAGCGCTCGGCTTTGAGGTAATGTGGCGCGGACTTGCCCAGGAAGAGAGCGATGGACAGTAAAACGTTGCAGGAACACGCAAAACGCGTGGCGCTGGAACTGCCGTTCACCGAACACTGCTGGCCGTTTGGGCCGGAGTTTGACGTGTTTAAAGTGGGCGGGAAAATTTTCATGATTGTGGCCGTCGCGCACGGGCGGCCGCACGTTAGCCTGAAGTCAGACCCGGAAAAATCGCTGTTAAATCAGCAGATTTATCGCGGCGTTGAACCGGGCTATCACCTCAACAAAAAGCACTGGATTTCCCTTTACGGTACGGACGACGTGACGCCGGAACTGGTTACCGATCTCATCAATGATTCCTGGCATCTGGTGGTGGATAAACTGCCGAAAAAAGACCAGAAGTGGATCCGGCCGGTCTGATTGTTCGTCTGAGACGAACAGATTAAGCGCTCGAATTGCCCTTATCTTTTTCCGCGTCCCGCTGTAATCTGCTCACCTTTCGCGCCCGCACGCGGGCGAATTTCATCATCAGGAGTTGTTATGGATATCATTTCTGTTGCGCTGAAACGCCACTCCACCAAGGCGTTCGACGCAAGCAAAAAACTGACCGCTGAAGAAGCGGAAAAAATCAAAACCCTGCTGCAGTACAGCCCGTCCAGCACCAACTCCCAGCCGTGGCACTTTATTGTCGCCAGCACCGAGGAAGGAAAAGCGCGCGTGGCGAAATCCGCGGCGGGCACCTATGTGTTCAACGAACGCAAAATGCTGGATGCTTCTCACGTGGTGGTGTTCTGCGCGAAAACCGCGATGGACGACGCCTGGCTGGAGCGCGTTGTCGATCAGGAAGAAGCCGATGGTCGCTTTAATACCCCGGAAGCGAAAGCGGCAAACCATAAGGGCCGTACCTACTTTGCTGACATGCACCGCGTGGATCTGAAAGATGACGACCAGTGGATGGCGAAGCAGGTTTACTTGAACGTCGGTAACTTCCTGCTGGGCGTGGCTGCGCTGGGCCTGGACGCGGTACCGATTGAAGGTTTCGACGCCGCGATCCTCGACGAAGAGTTTGGCCTGAAAGAGAAAGGCTTCACCAGCCTGGTGGTGGTGCCGGTTGGGCATCACAGCGTGGAAGATTTCAACGCCACGCTGCCGAAATCTCGCCTGCCGCTGAGCACGATTGTGACCGAGTGCTAAACAAAACGGGCCGCTCTGTGCGGCCCGTTACGCTTTACTGATGACTAACCTGCGATGTGGGTGCACATCACGATCGTGTCCCCAGGCAAACGCAATCCAGCGCTCTTCCAGCTCGGCATATGAGCTCACCGGCGTTAAGTGCCACTCTTCTCCTACCGTACCGTCAGCCACGCTTATCCGATAATTCATGCTGAACGCCCAGTCTATCATGCGTAACCAAAACCGCTGTCCGTCGCCGGTTTGTTCGCTGTCAGACACAACAATGTCGTATTCGCTTAGCACCCATTGAAAGAAGGATTGTGGTAAACCACTTATAACCCGCTGATGGACAGCGCGTGGCGTACGCCACACCATGACCTGTGTCGCAGCACCGTGGGGGAACGTAATTTCTTTATGAAACGTCAGCTTGACCGCATACGCCGTATAGGGTTTTCCGTCCTCGGTGGTCACGAGACGGTATTCATCGCCGTAGCGCGATTTTAACAAGCGATATCCCACAGGCAGCATAAATCCGGGCAGATGAAAATCCACCGTACCCCGCGCAAGAAACGCTTCGGTATGTTCGACGTTTCGGGAGATAAGGCCTAATTTTTGGCTGAAATCTGCGGAATCAATCATCAGTGGCGACATGGTGGTTTCTCATGGCGTGAGTATAGACGACTTAACACCCCGTCGAAATGATGTCGATTCAGTGATGGGTTTAAGTTAACCCCCACATTACGCCAGTCTTCTCCACTTAGCAGAGACGGCTCTTATTCCCTGAAAGCCCCTCGCAAAAATTATTTCCCCTGCGCCGCCAGCCACGCCATCGCCCGCTCTCCCGCCTCATCCACCGGCAGATACACCAGCAGCCGCGATCCGTTTCGCGGCGCGGAATACCAGTACATCTGCTGCAATGTAAAATCCCCCAGCTCGGGATGGGTAAACAGCTTGAGCTGGTTCTCCACACCGCGCACGTCGTTGCGCTGGTGCCACAGGGTTTTAAACTCTTCGGACACTGCAAAGAAGCGCGCCAGCTTGGCCTCCCAAAGCGGATCGCCCCGGTGTTCGGCCATCGCCGCGCGGAAATAGGAGACAAAGATGGGCAGCACGTCGTCGCGTCTGCCGAGGCGCGCGCGCCACGCCGGATGCGTGAGGAACAGATAAATACAGTTGCGATCTTCGGGAGGGATGTCATTGAAATCGACGCCCATCAGATGCCCGAAGCTGTCGTTCCACGCCACGATATCGAAGTTCGGTTTCTGAATGCTGGCGGGTTTCGGCATCAGCGTATCCAGCAGGCGGCGCGTGCCTTCGCTAATGCCCTCGCAGCAGACCGCCTGCGGCGCTTCACCCGGCGGTAAACCTGCTAACACAAACAGATGTCGGGCCTCGGTCGGGGTACATTGCAGCGCTTTTGCCACGGCCGCCATCACCGCGCTGGACGGATTGACGTCCCTGCCCTGCTCAAGCCAGGTGTACCAGGTGACGCCCACATCAGCGAGCATCGCCACCTCTTCCCGGCGCAGGCCCGGCGTGCGGCGGCGACCGCTGCGCGGCAAACCTAAGCGCTGCGGATCGAGACTTTCCCGCCGGGCGCGTAAAAATGCCCCGAGCTGTTTTCGGGTGTCATCCTGACGTGAAACGACCGGTTCAGACATCAGCGCCATAAATCCCCCTGCATGGTAGTGCCAGTACCAGTATAAGCAAGAACTGGTACCCGTTTATCTGATGGTAGATGCTACGACCATCTGTTGAATGACGCAATGGAGTTACCATGAATACGTCAGTTGTTTCACCGGGTCGCGCTGGCCTGATATTGCTGTTAACCGGCCAGATGCTGCCGATGATTGATACCTCAATCACTAACGTGGCGCTGGACGCCATCACCCATTCACTGCATGCGACCGCTACCGAACTGGAGCTGATCGTCGCCCTCTACGGCGTGGCCTTTGCCGTCTGCCTCGCGCTCGGCAGCAAGCTGGGAGATAACTTTGGCCGTCGTCGTCTGTTCATGTGGGGTGTGGCGAGCTTTGGCCTGGCCTCGCTGCTGTGCGGAATGGCGGGGAACATTGAACAGCTGCTCGCCGCGCGCATCGTTCAGGGCGCGGGGGCCGCACTGATCGTGCCGCAAATTCTTGCCACGCTGCACGTCACGCTGAAAGGCACCGCCCACGCCAAAGCCATCAGCCTGTTCGGCGGCATCGGCGGGATTGCGTTTATCGTGGGACAAATGGGCGGCGGCTGGCTGGTATCGGCGGATATCGCCGGGCTGGGCTGGCGTAACGCCTTCTTTATCAACGTGCCGATTTGTCTGGTGGTGCTGGCGCTGAGCCGCCGCTTCGTACCGGAAACCCGTCGCGAGACGCCGTCACGCATCGACTGGCCGGGTACCGCGCTGCTGGCGGTCATGCTTTGCTGCCTGCTGTTCCCGATGGCGCTCGGCCCCCAGTGGCACTGGTCCTGGCCGCTGAAGGCGATGCTGCTCGCCCTTGTCCCGCTGGCCTGGCTGATGGCGCTGAACGCGCGCAAAAAAGAGCGTGAGAATGCCCACCCGCTGATCCCGCCGCGCCTGCTTGCGCTTCGCAGCGTGCGCTTTGGCGTCCTGATTGCGATGCTCTTTTTCAGCGCCTGGTCCGGGTTTATGTTCTGTATGGCACTGACCATGCAAACCGGTCTGGGGATGGCGCCGTGGCAGTCCGGGAACAGTTTTATCGCCCTTGGCGTGACCTACTTTGTTTCGGCCTGGTTCGCGCCGCGGCTGATTGCCCGCTACAGCACCAGCACAATCCTGCTGACGGGTCTGGCGATCCAGATTACCGGCCTGCTGGCGCTGATCGCCACGTTCCGCGTTTGGGGCATGGAGAATACCACCCTGACGCTGGCACCCGCGACCGGACTGGTGGGCTACGGGCAGGCGCTGATCGTGAACAGCTTCTATTGCATCGGGATGCGCGACATTCAGCCTGACGACGCGGGAGCCGCGAGCGCTATTTTAAGCACCCTGCAGCAGGCCGCGCTGGGCCTCGGCCCGGCCATTTTTGGCGCCATTTTGCTGCACGCGCTTCAAAACCATCACGGGGATTACACCCAGGCGGTGAACGTCTTCCTGATGGTGGAAACGACCATGATGGTGGTACTTGCTCTGGCGACACTGCGTATCCGCCATAGCCTGTGCCTGCCGGTGGCGAAGATCTGTCAGGCCGCCAAATAAGTTCGTGAATTTGCATAATAGATCCGCAGCCGCCATTATGGGGCTGCAAAAATACAGGAGACGTTATGCAGGAATTGATTGCTCAGGTTGAAGAGTTAGGCATTGAAATTAATCACACCACCTCTTTAGTGATTATCTTTGGTATTATTTTTCTTACCGCCATCATCGTTCATTTTATTCTGCACAAAGGGGTACTTCGCGCATTCGAAAAGCGCGCGCAGGCCAGCAGCCATTTATGGCTGCAGATCATCACCCAGAATAAATTATTTCACCGTCTGGCCTTTACCCTTCAGGGGATAATCGTCAACGTCCAGGCGGTACTGTGGCTGCAAAAGGGCAGCGAAGCGGCGGAAATACTCACCACCTGCGCGAAGCTGTGGGTGATGGTCTATGCCCTGCTCTCCTTCTTCTCGCTGCTGGACGTGATTTTCAATCTGTCGCAGAAAATGGCCACCGCGTCGCAGCTGCCGCTAAAGGGGATTTTCCAGGGCATCAAGCTGGTGAGCGCCATTCTGGTGGGAATATTGATTATCTCCCTGCTGATTGGCCAGTCTCCGGCGATTCTGATCAGTGGTCTGGGCGCCATGGCCGCCGTGCTGATGCTGGTGTTTAAAGACCCGATACTTGGACTTGTAGCGGGTATCCAGCTTTCCGCCAACGATATGCTCAAGCTCGGCGACTGGCTGGAGATGCCGAAATACGGTGCCAACGGCACGGTGACGGATATCGGCCTGACCACCGTGAAAGTGCGCAATTTCGATAATACGATTACGACCATTCCGACGTGGGCGCTGGTCTCCGACGCCTTTATCAACTGGAGCGGCATGTCGGCCTCCGGCGGACGACGCATTAAGCGCAGCCTGAACATTGATACCACCAGCATTCATTTTCTCGACGAACAGGAGCAGCAGAAGCTCATTCAGGCGAAACTGCTGAAGCCCTATCTGGCCGCACGTCATGAGGAAATTAGCCTGTGGAATCAGCAGAACGGTGAAGGGGAATCGGTATTAAACCTGCGCAAGATGACCAATATCGGCACCTTCCGCGCCTACCTGAACGAATATCTGCGCAACCACCCACGCATTCGTAAAGATATGACGCTGATGGTGCGCCAGCTCGCGCCGGACGCCAACGGCCTGCCGATTGAAATATACGCCTTCACCAACACGGTGGTCTGGGCGGAATATGAGGAGATTCAGGCCGACATCTTCGACCATATTTTCGCGGTGGTGGATGAATTTGGTCTGCGCATTCACCAGTCGCCTACGGGGAATGATATTCGCTCCCTGACAGGCGTTATTGCCAGATAATCAGGTGCTGGCGCGGGAAATAAAGCGCCAGTCCATCATCACCCTTTCCGTGGGCGCGTCCGGGTTGTCGATCTTATTTAAGAGCAGATCGACCGCCTTGCGCCCGATATCCCGCGACGGCTGTTCGATGGTGGTGAGCGAAATCATGTCCGCCAGCTCCGTACCGTCAAAGCCGACCACGGCAATATCCTCTGGCACCCGAAGACCTGCCTGCTGAATGGCGCGCAGCGCGCCCGCCGCCAGCGTATCGGAAACGGCAAATACCGCATCCGGCGGATTATTTTTTAACAGGTTTTGCATCGCCGCCATGCCCGCCCCGGAGCTGAGATCGCTGGCATACTCCACCGCCTGATAGTCCAGATCGCGCAGGTGGATCACGCTCTTGTAGCCGCGTTCGCGCAGGCGGGCATATTTGTAGCTGAGATCGTGGTTGATCATCGCGATACGCTTGCGGCCGCCGTCGGCCAGCTGGCTGACGGCATGCTGTGAAGCGTCCACATCATTGATGCCGACGCAGGAGACCGCGCCCGCATCGGCATATTCGGCGCACTGCACCCACGGTGCAGAACCAATCAGCGCGGCCAGCTCCGGCAGCTTCGAGAAGGCGTCCATGGTGATAATGCCGTCGACGATTTTGCCGGAGAGCAGGCTTAAGCCCGAGCGGGAGCGCTCGATGTCCGAGCCGGAGTTGCACAGCAGAATGCGGTAGCCGTTTTTCTCCGCCTCGGCTTCGATGCCCTTCACCACTTCGGCGCAGAACGGGTTGGCAATGTTGGACACCATCACCAGGATCATATAGCTGCGAGCGGTGCGCAGCTGACGGGCGAGCAGGTTTGGCTGGTAGTTGCTCTCCTGAATCGCCCGCAGAACGCGCTCGCGATTTTTCGCCTTCACGGTGTCGCTGTTATTCAGCACGCGGGAGACCGTCGCCACGGAGACCCCGGCCAGCTGAGCGATTTTCTGAATTGACATAGCGACGACACATCCTGCGGTTAGCGTTTTGTGCAGGCTACCATAAATTTATTGCCCGGCGAACCGGGCAACGCGTTATTGTTCCACGCGCACCCAGCGCTGCTGCTGATGGCTTTTCACAATGGCATCAATGATATACATCACGTTTGCGCCATCGTGAAACGTCGCAAACTGCGGCGTCTCCGGCATCGCGCCCGCCTGCACGGCGCGGTAGAACTGCGCCATCATATTTTTGAAGGCGTCCGGCCAGCCTTCGATATGTCCGCCGGGGAAGCGGGCGCTGTCGGCCACGTCAGGGTTCATCAGCCCCGGATCGTCGGTGAGCGTCTGGTTGGCCTGCGCGCGATGGCCGATCCACAGCTGCTGCGGCACCTCCTGGTCCCACGCCAGCGAGCGCTCGCTGCCGTTGATCTCAAACGTCAGGCGGTTTTTACGCCCGGCGCTCACCTGCGAGATGCTAAAGCAGCCCTTGCTGCCGTCGTCAAAGCGGAACAGCACCGAGCCGGAGTCTTCGGTCGTGACCGGTTTGTCTACATACTCCGCCTGCTCGTCGTGGGAGAAGGTTTGATTCCCGACCTTGCTGGCCCTGCGCGTCGGCCAGACGATGGATAAATCAGCCATCACCTCGGTAATGCGCCGCCCGGTAACGAACTGCACCGTATCGCACCAGTGGGAACCGATATCCGCCACCGCCCGCGACGCACCGCCGAGCGCGGCATCCACCCGCCAGTTGTAGTCGGTTTCCAGCAGCATCCAGTCCTGCAAATAGCTGCCGTGCGAGGCGAACAGCCGCCCGAGGGTGCCCGCGCGCATCATGCTCGCCGCCTGACGCACCATCGCAAACTGACGATAGACAAAGCTCACGCCATGCACCACGCCCGCCAGCTCTGCCAGCGCCACCAGCTCGCGCGCCTCCTCAGGGATCATGCACAGCGGCTTTTCGGAAAACACGTGCTTGCCCGCGCGCAGGATCTGGCGGTTAATCTGTGCATGCAGGTGGTTCGGCGTGCAGTTGTGCACCACGTGCAAATCAGGGTGCGCGAGCAGCTCCTCAACGCTACCGTACACGTGCGGTACGTTTAGCAGGCGCGCCTTTTCCTGCGCCTTAACGAGCGAGCCGTCGCACAGCGCGACCACCTGAACAAACCCAAGGCGCCTGAGCGCCTCGATATGTGCCGGGCCAATAAACCCGCTGCCGACGATCCCGACGTTAATCATGGCTGCCCCCTGCGGCGAAATCGTCAAACGCGCGCCCGGCAACCGGAATGATGTGGCGGCGGATAAATTCACTGCCTTCACTCGCCCCGGTATCGCCATCCTTAAGGCAGCACTCCCACTCCAGCACCGCCCAGCCGTCATAGTCGTACTGGGTCAACTTGCCGAAAATGCCTTTGAAGTCGATCTGCCCGTCGCCGGGCGAGCGGAAGCGTCCGGCGCGGTTGATCCACGGCTGGTAACCACCGTAGACGCCGCTGCGCCCGCTGGGGCGAAACTCGGCATCCTTCACGTGGAACGCTTTAATACGCGCATGGAAGATGTCGATAAAGGTCAGATAGTCCATCTGCTGGAGCAGCATATGGCTTGGATCATAGAGAATGTTGCAGCGCGGATGGTTGTCCACCAGCGCAAGAAAACGCTCGAAGGTGACGCCGTCGTGCAGATCTTCCCCCGGATGCAGCTCAAAGCAGACGTCCACGCCCTGCTCGTCGAAGGTATCCAGAATCGGCCGCCAGCGGGTCGCCAGCTCCTCGAATGCTTCCTGAAAACGCTGCTCGTTATGCGGCGGCCACGGATAGAAAAACGGCCACGCCAGCGAGCCGGAGAAGGTGGCGTGTGCTTTCAGACCTAATCTTGCCGAGGCGACCGCCCCCTGCTTCAGCTTCTCCGTGGCCCACGCCCGACGCGCCGCCTCGTTACCGCGCACGGAAGCGGGCGCAAAGTGGTCAAACGCGTCGCTGTAGGCGGGGTTCACCGCCACGAGCTGCCCTTCCAGATGGGTCGACAGTTCGCTGATAACCAGCCCGTGTGCGGCCAGCTTAGCGGCGATGTCGTCGCAGTAGGTCTGGCTCTCTGCGGCTTTCTCGACGTCAAAGATGTGCGGATGGTTGCAGGGGATCTGCACCGCCTTATAACCTTTACCTGCCGCCCATTCAGCCAGCCCGTCGAGCGAATTAAACGGCGCTTCTGCGCCAATAAACTGCGACAGAAAAATGCCGGGTCCTTTCATCGTCCTCATACCACCTCCTGAACGTTACGCCTTGTCATCGTCATACTTAAACGTGAGAAGGAAAATCAGCGCGATCGCCGCGGCCGCTACCGCCGGAATCCACCAGAATGTCACCCACGCCTGCGGCACGATCTGCCCTGCCACCAGGCGGTTATAGAGCGCGCCGGAAATCTGCGAGCCGAGCAGCATGCCGATGCCGTAGGTGAACATCACGATCATGCTCTGGGCCTGGCCTTTCACCTTTTCGCCCGCCACGCGGTCGGTGTAGATAAAGCCGACGACAAAGAAGAAATCGTAGCAGACGCCGTGCAGCAGGATGCCGAGATACAGCAGAATGCGCCCCTCCTCGCTGACGCCCAGTGCGAACATGGCGTAACGCACAAACCACGCCAGCATGCCGATCAGCAGCATGACCTTCACGCCCAGACGGCGGAACAGCAGCGGAATAACCAGCATGAAGACGATCTCGGACATCTGCCCGAAGGACATGGCGGTGCTGACGTCGGCAATTCCCGCATCCGCCAGATACGAGGCGGTGTAGGCGTAATAGGTGCCGAGCGGGACGGAGATCAGCATCGCGCAGACGGAGAAGACGAAAAAGTGGCGGGTTTTGAGCAGCGCAAAGGCATCCGCGCAGAAAAGATCGCGCACCTTCACCGGCAGGCCTTTCGCCGGAGCAGGCGTGTGCGGCAGCGTCAGGCTGTAAAGCGCCAGCAGCACGGAGCTGGCCGCCGCCACCTGAAAGATGGTAACGCTTGCCGCCACGCCGGTGACGCCGATGAAAATGCCCGCCACGATCCAGCCGATGGTGCCGAACACGCGCACCACCGGGAAGGTTTTATCCACGTTTGCCAGGCTGTGAAACGCGATGTTGTTGGTCAGCGCCAGCGTCGGCATGTAGCAGAGCGTGTAGCCAAACAGCAGGCCAATCAGCAGCGCGCCGTTCTCGGCAATCAGCGCCCCCGGCACGAACCAGAGGATCGCCGCGCCCGCCAGGTGCATCACCGCCATCACCTTCTGCGAGGCGAAGAAGCGGTCCACCAGCATGCCGAGCACGAACGGCGAGAGAATGGAGGCGATAGGCCCGGCGGAGAACGCATCGCCAATCAGCAGAGACATGTTGTGCTGGGTCATCACCAGCCCTAGCGTAACCGACCAGCTACCCCAGATAAAAAACTGCAGAAACATCATCAGCGACAGCCGCGGCACCAGCAGCCGATGCTGCGCTATCGTCTTTTCACTACTTTCAGTTGACACCATAATAAGCCTCACCCGGAAAAAGTAATCGATTACAAAATGATTCAAATGAAAAGTAATCGATTACAAAATAATGTTCCTGTGGATCGTAGAAGATTTGGGAGAGGGGTCACGATAAAGATGAAGCAGTGTTTTGTAGGCCCGGTAAGCGCAGCGCCACCGGGCGTGAAGGCAGGTGCGGTCTGTTACCCTCACCCCGGCCCTCTCCCACAGGGAGAGGGAGAAAAACGGGCTACTTTTTGCGTGAGAGCTTAAACGCGATAAACAGGAACACCACCCACACCGGCAGCAGCATCGCCGAGAGGCGCATCTCATCCATGGTGCACATCAGCATCAGAATCAACGCCAGGAACGCGATACAGAGGTAGTTCCCCGCCGGGTAAAGCAGCGCTTTGAACTGCGTTTCGCGCCCCTTGCGGCGCATCGCCGCGCGGAATCGCAGGTGCGCGAGGCAGATCATGATCCAGTTCAGCAGCAGCGTAGCGACAACCAGCGCCATCAGCAGGCCGAAGGCCTCTTTCGGCAGCAGATAGTTGATCAGCACCACCAGCGAGGTAATCGCCCCGGAAAGGAACAGCGAGTTCACCGGCACGCCGCGACGGCTGACGCGGGTGAGGAATTTCGGCGCGTTACCCTGCACGGAGAGACCAAACAGCATGCGGCTGTTGGAGTAAACGCCGCTGTTATAGACCGACAGCGACGCCACCAGAATGACGAAGTTCAGCGCAGAAGCCACCACGTTGCTGTTCAGATCGTGGAAAATCATCACGAACGGGCTGCTGTCGGATTTCACTTCTACCCACGGGTAGAGCGCCAGCAGCACCACCAGCGAGCCGATGTAGAACAGCAGGATACGGTACACCACCTGGTTAACCGCTTTCGGAATGCTTTTGTGCGGGTCATGCGCTTCCGCGGCGGTGATGCCAATCAGCTCCAGCCCGCCGAAGGAGAACATGATCACTGCCAGCGAGAGGATCAGCCCTTTCCAGCCGGTCGCCAGGAAGCCGCCGTGCTGCCAAAGGTTATCGATCGTGGCGCGCTCGCCGCCGTGACCAGAGAACAGCAGCCACAGGCCGAAGCCGATCATGCCGATAATCGCCAGCACCTTGATCAGCGCAAACCAGAACTCGGTTTCGCCATACAGGCGGACGTTGACGAGGTTAACGGCGTTAATGATGATGAAGAAGGCCGCCGCCCAGATCCACGTCGGGACATCCGGCAGCCAGTACTGCATATAGATGCCTGCGGCGGTCAGCTCCGCCATCCCGACCAGCACGAACATCACCCAGTAGTTCCAGCCGGAGAGGAAGCCTGCGAACGGACCCCAGTATTTATAGGCAAAATGCGCGAAGGAGCCTGACACCGGCTCTTCAACGACCATCTCGCCAAGCTGGCGCATGATCAGGAAGGCGATAATCCCGGCGATACCGTAACCCAGCAGCACCGCCGGACCGGCCATCTGAATAGCGGGGCCGATGCCGAGAAAGAGCCCGGTACCGATTGCGCCGCCAAGGGCAATTAACTGAATATGTCGATTTTGCAAACCACGTTGCAGCGTCGGATTCTGATCCGACGAGGCTTCAGCGCTACCATGGCCTGAAGCGGATGACGCGTCTTTCACGTCCTACCCCTGTCTCTTTTTTAGAAGGGGCACGTTTTAACACTTCATGCTGGCGGTAGCAAGTTTAACGCCGGGGGCACGGCATGCCCCCGGCGATGCAAGGTTATGAGCCGATGATCCCGCCGTCCGCTTTGACGATGACCACCGTTGAGGAACGCGGGCGTCCGTTCGGATTCGCGTCTGGCCAGTTGGAAACAGCGCGAGGGTTAGCAGGGTCGGTGATATCATCCCCGCCCTCCCCCGGATGCTGAATGTTGATGAACAGCGTCCGGTTATCCGGCGTAAACGCAATCCCGGTGATTTCACACCCGCGCGGTCCGGTCAGGAAACGACGGTACTCGTTGGTGCCCGGAATGGTGGCCACCATCTGGTTATTGCCCATCCCCTCGTAGGCTTTCTTATTGATGGTGCTGGAAGAGACGTCGGTCTGGATCCACAGCACGCCCTGATGATCGAACGACAGGCCATCGGGGCTGCCGAAGGCCGCCCCCTGCATGGAACCTTTAGCCTTCGGATCGTCGCTGTCGGTCCGCCCGCCCATCACCAGAATATCCCACTTAAAGCGAGCGGCAGCAGGATCGGCCCCCTCTTCGTGCCAGTGCATAATATGACCAAACACGTTATTAGCGCGCGGGTTGGCGGCATCAACCGGTGCCTTACCCTCCTTCCCGCGATCGCTGTTGTTGGTGAGCGTACAGTAGACGCTGCCGCTGGCGTGCGGGTCGACCGCTATCCACTCGGGGCGATCCATCTTCGTTGCCCCCACCGCGTCTGCCGCCAGGCGGGTTTTAATCAGCAGATCGCCCTGGTTTTCAAACCCGTTGCTCTTATCCAGACCCTTTTGCCCGAAGATCAGCGGCAGCCAGTCGCCGCTCCCGTCTTCGTTGAAGCGGGCAACGTACAGCGTGCCGGACGTCAGCAGCTGCATATTGGCTTCACGGTTCGCGGGATCGTATTTTTTGTCCGAGACAAACTTATAGATGTACTCGAACTTCTGGTCGTCCCCCATATAGACCACCACGCGGTTATCGGCGGCAAGCGTGACGGCCGCCCCCTCATGCTTGAAGCGGCCCAGGGCGGTGTGCTTGCGCGGCGTGGAGGTCGGGTTGTAGGGATCGATCTCCACGACCCAGCCGAAGCGGTTAGGTTCGTTAGGGGTTTTATCAACGCTGAACCGCTCGTCCACCTCGTTCCAGCGGTAGGATTCATCGCTGTCGCTGATCCCGTAGCGTTTTTCCAGCGGGTTGAGATCGCTTTTTTTGACAAAAATATCCGACCAGTTTTCCTCGCAGGTGAGATAGGTGCCCCACGGCGTGTGGCCGTTAGCGCAGTTTTGCATGGTGCCCAGCACGCGCTCCCCCTGCGGGTCGGCGGCGGTTTTCATTAAGTCCTGATGCCGCGCCGGGCCGGTAAGCTGCATCGGCGTATTGACGGTAATGCGGCGGGCATACGAAGACGGGCGAACCACCTGCCAGTCGCTGCCCGATTTTTTCACTTCCACCACCGACACGCCCATCGCGTTCTGCCCCTTGCGGGCCTTGTCGAGGCTCCAGTTCGCCGTACCGTCGGTAAACAGCATCCCGTTGTCGATGTATTCATGGTTCATTGCCAGCAGGCCATGCTCCGGGTTTTGCTCCCCCTGCGGCAGGCTAAACCACGCCATGCCGTCATGATGCATGCCCGCCTGCGCAGCCTGTTCGTCCACGGTGTTGCTGGCATCCGGCTTAAAGGCCGGCATGTTGTTTTTGAGCCCCGTCGGATCCCCCCAGCGATAAAACGGGCGGGCGATATAGCCTTCCGGCACCCTCACCGTATCTTCCGTGGAGACGTCGATGCTGGTAAAGCCCAGGGAAACCGCTTTTGCCAGTGCAGAAGGCTTTGATACCGCGGCAATCGCATTTTCGGGTTTGATCAGAAAGGGGAATGAAACGGCAGCGCCCGCCACGGCGCCCATCTGGAGAAAACGACGGCGGGAGAGGAACACCTCTGCAACCTCGGAGAATACCGGGTTCGCGCTGCGGTTAGCGATGTCGTCGCGATGTTCTTTTTTAAAAACGGATTTGAGGGGTCTGCCCATAGTGGCTTCCTGTCATTGGCCAAGAGGTAAGGAGTCGGCGACCAGTCTAAGAAGCTTTTATTACAATTTTATAACACAACGGCGGAGGTGTGGGGCGTCCCTGCCCCGGATAACGAGGTGGAACGCTTAGAACTCGTAGCCAACCGAGACCTTAAAGGTCCGCGGTTCGCCCTGAGTGATGTAAGTGCCGGAATCGTCTACGCTGGCCCAGTAGTTCTCGTTGGTCACGTTGTCGATGCCTGCGCGCACGGTCATCTGGTTTGCATTGTGGTTCACCGCGAAGCGATAGCGCATGCCCAGATCCAGCGTGGTGTAGCTGTCCAGCTTTTTGGTGTTTGCCAGGTCAGCGTACTGCGTGCCGGAGTGGTTCACGCGGGCGGTCGCTGTCAAACCGTCAACGGGCTTGATGTCGTATTCCGCGCCCAGCACGGCGTAGACGTTCGGGACACCAATGGCATCGTTGCCCTGATTTACGCCGTTTTTGGTTTTGGTCAGCTCCGCCTGCAGCCAGGTGGCGCTGGCGTTGAGGCGCATCCCGAGCATCGGCTCGCCGAAGACGTTCAGCTCCACGCCGCGGTTACGCTGCTCGGCGTCCAGGCCGTAGTGATTGTTGCTGTCGAGGATCGCCGACGGCATCTTGATCTCAAACAGCGCAAGCGATCCGCCCACGCGGCCAAAGTCCGCCTTCACGCCCACTTCGTTCTGCTTAGAGTGAACGATACCGGTGCTCTGGCCGTAGTTGGTGGCGGTGTTAGGCGCGGTTTTGCCCGGCTGCAGCGCTTCGGTGTGGTTGGCGTAAAGGGAAATTTCTTCCCACGGTTTGTAAACCACGCCGTAGGTTGGCATCCAGCGGCTGCCGTCGAAGCCGTCCGCGTCGTTCTCTGCGCCAGTAACTTTGTTATACCCGCGAACGACCACTTTCTGATGGCGCGCGCCTGCGGTGAAAAGCAGCTTGTCGTCAAGCACGCCCAGGGTATCGCTCAGCAGCCAGCCCTGGGTGCGGGTGCGCCCGCTGGTCAGCGGATCGCTGTATTTACCGCCGGAGCCGTTGAGGTTGGTGCTGTCTGGCATATCCACGCCGGTGTTGTGGTAGATGTTGGTGGTCGGGTTATCCTTCGTCGCCGACATTTTCCACGCGATCTTTTCATTTTTGGTCATCGCAGAATAGCCAACGTTGACCTTGTGCGAGACGAAGCCGGTGTTGAAGTTGCCGCGAATGCCCGCCATGCCGCTGACGGAATCGCTGATGCGGTTGGTATCCAGTCGGCTGACCGTTGCGTTACCGCTTTTATCCAGCAGCTTCGGCGCGCTGTAGATCCCTTCTTCGTGCGCGTGCTGCGCGCCCAGGCCGGTATAGGCCGTCCAGTTATCGGTAATGTCGTACTCGCTGCGCCACATCCCAAATTCGTTTTCGATATCGCTGTAGGCCCACTTCTGCGAGAAATTGCGATCGTTTTTCGGCGGCTCGGGCACGAAATCCACCGCCGAAATATTGACGCTGGTCGGGCTGCCGTGGAAGGTTTTCTTCTGATAACCCAGATCCAGCGAGGTGCGGAAACGGTCGCCTTTGTAATCCAGACCGGTGGAGAGCAGCGTGGTGCGGCGGCGGTCGTTCGGTATGCCGGTTTCCCCTTCGCGGTGGACCAGGTTCACCCGCGCGCCAAACTGGTCGCTGTCGCCGTAGCGACGGCCCGCATCCAGCGTGGTGCCAATCTGAGAATCGGAGGTGTAGTCCAGGCCCACTTTCGCCTGCGGGAGTTCGCCCGCGTGTTTTGGCTCAAGGTTGATCATCCCGCCCACGCCCGAGCTCGCCGCGCCGTTCATCAGGGCGTTTGCCCCTTTGAAGATCTCAATGCGCTCAACCATCTGCGTATCCACCACCTGACGCGGCAGCACGCCGGACAGACCGCCAAAGGTCATGTCGTCGCCGTCGAACTTCAGGCCACGGATGCGGTAGGTTTCCGCGCTGTTGCCGTACCCCTGAACGAACTGTACGCCCGCGTCGTTGGCGATCACATCAGCAATGGTTTTCGCCTGCTGATCTTCCACCAGCTTCGAGGTGTAGCTGATGATGTTGAACGGCACGTCCATGGCGTTCTGCTGACCGAGCATCCCCATACGCCCGCCGTTCGCCACCTGTCCGTCAAGGAAGGCCGGTACCAGCTGGTCCCCACCGGGTTTGAAATCGCTGACCGGTGCAGAGTGCACAACGAGGGTATCTTCTTTTTGATCGTCCGCCGCGAAGGCGGAATGCGTTACCGCGCCAACGGCGAGCGCCAGCAGCGTTTTGTGTATTCTGGTGTTGTTCATCGTTAACTCATTTGAAAGTGCGCGCAAAAATAGCCCGTTGTCAGGCCTTAGAATGTATTGATAGCAATGCAAATGAGAACTATACGCATTATCCGTGCGTTAGCAAGCGTAACCGCGAACAACAGGAAGAGGTGGGGAGACAGGATGAGGAACAACCACCCCAAAATGGGGTGGCTGCAATGACGTTATTTTTTCTTGTAGATATTAGCCGTACCGTGAATTTTATTGTTGGTGTTCCCTGAGGTGAGCACCAGAACATCCGCGCCTTGCTTATCGGCTTTCTCAATCAGTTCTTTTTTTGCATCATCAACCGATACTTCATTTGAGGTGCTTACCGTACCGATTTTTTGATACTGAGACTCGACTTTCTTGAACTCATTTTTAGTCAGCAGTTGGGCAGCAAAAGCATTGGTCGTAAACAGTAACGCCGTTCCCAACAAAATAGCAGTCGTCTTTTTCATAACCTTTTTCCTTGAGATTAATCAGCAACTACGAAAAACCTCACGCATGATGGTGAGGTTTTATGAGCATGGTAGAGAATCTCAGGAAATGCCATATATTCTGGAAAATTCTTTTATAACAGTCCATTGCATGAAATTATTAATGAATATTAAGAATAGTCGAATACACGCGCGGTGCCAGCAATATCAATGCGAACCGCCGTGCCCGGGTTCCATCCTGGCTGGCTGACGGTCTTGAGGGTCACGGGCTGCGGCTGTCCGGTAAGCCCAAGGGTGAGCGTCGACAGGTGACCGGTAAAATCCACATCAAGAATGGAGATCGGGCTTTCATGTGAGGCGCATGCCGTCACGCTCAGCTGCTCCGGGCGCAGCATCACTCTGCCCTGCCCTGTCGCCAGCGGGTTGTCTGTGGGCACCTCACCCAGGGCGCAGAGGGCGTAGCCCGCGGTGAGCTGCGCAGGCAGGATCAGCGCATCACCAAGAAACAGCGCCGTCTCTTCGTCAACGGGACGGGTGTAAACCTCATAAGGCGTCCCGACCTGCGTGAAGCGTCCGGAACGCATGACGGCAACATGCGTGGCAAAGGAGAGCGCTTCGTTCTGATCGTGGGTAACCAGAATCGAGGCCACGCCCGCTTCGGCCAGCAGATCGGCCGTGGCCTTTCGCGTCATGGCGCGCAGGCCAGTATCCAGAGCCGAGAACGGTTCATCCAGCAGCATCAGTGAAGGACGCTGGGCCAGCGCACGGGCAAGGGCCACGCGCTGCTGCTGTCCGCCGGAAATCTCGTGAGGCCAGTGCGTGGCGAGCTGCCTGTCCAGCGAAACCATCTCCATCAGCGCCTCAACGCGCTGGCGTTTTTCGTGGCGGGTCCCGTCCAGCCCCCAGGCAATGTTGTCTGCCACGTTGAGGTGCGGGAACAGCGCGCCCTCCTGAGGCACAAAACCGATCCCGCGCTGGTGGGCAGGGACAAAACGGTTTTCATCAAACAGGGTTCTCCCCTGCATAACAATACGACCGGTGTCGGGCGTCTCAAACCCGGCAAGGATACGCAGCAGCGTGGTTTTACCTGACCCCGACGGCCCGACAATGGCCGTTCTGCTCCCCGGCGCAACGCTCAGGTTTAAGCTGTCGAGCACCTGCACATCAGCAAACGATTTAGAAATGGCGGTTAATTCAAGCATGTCATAGCCCTGCAATTTTCTTCGACTGCATATAGAGAATGGCGGTCAGCGGGAGGGAAATCAGGATCATCAGCATCGCGTAAGGCGCGGCGGCGACATAGTCAATTTCGCTGGTCAGCGCCCAGAATCCGGTAGAGAGCGTGCGCGTGCCCAGGGGAGAGAGTAACAGCGTGGCAGTCAACTCGTTGCTGACGCCGAGGAAGACCAGCGCGGCCCCCGCCGCCGCCCCCGGCGCGGCCAGCCGCATCGTGACGCTCCAGAGCGCCTTCGCGGGCGTGCTGCCAAGGCTGCGCGCCACGTTTTCCAGCTCAACCGGCGCCTGCGCAATTCCCGCCCGCAGGTTGATGAGCGCGCGGGGCATAAACATCAGCAGGTAGGCAAGGAACAGGGTAATTTCCGTCTGGTAAATGGGACGGGCGTAATGAATGGTGACGGTGACCAGCGCCAGCGCCGTGACAATGCCCGGCAGCGAACTGGTGATATAGATGCACCCTTCCAGCATCCGGAAGATACGGTGCGGGTAGCGGATACCGAGCCACGCAATGGGGATCACACACGTCGTCGTCAGCAGCGCGCCGCCCACGCCGAGCATCAGCGTCTGGCGCAGCGAGTGCCAGAGATCGGCGCTCATCCAGTTTTCCACCCCGCCGAGCCAAATCCAGCGACACAGAACAGCTAACGGCACGCCCAGCGCCAGGACGATCAGCACCATGAAAAACAGCTGCCCCAGCGCGGCAGCCGCAGGCTTTAGCGGCCAGCGTTTCTGCTCGCGCGCAGCCCCGGCGCCAATGCGCGCGTAGCGTGCTTTTCCACGCGTCACGCCTTCCAGCACCAGGATAGCGAGGCAGCATAACGCCAGCACGCCCGCCAGCATGTTTGCTGCCGGGCCGCTGAAGGTAGACTGAAACTGGTCATAAATGGCCGTGGTGAAGGTATCAAAGCGGATCATCACGTACAGACCATATTCCGCCAGCAGGTGCAGCGCCACCAGCAGCGCGCCGCCGCAGATAGCCAGCTTGAGCTGGGGTAGCACCACGCGGAAAAAGACCTTCCACGGCGGTGTGCCGAGCGACGCGGCGACATCTTCGAGCGTCGGGTCAAGGCGGCGGAGCACCGCGGCAACCGGCATGTAGATAAAGGGATAGTAGGCAAGCACGGAGAGAAACACGCCCGCGGAGAGCCCGTGCATCGACGGAACCACGCTCACCCAGGCATAGCTTTGCACAAACGCGGGAATGGCCAGCGGGGCGACCGCCAGCGCGGACCAGATGCCCCGTCCGGCAAGCTGCGTGCGCTCGGTGAGCCAGGCAATCGCCACGCCCGTCACGATACACAGCGGAACCGCCAGGGCCGTCAGCCACAGCGTGTTGCTGAGCAGCTCAGCCACACGCGGGCGAAACACCAGCGCCTTAATGGTTTCCCAGCCCGTCTCAATGCCAATGGCAATGATAAAACCCAAAGGCAGAAGCGCCAGTAATGAAAACAAGACAGCTAACGCAACCATCGGCAGTGCAGGACACCTGCGGGCAGGCTCCTGCACTCTGTTTTTTCCGATGTCGAGACTTAGACCAGACATAAGACCTTCACTTCACTCTCAGGATCACAGCAGGCCGGCTTGCGTCATCAGCTCGATAACTTTTTTACTGTTGAGCGTTGAAGGTTCAACTTTCGGTGCATCAAGATCTTTCAGCGGGACCAGTTTCGGGTTTGAGGCCGCGTTCACGCCCACGGCGTATTCAAAGGCGTTGTTGGTACGCAGGCTTTCCTGACCTTCTTTGCCGGTAATGTATTTGATGAAGGCCTGCGCCTGCGCTTTGTGCTTGCTGGACGCCAGCACGCCACCGCCGGAGAGGCTCACAAACGCGCCCGGGTCCTGGTGCTTAAAGTAGTAGAGCTGGGTGTTTTTGCTGTTTTCACCGGTTTTGGACTGATCGACAAAGCGGTAGTAGTGGTAAATCACCCCGCCATCAATCTGACCCGCATTGACCGCTTTCATCACGGTGCTGTTGCCTTTATAGGCCACGAAGTTGGCTTTCATCGCCTTGAGCCATTCCTGGGTGGCCTTCTCGCCCTTCAGGGCCAGCATCGCGCTCACGATAGCCTGGAAATCCGCGCCTGACGGTGATGCCGCCCAGCGGCCTTTCCACTCGGGTTTCGCCAGATCCATCAGCGATTTAGGCAGCTGCTGTTCGCTCAGTTTCGCCGGGTTATAGACGAACACCGTGCTGCGGGCAGCAATGCCGATCCAGCGGCCATGCGCCGGACGATACTCTGCCGGTACCTGCTTCAGGGTGTCGGCATCCAGCGGTGCGAACAGGTTGGCGTTATCCACCAGCACCATGGACGGCGAGTTTTCCGTCAGGAACACGTCTGCCGGCGATGCGCTGCCTTCCTGCACCAGCTGGTTACCCAGCTCGCTGTCATCACCATTACGCAAAGTCACTTTAATCCCGGTTTCTTTGGTAAAACCGTCAACCCACGACTTCACCAGGTTTTCATGCTGCGCGTTATAAACAACGATACCTTCGTTGTTATCGGATGCAACCGACTGTGTGGAAAGGAAAAGGGATGAGGACAACAAGGCAAGCGAGAAGCAGGACAGCAGGCGAGAATTCATGAACATATCCTTAATAGACCAACGGGAGTAACCACTCATAGCTTTGTGGGACAGGATTAAAGCATACAACAACGCTAATGATAATTAGTATCAATCCAGTTTAGGCGTAAAAGTGTAAAATTTCTTTTTAGCCGATTTCGTAATGATAAAAATCCAAATTTTAATGCGAGATAATTTCTAGATTAAGAAAACCTTAAGCCTGCCAACAACGAAATTCATTAGCCTTCTATTCATTATAGCGCGAAGGTAAAACTGTTATTCGCGCGCCCGGCAGATATAAAAAAGCCCCGATAGTGCGGGGGCTTTTTATGCTTATCCGGAGGTAGCTAAATTTATTAGGCTACTCATTTAAAAAGCCTCACATAGCCGCATGAGGGGCATACACAGGATAGGTGAAGAACAATAAATGCACGCAGTTCAGCCCAAAATGGAATAACGTTGCAACCCAGAGCCTGCCGCTCCACATCCACGCCAGGCCGTAAATAATGCCGGAGAGGCTGGCAAAAATAATCAGCAGTAAACCGCCGCTATAATGCATCAGCCCAAAGAGGACTGAGGCCATCAACAACGCGACAACAGGATGAACGATCCGGGACAAGCGCTGCTGCAGGTAGCCTCTGAACAGGGCTTCCTCGGCCAAAGAGACGAAGAAAATATTCGCAAGGGCAAATTGCGCGAACCATTCTGGCGCATGTGGCTCAATTCTCAGCCCGCCCAACGCCACAGCCAGAAGTAACAGTGCGGGTACCGCAAGTACCAATATTATCCAGCCGAGCTTGCCAATTTTATAGAGGGGTTTTGCTACGAATAGCGTTGGCATGCACGTAATTAAAAAGAACGGCACCACCGCCTTGTCCATATTAAAGTACATACTGAACGGTATGCTTTGCGGACCAACGACGACAGCATCCAGCACTTTGGGATTATGGAAGCCCGGGAGCACATGCATAACCAGGGCAACGGCGATGATCACACACAGGCCTTCAATCAGATAAGTATATTTATCATCCTTATTACGTAGCCATTCAACAGCAGACCAGCCAATAACGATTGACGCAATAACCAGCAGCGCCGGGGCGTCAAGAATGCTCTGGTTCCAGCCGAGAAATGCCGTTAATCCCAGCAGCAGGTAAGCCAGGCTTTTATTAAGGGAAAGTGCGGCAAGCGAAATTGCGAGTAGATACCACATAAATGTCCTTCATGACCGATAAATTTTAGGGTCGATGTCCCAAATATGTCCCACAACGGAAATCAGGAGGATGTGAGTGAGGCGTAACTCTATGAAATGAAATGGCACGCCCTGTAGGATTCGAACCTACGACCTACGGCTTAGAAGGCCGTTGCTCTATCCAACTGAGCTAAGGGCGCACTGAGAAGCGTGTACTTCGCGGTGATGAAACGCGAAGAATTATACGGTCAATGGCAGGTGAGTCAATGCCTTTTCCGTTTTCAGGGCCAATTACCGCTAGCCGATTGTAAATACGGCTATTTTCTCAACATTCCTCCCTATTTTACCGTAAAATTTAGCGCTGCGAAAAGGCTTAGTTGCATTTAAGTAACGCCTGCTGTTTTCCTGAACGTCAGCTCGTCACACTAGAGCCAGGTATCCCGGCCGCCTGGAGGCTGACAGACAACAGGACAATGGAGTGACAGCGCAAAACCTGATCGATACGCCCCCCCGGTTACAGTACCTCTCTCAGGACATCGTCGGCATTAAGATTGAGCCTATCGTCGCCCTCGCCTCTTTGCGTCAGGTTGGCGTCGAGGTCCTTAGCGTCCTGGCCGATACGCGGCACAGTGAGGATTTTTTTTGCGATCGGTCCGCTGGCTGGTCGCTAACGCTGCTTGAGGCGCAGCTTGCTGCGTTAAAAAATACGCCGCACGGTCATAACCTTTTTATTAATCTGCCGATAACCGTCCTGACAGAGCCTGCGTCCTTCCAGCGGCTCATCAGACTCCCCTGCGTGCCGCTCAATATTGAGCTTGTCGACCTTGCGGCTTTTTTGGCGCTGTCCGTCGCGCAGAAGCAGCGCGTGGTTCAGAATCTGCAGCAGCTGAGCAGACAGGGGCACGCTATCTGGCTGGATGACATTGATGATGTCTTAGTGCAGTCGTTTTTATCCTGTCGACTTCCGTTAAGCGGCATCAAAATAGATAAGGAAGCATTCTGGCGTTTACGCGACACCCCTGCGCTGAGGCAACTGGTTTCCCTTTGCTTTCAGCTTGCCGGGAAAGTGCTTATCGAAGGTATTGAGACTGAACGCGATCGTACCTGGGCACTGCAGGCAGGCGCAGACTTCGGCCAGGGATATTACTGGCCGTCCTGGACATGGCCGGAGGATTAAAACGCCATTTCCAGGAGGGAGACCATGCGAATGACAGTGCGCCGTTACCGGCGGCGGCGTACAGGAAGTGATGCACTGGGATTTACGCGCTCACCTTTTGCTCCCCCCTTTTTCGACCGGCTCGAATTTTTGAGCCAGTCCATCAGCCAGCCCCGCAAAACAGACGCCCCGTTTATTCTCCTGGTGACGGAGGATCATTTCCTGCGCACCGGTTTTCTCAACGGGCAGTTTCCCCTGAGCAGCTGCTGCGATTACGCCACGCTGGACGACGCCCTTATCGCACAGACCCAATGGCCCTCCGCCCGTCTGGTCGTGGATATTGAAAGCCGGTCAACGGGGCTTCTGGAGAAACTGGATCAGTTGAGAAGGCATAGCCTGTTTCCTCCGTTCCTGACGCCCTGGCTGTTAGTCCGGGCCGATAATTACGACACCCGCCTTTTCTGCAAAGCGGCAGGTCCCTTTCATGTGCTCGAGCGCCAGCTGAACGCCGCGGCACTCCAGCACAGCCTGCTGGATGCCCGCCCGCCACAGGGCTCCGACAAAGACTGGTTCAACCGCAATGAATGGCCGATCCTGCAGGAACTTTCCCGGGGCAAGACGTTACGTCAGATTGCCCTTATGCAGAATCGTCCCTATAGCCGCATTATCTATCGTCTTAGCTGCATCCTGGTGAAGCTGGGGCTGAGTCATCGACAGGAATTGTTGCATCTTCTTAATAACCTCTCAGACTGCACGTTTTCACTCACGTCCTAACCCCTTATTTCCTAAAGCGCTTTAAGAATTTACTTACCATTCGCGTTTCAAAAATGTTAATTTTTAACAATAAAGTCGAAATTATAACTATTCCTAATTTATGGGCGAGAACCTTGTGAAATGCCACAAATTGAACGAACGGCAGCACTTTCCTCCATCCGTTAAGTGAATGCAGATAGCGTTAACAAGATGATAATGATGTAAAAACAAGCAGCTTAGCGACTGCGCCCTGGAGGAAAAAGCGAAGCAGATAGCATGTTCTCCTGTGCAGGAGTTGCGGAGCTGAAGGTCAACCTTCACGCTTTCAGATGAAGGTCTGACGGCCTGCGAGGGCAATTGTTCACCTCATCAGACCGGGCGAGTCCCCCAAAATGATGCGTATTTTTGTTAACAATTGATCAACATAAAGAGATATGTGTTATTTTTTGTTATTACATAAAGATGAAAATATGCGGTAAATGAGATAACAGGATATTTCCGCTAAATTTAAAAAAATAGCGATTCAGATCCAGAAGATAATACAAACCCATAAGCGGATATTAATTTACAGGGTTTTCGGAAAAAACTTACCCTGTATAATAAGATGCGTACCAAATCTGAATAAGAAAAACCTTTTTGCCAACACCAGCCAAATGAGATGACCGCGCTGAGGCATAGTTCTTTTCATTACGTAAACAAGGATGCTTTCGCTCTTTCCAGGGAAATACTACGGTATAGGGATCTGCACATTATATCCTTCCGGCATTTCGAGAGTTTTACCAAACTCTGCATAACGCTTTTAACAATCTGAGGCATTAAAAATGAAACCGGCATCCGTTATCATTATGGACGAACATCCTATCGTCAGAATGTCGATAGAAGTCCTGCTACAGAAAAATAAGAATATCACAGTCAAGCTCAAGTCTGGCGATAGCCATGAAGTCCTTGACTGTATCCGTAATCACCCTATCGATCTGGTGATCCTTGACATTGAACTCACGGGCACGGATGCTTTCGCTTTACTTAAGAGAATCAGAAACTTAAACAAAGACATTAAGGTTCTGTTCCTCTCATCTAAATCAGAGTTATTTTACGCGGGTCGCGCCATTCGCGCCGGGGCAAATGGCTTCGTCAGTAAACGAAAAGATTTGGGTGAGATCTACAACGCCGTAGAAATGATCCTGATGGGCTATTCCTTTTTCCCATCGGAAACGCTGAACTTTATAAACCATTTGGGTTCAGGGAAAGGGATGGCAGTCGATATGCCATTATCAAATCGCGAGGTCACGGTATTACGCTATCTGGCGAATGGATTATCCAATAAGGAAATTGCTGAACAGCTACTATTAAGCAACAAAACCATTAGCGCGCATAAATCCAATATTTATTCCAAGCTGGGCGTGCAAAGCATCGTGGAATTAATCGACTACGCCAAAGCGCACGAGCTGCTTTAACCTGAATTCACTCCCTGCAGCTTATCTGAGCTGCAGGGAGTGCGGTCAGTGCTAATTATAGTTAATCATAAAGGTGGCATCCGCATCGGCTCGTCCGGGCTGAGGGTTATCTGCAGTGGCAATATAATTGGCATAAAACGACAATGTTGCATTCCCCTGCGCATCAACCGAGACCGGCTGGCTGGCCTGCTGGAGAGCCAGACGCGTTTTATCCGCATCCCTGATCTCTACCGCGACACGGCTCGCTGTACTGGCGTCGTTCAGCGCCAGCAAACCGTTATTGCTCCCGTCGGCTTTGCCCGAAAACGTAATCGACGCGGCACCCGGCGGACAGCCGGTCAGCTTCAGCGTAAACGGCATGGGCTGCGTGCGGCTCCCGGTGGTGCTGAGCTGTTTCGTGGGCCAGGTGCCCAGCGTGACGGTCTTGTCGCTGTCGCTGCCTTCCGCGACGCAGGTAAAATCAACAATATTGCCGGACATCTGAATATTGATCTCGCCCAGTGCTGTCACTGACCACGCGTTGGTCTGAAACATCACCAGCGCCAGCGCAGTAACATGTCCTTTCCAGTTCCGCATCTCTCCCCCTTAATCGTAATCCACGCGGAGATAGCCGCGAGAGGTGAACCGGCCTTCTGCGGGTTTATTCCCGGTAATGCTTACCGGCCAGACGCGGATCCCCACCTGCGCCTGTGCACTGTCATCCAGGCGGAACGGAATTTTGCTGTTCAGGTTGTTAGGCGTCAGAGGCGTGCCGCTATCGTTCGCCACCACAAATCCCAGATCGGGGTTATCGGATACCAGCGCATTGCCAGCGATTTTTTCCGCCTCGATACGCATCGTCAGATACGCATTGGCCTCCACGTTCGTACACTTGATGGCAATGGTTTTACTTTGTGGCGAGACTTTCTGGGGACGGTTTCCGGCACCCGCCTGGCTGAACAACGATGCGCCAATATCACCAAAATCAAACTCCACCACCTGCCCGGCATTTATCGCGCAGCTTTGTGGCACCTGAATGGTACCGCTATAGCTGATGGTATACACCGGCGTATTCAGGGAGTCAGATGGCGTGGTGGTCACATACACGGTGAACATGGTTTGCTGAGGGATCACCACCATATTGATAAACCGTCGGGTGACTCTCAGGCGAAAGACCAGCTTTGAGTCGGTAACCGGAAACGCTTTGTTCTTCGGAACGTTAGGGTGCTCCCCCATCTGGATGTAGTTCGCCGGCGGATAGAACGTCCCCGCGAAGTCATCGTGGATCTGCATCGCGCCATCAAGATAGTCATTGAGCTTCACATACTTGTAGCTATCAATCACCGTCGTTATCGGCAGACTGGTGACGTAGCTACGCATGGTGGACTTGCCTGTCGTCCCTCTGGGACATATGGCATTCACGCCGACCAGCCCAGACTTTTGCGCCAGGGTCACAATCTGCCCAGGTTTGTTATTGGAGCTGTTAAAAACGTTTGAGAGATCGTAGGAGATATCCTTCGCCACCCCATTGGCGTTCTGACAAATCGTTGCCCAAGCGGGCATCGCGCTGCACAGCAGCGCAAAGCTCATTACGTTGCGTAAAATGCGCATCTTTGGATCCCCGTTAACGATCACAGCTGGCCCCCGCCATGGTAATGGCCTGGTTCTGACTTTCAGGCGATAAGCGATAGTGAGCGCGACATTGAGACTGCGCCCCTTCGCCCCACTGGATCAGCAGCTCGCCTTCCAGCGGCAGCCCGCTCAGGTAAATTTGCCCGTCGTCCCCCACCATGCTGGTGACACCGCTCCGGGTCTCACGGACCACCGCGCCGAACGGCACGGGCTGGTTGCCGCGCGTTACCGTCAGCAGGGCGCGCACGCCAATGCGGGTATCAAAGCTGGCGCGCACCAGCGCGCCTTTGGTCGGCACCACGCTGCTGACGTTGTTTTCGATGTCGGTGTTGTTGCTCATGGTGTTGGTATCCAGCGCCACGCGGTTGTAGCGGTAGACGGTGGCATACGGCATCACCGCATAGCCTCGCCAGTCGGTTCTCACGCCGGTCTGGTTTTCCACGCTGACGCCGGATGCCCCCGGCGCTTTGATCAGCACGTTGGTGTCGCCCAGCGGCTGGCTGAAGGTCACGCCGTCGGCATGACCGACGACCCCGCCGGAGAGCTGCCAGTTGAGATCGTGCTGATCGTCGCTGTAGTTGTAGCCCACGCCCAATGTGCCGTAGGTCGCCTGCCAGTTGGCGCTGGCGCTTCCGCTTGACCCGTTGGTGCTGGTGTGTCCCTGCGTCACGCTGTAGTTCAGGTTGCGGTCTTCCAACAGCGTGCCGCTGACGCCGGTTTGCCAGCTCGTGTCGCCATCGCTGTTCCGACTGGCGGATGCCGTGGCGTAGGCCCTGTCGATGGCGCTGTCCCGGCGATAGCCCTGACGGGTAAAGATACTGAACGGCACGGAGACGTTAAACGACGCGATCCGGTCGGTGCCGTCGATCCCGACGGATTTGTTCCACGACCACGAAACGGAGTAGTTGATCCCCTTCATGCCCCCCGCATACCCCAGCTGGTACCAGAGGTTCGACTCGTCGGTACCCCAGTAGGTCTGCTCGCTGCCGGAGATATAGACCGAGCCGTAATCCCCCAGCGACTGAGAAACGTTAAGCTGGAAGCGGCCTTTTTTATTCCACGTCAGGTTGTGATAGCTCTGCACGTCCGGCACATCGTTATCGTCCTGGCTGTCGGCATACTGATAGCCTTCCATTGAGCGCCATGCCACATCGTCCAGGGTGTAAAACCCTTTTGTGGAGTAGCGGTAGCCCAGCAGCTGGAAGTTGGTGCCGAAACCGTTAAGGGATTTCGCATAGAGGAAGCGCAGGGACTGTCCTTCATGCTTGCTGTCGTCCGCGAGCTGGCTGCGGGCGTGGGTGATATCGAGCGAAACCGCGCCCCAGTCGCCCAGGTTTTTTCCGGCCCCGACGGCGACCGCGGTATAGCGTGACGCCAGCTGCGTTCCGCCGTAGAGCGTAAAGCCGTTGGCAAGCCCGGTAATCAGGGTGCCCTGGGTGAAGAACGGCGTATCCTGATCGCTGTTACCGCTGCGGTAATCCCCCGCGACGAGGTCATACTTCCAGCGCCCTTCACGCTGCAGAAGCGGCACGGTGGAGTACGGCACGGTATAGCGCTGCTGGGTACCGTCTTTCTCTTCTACCGTCACTTCCAGGTCACCGCTTGAGGAGGTGGGGTTGAGATCGGTAATCGCAAATGCGCCCGGCTGCACATAGCTTTGATAGATCACGTAGCCATTCTGACGCACCACCACTTTGGCGGGCGTCCGGGCGATCCCGCGTACGGTGGGCGCGTAGCCCTGCAGGCTGTCCGGATACATGCTGTCAGACGAGAAGAGCCGTCCGCCGCGGAACCCCATGCTGTCGAAGACGTCATTACCGGTATTGCTGTCGCCCAGGACCAGTTCGCTTTTCAGCGGGATCACGGTGCGCTGCGCCCAGGTGCCAATATTCTGCCACTCGCTGTGCCGCTGCCCGTTGGTCTGCGTGTATCGCCATGCGCCGTTGTTGCGCAGGCGCCAGGCGCCGTAGTTCAGCCCGCTCTGCAGGTTGAGGTAATAGCTGTCGTCTTCGCTGCCCCGGTTGCCCGTAAAGCTGTAGTTCAGCAGCGCGGCGGGGATGCCTTCATCCCACTGTTCCGGCGGAATGTAGCCCCGGGCGCTGTTCTGCAATGCCACCTGCGGCAGGCTGACGTTCAGGCGCTGTGAGGCAAAGTTGAATACCGTTTCGCTGCCGGGAATGGCCGTGGTCAACGGGACGCAGGCCTCACCCTGAACCTTAGCCAGCTCGGGAAACGCCGCAACGTTGACGCCAAAGCGGTCCAGCATCGCGCGCGTAATACACGGCGATAGCCCGCCCGCCACCGGCGGCGTGTTCTCTGCCTGCTCAAAACGCACGTCCTGAGTCCCGATAAATTCATCGTTACGCCAGATATCCACGCGATAAACGCCGGGTGCCTGCTGGTGTCCTTGTTCAAAACGCGACAAATCCGCCACGCTGGCGGTGTCGTCGGACAGGAAGGCCGGGTTGAAATAGCTTTCGCTCCAGCCAGCCTGCGGCCAGAGCGCAGCCATCAGCGCCAGCGCAACCGGGCAGTAACGTCCCTGATGGTTTTTCATCGCCCTGACTCTGCTCACAGGTTGACGCTACGCGCCGGCGTGATGGCACCGTAGTCATTCACGCTCTGCCAGGAGAGCGTGCCGCCGGCACCGGCTGGCAGCACCTGCTGTGCCGCGCTTTTCGGCGCCACCATCAGGTTATCCAGCGTCTTCCCGCCCAGCTTCAGATTGACGAGGGTGATGTAATACGGAGACGCGTTGCTGACTTTGAGATGGTTACCCGCGCGCTCAAACCGCAGCTGGGAAAGCGCCTCTTCCGGCTGCATCGCCAGGTTGTTCGGGCGCACAAACAGCTTGATGCGCGAGAGGATAGCCAGCTGCAGCACGTTATTGTTTTCCGTTTTGGCTTTGTTCACTGACGGGATCGCTTTCACGTTCATATAAAACAGCGATTCACGGTCGGCAGGCAGCGCAGGCCCGGCGTAAATAATGCGCAGCGTGTTTTCACTGTCCGGCTCGCTAACAAACAGGGGCGGCGTGACGGCAAACGTTTTTTCTTTTTGCCCGTTCGCATTTTCGATCCACGCGTTAATTAAATAGCGTTCCTGTTTATTGCTGTTGGTGATCGCCAGCGACGTTTGCTTCGCGTCCGCCGGGTAAATAACGCGGGTGGCTCCCAGCGCAATACCGCCGGATGCATTCGCGCAGGCAGAAACCATCATTAAAATAAACGATAAAAAAAGTCCTGGTTTAATTAGGGTATTCATCACAACCGTACCTTTAATAATGTGTTCGCAGGTGTTATGGATAAATCAACGTAAACCAGACATCCGACTGAATTTTGCCTGGCTCGAGGTGTTCGGAAATAGCCCGATAGCGGGCGCTAAAATGGAACGCCAGCTCGCGGGTATCGATCGGCAGCCAGCTGACGGCCGTGGCGTTTGGGATAATCTGACGCTGCTGCTCGTCAAAGAGCGCCAGCCCAACGCCGCTGCTGACAGGCGTTTCACCTGGTCGCGATGTCGCCAGAAAGACCTGAGGATCTTCTGCGGGTGTGGCCCCCTGAAACTGGATCCCCACGGTGCGCGAAACATCAACGCTGCAGTCCAGCAGCCGTACGGTGAAAGGCACATTCACCGTGGAAAAACTGCCCACGCCGGAAAATGAATTGGTTCGGTACTGCCCCATATCGATGCGCATATTCTGGCTGTCGGGCGCCACGGCGCAGCCGCCGTTCACCAGTTCACCTCTGAGATGAACCTTGCCGCCTTCGATCACCACGGTATGCGCCGATGCCGGGCAAGCCATCGCAAGGGTTAACAGCAGTAGTGTTCCTGTCCTTGTCATCCTTTGTTCCTGGCAATAGCGTATGACGGGCCTCGTCCCTGAGGCCTGAACATCCCTGTGCGGAGGAATTATTCGTATTTCATTACGAAGGTGGCGTCAGCGTTCGCCTGGCCTGGCTCGGTAGTCGCAGCCGTGGATTTATAACGCGCGGTGAACTTCAGGGTGTTGGTCCCTTCGATCAGCGTCTGCGCAGCAGAGAAGGTCGCACCGTCTGGGGTCAGAACGCTGGATTTGCTGTCGAGGATCTCGATACCCACGCCTTTCGCGGTGTTGTCGTTGCTGCCGGAGGTGACGGCCAGCAGGGTTTTGTCGGTTGGGTCGATCTGACCGGTGAACGCAACGGCTGCGGTTTTGGCCACCAGCGGATCGCAATCGTTCAGTTCAATGTTGAACGGAATATTAGAGGTGGTGTCGCCCACTTTGGTGAATTTCGCGGTACGATACTGACCCAGATTAACGGTCTGCTCGGAAGAATCAGTATTTACTGAACAAGCCGCATTAACCAGCTCACCTTTAAAATGTACGGTACCGCCATTTACGGAAACCGGCGCAGCAGGATCCGCTGCATTTGCGGCACCCGCAACCAGGGCCAAAGTTGCAATAACAGTAGAAGCAATGTTGCTGAGTTTCATGTCTATTCCTTTAAAATGTAAATAACCCTTCCCGCGAAAAATCGGGAATAAGAAATACGTTCAATTGAGTAATTGAAAGCTTATTTCGGAGGAGACAAAGTAGCTCAGGAGGTGATTTTTAAATATGTCAAAACGCTGCCATTTTACCAGGTCACATCCTAATCCCGCCTAAGAAATTGACCATCCCTTAAGAAGGGTTTTTGCGTCTTGCGGATAAAAACGCGCAAAGGGTGACTGACAGCGGGGCTCGCTTCTGACAAAATACACGCATCCCCCCTTTCGAACGTTACAGACGGAATCTTCTCTCTGATGGCAGCAAAGATTATTGACGGTAAAACGATTGCGCAGCAGGTGCGCTCTGAGGTCGCGGAAAAAGTGAAGGCGCGTAAAGCGGCAGGATTTCGCGCCCCCGGGCTGGCCGTTGTGCTGGTTGGCAGTAACCCGGCATCGCAGATTTATGTCGGCAGCAAGCGCAAAGCGTGTGAAGAGGTGGGGTTCGTCTCCCGCTCTTACGATTTGCCGGAAACCACCAGCGAAGCAGAACTGCTGGAACTTATTGACACTCTGAACGCCGATAAAGAGATCGACGGTATTCTGGTTCAGCTGCCGCTGCCCGCCGGTATCGACAACGTGAAGGTGCTGGAGCGTATCGCACCGGATAAAGACGTGGATGGCTTCCATCCTTACAACGTTGGCCGCCTGTGCCAGCGCGCGCCGCGCCTGCGTCCGTGCACGCCGCGCGGTATCGTGACGCTGCTGGAGCGTTATAACATCGATACTTACGGCCTGAACGCCGTGGTCATCGGCGCGTCCAACATCGTGGGCCGCCCAATGAGCATGGAGCTGCTGCTGGCCGGCTGCACCACTACCGTTACCCACCGCTTCACCAAAAACCTGCGTCACCACGTTGAGAACGCCGATCTGCTGATCGTCGCGGTCGGTAAGCCGGGCTTTATTCCAGGCGAGTGGATTAAAGAGGGCGCAATTGTCGTGGACGTCGGGATTAACCGTCTGGAAAACGGCAAAGTGGTCGGCGACGTGGTGTATGAAGATGCCGCCGCGCGCGCCTCTTACATTACCCCCGTACCGGGCGGCGTAGGCCCGATGACCGTCGCAACGCTGATTCAGAATACCCTGCAGGCATGCGAAGAATATCACGACGTAGAGGACGCGTAAGATGGCCACATTTTCATTAGGCAAACACCCGCACGTTGAGCTGTGCGATCTGCTCAAGCTGGAAGGCTGGAGCGAAAGCGGCGCGCAGGCGAAAATTGCCATTGCCGACGGGCTTGTCAAAGTGGACGGTGCGGTGGAAACCCGCAAGCGCTGCAAGATTGTCGCGGGCCAGACCGTGAGCTTTGAAGGCCAGAGCGTGACCGTGACGGCGTAAGCCGTTTGATGCCCGGTGGCGCTGCGCTTACCGGGCCTACGTACTGTCTCCGTTTGTAGGCCGGGTAAGGCGAAGCCGCCACCCGGCAATTTCTTTCTCTATCCCCTCATACCCATCACGGTTATTTATCGATCCACTTCAAATAATCAGTATTTCGTCTGTTGAAAAGTGAAAATTCAGTTGCGCGTTTTTCACGCTTTGCCCACGATAAGTAGAACGTTCTACTAAAACGTTCTACTTACAATAACAGCGCCAAAAAAAGCGCTACTCGGGGGAAATCAGCATGAGTCTGATATCAGGGTTTGTTAAATCGCTGTCTAAGTTATCGATGATTGGTCGCGCCTTAATGCTGCCAATTTCACTGCTTCCCGCTGCGGGCCTGCTGCTGGCCTTCGGCGATAAGTTCCATCTGCCGCTGATGATGAACGCGGGCGGGGTTATCTTTGATAACCTGCCGATGCTGTTTGCCATTGGCTCTGCCGTGGGCCTGGCGTCAGAATCCGGCATTGCGGCGCTGTCTGCGGCGGTGTCGGTGTTTGTCACCAATATCACCATCAGCACCGTGCTGAGCATCACGCCGGAAATGGCCTCTCAGGGCGGGAAATACGCCATGGTGGTGGGCATTCCGACGCTGCAGATGGGCGTCTTCGGCGGCCTGATCTGCGGTATTCTCGCGGCCTGGTGCTATAACCGCTTCCACACCATGCAGCTTCCGGAATTCCTTGGCTTCTTCTCCGGCAAGCGCTTCGTGGCGATTGCAACGGCGTTCCTCTCGTTCCTGATGGGGCTGCTGCTGCCGTACGTGTGGCAGCATATCCAGGCCGGTATCGACGCCCTCTCCGTGGTCGTTAACGGCGACAACCAGGCGGCCTCGACCTTTATCTTCGGTCTGGTGGAGCGCGCGCTGATCCCGCTCGGTCTGCACCATATCTGGTATCCGTCGTTCTGGTATTCGTTTGGGGATTACACCACCCAGGCAGGCCAGGTGATCCACGGCGACCAGACCATCTGGTTCAAGATGCTGGAAGAAGGCGTGAAATCCTTCAGCAGCGATACCTATCAGAACGCCGGTAAGTTCATGCAGGGTGAATTCCCGCTGATGCTGTTCGCGCTGCCTGCGGCGTGCCTGGCGATGTATCACGAAGCCCATACGAAGAATAAGAAAATCGCGGCCGGTATTCTGTTCTCCGCGGCGCTGACCTGCTTCCTGACGGGGATCACCGAACCGGTCGAATTTACCTTTATCTTCGTGGCGCCGATTCTGTACGTCTTTAACGCCATCATGGCGGGTCTGGCCTACATGACCATGTACCTGCTGCATGCGCATATCGCCAAGTCGTTCTCTGCGGGCTTTATCGACTATCTGTCATTCGGGATCCTGCCGTCGTTTAACGGCTACCAGACCCACTTCCTGAGCGCCATTATCATCGGCATTCCAATGGGCCTGATCTATTACTTCACGTTCCGCTTTGTGATCCGTCGTTTCGACGTGAAAACGCCGGGCCGCACCGAAGTAACCGCCAATGCGGATGAAAAATCGGATTCTGAACTCGCGACCGAGATCATTACCCTGCTGGGCGGCGCGCATAACATCGACTCCGTCGGCGCCTGTATCACCCGCCTGCGTCTGGAAGTGGCAAAAAGCGAGGCGGTGGATAAAGACGGTCTTAACGGACTCGGCGCGCGCGGCGTGGTGTTTGTCGGCGACAACGGCATTCAGGTGATTTTCGGTGCCAGAGCACAGTTTATCGCCCAGACCATGTCCACCATGATCGGCAAATAATAAGATGCCTGAACGACACGTCTCCTGTACGCTGGGAGGCGTGTTTTATCTGGCTGATAATCGGTAAATTTCAGGGAGCGGTTTTGAAGAAAGTCAGCATTATTGATGTTGCAAAGCACGCGGGCGTGTCGGTTTCCACCGTCTCGCTGGTGCTGCGCCAGAAAGGGAAAATCTCAGAGGCAACGATCGAGAAGGTCAACGCTGCCATCAATACCCTGGGCTATGTTCATAACGTTGCCGCTGCCAACCTCCGCGCCAATACCTCTAATCTGATTGGCCTGATCCTTCGCGACTTTAGCGACAGCTTCTCCATCAAGGTGATGGCGAGCATTGTTCAGGATCTTGAAAAACAGGGGTATATGGTTTTTCTCGGTCAGCCCCAGAACGACCATGACCAGCTTGAGCGCTGCCTGCTGTCGTTTAAGCAGCAGGGCGTCGCCGGGGTGATCTATCTGGCCTCGGATACCCGCACCTCTACCCTGCCGGAAAAGATTCGCCACTGCCCGCTGCCGCTGGTGGTGGTTTCTCAGTCGCTGCTTGATGAAAAATGCAATCTGGTGATGCGCGATAACCGACAGGCGGCCAGTCTGGCGGTGCGTTATCTTATCGAGCGCGGTCATCGTAATATCGCCTACATTGGCGGACGCGAAGGCTGCCTTATCCGCGAGCAGCGCCTGCTCGGCTTTCGCAGCGCGATGGCGCAAAACGGGCTGGTCTGGCGCGATGAATACTCGCCGGCCTGCAGCGATGACACGCTGGCAGCGGGTTTTGCCACCCGCCAGCTGCTGGAAAAAAACAATACCATCACCGCCCTGCTCTGCCACTCGCCGGATGCCATGATCGGCTCCATCTCCGGTATTCATCAGGTTGGGCGTACGGTGGGTAAAGATGTCTTTCTGACTCAGCAGGTCGCCCTGGTCGGTTTCGAAGATATGCTCCACGTGAACCTCACCTCGCCCTCGTTTACCTACGTCTCGTCCGCCAGCGAAGAGACAGGGCGTCAGGCGGCCGGGCTGATTATTCGCACGCTGAAGGAGCCGACGCTGCAAACCCAGCGTATTACGCTCTCCGGGCAGCTTATCGCACGCGAGTCGGCGTAAAATCAGAATTTCGCACAGGTTTTTAGCGCGGAATGACTGCTATATTTCCATGATTTGCCATGGATAATCACAATGCCTACCGTCATTACACACGCTGCTGTTCCGCTTTGCCTGGGCTTAGGCCTGGGGACAAAAGTTATCCCACCCCGCCTGCTGTTTGCCGGCATTGTTCTCGCCATGCTGCCGGACGCCGACGTGCTGGCGTTCAAGTTCGGCGTCGCGTACGGCAACGTTTTCGGCCATCGCGGCTTTACCCACTCCCTGCTTTTTGCCTTCGTGGTGCCGATACTTTGCGTACTAACTGGACGACGATGGTTCCGGGCCAGCCTGACGCGGTGCTGGCTGTTTTTAACCGTGTCACTGCTGTCGCACAGCCTGCTGGATTCGATTACCACAGGCGGGAAAGGCGTCGGCTGGCTGTGGCCGTGGTCTGATGAACGCTTCTTTGCGCCGTGGCAGGTGATCAAGGTCGCGCCGTTTGCGCTCTCACGCTATACCACGCCGTACGGGCATCAGGTGATTATTTCAGAACTGCTGTGGGTGTGGCTGCCGGGTGTGGTGCTGATGGGGTTGCTGTGGTGGAAAAGAAGGTAAAAAAAAGCCGGGTGGCGGCTGCGCCTTACCCGGCCTACTTTTGCCCGTTGGCCCGGTAAGCGTAAGCGTCACCGGGCGTTACAGACTTACTTACGGCGCCAGGTCGTTCCCTGCGGGCCGTCTTCCAGAATGATGCCCATCTCGGTCAGACGGTTACGCGCCGCATCGGCCGCCGCCCAGTCCTTCGCCTGACGCGCTTCCAGACGCGCTTTGATCAACGCTTCAATTTCCGCCACTTCACCGTCGTCCGCCTGCGCACCGCTCTGCAGGAACGCGTCCGGCTCCTGCTCCAGCAGGCCGAGCACGGCAGAGAGCTTACGCAGATGTGACGCCAGCGCATTCGCGGCCGCCATATCCTCGGACTTCAGGCGGTTCACTTCGCGCGCCATGTCGAACAGCACGGAGTAGGCTTCCGGGGTATTGAAGTCGTCGTTCATCACCTCAACGAAGCGCGCTTCGAAGGCTTCGCCGCCTGCCGCCGGAACAGACTTGTCGGTTCCGCGCAGCGCGGTGTACAGACGCTCCAGCGCCGAACGCGCCTGCTTCAGGTTCTCTTCGCTGTAGTTCAGCTGGCTGCGATAGTGGCCAGACATCAGGAAGTAGCGCACGGTTTCCGCGTCGTAATACTTCAGCACGTCGCGCACGGTAAAGAAGTTACCCAGCGATTTCGACATCTTCTCGCGGTCAACCATTACCATCCCGGAGTGCATCCAGTAGTTCACGTACTCGCCGCCGTGGGCGCAGGTGGACTGCGCGATTTCGTTTTCGTGGTGCGGGAACATCAGGTCTGAACCGCCGCCGTGAATGTCGAAGTGCTTGCCCAGCTGCTTGCAGTTCATCGCGGAACATTCAATGTGCCAGCCCGGACGGCCGTCGCCCCACGGGGATGGCCAGCTTGGTTCACCCTCTTTGGACATCTTCCACAGCACGAAGTCCATCGGGTTACGCTTCACGTCAACCACGTCAACGCGGGCACCGGCCTGGAGCTGGTCCAGATCCTGACGGGAAAGCGCACCGTAGGTTGGGTCCGTCGGCACGGAGAACATCACGTCGCCGTTGTCGGCAACATACGCATGACCGCGGGCGATCAGCTTCTCTGTGATCTCGATGATTTCGTGAATGTGGTGGGTCGCGCGCGGCTCGCTGTCCGGACGCAGAATATTCAGGGCGTCGAAGTCTTTGTGCATCTCAGCGATCATGCGATCCACCAGCGCGACAAAGCTTTCGCCGTTTTCATTGGCGCGCTTGATGATCTTATCGTCGATGTCGGTGATGTTGCGCACATATTTCAGCTTGTACCCCAGAAAACGCAGGTAGCGTGACACCACGTCGAAGGCGACAAAGGTACGGCCATGGCCAATGTGACAGAGATCGTAAACCGTAATACCACACACGTACATGCCGACTTCCCCGGCATGGATAGGTTTAAATTCCTCTTTTTGGCGCGTTATTGTATTAAAGATTTTTAACATCGAAGATTCCATGTAAACACGTGTGTGGTTGAAAACCGGCTATTCTACCCGTAATTCAAACCCGAAGCAGCACACAATGCAAGGTGATCGCATCCTGTGGTTATGCTATAACAAGCCCCTATAGATGACCCGAAGGCGGGTCGACGTACCACAATAACGGAACAGGATGCAAAAATGGTTACTTTCCACACTAATCATGGCGATATCGTAATCAAAACCTTTGATGACAAAGCGCCTGAAACAGTTAAAAACTTCCTGGACTACTGCCGCGAAGGTTTCTACAACAACACCATTTTCCACCGCGTGATCAACGGTTTCATGATCCAGGGCGGCGGTTTCGAGCCTGGCATGAACCAGAAAGCCACTAAAGAGCCGATCAAGAACGAAGCGAACAACGGCCTGAAAAACACCCGCGGCACGCTGGCGATGGCACGTACTCAGGCGCCTCACTCTGCTACTGCACAGTTCTTCATTAACGTGGCGGACAACGACTTCCTGAACTTCTCCGGCGAAAGCCTGCAGGGTTGGGGCTACTGCGTATTCGCAGAAGTGGTTGAAGGTATGGACGTGGTTGACAAGATCAAAGCCGTCTCTACTGGCCGCAGCGGTATGCACCAGGACGTTCCAAAAGAAGACGTTGTGATTACCAGCGTGACCGTCAGCGAGTAATTGGTGGCGACACTCTTTATTGCGGATCTTCATCTGCAAACAGAAGAACCGGCGATAACCGCCGGTTTTCTGCGTTTTTTACGCGGTGAAGCGAAAAGCGCTGATGCGCTGTACATCCTGGGCGACCTCTTTGAAGCCTGGATTGGCGACGACGATCCTAACCCGCTGCACCGTGAAATGGCCGCCGCCATTCACGCGCTGGTCGATTCCGGCGTCCCCTGCTACTTCATTCACGGCAACCGTGATTTCCTGATCGGCAAGCGCTACGCCCGTGAAAGCGGCATGACGCTGCTGCCGGAAGAACAGGTGCTCGATCTCTACGGCCGCAAGGTGCTGATCATGCACGGCGACACGCTCTGCACCGACGATACCGGCTACCTGGCGTTTCGCGCCAAAGTCCACACCCCGTGGATCCAGAAGGTGTTCCTTGCCCTGCCGCTGTTTATCCGCAACCGCATCGCCGCCAGAATGCGCGCAGGCAGTAAAGCCGCCAACAGCAGCAAATCCATGACCATCATGGACGTCAATCCGCAGGCGGTCGTGAGGGTAATGGAAAAGCATGAGGTTCAGTGGCTGATCCACGGTCATACCCATCGTCCTGACGTGCATTCCCTCATCGCCAACGGCCAGCCCGCACACCGCGTGGTATTGGGTGCCTGGCACACCGAAGGTTCCATGGTCAAAGTCTCGCCTGAGGGCGTGGAGCTGATCGCGTTTCCGTTTTAACCCCTCCACATCATTCTATTTTTTTGAACAATATCGGCAAATTGTTTCGATTTCAATCCGCCCGTGGTCGGCCTATTATTTATCACATCAGGGCAACACGCCCTATCCCAGACAAAACACTTAAGGATTACGACCATGAAATCCATCAAAACTTTCGTTGCAGTTGCGGCTCTCTCCCTGGTTTCTTTCGGTTCTTTCGCGCAGAGCGTGAGCGCAACCGCCTCTACCCTTGACCGCGCAGAAGCGAAAATCGCTGCACAGGCTGCTGAACAGGGCGCGTCTTATAAAATCACCAGCGCGAAGGTCGACAATCGCGTGTATATGACCGCTGAACTGACGAAATAATGATTGCCCCTCGACGAAAACAGACCGCCAGAATGCGGTCTGTTTTGTTATGAATTGATGGCAACAACGGCTCAAGATTTAACCGCGCAACCGTTTTCCTTGCCCGTATAACATGCTATTCTCTGTGCCCTCGAAAGCAGTGTGTTTCGCACCACAGGAGTTTTAAGACGCATGTCTTCCCGCAATAATCCGGCGCGTGTCGCCATCGTGATGGGGTCCAAAAGCGACTGGGCTACCATGCAGTTCGCCGCCGAAATCTTTGACATCCTGAATGTTCCGCACCACGTTGAAGTGGTCTCTGCACACCGTACGCCGGACAAACTGTTCAGCTTCGCCGAAAGCGCCGAAGAGAACGGTTATGAGGTGATCATTGCCGGTGCGGGCGGCGCAGCACATCTGCCGGGCATGATTGCCGCCAAAACCCTGGTGCCGGTTCTGGGCGTTCCGGTACAGAGCGCCGCGTTAAGCGGTGTGGATAGCCTCTACTCCATCGTTCAGATGCCGCGCGGTATTCCTGTCGGCACGCTGGCGATTGGCAAAGCGGGTGCCGCAAACGCCGCCCTGCTGGCCGCGCAGATCCTGGCGACGCACGATAAAGACTTACATGAGCGTCTGGCGGCGTGGCGTAAAGCCCAGACCGACGAAGTGCTGGACAACCCGGACCCGCGGGGTGCGGCATGAAGCAGGTTTGCGTCCTTGGTAACGGCCAGTTAGGCCGCATGCTGCGTCAGGCCGGTGAGCCGCTGGGTATTGCCGTCTGGCCCGTCGGGTTGGACGCCGAGCCAGAAGCCGTCCCATTCCACCAGAGCGTGATCACCGCCGAGATTGAACGCTGGCCGGAGACCGCTCTGACCCGCGAGCTGGCGCGTCATAACGCCTTCGTTAACCGCGACGTGTTCCCGATCGTTGCCGACCGCCTGACGCAAAAGCAGCTGTTCGACAAGCTCGGCCTCGCGACCGCGCCGTGGCAGCTCCTGTCCGATAAAAGCGAGTGGAACGACGTCTTCGCCATGCTGGGCGAGCTGGCGATCGTGAAGCGCCGCGTGGGTGGCTACGACGGCCGCGGCCAGTGGCGCCTGCGCGCAGGCGACACCGCCGAGCTGCCGGATGACTGCTACGGCGAGTGCATCGTTGAGCAGGGCATTAACTTCAGCGGTGAAGTCTCGCTGGTTGGCGCGCGCGGGCATGACGGCCGCACGGTGTTTTATCCGCTGACGCATAACCTGCATCAGGACGGCATTCTGCGCACCAGCGTCGCCTTCCCGCACGCCAATGCCGATCAGCAGGCGCAGGCGGAAGAGATGCTCTCTGCCATCATGCACGAACTCGGTTATGTCGGCGTCATGGCGATGGAGTGCTTTATCACCCCGTCCGGTCTGCTGATCAATGAACTTGCGCCGCGCGTGCACAACAGCGGCCACTGGACGCAAAACGGCGCCTCCATCAGCCAGTTCGAGCTGCACCTGCGCGCCATTACCGACCTGCCGCTGCCGCAGCCGGTGGTGAACAGCCCGTCGGTGATGATCAACCTGATCGGGACCGATCTGAACTACGACTGGCTGAAGCTGCCGCTGGTGCATCTGCACTGGTATGACAAAGAGGTCCGCGAGGGTCGTAAAGTCGGCCACCTGAACCTGAACGACAGCGACACGGGCCGTCTGAGCGCCACGCTGGAAGCCATGATCCCGCTCCTGCCGCCGGAATACGCGAGCGGTATTGTCTGGGCACAATCTAAGCTTAAATAGTTCTCCCTCCGCCGGGGAGTTGACCTCCTCTTTCCCCGGCGTACAATTCCCGCCCATTGCTGCTTAGCTTTCTTCTGGAATAACCATGAACGATGGAACGGACTATCGCGCGATCCTCGCGTCCGATACCCCTTTAATCGACGTTCGCGCGCCGATCGAATTTGCCCAGGGCGCGATGCCAGCGGCAGTCAACCTGCCTTTAATGAACGATGACGAGCGCGCCGCCGTCGGCACCTGTTATAAACGTCAGGGACCGGACGCCGCGCTGGCGCTCGGCCATCGCCTGGTAAGCGGCGACACGCGTGACGCCCGCATCAACGCCTGGCGCGAAGCCAGCCTTGCCCATCCTGAGGGCTTTCTCTGCTGCGCGCGCGGCGGCCAGCGCTCGCATATCTCGCAGGCCTGGCTGAAAGAGGCGGGTGTCGACTACCCGCTGATCCGCGGCGGCTATAAGGCCCTGCGCCAGACGGCGATTCAGGTGACCATTGAGCAGTCACAAAAGCCGATGGTGCTTATCGGCGGCTGTACCGGGAACGGTAAAACCCTGCTGGTGAAGCAGCACGCGCAGGGTATCGATCTGGAAGGGCTGGCGCACCATCGCGGCTCGTCATTTGGCCGCACGCTCACGCCGCAGCTTTCTCAGGCCAGCTTTGAAAATCACCTTGCGGTTGAGCTATTGAAAAAAGACGCCGCGCGCTGGGTACTGGAAGATGAAGGCCGGATGATTGGCTCCAACCACCTGCCGGCCTGCCTGCGCGACCGCATGGTTGAAGCCCCTATCGTGGTGGTCGAGGATCCGTTTGACATTCGTCTTGAGCGCCTGCGCGAAGAGTATTTCGACCATATGTGGACGGATTTTTCTGCCGCCTACGGCGAGGAAGCGGGCTGGAAAGAATACAGCGAGTACCTGCATCACGGCCTGTTCGCCATACGCCGCCGTCTTGGGCTGCAGCGCTTTGCGGAATTTACCGCGCTGTTAGACTCCGCGCTGCTGGAACAGCAACGCTCTGGCCGCACTGACGCGCACTTCAGCTGGCTTGTACCGCTCCTGAACGACTATTACGACCCGATGTACGGCTATCAGCTGGAGAAAAAGGCGGAAAAGATTGTGTATCGCGGGACGTACGAAGAAATTGCTGAGTGGCTTGATCGCTGAAAAAAGCCGGGTGGCGGCTACGCCTTACCCGGCCTACGCGTACTGTTGTAGCCCCGGTAAGCACAGCGCCACCGGGGAACAGACGGCTTAGAAGTCGTAACGCAGACGCACCAGGTTCATGTCGCCCAGGTTGTCGGTGCTGGAGGTGAACACGTGTTCGTAATCCACGCGGAAACCGTAATCCAGCTGGAAGCTGATCCCCACGCCGTTGTCGATGCGCTGGTAGTTACGGCCGTTCACGTACTCAATGCGATCACCCATGAAGTAAGGCTGGATGGATTTCACCGCGTACTGACCGACTGGGAACTTGTACCCTGCGAAGTATTCAATACCCCACGCGTCGCCCGCAAAGTAGTCGTTAACAGACACTTTTTTGGTGGTCAGGAAGTTCTGGTACCAGCCGCCGCCTGCGGAGAAGGTCCAGTTGTCCGGGGTCCAGCTCAGCGCGGTACCGAGGATGTTCTGGTCGTAGGTTTTGCTGTCGCCGTTGTCCGGGTTACGCATGTCGGCGCGGGTGTAGTTCCACGCTGCGCCCCAGGTCAGGTCGGTAGTCAGGTGGTAATCCAGACCCAGCGAGCCGCCGCCTTTGCGCTTGTAGCGCAGGCCGTTGCCCGGCAGGAATTCGCTGTCTTCAAACAGGTAGGATGCATAAATGTCCGCATCGCCCACGGTTTTCTTATATTTCAGCATCTGGCGTGAACGGTAAGAGCCGTCGTAATCGCCGTTGATCCCGTTACCCGGTGCCTGACCGATCATGTCGTAGTCCCAGATATCGGTTTTCGCGCCAACCACATCATAGTAAACGCTGTTCTGTTGACCGAAGGTCAGCGTACCCCAGGTGTCGCTCTTCAGACCGGTATAGAGCATACGACGCGTGGTGTCGTGTGCGCCTTCGGCGTAGTGGTGATCCCAGTTAAACTGCGCAGGAATATTCACACCCAGCTCGTAGTAGCTGATCCAGCTGATGTCATCAAACAGGTAGTAATCTGCTGCGAAACGGAAGCGGGTGCCGCCGTCAAAGCCGTTACGCTTGTAGCTGTTTTTCCCGTCGTCGCCGGTCATGTTCTGGAACTGAGGACGAATACTGCCGCCAACGGTGAAGTTCAGGCGGCTCAGCGGGTTACCCGCCTGAGGATCCTGCTTAAGAACGGTGATTTCCGCCTGAGAAGCGAAGGTCGTTAATGCCACTGCCGCGCCAATCGTTGCCGCCAGCGCTGATTTTTTTATAGTCATTATTTTTCCTTAATAGACACGCTGCTAAATATTTAGCGGGTGAATATTAACTGGAAATAATCGGGCTGTGTGGACGGGTTTTTAATGTTTTGTGCTACTAAATGAGTGGGCATTATCACTTTGTGCTATTTAAACACTACGCACCGGCATAAAAATCCGGTGCGTAATTATCACTATACTAAATCAACTCGCAAACTGACGGAACAGGGCTTTGCCCTTTAGCAGCCGCGTGCCGAGCCAGCCTCCGCAGAGAGAAAGCAGCCCCGCGCCGCACAGAGGCAGAGTCAACCAAAGACGCCAGTCAGGCTCCCACGGGAAGTCGAAGACCTTTGTCTGCAGCACCGCCAGTGCCGTCTCTGCGCCAATGGCGGCCACCAGACCGGCCACCAGCCCCAGCAGCGCAAACTCGCTCCAGAGCGTCATTCGCAGCAGCCGCTTACCGGCCCCCAGCGTGCGGTAAACCACCAGCTCCTGATGGCGCTGGCGCATGCCCACCTGCACCTGGGCCAGCAGCAACAGCACGCCGCAGATCGTTACTAGCACTACCATGACCTCCAGCGCGCGGCTCACCTGCTCCAGCACCTGCCCGACCTGCTTCAGAATCGCCCCAATATCCAGCAGGCTGACCGTCGGAAACTCCCGGTTAAGCTGGGTCAGCATGCCGTTGCCGTTCTGCCAGCGGAAGCTGGTCAGCCAGCTCTGGGGCTGCCCGTCCAGCGCCCCCGGCGGGAATATAAAGAAGAAGTTGGGCCGCAGGCTCTCCCAGTCCACCTTACGCAGGCTGGTGACTTTCGCGGTGAAGTCCTGGGTATCGCCTGTGAAGGTTACGCTGTCCCCCAGCTTCACGTTCAGCCGCGTCGCCAGCCCCTCCTCCATCGACACTTCCCCCGCTTTCGGCGGCCAGGTGCCGGCGGTTATCGGGTTGTGATCAGGGCGTTTATCCTGCCATGTCAGATTCAGCTCGCGGTTAAGCGACTCGTCCTTATTCCCCTCCGTTGGCTGGCCGTTGATCTGCGTCAGACGCGCGCGAACGATGGGATAGAACGATTCGGGGATGATGTGATGCTCCGCCAGGAAGCCCTTCAGCGGCGTAACCTGCTCAGGCGCGATATTGATCAGGAAATAGTTCGGGCTTTCCGGTGGAAGCTGCTGCTGCCAGCGGTCGAGCAGATCGCCGCGCAGCACCAGCAGCAGCGCCAGCAGCATAAACGACAGCGAGAACGCCGACAGCTGGCTGAGCGTAGACCAGGGCTGGTGCAGCAGACGGTTGACCGCCAGGCGCACGGGCAGGGATTTTACCGTCACCCTTTTCAGGAGGTTGAGCAGTATCCAGCCCAGCACGCCGCACAGCAGCGCCAGCACAACCGCCCCGGCCAGCACCGCCCACAGCAGCGTGCTGCCGCCCATCAGCCACGCCAGCAGCCCCACCGCCACCGCAATAATCACCGGAAGGTAGAACTTCAGCGGCCAGACGTTCGCCACCACATCGTTGCGAAGCACGCGCAGCGGCTGCGTGGCGAGGAGCAGGCGGTAGGGCCGGAGCCCCACCAGCACCGAGATCACCGTCATCGCGCCCATCGCCCACAGCCACGGCCAGAGGCTGGCCGGCGGCAAGGCGGCCGGGAGCACCGGTTTCAGCATCACCATCAGCAGTTTTTCAAACAGCAGCCCCATTATTCCGCCGGTCAGCGCCGACAGGACCAGCAGCATCAGCCACTGGCCGACAATGAGCTTGCGCAGCTGCGCCCGGCCCGCCCCCAGGGTTTTGAGGATCGCTACCAGGTCGTAGCGGCTGCGGCAGTAGTGCCCCATCGCCACGGCCACCGCCGCCACCGCCAGCAGCAGGGTCAACAGGGCCGACAGCAGCAGGAACTGCTGAGAGCGCTCCAGAGATTTACCGAGCGCCCCCTCGTCCTGCTCCAGCCCGTACCAGCGGTGTTCCGGTTTGAGCTGCGGCAGAAGCCATTTTTCATACGCGGCAAGCTGGGCGGGCGTGCCGCCAAACTTATAGCGCCAGGTAACGCGGCTGCCCGGCTGTACCGCATGGGTGGCCGCGACATCCGCGGTGTTCATCAGCAGACGCGGCGCAAGCTGGAACGGATTAAATCCGCCGTCGGGCTCCTGCACCACTTCCCCGGCAATCCTGAGGGTAGCGTCACCGACGTCGATACTGTCGCCGGGTTTCAGGTTCAGCAGCGCCATCAGACGCGATGCCAGCAGCACCGTACCGGGCGTCGGCTTTAACCCCGGCGGACTGGTCTGTAAGTCACCGTACATCGGGTAGATATCATCGACGGCCTTGACGCTCGCCAACTGCGGCATGTCGCCCGCGAAGGTCATGGTCTGGAAGGTGAGCTGCTCTCCCACCTTCAGCCCTTCTTTGCGCGCTGCTTCAATCCAGCCCGGCGGCACGGGGCGGGAGCTTTCCAGCGCCCTGTCCCCCGCCATAAACTCCCGGCTCTGCTGGCTAAGCCCTTTTTCCATGCGGTCGCTGACGCTGCCGAGCGCCAGCACGCAGGCCACCGCCAGGCTGAGCGCCAGCCAGACAATCAGCAGCGAGGGCGACCGCCACTCGCGCCAGAACCAGCGGGTAATCATGCTTCCTCCTGCAGAACACCGTTCACCAGCCGCAGGCGACGGTCGCAGCGCGCCGCGAGCTGCGGATCGTGGGTGACGAGGATCAACGTGGTGCCGTGCTCGCGGTTGAGCGAAAACAGCAGGTCGGCAATCCTGTCGCCGGTTTTACGGTCAAGGTTGCCGGTAGGCTCATCGGCAAACAGCACCTCAGGGCGGCCGTTAAACGCGCGGGCCAGCGCCACGCGCTGCTGCTCACCGCCGGAAAGCTGGGCGGGAAGATGGTCGAGACGTTTCCCCAGACCGAGCTGTTCCAGCAGCGCCTTCGCATGAGCGCGGCTTTCACGGCTGTTTTCACCGCGCAACAGCGCCGGAAGCTCGACGTTTTCCAGGGCGTTCAGGGTTGGGATCAGCATAAAGGACTGAAAGACAAAACCAACGTGACGCGCGCGCAGCGCGGCCCGCGCCTCTTCATCAAGCTGATGCAGCGGCTGCCCGACAAGGTGGACCTCGCCGCTGCTGCCGTCGTCCAGACCGGCTAAAATCGCCAGCAGCGTGGACTTACCGGAACCGGATTCGCCAATCAGCGCGATGGTTTCAGCGCGTTTGACAACGAGTTCAACTCCAGTAAGGATGGAAAGCTCGTGTTCCCCCTGACCGACGGACTTCTTAAGATGATGAACTTCAACACTGTTTTCCGCTGGCATTTGCCCTTCCTGTTTTTGATTCTGATGACCTTCCGCGCGGCGGCAGCGGACACGTTACTGGTTCTCGGCGACAGCCTGAGCGCAGGCTATCGCATGGCGGCTGGCGCGGCCTGGCCCGCTCTGCTCAATGACAAATGGCAGAGCAAAACGCCTGTAATCAACGCCAGCATCAGCGGCGATACCTCACAGCAAGGTTTATCGCGCCTGCCTGCGCTGCTCAAACAGCATCAGCCGCGCTGGGTGCTGGTTGAGCTCGGCGGTAATGATGGCCTGCGCGGTTTCCAGCCACAGCAAACGGAGGATACGCTGCGCACCATTTTGCAGGAGATCAAGGCGGCAAACGCCCAGCCGCTGCTGATGCAAATTCGCCTGCCCGCCAACTACGGTCGTCGGTATAATGAGGCCTTTAGCGCGATCTACCCCAAGCTTGCCAAAGAGTTTGATATTCCGCTGCTGCCATTTTTCATGGAAGAGGTCTATCTCAAACCCCAGTGGATGCAAGACGACGGGATCCACCCCAATCGCGATGCGCAGCCGTTTATTGCCGACTGGATGGCAACGCGGCTGGCTCCTTTAGTTAAACATGACTCCTGATTAAGCGGAGATCCTGACAGGTAAAGTTATGCAAAAATCGGTCTTAATTACAGGATGTTCCAGTGGAATCGGTCTGGAAAGCGCGCTCGAATTGAAGCGCCAGGGGTTTCGGGTTCTGGCGGCCTGTCGCAAACCCGACGATGTCGAACGCATGAACGGGCTGGGCTTTACCGGCGTGCTGCTGGATATGGACTCGCCGGAGAGCGTTGACCGCGCCGCCGATGAGGTGATCGCCCTGACCGGTAATCGTCTTTACGGCCTGTTTAATAATGCCGGTTACGGCGTGTATGGCCCGCTGGATACCCTCTCCCGCGAAACGCTGGAGAAGCAGTTTTCGACCAACTTTTTCGGCGTACATCAGCTCACCATGCGTCTGCTCCCCGCGATGCTGCCGCACGGTGAAGGGCGCATCGTGATGACGTCGTCGGTGATGGGGCTGATTTCCACCCCGGGCCGCGGCGCCTACGCCGCCAGTAAATATGCGCTGGAGGCCTGGTCCGACGCCCTGCGCATGGAGCTACGCCACAGCGGCATTAAGGTCAGCCTGATTGAACCTGGCCCGATCCGCACCCGCTTTACCGAAAACGTTAACCAGACGCAGGCGGATAAACCGGTCGAGAACCCCGGCATCGCCGCACGTTTTACCCTCGGGCCCGAGGCGGTGGTGGCCAAAGTGCGCCATGCTTTTGAGAGTGAACATCCCAAAATGCGCTATCCGGTGACGCTGGTCACCCACGCCGTCGGCTGGTTAAAACGCCTGCTGCCGGGCCGAATAATGGACAAAATTTTACACGGTTGAGTTGAAGCGACGACGCGCATCCCCATGTAAAGAACAAACCGACAAAAGAGAAAGCCGCATGTCCGTACAGAATATCGTCAATATCACAGAAGCTAACCTGCAACAGACTCTTGAACAGTCGATGACCAAACCGGTCCTGTTCTACTTCTGGTCTGAACGTAGCCAACACTGTCTGCAGCTGACGCCGGTGCTGGAAAGCCTTGCCGCCCAGTACAACGGTCAGTTCATTCTCGCGAAGCTGGACTGTGACGCCGAGCCGATGGTGGCGTCGCAGTTTGGTCTGCGCGCCATTCCTACCGTCTATCTGTTCCAGAACGGCCAGCCTGTTGATGGCTTCCAGGGGCCGCAGCCGGAAGAGGCTATCCGCGCCCTGCTGGATAAGGTGCTGCCGCGCGAAGAAGAGCTGAAAGCGCAGGAAGGCATGGCGCTGATGCAGGAAGGCAAATACGACGAGGCGCTGCCGCTGCTGAAAGAGGCGTGGCAGCTGTCAAAACAGAACAGCCAGATTGGCCTGCTGCTGGCGGAGACGCAGATCGCCCTGCATCGCTCAGAGGACGCGGAGGCCGTACTTAAGACGGTTCCGCTGCAGGATCAGGACACCCGCTATCAGGGGCTGGTTGCACAGATTGAGCTGCTGAAGCAGGCGGCGGATACCCCGGAAATTCAACAGCTGCAGCAGCAGGTTGCCGACAACCCGGCGGATGCCGCGCTGGCAAGCCAGCTTGCGCTGCAGCTGCATCAGGTGGGGCGTAACGAAGAGGCGCTTGAGCTGCTCTTCAGCCATCTGCAAAAAGATTTAGCCGCCGCAGACGGTCAGGCGCGCAAAATGTTCCAGGAGATCCTGGCCGCGCTGGGCACCGGCGACGCGCTGGCGTCGAAGTATCGTCGTCAGCTTTACGCGCTGTTGTATTGATAAAAAAGCCCGGTGGCGGCTTCGCCTTACCGGGCCTACAAAGACGATGTTACCCCGTCTTTTTCAACTGCGTCACCACCAGCTGGTGGCGCGCGTTGTAGAACTTCCGATAGGTCAGGTAGCAGGCAATGATGGTGGACAGGCTTGCCGTGGAAAGCAGCATAAACGTCACCATGATCTGATACTTAATCGCTTTTACCGGATCGATACCGGCAAAAATCAGCCCCGACATCATGCCCGGCAGGCTCACCAGCCCCACCGTTTTGGCGGAATCTACCGTAGGGATCAGCGATGAGCGAATGCTCTCGCGAATCAGCCGCGCCGAGGCCACTTTTGGCGTTGCCCCCAGGCTTAGTTTCTCCTGCAGCTGCTGCTGTTCGCTGCTGAAACGCTGGCCGAGGTTGTTATAACAGAGCCCAACGGCCACCATCGCGTTCCCCGCAATCATCCCGGAAATAGGGATGACCTGCATCGGCGTAAACTCAATCGAGCCGGAGAGCACCAGCACCGCCAGCGTGAGCGCCGTTCCGGTGGTAATTGCAATAAACGATGAGACAAACGCCTTATCAATGTATTTACTGCGCTTTTGTGCATTCCACGCCGCGTTAAAGCAGATAAAGAGCACCATCAGCAGCGTCAGCACCGCGTGGTTAACGTTGAAGATATACTTCAGCACATAGCCGACGATGATGAGCTGAATCACCGCGCGGCAGATACTCCACACGATATCTTTTTCCAGCCCCAGCTTTTCCCGGTAGCTGACCACAATCGCAATCAGCACCAGCACCATCGAAAAGGCCAGCGATTCGTTCGTAATGTTATGCTCACCCACGGTTTGCCTCCTGCATTTTCCCGCCGTGCGGCTGGAGCGTAATTACGTCATCCGCATGGGTTATTTCGCTAGCGTCGTGCGTCACCCACAGCACGGCAATGTTCTGCTCCCGGGCGTAACGATGAATAATCTCGTTAACGTTGCGCTTGTTGACGTCATCGAGCGCGCTGGTGATTTCGTCCAGCAACAACACCTTCGGTAAAAACTGCAGGTTGCGGATCAGCGAGACCCGCTGCTTTTCGCCGCCCGACAGCGCGTTGATGGATTTGCTCAGCGTCTCCTGCGCCAGCCCAAAGCGGGCCAGATCGTGGATAAACTTTTCCGGCTCCGGCGTTTTATTGCGGATTTGCCACGGAAAAATCAGGTTGTCATAGACCGTATCGCCAAAAAGCACGGGCGTTTGCACGCAGTACGAGACCTGCTGGCGATAGCTTTCCGGGGAAAGCGAGGCGATATCTTCGCCTTCAAACAGAATGGCTCCCTCCGTCGGGCTGAGGAGTGACGCCACAATCTTCAGCAGCGTGCTTTTCCCACAGCCTGAGGGACCCGTGATTATTTTAAACTCGCCCGGCGACAGGCGAAATCCGACGTGCTGCAGGATTGTGTTTTCCCCGACTCGAAATCCGACATCCCTGAGAAGTAATTCGTTTTTTTTATCGTTCATTGCGCTTCCGTTGACCGCTTTTTGTCATAACCGTCTGTAGCATAATCCTTTCGCCCGCGCAGCGCGAATAGCCTCACGCTGAAGCAAGTGTTAAGCTTTTTGTTTGTAAATTGTCACCACCATCACTACAGGAAGTATGCAGCATGGCACATATTTTTTATGAGTTTCCCTCCCTGAAGCCTGGTGTTCCTGATGTCGAAACATTAATGGACGTCATCAAATCGTCGGAACGCACGCGTTTTGTGATGGGTGAAGAGGTGGTCGATTTTGTTAAGAAGGCGCTCATCGTGAACACCACGATCGGCAGCTTCAAAAATTGCTATTTTGCCTTCGACAACGGGACACACTTCCTTGAATTTGACGGTAAAGGCAAATCAAAACGCTTCAATGAGGTGCCGGACTGGTTCGTCTCTCCGGCGGAATTTTCGCGCACCCAGTGGCTTATCAACCACAATCTTGCGGATGTGAAAGCCACCCGGTTCATTGACGTCCTGATGTCCTACCCGCTGAAAGCGCGCCGCGCGCACTGCAATTTGCTGTTCGGACTGGAGCTGGAAAAGGTGAACGCGGTTCCGGCCACGGCGTCAGCGGCAGGTAAAATCGGCAATAAAAACGGTAAAACCACCAAGCCCCGCGTCACCGATCTGGGCTCGTTCGAGCTGTTCAGCCAGTTCTTTGCGCGCATGAAAACCGCCGTGCAGGCCGATGAGTTCCCTACTCTGCAGATCCTGACGGGCATGGATAACCTGGTAAAAGCGCCGCATAATTTAAAGCAGGGCATCAGAACCTGGTTTAAAGCCATCGCGGGGGACCTTCCACCGAATAACAAACGCGTTGAGGCGGGAAATGCCGTTCTGTTCTGCGCCCCCCTTCGCGAACAGATCCAGCGTATCGAAGCGCGGGGGCTGGAGCATTACTACCAGGGATTATCCAAAGCCATTGCCGAAGCGGGTGATGGCTTCATCTCTGACTTTACCTATACTTACGAGCAATAAACACACACTTTCACTCATCACGGCATGCAAAACAGGAGGTTTTTATGCTTATCGTTGTTCCCGTCCTTATTTTCGTTGCGCTGGTTATCGTGGGCGCTGGCGTCAAAATTGTCCCTCAGGGTTATCAGTGGACCGTCGAGCGTTTCGGCCGTTACACCAACACGCTCCAGCCCGGCTTAAGCCTGATTGTCCCGTTCATGGACAGGATAGGCCGCAAGATCAACATGATGGAGCAGGTTCTGGACATTCCGTCCCAGGAAGTGATCTCCAAGGATAACGCCAACGTCACCATCGACGCCGTCTGTTTTATTCAGGTGATTGATGCGCCGAAGGCGGCCTATGAGGTCAGCAACCTGGAGCTGGCGATCGTCAACCTGACAATGACCAACATCCGTACCGTACTCGGCTCGATGGAGCTGGACGAAATGCTTTCCCAGCGCGACAGCATTAACACCCGCCTGCTGCACATTGTCGATGAGGCCACCAACCCGTGGGGGATCAAAGTCACCCGCATCGAGATCCGCGACGTGCGCCCGCCGGCGGAGCTGATTGCCTCCATGAACGCCCAGATGAAAGCCGAGCGAACCAAGCGCGCCTACATTCTGGAAGCCGAAGGGGTACGCCAGGCGGAGATACTCAAAGCGGAAGGGGAAAAACAGTCGCAGATCCTGAAAGCGGAAGGCGACCGTCAGTCCGCATTCTTACAGGCGGAAGCGCGTGAACGTTCCGCCGAAGCGGAAGCCCGCGCGACCCAGATGGTGTCCGAGGCAATTGCCGCCGGTGATATTCAGGCCGTGAACTACTTCGTTGCGCAAAAATATACCGACGCGCTGAAAGAGATCGGCTCGGCGAACAACAGCAAAGTGGTGATGATGCCGCTGGATGCCAGCAGCCTGATGGGCTCTATCGCGGGGATCGCCGAACTGATCAAGGACAGCGGAAACGAGCGTAAAAAATGATTGAGCTCATCGTTGCACATCCTCATGCCTTCTGGCTAAGTCTCGGTGGCTTATTGCTGGCGGCGGAGATGCTGGGCGGCAACGGCTACCTGCTCTGGAGCGGTGTGGCCGCCGTCATTACCGGTCTTCTGGTCTGGATCCTTCCCCTGGACTGGGCGTGGCAGGGAGCGCTGTTTGCCGCGCTGACGCTGGTGGCCGCCTGGCTGTGGTGGCGCTGGCTTAACCGGCGGGTTAACGAGCAGAAACCGGTGGACGCCCACCTTAACCAGCGCGGACAGCAGATTGTCGGCAAGCGTTTTACCCTCGACACCGCGCTGGTGAACGGACGCGGGCACATGCGCGTAGGCGACAGCTCGTGGCCGGTGGTGGCCGACGATGACCTCAGCGCCGGCACGCGGGTTGAAGTCATTGCGGTGGAAGGTATTACCCTGCGGGTAAAAGCCTGCTAAGCGTGGGTTTTGCGGTGGCAGCAGCCGGCAAGATTATCAATAATCGGGCAGTCGGCGCTGTCATCCCCCGGACAGGAGTCCGCGAGCTGCAGCAGCTGTTCGCGCATCGCCTGCAGTTCGACGATGTGGCGTTCAATTTCGGCCACCTTTTCCAGGGTGCGTTTTTTCACGTCGGCGCTGTGACGCTTAGGATCGTTGAACAGGTTAACCAGCTCGCCGCACTCTTCCAGATTAAACCCGACCTGTCTTGCCTGGCGCAGCAGCGTCAGCTCATCGAGATGCAGCTGCGTGTAGCTGCGGTAGCCGTTTTCACTGCGCAGCGGCGGCGTTACCAGCCCCTTCTCTTCATAAAAGCGGATCGCTTTGCTGGTTAAGCCGGTTTTTTTTGCCACGTCACTGATATTCACATTTCCCCCTTGACCTTCCCCTTGATGGAAGGTTTAACCTTCATAACAGTTAGCGAAAAGCGTTACTCCGGTCAACAACTGACCAATATATTATACGGGAGTTTTGTTATGTCTCACACTATCGACCTGACGCTGGACGGCCTCTCCTGCGGCCACTGCGTCAAACGCGTTAAAGAAAGCCTGGAACAGCGTCCTGACGTTGAAAGCGCTGAAGTGACTATCGACCATGCCGCCGTGACCGGCAGCGCCAGCGCGGACGCGCTGATTGATACCATTAAACAGGCCGGTTACGGGGCGGAGTTAAGCCACCCAAAGGCTAAACCGCTGGCAGAGTCATCATCCCCGTCGGAAGCACTGACAGCGGCCACTCCTGAGCTTCCGGCAGCGGATGATATTGATGACAGCCAACAGCTGCTGATCAACGGCATGAGCTGCGCCAGCTGCGTCTCCCGGGTACAAAACGCCCTGCAGGCGGTCCCGGGCGTCGCGCAGGCACGGGTCAATCTCGCGGAGCGCACTGCGCTGGTAATGGGCAGCGCCTCCGCCGCAGAGTTAGTGCAGGCCGTTGAAAAAGCGGGCTACGGCGCGGAGGCCATCGAAGATGATGCCGAACGCCGCGAGCGCCAGCAGGAAACGGCTATCGCCACCATGAAGCGCTTCCGCTGGCAGGCGATTGTCGCCCTGCTGGTGGGTATTCCGGTGATGGTGTGGGGCATGATGGGTGACAACATGATGGTCACCGACGACAACCGCACCCTGTGGCTGGTGATTGGTCTGATTACCCTTGCGGTGATGGTGTTTGCAGGCGGGCATTTCTATACCAGCGCCTGGAAGAGCCTGAAAAACCGCACCGCGACGATGGATACCCTGGTCGCCCTCGGGACCGGCGCGGCGTGGCTCTATTCCATGAGCGTGAACGTCTGGCCCCAGTGGTTCCCGATGGAAGCGCGGCATCTCTATTATGAAGCGAGCGCAATGATTATCGGTCTGATCAACTTAGGCCATATGCTGGAAGCCCGCGCCCGTCAGCGTTCCTCGAAAGCGCTGGAACGCTTGCTCGATTTAACCCCGCCGACGGCCCGCGTGGTCACGGACGAGGGGGAAAAGAGCGTCCCGCTGGCCGAGGTTCAGCCCGGCATGACGCTGCGTCTGACCACGGGAGACCGCGTTCCCGTTGACGGCAAGATAACCCAGGGCGAAGCCTGGCTGGATGAAGCGATGCTGACCGGGGAACCGATCCCCCAGCAGAAATCCGACGGCGACGCCGTGCATGCCGGTACGGTCGTGCAGGACGGCAGCGTGCTGTTCACCGCCAGCGCCGTCGGCAGCCACACCACGCTGTCGCGTATTATCCGCATGGTACGCCAGGCGCAGAGCAGCAAGCCGGAGATTGGCCAGCTTGCTGACAAAATCTCGGCCATTTTTGTGCCGGTGGTGGTCGGCATTGCCCTGCTAAGCGCGGCGATCTGGTACTTCTTCGGCCCCGCGCCGCAGATTGTGTATACCCTGGTGATCGCCACCACGGTGCTGATCATCGCCTGTCCTTGCGCCCTTGGCCTGGCGACGCCGATGTCGATTATCTCCGGCGTAGGGCGCGCGGCCGAATTTGGCGTACTGGTGCGGGACGCGGACGCGCTGCAGCGGGCCAGTACCCTGGACACGCTGGTGTTTGATAAAACCGGCACGCTGACGGAAGGTAAACCGCAGGTGGTCGCCGTCACGACCGCAGGCATTGCCGAAGCGGAGGCGCTGCGTCTCGCCGCCGCGCTGGAGCAAGGCTCAAGCCATCCGCTGGCGCGCGCTATTCTCGATAAAGCCAATGCGTCTGCCCTGCCGCAGGTGAGCAACTTCCGCACCCTGCGCGGGCTCGGCGTGAGCGGTGAGGCAGAAGGCCATGCGCTGCTGCTGGGCAACCAGGCGCTGCTCAATGAAAACGGTATTGATACCGCCGCGCTGGAAAACGAGCTGAAGGCGCAGGCGCCTCAGGGCGCTACCCCGGTTCTGCTGGCGGTGGACGGCAAAGCCGCCGCGCTGCTGGCCGTGCGAGATCCGCTTCGCCAGGACAGCGTGGATGCCTTACAGCGCCTGCACCGTGCGGGCTACCGTCTGGTGATGCTGACCGGGGATAACCCGACCACCGCCAACGCCATCGCGAAAGAAGCCGGTATTGATGAGGTGATTGCGGGCGTACTGCCGGACGGCAAAGCGGACGCTATTAAAAACCTGCAACGTCAGGGCCGTCAGGTGGCAATGGTCGGCGACGGCATCAACGATGCCCCGGCGCTGGCCCAGGCGGATGTGGGGATCGCGATGGGCGGCGGCAGCGACGTGGCCATCGAAACCGCCGCCATTACGCTGATGCGCCACAGCCTGATGGGCGTGGCCGATGCGCTGGCCATTTCGAAAGCCACGCTGCGCAACATGAAGCAGAACCTGCTGGGGGCGTTCGTCTATAACACCCTCGGGATCCCAATCGCGGCCGGTATTTTGTGGCCGCTGACCGGTACGCTGCTGAACCCGGTGGTCGCGGGCGCGGCGATGGCGCTCTCCTCCATCACCGTGGTCAGCAACGCCAACCGGCTGTTGCGGTTTAAACCGAAGGATTGAACCTTGTACCCGTACGCGCTAGCATGAACCTTTCCGTTTATGGAGCGCGTATGGGTCTGTTTCATCGTATAAAAACATCGTTTCGCGCCCTTTTCCCTCGCCGTTACGCCTGGCCCGGTCTGGATATCTCGCTTCCCGGCGGGCAACACCTGCACCTGGTCGGCAGTATCCATATGGGCACGCAGGGTATGTCACCTCTGCCGCCCGGTCTGATAAAGCGCCTGAAGCGCGCCGACGCGCTGGTCGTCGAGGCGGACATCTCGGGCCATGAGTCACCGTTTGCCGGGCTTGAAAGCGATCTCCCGCTGGCGGAACGTCTGAATGAGGCCCAGCTCGCGGAACTGACGCGCGTCGCCGAGGAAACCGGCGTATCGCTCTCCATGATTGACACCCTGCCGCTGTGGCAAATCGCAATGGTATTACAGGCCACGCAGGCCCAGCGTCTGGGGCTGCGGGGTGATTACGGCATTGATTACCAGCTGCTGAACGTGGCGCGGGCGCGCCGTATGCCGATCATCGAACTGGAAGGTACGGACAGCCAGATTGCGCTCCTGCGAGAGCTTCCCGACGACGGTCTGATGCTGCTGGATGATACCCTCACCCACTGGCACACCAACGCACGCCTGCTGCAGACCATGATTGGCTGGTGGCTGGATGCACCGCCTGCGGACGGCAGGCTGGCGTTACCGTCAACGTTCAGTGAATCGCTGTATGATGTGCTGATGAATGCGCGTAACAAAGCCTGGCGAGAGACGCTGCATGCTCTGCCTGCGGGGGAATACGTGGTGGCGGTTGGGGCGTTACATTTATACGGCGAAGGGAATTTGCCGTCGTTGCTGAAATAAAAAAATGGCCAATATCTCTATTGGCCCGTCAAAGAGGAATTTCATCGTTTTTATTATACCGAAGTGACCTTCGGCTGAGCCGATTGTCGCTCAAAGTGACCATCACTGCCAACACTATTGCGCAAGATGGTGCTATTTTTTAGACAAACGTCAGGCGTATGCTGGCTGCATGAATTGTCTGTCGTAAGAAGGATAGCTATGACTCCCGCCGTTAAATTACTTGAAAAAAACAACATTTCTTTCCGGATCCACACCTACGATCACGATCCGAATGAAACCAACTTTGGTGATGAAGTGGTGCGCAAGCTGGGGCTGAACGCGGACCAGGTCTATAAAACGCTGCTGGTGGCGGTGAATGGCGATATGAAGCACCTCGCCGTGGCGGTGACTCCCGTGGCGGGACAGCTGGATCTGAAGAAGGTCGCTAAAGCGCTGGGGGCGAAGAAGGTGGATATGGCGGATCCGATGGTGGCGCAGCGCACCACGGGCTACCTGGTGGGCGGCATCAGCCCGCTCGGGCAGAAAAAACGCCTGCCGACGCTGATCGATGCCCCTTCACAGGAATTTGAGACCATCTATATTTCCGGCGGCAAGCGCGGGCTGGATATTGAGCTGGCCGCGGGCGACCTGGCGAAAATGCTGGACGCGAAGTTTGCGGATATTGCGCGACGGGATTGAGAAAATTGCCCGGTGGCGCTGCGCTTACCGGGCCTACGATTCGAATGTAGGCCGGGTAAGGCGAAGCCGCCACCCGGCAACACAACCGCACTACTGCCAGCTCACCTCGCCTTTCGGCTCATACGCATTCACGTCAATCGGCGAATTCTGCTCAATATACTGCTTCAGCACTTCTGCATCGATAAAGCCGGTGTTCACGTAGCCCGGTTTATTATCAATATGCGGATAGCCGTCGCCGCCGGTGGCGTTAAAGCTTAACGTCGCCAGACGGTAGGTTTTCGCCGGGTCAACCGGTTCGCCTTTGATCTTCAGGTCGTTAAGCTTGCCGTCTTTCGCTACGAAGCTCACGTTGGCAAACTGCGGATAGGCCCCGGAATCCGGCTTCATCTGCGCCACGGCGGTCAGGTAGTCAATGACCTCTTTCCCGCTCATGTCGGCATAAACCACCACGTTACCGAACGGCTGCACCTTCAGAACGTCTTTATAGGTGATGTTTCCACCTTCGATGGAATCACGAATGCCGCCGCCGCTCATCACGCCAAAATCAGCCCCGGTGCGCGCCATTTGCGCCGCCAGCACCAGGTGCCCCATGTTGGTCTGCACGAAGCGAACTTTGCTGCGGTCCCCCTCCAGACGACCGTTCAGCGTGCCGATTTTCACGTCCAGCTGCGCCTTGCCTTTGTTCTGGAACGGCGTCAGCAGGGAGAGCATCTGCTGGTTTTCTGGAATCTCTGGGGTGTAAAGTACGCGCTCGCTTTTCCCGTCCGGGTAGGTGACCTTCTTCTTCAGGTTGACCGGAATGAGCTGATAGTGCACCAGCTTCATCTCGCCGTTACGGAACTCGAAGTCCGCCCGGCCTACGTATTTGCCCCACTCGTGCGCCTGCACAATCCAGATACCGTTCTGACGGTCTGGCGCACACGGCGTGCCCGGCACGTAGTCCACCTGCTTTTTATTCTCGGATGCCATGCAGACCGGATCCTGTGAGTGACCACCCACAATCATCGCCAGCGAGCCCGCCGGCAGGCTGCGCGCCATCTCCACGTCGCCCGGCGCATTGGAGCCGTGCTCACCGTTGTCGTAGTGCCCCATGTGCGTGGTGGCAATAATCACGTCCGGCTTTTCGTTTTGCTGCAGCTCCTGAATCACCAGCTTCGCTTCGTCTGCCGGTTTGCGGAATTCGATATCGGTGAAGAACTCAGGGTTGCCAATTTTCGCCGTGTCGTCGGTGGTTAAGCCGATGACCGCGATCTTCAGATCCTGACGCTTAAACAGCGCCCACGGCTTGAACAGGCGTTCGCCGGTGCTTTTCTGGTAAATGTTGGCGGAGAGGAACGGGAATTTGGCCCACTTCTCCTGCTGACGCAGGACGCTCAGCGGATTATCAAACTCATGGTTACCGACGGCCATCGCGTCGTAGCCAATCAGGTTCATGCCGCGGAAATCGGGCTCGGCGTCCTGCAGGTCGGATTCCGGCACGCCGGTATTGATATCGCCTCCCGACAGCAGCAGCACGCTGCCGCCCTGGGCTGCCACCTCTTTACGAATGCCGTCCACCAGCGTTTTTTGCGCCGACAGGCCATATTCGCCGTATTCACTGCGCCAGAAATGACCGTGGTGATCGTTGGTATGCAGAATGGTGATTTTATAGGTTTTGTCTTTTTCATACGCCTGCACGGGCAGGCTTACCAGCCCCCACGCCGCGATGAGCGCCAGCGCGACGCCCCGCTTCATTAACTTCATCTTCTCTCTCCCTGACCAATAGACAAAGGCAGAAATTACAGTGACTAATAAGAATAGACAAATAAGTTTTCAGAATTGCGACTTTCTTCAAATGTCCCGGGCGGGTATGTTAGTCGGATAATAATTACACCCTGCATCGCTAATAACTCAAGACGTGGTAATTCTCTCTATGGCAATCAGTGACTCAACCCAGCCCGTTCCGGGTGCGCCGACGTCGCGCACCTCCTTTAAAGTATTAGGCGCAATCAGTCTCTCGCACCTGCTCAACGACATGATCCAGTCGTTGATTCTGGCTATTTATCCGTTGCTGCAGTCCGAGTTTTCACTCACTTTCGTGCAGATCGGGATGATCACCCTGACCTTCCAGCTGGCTTCCTCGCTGCTGCAGCCGGTGGTGGGCTACTGGACGGATAAATATCCTATGCCGTGGTCGCTGCCAATCGGCATGTGCTTTACCCTAAGCGGGCTGGTGCTGCTGGCCATGGCGGGCAGCTTTGAGGCGGTACTGGTTGCCGCGGCGCTGGTGGGAACCGGTTCATCGGTGTTCCATCCGGAGTCTTCCCGCGTGGCGCGCATGGCGTCCGGTGGTCGTCATGGCCTGGCGCAGTCACTTTTCCAGGTGGGCGGTAACTTTGGTAGCTCTCTCGGCCCGCTGCTGGCCGCAGTCATCATTGCCCCTTACGGTAAAGGCAACGTGGCGTGGTTTGTGCTCGCCGCACTGCTGGCGATTATTGTGCTGGCGCAGATTAGCCGCTGGTATGCCGCTCAGCATCGCTTCAATAAAGGAAAACCTAAAGCGAAGGTTATCAATCCCCTGCCGCGCAATAAGGTTATCCTGGCGGTTGCCGTCCTGCTGGTGCTGATTTTCTCGAAATACTTCTATATGGCGAGCATCAGCAGCTATTACACCTTTTATCTGATGCAAAAATTCGGATTATCGGTACAAAACGCGCAGATCCACCTGTTTGCCTTCCTGTTCGCGGTGGCCGCAGGGACGGTAATTGGCGGGCCGGTGGGCGATAAGATTGGCCGTAAATATGTCATTTGGGGCTCTATCCTCGGCGTAGCGCCTTTTACCCTCATTTTGCCGTACGCCAGCCTTGAATGGACGGGGATTTTGACCGTGATTATTGGTTTTATTCTCGCCTCCGCGTTTTCCGCCATTCTGGTCTATGCCCAGGAGCTGCTGCCCGGACGTATCGGTATGGTTTCCGGACTGTTTTTCGGTTTCGCCTTCGGCATGGGCGGGCTGGGTGCAGCGGTGTTAGGGATGGTTGCGGATCACACCAGCATCTTCCTGGTTTATAAAATCTGCGCTTTCCTGCCACTTCTTGGCATGTTAACCATATTCCTGCCTGATAACCGCCATAAAGCGTGAATTACGGGTAGCTAAAGTTATGCTTTAGCTACCTGATACCCTTATACCATAAGGGTTTCCTCTTCATCCCCGCGCTGAATTTATCAAAATGCGCTTTTTTACGTGCATATTGCTGTTTTATTCAAACTTCAACAATTATTCATAAACATAAGGGTAAAAATTGTCATAAACTATTACCTGGTTTTTTGGTATTCACGCCAAAAATGGAACACTCACCACGAAAGGAGACGGAATGCACCACGCCACACCGCTTATCACCACCATTGTTGGTGGACTTGTGCTCGCTTTTATTCTCGGCATGATTGCCAATAAGCTGCGTATTTCTCCTCTTGTCGGCTATCTGCTGGCAGGTGTGCTGGCGGGACCGTTTACGCCAGGTTTTGTTGCGGATACCAAACTGGCCCCTGAGCTGGCGGAATTGGGCGTGATTCTGCTGATGTTCGGCGTCGGCCTGCACTTCTCCCTGAAGGATTTGATGGCGGTAAAGTCGATTGCCATACCGGGAGCGATCGCCCAGATAGGGGTGGCGACGCTGCTTGGGATGGCGCTTTCGGCCGTGCTGGGCTGGTCGCTGATGACCGGTATCGTATTTGGGCTGTGTCTCTCAACCGCCAGTACCGTGGTGCTGCTGCGCGCGCTTGAGGAGAGACAGCTGATAGACAGCCAGCGCGGACAGATCGCGATAGGCTGGCTGATTGTGGAAGATCTGGTGATGGTCCTGACGCTGGTGCTGCTGCCCGCCGTCGCCGGCATGATGGAAAAAGACAATATCGGCTTCGCCTCGCTGGCGCTGGATATGAGCATCACCATCGGGAAGGTGGTGGCGTTTATCGCCATCATGATGCTGGTGGGCCGCCGTCTGGTGCCGTGGATCATGTCCCGCAGCGCGGCGACCGGCTCCCGCGAGCTGTTTACCCTCTCCGTGCTGGCGCTGGCGCTGGGTATCGCGTTTGGTGCCGTTGAGCTGTTTGACGTCTCCTTCGCCCTGGGCGCGTTCTTCGCCGGGATGGTGCTGAACGAGTCCGAGCTGAGCCACCGCGCGGCGCACGATACTCTGCCGCTGCGCGACGCCTTCGCCGTGCTGTTCTTCGTCTCCGTCGGGATGCTGTTTGATCCGATGGTCCTGATTCACCAGCCGCTGGCCGTGCTGGGCACGCTGGCGATCATCATCTTTGGTAAGTCGCTCGCCGCCTTCTTCCTGGTGCGGATGTTTGGCCACTCCCCGCGGACGGCGCTGACCATTGCCGCCAGCCTGGCGCAGATTGGCGAGTTCGCCTTTATTCTGGCCGGTCTGGGCATGGCCCTTAACCTGCTGCCGCAGGCCGGACAAAACTTGGTGCTGGCGGGGGCGATCCTGTCAATTATGCTGAACCCGGTACTGTTTGCTCTGCTGGAAAAATACCTCGATAAAACCGAAACGCTGGAAGAGCAGACGCTGGAAGAGGCCATCGAAGAAGAGAAGCAGATCCCGGTCGATATTTGCAATCACGCTCTGCTGGTCGGCTTTGGCCGCGTCGGCAGCCTGCTTGGCGAGAAGCTGATGGCGCAGGGCATTCCGCTGGTGGTAATTGAAACGTCACGCACCCGCGTTGACGAGCTGCGCGAGCGCGGTATTCGTGCGGTGCTGGGCAATGCGGCGAACGAAGAGATCATGGAGCTGGCGCATCTGGACTGCGCCCGCTGGCTGCTGCTGACCATTCCCAACGGCTATGAGGCGGGTGAGATTGTCGCCTCCGCGCGCGCGAAGTGTCCAAACATTGAGATTATCGCCCGGGCGCACTACGACGACGAGGTAGATTACATTACCGAGCGCGGTGCGGATAAGGTGGTGATGGGCGAGCGCGAGATTGCGAATACGATGCTGACGCTGCTGGAAAAACCGCCGGTTGAAGAGGCGGTGACGGGGTAAGTTTTGAGCGGCCTGATGCCCTCACCCTGGCCCTCTCCCACAGGGAGAGGGAACAAACACTAAAAACGGCAACCACAGGTTGCCGTTTTGCTTTTACCTGTCCCAGTACGCCTCTTCGAGGCTGTCTTCCCGTTCCGGCAGGCCACGCGTTAAGCGCGGTGAGTGCTGGTTCAGCACCTGATAGCTTACGCGGTTGGCGTACTTGCATACCTGCGCCAGCGACGAATAGGTCAGCCAGCTGAACTTGTGCTTGCTGGAATTTGGCACGTTGGTTTTGTGGTAGGCGTTAGCGGTGATGTCGTGCAGCAGCGCGGCCAGCGCGCCGTCGCCCGCGCCGTTGGTGTTCATGATCTTCTCCGGCCCGCCCATGTAAGGGGCGATGTGCGAGTAGATACGTAGCGGATTAACACAGTCTTTAAAACGCATGCCGCGGCTGAACTCGTACTGGTTGAACTCGGCAATCGCGCCGGGCAGCAGCGGGTGCTGGGTTTTGCGCTTGCTCTCTTCTTCGGTGAAGCCTGCCATATATAGCCCAACCGGACCCGCGGTGCAGAGCACCAGATCCACCCAGTCCAGCGCTTTGTCAGACGCCAGCAGCGGATCGCTTTCACCGGTCAGCGCTTCGGCCTCCTCTTCGTTCATCGCCAGAATCGAGACGTGCTCTTTCAGGAACGCCTGCCACCACTCCGGGTTATCGGCAATCACGAATTTGGTGCCCAGGGTTAACACCACCGGCACATCGTACTTTTTGGCGTACTCAATCGCCTTCATGGTCGCTTCCGGCATCGGCTCGCCCGGCTTACAGCGCACCAGGTAGGAGGTCAGAACCAGCGCAGAGGCGCCCGCGATCACCTCTTCGGGAATGCTGTCCGCGCGCAGCTTGTTCATATGACCCGGGCTGATGGCAAAGGTACGTTCGCCGGATTCGCCGATCAGCGTAAAACAGCGGCCAATCGGGCCGTCGACGCCCTGCAGATAGTTCAGATCGGTACGGCTGGAGGTGTTGCACAGGTAACGGTAGGCGTAGCCTCCGATTTCGATATTGCTGCACATCACGCCGAGCAGCACCGAGCGGTCGTCTGCCAGCACGGAGTAGTTGTGCATGGTGTTGCCGATGGTGCCGCCGGCAAACTGATGGGTAATCAGGTTTTCGCGCACCAGCTCCTGGTACAGCGCTTCGGCAACGTCATCTTCAATCACCAGCGAGTGACCGGCGCTCAGACCGTAACGGGCGACAAACGCATCATCCACTTTCGCTTCAATGTCTACCAGCGTCTGGTCGATACCGACGACCCACGCCGCGCTGGTTTCATTTTCTGGCTGGATTTGCTGCAGGAGCGGATCGCGGGCATCCACGGGGAAGTAGTGTTTGGATTTGCGTTTACCGGGAAATTTCATGGTCTGAACTGTACGAAGAATATGGGCCGGGAATGGTAGCACAAACCCGGCCCGGAGTGCGATCAGCGACCGTTCGTTACCAGCGAGACCATCATGTCGATATGCTCAGGGGAGTCGTTAAGCGCCGGAATGTACTCGTACTTTTCGCCGCCAGCCTCCAGGAAAAATTCCCGGTTTTGCACCGCGATCTCCTCCAGCGTCTCCAGACAGTCTGCCGAGAAGCCCGGCGACATCACCTGAATGTGCTTCACGCCCTTCTCACCCAGCATTTTGAGGGTTTCATCGGTGTATGGCGTCAGCCACGGCTCGCGGCCGAAGCGCGACTGGAAGGTCATCATCACCTTCTCCGGCGGCAGGCCGAGGGCGGAAACCAGCTCGCGGGTGGTATCGCGGCAGCGCTGCGGGTAATCATCCCCTTCATTGGCGAAACGCTGCGGGATGCCGTGATAGGAGAGCAGCAGCAGATCCGGCTCGCCGTGTTTTTCAAACGACGCGCGCGCGCTGTTGGCGAGCGCCTTGATGTACAGCTCGTTATCCGCGTAGTCGCGAATAAAGGTCACGCCCGGAATGCGGCGGCGGGTCGCCAGAATGCGCGCCAGCTCGTCCCAGACGGCGGCCACCGTCGAGCAGGAGTACTGCGGGTAGAGCGCCAGCACCACGATATGGTCCACGCCCTGCGCCAGCAGCGAGTCCACCGCGCTTTCCAGAGACGGTTTGCCGTAGCTCATGCCGAGCGCAACGGGCATCTCCGGCAGGCGGGCGGCCAGCGCCTTCTCCTGACGACGGCTGTAGACCATCAGCGGCGAGCCCTCTTCCATCCACACGGACTGATAGAGTTTGGCGACGCGCGGAGAACGGATCGGCAGAATGACGCCACGCAGCAGCGGCCACCACAGCAGTCGCGGAAAATCCACGACGCGCGTGTCGCTTAAAAATTGTCGCAGGTAGCGTTTTACCGCGTCTGATGTAGGTGCTTCTGGAGTGCCCAGATTGGCAAGCAGGATGCCGGTTTTCGCCTGACTCATTCACGCCTCTTAACCATTTGAATGGTTGTCAATTGTAGCGGAAATGCGTTTAAACGAAACCCATTGCTGTAATAGGTAAGATGAGAATTTTTCTCACCCGGTGGCCCGGGTGAGAGAGATGCAATTAGCCGAGGATTTTTTCCAGCTCAGCACGCACGTCAGCCACGGCTTTGGTGCCGTCAACTTTGGCGTATTTGGTGTTACCCGCCTGCGCTTCTTTGGTGTAGTAGCCGATCAGCGGCGCAGTCATCTGATGGTATTCCACCAGGCGCTTGCGCACGGTCTCTTCCTGATCGTCTTTACGGGTGGTCAGCTCTTCGCCGGTCACGTCGTCTTTGCCTTCAACCTTAGGTGGGTTGAATTTGATGTGGTAAACGCGGCCAGAGGCAGCGTGTACGCGACGGCCAACGATGCGGTCAACGATCAGCTCGTCCGGTACGTCGAACTCCAGAACGTAGTCCACGTTGATGCCCGCTTCCTTCATGGCGTCAGCCTGAGGAATGGTGCGTGGGAAGCCGTCCAGCAGGAAACCGTTACGGCAGTCTTCCTGAGCAATGCGCTCTTTGACCAGAGCAATGACCAGCTCGTCGGTCACCAGCTTGCCTGCGTCCATGATGTCTTTCGCCTGTTTACCCAGCTCGGAGCCAGATTTAACAGCGGCGCGCAGCATATCACCGGTGGAGATTTGCGGAATACCGTATTTCTCCATGATGAACTGAGCCTGAGTTCCTTTACCCGCGCCCGGAGCGCCAAGCAGAATAATACGCATTGCGAAAATCCCCTCAAAAGTCGTTTCAATTTTTCAAAAGCGCTAAACAATACCACCAGAACGGGCATCGCTCAAGGAAGGCAGGAAGGCTGAAACGGTTAATGGGGGGAGATAATTTGGGATAGTGCGGTCTGGTGCCCTCACCCTGGCCCTCTCCCTCGGGGAGAGGGAGAAGACCAGGAGAGGCGTGGTCAATTACGCCAACAGCAGCGCATTCACACGTTTAATGAAGAGGTTAGGATCTTCCAGCGTGCCTCGCTCGGCCAGCAGGGACTGATCCAGCAGGAGTTCAACCCACTCGGCAAAGCGGGCGTCGTCCTGGGTATCCGCCGCGCGTTTCACCAGCGGATGATCCGGATTAAGCTCAAAGATATATTTCACTTCCGGCACTGCCTGGCCCGCCGCGGCGAACAGCTTCGCCATCTGGGTGCTCATTTCGTCGGCATCGGTGGTGACAATGGCCGGAGTGTCGGTCAGACGATGCGTGAAGCGCACCTCTTTCACGCGGTCGCCCAGCAGGGTTTTCACGCGCTCAATGAACGGCTCCAGCGCCTTCTCGGCTTCTTTCGCATTTTCATCCACTTCATCTGCCAGCTTGTCGATGGACTCATCGGCTTTGGCAACGGACTGGAACGCCTTACCGTCGAACTCGGTCAGGTAGTTCATCATCCACTCGTCGATGCGGTCGGAAAGCAGCAGCACTTCGATGCCTTTCTTACGCAGCAGCTCCAGGTGCGGGCTGCTCTTCGCCGCGGCGTAGCTGTCGGCGGTGATGTAGTAGATCTTCTCCTGCCCTTCTTTCATGCGGGAGATGTACTCTTCCAGCGACACGGTCTGCGCGGAGGAGTCGGTGTGCGTAGAAGCAAAGCGCAGCAGTTTGGCGATGGTTTCAACGTTCGCCATGTCTTCAGCCGGGCCTTCTTTCAGCACCAGACCGAACTGTTTCCAGAAGGTCTGGTATTTTTCCGCATCGTCTTTCGCCAGTTTTTCCAGCATCTGCAGCGCACGTTTGGTCAGGGCGTTGCGCAGGTTACGGGTGACGGTGCTGTCCTGCAGAATTTCGCGGGAGACGTTCAGCGGCAGATCGTTGGAATCGATCAGGCCGCGCACAAAGCGCAGATAGTTCGGCATGAACTGCTCGGCGTCGTCCATGATGAACACGCGCTGCACGTACAGCTTCAGGCCGTGCTTGTGATCGCGGTTCCACATGTCCCACGGCGCCTGTGCCGGGATGTACAGCAGGCTGGTGTACTCCTGCTTACCTTCCACACGGTTGTGGCTCCAGGTCAGCGGGTCGGTAAAGTCGTGGGCGATGTGCTTGTAGAATTCGTTGTACTCGTCGTCTTTAATCTCAGACTTGTTGCGCGTCCACAGCGCCTGCGCCTTGTTGATTTTCTCCCAGGAAACCACGGTTTCACCGTCTTTCTCTTCCTGTTTTTCAATCTCAACCGGCAGCGCGATGTGATCGGAGTACTTGCTGATGATGGAGCGCACGCGCCAGTCGTTCAGGAAATCATCTTCCCCTTCACGCAGGTGCAGGGTGATTTCGGTGCCACGGTCCGCTTTGGTGATGTCATCAACGGTGTATTCGCCTTCCCCTTTGGATTCCCACAGCACGCCATTCTCGGCGCTGTCGCCTGCCGCACGGGTGCGCACGGTGACTTTATCCGCCACGATGAACGCCGAGTAGAAACCGACGCCGAACTGGCCGATCAGCTGGCTGTCTTTCGCCTGGTCAGAGCCCATGGACTCCAGGAACGCCTTGGTGCCGGATTTCGCGATGGTCCCGAGGTGGTCGATCACCTCGTCGCGGTTCATCCCGATGCCGTTATCGGCGATGGTCAGGGTGCGGTTCTCTTTATTAAACGAGACGCGCACGCGCAGCTCGCCGTCGCCTTCGTACAGATCCGGGTTTGACAGCGCGCGGAAGCGCAGCTTGTCCGCCGCATCCGAGGCGTTGGAAATCAGCTCACGCAGGAAAATTTCTTTGTTGGAATACAGGGAATGGATCATCAGGTGCAGAAGCTGTTTTACTTCTGACTGGAAACCACGGGTTTCTTGTCCTTTCATCTATGTCGACCTCAACAATGCCATTTAATGGGGTTTTAAAACGTTGAGGGAGAGATGGGGATACGGGGGGAAATTTTCAAGCGGAGGCGGCTCGCGCAGCCTCCGTTTGGTCAGAAAATAATCTTGTGACGTCCGGCCAGAGAGTGCGACAGCGTGGTGCCGTCGACCATCTCCAGCTCGCCGCCGACCGGCACGCCGTGGGCGATGCGGCTGGCGTCAACGCCATACTGCGAGCACAGTTCGGCGATGTAGTTGGCGGTTGCCTCCCCTTCCACCGTGGGGTTGGTGGCGAGGATCACCTCTTTGATGGTTTCGGACTCGAGACGCTGTTCAAGGCGGTCAAGACCGATATCGTCCGGGCCGATGCCGTCCAGCGGGGAGAGATGCCCCATCAGCACGAAGTAGCGCCCGGAAAACTGCCCGGTTTGTTCGATGGCGTAGATGTCCGCCGGACTCTCCACCACGCAAATCTGGCCGTTTTCCTGACGACGCGGGTTCGTACAGATGTTACACACGTCCTGCTCGGTAAAGGTGCGGCAATCCGCACAGTGACCAATTTCTGACATGGCGCGGGTCAGAGCCTGCGCCAGGCGCATCCCGCCGCTGCGGTCGCGCTGCAATAGCGTAAACGCCATGCGCTGCGCCGACTTCGGGCCAACGCCCGGCAGGCAGCGCAGTGCTTCCATTAACTGCGTGAGCAGCGGACTGGTTTGCATCAGAATGGCATCTTAAAGCCAGGCGGCAGCTGCATGCCGCTGGAAACGGAGGCCATTTTCTCTTTCTGGGTTTCGTCGATACGGCGAGCGGCATCGTTAAACGCGGCTGCAACCAGATCTTCCAGCATCTCTTTGTCGTCTTCGAGCAGGCTCGGGTCGATTTCCACGCGACGGCAGTTGTGCGCACCGTTGATGGTCACCTTGACCAGACCGGCACCGGACTCACCCGTGACTTCCAGCTGAGCGATCTCTTCCTGCATCTTCTGCATTTTTTCCTGCATCTGCTGAGCCTGCTTCATCAGGCCACCCAGACCGCCTTTTCCACCAAACATAGGCTTCTCTCTTCTTTCACGTTTAAGGATTACAACCGTAAGTCAGACTCACGATCAAATGGGGCGAATACTCTCTTCATCCAGATCGGCGTCGAAGAACCGGCGCAGGGTCTGAATGTTGTTATCCGCAATAATCGCCTCGCGCGCCTGCGCGAGCTTCTCTTCATAAATGGCCTGGCGCCACTCCAGCGGCGTTTTCACTGCCGGATTATCATCTTCAATGATAGTCAATTCAACCGGCGCCCCCTGTAATGTGGCGAGCGCCTCGGCCAGCGCCTTTTGCGCGCCAGGGGAATTGAGGTGTCGCTGGCCCGGACGCAGGTGCAGACGCACCTGATTGCCGTCCTGCTCTTTCCAGGCGTTCAGCGCGACCTGCTCCACCAGCTTCGGCAGCTGGAGCTTACTGACCTCGGCGGCCCAGGCGTCGCGCGCAATGGACTCTTCGGCAAGCTTCGCGGCCAGCTCCGGCGTTTTTTCATGCTCCAGCGCCTTTTTCAGCGCTTTCGGCGTGGCAACCTCTTCCTTCACCGTTTCGGTGATGGTGGTGGCCTTCCAGCGGTAAGCCTCTTCTTTCACCGGGGCTTTCTGCTCGAGCGCGGACGGTGCCGGACGCGACTGTACGCGCTCCGTTACCGAGGCCAGTCGTTCAAGCGCGGCGTTGTTCACCGGCCGCGCTCTTCCTGGCGCTGCCGGTTCACTCTTTTTTGGTTTGGTTACTCCCTGCGCACGCTGCAGCTGGCTGCGCGCGGCAAGCACCGAACTGGTGGCATCCGACAGCGGTACGTTCTGCTGCGGTGGAGTCGTCGGCTGCGGCGGCACCTGCTGCGGTGACATCACCGCCGTCGGCGCAACCGGGGCGAAAGACTGTCGGGGCACGTCCGGCTCCGGCAGCGGCATGCGCGGGTGGAACGCCAGCGCGCGCAGCAGCGTCATTTCAACGCCCATACGCGGATCCGGCGCAAACGGTAACTCTTTGCGGCCAATCAGCAGCGTCTGGTAATAAAGCTGCACGTCGGCAGGCGGCACGGTGCGGGCAAGCTCACGCATCCGCTGTTCAATGGCCGCCATATCCGCACCAATCGCGGAAGGAGAAAGCTGCAGCATTGCCACGCGGTGCAGCAGGCTGAGCATCTCAACCAGCAGCCCTTCCCACTCAATACCGCGGGCAGCGGCCGCGTTCACCAGCGACATCACGCGTTCGCCGTTAGCGGCAATCATCGCTTCGATAAGCGACAGCGCCTGATCGTCATCCAGCGTGCCGAGCATGGTGCTGACCGCCTCGGTGGAGAGTTTGCCGTCACCGCTGGCAATCGCCTGATCGGTCAGACTGAGCGCATCGCGCAGGCTGCCGTCCGCCGCGCGGGCCAGCAGCTGCAGGGCGCGCGGTTCGTGGACAATGTTCTCTTCATCGAGAATGTGCTCGAGCTGCGCGCGGATCTGCTCGACGTCCAGCGCCTTCAGGTGGAACTGCAGGCAGCGCGATAAAATCGTGACCGGCAGCTTTTGCGGATCGGTAGTCGCCAGCAGGAACTTCACGTGCGCGGGCGGCTCTTCCAGCGTCTTCAGCAGGGCGTTGAAGCTGTGGCGCGAGAGCATGTGCACTTCATCGATCAGATAGACCTTGAAGCGGCCGCGCGCCGGGGCGTACTGGACGTTGTCCAGCAGGTCGCGGGTATCTTCAACTTTGGTGCGCGAGGCGGCGTCGATCTCGATCAGATCGACAAAACGCCCCTGCTCGATCTCCCGGCAGTTATCACACACGCCGCACGGCGTGGCGGTGATCCCGGTTTCGCAGTTGAGACCTTTTGCCAGCAAACGGGCAATAGAGGTCTTACCGACGCCGCGGGTGCCGGAAAAAAGATAGGCGTGATGGATGCGACCTAGCGACAAGCCGTTCGCCAGGGCCGTCAGCACATGTTCCTGACCGACAACGTCAGCAAAGGTTTGTGGTCGCCATTTACGGGCTAACACCTGATAACTCATGGGCAGGCTCTGCAACGCTGGAAGGTGAATTTATGGAGGGGAATGCTATCACAACCTCACCCATTGAGCGAGGTTGTGAAAACCGGGATTAGTGACCCGGGAAAGGCACCAGGCTGTAGCTGGTAATGCCCTGTTTTTCCAGGCGCTGTTCACCGCCGAGATCGAACAGGTTGATGATGAAGGCCGCGTCGGTCACTTCCCCACCCAGACGGCGGATCAGCTTCACGGTCGCTTCAATGGTTCCGCCGGTTGCCAGCAGATCGTCAACCACCAGCACTTTGTCGCCAGGCTTGATCGCGTCAACGTGGATCTCCAGCTGATCGGTGCCGTACTCCAGCTCGTAGCTTTCTGCGATGGTTTCACGCGGCAGTTTGCGCGGCTTACGCACCGGCACAAAACCCACGCCCATTGCCAGCGCAACCGGTGCGCCAAACAGGAAGCCACGGGCTTCGGTACCTACTACTTTGGTGATCCCGGCGTTTTTGTAACGCTCGACCAGCAGTTCAATGCTGAGTGCGTACGCTTTCGGGTCTTCCAGCAAGCTGGTGACATCACGGAAAAGAATGCCAGGCTTTGGGTAGTCCTGGATGCTTTTGATGCTGTTTTTCAGATATTCAAGCTGCTGTGCAGTTGCGGTCATCGGTTTGTGCCTAAATGAAACAGTGTTACTCACAGCGCGCAACGAGTCGGCCAAGGCAACAATTGTTTAACCTTTGACCAGGCGCACCTGTGCTCGAAAACGGTCGAATTTACTGGCTGCGCGTGATAATTGCAACAGCCATGATGAGGCTTCAGTGCTTTTGTTGCTTTTCATCAACCACGGGGATCCGCCACATAAAGATAAGCAGGCAGGAGAGAATGATCAGCAGCAGGATCCGCACCCACATCATTTTCACCAGCCATAATGAAATGGCGAAGGTAATGAGGATCACCGCGATCGCGCGCGGCTTCGCACCAGGCGGCATGGCACGGTGTTTTTGCCAGTACCGCAGGTAGCCGCCGAACCACGAGCGGTAGAGCAGCCAGTGGTGAAAACGCGGCGACGAGCGGGCGAAGCACCAGGCCGCCAGCAGGATAAACGGCGTGGTCGGCAGCAGGGGTAATACTACACCCAGCGTGCCCAGCACTACCGCAAGCCAGCCAATGATGATTAAAATAGTACGCTGCATAATGCGAATCGTTATCAAACTGAACGGCTACTTTACCACTGGAGAGCGCCTTGAAAACAGCACTGCTTCTTGAGAGGCTGCAAAATCAGCTGATCGCTCTGCGGGCGCAGGCCACGCCGCTGATGGGGCACGCCACGCTGAAGCCGCGCTTTGACCGGCAGCTTTTTCGTACCCGCAGCACCGTCATTCAGGATTACCTGGCTGAAGCGCAGACGAACCTCGACGAGCTTCGCCATGCGGTTGAGAATGAACAACAGGAACAGGTGGCGTGGCTTGCAGAGCATCTCACCGAGCAGATCACCGCACTGCATCGCGAAATCGCCGCCTGGCCGCTGCGCGCCTGGGACAGCGCCTCGCCGGGGCTCGGCAAATGGCAGCGCAAGCGGCTCGAGAACCAGGAGTTTGAGCGCCGGCTGTTTGAGATGAAGCGTGAACGCGAGGTGCGTCTGAACAACAGCGAAACGCTGGAAGAGCAGCAGCTATTGATGCGCGAGATTAGCGCGCTGGAAGGACGCATCGTCCGCTGCCGTCAGGCGCTGGATGACATTGAACGCGTCATAGAACGTTTGACCCGTTAACAGGAGCCACACCCATGTCACTGGAAAATGCACCCGATGAGGTCAAGCTGGCCGTCGATTTGATTATGCTGCTGGAGAATCATGAGATCCCCGCCGAGACGGTGCTTAAGGCGCTGGAGATTGTGCGGCGGGATTTTGAGGGGAAACTTCCCCCTCACCCTAACCCTCTCCTACGGGGAGAGGGAAAATAGATTAAGCCGGAGTCGGGTCGTCGCCCTTGATGTCGCGCTTCACTTCCGTATGCTCATCACCTTTCTCGTTACGCAGGTGAACCTCAAGCTGGTTGAAGGCGATATTAATATCGTTTTCACGGCACAGACGATCGATAGAGCGGTTAAGCTCATCCACCGTGTAGCTGCGGTCACGCAGTTCACGCACGTATAAACGCAGCTCGTGATCAAGCGTACTCGGCCCAAAGGTGGTAAAGAACACCGCCGGAGCCGGATCGTGCATCACTTTCGGATGCTCAGACGCCGCCTTCAGCAACACCTCTTTCACCTTATCCAGATCCGATCCATAGGCCACGCCCAGGCGGATCACCACGCGAGTCACCGTATCGGAAAGCGACCAGTTGATCAGACGCTCGGTCACGAACGCTTTGTTTGGGATGATCACCTCTTTGCGATCGAAGTCGGTGATGGTGGTGGCACGAATGCGGATCTTGCTGACCGTTCCCGAGAACGTGCCGATGGTGACGGTATCGCCGATACGTACCGGACGTTCGAACAGGATGATCAGGCCGGACACAAAGTTACCGAAGATCTCCTGCAGGCCAAAACCAAGACCGACCGAGAGGGCCGCCGCCAGCCACTGCAGTTTATCCCACGAGACGCCAAGCGAGCCAAAGACCGTCATCGCTCCGACAATGATGATGACGTAGTTGAGGATCGTGGTGATGGCGTAGGACGCCCCCTGGCGAAGATTCAAACGTGACAGGAGCAGCACTTCGAGCAGGCCAGGCAGGTTGCGGATCAGCGCCCAGGCCACCACCGACGACACCAGCGCAAACAGCAGGCTGCCCATGGTCACGCTTTTCATGACCGCCGCGCCGGCTTCGGTTCCGTTGTATTGCCAGAGGGTAATACTGTCGAGATAGGCGAAAACGGTAATAAGATCGGACCAGATCGCCCAGAACATCACCGCAAACAGGGCGATCATCACCAGCATGGTGATACGCAGCGTCTGCTGGTTAACCTGCTCCAGCGCGATGGTCGGCTCTTCCTGCGGCTCAGCGCCTTCGGCCCCCTCTTTCACCTGATGCTGACGACGCGCGATGGCGCGGCGATAGGCAATGCGGCGCGCCGCTACGCTGAGGCCGCGCAGTACGGTCTGATAGAGCAGGTTCCAGACGATCACCAGATAGACCGTTTCAATCCAGCGCCCGGACAGGCGCAGCGTGGTATAGAAGTAGCCCGTCGCTGTCAGCACCATCAGCGCCAGCGGAATGATCGCCAGCACCGTCACGGTGGCCAGACGAATATTGTGGGACTCTTTATCACGCCAGCTGTCGCGGCACATCGGCCACATCAGGATCGCAATCAGCAGCAGGTTCAGCAGGATGACCAGCTGGCCCAGCACGTCATCCATCAGATGCAGCGGGGAAAGTTCAGAGACAACCGACCAGAAGTGCAGCGGCAGGAGCGCCAGGCTGATGCGCACGATCTGACGACGCCAGTGGCTGGTCAGCTGCGCTGGCATGTTGAAATGACGCACCGCCACGCCGTCTTTTTCCAGTACCTTCCAGCACAGGCCAAACACCAGCCAGAACAGCGCCAGTTTTTTACTGAACGCCCACAGCAGATCGCTGACGTTGAGCTGCATGGTGAGCAGAATCAGACCCACGGCCAGAATAATCAAGCACACCGGCAGGGCGCGAATAAGGTCAATCAGAATCGCTTTTGGCGTATGGAGCTGGCTATCGTTGCGCAGCTGCCCTACTTCGGAGGCCAGCTTCGCCTGGTATTTTTTCAGCCAGCCCAGACGCCAGCGGATAAGACCGGCAATCAGCAGCAGCGGCAAACCGGCCAGGAAAGCAATCATTACCGCAGGCCAGGCTTTCTCCCAGTTTACGGTGATCTTCATGCTCTTAATCTGCGTTTTCAGCGTCTCAGGGAAGGATTTAACCCAGTCCCAGTCCATCGGCTTGTTGCTGTTTACCCAGAAAATCTGCTGGGTCAGGATCTCCTGCAGACTTTTCGAGACGCTCACCAGCTGCTGCTGGTTGATTTGCAGGTTAATGGCCATCATCAGCTGGTTACCCAGCTGTTTATTGAGCTGGTCCAGCAGCTCGCGACGCATATCCACGACCTGGAGCAGCGCGTCGTGCACTTCCGGGTTCACGTCGCTGGAATGCCCCTCTTCAATTTTGGCGACAAAGGTATCGCTCTGGAAAAGGGCATCGCGCTGCTGGTTGACGTCAAACTGCTCCAGACGTAAATCCGCAATGCGGTTGGTCATGTCCTCCAGCTCGTCGGCGGACGGAAGCGTCTGCTGCTGCTGGTAGAGAATACGCGACAGCAGGAGGCTGCCCTTCAGGACCGCGATCTGCTCTTTGATGTTGCGTTCCGCCTGCAGGGCGCGATCCAGCCAGTTCTTCACCTTGATATTTTGCTGAACCAGCGAGTTGCCGTTTTCCGTCGCCAGTATCAGGCGCTGACTGAGCTGATGGTTAGCCTCAAGCTCCTGTTTTACCAGCGGGTTGGCCTGAATACGGGCGGTTTCGTCAGGGGATACGGCCTCCTGGGCGGTTTTTTCCGTCAGGGTCAGGCGTTTGCTGTTAACCGCCTCCTGCAATAGCTGAAGCTGATGCTCCAGACGATTAATGTTCGCGGTGACGTAATCACGCTGTTTCTGCAGAGTGTCCTGCAGCACCGTATTCCCTTCCAGGCTTTTACGCTGCTGTTCGATCTGCGCATTGAGCAACGACTGCTGAACCAGCAGCAGGGTTTGCTGCGTCGGGCGCAACGTGCCTTCGCCCACCGTCGTGCCGTTCAGGCGGTTGCGGATCTGCTGCAGCTGCTGAGACGCGGTATACATCGCATTTTGCACGCGCTCGGGCTGGGTTTGCAGGGAGACAAGCTGGCTGTTGTAGGTCGCGAGATCGGACTGCGCGGTTTGCAGATCGTCGAGCAACTGGGCGACGCGCGATTCCAGCTGGCGTAAGGAGAGCGTGGCGAGCGTTTTGCGCGTTTCGTTGTCGTTATCAACGTCACTCAGGGCATTCAGCGACTCCGTCGCTTTGCGCATGTTTTCAGGGGCCTGCGCCACCTTCTGACGAAGCTGGGCGGTTTCAGCCTTAACGCGTTCAATTTTATCCAGCGTTTCCAGCGTTTCCGTCAGATCCTGCTGCGTCAGTTTTTCCTGAGGAGAGAGTTCTTTTTGTTTGTTCAGCGTGTCGAGCTGCGACTGAACGTCAGCACGCGTGGGAATATCGTTGCTGTTATCGGCGCGGGCCCAGGTCAGCGGCGCCGTGGCGAAGAAAAACAGCATCGCAAAGAGCAATGCAAAAACAGGATGTTGCGAGCGATTGATGGGCAGCATAGTTGTGAATGATGTCAGAAGATGACCGAAAATAGTCCGGCGTGAAGAATATCACGCTCGTCAGATGCAGAATAGCGCGAACGTAAGCCTCTGAGATAAATCCTGGAAAGGGGTCAGGCCGTTAGCGAAGGCGCGTCGCTGCGCATCGTCGGGCTAAGCTGTAGCATTTCCAGTAAAATCGCCACGTAGCTGCGGGCTTCCGCTTTAAGATCAAACGATTGTGGTGCAAAAAGCCAGTTTTCCATCAGACCAGAAATGTAGCTGCGCATCAGAATCGCCGCCCGACGGGTCAACAGATTGGCCGGTAGCAGTTTTGCCTCCATACAGAGGTTCAGGTTGTGCTCAATACGGTCATAGCTTTCCAGACTGAGGCTTCGTTGCGCCTGCTGCACGACCGCCATCTCGCCCACGAACTCGCATTTATGAAAAATAATCTCCATCATTAATCTGCGACGTTCTTCAACTACCGTTGCTTCAAGGATATATACTAATATTTCTCTCAATACTGAGAGTGGATCGTCTGGGAATTTTGCCCGATACTCACTCTCGAGATCGCTAATGCTGGACTCTGAAAGCTCCCAGATTTCACTGAACAGATCTGACTTGTTTTTAAAATGCCAGTAAATCGCTCCTCGCGTCACACCGGCGGCCTGAGCAATTTGCGCCAGCGAGGTTGCTGAAACACCTTGCTGCGAGAACAAACGTATCGCCACATCCAGAATATGTTGTCGGGTTTCCAGCGCTTGTTGTTTAGTTTTTCGTGCCATAGGTGAGTGAATTTACAGGAGTCAGATTTACATACATTTGTGAATGTATGTACCATAGCATGACGATAATATAAACGCAGCAATGGGTTTTAGACTCAGGACCCTTGATCAATTTGAAATCGGACACTCGAGGTTTACATATGAACAAAAACAGAGGGTTAACGCCTCTGGCGGTCGTTCTGATGCTTTCAGGCAGCTTAGCGCTAACAGGATGTGACGACAAACCGGCTCAACAAGGAGCTCAGCAGGCGCCAGAAGTAGGCGTTGTGACGCTCAAATCTGAACCTCTACAAATCACCACCGAATTACCCGGCCGTACAAATGCTTACCGCATTGCGGAAGTGCGTCCTCAGGTTAGCGGCATTATCCTGAAACGCAACTTCACCGAAGGCGGTGATGTGCAGGCCGGTGAGTCTCTGTATCAGATTGATCCCGCAACCTATCAGGCGTCTTATGAAAGCGCCAAAGGTGACCTGGCAAAAGCACAGGCTGCGGCCAAAATTGCCCAGCTGACGCTGAACCGCTATCAAAAACTGCTCGGTACCAAGTACATCAGTCAGCAGGATTACGATACCGCCCTGGCGGATGCCCAGCAGGCTAACGCCGCCGTGGTGGCAGCCAAAGCGGCCGTCGAAACCGCGCGCATTAACCTGGCCTATACCAAAGTGACCTCGCCTATCAGTGGTCGTATTGGTAAATCTTCCGTCACGGAAGGGGCTCTGGTCCAGAACGGTCAGACCACTGCGCTGGCGACCGTGCAGCAGCTCGATCCGATCTATGTTGACGTCACGCAGTCCAGCAATGATTTCCTGCGCCTGAAACAGGAGCTGGCTAACGGCACCCTGAAACAGGAAAACGGCAAAGCCAAAGTGGAGCTGATTACCAACGACGGTATCAAGTTCCCGCAGGAAGGGACGCTGGAATTCTCTGACGTGACGGTCGACCAGACCACCGGTTCCATCACCTTACGTGCGATTTTCCCGAACCCTGACAAAAATCTGCTGCCAGGTATGTTCGTTCGCGCACGTCTGGAAGAGGGAACGAATCCAACCGCCCTTCTGGTTCCACAGCAGGGTGTGACCCGTACGCCACGCGGCGATGCGAGCGCACTGGTTGTTGGGGCTGATAACAAAGTCGAAATGCGCAATATCACCGCCACGCAGGCGATTGGGGATAAATGGCTGGTGACGGAAGGTCTGAAAGATGGCGATCGCGTGATTGTTACTGGTTTGCAAAAAGTTCGTCCTGGCGCGCAGGTTAAAGCACAGGAAGTGAAATCTGACGATAAACAACAAGCTTCGGCCGCTGGCCAGTCAGAACAAACCAAGTCTTAACTTAAACAGGAGCCGTTAAGACATGCCTAATTTCTTTATCGATCGCCCCATATTTGCGTGGGTGATCGCCATTATCATCATGCTGGCCGGGGGACTTGCGATCCTGAAGCTGCCTGTCGCGCAATATCCAACGATTGCGCCACCGGCGGTGACGATTTCTGCAACCTACCCAGGGGCTGATGCAAAAACGGTGCAGGACACCGTCACTCAGGTTATCGAACAGAACATGAACGGTATCGATAACCTGATGTACATGTCCTCAAACAGTGACTCTACCGGTACAGTTCAGATCACCCTGACCTTCGAGTCAGGTACGGATGCTGACATTGCGCAGGTTCAGGTGCAGAACAAACTGCAGCTGGCGATGCCGCTGCTGCCGCAGGAAGTACAACAGCAGGGCGTGAGCGTCGAGAAATCGTCCAGTAGCTTCCTGATGGTTGTCGGCGTTATCAACACCAACGGCACCATGACGCAGGAGGATATTTCCGACTACGTGGGCGCCAACATGAAGGACGCCATCAGCCGTACGTCCGGTGTGGGTGACGTGCAGCTGTTCGGTTCTCAGTACGCAATGCGTATCTGGATGGATCCGAACAAGCTGAACAACTTCCAGCTGACGCCGGTTGACGTGATTAACGCCATTAAAGCGCAGAACGCCCAGGTGGCAGCCGGTCAGCTAGGCGGTACGCCGCCGGTGAAGGGCCAGCAGCTTAACGCCTCGATCATCGCGCAAACCCGTCTGACCTCCGCGGATGAGTTCAGCAAAATTCTGCTGAAAGTGAATCAGGACGGCTCGCAGGTTCGCCTGCGCGACGTGGCGAAAGTCGAGCTGGGCGGCGAGAACTACGACATCATCGCGAAGTTCAACGGTAAACCGGCTTCCGGTCTGGGTATCAAACTGGCGACAGGCGCGAACGCCCTGGATACCGCCACGGCGATCCGTGCAGAACTGAAGAAAATGGAACCGTACTTCCCGTCAGGCCTGAAGATCGTTTATCCGTACGACACCACGCCATTCGTTAAAATTTCGATTCACGAAGTGGTTAAAACGCTGGCAGAAGCGATCATCCTGGTGTTCCTGGTCATGTATCTGTTCCTGCAAAACTTCCGCGCGACGCTGATCCCAACCATCGCCGTTCCGGTCGTTCTGCTGGGGACCTTTGCCATCCTCGCGGCCTTTGGCTTCTCGATAAACACCCTGACGATGTTCGGGATGGTGCTTGCCATCGGCCTGCTGGTGGATGACGCCATCGTCGTGGTAGAGAACGTCGAGCGCGTGATGGCGGAAGAAGGTCTACCGCCGAAGGAAGCTACCCGTAAATCAATGGGTCAGATCCAGGGCGCGCTGGTGGGTATCGCGATGGTACTGTCTGCGGTATTTATCCCGATGGCCTTCTTCGGCGGCTCTACCGGTGCGATTTACCGTCAGTTCTCGATCACCATCGTTTCCGCGATGGCGCTGTCGGTACTGGTCGCATTGATCCTGACCCCTGCGCTGTGTGCCACCATGCTGAAGCCGATTCAGAAAGGCGGTCATGGCGAGCATAAAGGGTTCTTCGGCTGGTTTAACCGCATGTTTGATAAGAGCACGCACCACTACACCGACAGCGTGGGCAACATCCTGCGCAGCACCGGTCGTTACCTGCTGCTCTATATCATCATCGTGGCGGGGATGGCGATCCTGTTCGTTCGTCTGCCAAGCTCCTTCCTGCCGGATGAAGACCAGGGCGTGTTCCTGACGATGGCACAGCTTCCTGCGGGTGCGTCGCAAGAGCGTACCCAGAAAGTGCTGGACGAAGTGACGGACTACTACCTCACCAAAGAGAAAGACAACGTTGAATCCGTGTTTGCGGTTAACGGCTTTGGCTTTGCGGGTCGTGGTCAGAACACCGGTATCGCCTTCGTTTCTCTGAAAGACTGGTCTGAACGTCCGGGCAAAGAGAACAAGGTTGAAGCCATTACCGGCCGTGCGATGGGCACCTTCTCGCAGATTAAAGATGCGATGGTGTTCGCCTTCAACCTGCCGGCGATTGTTGAACTGGGTACCGCGACCGGCTTCGACTTCCAGCTGATTGACCAGGGCGGTCTGGGTCACGAAAAACTGACGCAGGCGCGTAACCAGCTGTTTGGCGAAGTGGCTAAGCACCCTGACCTGCTGGTCGGCGTGCGTCCAAACGGCCTGGAAGATACGCCGCAGTACAAAATCGACATCGACCAGGAGAAAGCTCAGGCGCTGGGCGTGTCCATCAGTGACATCAATACCACGCTGGGCGCCGCCTGGGGTGGTAGCTACGTTAACGACTTCATCGACCGCGGTCGCGTGAAGAAAGTGTACGTGATGTCCGAGGCGCAGTACCGTATGTTGCCAAACGATATCAACAGCTGGTTCGTGCGCGGCAGCAATGGTCAGATGGTACCGTTCTCGGCATTCTCAACGTCACGCTGGGAATACGGTTCGCCGCGTCTGGAACGCTATAACGGTCTGCCATCAATGGAGATCCTGGGTCAGGCTGCGCCGGGCCGAAGCACCGGTGAAGCCATGAACCTGATGGAAGAGCTGGCGAGCAAACTGCCTTCGGGTGTTGGCTACGACTGGACCGGGATGTCCTATCAGGAACGTCTGTCCGGTAACCAGGCCCCTGCCCTGTACGCGATTTCACTGATCGTCGTCTTCCTGTGTCTGGCAGCGCTGTACGAGAGCTGGTCAATTCCGTTCTCCGTTATGCTGGTGGTACCGCTCGGGGTTATCGGTGCGCTGCTTGCGGCAACGTTCCGCGGACTGACCAACGACGTGTACTTCCAGGTAGGCCTGCTGACAACCATTGGCTTGTCGGCGAAGAACGCGATACTTATCGTTGAATTCGCCAAAGATCTGATGGAGAAAGAAGGCAAAGGTCTTATTGAGGCGACGCTTGAGGCTGTTCGTATGCGTCTGCGCCCAATCCTGATGACGTCACTGGCGTTTATCCTTGGCATACTGCCGCTGGTTATCAGCTCCGGTGCGGGCTCCGGTGCGCAGAACGCGGTCGGTACGGGCGTTATGGGGGGTATGATCACCGCAACCGTACTCGCTATCTTCTTCGTACCGGTGTTCTTCGTGGTGGTTCGCCGCCGCTTCAGCCGTAAGAATGAAGATGTTGAACACGCGCATTCGGTAGAACCTCACTGATACCGGTTTCACATGATAAAAAGGCCGCATTAGCGGCCTTTTTCATTTTCAGAAAAAATCATAAATTACGCTTATTGTGATTCAATTTATTTTCTGCCATCTTAATTAGACATATCATAATTAACTGATAACTTAATCGGTGAATTCAGGATTTTTTTAATTTCATTTCCCCGCTTAAGCTATTAGGAATATTCCTAATAAGAAGTTCTGACAACGTGAAGTTCGAATCTGAACTTTTCTCGCCATTTTTGCTAAGCCAATGAAACGTAAGGAAGCGATAAAACAGCGCGTTAATTTGGATAAAAAAGGGGTGTCCAGGGTGGAACATTGCGTACATGCTCGCAGTCTACGGTTTTATTTGTAATTTTTCGTAATAGCGCGATGAAATCCAGGAAGGAGTGGCTTATAGTTAGGTTATCAGGAACACAGCACTCATGTAGCTAAGTCAGTTGTATCCATCCCGACAATGATGTTCGGTGAGTAAGAAATCACTCAGAAGGGGATGCGCTATGGACGAGTACTCGCCAAAAAGGCATGATATCGCGCAGTTGAAATTTCTCTGCGAATCCTTGTACCATGACTGCCTTGCCAACCTTGATGAAAGCAACCATGGCTGGGTAAACGACCCAACGTCTGCCATCAATTTACAGTTGAATGAGCTGATAGAGCATATCGCAACCTTCGCACTTAATTATAAAATTAAGTACAATGAAGATAATAAGCTCATTGAGCAAATTGATGAATACCTGGACGACACCTTTATGTTGTTCAGTAGTTACGGCATTAACGCCCAGGATTTGCAAAAATGGCGTAAATCGGGAAACCGGCTATTCCGCTGTTTCGTCAACGTGAGCAGAGCTAACCCGGTTAGCCTTTCCTGTTAAAATTATTACAATTACTAAGGTGAATTTATGTCTGATAAACCACTCACTAAAATCGATTATTTGATGCGCTTACGACGTTGTCAGTCAATTGACACCCTAGAACGCGTGATTGAAAAGAATAAATACGAGCTTTCTGATAATGAACTGGCCGTATTTTATTCAGCCGCTGACCATCGTCTTGCTGAGCTGACCATGAATAAGTTGTATGACAAAATCCCTACTTCTGTATGGAAATTTGTCCGTTAATCTTTGAAGGGTGTCTGTAGAGTTCTACGCCACGTTCTGAGTTTTTTACCTATCCCGTTATGTTCCCTGTGCCCAGGCCAGGTCTCCGTGTAAAACGTGTTCATCAGCAACAATGTTGTGACGACAGTCACATCGGCTTTTCGGGAACGTTCCCCTCTCGACCTGTTCCGATTACCCTGCGGTAATCATTTCCAGAGAGGTTTCCTATGAGCGTAGAAAAACAGAAGATGATTGCCGGTCAACATTATCGCCCCGGCGATGAGACGTTACGAGCCGACCGACTGCGGGCCCGCCATCTGGTTTACCGCTATAACCACACCGCGCCCGATGAAAAAACAGAACGCCAGAACATCCTGGCGGAACTTCTGGGGCAAAGCGAAGGCGCTTATATAGAACCAAGCTTCCGCTGCGACTACGGATACAATATTTATCTGGGCAAAAACTTTTACGCGAACTTCGACTGCGTGATGCTGGATGTCTGCCCTGTTCGCATCGGCGATAACTGCATGCTCGCGCCGGGTGTGCACATTTATACGGCCACCCACCCGCTGGATGCAGAGGAACGGAACAGCGGCGTGGAGTTTGGGAAACCGGTCAACATTGGGAATAATGTCTGGATTGGTGGCCGGGCGGTCATTAACCCTGGCGTCACGATCGGTGATAATGTGGTGGTGGCCTCCGGCGCCGTGGTGACAAAAGACGTCCCGGCTAACGTCGTCGTGGGCGGCAATCCGGCAAAAATCATCAAAACTTTATAAGGGCGCGGGGAGCCAACTGTTATGGTCTTTTAGCGCCTGACTGTTACTTTTTTCAGCCCGATGGCTCCCCTAAAATTGGCAGACACCCTGTATTGTCAACTCTTATGAAGGCAAAAAATGACCGAGATACAGCGCCTGCTTACCGCCACCATCGACGATCTTAACCTCCGCGAAAAGCGCGACAATCGCCCGCGCTTTAGCATTAGCTTTATTCGCAAACATCCTGGACTGTTTGTCGCCATGTATGCCGCCTGGCTGGCGACGCTGATTGTGATGCTGAAGTCCGAAACGCTGGTGGACTCCGTCTGGCTGCTGGTTGTGCTGTTTGTGGTCTTTAACGCCTTTTTCTTTTTCGACGTGAATCCGCGCTACCGTTACGAAGATATCGACGTTCTCGATTTTCGGGTCTGCTACAACGGTGAATGGTATAACACACGTTTCGTGCCCACGGAGCTGATCGACAGCATCATGCACTCTCCGGCCGTTGAAACAGCGCAAAAAGAGAAGCTGCAGAAAATGGTCTCCACCAAAGGCCAGCTCTCTTTCTATGATGTCTTTACCCTTTCGCGCCCTGCTGCTGCGTAATTAACGCCTGCAGACGCCGGATCCCCGGCGCAAACTGCGAAGCAGAGGTGTTGCCGTAACCTAAAACCAGACCGGTTTGCCCCTGCTTCGCCTCCAGGTAATACCCGCTCAGTGCAGCGGGTGCCAGCTGAAACGCCCTCGCCTGCGCCACCAGCTTCTGGTCGTCAATATCGTCTATCGCCAGCGTCAGATGCATCCCGCCTTCACCGGCCAGTATACGGTGCGGCGTGTGAAGCTCTGCCCCCAGCACCTCCCGCAGCTGGCGGTATCGCTTACGATAGAGCCGACGCATGGCGGCAAGATGACGGGCATAGTGGCCTTCTTCAATGAACAGCGCCAGCGTACGCTGTTCGGCACGATGCCCGCCCCGCAACAGCGAGCCGATGGCCGGGCGAGCCGCTTTCGCCAGCGCTGGCGGCAAGACCATGAACCCCATTCTGAGCGACGGAAACAGCGTTTTACTGAACGTTCCCAGATAAACCACGGGCGCGTTGTTGACCATCCCCAGCATCGCGGGCACAGGCTCACCGGCATAACGGAATTCGCTGTCGTAATCGTCTTCAATGATCCACGCATTCTGCTGCCGGGCGAGCTCCAGCAGCGCCAGACGTCGCCGGGCACTGAGCACGCTTCCGTAGGGGAACTGGTGCGAAGGTGAGGTAAAAATCAGCGAGGGAGCAGGCGCATCCCGTCCTTCCCAGCACATTCCCTCGTCATCAACAGGGATTCCCGTCATGGTCAGGCCTGTTTTAACAAACGCGCTCTTTGCCCCGCTATAACCGGGGTTTTCCACCCACGCGACATCGCCAGGCTCACTCAACAGCATGGTGCACAGGTTAACCCCCTCAAGCGCCCCTTCCGTTATCACTATCTGGCCGGCGTCGCAGTCGATACCGCGGGACAGGGCGAGGTGTCGGGCAATTGCTGCCCGCAGCGACGGTTCACCGGCCGGGTCGCCATACCCTAGCAGGGCACTTCCCTCCTCGCGCATCACGCGATCGTACAATCGCCGCCACAGCGGTAGCGGAAAATAGTTGATAGCCGGGGTTCCCGGGGTAAACGCCAGCACCGGCATGTCCCGGGGCACGGGCGCTGGCAGCAGGCCGACCCGCCGGGCGAGCCTGATGGCAGGGTCCGGCAATGTCCGGGCGACAGAGCGGTGAGCGAGCTGTGCCACCCGCGTTCCCTGGCGGTTACGCTGCAAATACCCTTCCAGCGTGAGCTGGTCCAGCGCCGCATTGACGGTATTGCGGGAAAGGGAGAGCTGCTGAGCCAGCGTTCGCGAACCGGGAAGCTGGCTGCCGGACAGTAGCCTTCCGCACAGGATGGCCTCCCGTAACGCAAGATAAAGCGCGCGCTGGCGCGTCTCTTCCCCACGTTTTTGCAGGGCAGCATTGAGCAAGGTATAAAATTCATCACCCGGTATATTCATCTCGCCTCCTCGTGGCACCATCAAAACATAGCGCAGTGGTTCTTTTTAAGGAACCAGCAATTCACTAGTCTGGAACTCTTTTCAACGTCACGGAAATTAAGATGAAGACATTCAATCAGTTCGGACAGCCCGTAGGCGAAGCGCTTAGCGACTGGCAGCCTCGTCAGCCCCCGTCCCGGGTCGTGCTTCAGGGACGCTTTTGTCGGCTTGAACCGCTGCGCGTGGAGCATGCCAACGCGCTGTTTTCCGCCTATTCCCTGGCTGAAGATACGCGCAGCTGGACGTGGCTACTGCGTGAACCCGATGCCACAGCAGAGGATTTTGCCGAATGGGTGGCGAGCGTAAGCGAGTTATCCGACCCCATACACTTTACCGTTATCGATAACCAGACCCGGTCTCCGGTCGGGACGCTGTCCCTGATGCGGATCGATCCTAAAAATGGGGTTGTGGAGGTGGGGCACGTTCACTTCTCGCCTCTTTTAAGCCGCACGCCCATGTCAACAGAGGCGCAATATCTGCTGATGCGATATGTGTTCGATACCCTGGGCTACCGGCGTTATGAGTGGAAGTGCAATAGTTTGAACGAGCCTTCCCGCAAAGCGGCACTGCGTCTGGGTTTTCAGTTTGAGGGGCGTTTTCGTCAGGCGCTGGTCATAAAAGGTCATAACCGGGATACCGACTGGTTTTCGATTCTCGACAAAGAGTGGCCGGCGCTGGCAAACGCCTTTGAAAGCTGGCTTGCCACCGACAATTTTACTGCCGATGGCAAACAGAAAAGATCCCTGGAAAGCTGGCGAGAAACGCGCGTTTAGCGTCTTTTTTTACGTCCCTGCACCGCCTTAAAGCGCGGATTGGATTTGCAAATCACGTACAGGCGTCCCTTGCGTTTGACTATCTGGCAATCCGGGTGACGCTGTTTTGCACTGCGCAATGAGTTAAGTACCTGCATGGTTAGCCCCGCTTCGCATTGAGAAATCCACCAAAACGCTTGCGGAAGCGCGCTGCGCTGCCGTCCGTGGAGAACGTTTTCTGCTTACCGGTATAAAACGGGTGCGATTTTGAAGAAACCTCGATGGTGATGTACGGATACGTTTCACCGTCGAGTTCAATTTCGCGGTCGGTCTTAATGGTTGAGCCCACTTTGAAGTATTCATTCGCGCTGGTGTCATGGAAGACCACGGTGCGATACGCTGGATGGATGTTTGGTTTCATCGTAAACCCTTTGTGTTTTGTTATAACATAACAAAATAATATCCAGGCCAGGTTGAAAAAACAACCCCTTCCTTCTGACGATATTTTCTGGTTTACCTGAGATAAAATGAAAACCACGCCACCCACGTGCTATAACTATATCATTTCGCGGTAAAATCTTTCTCTTCAGGCAGGGAACTCAGTGCTCAGGAACGGGTATACGAGGAAGGAAACGACAGCATGAAAACCCGACATCTGGTCAGTCTGGTGACTGGCATACTTATCTTTTCCGTGCTGGTCCCCATTTGCCTGAGCATCTGGCTGGCTCATCGTCAGGCGGAAGATAAATTTGTCGATGCGCTGGATAACTATGCCTCACGCGTGCTGATACGAACCGACAAGGTCGTGGCTCAGGCGAAGGAAGCGCTCAATCATCTGCAGGCCTTTGAGGGTGTGCCGTGCAGCCCCCTGCAGTTAAGGGAGATGCGACGGGTCGCTTTCTCGTGGCGATATGTGCAGGAAGTGATTTATATCGACAACCTCAGGCCACTCTGCTCCTCTCTTGAACAAACCAGCCATGCCGCCCCTTTCCCCCCGCCGATGCGCGTTACCGAAGATGGTTACAGCGCATGGCTGACCACGCAAAACGATCTGGGGTTTCATCGCTACATGGCCGTACTGGGGCAAGGTCACTATCTTGTTCTGGTCGATCCGGCCTCGCTTGTGGATGTGATCCCCTTCGGCGAGATAGCGATTGATGCTGCCCTGGTAGGAAATACCACACGCCGCATCTTTGCCAGCAGCAATACGCTCGATCCGCATATCCGTGACATGATCATGGGTCAGGAGATGACCAGCATACAGTACGACGGTTCAATGTACGTTATGAAGCCCGTCCCTGAACTGGGGTTTACCGTCGTTGCATGGGCTACGCTCAAACCGCTGGCTGAAACATGGCACCGGCAGCTGCTTTTGTGGCTGCCCTTCGGCATCCTGATAAGCCTGCTTGCCGCGCTCTTTGTCCTGCGGATACTGCGTCGCATCCAGTCGCCGCGCAACCGCCTGCTTGATGCCATTAACAGCCGCGATTTTGTGGTTCACTATCAGCCCATCGTGGCGCTGTGTAGCGGAAAAATTGTCGGCGCAGAGGCGCTGACGCGCTGGCCGCAGCCGGACGGAAGCAGCCTCTCACCTGATATTTTTATCCCTCTTGCTGAACAAACCGGGCTTATCTCCCATCTGACGCAGCTCGTTATCGAAAAGGTATTCGAGGATATGGGCAGCTGGCTGCATCTTCACCCCGATCAGCATATCTCCATCAACCTCGCGCCCGCCGATTTGACCTCCGGCACGCTGCCGCCGCTGCTGAGTCACTTGCTGAACAAATGGAAGGTCCACCCAGGCCAAATCGCCCTTGAGGTCACCGAGCGCGGCTTTGCCGATCCCAAAATCAGCGCGCCGGCTATCGCCGCATTCCGCCGTTCGGGGCACCCTGTCTATATTGATGATTTTGGTACGGGCTATTCCAGCCTGAGCTATCTGCAGGATCTGGATGTCGACACGCTAAAAATTGATAAATCGTTCGTGGATGCGCTGGAGTATAAAAACGTGACGCCGCACATTATTGAAATGGCGAAGTCGCTGAAGCTGGCGATGGTGGCGGAAGGCGTCGAGACCGCCGGGCAGCTCGCCTGGCTGCACCAGCACGGCGTGCAGTACGGACAGGGCTGGTACTACAGCAAAGCGCTACCAAAGACGGAATTTATTCTTTGGGCAGAAAATAACCTCGGCACGCACGCTACTTAAGGTAGGATTTCATCACCTGCAGCACCACGCCAAGATCGGCTTCACGCTGCGCCTCTTCGGGCTCTTTCACCACGTGATCGGTAAGGTGCCCTTCAATCACCTGCATCATCATGCCGTTGACCGCTCCACGGATCGCCGCCAGCTGCTGTAACACCTCGGCGCATTCGTGTTCGCTGTTGAGCATTTTTTCGAGCGCGGTGCTCTGCCCCTGAATTTTCTTCAGGCGAGTCAGTAACATCTTCTTGTCGCGAACGGTATGTGACATCTCTGTCTCCCTCAGTTTTGGCTTTTAGAGCATATCACGCTCTACTCCCCCTGAGTATTTTTCTACTGGGGGGTAGTATTAAGCTACTGAGGGGGAGTACTATTTGCGCACGCTTCCACTCCGGAAATTTCAATGAACGATTTCGCCTCACTCCTGCAGCAGGGTAATGCCTGGCTGTTTGTTCCCAGCGCTATCCTGCTCGGTGCACTACATGGCCTGGAGCCGGGTCACTCAAAAACCATGATGGCCGCCTTTATCGTGGCTATCCGCGGCACGCTGAAACAGGCGGTCCTGCTCGGCCTGGCAGCCACGCTTTCGCATACGGCAGTAGTCTGGATTATCGCCATGGCGGGTTTATGGTTTGGTCGGGGATGGGATGCGCATACTTCTGAACCCTGGTTCCAGCTGATCTCAGGGGTATTGATCGTTGCGATCGCCCTGTGGATGGCGTGGCGAACCTGGAAAGAGAGCCAGCCACACGATCATCATCACGACCATGATCATCACCACCACCATGACCATGACCATGACCATGACCATCATCATGAACATCACCACCACGAACACCCGCTGGTTGAAGAAGAGTGGCAGGACGCCCACCAGCGCGCGCATGCGCAGGATATTAACCGGCGCTTCAGCGGCCAAAACGTCACCACCGGACAGATCGTGATGTTTGGCCTGACCGGCGGGCTTATCCCCTGCCCGGCGTCCATTACCGTTCTGCTGATCTGCCTGCAGCTGAAGCATTTCGCCCTCGGCGCGACGCTGGTGTTCAGCTTTAGCATTGGTCTGGCGTTAACGCTTGTCGCTTCCGGCGCGATTGCCGCCTTGAGCCTCAAGCACGCGACCAAACGCTGGCCCGGGTTTAGCGAATTCTCCCGTAAAGCACCGTGGATCTCCGCTGCGCTGATTACCGTGGTAGGGATTTATATGAGCCTGCATGGCCTGAGCGGCATTCTGGCGTAAGCCTGCGGCCACACTCTGTGGCCGCATCTCCAGGGTCAGTTAAGGGTTCTGCTGCCAGCTGAAGGTATAGCGAAGCTGGCGTGTCTGCAGGAGGAATTCCGGCGAGACGCTGGGGCTCCAGGAGTCGTCGCCGCCCACGCCCATATGGAACGCATCGAGATTGAGCCAGCATCCCGGCTCTTCGCGCAGCAGATGGTGATGGGTTGTCTCCCGCAGCTGCTGCTGGCCGTAGCGGCTCACCGAGAAATGGAACCGGCCGTTCAGCTGATGCGTTCCCAGCGCCAGCTCCCGCGTATCACAGCGCAAACCATTTTCCGTCGGGAAGATATACGGCGTATGCATCTCCGCCAGGGGTAATGTCCAGCGCCCCTGTTGTGCCGCCAGCTTTCTGTCCGGGTAGTTTTCATGCGGCCCCAGCCCCAGCCAGGACACGTTTTCCGGCGTTTCGGCGAGATGAACGCTCAGGCCAACGCGCGCGGGTTCCGGGATATCAGACGCAATATCCACCTGAATATCGCCGTGGAGTACTCCCCGATCGTCCACCCGCCAGGTTTTACGGCTCAGAAACAGCGCGTTGCCGCGATACTCAAGCACGTGCTGGGTTGTGACCACCACCTCGTCTGCGTGCTGCGCTGCCTCACAGTACAGAACGCGCGAGGTGAGATCGTACATGCCCGCCGCTTTCCAGCGCTCAACCCAGGCATTCGGATCGATCTTCGTCGCTTCACTCACCCCAATATCATTGTCCAGCGGCGCACGGCTGACGTTATCCGTCAGAGGCGACATCAGCGTTTCCACGCCATTTCGCCACCATTGAGCCAGGTTTCCGGTTGCGCGATCGAATTGCCAGCGCTGTTGACCATGCGCGATCGCCAGGATGCGGTCGTTTTGCGTTAAAACCGGCGGCTCGCCCGTAGAGGCTGGCGGTGCGACAAACAGCGGAGACGGAAGCAGCCACTGCTCCCACGCGCAGCGATGGTCAGCCGGTGACCACGGCGTTGCCCGCGGCTGGCGCACTTCAACATTCAGCCAGACTTCCCCCGGCTCGGCTTTCAATTCCGGCAGAGCGATCTCCAGACGCTGAACACCTTCAGGGGCTATCGCCAGCGTCACCTCGCCCGAAGCCAGAACCTTCCCATCCCGGGCAACCGTCCAGCTCAGCACTTCGTTATCGGTATGGCGGAACAGGTACCCGCTTTGCACCTCAATCACCAGCGGAGAGGTGCTGACCCGCGTAAAGGTGAAGAACTGCTGCGCGCGCTGCGCCTCGAACAGCGCCGGGTGCGGCGTGCGATCGGGGAAGACCAGGCCGTTGAGGCAGAACTGTCGATCGTTTGGCTTATCGCCAAAGTCCCCGCCGTACGCCCAGAACGCGTTGCCATTTTCGTCTTTCTTCGTTAATGCCTGATCGACCCAGTCCCAGACAAATCCCCCCTGCAGGCGAGGATGGCTGCGAAACGCCTGCCAGTATTTCGCGAATCCGCCGAAGCTGTTACCCATCGCGTGGGCGTATTCGCAGAGGATCAGCGGACGCGTTTCATCCGGCATGCCGATCCATTTCTTGATTGACCATTTAGGCACCGCCGGGAAGGGTTGATCCTGATCGACCCGGGCATACATCGGACAGACAATATCGGTCGCCGCCGTGTTCGCGCCGCCGCCTTCATACTGCACCGGACGCGTCGGATCCGTGGATTTCACCCAGCGGTACAGTGCGTCGTGGTTTGCACCGTGCCCGGACTCATTGCCCAGCGACCAGATGATAATTGAGGGATGATGACGATCGCGCTGCACCATGCGGGTCACGCGCTCGCTCATGGCGGGCAGCCAGCGCGGATCGTCAGCAAGACGGCTCATCGGCACCATGCCATGGGTTTCGATATTGGCCTCGTCAACGACGTACAGCCCGTAGCGATCGCAGAGCCGGTACCACAGCGGATGGTTCGGGTAGTGCGAGCAGCGCACGGCGTTGAAGTTGTGCTGCTTCATGATTTCGATATCGCGGCGCATCGTCGCTTCGTCCATCACCTGGCCGTTTTCCGGGTGATGCTCGTGCCGGTTAACCCCGCGGATCAGCAGCGGTTTACCGTTGAGCTTCAGCAGGCCGTTGCTGATTTCAATCCGGCGGAAGCCGACATCGCAGGCCTCCGTCTCCAGCACGTTGCCCTGCGCATCCAAAAGCGCGATCGTCAGACGATAGAGTTCCGGGGTTTCTGCACTCCATAACGCGGGGGCTGTAACCGGGATCGCCGCCGTTAACCGCTCGGCCCAGTTGCCGCGCTCGTCCACAATGGCAGATCCGGGCCGTTGGGTAGTACTGCCACACCGCTCACCGTTGCGCCACAGCGTGATCGCCACCTCGCATTCTGTGTAGTCTGCGCCTGCCAGCGCGACCTCAACGTTCAACACCGCGCGGTCCAGCTCCGCATTCAGATCGGTGACCACGTGATAATCCGCAATGTGCGTCTCCGGCTTATGCAGCAGGGAGACATCGCGGAAAATGCCGCTCATGCGCCACATGTCCTGATCTTCCAGATAGCTGCCGTCGCACCAGCGCAAGACCATGACCGCCAGGCGGTTCTGCCCGGGGCGTAATGCCGCCGAGAGGTCAAACTCGGCGGGCAATCGACTGTCCTGGGAATAGCCTATCCACTGCCCGTTACACCACAGATGGAACGCCGAGTTCACGCCATCAAAAATAATTCGGGTTTGCCCGCGCTGAAGCCAGGCGTCATCCACGTCAAATGTGAGCGAGTAACAACCTGTCGGGTTTTCCTGCGGCACAAAAGGTGGGTTAACGGGAATGGGATAGGTGACATTGGTGTAGACAGGCGCGTCGAACCCCTGCATCTGCCAGTTCGACGGCACGGGCATCGCGACGGCATCCGCGCAATCTTCAGTGACCCATGCCTCAGGAACCTGCTCGGGTGCAGAAAAGTAGCTAAATCGCCACATCCCGTTAAGAGAGCGCCTGCTGATAGATCCAGCGTCATCCCTGGCGGAAGATTCATTACGCCAGCTGTCTAACGGCGCGTGTGCGGGCAGGCGGTTCCACTGGGTGACGCCGGGATTTTCCCAGTCCCGACGGGCCAGGATGTCGCTGAGGGTCAGCGAGGATGTGTTGGACATAGTAACCTCTTTGCGAAGCGCTCACAATTTTGGTTAACATGCCCTGGCATTCTGCGACGGTAAAGCATTCAATCGCAGGCTAGCGAGTCCGATCACAAAAGTCTTATTTGCGGACAAGCTGCTCGGCCAGGAGAGCCAGGCTTCTGAGCTGCTGCGCCAGATCCTCGCGTTCGGCCTGCTGCGGCGCGCGGCGCGCGCTGGAATGGCGGGTAACCAGCGTCACCGGCAGCTGAACCTGCCAGCACGTCTCGCCTTCGGTGGGCGCCAGCAGCCACTCCACGCTACGCTCGCCCGCCTCGCGAAATGCCTGGCGAATGGTCGTCAGCGGCGGGGAAAACCAGGCGCTGTCAGCCGTATCGTCGAACCCGACCACCGACATCTGACCTGGAATCGCGATCCCCTTTTCCGCGCAGGCGCGCATTACCCCCAGCGCCATTTGATCGTTCGCCACCAGAATGGCATCCGGCAATGCGGTACCCGACAGCAGCACATGTCCTTTCTCATAACCGCTGGCCGCGCTCCAGTCTCCGTAGGCCACCGCAGCGGCGTCATACCCCGCGCGGGCCAGAGCCGCTTTCCACCCCGCCAGACGCGCCCGAGCAGAGACCGAGCTTTCCGGCCCGCTCAGCAGAGCAATATGCTGATGCCCCAGCGAAAGCAGATGCTCAACGCCCAGATGCGCGCCCTGCCCGGCGTTAAACACAAGACTGTTTACCTGTGCTGAAGGCGAGACATCAAGAAAAAGCACCGGAACGGGCGACGCCAGCGCCCTCAGCTGTTCGGCGTGTTCATCATCAAGCGGAACATTCACCAGCAGCGCGTCCACCCGCTGTGCCAGCAGCGCCTGTAGCGCGGCCTGACACTGCTGCGGTTGCTCCACCATGGAGATAAGGACGCTCGCCCCCTGCTCCGCCGCACGGGATTTTACCGCCGACACAATTTGCGAGGGCGCATGCAGGGCCAGATCGGTGGTGATGAGTCCCAGCGTGCGGGTGCGTTTACCCGCCAGCTGCTGTGCCCGCAGGTTAGGCACGTAGTGCAGCTCCGCCATCGCCTGCTGCACCTTTTCCCGGGTACGGGCAGACACATGCTCCGCGTCGTTAATGACGCGAGAGACGGTCTGATAAGAAACCCCCGCAAGGAGGGCGACATCATAGAGAGTGATAGCTTTCATGCATTGTGGCATCGCGTGAGTCGGGGCCCATTATTGTGGCACAGCGACGCCGTTAAAACATGTGAGCGCTTCGCAAAATTAAACAACCCGCTCCGGCTGCGCAATTTCAGCAACGCTCGGCTTCTGGCGGAACCAGGGCAGACAGAGCTGGATAAGTGGGCCAATGGTCAGGGCGTACACTACCGTTCCCACCCCAAACGTGCCGCCAAGCACGCACCCAATCAGCAGGACGGACACCTCAATGGAGGTACGCACGCTGCGAATGGACCATCCCAGCCGGGCATGAATGCCGGTCATCAGGCCGTCGCGCGGGCCAGGCCCAAAACCGGCGCCGATGTACATGCTGGTCGCAATTGCGTTCATCACGATACCCGACACCAGGAAAGCGATGCGCACAGGTAACGAGTCCAGTTCCGGGATCAGCGCCATGCTGGCATCCGCCGCCAGACCGATACAAATCACGTTGCTGATGGTGCCCAGGCCCGGCATCTGGCGCAGGGGGATCCACAGCAGCAGCACCGCAGCACCGGTTAAAATGATCACCGTCCCGATAGTCATCCCCAGCTGTATCCCCACCCCAAGGTGAAAAACATCCCAGGGATCGACACCCAAATCGGAACGAATAAACATCGCGGTGGACAGGCCATACAGCCCTAAACCGACATAGAGTTGTAGCAGACGACGTACCATTTTTATCTTCTCCAGTGAACCAGACTTTCATCCTGACCTAAAATGGCACTATGATTAATGTCCAGTTTTCAAATAGTGGACTGCACATGTCGTCACGTCGCTTCGGAAGCCAGTCTCTGGTACGCCTTTTAGGCCACTGGCAGCAAACCTCATCCCGCACGCCGCTCTGGCGACAGCTGGCCGATGCGCTGCGCCTGTTAATCCTTGACGGACGTCTGGCATTGAATACACGGCTACCGGGGGAGCGCGAGCTGGCCACGGCGCTGGACGTGAGCCGGACCACCATCAGCAGCGCCCTCGCCCATCTGCGCGAGGAAGGATATCTTGAAAGCCGCCACGGCAGCGGGTCACGCGTGATCCTCCCGGATACGCGCGCCGTTCCCACGCTTTCCGCGGCGAGTGCCGCATTGGATCTCTCCACTGCCGCCCTCAATGCCGGGCCGGAAATCCACCAGGCGTATACCCACGCGCTCACGGCCATTACGCAGCACCTCGCGCTGACGGGTTACGATCAGCTAGGGCTCCCGACGCTGCGGGAGGCCATCGCTGCGCGCTACACCGCGCGGGGTCTTCCCACCCGCGCGGACGAAGTAATGGTGGTCAATGGCGCCGTCAGCGGCTTCGCGCTGGTCCTGCGGATGATGACCGGGCCGGGAGATCGCGTCGTGGTCGATCACCCCACCTATCCGCTGGCGATTGCCGCCATTCAGGGCGCGCAGTGTCGGCCCGTGGGGGTGTCGCTGCCGGAAACGGGCTGGGATACGGACGGTTTCGCCGCCACGCTTGCCCAGACCGCGCCGCGCCTGGCGTACCTGATGCCTGATTTTCATAACCCCACCGGGCGCTGCATGGATGTCGCGACCCGTCAGGCCATTACCGATATTGCTGCGCAAACCCGTACGACGCTGGTGGTGGATGAAACGATGGTGGATCTCTGGTTTGACGCCCCTCCTCCGCCCCCGCTGGCCTCCTTTAACCCGCAGGCCAACGTCATCACCTTAGGTTCTGCCGGAAAAAGCTTCTGGGGCGGGCTGCGTCTCGGCTGGATCCGCGCGTCCTCGCGCACGATCGCCACGCTTGCCCAGACGCGCGATACGCTGGATTTAGGCTCGCCGCTGCTGGAACAGCTGGCGGCGCTGTGGCTCATCAACAACAGCGAGACGTTTCTACCCGCACGCCGCAAAATGCTGGCGGAACGACGCGATCGATGCGGTGAACTGCTGCGTGAACATTTCCCGGAGTGGACATTCCATGAAGCAGAGGGCGGGCTCTCATACTGGATTGAGCTCCCCGGCATGCTGGCGACGCAGCTTGCCGCGCGGGCTGAGATTCTGGGGATAAATCTGGGGACCGGTACGCGGTTTGGTTTATCGGGTGCGTTTGACCGCTATTTGCGGATGCCCTTCTCGCTCGAGCCGACAGAGCTTGAACAGGCGCTGCTGAGGATTAAACCGTTATGGCTCGCTCTGAATAAAAACGTGCCAGCCGTTAAACGCAGCGTGATTTAATAGCAAAAAGTTTGAAGCCGATCATAAAAAATAAAAACTGCTGACTGTCATGGATACAGTCAGCAGTTTTCACCAGTCCGGAATTAATGCTGAGCAGGAATAGGAAACCCTTTCAGTGAAATAACGAAGTTTTCACCGTCTTTCTTTATTTTTGCGCCAGTATCACACCAGTCAGACGCAATACGAAAGAACTCATCACTTCCGACATTCCAGCCAAGACGTACATGCTTCACGTAGCCTGAACGCAACAAATCGCAGGCCTCTTTGTAGTCACTGGCAGTAGACAGTTGTTGTTTCATTTTCTCTTCTTCAGAAGTTTACGTAGAGCCTTGATTTCTTTAGGAGTAAATGGAGAAACATTCTCTTCTTCCGTATGCTGATTATCAATATCCTCTTCCGATACTCCCGCCTCTTCTACTGCCTCGAACGCCAGCAGCAGCAGTTTCTCTGTCGTCACGCTTAAATTCTCGTTATTCACTTCCGCATAGTGGCGAAGCCTTTCTTTTAGCGCGTCATCAATCTTAACGTTTAATACCGCTGTAGCCATGTTTATCACTTCCCTTCGGAATAAGTACTTTATTTAATACACGAAGTTAACAATGTTATCCAGATATATATTTTTTTGAGTTATGCAAGAAAATAGACGGCCAACAATAAAATGCCCGACTATTATTACAAGTTTATGACAATAATATTTCAGCACGATGAAATATATATTACATGCTATAGGCATAATCTTATTAGGGAATAACGTCCAGGGAAGAGGCAAAAATCAGGGAAGAACGCAGAGGCTCAGAAATGGGTGGGGGCCCTGCCAGCTACATCCCGGCACACACGTCGTCTGCCCTGGCTGCTTCCTTCCGGACCTGACCTGGTGAACAGAGTAGCGTTGCGGGAGAACCAACAGAGCCCCCATTGAGAGCGTTGATAACCAACGCGCTGGCGCATTATCCCTGTGCGAAGGCCCAATTGCAAGCCGCCAGGAACCGGATGCTGGTTTCTTGCGCAAACAGGCGCAGCAATCAGGGCGATCTTCGTTTACCATGGCTCTCCAGAAACTCCCCGCAGGTGAAGGTATGGACGAGCAGGACTCTTTTCCACAGCGCGTATGGCAAATCGTGGCTTCAATCCCGGAAGGCTATGTCACCACCTATGGTGATGTTGCGCGCCTGGCCGGTTCCCCGCGCGCGGCGCGACAGGTTGGAGGCGTCCTGAAACGGCTGCCGGAAGGCAGTACGTTGCCCTGGCATCGGGTGGTGAACCGTCATGGCGCCATCTCACTCACCGGGCCGGATCTCCAGCGTCAGCGTCAGGCGTTACTTTCAGAAGGGGTGCAGGTGTCAGGGTCGGGTCAGATCGATTTACAGAAGTACCGGTGGGTGTACTGACCCCTCTCCCGAAGGAGAGGGGAATAACCACATTACATCTGCGTCGGTGGGGTTGACAGAGACGGCTGATTGGTTTGCGGTGCGACCGGCACTTCGGTCTGCTGTACTGGCACCAGGTTCAGGTCGATTTTGGTTCCACCGTTGTTAATCGCTTCCTGGACCGTATCGGTGATAAACACCAGCTTACCGTTGATGGTTACCGCTGCGCTCAGCAGAATACGGGCATTAGGCTGCACGTCCGACGGGTTATACGGCAACACGAAGCTAAACGGCGCCTGCTTGCCTTCAGTACGGACGGCACGCTGGGCCACGACTTTCGACGGCGCGTCGGCCAGGGAAGCATCAGACAGCGTCACCGTTAATACCGCATCAGGCGGCAACGCAACTTTCTGTTTAATCCAGATGGTACCGGAAACGTTAGGCTGCTGAATGGACTGCTGCGAAAGGGTATTAATCCCGTTCGGGTCAGCTGCTGGCACTGGCACCTGGGCGCTCTTACCGGCACAGGCGGACAACGCCACCGCAATCGCTACACCACTTAGCATAGGCACGAGTTTCATTGAAGTCTCCTTATCATCAATGCACCAGCGGGATCGATCCCATCCGATGTCGTTTCAATCACATAACGTTTTTAAGTGTGGCACAACTCACTGATTAATGCCTGAAATCATCCCGATATTCAGATTATTCTACCCATCGGACCACTTTCATTTCTGCGTTATACTCTGCCTATCTTTCGCTACGGCGTTTATTGAGGACAACTATGAGTCAGGCACTGAACAATCTGCTGACATTACTGAATCTGGAAAAAATTGAGGAAGGACTCTTTCGCGGACAGAGCGAAGATTTAGGCTTGCGCCAAGTCTTCGGTGGGCAAGTCGTTGGACAAGCGCTGTACGCTGCAAAGGAGACTGTCCCGGCAGACCGTCTGGTGCATTCATTCCACAGCTACTTTTTACGCCCTGGCGATAGCGCGAAACCCATCGTGTATGACGTTGAAGTTCTGCGAGACGGCAACAGCTTCAGCGCGCGCCGCGTCGCGGCCATTCAGAACGGTAAGCCGATCTTTTACATGACCGCCTCTTTCCAGGCGCCGGAGCCGGGCTACGAGCATCAGAAGGTCATGCCCCCTGCTCCCTCGCCGGACGATCTTAAATCGGAAACGGATATCGCTCGCGCATTGGCGCATCTTCTGCCGCCGCAGGTCAAAGAGAAGTTTCTCTGCGATAAGCCGCTTGAGATCCGCCCCGTCGAGTTCCACAACCCGATGAAGGGCCACACCGCCGAGCCAAAGCGCCAGGTGTGGATCCGCGCCAACGGCACCGTGCCGGAAGATTTCCGCGTCCACCAGTATCTGCTGGGCTATGCGTCTGACTTCAACTTCCTGCCGGTGGCGCTGCAGCCGCACGGCGTCGGCTTCCTCGAAAAAGGGATGCAGGTCGCGACGATCGATCACTCGATGTGGTTCCACCGTCCCTTCAACATGAATGAGTGGCTGCTCTACAGCGTGGAGAGTACGTCGGCATCCAGCGCCCGCGGGTTTGTGCGTGGGGAGTTTTATACTCAGGACGGCGTGCTGGTCGCTTCAACGGTGCAGGAAGGGGTGATGCGTAACAGAGGTTGATGTAAAAAGCCCGGTGGCGCGACGCTTACCGGGCCTACGTTTTGTGCTGTTGTAGGCCGGGTAAGGCGAAGCCGCCACCCGGCAAGACACTCAGATCATGCGTTATACGCATTCTCGCCGTGGCTGTTCACATCCAGACCTTCGCGCTCCTGCTCTTCCGGTACGCGCAGACCGACCGTCATGTCCGCCAGCTTGTAGCCGATGAATGCTACGACCGCAGACCACACCACGGTGATAGCGATGCTTTCCAGCTGCACCAGCACCTGATGAACCATAGTGACGCCTTCTGCGTAGCCCACGCCACCGAGCGATTTCGCCGCGAAGATACCGGTCATGATACAGCCGACAATCCCGCACACGCCGTGCACGCCGAACACATCGCAAGGGTCATCCACGCGCAGAACTCGTTTCAGTGCGGTGACGCCCCACAGACCCGCCAGACCCGACACCAGGCCGACCAGCAGCGCGCCGCCGACACCGACATAACCACACGCAGGGGTGATACCAACCAGACCGGCAATCGCACCTGAACAGGCACCCAGCAGGGAAGGTTTACCGCGCACCGCCCACTCGCCAAACACCCAGGAGAGGATTGCACCCGCCGTGGCCACAACGGTGTTCACGAAGGCCAGCGCGGCGATTTCGTTGGCCGCACTTGCTGAGCCGGCGTTGAAGCCAAACCAGCCAAAGTAGAGGATCGCAGTACCGGTAAAGACCATCGGCAGGTTGTGCGGTTTGAACGCCTCTTTACCGAAGCCCACGCGTTTGCCAATCAGATAAGCGCCCACCAGACCCGCGACCGCGGCGTTAATGTGGACAACGGTACCGCCCGCGAAGTCCAGCGCGCCGTGCGTGGCCAGCAGACCACCGCCCCAGACCATGTGCGCAATCGGCACATAGGAGAGCGTCAGCCAGACCACCACGAAGATCAGGACCGCAGAGAAACGAATGCGCTCGGCGAGCGCGCCCACAATCAGCCCGACGGTAATGCAGGCGAACGAGCCCTGGAACGCCACGTGAATATACTGATAGAAGCTGCCCATCAGCGCGGTCAGTTCAATGTTTTTCAGCATCACCCAGTCGAAGTTACCAAAGAACGCGTTACCCGTGCCGAACGCCAGAGAGTAACCGTAAACCACCCAAAGCACGCAGACCAGTGCAAACGTCACGGCAACCTGCGTCAGCATGGAGAGAACGTTTTTGCCACGGATCAGACCGCCGTAGAACAGCGCAATGCCCGGAATGGACATGAACAGCACCAGCGCGGTGCTGATCATCATAAAGGCGTTATCGGCTTTGTCGGCCACCGCAGGGGCAGCAGCCAGCGCCAGGCCCGGCAGCAGCGCCAGCGAACCCAGACCCGTTTTAAGTGTTGCTATCTTCATTTTCTCGATCCCTATCACTGTGTGCCAGGCGTTAATTACAGTGCCGCTTCGTCAGATTCGCCGGTACGGATGCGAATGACGCGCTGCAGTTCGGCAACGAAAATTTTGCCGTCGCCAATTTTGCCGGTGTAGGCCGCTTTGCTAATGACATCAATGACTTCATCAAGCTGATCGTCAGCAATCGCGACATCAATTTTTACTTTTGGCAGAAAGTTAACGCTGTATTCCGCCCCGCGATAAAGCTCGGCATGACCCTTCTGACGACCAAAGCCTTTCACTTCGGTGACAGTCAGTCCCTGAATACCCATTGAAGACAATGCTTCACGCACGTCTTCGAGTTTGAATGGTTTGATTACAACCGTAACCAGCTTCATAGATCCCCTCCAGTCAGAATTCGGTAATGGCCGCAGCTTACGCGGAAGGTATTGCAAGGGATGTGCCAGAAATGAAAACGTGAGAGAATCGCGGTGCGATGTGCGTTACACGGTTCTGATAAATGAACCGGTGAAAAAAAACGCACCATGCCGGTGCAGGGTGCGTTTCAGTTTTGCACCAACAGGAATGACTGTTAGCGCGGCGCCTCATTTTAGTGCATCAGGCGCTAAGGGACTCTTCATCACGCACGCTGGCGGCCAGCTCTTCGCCCGCCAGCTGCAGCTGGTACATCTGCCAGTAGCGCCCTTGTGCTTCCAGCAGCTCGCGGTGCGTACCGCGCTCCACGGCCTGTCCGCGATGCAGCACCAGAATCGTGTCCGCGTCGACGATGGTGGAGAGCCGGTGAGCAATCACCACCAGCGTCGTGTGGTCGCGTACGGCGGCCAGCGCCTGCTGAATCGCCTGCTCGGTTCCAGAATCTATGCTGGCCGTCGCTTCGTCCAGAATCAGCACCTGCGGCGTTTCAATCAGGACGCGCGCCAGCGCCAGGAGCTGTTTTTGCCCCACGGAGAGATTGTTGCCCTGCTCGCCCAGCTTCGTGTTGATCCCGTCGCTAAACCCGCGCGCCAGCTCTGCCAGCTGCACCGTTTCCAGTACCGCCCAAACCTGCGCCTCTGAATAGTCCCGTCCCAGGGTTACGTTGGCGTAGAAGGTATCGGCCAGCACGACCGGATCCTGCTGCACCATCGCAACGCCTTTGCGTAACACCGTGTGGCTGAGCGACGCGAGCGGGCGTCCGTCGAGGCGGATTTCGCCTTGCGTGACCGGATAGTAGCCCATCAGCAGGCTGGCGAGCGTGCTTTTACCGCTGCCGGTGTGGCCCACCAGCGCGACGAAACCGCGTGACGGCACATCGAGCGTAATGTCCTGCAGCACCAGACGGTCTTCGCGATAGGCAAACGAGACGTTATCAAAGGTGATAGCCCCGCTTTGCAGAGGTCGCTCGTCATTGCCGTAGGCCTGGCGCGGCCTGTCCATCAGCTCAAAGACGCGCTCACCGGCGACAACCGCCTGTTGCAGCATCGATTGCTGCGTAGTGAGTTCGATCAGCGGCTCGTTAAGGCGTCCCAGATAGCTAATGAAAGCGTACAGCACACCCACTTCAATCGTACCGTTTGCGCTCAGGCCAAAGAGCATCAGCAGCCCGCAAAGCACCAGCGCCGAGAACAGGCTCAGCAGCGGTCGCAGCAGGAAACCGTCCAGGCGCAGCGTCTGCATACGCGCCATATAGTGCGAACGGCTGGCTTCGCCCATGCGCTCGCCAAAGCGCGCCTGCTGGCGGAACTGCTGGATGACGCTCATGCCGTTGATCACTTCGTTGAAGCCATCGTTGATATCGGCCAGATAGGCGCGCACCCGGCGCACAATTGGCGTGCTGTAACGCTGGTAAATCACCATGACGATCAGCACCGCCGGGAAGATGGTGATCGCCACCAGCGCCATGCGCCAGTCGAGGCTGAACATCGCCACCAGCATCGCGCCAATCAGCGCCGCGCTGCGCAGCACGGTTGCCACCACGGTGACGTACAGATCGCGGATCACCTCGGTATCGTTGGTCACGCGCGAAATCACCTGCCCAACCGGCTGGATATCAAACTCGCTGAGCGGCTGGCGAAGCGCCGCGTCCATCACATCGGTACGCAACTGCTGAACCACGCCCACGGCTGCACGGTTAAACAGCAGCGACTGCGCATAGTGCAATCCTGCCGCCATCAGCTGTAAGCCAACGTAGGCCACGCCTAACCCCGCCACCAGCCCGAGCGGCAGGTAGCTTTTGGCGACCATATTGTCGATGAAATAGCTGATGAGCAGCGGTCCGCTCACTTCGGCAATCGCCGCAATCCAGAGTAAAAGCACGGCAACGGAGAGCGGTTTACGCCACGGCGAGCCGTAGGCCAGCAGACGTTTGAGCGTCGGCCACATCGTTCCGAGCTTACGCATTGGCGGCCTCCTCATCCTGCTCCGGCGCATCGTCCAGCGCCGCCTCAAGCTGCTGATAGCGGTACATATCGCGATACCAGCCCGGCTGCTCGGCAAGCGTTTCATGCTGCCCGCGCTGGGCAATATGGCCGTGCTGCAAAACCAGAATTTCGCTGGCTTCGGTAAGCGCTGACAAACGGTGGGCACTGATAATTATCGTGCGTCCGTCGCCCCACTGGCGCAGGTTATGCAGGATCTGATGCTCGGTACGGCCGTCAACGGCGGAGAGCGCATCGTCCAGAATCAGGATTTCCGCATTGAGCAGCAGCGCGCGGGCAATGGAGATACGCTGTTTTTGCCCGCCGGACAGCATGACGCCGCGTTCCCCGACTTCCGTTTCGTAGCCCTGCGGCAGGCGCAAAATGTCATCATGCACGCTGGCTAAACGCGCCACATGCTCGATCTCTTCCTGCGTTGCCGCAGGGCACCCAAGCGCGATGTTGTTCGCCACGGTGTCAGAAAAAAGAAACGGCGTCTGGCTGACAACCGCCAGGCGACCACGCCACTCATCCAGCAGCAGGCTGGTGAGCGGAATATCATGGAAGCGAATATCGCCCTGCGTGACGTCAAAGTGGCGCTGGAGCAGCGAGAGTACGGTACTTTTACCGGAGCCCGTCGGGCCGCAGATGCCGAGCATCTGGCCCGGCTGAAGGGTAAAACTGACGTTCTCCAGTACCGGATGTTCCGTTTGCGGATAGATAAACTTGCGGACGTCGACTTTCATGACGCCGCGTCCTTCCGGCAACGCTTCGCTGCCGTCATTGACCACCGGCGCTTCGGCCAGCATGGCGCGAATACGGCTGTAGGCGGCGCTGCCGCGCTCCACGATGTTAAACATCCAGGCCAGCGCCAGCATCGGCCAGATCATCAGCCCCAGATACATGGCAAAGCTGGTCAACTGGCCCAGGGTGAGCGTGCCCTGCACCACCATCCAGCTCCCGCCGCCAATCGCCAGCATATTTGCCATGCCAATTGCGATATAAATCGTTGGATCAAATCGCGCGTCAATACGCGCGACGCGCATGTTTTTCGCCCCCGTGTCGGCCGCATCGGCGGCAAACAGCGCGGACTGCCGGTCTTCCAGACCAAACGCTTTGATCATGCGGATGCTGGTCATGCTCTCCTGGGTGCGATCGTTCAGCGACGAAAACGCCGCCTGCGCCAGCTTGAAGCGCTCGTGCAGCTGTTCGCCGTAGCGATTGATCGCCAGCGCCATGAGCGGCATCGGCAGCAGCGCCAGCAGGGTCAGCTGCCAGCTGATCTGCGTGGACATGACGATCAGCACCGCACAGCCCATTACCAGCGAGTCCACCAGCGTCAGCACCCCTTCCCCGGCGGCAAAGACCACGCGATCGACGTCGTTAGTCGCGCGCGCGATAAGATCCCCGGTGCGATGGCGCAGATAAAATTCGGGATGCTGTCGACTCAGCTGGCGATAAAAATCCTCACGCAGCTCAACGGCCAGCTGATAGGACGCACCAAACAGCAGCACGCGCCAGACGTAGCGCAGCAGATAAACAATGACCGCCGTCAGCACCAGCGTGCCAACCCACATCAACACCCGTGCGGTGGTGTAATGCTGTTCGGTGACGCCATCCACGACGTAGCCCACCACTTTCGGCGGGATCAGCTGCAGGATAGCAATAATAATAAGCAGGGCGACTGCACCGAGGTAGCGTTGCCACTCCCGACGAAAGTACCAGCTTAATTGGGCAAATAATCGCACGCGGTTTGTTCCTGAAGGTATTTTACGAAGTTATTCAATGGGTAATGCTGTGGTGTATTTAATCTGTTCCATGGCGAAGCTTGAGGTGACGTCCGATAACCCCGGCACGCTGTTCACCAGCCGCTTGTAGAAGTCATCATAACGCTTCATGTCGGCCACCTGGACGCGCATCAGGTAATCGTACTCGCCGGCCATACGCCAGAAACCGAGCACTTCGGGCATCTCAGACACCTGGGTAACGAAGCGGCAATACCACTCGCTGCTGTGATGCTGGGTTTTTATCAGCACAAATGCCGTCAACCCAAGCCCCAGTTTTTCAGGATCTAACAGCGCGACGCGCCCCAGAAGAATACCGTCATCTTCCAGCTTCTTAAGCCGCTTCCAGCACGGGGTGGTGGTCAGATTAACGGCATCTGCCAGCGCCTGCAAAGAGAGGGTACAGTCACTTTGCAGCAATGAAAGGAGCTTGCGGTCAATTTTATCTAGCATACCCACCTCACAGAGAAAATTTTTCTCCCTTAATTCTATTTTAAAGGCCAGATAGCAACAATTTTTTCTGTGCTTTTCGCTATGCTAGGCACAAAATGACAAACGGATAACGACGATGAATAGCACCTGGGTTAAACATGCGATCAGCGAAATCAATGCCGACTATCAGCGCTCGGCGGATACGCACCTGATTCGCCTTTCCCTGCCGGGATTTGACGGCATTCAGCTCTATCTGAAAGATGAAAGCACCCATCCTACCGGCAGCCTGAAGCATCGCCTGGCGCGCTCGCTGTTTTTATACGGTTTATGTAACGGCTGGATTAAAGAAGGCACCACCATCATTGAATCCTCTTCCGGTTCAACGGCGGTGTCCGAAGCCTATTTCGCCCGCCTGCTGGGCCTGCCGTTTATTGCGGTGATGCCCTCCTGCACCGCAAAACGCAAAATCGAACAGATCGAATTTTACGGCGGTCGCTGCCACTTTGTGGAAAGCGCCTGCGAAATCTACGCCGCCTCCGAAATGCTGGCCCGTGAGCTGAACGGCCACTATATGGACCAGTTCACCTTCGCCGAGCGCGCGACGGACTGGCGCGGTAATAACAACATTGCCGACAGTATCTTCCGCCAGATGACCCACGAACCGCATCCGGTTCCGTCCTACATTGTGATGAGCGCCGGTACCGGCGGTACGTCAGCCACGATCGGACGCTATATCCGCTGTCAGGGTTACGATACCCAGCTGATGGTAGTTGACCCGCAGAACTCCGTGTTCCTCGACTACTGGCAAAACCGCGATGCCGGTCTGCGCAGCCCGGTGGGGAGTAAAATTGAAGGGATTGGCCGTCCGCGCGTCGAGCCCTCTTTCATCCCCGACGTGGTGGACGAGATGATGCGCGTGCCGGATGCCGCCAGCGTGGCAACGGCGCACTGGCTGGAAACGCAGCTGGGCCGCAAAGTGGGCGCCTCGACGGGCACCAATATGTGGGGCGCGCTGCAGCTTGCCGCACGTATGCGCGAAGCGGGACGCACCGGTTCCATCGTCACGCTGCTGTGCGACAGCGGCGAGCGTTATCTCGAGACCTACTACAATGCGGAGTGGGTGCAGGCCAACATCGGTGATATCGCCCCCTGGAAGGCGCAGATTGCTCAACTGCTGAAATAAAAAAAGCCAGACCGAAGTCTGGCTTGCTGGAAGGGTCTCACTATTCGGGGGAATAGGGGAGGTTGTTATTGTCCAGCCAATGCGTCAAAAAATGGGACACTGCTTCATTACGGCAGTGACCGATAACCGGCAGATGGGGAAGTTCTGCTTTCAGCTGCGCCATCGCATTCCCCATGATCAGACCGCGACCTACGCTACCCAGCATTTCGCGGTCGTTCATGGCGTCACCGAACGCCATACACTCCTGCAGCGTTAATCCCAGGTGGTCGCTCAGCACCGCCAGAGCGGAACCTTTGTTGCAGCCCACCGGCAGCACTTCCAGGCAATCCACCGCCGAGAAGGTCAGGTGCGCCCGGTCGCCCAGCGCCTCATTCAGTTGGATCCGTAAGCGACAGAGATCGTCGTGATCGCCGCAGAAGCAGATCTTGGTCACCGCATGGGCGGGGATCCGACGCAGATCGATAAGCTGGTATTTAAAACCGCTATACACATGCGCGTGCAATAATTCCGGGATGTCGCTTCCGGTAAACCAGCCCCGATCGTTAAAGACGTGGATGCTGGCGTGCGTGTCCCAGGTACTGTGCAGCACGATATCCGCCACTTCCGGGTTGAGATCCTGTCGGTACAGCACATCGCCTTCTACAGAGTGAATTCGCGTCCCGTTGCCGGTGATCAGAAAGGCATCGAGGGCAAACGCGCCCAGCAAATGGCGCATTTCCAGAACATGACGCCCGGTGGCAAACGTCAGGGTGACATTACGCTCGTGCAGGCGCTTCAGCGTGTTCAGGGTTTTCTCCCCTAAACGGTGATCCGGCATTAACAGCGTACCGTCCATATCAAATGCAGCGAGCCGAGCCATGATTACTCCCGAAATGTGATGCGGTTAACTTGTGCATCAGTATCGTGTGAGATATACGGAAGTAATAGTGAATAGATGAGAATTATTGTTCCGGGTTTCTTATGCGCCAGCTTAACCGTCTTAACCAGTATCAACGCCTGTGGCAACCTTCCGCTGGCGCGCCGCAGCAGGTAACCGTAAATGAACTTGCCAGCCGCTGCTTTTGTAGCGAGCGACATGTCCGTACTCTGCTGCGTCAGGCCCAGGAGGCGGGCTGGCTGACCTGGCGCGCGCAGTCCGGGCGTGGAAGGCGCGGTGCGCTGACGTTTCACGTCACTCCGGAATCACTGCGCAATACGATGATGGAAGAAGCGCTAAAAAGCGGGCAGCAGCATAACGCCCTCGAGCTGGCGCAGCTTGCTCCCGAAGATTTGCGTGCGCTGCTGCACCCGTTTTTGGGTGGGCAGTGGCAAAACGACACGCCGACGCTGCGCATCCCCTACTACCGCTCACTGGAGCCGCTTCAGCCGGGCTTTTTACCGGGTCGGGCAGAGCAGCATCTGGCAGGGCAAGTCTTCTCAGGTTTGACGCGATTTCACGGCAACAGCAGTGAGCCGACGGGCGATCTGGCGCATCACTGGGATGTGTCGGATGATGGGCTGCGCTGGCATTTCTACATTCGCTCCACGCTGCACTGGCATAACGGCGATAAAATTGAAACGGCGCATCTCCAGCGGAGCCTGACCGCGCTGTTGACGCTTCCCGCCCTGCGCACCCTGTTTCAGAGCGTCCTCTGTATCGAAACAACGCATCCGCAGTGCCTGACGTTTACGCTGCATCATCCGGACTACTGGCTGCCGCACAGGCTGGCAACCTACTGTAGCCGTCTGGCGCATCCCGACCATTCGACGATTGGCAGCGGCCCCTTTCGGCTGGTCGCCTTTGAACCCGACCTGGTTCGTCTGGAAAGCCATGAGCAGTACCACCTGAGCCATCCGCTGCTCAAAGCCATCGAATACTGGATCACACCCCAGCTTTTTGATCACAGGTTGGGTACCAGCTGCCGTCACCCGGTGCAAATCGCGATTGGTGAGGCCGACGAGCTGGAAAGTCTGCGGCTGGTAAGCAGCAGCACCAGCCTGGGGTTCTGTTACCTCACGCTAAAACAGAGCGCACGCCTGAGTGAGAACCAGGCAAAGCGGCTGATTAATATCATTCATCACTCCAGGCTTCTCCACACGCTTCCGCTAAACGAAGGGCTCATCACCCCCACCGGGGAACTGCTTCCCGGCTGGACAATCCCCGACTGGACTGATTTAACCGATGTTGCCCTGCCTGAAGCACTGACGCTGGTTTACCATCTTCCCGTTGAGCTTCACACCATGGCCAGCCAGTTGAAGACGTACCTGGCGCTACAGGGTTGTGAGCTGACCGTCATCTTTCATGACGCCAAGACGTGGGACGGATGCCAGCAGCTTGCCGAAGCAGACATCATGATGGGCGACAGGCTGATTGGCGAAGCGCCAGCGTATACGCTTGAGCAGTGGCTGCGCTGCGATACGCTTTGGCCACACGTGTTAAGCGCACCGGCGTACGCCCATTTACAAGCCACGCTGGATGCGGTACAGACTCAGGCCGAAGCTCGGGATCGGCACGCGGGCCTGAAGGCCATTTTTAGCCGATTAATGGAAAATGCGGTGCTGACGCCGCTCTTTAATTATCAGTATCAGATCAGCGCGCCGCCGGGCGTGAATGGGATTCGCCTCAACACCCGCGGCTGGTTTGATTTTACCGAAGCCTGGCTGCCCGCCCCCAAATCGTGAAGAAGCTGGTCGCCGCCACAGGCAGACGGTAACATAACGTTTTTACCGTAACAGTCGAGATGATTTATGAAACGTGCCGTCGTCGTGTTCAGCGGAGGACAAGACTCTACTACCTGCCTGGTCCAGGCTCTTCATCAGTACGATGAGGTTCACTGTGTCACTTTCGATTATGGTCAGCGCCATCGCGCTGAGATCGACGTTGCCCGTGAACTGGCCCTGAAACTGGGGGCACGCGCGCATAAGGTGCTGGACGTTACGCTGTTAAATGAACTGGCCGTGAGTAGCCTCACCCGGGACAGTATTCCCGTCCCGGACTACGAACCCGATGCCAGCGGCATTCCGAATACCTTCGTGCCGGGCCGCAATATTCTGTTCCTCACCCTGACGGCAATTTATGCCTACCAGGTAAAAGCCGAAGCGGTGATCACGGGCGTGTGTGAAACAGACTTCTCCGGCTACCCGGACTGTCGTGATGAGTTCGTGAAGGCGTTAAATCACGCCGTCAATCTGGGGATGGCGAAAGAGACGCGCTTTGAAACCCCGCTGATGTGGCTGGATAAAGCCGAAACCTGGGCGCTGGCCGACTACTGGGGCAAGCTGGACCTGGTTCGCAGCGAAACCCTCACCTGCTACAACGGCATTAAAGGCGACGGTTGCGGCCAGTGCGCCGCCTGTAATCTGCGCGCTAACGGGCTGAACCACTATCTTGCCGATAAAGCCGGCGTGATGGCCGCAATGCAGAAAAAAACCGGGCTTAAATAGGGCGACCTGACCGTGCTGTCGCATAACAGGTGTCGACAGCACGGGTAAGCCTGAACCTGTGTTACACGATCATCAGTTCCAGCTTTTCGCGCAATTCCCCTTCCAGCGGCAGCGCTTTCTGCGTTTTCAGATCGATACAGACAAAGGTGATCAACGCATCAGCCACCACCTGCCCTTCCGGATCGAGCGTAACCACCTGGCTTAACACGCCGCTTTTGCCATTGATCTGCTGCACCTGGCTGGTCACCGTGAGCACATCGCCCAACACGGCAGGGCGACGGTAGTTGATATTGATATTGACGACCACGAACGCGATGTTGTGCGCGGTCATCCACTGAAAGCTTTCGCTGTTTTCCAGCCCGTCCCAGCGCGCTTCCTCAAGAAACTCCAGGTAGCGGGCATTGTTCACATGCTGGTAAACGTCGAGGTGAAAACCGCGTACTTTTATTTTTGTCTGCATAGCGCAATAGCCTTTACTGTTATTGTAGGATAAGAGGTCATAACTGGTATGACCTCTTTATCCTGGCAAAATTTTGCCGCTGTGCAAGTAATTGTGAGATTACAACGTCAGGTGTGCGAGGTTGCGCTCAACCAGCGCGCTCCCCATGCCCGGAACCTGCTTGAGGTCGTCGACCGTTTTGAAAGGACCATACTCTTCACGATAGCTTACGATGGCCTGCGCTTTTTTCAGCCCGACGCCATTCATCACGCGGGCCAGCTCTTCCGCAGAGGCCGAATTGATGCTGACTCGCGTACCGTCATCATCCACGTTTTTACCAACGTCAGCCGCTTTGGTTTGCCCCTGCCCCGGCGCTGCGGCGTCGGTCTTACTCTGTACCGCCTGTGGTTTAGCGGCAGGTGCCGCCGCCAGTGCGCCCGCGCTCATACCGGTGGTGGCAATAACCAGCGTAATTAACAGTGCTTTGATTCCACATTTCATGCTGTTATCTCCTTGTTTGTAGACAGCCACGTCACGATAGCCGCCCGATAAAAGAGGCACAAACAGCAGAGTGCAGAAATGGAAAAGGCCGCGAAAGCGGCCTTTAGTTATTGCAGAGCGTTGCGAAAATCTGCGAGCAGATACGTAATTATTGCTGCTGAGTAATGATATCGCCCAGCTTAATTTTGGCCTCTTTACGCAAGTTGCTCATCATGGCTTCGAAGGCAATCTGGGCATTGTTCTGGGTAATCCCCTGGACCATCGCCTTCTTCTGCGCGTCTGGCAGAGTGCCGGCTTTCACTTCATCCAGCGCCAGCAGAACGACGTTACCCTGCATATCGGTAGTGGTGCCGAAGCTTGGCTTGTCTTTCGCCGGCAGAGTCAGGCCAAACGCGGCCTGGCTGATAGGGTCCTGACCAGTTCGGCTCAGCGTTTTCGCTTCACCGAAGCTCAGGCCAGCCGCTTTCAGCGCGTCCTGTTTACCCGCTTTCAGATCGGCCAGAATCTTCTCAGCATCCAGTTTCGCCTGCTGTTCCGCTTTGTTGTGCTTAACCTGAGCGACGACCTGATCCTTCACTTCCGCCAGCGGTTTGACCGCTTCTGGCTTGTGCTCGCTGACGCGCAGCACAAACGCACGATCGCCATCGACGGTGATGATGTCTGAGTTACTGCCCGGCGTGCCGTTCTCACCAACCAGACCACCGTTGAAGATGGCATCAGAAACCGGTTTGAAGTTCAGCTCTTCCGGCAGGTTGTCACGACCAAACCAGCCCGTCTCAACCGCTTTCACCCCAGCCGCCTGCTCGGCACCCGCCAGAGATTCGTTGTCGTTGCTGGCAGCATCACTCACTTTCTGCTGCAGCGCATAGTAGGCATCCAGCGCTTTTTCCTGCTTCACTTTTGCCGCGATATCGTCACGAACCTCAGCCAGCGGCTTGGTTTTCGCCGCGGTGATGTCGTCCAGACGCACGACCAGGAAACCTACGGAGGATTTAATGACGCCAGACAGTTGGCCTTTCTCTTTCAGACCGGCATTTTTCAGCTCGTCCGGCGTGGTCGCGTCTTCCAGCCAGCCCATATCGCCGCCGTTTTTCGCAGAGATAATGTCGGTGGATTTCGCTTTCGCGACGGTCGCAAAATCAGCGCCTTTGTTCAGCTCATCCAGTGCCGCTTTGGCATCCGCCTCGGTTTTGGTCTGAATCACGCTGTAGCGGTTACGCTGCGGCTGTGTGAACTGATCCTGATGCTGGTCGTAGTAAGACTGGATTTCCGCGTCAGACGCGCTTTCCTGCAGCGCAGCCGCATCCAGCTTGATGTAGCTCACGCGGAACTGTTCTGGAGAAACAAAGGTATTCTTGTTCTGCTCGTACCAGGCGTTAATGTCAGCGTCGCTCACCTGCTGTTTCGCCGCCAGGGCGTTAACATCAATGGTCGCTTCACGTACAACGCGCTGCTGCGCCACCAGCGCGGCCAGTTCATCCGTTTCGCCTTTGAGCATGAAATCGGTGCCAACAACGGCATTGATGAGCTGCTGGGTGGTCAGTTGGTTACGCAGCGCCTGCGCGTACTGATCGGCCGTCATCCCCATCTGGTTGACGATGCTGTTGTAACGCGCGTTGTCGAATTTACCGTTAGACTGGAAGGCTTGCGTGGAGAAGATGGCTTTTTTCACCTGCTCATCGCTAATGCCAAGGCCGAGTTTTTTGGCATACTGATCCAGCAGCGCTTCGTCGATAAGACGGTTCAGCGTCTGCTGACGCAGGGTCTTCATATACCCTTCGTTTGCTGCCAGTTCAGAGAATTGGTCGCCCAGCTGTTGCTGCATACGGTTACGTTCACCGGCAAAAGCATTCTCGAACTGGCCGCGGCTGATCTCCTGGCCATTCACTTTTGCGGCATAGTTCGCGCCACCGCCAATAAGGTAACTGCTCACGCCGGTCAATATGAACGACACGATAATGATACCGAAAATAATCTTGAGCACGAGACTGTTAGCAGCCGTGCGTAAGCTGTCCATCATGGTGTAACAACACTCCGCTGTAGGTGACTGGTTACCTGACGCTGACGGAAAATCCTGCCCGTCGCGCGTAAAGTCGTATTGTGACAAGAAAACGGGGCGATTGTCAGCCCACAACTCGCATAAACTCGCACAAATCAGGTCTGGACAAACAAAAAAGGCACATCAAAAGATGCGCCCTTGTACTATCCGGCTTCCCTGAAACGGGAAAGCAATCAGTTTACTGCGTCTTTCAGCGCTTTACCTGCACGGAAACCCGGCACTTTAGCGGCAGCAATGGTGATCTCTTTACCGGTCTGAGGGTTGCGGCCAGTACGGGCAGCACGCTCTTTAACAGCAAAAGTACCGAAGCCTACCAGTGCAACGTCGTCCCCAGCCTGCAGAGATTCAGTAACAGAAGCAATTAATGCATCTAACGCACGTCCAGCTGCAGCTTTAGAAATATCAGCACCAGCAGCAATTTTGTCAATCAGTTGAGATTTATTCACTGTTCTCTTCCTCTCTTTATAATTTATATCGCGCCTGAATCCTTCACAACGCGACCGCGCAGCAGTTATATCAGGCCTGCCATGACCTTACAACACCCGTTGTTGATGGCTGACCTAATCAGCAATCTAAATTAGCTATACAAAAAAAGGCTGGCAAGTGCGAAATGACTTACCAGCCTTGTTTTTATTGACGCTCTTTGCGCGAGGTCACTATTTTGCGGTTACAACCTGCATTCCGGACGGTTCATTCTGCAATGCGAGACTAAGTACTTCCTCAATTCGCTTAACAGGATGGATCTGCAGGTCGGCAATCACGTTGTCCGGAATCTCTTCCAGATCGCGTTTGTTTTCGTAAGGGATCAATACGGTTTTGATCCCACCACGATGCGCCGCCAGCAGTTTTTCTTTTAAGCCACCGATTGGCAGAACCTGACCGCGCAGGGTGATTTCACCGGTCATTGCCACATCAGCACGCACCGGGTTACCTGTCAGGCAAGAAACCAGAGCGGTACACATGGCAATACCCGCGCTTGGACCATCTTTCGGCGTCGCCCCTTCAGGTACGTGTACGTGGATGTCGCGTTTTTCGTAGAAATCCGGGTTGATACCCAGTTTCTCCGCGCGCGCGCGCACCACGGTCAGCGCCGCCTGAATGGACTCCTGCATCACTTCACCCAGCGAGCCGGTATAGGTCAGCTTGCCTTTACCCGGTACACAGGCGGTTTCGATGGTCAGCAGATCGCCGCCCACTTCCGTCCATGCCAGACCGGTGACCTGGCCAACGCGGTTTTCGTTATCCGCGCGACCATAGTCGAAGCGCTGAACGCCGAGATAGGCATGCAGGTTATCACCATTAATCGTGATGTGTTTCAGGCTCTTATCCAGCAGCAGCTGTTTCACCGCCTTACGGCACAGTTTAGAGATTTCACGCTCAAGGCTACGCACGCCCGCTTCACGGGTGTAGTAGCGGATGATGCCAATAATCGCGCTGTCCTCGACGGTCAGCTCGTTGGCTTTCAGCGCGTTACGCTCAATCTGTTTCGGCAGCAGGTGCTGTTTCGCGATGTTCAGCTTCTCGTCTTCGGTATAGCCGGAGAGACGGATCACTTCCATACGGTCCAGCAGCGGCGCCGGAATGTTCATGGAGTTCGACGTCGCAACGAACATCACGTCGCTCAGGTCGTAGTCCACTTCCAGGTAGTGATCGCTGAACGCCACGTTCTGTTCTGGATCAAGCACCTCCAGCAGCGCAGACGCAGGGTCACCACGCATGTCCGACGACATTTTGTCGATCTCATCGAGCAGGAACAGCGGGTTTTTAACGCCCACTTTCGCCATCTTCTGGATCAGTTTACCCGGCATAGAACCGATGTAGGTACGGCGGTGACCGCGGATTTCCGCTTCATCGCGTACGCCGCCCAGCGCCATACGGATATACTTACGTCCGGTCGCTTTTGCGATGGACTGGCCCAGAGAGGTTTTACCCACCCCCGGCGGTCCTACCAGGCACAGAATCGGGCCTTTAATTTTATTCACACGACTCTGTACCGCAAGGTACTCAAGAATGCGGTCTTTCACACGTTCCAGGCCGTAGTGGTCGGTATCCAGGATCTCCTGTGCCTGACGCAGGTCTTTTTTGACCTTGCTGCGGGCGTTCCAAGGAACCTGTACCATCCACTCAATGTAGCCGCGAACCACGGTCGCTTCAGCCGACATCGGAGACATCATTTTCAGCTTCTGCAGTTCTGCTTCCGCTTTCTCTTTCGCCTCTTTCGGCATCTTCGCCGCGTCGATCTTGCGCTTCAGCGCTTCGTTTTCGTCCGGCGCGTCGTCCATCTCGCCCAGCTCTTTCTGAATGGCCTTCATTTGCTCATTCAGATAGTACTCACGCTGAGATTTCTCCATCTGCTTTTTGACGCGGTTGCGAATGCGCTTCTCAACCTGCAGCAGATCGATTTCAGACTCCATCATCGCCATCAGGTATTCCAGACGTTCGTTAACGTCGGACATTTCCAGCACGGACTGTTTGTCAGCCAGCTTCAGCGGCATATGGGCAGCGATGGTGTCCGCCAGACGTGCAGGATCGTCGATGCTGTTCAGCGACGTCAGCACTTCTGGTGGGATTTTCTTGTTCAGCTTGATATAGCCTTCAAACTGGCTAATCGCGGTGCGAACCAGCACTTCCTGTTCGCGCTCATCAAGTTCAGGCGAATCAAGGTACTCTGCCTTCGCAGAGAAGTGTTCGCCGTCGTCTGACAGAGTGGTAATACGCGCACGCTGCAGGCCTTCTACCAGCACCTTTACGGTGCCGTCAGGCAGCTTCAGCATCTGCAAAATAGAGGCCACGGTCCCGACGGTGAAAAGATCGTTTACACCCGGCTCATCCGTTGATGCTTCTTTCTGCGCCACCAGCATGATTTTTTTATCATGATCCATAGCGGCTTCGAGGCAACGGATAGATTTTTCCCGCCCTACAAATAAGGGTATGACCATGTGCGGATAAACCACCACATCGCGCAACGGCAATACGGGGATTTCAATGCGTTCAGAACGCTCAGGATTCATAGAGCTCTCTCTTAGTTAGTGTCCGCCAGGTAAGCAGGTCATGTCACTGTGCTTCACATAACCATTAACATGTATCCAGTATATGGGGATGTTTCCCACACATTCAACGCTATGAATACGGAAAAAGTAAAGGGGAGATAAAATCCCCCCTTTTTGATTAACTGCTTGTATGATTTGGTGAATTATTCGCCAGATGCCTGCTGGGCTTCCGGTTTGCCGTAAATCAGCAGCGGTTTGGTTTGACCGCTGATGACCGACTCGTCAATCACCACTTTCTCAACGTCTTCCATCGACGGCAGATCGTACATGGTGTCGAGCAGTGCCGCTTCAACGATAGAACGCAGGCCACGCGCGCCGGTTTTGCGGCTCATTGCTTTTTTGGCAATCGCATCCAGCGCTTCGTCGCGGAATTCCAGATCAACCCCTTCCAGATTGAACAGCGCCTGATACTGCTTGGTCAGCGCATTTTTCGGCTCTTTCAGGATCTGGATCAGCGCCTCTTCACTCAGCTCATTCAGCGTAGCCACAACCGGCAGACGACCGATGAATTCAGGGATCAGACCGAATTTGATCAGATCTTCTGGTTCAACCTGTGCCAGGAGCTCGCCTTCGTTCGGTTTTTCGGATGTGGATTTCACCGTTGCGCCAAAACCAATGCCGGAGCCGGTTTCGACACGGTGAGAGATGACTTTATCCAGACCAGCAAAGGCACCACCACAGATGAACAGGATCTTGGAGGTATCAACCTGCAGGAACTCCTGCTGCGGATGTTTACGACCACCCTGTGGCGGAACGGCGGCAACCGTACCTTCGATCAGCTTCAGCAGTGCCTGCTGTACGCCTTCACCCGATACGTCACGAGTGATGGACGGGTTGTCGGATTTACGGGAGATCTTGTCGATCTCATCGATGTAAACAATCCCGCGCTGGGCTTTCTGTACGTCGTAATCGCACTTCTGCAGCAGTTTCTGGATGATGTTTTCGACGTCCTCACCCACGTAACCGGCTTCGGTCAGGGTGGTGGCATCCGCCATGGTGAACGGAACATCAAGCAGACGCGCCAAGGTTTCAGCCAGCAGCGTTTTACCGGAACCGGTTGGGCCGATCAGCAGAATGTTACTTTTACCCAGTTCCACGCCATTGCTGGTATCGCCGTTACGCAGGCGTTTGTAGTGGTTATAGACCGCTACCGCCAGCACTTTCTTGGCCTGCTCCTGGCCGATGACGTAGTCGTCAAGGTGATGACGAATTTCATGCGGCGTTGGCAGCGCGCTGCGCTCACGGTGCGGTGCGACTTCTTTAATCTCTTCGCGAATGATGTCGTTACATAAATCGACGCATTCGTCGCAGATATACACGGACGGCCCGGCAATCAGTTTACGCACTTCATGCTGGCTTTTGCCGCAAAAAGAGCAGTACAGCAGTTTGCCCGAACCATCTTTGCGTTTATCTGTCATGAGTCCAAACCTCTTTTTAAGTTCTTTGTGCCGCACATGACGACGCAAATGCCATTCTAAGACGCAAGCTGCATCAAGCAGCGTGCCGCCCTACCTTAGTATAGCGGCACACTCGCGTCGCGGGCATCAATTACGATGGGTCAACACGGAGTCGACTAAGCCGTACTCAACTGCCTCTGAAGCAGAGAGGAAGCGATCGCGCTCGGTATCGCGCTCGATCTGCTCGAGAGGTTGACCCGTATGCTGCGCCATAAGTTCATTCATGCGCGCTTTTACTTTCAGGATTTCGCGGGCGTGGATTTCGATATCCGTCGCCTGCCCCTGGTAACCGCCCAGCGGCTGGTGAATCATCACGCGGGAATTCGGCAAGCAGAAACGCTTACCCTTCGCCCCTGCGGTTAACAGGAACGCACCCATAGATGCGGCCTGACCCATACAGATCGTGCTGACATCCGGTTTGATGAATTGCATGGTGTCATAAATGGACATCCCTGCAGTAATCACGCCACCCGGGGAGTTAATGTAAAGGTAAATGTCTTTTTCCGGGTTTTCCGCTTCCAGAAACAGCATCTGCGCCACGATCAGGTTAGCCATGTGGTCTTCCACCTGGCCGGTCAGAAAGATAACGCGTTCCTTGAGCAGACGGGAATAGATATCAAAAGAACGCTCACCACGTGAGGTCTGTTCAATAACCATTGGCACCAGAGCCATATGGGGTGCAAAGTTATCTCGTTCGCCACTGTATGACATTTCCGTCTCCTGGATCAAAATTGAAAACACCTGCTGTACTGATTGTAACCTTACGGACGGATTATCAGCCAGTCTCATTCATCATGATTACGTACTTATGGGGTTCACAGTGCCCTATTTCAAGCATAACAACCTTTTGTTGTTACGCTAACACCGAAAGGGCGTTTTAGCACTCTTCCTGGGCTCTGGCTGCGATAAAAAAAACCCGCTGCCGCAAGGCAACGGGTTTTCTGTTCAAACTTTAAACCGTTGGGGCGAAATTACGCCTGCTGGTTCATCAGTTCGTTGAAAGAGGTCGCTTTTTCGGTCACTTTCGCTTTCGCCAGTACCGCTTCAACCGCCTGCTCTTCCAGGGCAACGTTGCGCATGTTGTCCATCAGCTCTTTGTTCTTACCGTAGAACTCGATCACTTCTGATGGATCTTCGTATGCAGAAGCCATCTCTTCGATCAGGCCTTTCACACGCTCTTCGTCAGCTTTCAGCTCGTGGGTACGAATCACTTCGCCCAGCAGCAGGCCAACCACAACGCGGCGTTTTGCCTGCTCTTCGAACAGCTCGCGCGGCAGTTCCATCGCTTGCTGCTGGTTGCCACCGAAACGCTGTGCAGCCTGACGGCGCAGAACGTCGATTTCGCTGTCGATCAGTGCAGCAGGAACGTCGATTTCGTTGGCTTTCACCAGACCTTCGATCGCCTGAGACTTCACGCGGTTACGCACAGCACCGTTCAGCTCGCGCTCCATGTTTTTACGCACTTCGGTACGCAGGCCAGCAACAGAACCGTCTTCCACGCCGAAACGTTTGATGAACTCTTCAGTCAGTTCTGGCAGTTCGCGCTCTTCCACTTTCTTCAGGTTGATGACGAACTTCGCTGCTTTACCTTTCAGGTTTTCAGCGTGGTACTCTTCCGGGAAGGTCACGTCGATGGTGAACTCTTCGCCAGCCTTGTGGCCTTTGATACCGTCTTCGAAGCCTGGGATCATACGACCCTGGCCCATTGCCAGTACGAAGTCAGACGCTTTGCCGCCTTCGAACTCTTCGCCGTCTACAGAACCGGTGAAGTCGATGGTTACGCGGTCTTCCGCGTCAACAGCGCCTTCTTTCTCTTTCCAGTTCGCCTGCTGCTTACGCAGGGTGTCCAGCATGCCGTCAACGTCTTCGTCAGTCACGGAGACAATCGGTTTTTCAACTTCGATAGATTCCAGACCTTTCAGCTCAACTTCCGGATACACTTCAAACTCTACGGAGTAGGTGAAGTCTTCGCCCAGTTTGTATTCGCCTGGAACGTAGTTTGGCGCACCGGCCGGATTGATTTTTTCTTTGATGATCGCATCGATAAAGTTGCGGCTCATCAGTTCACCCAGCACATCCTGACGCACGGAAGCGCCATAACGCTGAGCAACAACATTCATTGGTACTTTGCCCTTACGGAAGCCGTCAATACGTACTTTTTTTGCTACGTTGACCAGCTCGCTTTTCACAGCAGTTTCGATGCTGTCAGCAGCGATAGTAATCGTTACACGGCGGCCAAGGCCTTGAGTGGTTTCAACTGAAACTTGCATCTTGTTACCTCAAAAAAAATCACAGTGCTCGGTCAACTCTGAATCTGTCTGTTATACCGGGATGCTCTCTTAGTGCAGATTCACATTCCCTGTCGCCAGAATCATCCCGAAGACATTCAATAAGACGCGGCATTATAGCGGCATCACTTAGGTGAGTCGAGAACGGTTGGGGCATGTTGCTGCGGCTTTTTTCACACTTTAAGGCTATTTTTAGCCTTAAAATCGCACCATCCGCTCAAAACTCAGACAAAACAAAACGGCCCGAAGGCCGTTTTGAGGAAATCTGTAAGCAACATACTGGAAAAGCTCCAGCCGTTGCAAATCCGATTTATCAGGCGATAGTGCCTGCACCGCGACAGGGCGGCGATGCGAAAACCGTATCCTGCAAGCCTTCCCATTCCTTAATGGTGTAGGTATGCAGTGCCAGCGCATGCACGGTCGTGGAGAGCTCTTCCGTCAAGGTGCTGTAGATCAAGCGATGTCGGTTCAGGAAACGTTCTCCCGTGAAGCGATCGCTAACCAGAACCACTTTAAAGTGGCTTTCAGAACCTGCCGGTACGTTATGACGATAGCTTTCGTCGACGACTTCGAGGAACACAGGGTTGAACGCTGCCCTTAATTTATCTTCTATATGCTCACGTATCATCATGAAATTACTCCTCCGACAACGCCAGGATGTCACCCATCCCTTTAAATATTAGCCGCTTTTACCGTTTCCATTACACATTGACAACAAATATTTAGCTTTCGTCCGATTTTCTCATTCAAACGAATGAAGTTAACTGTGAGGCTCATACCTTTTATCATCCGTGAAAGGAGAAAATGAGTGAGCTGGTCAGTTTTCAGACAAGACGATGAATTTACATGCGTTGGCCACTTCCCCTGACCGTTGGCGATGTTATGATGGCGGCAATTTTTCTCTCTATTATGCTTACGATTCGTGAGAACTTAAAAATGTTAAAAAAACTCTTCTTTCCATTGGTAGCCCTTTTTATGCTGGCAGGCTGTGCTACCCCGCCTACCACCATTGATGTCTCACCAAAAATCACCCTGCCTCAGCAGGACCCAAGCCTGATGGGCGTCACCGTGAGCATTAACGGTGCCGATCAGCGTCAGGATCAGGCGCTGGCAAAAGTGACCCGCGATAACCAGCAGGTGACGCTCACCGCGTCACGTGACCTGCGCTTCCTGCTGCAGGAAGTGCTGGAGAAACAAATGACCGCTCGCGGCTATATGATCGGCCCAAGCGGTGCGGTTGATCTGCAGATCATCGTTAACAACCTGTACGCTGACGTGTCACAGGGCAACGTGCGCTACAATATCGCCACCAAAGCGGATATCGCCATCATTGCCACCGCGAAGAATGGCAACAAGATGACCAAAAACTACCGCGCGAGCTACTCTGTTGAAGGTGCGTTCCAGGCATCCAACCAGAACATTGCTAACGCCGTTAACAGCGTGCTGACCGATACCATCGCCGATATGGCGCAGGACACCAGCATCCACGACTTTATCAAGCAGAACGCACGTTAATCCTGCTCACTGACCCGGTGTAACACCGGGTCAGTCTTATAAGAACATGTCCAGCCATTACTTACGCATTTTCCAGCAACCGAAATCAGCGATTCTGCTGATCCTCGGCTTTGCCTCGGGTTTACCCCTCGCGCTCACCTCCGGCACGCTTCAGGCGTGGATGACGGTCGAGAACATCGATCTCAAAACCATTGGTTTCTTCTCGCTTGTCGGTCAGGCCTATGTCTTCAAGTTCCTGTGGTCGCCGGTGATGGATCGCTATACGCCGCCGTTCCTCGGGCGTCGCCGCGGCTGGCTGGTGATGACGCAGGTCCTGCTGCTGCTGGCCATCGCGGCGATGGGGTTTCTTGAGCCCACCACGCAGCTGCGCTGGATGGCCGCGCTTGCGGTGGTGATTGCCTTCTGTTCCGCCTCTCAGGATATCGTGTTCGACGCCTGGAAGACGGACGTGTTACCTGCGGAAGAACGCGGTGCCGGTGCGGCCATCAGCGTGCTGGGCTATCGCCTCGGGATGCTGGTCTCCGGCGGGCTGGCGCTGTGGCTTGCCGACCGTTACCTCGGCTGGCAGGGCATGTACTGGCTGATGGCCGCCCTGCTTATCCCCTGCATTATCGCCACGCTCTTTGCCCCCGAACCGAGCGACGTTATTCCGGTTCCCCGCTCGCTGGAGCAGGCCGTGGCGGAACCGCTGCGCGACTTCTTTGGCCGCAACAACGCCTGGCTGATTCTGCTGCTGATCGTCCTTTATAAGCTTGGCGACGCCTTTGCCATGAGCCTGACCACCACCTTCCTGATCCGCGGTGTCGGTTTTGACGCTGGTGAAGTGGGGGTAGTGAATAAAACGCTGGGGCTGTTTGCGACCATTGTCGGGGCACTTTACGGTGGCGTGCTGATGCAGCGCCTGACGCTGTTCCGCGCACTGCTGATCTTCGGCATTCTTCAGGGTGCCTCTAACGCGGGCTACTGGCTGCTGTCGATTACCGACAAACATATGATCAGCATGGCCGCTGCGGTGTTCTTCGAAAATCTCTGCGGCGGTATGGGGACAGCAGCCTTTGTCGCCCTGCTGATGACCCTGTGCAACAAGTCATTTTCCGCCACGCAGTTCGCGCTGCTCTCGGCGCTCTCTGCCGTTGGCCGCGTTTACGTAGGTCCGATTGCCGGCTGGTTTGTGGAAGCCCACGGTTGGCCAACGTTTTATCTTTTCTCCGTCGTGGCTGCCGTGCCGGGGATTTTATTGTTGCTGGTCTGTCGCCAGACGCTGGAATATACCCAGCGGACCGAACACTTTATGCCACGAACTGAATATCACCGCGCCTACCGTTTTGCGTTACGTCTGTTAATGATGGGCTGCGTTGCGCTGGCACTCTGGCTTATCGTGCTCATTATTAATGCCAGCACATCACTGGCGCTCCCCTTTGAGGCCCTTCTGCTGGACGCCGGAGCCCTTCTGGCCATCGTCGGGATCCTGACGGGAGGTCTGCTCGATTTCATGGCGTTGCGTAAAACGCAGCTGACCTGAAGAAAAATGCGAAAGGTTATTTCCCGTTGTAATCACCAACCGAAATTATAACGGTGAAATAGCCACCATCGACTAAAAAAAATATTTGTTGTTTTGTGCGGGATAGGATTTGGAAATTATTGGCTCTGGTTCCAAAACGCTATTTTTCATTAAACGATTCAGCATGCGATAGTTTGATTTTTCGTTTTTTAGATGTCTTTTTATTGATAATTAATTGTTAATTTTTTGTTTATTTTTAACAATGGTTATACCAATTGTCCCTTTTAGGGTATGCTTGGGGGTCCTTTCGTTATAAAGCCCATCTCATGCGGCTTCAGTCATAAAAACCGACATAATTTGCAACACTTGTGACACGTGCGGCAGAACCCGGTAACACCTTCCTGACACAGGCCTAATGATGTTTACAGTAATGTAACCTTCCCGTAAAATGCCCGCACACTTTAAACGCCACCAGACTCCCGTGGAATTGAGGTCGTTAAATGAGACTCAGGAAATACAATAAAAGTTTGGGATGGTTGTCATTATTCGCAGGCACTGTATTACTCAGTGGCTGTGATTCTGCACTACTAGACCCCAAAGGACAGATTGGACTGGAACAACGTTCACTGATATTGACGGCTTTTGGCCTGATGTTGATTGTGGTTATTCCAGCCATTTTGATGGCTATTGGTTTCGCCTGGAAGTATCGTGCGAGCAATAAAGATGCGAAGTATAGCCCGAACTGGTCACACTCCAACAAAGTGGAAGCTGTGGTCTGGACGGTACCTATCCTGATCATCCTGTTCCTTGCCGTACTGACTTGGAAAACCACTCACGCACTTGAGCCAAGCAAGCCGCTGGTTCACGATGAAAAACCGATTACCATTGAAGTGGTCTCCATGGACTGGAAATGGTTCTTCATCTATCCAGAGCAGGGCATTGCTACCGTGAATGAAATCGCCTTCCCGGCGAACACTCCGGTTCAGTTCAAAGTGACCTCCAACTCCGTAATGAACTCCTTCTTCATCCCGCGTCTGGGTAGCCAGATTTACGCGATGGCCGGTATGCAGACTAACCTGCATCTGATCGCGAATGAAGCAGGCACCTACGATGGTATCTCCGCCAGCTATAGCGGCCCGGGCTTCTCAGGTATGAAGTTCAAAGCTATTGCAACGCCAGACCGTGCCGCTTTCGACCAGTGGGTTGAAAAAGCGAAACAGTCTCCAAACACCATGTCTGACATGGCGGCGTTCGAAAAAGTGGCTGCACCTAGCGAATACAACAAGGTGGAGTACTTCTCTAACGTGAAGCCTGATTTGTTCAAAGACGTTATTGGCAAATTTATGGATCACGGCAAGAGCATGGACATGACCCAGCCAGAAGGCGAGCACAGCGCGCACGAAGGTATGGAAGGCATGGACATGAGCCACGCGGAAACCGCTCACTAAGGGGCCGAGGAAGAAAATGTTCGGAAAATTGACACTGGATGCAGTGCCCTACCATGAACCGATTATCATGGTTACGGTGGCTGCAATTATCATCGGTGGCGCGGCCTTAGTTGGCCTGATCACTTACTTCGGTAAGTGGAGCTACCTGTGGAATGAGTGGCTGACTTCGGTTGACCACAAAAAACTCGGTATCATGTACTGCATCGTCGGTATCGTCATGTTAATTCGTGGCTTTGCGGATGCGATCATGATGCGTAGCCAGCAGGCGCTCGCGTCTGCGGGTGAAGCCGGCTTCCTGCCACCGCACCACTACGACCAGATCTTTACCGCCCACGGCGTTATCATGATCTTCTTCGTGGCGATGCCGCTGGTTATCGGTCTGATGAACGTGGTCGTTCCGCTGCAAATCGGCGCGCGCGACGTTGCGTTCCCGTTCCTGAACAACCTGAGCTTCTGGTTCACCGTTGTCGGCGTTATTCTGGTTAACCTGTCACTGGGTGTGGGCGAATTCGCGCAGACCGGCTGGCTGGCTTACCCACCGCTGTCAGGAATTGAGTACAGCCCGGGCGTTGGCGTCGACTACTGGATTTGGGCGCTTCAGCTCTCCGGTGTCGGTACGACCCTGACCGGTATCAACTTCTTCGTGACCATTATCAAGATGCGTGCCCCTGGCATGACCATGTTCAAGATGCCGGTATTTACCTGGGCATCTCTGTGCGCCAACATCCTGATTATTGCGTCCTTCCCAATTCTGACTGTTACCATCGCGCTGCTGACCCTGGACCGCTACCTGGGCACCCATTTCTTCACGAACGATATGGGTGGCAACATGATGATGTACATCAACCTGATTTGGGCATGGGGTCACCCGGAAGTTTACATCCTGGTTCTGCCTGTATTCGGTGTGTTCTCCGAAATCGCGGCAACCTTCTCGCGTAAACGTCTGTTTGGTTACACCTCTCTGGTGTGGGCAACCGTGTGTATTACCGTTCTGTCGTTCATCGTTTGGCTGCACCACTTCTTCACCATGGGTGCGGGCGCGAACGTAAACGCCTTCTTCGGTATTACCACCATGATTATCGCCATCCCGACCGGGGTGAAGATCTTCAACTGGCTGTTCACCATGTATCAGGGCCGTATCGTGTTCCACTCAGCAATGCTGTGGACCATCGGCTTCATCGTGACCTTCTCCGTCGGTGGGATGACCGGCGTACTGCTGGCGGTACCGGGTGCTGACTTCGTGCTGCACAACAGTCTGTTCCTGATTGCGCACTTCCATAACGTTATCATCGGTGGCGTGGTCTTCGGCTGCTTCGCTGGCGTAACCTACTGGTGGCCAAAAGCGTTCGGCTTCACGCTGAATGAAAAATGGGGTAAACGCGCGTTCTGGTTCTGGATCATCGGCTTCTTCGTCGCCTTTATGCCGCTGTACGTGCTGGGCTTCATGGGTATGACCCGTCGTCTGAGCCAGCAGATTGATCCGCAGTTCCACCCAATGCTGATGGTTGCAGCGGGCGGTGCCGTGCTGATTGCCTGTGGTATCGCGTCTCAGCTGATTCAGTTCTACGTGTCTATTCGCGACCGCGACCAGAACCGTGACCTGACCGGTGACCCATGGGGTGGCCGTACGCTGGAGTGGGCGACCTCTTCTCCACCGCCTTTCTATAACTTTGCCATCGTGCCTCAGGTTCATGAACGCGACGCATTCTGGGAAATGAAAGAAAAAGGTGAAGCGTACAAGCAACCTGCTCATTACGAAGAGATCCATATGCCGAAAAACAGCGGTGCGGGCATCGTGATTGCCGCCTTCGCAACGGTATTTGGTTTCGCAATGATCTGGCACATCTGGTGGATGGCGATTGTTGGCTTTGCTGGCATCGTAATCAGCTGGATTGTGAAGAGCTTTGACGAGGACGTGGACTACTACGTACCAGTCCGTGAAGTTGAAAAGCTGGAAAATCAGCATTTCGACGAGATTTCTAAAGCGGGGCTGAAAAATGGCAACTGATACTCTGGCGCACTCAACTGCCCACGCGCATGAACATGCGCACCACGATACAGGACCGACCAAAGTCTTCGGTTTCTGGATCTACCTGATGAGCGACTGCATTCTGTTCTGCTGTCTGTTCGCGACCTATGCCGTTCTGGTGAACGGCACAGCGGGCGGCCCGACCGGCAAGGACATCTTTGAACTGCCGTTCGTTCTGGTTGAAACCGCACTGCTGTTATTCAGCTCCATCACCTACGGCATGGCGGCTATCGCCATGTACAAAAACAACAAGAGCCAGGTTGTCTCCTGGCTGGCGTTGACCTGGTTGTTTGGTGCTGGATTTATCGGGATGGAAATCTATGAATTCCATCACCTGATCATGGAAGGCTTCGGCCCGGATCGCAGTGGCTTCCTGTCCGCGTTCTTCGCGCTGGTTGGCACCCACGGTCTGCACGTGACCTCCGGTCTGATCTGGATGGCAGTCCTGATGTTCCAGATCTCCCGTCGCGGCCTGACCAGTACTAACCGTACCCGTATCCTGTGCCTGAGCCTGTTCTGGCACTTCCTGGACGTGGTGTGGATCTGTGTGTTCTCTGTTGTCTATCTGATGGGGGCGATGTAATGAGTCATTCTAACGATCATGGCGCTTCCCACGGCAGCGTAAAAACCTACATGACAGGTTTCATCCTGTCGATCATCCTGACGGTGATCCCGTTCTGGATGGTGATGAGCGGTTCTGCGTCTAAGCCGGTTATCCTGGGTGCAATCCTGGTGACCGCGGTGATTCAGATTCTGGTGCATCTGGTTTGCTTCCTGCACATGAACACCAAGTCCGATGAAGGCTGGAACATGACCGCCTTTATCTTTACCGTGATTATCATCGCTATCCTGGTAGTCGGTTCCATCTGGATTATGTGGAACCTCAACTACAACATGATGGTTCACTAAGAGCGGCGAGTATGTTTAAGCAATACCTGCAAGTAACGAAACCAGGCATCATCTTTGGCAACCTGATCTCCGTGATCGGAGGGTTCCTGCTGGCCTCTAAGGGCAGCATTGATTACGCCCTCTTTATCTACACGCTGGTCGGTGTGTCACTGGTTGTTGCGTCCGGTTGTGTATTTAACAACTACATCGACATGGATATCGACAAGAAGATGGAAAGGACCAAAAATCGGGTGCTGGTGAAAGGCCTGATCGCCCCTTCCGTCTCGCTGGTGTACGCCACCTTGCTGGGTATTGCTGGCTTTATGCTGCTGTGGTTTGGTGCTAACCCGCTGGCCTGCTGGCTGGGGGTGATGGGGTTCGTGGTGTATGTGGGCATCTATAGCCTGTATATGAAACGTCACTCCGTCTACGGCACGCTGATTGGTTCTCTCTCCGGCGCTGCGCCGCCGGTGATTGGCTACTGCGCGGTCACGAACGAGTTCGACAGCGGTGCGCTGATCCTGCTGGCTATCTTTAGCCTGTGGCAGATGCCGCACTCCTATGCCATCGCGATTTTCCGCTTTAAGGATTATCAGGCAGCGAACATCCCGGTTCTGCCGGTCGTGAAGGGCATCTCCGTTGCCAAGAACCACATCACGCTGTACATCATCGCCTTTGCCGTGGCAACGCTGATGCTCTCTCTGGGTGGTTACGCCGGATACAAATATCTGGCGGTAGCGGCTGCGGTGAGCGTCTGGTGGCTCGGCATGGCACTGCGCGGTTACAAAGTGGAAGATGACAAAGTCTGGGCGCGCAAGCTGTTTGTGTTCTCGATTGTAGCCATCACCTCGCTGTCCGTGATGATGTCCGTGGACTTCATGGTGCCAGATTCACATAACCTGCTGACTTACGTCTGGTAAGCCACAACAGGTGAATAAAGGGGTGCTTCGGCACCCTTTTTTATTCATAAAATCCATTAATAACGCATGTAATATTTGTTAAATAACCCTTTATTTACCCCGCCCCTTCCCCGCACTACACTATGGCCTGCTTTTGAACTGAGGTGGTAATGAACGATTATAAAATGACGCCAGGCGAGCTACGCGCGACCTGGGGCTTAGGGACTGTCTTCTCGCTACGGATGCTTGGCATGTTTATGGTCCTGCCTGTTCTGACCACGTACGGTATGGCGCTGCAGGGGGCCAGCGAGGCGCTGATTGGCCTCGCCATTGGCATTTATGGTCTGGCGCAGGCGGTGTTCCAGATCCCGTTTGGCCTGCTCTCTGACCGGGTGGGCCGCAAACCGCTGATTGTCGGCGGGCTGCTGGTCTTTGTGCTCGGAAGCGTCATTGCCGCCCTCTCCCACTCCATCTGGGGGATTATTCTTGGCCGCGCCCTGCAGGGCTCCGGCGCGATTGCCGCCGCGGTGATGGCGCTGCTGTCAGACTTAACCCGCGAGCAGAACCGCACCAAAGCCATGGCCTTTATCGGCGTCAGCTTTGGCGTGACGTTTGCGATTGCGATGGTGCTGGGCCCGATAATCACCCATGCGCTCGGCCTGCACGCCCTGTTCTGGATGATTGCCGTGCTGGCGACCCTCGGCATTGCCTTAACCCTGTGGGTGGTGCCGGACAGCAAAAACCACGTTCTGAACCGTGAATCCGGCATGGTAAAAGGCTGCTTCAGCAAGGTGATTGTCGAGCCGCGCCTGCTTAAGCTGAATTTCGGCATTATGTGCCTGCACATTCTGCTGATGTCGACCTTTGTCGCCCTTCCCGGCCAGCTTGCCGCAGCGGGTTTCCCGGCGGCTGAGCACTGGAAAATCTATCTGGTCACGATGTTGATTTCGTTTGTCTCCGTCGTGCCGTTCATCATCTACGCCGAAGTGAAGCGCAAAATGAAACGCGTCTTCGTGGGCTGCGTGGCGCTCCTGCTGATTGCCGAGATCGTGCTCTGGGGCGCCGGCCCGCACTTCTGGGAACTGATCGCCGGGGTACAGCTGTTCTTCCTGGCGTTTAACCTGATGGAGGCCCTGCTGCCGTCGCTGATCAGCAAAGAGTCCCCCGCCGGTTACAAAGGCACGGCGATGGGTATTTACTCCACCAGCCAGTTCCTCGGCGTGGCAATCGGCGGCTCGCTTGGTGGCTGGGTGGACGGCCTGTTTGATTCGCAAACCGTGTTTCTCGCGGGCGCGCTGCTGGCGACAGTCTGGCTGCTGGTCGCCGGCACCATGAAAGAGCCGCGCTACGTGAGCAGCCTGCGCGTAGAAATCCCGGATGATGTGGAGATTAGCGACGCGCTGAAACAGCGTCTGGAAGCAAAAGAAGGGGTCACGGAAGTGCTGATTGTTCCCGAGGAGCGCAGCGCTTATGTCAAAATTGACAGCAAGGTGACCAACCGCTTTGAGGTCGAGCAGGCGCTGAAAGCGTGAAAAAAGCCCGGGTAAACCGGGCTTTTTATATTAGTCGCGGAAGTTTTTAAACTGGAACGGTTGCCCCAGGTCGCCGCCGCGCACCAGCGCCATCACGGACTGGAGGTCATCGCGGGATTTACCGGTGACGCGAATCTCTTCGCCCTGGATCTGCGCCTGCACCTTCAGCTTGCTGTCTTTGATGAGCTTCACAATCTTCTTCTGCACCGCGCTCTCGATGCCCTGCTTCAGCTTCGCTTCAACAAACCACGTTTTGCCGCTGTGGACGAACTCCTCCGGCACGTCCAGTGAGGTCCCTTCGATGCCGCGCTTCAACAGCTTGGCGCGCAGAATGTCGAGCAGCTGATTCACCTGGAAATCAGACTCGCTCAGCACCTTAATGGTCTTATTTGCGTCGTTCAGCTCAAACGACGCCTCAACGCCACGAAAATCGAAACGTGACTCAACTTCGCGGGTTGCGTTCTCAACGCCGTTGCGAACTTCCTGGATATCAACTTCGGAAACAATATCGAAAGATGGCATCTTTTCTTCTCCCTTCACTTTTGTTGCGTTGCATAATACCCGCTACGAGGCATAACTCAACAGAAGCTTAGCTGTATAATTAAGCTGTAACACCTGGCGCAGTTGCAGGTGAGGAGGAACAATGAAAATTACGGTGCTCGGATGCGGAGCGCTTGGTCAGCTGTGGCTGACCGCACTGTGCAAGCACGGACATGAGGTTCAGGGCTGGCTGCGCGTGCCCCAGCCTTATTGCAGTGTAAACCTGATTGGTGAAGACGGAAGCATCTTTAACGAATCCCTCACCGCGAACGATCCTGATTTCCTGGCGCAAAGCGACCTTTTACTGGTGACGCTTAAAGCCTGGCAGGTCTCAGACGCGGTAAAAATGCTGGCCGCGCAGCTCCCCCCCACTTCGCCCATACTGCTGCTGCATAACGGCATGGGAACCCTGGATGAGCTGAAAAGCGTTCCGCAGCCCCTGCTGATGGCAACGACCACCCACGCTGCGCGCCGCGACGGCAACATCATCGTGCATGTCGCCAGCGGCGTGACGCACATCGGGCCTGCCAGAACGCAGGATGGGGACTACAGCTATCTTGCCGATGTGCTGCAGAAGGTGCTCCCGGACGTGGCCTGGCATAACCACATTCGCCCTCAACTCTGGCGCAAGCTGGCCGTTAACTGTGTGATCAACCCGCTGACGGCGCTGTGGAACTGCCCGAACGGTGAACTGAAAAACCATCCGCAGGAGGTGGCGTCCCTCTGTGCAGAAGTCGCGGCGGTCGTTGAGCGGGAAGGCTTGCATACCTCAGCAGACGATTTGCGCTGTTATGTCGAGCAGGTTATTGAGAGTACAGCTGAGAACATCTCCTCGATGCTGCAGGATGTTCGGGCATTACGCCACACGGAGATCGACTACATCACCGGCTATCTGCTAAAACGCGCCCGCGCACACGGCATCGCGGTGCCGGAAAACGCCCGTCTGTATGACCTGGTTAAACGTAAGGAGAGTGAATATGAGCGCGTCGGCACTGATCTGCCTCGCCCCTGGTAGCGAAGAGATGGAAGCGGTCACCACCATTGATCTGATGGTGCGCGGCGGCATTAAGGTCACCACCGCCAGCGTCGCCAGCGACGGTAATCTGGCAATCACCTGTTCACGCGGGGTGAAAATCCTTGCAGATGCACCGTTGGTACAGGTGGCTGACGGAGATTACGACATCATCGTGCTGCCCGGTGGGCTGAAGGGCGCGGAATGTTTTCGTGACAGCCCGCTGCTGGTTGAGACCGTGCGTCAGTTCCATTTATCCGGCCGCATCGTCGCCGCCATTTGTGCCGCCGCCGGAACGGTTCTGGTTCCCCATGACATCTTCCCCATCGGCAATATGACCGGCTTCCCGGGGCTGAAAGACACCATTCCGGAAGATCAATGGGTGGACAAGCGCGTCGTCTGGGATCCCCGCGTCAACCTGCTGACCAGCCAGGGCCCGGGCACCGCGATTGATTTTGGCTTAAAGATTATCGACCTGCTGGGCGGGCGCGAGAAGGCGTACGAAGTGGCGTCATCGCTGGTGATGCCAGCGGGGATTTATAATTACTATGAAGAGTAGTGCATAAAAAAAGCCGGGTGGCGGCTACGCCTTACCCGGCCTACAAATGCACGGTACCGTAGGCCCGGTAAGCGAAGCGCCACCGGGCGAGAAACTACGGACGATACACCTTCACATTGGCAAAGCCCTGCTCGCGCAGATACAGCGCCTGCAGGCGACTCATCACCCCGCGCTCACACCACAGCAGGTACGTTTTGCTCTGGTCGAGGTCGCCAAACTTTGTGCTCAGCTTGTAGAACGGCAGAGAAACCACTTCGACGCCGTCAACCTGCAGCGGCTTGTCATCCTGCTCGTCAATGGAGCGGATATCCAGAATCGCGTCGTTCGCGCCGAAACCGCTCACGGTCTCCACTTCTACCACTTCCTGCTCGGTCTGCTGGGCGATCTCGCGGATATCAATGTTGGACGCTTCTTCCACCACTTTATCAAGAATGCTGAAATCGAAGTTCTCTTCTTCCGCTTCGATCTTCGCCTTCACCGCTTTGACGGTCGGGCTTTTTGAGATCACGCCACAGTATTCCGGCATGGTGCGGGCAAAATCTTCGGTGCCGATTTCGCGCGCCAGGTCGATGATGTGCTCTTTGTCGTGGGAGATCAGCGGACGCAGGATCAGCGTATCAGACACGTTGTCGATCAGGCGCAGGTTGGTCAGCGTCTGGCTGGAGACCTGGCCCAGCGCTTCGCCTGTGACCAGCGCCTGCACGCCGTAGCGTTCAGCCACTTTGGATGCCGCACGCACCATCATGCGCTTCAGGATGACGCCCATCTGGCCGTCGTCCACTTTCTCCAGAATCTCGCCGACCACCGGTTCGAAATTGATTGCCACGAAACGCACGCGGTGGGAGCTGCCGAAGCGGTTCCACAGGTAATGCGCCACCTGACGAACGCCGATTTCGTGCGCCGCGCCGCCCAGGTTGAAGAAGCAGTAGTGTACGCGGCAGCCGCGGCGCATCAGCATATAGCTGGAGACGCCGGAGTCGAAGCCGCCGGAGATCAGGGACAGAACATCTTCCTGAGTCCCGATCGGGAAGCCACCGATACCTTCATAGCGGCCTTTCACCAACAGCAGGCGATCGTTTTCGATCTCCAGATTAACGGTCACGTCCGGGTTGGTCAGACGCACGCGCGCCGTCTCAACGTGCTGGTTCAAACCGCCGCCAACGTAACGTTCCACTTCAATGGAGCTGAATTCGTGCTTACCGCGACGCTTCACGCGCACGCAAAAGGTTTTGCCTTCGATCTGATCGCGGTACTGAACCAGCGCTTTTTCGAAGATGTCGTGCATATCGCTGAACGGGACATCTTCCACTTCCAGAATATGGTGGATCCCTGGAATACGGGTCAGCGCGTCGCGAATATCCTGACGTTTGTTTTCGTCTTTCGCACGAACCTCAACGTGGTCCCAGTGGCGCACCACGGCGAGGGTTTCGTCGTAGTGCTTTAAAACGTTACGAATGTTCCCGGTGAGAATTTTAATAAAGCGCAAACGCACAGATTGGCTTTTGATGGTGATTTCAGGGAACAATTTAATGATAAACTTCATGGCGGCAATGTTTCTTAGGCAAGCGTATTAAGGCTTGTAATGGAAAAGAGTACAGCAGCCCACACCCGTGGCTGCATCCAGGCGCGCAAGTATACCACCATCGCGCCGCTCCTGTGCACATTGCGCGTTATTTGATAATTGCCCTGAGTCCGTTACCATGTCGGGGCTGAGAATATAAGAGTCAATTCACTATGCCGAAGAAGAACGACGCACCGGCCAGTTTCGAAACTGCGCTGAGTGAACTGGAGCAAATCGTTACCCGTCTTGAGAGCGGCGATCTCCCGCTGGAAGAGGCGCTCAACGAATTCGAGCGCGGCGTGCAGCTGGCGCGCCAGGGGCAGGTCAAACTGCAGCAGGCCGAGCAGCGCGTGCAGATCCTGCTTTCCGACAGCGAAGACGCGAAAACCACGCCTTTCACACCGGACGCCGAGTAAATGGATTTTGCCAACGAGCTTCAGGCGCGCGTTGTACGCGCCAACGACGCCCTGCGCCGATTTATTGCGCCACAGCCTTTTCAGAACACTCCTCTGGTTGAAGCCATGCACTATGGCGCACTCTTGGGTGGAAAGCGCCTGCGCCCGTTCCTGGTGTACGCCACCGGCAACATGTTTGGCATCAGCGATAACACGCTGGACGCCCCGGCAGCCGCCGTTGAGTGCATCCATGCCTACTCGCTGATCCACGACGATCTCCCGGCGATGGACGACGACGATTTGCGTCGGGGTCAACCCACCTGCCACATCAAGTTTGGCGAGGCGAATGCCATTCTGGCGGGTGATGCCCTGCAGACGCTGGCGTTCTCGATTCTGAGCGACGCGCCAATGGCCGAAGTGGCTGACCGTGACCGTCTGGCAATGATTTCCGAACTGGCCATGGCCAGCGGCGTGGCCGGCATGTGCGGCGGTCAGGCGCTGGATCTTGAAGCGGAAGGACGTCAGGTTAATCTGGAACAGCTGGAGCGTATTCATCGCCATAAAACCGGGGCATTGATTCGTTCCGCCGTTCGCCTGGGCGCGCTGAGCGCGGGTGAGCAAGGGCGCAAAGCCCTGCCGATTCTGGACAGATACGCAGAAAGTATCGGTCTGGCATTCCAGGTTCAGGATGACATTCTGGATGTGGTGGGCGATACTGCAACATTGGGTAAACGTCAGGGTGCGGACCAGCAGCTTGGCAAAAGTACCTACCCCGCCCTGCTGGGTCTTGAGCAAGCCCAACGTAAAGCCCGGGATCTGATTGACGATGCCCGCCAGTCACTGAATGAACTGGCTGCGCAATCGCTGGATACCTCGGCACTGGAAGCGCTAGCGGACTATATAATCCAGCGTGATAAATAAACTATATATCTCGATGAGCCTTTGATGAGTTTTGATATTGCCAAATACCCGACACTGGCGTTAGTTGACTCCACCCAGGAGTTACGTCTGTTGCCGAAAGAGAGCCTGCCGAAGCTGTGCGACGAGCTGCGTCGCTACCTGCTCGACAGCGTAAGCCGCTCCAGCGGCCATTTCGCCTCCGGGCTTGGCACGGTAGAGCTGACCGTGGCGCTGCACTACGTCTATAACACGCCGTTCGATCAGCTCATCTGGGACGTGGGCCACCAGGCCTATCCGCACAAAATTCTGACCGGACGTCGCGATAAAATTGGCACTATTCGTCAGAAAGGTGGCCTGCATCCGTTCCCGTGGCGCGGTGAGAGCGAGTATGACGTGCTGAGCGTCGGCCATTCCTCCACCTCCATTTCTGCGGGCATCGGTATTGCCGTCGCCGCCGAGAAAGAGAACAAGCAGCGCCGCACCGTCTGCGTGATTGGCGACGGTGCCATCACCGCGGGTATGGCCTTCGAAGCCATGAACCATGCGGGCGACATCAAGCCGGACATGCTGGTTATCCTCAACGATAACGAAATGTCGATCTCCGAGAACGTTGGCGCGCTGAACAACCATTTGGCACAGCTGCTCTCCGGCAAGCTTTACTCCTCGCTGCGTGAAGGCGGTAAAAAAGTCTTCTCCGGCGTTCCGCCGATCAAAGAGCTGCTTAAGCGTACCGAAGAGCACATCAAAGGCATGGTCGTGCCGGGCACCCTGTTTGAGGAGCTGGGCTTTAACTATATTGGCCCGGTTGACGGCCACGACGTACTGGGGCTGGTCACCACGCTCAAGAACATGCGCGACCTGAAAGGCCCGCAGTTCCTGCACATCATGACCAAAAAAGGGCGTGGCTACGAACCAGCGGAAAAAGATCCGATTACCTTCCACGCGGTACCGAAATTTGACCCGTCCAGCGGCTGTCTGCCGAAAAGCAGCGGCGGCATGCCGAGCTATTCAAAAATCTTCGGCGACTGGCTGTGCGAAACCGCCGCAAAAGACAACAAGCTGATGGCGATCACCCCGGCCATGCGCGAAGGCTCCGGCATGGTAGAGTTCTCTAAAAAATACCCTGACCAGTATTTCGACGTGGCCATTGCCGAGCAGCACGCGGTGACATTTGCAGCGGGCCTGGCGATCGGCGGCTACAAACCGGTTGTCGCTATCTATTCCACTTTCCTGCAGCGCGCCTACGATCAGGTGATCCACGACGTGGCGATCCAGAAGCTGCCGGTGCTGTTTGCCATTGACCGTGCGGGCATCGTCGGTGCCGACGGCCAGACGCACCAGGGCGCGTTTGACCTGTCGTTCCTGCGCTGCATTCCGGATATGGTGATCATGACGCCAAGCGACGAGAACGAATGTCGTCAGATGCTGTTTACCGGCTACCACTATCAGGATGGCCCAAGCGCCGTTCGCTATCCGCGCGGCAATGCGGTGGGCGTTGAGCTGCAGCCGCTGGAGAAACTGGCGATCGGTAAAGGTCTGGTTAAACGTCGCGGTGAGAAAGTGGCGATCCTGAACTTCGGCACGCTGATGCCAGAGGCGGCGAAAGTAGCTGAAACGCTGAATGCTACCCTCGTGGATATGCGCTTTGTGAAGCCGCTCGACGAATCCCTGATCCTGAGTATGGCGGAGGCGCACGACGTGCTGGTCACGCTGGAAGAGAACGCGATTATGGGCGGTGCGGGCTGCGGCGTGAACGAGGTGCTGATGGCAAACCGTAAAGCCGTTCCGGTGCTGAACCTCGGCCTGCCGGACTATTTCATCCCGCAAGGTACCCAGGACGAAGCCCGCGCGGCGATTGGCCTGGACGCTGCCGGTATCGAAGCTAAAATCCGCGCCTGGCTGGACTGATCCCTCCCCCCTTTTCCGCTCCTGCTATGCTTAAACGTATTGTTTAAACAGCAGGAGCGGAACCGTGCAATACACAACATTAGGAAAAACGGACCTTAAGGTTTCCCGACTTTGTCTGGGATGCATGACCTTTGGCGAGCCCGATCGGGGGAACCACGCCTGGACGCTGCCGGAAGAGAGCAGCCGTCCGATCATCAAACGCGCCATCGAGGGCGGCATTAACTTCTTTGACACCGCCAACAGCTACTCCGACGGCAGCAGCGAGGAGATTGTCGGCCGCGCCCTGCGCGATTTTGCCCGTCGGGATGACATCGTCGTTGCCACCAAGGTGTACTACCCGGTGGGCGACCTGCCGCAGGGCCTTTCTCGCGCGCAGATCCTGCGTTCCATTGACGACAGCCTCAGGCGCCTGAACATGGATTACGTCGACCTGCTGCAAATTCACCGCTGGGATTACAACACGCCGATCGAGGAGACGCTTGAGGCGCTCAATGACGTCGTCAAAGCCGGTAAAGCACGCTACATCGGCGCATCGTCGATGCACGCGTCGCAGTTCGCTCAGGCGCTGGATCTGCAGGCGCAGCACGGCTGGGCGCGCTTTGTCACCATGCAGGATCACTACAATCTGATCTATCGTGAAGAAGAGCGTGAGATGTTGCCGCTGTGCCATCAGGAGGGCGTGGCGGTCATCCCGTGGAGCCCGCTCGCGCGCGGTCGCCTGACCCGTCCGTGGGGCGAAACTACGGCCCGTCTGGTCTCGGATGAAGTGGGAAAAAATCTCTATGAAGGAACAGAGGCCAGCGATGCACTGATTGCCGAACGCCTGGCCGGCATTGCCGACGATACCGGCGCAACCCGCGCCCAGGTAGCGCTGGCATGGCTGCTGGGTAAACGCGGCGTCGCGGCTCCCATTATCGGCACGTCCCGGGAAGAGCAGTTGGACGAACTGTTAAACGCGGTGGATATCACGCTGACGCCCGAACAGGTTGCCGAGCTGGAGACGCCGTATCAGCAGCATCCGGTGGTGGGGTTTAAATAAGCCCCTCTTTTGTAGGCCGGGTAAGGCGGAGCCGCCACCCGGCAATACAGAGCGTACAACATCACGCGAAGTGATCGTACCCTTTCCAGTCCAGCGTAACCGGCGCACCGTCTTTCACAAACTTCAGCCCTTCACTCTCCGGCATGATCTGCCCGATACAGGTGAATTTCGCGCCAAGATGCGCTAACGCCACGTCGAGCGTTCCACGGTTCAGCTCCGGAACGGTAAAGCACAGTTCATAATCTTCACCACCGGACAGCGCCCAGCGCAGTGCCTGTTCAGGTTCAACATGACGAAGCAGTTCCTCTGACAGCGGGAACAGATCCAGGTCTACGCGCGCGCCGACACCGCTGGCCTTCAGAATATGGCCAAGATCTGAGATCAGCCCGTCAGAGAGATCGATAGCCGAGCTTGCGCGCTCGCGCAGCGCCTGACCGTGCAGAATACGCGGCGTCGGGCGCAGATGGCGTTTCACCAGATACGCCGCATCGTCAGCGTTCTTCACGGTTAAGCGATCCTGAAGAATCGCCAGGCCCGCGGCGCTGTCGCCCGGTGTACCGGTCACGTAGATCCAGTCGCCGGGTTTTGCACCCGAACGCTTCAGCGCGCGACCAAGCGGTACATAGCCATGGATCGCCAGCGTCATCGACAGCGGCCCGGCAGTGGTATCACCGCCAATCAGCTGCATATCGTAGTAGTTAAGCTGCTCAAACAGCGCATCGCTGAAAGCTTCAAGCCAGGCTTCGTCTACCTCAGGCAGCGTCAGCGCCAGGGTTAACCACGCGGGATCGGCCCCCATCGCCGCCAGATCGCTGACGTTAACCGCCAGTGCCTTATACGCCAGATCGGCAGGATCGATATCCGGTAAAAAATGACGTCCGCACACTAAGGTGTCGGTGCTGATTGCCAGCGTCTGTTTTTCGGGAATATTGAGAAGTGCACAGTCATCGCCGATGCCGGTTTCAACATCAAGACGAGAGGTTCTGACACGGTCGAAATAACGGGCAATCAGGGAAAATTCGCCGCATGCCATACGTTATGCCTCAGCAAATAAAAGAAAAAACCGGAGCCGCACTGCCCGTCAGGCAATGCAGAACTCCGGTTTGCGGATCACTTTTTGTGGGGACGGATCGCAGGTGCTGCTTTATCAAGTACGCCGTTTACAAACTTATGGCTGTCTTCAGCGCCGAAGGTTTTCGCCAGTTCGATCGCTTCGTTGATGGCCACTTTGTACGGCACATCATCACGTTTAGACAGCTCAAACAGCGCAATGCGCAACACTGCTTTTTCTACCTGACCCAGCTCTTCGAGCAGACGGGACAGGTAAGGTTTCATCAGACCATCGAGATACGCGCTATTAGTCGCCACTCCCGACAGCAGTTCACGGAAGTACAGAACGTCAACGTCTTTCACGTCCTGTTCTGACAGGAACTGGTATTCAACATCAGCGATGTCGTTCTGGGACAACTGCCAGGAGTAAAGTGCCTGGACGGCACATTCACGGGCGCGGCGACGAGCAGCAGGTTTCACGGAATTCCCCTTACAAAAAAATCAGGCCTTGATGGCTTTCAATACATTGATCATTTCAAGCGCGGTCAGTGCAGCTTCTGCACCTTTGTTACCGGCTTTGGTGCCAGCACGTTCGATGGCTTGTTCAATACTTTCGGTGGTCAGCACGCCGAACGCGACAGGAATTTCAGCATCCTGCGCAACGTGTGCCAGACCGTTGCTTGCACCGCCCGCAACGTATTCGAAGTGCGCAGTGCCGCCACGAATAACGGTCCCCAGCGCAATCACCGCGTCATATTTACCGGTTTTCGCCAGCGCGCCCGCCGCCAGTGGCAGTTCGTAAGCGCCTGGAACCCAAACAACGGTAATGTTGTCATCTTTAACCTGGCCGATACGTTTCAGGGCGTCAACCGCACCTTCCAGCAGGCTATCGTTGATGAAGTTGTTGAAACGCGCAATGGTGATGGCGACGCGAGCGTCCGGGGTAGCTACAGCAGCTTCAATAATGTTCATACTCTTCCTTTACGGGTTCATTTGGCCCCGCAGGGGGGCGGATTTTATCATAATACTTTGCGCACTGCTTCCCTATTTCGGGAGCAATTACGCTGTCGTTAAGTGGAGGCAGACATCCGGACCTACCGGACGAATCTCGCTAAATTTGAGTTGTGGTGCATCGGCCAGTTTTTCAAGGCCGGGCAGCACAAACAGGCCGCGCGCGTCACTGCCCAACAGTTTAGGCGCAACGTAAACAAGCAGTTCATCCACCAGCCCCGCCTGAAGCAGCGCGCCGGCAAGCGTCGGGCCCGCTTCGACCCAGATGCTGTTCACCTGCTGCTTGCCGAGCAGCATCATCAGCACCACCAGATCCAGATGCCCGTTATGTTCCGGCACCGTAATGCTGCGTACGCCTTCCGGCCATGCGCGCGTATCTTCTTTGGTGCGCGCAATCCAGGTTTCCCCTGGCTGCTGGACGATGCGGTGCTCCGGCGTCACGCGGTTCTGGCTATCAATGACAATACGCAGCGGCTGACGCAGGTTCTCCTGCGGATACAGAGCCTGGGTATCGGCATTCAGCTCGTCCCAGCGCACGGTCATGGCCGGATCGTCAGCCAGAACGGTTTCACTGCTGGTGAGAATAGCATGGCTTTGCGCACGCAGACGTTGCACATCGCGCCTTGCCTGCGGAGATGTTATCCACTGGCTCTCGCCGTTTGCCATCGCCGTACGACCGTCCAGCGAGGCACCCAGCTTAAGCTGGATATACGGGAACCCGGTACGCATGCGCTTCAGGAAACCTTTGTTGAGCGCTTCCGCGTCCTGCATCATCAGGCCATGGCTGACGTCAATGCCTTCCTGCTGCAGACGATACAGACCACGTCCGGCCACCTGCGGATTCGGGTCCTGCATCGATGCAACCACGCGCGACACCCCCGCGGCAATCAGCGCGTCGCAGCACGGTGGCGTACGCCCGTGATGGCTGCAGGGCTCCAGCGTAACGTAGGCCGTCGCACCGCGCGCCTTCTCGCCGGCCATGCGCAGCGCATGAACCTCAGCATGCGGTTCGCCTGCGCGATAGTGAAAGCCCTCCCCCACGATCTCGCCATCTTTAACGATAACGCACCCGACGTTCGGGTTGGGATGGGTCGTAAAACGACCGCGCTGCGCCAGCTTCATGGCTCGCGCCATGTACATCTCATCTTGCATGAGCTTAATCCTGTAAGCGGGCGATCTCTTCGCCAAACTCTTTGATGTCTTCGAAACTGCGGTAGACCGAGGCAAAGCGGATATAGGCGACCTTATCGAGCTTTTTCAGCTGCTCCATTACCAGGTTGCCGATCATCTTGCTGGGCACTTCACGCTCACCCAAACCACGAAGGTAAGATTTTATGTGGTTTAGCGCCATCTCCACGTCGTCCGCGCTGACGGGACGTTTTTCAAGGGCTTTCAGCATTCCGCTGCGCAGTTTCTCTTCGTTAAACGGCTCACGCACGTCGTTACTTTTAACCACGCGCGGCATGACCAGCTCTGCCACCTCAAAGGTCGTGAAACGCTCGTTACACACCAGACACTGCCGACGACGGCGCACTGAAGACCCTTCGCCCACAAGGCGAGAGTCGATGACTTTGGTATCCACAGCGGAGCAGAATGGGCAATGCATACGGTATCCCTGTTATCTGGTTAACTGATTTTCATTTTACCCTGAACTGGCCTGACAACAAAGGAAGAGCTTTTTGAGAAAAAGGATCTATGTCTGACACAATGATGCTGGCTACCATTAGGACGATCCGTTATTTCAAGGAAATAAACGCAATGACAAGACGTTACCTGAAAATATTGCTGGTGGGGAGCCTCTTCACCCTTAGCGCCTGTGCACAGCAAACCGAAGTCCGTCAGATGAAACAGAGCGTCAATACGCTCAATACGGCGATGGACAAGCTAAACAAAGAAACGGTGAAGATCACCCAGCAAAACGCGCTGAACGCGAAATCTACCAGCGGGGTGTACCTGCTGCCGGGGGCGAATACGCCTGCCCTGCTGAACAGCCAGATTGGCACGCTAAAAATGTCTCTGGTGAATGTGGCGGCGAATGCCGATGGTACTCGCGCAACATTACGCATCAAGGGAGAGTCCAACGATCCGCTTTCGGCCTTCAGCGGCACCGTCGAGTGGGGCCAGATCCAGGGCACCACGGAGAACTACCAGGAGGTGAACGTGAAGAATCAGCTCTTCACCGCCCCGGCCAGTGTTTTAGCACCCAGTGATGTGGATATTCCGCTTCAGTTAAGCGGCCTTACGCCGGAACAGTTAGGCTTTATCCGCATTCACGACATTCAACCCGCCGCGCAGTAATCCTCTCTTTTTTAGCGGAGTGAAATGTCACTCCGCTAACATTTACATTTCGTATGGATTGGCAACATAAATGATTGCCGCTACAATCCCGGCCGTTTAAAGTACGCAAACGTGAACGCAATCGATTACGCGCATGAGAGATATGTGAAACAACACATATTTTTGTGAGCAGGGATTCCTATAATAGGCACCGCAGAAACACGAAATATTTAGAAACGCAATTCGCGCATTTTTCACTCCCGGAAGGGAATTTCAATCAGTGGCATGATTATGAAAAAAACATTACTCGCAGCTGGCGCCGTGCTGGCACTGTCCTCTTCTTTCACTGTTAACGCAGCGGAAAACGACAAACCAGAATACCTCTCCGACTGGTGGCACCAGAGCGTTAACGTGGTCGGCAGCTACCACACGCGTTTCGGACCTCAGATTCGTAACGATACCTACCTGGAATATGAAGCGTTCGCCAAGAAAGACTGGTTTGATTTCTACGGCTACATGGATGCACCGGTCTTCTTCGGTGGTAACTCTCAGGCTAAAGGTATCTGGAACCACGGCTCCCCTCTGTTCATGGAAATCGAACCACGCTTCTCCATCGACAAGCTGACCGGCACCGATCTGAGCTTCGGCCCGTTCAAAGAGTGGTACTTCGCGAACAACTACATTTACGACATGGGCCGCAACGAGTCCGGTCGTCAGAGCACCTGGTATATGGGTCTGGGTACGGACATCGACACCGGCCTGCCAATGAGCCTGTCTCTGAACGTCTATGCCAAATATCAGTGGCAGAACTATGGCGCTGAAAACCAGAACGAATGGGATGGCTATCGTTTCAAAGTGAAATACTTTGTGCCAATCACCCAGCTGTGGGGCGGTAATCTGAGCTATATCGGCTTCACCAACTTCGACTGGGGTTCAGATCTGGGCGATAAGAGCGGTTACGCAGAGAACGGTATTAAGCAGCGTACCAATGACTCCATCGCCTCCAGCCACATCCTGGCGCTGAACTACGATCACTGGCATTACTCTGTTGTGGCACGTTACTGGCACAACGGCGGCCAGTGGAACGACGACGCTAAACTGGTATGGATGAACGAACACGTCCGTTCTACCGGTTGGGGTGGTTACCTGGTTGTAGGTTACAACTTCTAATCAGTGCGGGTTTCGCCCGGTCGCGCTACGCTTACCGGGCCTACGACCCAAATGTAGGCCGGGTAAGGCGTAGCCGCCACCCGGCTTTTTACTGCCTCACCTTGCGCAAAAAATCCGCCAAAGACCTGTCCGCACTTTCGCTAAACCGCCTTTCCGTAGCCACAATATTGAGGCATCTGTCGAGCCGGAAACAGCGATAGTCATCGCGCCGTTCACACCACGCGGCCAGCAGCCAGCGCTCTCCCCAGAAGAACAGCCCCAGCGGCTGAACCTCACGTTTAGACAGCTGTCCTGCTTCATCACGGTAATGCAGCGCCAGCACCTGCTGGGCGGAAATTGCCTGATGGATCCTGTCAAAATCGCTGCGGGAGTGGCTTTGCATGCAAAAATCCGGGGCGTAGATCCGCGTCTGCTCCGCCTTTCGACGGCTCTCCTCAGGCAGAATCGCCAGCACCTTTTCCTGAGCCGACTCCAGCTCGCGCGACAACGATTCTCCGCCCCAGGTTTTGAGCAGGCGAATCGCGACGATCAGCGCCTCGGACTCCTTATTTGTCAGCATCAGCGGCGGCAGGTCAAAGCCCGACATGAGCCGATATCCGCTCCCCGCCTCACCTTCCACCGGCACGCCGGAAAGCGACAGGTCGCGGATATCGCGGTAGACCGTGCGCTCGGACACGCCAAGCCGGTCCGCCAGATGCGCTGCCGTTGTCAGACGCCTGCCCCGCAGGATCTGCACAATCTGAAACAAACGGTCAGCGCGTCGGGTCATTTCTTAGTTCGCTCTCAGGCAGGTTGATGGAGGCCGACGCGGTTACCCTCGCTGTCGGTAAACAAGGCGATAGTGCCAATGCCATGCGGCAGTTCCAGCGGGCCAAACACGCACTCGCCGCCCGCAGAGGCGATGCGATCGAGCGTTGCCGCCAGATTGTCAGTATGCAGGTAAATAATAGCGCCCTGCAAAGACGGTGTAACGCCGTCAAATTTTGCCAGTGCGCCTCCGGTGGCGGGATCCTCATGCGGGAAAACCGCCAGCTCCGCACAGTCCATTTTCTCGCGACGCAGCGCAAGCTGCATCACCGGCTCATAAAATTTGATGGCGCGATCCATATCCGAGACCGGAATTTCAAACCAGTTAATGACGCTTTTCATACATCCTCCTGCCTGTTGTTTGGGTTCAGAAGGAGTCTACGACAGGGCTCCTGACAGCATACTGTCAGGAGTGTTTGTCAGGAGCAGATAAAAAAAATCCCGGTCAACCGACCGGGATTTTGATACGCAGTAAACGTCGCCTTACGGCAGAATGGACGGCTGATCCGCGCCTTCTTTTTCGACTTTCTGCTGGAGCAGGTGCTCACGCTTCATGCCGAGTTTCAGCGCCAGGGCGGACGCAACGTAGATAGACGACGCCGTACCGATGGTGACACCAATCAACATGGTCAAGGAGAAGCCTTCCAGAACCGGGCCACCGAACAGGAACAGCATCAGGATCACCATCAGGGTGGTACCGGATGTGATCAAGGTACGGTGCAGCGTCTGGGTCAACGACACGTTAAAGATTTCGTACGGCGTACCGCGACGGATCTTACGGAAGTTTTCACGGATACGGTCAGATACCACGATACTGTCGTTCAGTGAGTAACCGATGACGGACATCAGGGATGCCACAATCGTCAGGTCAATCTCAATGTGGAACAGCGACAGTATGCCCATGGTGATCACCACGTCGTGCGCCAGAGCGATAACCACACCGGCCGCCAGTCGCCACTCAAAGCGGAAACCGACGTACACCAGGATGGAGATCAGCGCCACCAGCAGCGCCATCGCACCGGTCTGCGCCAGGTCAGCACCCACGCTTGGGCCGACGAACTCAATACGCTTAACCGCCGCGTTCTGGCTGGTTGTTTCGTTAATCACGCTAACAACCTTACTGCCCAGCTCCTGGCTGCCGTTGGCATCGTGCACCGGCGGCATACGCACCATGATGTCGCGGCTGCTGCCGAAGTTCTGCAGCAGCGGCTCTTCAAAGCCCGCTTTCTGCAGCGATTCGCGCATCTGGTCCATATCGACCGGTTTTTCCAGGGAGATTTCAATTACCGTACCACCGGTAAAATCGAGACCCCAGTTAAAGCCTTTCACGCCCATAATGACGATGGACAGAATCAGCAGGAAACCTGAAATGCCGAAGGCCCAGTAGTCCCAGCGCATAAAGTCCCAGACTTTACGGCCGTGGTTCAATTGTTCAACAGTATATTCCTGTGCCACAACGCACTCCTCAGATAGACAGCTTTTTGACGCGCTTGCCGCCGTACAGCAGGTTCACGATGGCACGGGTGCCGACAATAGCGGTAAACATTGACGTTGCGACACCGATACCGGTTGTAATCGCAAAGCCTTTGATCGCGCCAGTACCCACTGCATACAGGATAAGAACCTTAATCAGTGTTGTTACGTTCGCATCGAAGATAGAGCTGAACGCGCCTTTATAACCTTCATCAATCGCCTGCTGAACAGAGCGACCGTTGCTCAACTCTTCTTTGATACGTTCGTTAATCAGTACGTTGGCGTCGACCGCCACCGCAAGGGTCAGAACGATACCCGCAATCCCCGGCATGGTCAGCGTCGCTCCCGGCAGCAGGGACATGATGCCGATAATCAGCACCAGGTTCGCGATCAGCGCGGAGGTCGCAATCAGACCAAACTTCTTATAGAAGAAGATCATGAACAGGATAGAGACCACCAGACCGGCCAGACACGCTTCCAGGCCCTGCTGGATGTTTTGCATACCCAGAGTTGGACCAATGGTACGTTCTTCAACAATCTGAATTGGCGCTATCAGCGCACCGGCACGCAGCAGCAGGGAGAGCTGACGCGCTTCGTTCGGGTTGTTAATACCGGTAATACGGAAGCTGTTACCCAGACGAGACTGGATATTGGCGATGTTAATCACCTCTTCCTCTTTCACCAGCACAGCACGGCCGTTTGCATCTTTCTTACCGCTGTCTTTGTACTCCACGAACAGGGTCGCCATCGGTTTACCGATGTTGTCCTTGGTGAAGTTAGACATGATGTTACCACCCGCGCTATCCAGCGAGATGTTAACCTGCGGCTGGTTGTATTCATCCTGGCTCGACGTGGAGTCGGTGATGTGGTCACCGGTCAGAATCACACGTTTGTACAGCACAACCGGCTGACCTTCGCGGGTCTGTTTCACTTCGGAGTCACCCGGAATACGGCCAGAAGCGGCAGCAGACTGGTCAACGTTGGTATTCACCAGACGGAATTCCAGCGTTGCGGTCGCACCGAGAATCTCTTTCGCACGCGCGGTGTCCTGGATACCCGGCAGTTCAACCACGATACGGTCAGCACCCTGACGCTGTACCAGCGGCTCGGCCACGCCCAGTTGGTTTACACGGTTACGCAGAATGTTGATGTTCTGCTGAACGGCATATTCACGCGCTTCTTTCAGGCGCGCATCGGTCATCACCGCGCGCAGCTGGTTGCTGCCCTGCGAGGAGATCACCAGGTCACGATGACGTTGGGTCAGGTAATCTACAGCCTGATCGCGCGCCGCGCTGTCGCGGAACGTGATGCTCATGCCGTAGTTATCTTCTTTACGCACGGTGGTGTAAGCGATGCCTTTATCACGCAGATCGCTGCGCAGGCTGTCGATATTCTGTTCCTGCAGCTTGCCGAGCGCGGTATCCATATCCACTTCCATCAGGAAGTGAACGCCACCACGCAGGTCAAGACCGAGTTTCATTGGCTCTGCATTCATTGCAGCCAGCCAACGCGGGGTTGCAGGGGCAAGGTTAAGCGCCACGACGTATTTATCACCCAGCACGCCCATCAGCGCTTCACGTGCGCGGAGCTGCGTGTCGGTGGTGTCGAAGCGAGCAAGAATTGCGCCCTCTTCCAGTGCCACAGACTTAGCGGTAATTTTTTCTTCTTGTAACGTTTTCTGGACCTGGATCAGCGTTTGCTCACTGGCGGCGACACCGCGCGCGCCAGTGATTTGAACAGCCGGATCCTCACCATACAGGTTGGGAAGCGCGTACAGCAGGCCGACGAGAATCACGACGACCAGCATGATGTACTTCCACAAAGGATAACGGTTTAACACGGCAGTTCCCTTTGGGAAAAGTTGGGATTACAGCGCCTTCATGGTGCCTTTCGGCAGAACGGCAGCTACGAAGTCACGTTTGATGACCACTTCAGTGGTGTCGTTCAGGGCGATTGCAATGTAGCCACTTTCAGCCACTTTGGTTACGCGACCGACCAGACCACCGTTGGTCAGCACTTCATCGCCTTTCGCGATGGAGTCCATCAGCTTTTTGTGCTCTTTGGTGCGCTTCTGCTGTGGGCGCAGGATCATGAAATAGAAGATCAGACCGAACACAACCAGCATCAGAATCAGAGACATTGGGCTGCCCTGCGCTGGAGCGCCTGTTGCTGCTACCGCATCAGAAATAAAAAAGCTCATTCAAATTCCCTCATTATTAAAATTAATCAACGTTCAACGGTGGAACATCCCGCCCCTGACGTTGGTAGAAATCGGTCACGAAGCTCTCTAATTTACCCTCTTCGATAGCCTTACGTAAACCAGCCATTAAGCGCTGATAATAACGAAGATTATGAATGGTATTGAGACGCGCGCCCAAAATCTCGTTGCAGCGATCGAGATGATGCAGGTACGCGCGAGAATAATTGCGACAGGTATAGCAATCGCACTCGGAATCGAGCGGGCTGGTGTCACTCTTATGCTTCGCGTTACGGATTTTCACCACGCCATCGGTAACGAACAGATGGCCGTTACGCGCGTTGCGGGTTGGCATGACGCAGTCGAACATATCAATGCCGCGGCGTACGCCTTCAACCAGATCTTCCGGTTTGCCCACGCCCATCAGGTATCGTGGTTTATCCGCCGGGATTTGCGGGCAGACGTGCTCCAGAATGCGGTGCATGTCTTCCTTCGGCTCACCCACAGCCAAACCGCCGACAGCGTAGCCATCAAAACCTATCTCTACCAGACCTTTAACAGAGATATCGCGTAAATCTTCGTAAACGCTGCCCTGGATAATGCCGAACAGCGCATTTTTGTTCTGCAGGGAGTCAAAACGGTCACGGCTACGCTTCGCCCAGCGCAGAGACATCTCCATGGAACGCTTGGCGTAGTCCCAGTCGGCCGGATACGGCGTGCATTCGTCGAAGATCATCACGATGTCAGAACCGAGATCGTACTGAATCTCCATTGATTTTTCGGGATCGAGGAAAATCGGATCGCCGTTGATCGGGTTACGGAAGTGAACGCCCTGCTCGGTGATCTTGCGGATATCGCCCAGGCTGAAGACCTGGAAACCGCCGGAGTCGGTCAGGATAGGGCCTTTCCACTGCATGAAGTCGTGCAGGTCGCCGTGGAGCTTCATGATCTCCTGACCCGGACGCAGCCACAGGTGGAAGGTATTGCCGAGGATAATCTGCGCGCCAGTGGCTTCAACTTCTTCCGGCGTCATCCCTTTTACGGTGCCGTAAGTGCCCACAGGCATAAACGCGGGGGTTTCCACCACACCGCGATCAAACACCAGGCGACCGCGGCGCGCGCGACCGTCGGTGGTATCGAGTTCAAATTTCATTTTTTCTCCGACGTCAGAAAAACAGTCCAACGTTGTAAAACGGTGCCGCGGACTTATTCCCCGACACGCTCATTCAAAGCCTGCGGATTGTACGTGATAAACATCGCGTCCCCGTAGCTAAAAAAGCGATATTTTTGTTCTACCGCAGACTTGTAGGCATTCATCGTATGCTGATACCCCGCGAACGCGGAGACCAGCATAATCAGCGTCGATTCAGGCAGATGGAAGTTGGTCACCAGCGCGTCAATCACTTTGTACTGGTAACCCGGGTAGATAAAGATCTGCGTATCGCCAAAGAACGGCTCAATCAACTCGCTTTTCGCGGCCTGCGCGGCGCTCTCCAGCGAGCGCACAGACGTCGTACCGACCGCCACGACGCGGCTACCGCGCGCTTTCGCCGCCAGCACCGCGTCCACGACATCCTGCGGCACTTCAGCATACTCAGAGTGCATGATGTGGTCTTCAATGCTGTCCACGCGCACCGGCTGGAAGGTTCCCGCCCCGACGTGCAGCGTTACAAACGCCATCTCAATGCCTTTCGCGCGCAGTTTTTCCAGCAGCGGTTCATCAAAGTGCAGGCCTGCCGTCGGGGCCGCGACCGCGCCAGGCTTCTGGCTGTAGACGGTCTGGTACAGCTCGCGGTCAGCCTCTTCGTCAGGACGCTCAATGTACGGCGGCAGCGGCATGTGGCCGATGGCGTTCAGAATATCGAGCACCGTGCGCTCGTCGTTGAACTCCACCTCGAACAGCGCGTCGTGGCGCGCGGTCATGGTCGCCTTGATGCTCTCGTCATCGCCCAGCAGCAGCTCCGCGCCCGGCTTTGGCGCTTTGGATGCGCGAATATGTGCCAGAATACGTTTATCATCGAGCATACGTTCGACCAGCACTTCAATCTTGCCGCCGCTGGCCTTACGGCCGAACAGGCGCGCCGGGATCACGCGGGTATTGTTAAAGACCAGCAGATCGCCAGGGTTGAGCTTGTCGAGCAAATCGGTGAAAGTACCGTGCGTCAGCTCGCCCGTTGGCCCATCCAGTGACAGTAAACGACAGCTGCTGCGCTCAGGCATGGGATAGTGAGCAATCAGGGATTCAGGTAGTTCAAAGGAGAAATCGGCGACGCGCATGACGTATACTCGTGACTTAAAAACAGGCGGCATAGTCTAGTGCTCACACCCTTTTGCTGCAACAACTAGCCGCCCCCGGACAAATAAAACGCATGAATTTTCTCGCTCACCTGCATCTCGCTCACCTCGCTGACAGCTCCCTGTCCGGCAATTTGCTGGCCGATTTCGTACGCGGCAACCCCGCGGAAGCGTACGCCCCTGAGGTTGTCGACGGGATTTTTATGCACCGCCGCATCGACGTGCTAACGGATAAGCTGCCGGAAGTGACGGAAGCCAAAGCGTGGTTTCGGCCGGAAACGCGCCGCGTCGCACCGATCACGCTTGATGTGATGTGGGACCATTTCCTGTCGCGCCACTGGGCACAGCTCTCGCCGGAGCTACCCCTGCCGGAATTTGTGCGTTATGCCCATCAGCAGGTGTCGATCATTCTGCCCGACTCGCCGCCGCGCTTTGTGAATCTGAATAACTACCTGTGGTCAGAGCGCTGGCTGGAGCGCTATCGCGAGATGGATTTCATTCAGAACGTGCTGAATGGGATGGCGAGCCGTCGCCCGCGCCTGGATGCGCTGCGGGATTCCTGGTATGACCTGGATGAACATTACGATGCGCTGGAGACCCGCTTCTGGCAGTTTTACCCGCGCATGATGGCGCAGGCGAAAAACAAACAGCTCTGACAGAATTCGTATTGATAGGTAAAAGCTGGCGGAACGATTGTCACCACCTCTTTGTCTTATCCATGAACACTCTCTATACTGGCTCGCGTTGCGTTCCAAATAACCTTAGTATCTACAGGAGAATCATATGGTTCTGGTAACTCGTCCGGCTCCGGATTTTACAGCTGCAGCAGTTCTGGGCAACGGTGAAATCGTTGAAAACTTCAACTTCAAACAGCACACCAACGGTAAAGCGACCGTTCTGTTCTTCTGGCCAATGGACTTCACTTTCGTTTGCCCGTCTGAGCTGATCGCGTTCGACAAACGTTATGAAGAATTCCAGAAGCGTGGCGTGGAAGTGGTTGGCGTCTCCTTCGACTCTGAGTTTGTACACAACGCATGGCGTAACACCCCTGTCGACAAAGGCGGCATCGGTGCGGTGAAATACGCAATGGTTGCGGACATCAAACGCGAAATCCAGCAGGCTTACGGTATCGAACATCCGGACGCTGGCGTTGCGCTGCGTGGTTCCTTCCTGATCGACGCGAACGGCATCGTTCGTCACCAGGTTGTGAACGATCTGCCGCTGGGTCGTAACATCGACGAAATGCTGCGCATGGTTGACGCGCTGCAGTTCCACGAAGAGCACGGCGAAGTGTGCCCGGCTCAGTGGGAAAAAGGTAAAGAAGGTATGGCGGCTTCCCCAGACGGCGTAGCTAAATACCTGTCTGAGAACGTATCCAGCCTGTAATCGGCACGGTTTACGAGAAAGGCCCGCTTATGCGGGCCTTTTTTTATGCCTTGCGCTGCGTTTCCCGCCAGATGCGCCAGGCCATGCCCGCCAGCAGGAGCACGCCCGCGATCAGCACGCCCCACACCAGCAGGGCGTTCATCCAGTTCGCCCGCTCGCCTGCAGAGGTGGCGTTTAGCCGCCCCTCACCGCCCAACGCGACATCATCCAGAATATCGGCCTGCGGCAGGTTCGCCATATCATAGGTCTTGCGCAGATCGGCTGGGATCAGCATGTCAGGTTCCACCTGTGCAGGCTTTGCGGCGCCGTTGCCCCAGGCGAGCACGTACGGCGCTTTACCCTGCGCGTTGAACACCAGGTCATAGCGGTCGCGATGCCCCGTGACGCTCGGCAGGTATTCTGGCAGACGCGCATTCAGCGTCGTGATTTTCACTGCCTGCACCAGGTCCCCGTTAAGCGAAACCGGTCCGGATGTTTTCCCCTCCAGGCGGTAAATCACCTCTTTTTTCAGGGGATGCCATGTGTCTTTTTCCGTACGCCGCCAGGCGATCTCCACGGGAAGGACGCCATCGCCGTTCAGCGAGATGCTGACAGCACTCAGCGGCTGCGGACGCGTCCAACGCCACTGCGCTTCGGTTGTCGATAGCTGCTCCCCTTCCCCCTCAAGATTGATCTCTTCCGGGGCCGCCTGCGCAGGTGCGCTGATTGCGTTTACGCCGGTCAACGTTACCCCCTGGCTCTGCGTATTCAGCACCACCATGAGATAGCGATTCGCCTCGGGAGATAAAACCGTATCGGTATCGATCCGATCGAGCTTAAGGCGATCCTGGCCGCTGGCGACGTCCAGCAGCGGCATATCTTCGCGCAGGGTATACCAGCGCTTAAGATCCTCGCTGTAATAGACCGACGCCGTTCCCTGCCACGGCGTCTGCGGGGTATTCCAGAGCAGCTGCAGCTGGGATATGGCCAGCTCACCCGTCGTCTGCTCCGGCAAGCTCAGCAGGTAATGTTGCCCGGCTGCGGCGGCTTTTTGCCCCTCCAGCACAATCTCAACGCCGTTTCGGGAACGGAGCCGGATCTTATCGCTGTCACCGGCATCTGAGGCAGCCGCGAGCGGCGAGGCATCCAGCGGAAAGAGGCGCAGCGCCGTGGACTGCGCTGTGGCCTGCGGGCGCGTCGCGGCCATCAGGCTAAAGGGAACCGGCTCACCCGACTGGTTAAAGACGCGAACATCATGCAGATCCGCGGATGTGCTCTGCTCATAGACGGCAAGCGGCAGCATCACTCGATACCACCGGGAAGGAACGGACGTGTCGAGTGAACGACCAAAGGCGTAGTCCCGTGGCGATTCCGTTGGTACTTCGTCGCAGAACGCCGGGCCGGAAAGCGCCAGCAGCGCGGTACACGCTACCGCTTTCATCCATTTCATTTTTCATCTCCTGTTTTTGGCGGTAGCGGCGAGAAATAGCCCACTATCAGCACCAGTATCGCCACGCCGATAAACGCCACCGCGCGCGCCAGACCGCCTCCGCCCGCGCTGTCCACCAGCATCAGCTTAACCATCACCACACCCAGCAGCGCGGCCCCGCAGAGCCACTCCTGCCGGGAAGCCCGACGGGTGGCATGGATCATGACCACCAGCGCACTCAGCATCCAGAACAGGGCAAAGCTGGTCTGGATAAGCCGCGAATCCCACAGCGATGCCATATTCCAGGCCACGTCGCCGTACCAGGCCAGGGCGCGCATCAGCGCACCGTTCAGCCACCAGAAGCCAAACGCCATGAGCGCGACGGCAGGCCACGGACGCGCTTGCGCAAGCAATGCCGGGTAGTAGCGATCCACCGCCCGATAAAATACCACCAGCCCCAGCAACGCGAACGCTGCGCCTTCCTCAAGCGGGTTTACCAGCGGGAGCCAGGTTTGACGATAGACCACGCCGTCCTGGAAATTGGTCACCACCAGCAGTACCAGCAGCGCCACGACGGCAGGGATCGGTGCCAGACACGCATAGAGCGCAGGCCATTCCCGGAACGGCCACGCGCGACGCCGTACCGCAGCAGAGAGCGCCATAATCACCCCGCCGCCTGCGGCCATCGCTAATCCGCTGCCCCAGGCCGCCATGCCCCACGGCAGAGACCGGGCAAACCAGTAAAGCTCGGCGGCCAGCGCCAGTAAAATCATCCAGCACAGCGACAGGTGTAGCCCCATCGCGATACGCGGCAGAACCCTTTCACCATCGCGCCGCAGCAGCATCAGCGCGGCAGGAAGCGAAATGCACCAGGCCAGGTTTGACCAGCCGGCGGCAACGATCTGCTGATGCCAGATCTGATATCCCACCATCAGCAGCATTACCGGCCACAGCAGCCATTTGCTGGCGTCCAGCTCTCGCCACGCCAGACGAGCGGCCACCTGCCGCCAGCCCCAGGCTGACGCCGCCGTCAGCGCCAGCACGCCCGCCAGAACCGGTAATTCTTTCGTGAGTACAAGCTGCGACGCACCCAGCTGCGCTACCAGCCAGAACAGCAGCCCGCCAGCCAGCAGCGCCCAGCTGACCGGCAGAAAAAGAGTCCGCCACAGCCAGGCCGCAGCCAGCCAGCAAAGGCTGAGGATGGCGAAGATAAGGAGCAGGCTCAGCGACGTAACGCCGTCCGTTTGCGCCCACAGCGCGCTGCCGAGGGCCAGCACCAGCAGCGCCGTCCCGCTATAGCTCATACGCCGCTGGTGCTGCTGCACGCCCAGCCAGAGAATACCCAGCCCCTCCAGCGCCCAGGCCATTGCCGTCCAGCGCGCCGACAGCGCCAGCGGAATGGCGAGCGTGGCGAACCCGCCGCCGATCGCCAGCGCTGCCATGACAAGCGGCCGTCCGAGGGAGGGATAGCGCCGCAGCGCGAGGTACGCGAGGGTGAGATAAAATGCGCCGTATCCCAGCGCGCTCAGCGCCGGACCATAGTCCCAGTGCTGCGTCATACCGTACTGCATCCCAAAACCGATCAGCGGCGGGGCAAACAGCAGCACACCGTCAACGATCTGCTTCCCTTTTTCCTGCGCCCGCAGCGACAGCGCCACGCTCAGCACGCCGAAAATCAGCGTATTGGCAATCAGGAACAGCTGGCAGATCCAATAGTCTTCAGGCTGGTAGTCATTCAGCCCCCACAGGCCGCCCACGCCGAACGTGAACAGCAGCCCGAGCAGGTTCAGCTCGCGCCAGTGCTGCCAGATGCTGATAGCAAGAATGCCGATGGACAGCAGGAGATAGAAAGAGAACAGCGCGACAAAGCTGCCGCCCCCGGTAGACAACAGCAGTGGCGCAAGATACCCGCCGAGGCTCGCCAGCATGGCCAGGCTCAGGGCCTTCTGCAGCACCGCCAGCCCGACGCTCGCCGCGCAGATCACCACCAGCAGCGCAAAAGCCAGCGTCATCGGCAGCATTTGCCAGAGCCGGAAGGCACCAAACACCGTCAGGTAGAGCACGCCGGTCGCCCCGCCCTGGAGGATCAGCGCATAGACCCGCTGCCTGTGCCGCAGTCGCCACCCAATCGCCAGCAGAACAACGGCAAACAGCGCCGCTGCCACGAGGCGCAGCTCAAGCGGGAACAGGGAATGTTCGACGGTATAGCGCAGCAGGAAAGAGAGGCCGAGGAAGAGCAGCAAAATGCCCAGCTTCGCCAGTGGATTCCCCTGCATGAACCAGCGCGCCAGCGACGTCAGGATGCCGCCAAAGGCTGAAGGCTGTTTTGCCGCAGGGGTCGGGGCCTGGGAAGAAGCGGGTTCTGCCACCGCTGCGGGAATATCGGGTCGCCAGGGGTCGACAGGCGCGAGAGCGTCCTCCACCACTGGCGCGGTAATTGCCTCCGGCGCGGCGGTCTGCACCGGTTCCGACGCGTTCTCAGGCACGCCGCGCTGCTCAAGCGCCTCTATGCGCTGGCGTAGCCGGGCGATCTCCTGCTGCGCCGCCGTACTGCGATTAAACCCGATAACCGCAAGCACGGGCGCAACCAGCAGCGCAAAAACCAGGAATAAACAGCCAAGGATGTAAAGCTCGTCCATGTTTCCACCTTCACCGTAAACGATCTGTTAAGATTGACACAAATCGTTGCATTTGCGCCATCTTAAAAGGTGGAAACAATAGCGTATTAGCTGCCGAACCAGATCGTCGCGGATATTGCAGGCAGCGCCAGCACGCCGTCCTGTATTGTCGCCTTGCCCTCTTTGCTCTTCCACGCAGCGACATTCAGCAGCGGTGAATCATCCAGCACCACTTCGCAGGCCTCGCCCCGGTTGATCGCCACCAGCACGCGCTGCTGGTTATAAACGCGGGCAAAGACCACGACGTTATCATGAGCGTATACCGCCTGGCAGCCGCCGTAGCGCAGGGCAAGACTCTGCTTACGCAGCTTCGCCAGCCGCTGATACAGGCTGAACAGCACTTTGTCCTGTTTCTCTGGTGCCCACGGAAAGGTTTTGCGGCAGAACGGATCGTTGTTGCCGTCCAGCCCCACCTCGTCTCCGTAGTAGATGCACGGCACGCCCGGCCAGGTGAAGAGCCAGGTCACCGCCAGCGGCAGACGCGCGACGTCCTTGCCCAGCAGGGATTTAAAACGCGCGGTATCGTGGCTATCGAGCTGGTTAAACATCCGCAGCTGCTGCTGATGCGACAGCCCGGCGCGGTAGTTCTCCATCCACGCCATGCAGGTTTCCGCGTCGATATGATTTGGATCGTAGGAGATATCGGTGTTGGCGAGGAATCCCCACAGCGGGAAGGTAAAGCCGCGATAGTTCATCGCCGCATCTTCCGCATCATTCTGCAGCCACTGGCGCGCGTCACCAAAGTGCTCGCCAAAAACGAACGCTTCCGGCTGTGCGGCTTTTGCCGAGCGCGTTATGCCGGCGACGTGCTGAAGATTGTTCCGCGCCCCGCCCGCTTCGCCGAGCATATGCACCACGTCCAGACGCCAGCCGTCCATATTCCACGGCGCCTTCAGCCAGTGTCGGACGATGCTGTCTTCGCCGCCGTAGATTTCATTAACGAGCGTTGGCGACTGGAAATCCAGCTTCGGCAGGCTCGGGTAGCCCAGCCAGTCCAGCGCGCGGCCCTCCTCGTTAAAGCTGTACCAGTCGCGCTGAGGCGAATCCGGGTTATGACATGCCCCGCCCATCGACTGGTTATGCCGATCAAACCACGCATGCGAATCGCCGCTGTGGTTGAACACGCCGTCCAGGATCAGGCGCATCCCCTCTTTTTGCGTATTCTTACGCAAGCGCAGCAGCGCCTCGTCGCCGCCAAACTGCTCATCAACGTGGCGATAATCTTCGGTATCGTATTTGTGTACGCTCGGGGCTTTAAACACCGGGTTGAGGTACAGCGCCGTCACGCCCAGTTTTTTCAGGTACGGCAGCTTTTCGCTGATACCGTCGAGATCGCCGCCGTAGAAGGTCGAGCCGCCCGCCTGCGCGGTTAACGGCTCATCCCACGCATTCAGGATAATGTCGTGGCCCGCTGCATGGTGGTAATAGATCTTATCCTGGTCGGCAGTGCGCTTTTCGCTGCGCGCAAAACGGTCCGGGAAAATCTGGTAAAAGACCTGATCGTTAACCCACTGCGGGCCGTTATCCGGATAATCGACCGCAAACTGCTCCAGCCGTGCAGGCGGGAAACGGCTAAACCCCTGCGGGGTAAACCACAGCTGACGGTTGTTCCACAAAAGCTTAAAGCTGTAGCGGCGGCGCGGCTGTCCGCTGTTCAGATCGATATTCGCCCGCCAGGCGGTAATACCCGGCTGCGGCTGGCTGCGCAGCTTGTGCATTTTCAACCCGGTCTCTTCGTTATCGATTTCGGCGCGGAGCGTCACGCGATCGGGCTGGTTTTCCCCCGCCAGCCAGAGCGTAATCACAAGGTTGTCTTTGTTTTGCTTAACAAATGGGGCAACCGGAAGGTGCCAGGCGTTTAACATCACGAATCCCCTCTGATGAAATTGACGTCACCTTGCCACAGGGTGGTTAAGGATAGCTCACCATGATGGGATTTATTGGGGGAGGAGGACGGGGGAGGAGTTTTTTGGGGGGTAAAAGGGAGTGTAGGCCGGGTAAGCGCAGCGCCACCCGGCATTTTTACCTTACTGCGCTTCCGCCAGCTGACGGTCGCGGCGGCATTTAAACACCCAGCCCACCAGCAGCAGCACGATCCACGCGCAGCCCACGTAGAGCGAAATGCGGGTGTCCGGATGGTAGCCAATCAGGCCAATGATAAACACCAGGAAGATCAGCCCGACGATGGTCGTCGCAACGCCGCCCGGTACTTTGAACTTCAGCGCTTTCGCCTCATCCGGCGACAGGCGACGGCGGAAGGCAATCTGCGACAGCAGGATCATGATCCACACCCACACCGTCGCGAAGGTCGCCAGAGATGCAATCACCAGGAAGACGTTCTCCGGCATGATGTAGTTCAGATAAACCGAGAACAGCAGCGCCACGGTCATCACCACAACGGTCACCCACGGCGTGCCGCGGCGCGAGGTTTTGGCGAACACCTTCGGCGCGCTGCCCTGCTCTGCCATGCCGTGCAGCATACGCCCCACGCCAAAGACGTCACTGTTGATCGCCGAAAGCGACGCGGTCAGCACCACAAAGTTGAGAATGCTGGCGGCAAACGCAATACCCATATGCTGGAAAGTCAGGACAAACGGGCTACCGTTGGTACCCACCTGATTCCACGGGTAGATGGACATGATCACAAACAGCGTACCCACATAAAACACCAGAATACGCATCGGCACCGAGTTGATGGCGCGCGGAATGGATTTCTCCGGGTCTTTCGCTTCCCCGGCAGTAATACCGATAATCTCGATACCGCCGTAGGCGAACATCACCATCTGCAGCGACATCACCATGCCGAGCCAGCCGTTGCTGAAGAAGCCACCGTTGCTCCAGAGGTTATGGATCCCGGTCGGCTGCCCGCCGTTGCCAATCCCCCAGATGATGATCCCGAAACCGGCCACAATCATGATGATAATGGTGGCGACCTTGAAGAAGGAGAACCAGAACTCCAGCTCGCCGAACACCTTCACGCTCATCAGGTTGACGGCGCAAATGATCAGCACCACGCTCAGCACCCAAATCCAGTGCGGCACCGCCGGGAACCAGACGCCCATATAGATGCCAAACGCCGTCACGTCGGCTATTGCCACGATCAGGATTTCGAAGCAGTAGGTCCAGCCGGTGATAAACCCGGCCAGCGGGCCGAGGTTTTCCTGCGCGTAGCGCGAGAAGGAGCTGGCGGAGGGGTTATGAACCGACATTTCGCCGAGGGCGCGCATGATGATATACGCCGCCACGCCGCCGATGATGTACGCCAGCAGCACGCTTGGACCGGCCATTTTGATGGCATCTGCCGAGCCATAAAAAAGACCGGTGCCAATAGCAGAGCCCAGCGCCATAAAGCGGATGTGGCGCGTGCTCAATCCACGTTTAAGTTTGTTAGTGCTTTCCATTTAAATCTTGCCATTCAACACGAAAAAAACAAAAAACCACGGGGCCTTAAGCCCCGTGGTTAAACAGTTTGTTGCCGTTGATTAATGGGCGTTCGATGCGACCTGACGCCCTGCAGCACGGTCCCAGATAACCGCCAGAACCAGTGCAACAACGGTAGGCATCAGCCAGGCCAGGCCCTGCTCGGACAGCGGCAGACGCTGTGTCCAGGCTGGCAGAATTTCAGCGAACGCTGATGCTTTAATCCCGTCAAGGATACCAAAAATCAGGCTGATAAACATGGCTGGCGCAATAATTCGTGAGGAGTTGTTCCACCACGGGCGGGTGAAGCTCAGCACCACCAGCACGATGCACGGCGGATAGATCGCCGTCAGTACCGGAATAGAGACCTGAATCAGGTGGCTCAGACCGAGGTTGGATACCGCCATGGAGAAGATACCAAGGATAAACACCAGGGTGCGGTAAGAGAGCGGCAGGTACTGCGCAAAGAACTCAGCACAGGCGCAGGTCAGGCCAACCGCGGTAACCAGGCAGGCCAGGAAGATGAGCGCCGCCAGCAGCATACTGCCTGCACCACCGAAGGTGTGCTGGACATAGGCGTGCAGGATAGCCGCACCATTCGCGTTTTGATCGACCAGCATCGCGCTATCGGAGCCCAGGCGGAACAGCGCCAGATACAGCAGCGTCAGGCCTACACCGGCCATCAGGCCAGCCCAGATGGTGTAGCGGGTCAGCAGACGCGCTTCGGTCACACCGCGGGAACGCGCGGCGTTAACGATAACGATACCAAACACCATCGCGCCCAGCGTATCCATCGTCAGGTAGCCGTTCACAAAGCCGTTAGAGAACGCGGCGTTTTTATAGGCGTCCATCGCGTCGCTAATCGGGCCTGCAGGCCAGACGATAGCCGCCACCGCCAGGACAATCAGCGCCACAATTTTCAGCGGAGCCAGGAAGTTACCCACGGTATCCAGCAGCTTGCCCGGATAGAGGGAAACCAGAATCACGATAGCGAAGTAGATCAGGCTGTAGATGAACAGCGGCATCGCGCCGTCACCGGTCAGCGGAGCAATACCCACTTCGAAGGAAACGGTCGCGGTACGCGGGGTGGCAAACAGCGGACCCACGGCCAGATAGCAGACGGTAGCCAGCAGAACGCCCGCCACTTTGCCAATCGGGGTGCTGAGGCTATCCACACCGCCGCCGACTTTCGCCAGCGCGATGACGGTCAGCACCGGCAGACCCACGGCAGTAATCAGGAAACCAAACGCGGCGGTCCAGACGTGTTCACCCGCCTGTAAGCCAACCATTGGAGGGAAAATGATGTTGCCTGCGCCAACGAACAGCGCAAATGTCATAAAGCCCAGCGCGATGATGTCACGCGATTTTAAGTGATGGGTCATAAAACCTTACTGCCTGTGGATGTGGTGTTGAAAACATTGAGATTTTCGCTGCCCCTGACGGGACGATACAGCCGAAAATTTGCTCAATTTTAGCGGGATATGCTCCCGTCCTGGCGTGGAGAAGAATAGTTTTTCGATTTACCACGCAAATACAGTCGGTCTGACAGTATCTGGGGGGCAATTTAAACGCTTATAACGTTTAAAGGCAAGGTGGGATCGTAAAACCAGAACAATATGCCAGCATGAAAATACACTCCAGCACAATACGCTAATTATAAGAAAAACCCATGGCTAATCATGCGAACAAAAAACAGCCAGCCGTATAAAATTCACACGCGTTTCGCTTGACTGCAAAGCAAACGGGCCAGCGATGGCTGACCCGTGGAAAGGTAAAATGACACACCTGCCGTCAGGCGATCTTTTTGGCAATTAATCGTTCCGGGATCACGAAGCTGAAGCGGGTTCCTTTACCCAGGGTACTCTGAATATCGAGACGGCTTTCATGGTGATTCACCGCGTGTTTCACAATCGCCAGCCCCAGGCCGCTTCCACCCGTCTGCCGCGATCGCGCTTTATCCACGCGATAGAAGCGCTCGGTCAGACGCGGAATATGCTCCGGCGCGATCCCCGGCCCGTTGTCCTCCACGCTAAACTCGGCCCCCGTTGGGGTATGCTGCCAGCGCACCACGATCTCCGTCCCTTCCGGCGTATGGTTTACCGCGTTATACACCAGGTTGGAGATAGCGCTGCGCAGCTCATCTTCACTGCCCAGCACCTTTAGCGTGTTGTCGACCTCAAAGGTCAGGTGATGCTTTTTGTGGCTTAACGTCTGCGCTTCACGCTCCACGACCCGCAGCATCATCGGCACATCAATAGTGTCATTCAGCGCGAGCGTGGGTGCTGCTTCAATCTTAGAGAGCGTCAGCAGCTGCTTCACCAGGCCTTCCATCCGGTGCGTTTGCTCGCGCATGGTGTGCAGCGCTTTTTCACGCGGCGCACCTTCCAGCGTTTGCTCCTGCATCATCTCCAGGTAGCCCTGCAGCACGGTCAGCGGGGTACGCAATTCGTGACTGACGTTGGCGAAGAAGTTGCGGCGCGCCCCTTCCAGCTGGTGCATCTGGGTGACATCGCGCGCCACCATCAGCCACTGCTTATCGCTGTAGGGCATCACGCGGATCTCCAGATGGCGACCGTTATTGAGCTTGAGATTGTGCGGACGGGTAAAATCACGCTTTTTCAGGTACAGCGTAAACTCGGGATAACGCAGAAGGTTGAGGATATTCTGGCCATTATCGTCCGGCCAGCGCAGGCCCAACAGCTGCTGCGCCAGGCCGTTACACCAGAAGATCGTCCCTTCTTCGGTGGTCAGAATGACCGCATCCGGTAGCGACTCCGCACCGCTGCGAAAACGCTTAATCAGGCTTCCCAGCTCGCGGCGGCGCTTTTTATTTCGCATCTGCATCTGGTGCAGACCGTACAGCAGCGGCTCCCAGCTGCCGCTTCCGGGCGGCGGCGTCATGCTTCGGTCAACCCACAGCCACCAGGAGAGGCGCAGCAGGTTCCAGAAATGCCAGATCAGCAGCCCGGTGACCGACGCCAGCAGAAACCACGGCAGATGTCCAAGAAAGGCCCCCAGAATGAAGGCCGGAATACAGCATAAGATCAGTTCAAAGACGAGCCTTTTCCATGACAGACGTTCCAGCACGCGTCACACTCCTGTCATTGTTCAGAAACGGGTAGAAAAACGATAACCCGTGCCGCGGACCGTCTGCACCATGCGATCGTGGCCGCTCAGTTCCAGCGCTTTTCGCAGGCGGCGGATATGTACGTCAACCGTCCGGTCTTCGACATACACGTTAGTTCCCCAGACGTTATTCAGCAACTGCTCGCGGCTGTACACGCGTTCCGGGTGGGTCATAAAGAAGTGCAGAAGTTTAAATTCGGTAGGCCCCATGTCGAGGGGATTTTCACCGGTCATCACGCGGTGAGACGTCGGATCAAGGCTCAGCCCCTGCATCTCAATCACCTCTTCCACCGCCATCGGCGAAATACGGCGCATCACGGCTTTAATGCGGGCCACCAGCTCTTTGGGGGAGAACGGTTTGGTAATGTAATCGTCCGCGCCGGTCTCCAGACCGCGCACACGATCCTCTTCTTCTCCGCGCGCCGTAAGCATTACAACCGGGATGTCGCGGGTCAGCGCTTCACGCTTCAGGTGTTTGATAAACTGCAGTCCGGAGCCGCCGGGCAGCATCCAGTCCAGCAGAATCAGATCGGGCCAGGGTTCATTCAGCTGGTTCACTGCGCTGTCATAATCTTCCGCTTCAACCGGCTGGAAGCCGTTTTGCTCGAGCACGAAGCACACCATTTCACGAATTGGAGCTTCATCTTCTACGACCAGAATACGTCTCGCCATACTTTGCCCTGTCTTATCTTATTTACGTTACAAGTTTGTAATTCGGCGCCATTATGCGTCAGATTTATGACAGATTTATGAAAAACAGTACCACTATAAATGGCAAACTGTTGTTTTATTACAGCGGTTATTTTCCCTTCTCTGAACGTTTATAATCCTGCTTTCTCTTTTTTGCCACGGATCAGCTATGCGCATACTTCACACCTCGGACTGGCATCTGGGTCAAAATTTTTACAGCAAAAGCCGTGCGGCTGAACATGAAGCGTTCCTGAACTGGCTGCTGGAAACGGCCCGGACGCATGAGGTGGACGCGATTATCGTGGCGGGAGATATTTTTGATACCGGCTCGCCGCCGAGCTATGCGCGTGAGCTGTACAACCGCTTCGTGGTGAATCTGCAGCAAACCGGCTGTCATCTGGTGATTGTCGCCGGCAACCATGATTCCGTCGCGACGCTTAACGAATCCCGCGACATCCTGGCGTTTCTCAATACCACCGTCGTCGCCAGCGCCGGGCACGCCCCGCAGATCCTGAAAAAGCGCGACGGGTCGCCCGGGGCGGTACTGTGTCCGATTCCCTTTTTGCGTCCGCGCGACATCGTGCAAAGCCAGGCGGGGCTGTCGGGCGCGGAAAAGCAGCAGCATTTGTTACAGGCGATCGCCGACTATTACCGCCAGCAGCACGCCGAAGCCTGTGCCCTGCGCGGTGACCAGCCGATTCCGGTGATTGCGACCGGGCACCTCACCACCGTCGGGGCCAGTAAAAGTGACGCCGTGCGTGACATCTATATCGGCACGCTGGATGCCTTTCCGGCGCAGCACTTCCCGCCAGCCGACTACATTGCGCTCGGACACATCCACCGGGCGCAGATCGTCGGCGGCTGCGAGCACATCCGCTACTGCGGCTCGCCCCTTTCGCTCAGCTTTGACGAAACGGGCAAAGCCAAATCCGTGCATCTGGTGAGCTTTCGCGAGGGCAAACTCAGCGCCGTCGACACGCTGGAGGTGCCCGTAACTCAACCGCTGGCGGTGCTGAAAGGCGATCTCGATGCCATCACCGCCCAGCTGGAGCAGTGGCGCGGCGTCGAGCAAGATCCCCCCATCTGGCTGGACATCGAAATCACCACCGACGGCTACCTGCACGATATGCAGCGGAAAATCCAGGCGCTGACCGAAGACCTGCCGGTAGAGGTCTTGCTGGTGCGCCGCAGCCGCGAGCAGCGCGAGAAAATTCTGCTAAGCGCTCAACGCGAAACGCTCAGTGAACTGGGGGTCGAAGAGGTATTTGAACGCAGGCTCTCACAGGAGGAGATTGACGATGCGAAGCGCGCAAGACTCAGCGAACTGTTCAGCCATACCCTGCATGCGCTCAATGACGAGGAAGAAAACGCATGAAAATTCTGAGCCTGCGCCTGAAAAATCTCAACTCCCTCAAGGGCGAGTGGAAAATTGACTTTACCGCTGAGCCGTTTGCCAGCAACGGGCTGTTTGCCATCACCGGCGCGACCGGGGCAGGTAAAACCACCCTGCTCGACGCCATCTGTCTGGCGCTTTATCACGAAACGCCGCGACTGCAGAAGGTCTCCCAGGCGCAAAACGACCTGATGACGCGCGACACCGCCGAGTGTCTGGCGGAAGTGGAGTTCGAGGTAAAAGGCACCGCCTATCGCGCCTTCTGGAGCCAGAACCGGGCGCGCAACCAGCCGGACGGTAACCTGCAGGTGCCGCGCGTGGAGCTGGCGCGCTGCGAAGATGGCAAAATCCTGGCCGACAAAGTGACGGATAAGCTGGAGCAAACCGCCGCGCTCACCGGGCTGGACTACGGGCGCTTTACCCGCTCGATGCTGCTCTCTCAGGGGCAGTTTGCCGCCTTCCTTAATGCCAAGCCGAGCGATCGCGCCGAGCTGCTGGAAGAGCTGACCGGCACCGAAATCTACGGTCAGATTTCCGCCATGGTGTTTGAGAAACACAAAGCGGCCCGCAGCGTGCTTGAAAAGTGCGAGGCGCAGGCGGCGGGCGTCGTGCTGTTGAGCGAAGAACAACAGCAGCAGTTACAGCAAAGTTTGCAGGCACTTACTGACGCAGAGAAAACCCTGCTGGAACAGCAGCAAAACCAACAGAAACATTTTCAGTGGCTTACGCGCCATGATGAGCTCGTGCGCGAGCAACAGCGCGTCACCGCGATGCAGCAGCAGGCGCAACAGGCGCTGACGGACGCTGCGCCTGAGCTGGCAAAACTGCAGCTTGCTCTGCCCGCCGCCCAGCTGCGACCGCTCTGGGAACATCAGCAGGAGCAAACCGCGCGTCTGGCACAAACGCAGAAGCGAATTATCGAAGTAAATACTCGCTTACAAGCCAGAACCGCGCTGCGTTCACGTATTCGCAATACCGCCCTGCGTAACCACGAGCAGCTTCAGACCGAACTGACGGCGCTGGCGCAGTGGCTGGCGGAGCACGAGCGCTATCGTCTGTTAGGCCAGGAGATTGCAGGCTGGCGCGCCCAGTTCTCGCAGCTTAACCGCGATAAAACGCAGTTAGCCTCGCTTGCTGCGCGGATAGGTGAATTACGCAACAGGCTGGCTGCGATGCCGGAAAACGCGCTGACGCTGACGGCGGATGAGGTCAGCGCGGCCATGGAGCAGCAGTCCAGGTCCCGCACGCTGCGCCAGCAGCTGACGTCGCTGCATGCCCGCTATCAGCCGCTGCAAAAGCGCCTGCGCCAGAGCAGTGAAAGCGTGCAGAAGGCCCAGGCCGAACAAAATAAACTCAATGAAACGCTGACGCTGCGCCGCCAGCAGTACAAAGAGAAAAACCAGCACTATCTCGATCTAAAAGCCCTGTGCGAAACCGAAGCAACAATTAAGAAGCTGGAGCATTACCGCTCCCGGCTTGAGGCGGGCAAACCCTGTCCGCTGTGCGGTTCCTGCGAACATCCCGCCGTTGAGCAATATCAGTCGCTTGAGCTGACGGATAACCAGCGCCGCCGTGATGCCCTGGAAAAAGAGGTCGTCGCCCTTAAAGAGGAAGGCCTGCTGGTGCTGGGACAGGTCAATGCCCTGACTCAGCAGATCCAGCGCGAGACAGACGACGCGAAGACGCTTTCTCAGGAAGAGCAAGCGCTCACTAAAGAGTGGGTGGCAGCCTGCACGTCCCTGAACATTACCTTGAATATTCAGGACGATATCGCGCCATGGCTGAACGAACAGGAACATTACGAGCGCCAGCTTTATCAGCTCAGTCAGCGTCTCACCCTGCAGAACCAGCTCAACGAACAGGACGCGCAGGAGCGGCAGTATCAGCAGCAGCTGGCGGCCACGCGGCAGGCGCTGGAACATGCCCTGCTCGCGCTCTCGCTTAACGCACCTGAAGAAGGTCAGGAAGCCGCCTGGCTTCAGGCCCGTGAAGCTGAATTCGCGCAGTGGCAGGAGAAGCAAACGCAGCACGGCGTGCTTCAGGAACGCATAAACGCCCTGAAGCCGCTGCTCGACGCGCTTCCGGCAGCGAACAGCGAAGACGCCGAACCGGTTATTCCTGATAACTGGCGCGCCATCCACGACGAGTGCGTGTCGCTGCAAAGCCAGCTGACCGCGCAACAGCAGCAGGAAGCGCTGGAGCGAGAGCGCCTGCAGCAGTCGCAGACGCAGTTCACCGCGGCGCGCTCGGCGAGCTGCTTTGCCGACCAGGACGCGTTTCTTGCCGCGCTGCTGGATGACGACGCTATTCGCCACCTTGAGCAGCTGAAACAGTCGCTGGAAAACCAGATACAGCAGGCCGCGGCGCTGTCCGGGCAAGCGAACCAGCAGCTGCAGTCTCATCTGGCACTGCGGCCGGAAGGGCTCGATGCCGATGCCGCCACGCTGCAAATCCAGCTGCAGCAGCTGGCGCAACAGCTGCGCGAGAACACCACGCATCAGGGCGAGATCCGTCAGCAGCTTAAGCAGGACAGCGATAACCGGCAGCACCAGCTGGCGTTGATGCAGCAAATTGAAGAGGCCGCGCGCCAGGCGGATGACTGGGGTTATCTGAACGCGCTGATCGGCTCCAGCACCGGCGACAAGTTCCGTAAGTTCGCCCAGGGGCTGACGCTGGACAATCTCGTCTGGCTGGCTAACCAGCAGCTTAACCGTCTGCACGGACGTTACTTATTGCAGCGTAAGGCCAGCGACGCGCTGGAGCTGGAAGTGGTGGATACGTGGCAGGCGGATGCGGTCCGCGATACCCGCACCCTCTCCGGCGGCGAGAGCTTCCTGGTCAGCCTGGCGCTGGCGCTGGCGCTTTCCGATCTGGTGAGTCATAAAACGCGGATCGATTCCCTGTTCCTGGATGAAGGGTTCGGCACGCTCGACAGTGAGACGCTGGATACGGCGCTGGATGCGCTCGACGCGCTGAACGCCACCGGGAAAACCATCGGCGTGATCAGCCACGTTGAGGCGATGAAAGAGCGTATTCCGGTGCAGATCAAAGTGAAGAAGATTAACGGGCTGGGGTACAGCAAGCTGGATAAAGAATTTGCCGTGCAGTAAAGGTCCACTCCACATGTAGGCCGGGTAAGGCGTAGCCGCCCCCCGGCTTTTTTATTGTGGCTGCCTGAATTCGCCCGGTGGCGCTTCGCTTACCGGGCTTACAGAGCCGTTTATTCTGGCCACAGCCACGCCGCGCCGCGCACGCCGCTGGAGTCCCCGTGGACGGCTTTGCGGATCGGCGTTTCACACTCGCCGCCGAAGACCCACTGCTTCACCAGGTTCGGCACCGTGGCGTACAGCCGGTCGACGTTGCTCATGCCGCCGCCCAGCACAATTACGTCTGGGTCGAGAATATTCACCACGTGGGCCAGGGATTTCGCCAGCCGCATTTCATAGCGGCTCAGGGCCAGCTCCGCCACCGGATCCTGCGCTTCGACCAGACGCATGATCTCATTTCCCTTGAGCGGCTGGCCGCTCAGGCGGTGGTAATCGGTCGCAAAACCGGTGCCGGAGATAAAGGTCTCAATACAGCCCTGTTTTCCGCAGTAGCACGGCACTTCGGTGCGGTATTTGAGTTCGTCTTCATCCATCCACGGCAGCGGGTTGTGCCCCCACTCGCCCGCGGTGCCGTTACCGCCGATATGGGCGCGCCCGCCGAACGCTACGCCCGCACCGCAGCCGGTGCCGATGATCACGGCAAACACGGTCTGGGCACCGGCCGCCGCGCCGTCGATGGCCTCAGAGACCGCCAGGCAGTTGGCGTCGTTGGCCAGACGCACTTCCCGCTTCAGGCGCGCGCTTAAATCTTTATCAAACGGCTGACCGTTGAGCCAGGTGGAGTTGGCATTTTTAACCACGCCGGTATACGGCGAGATCGACCCCGGTATCCCCATCCCGACGCTGCCGGTTTGCCCTGTCGCCTGCTCGGCCATCTCGACCAGCCTGGCAATCGTCTCGATAGTCTGGTGATAATCATCGCGCGGCGTTGGCAGACGATGGCGGAACAGCTGCTCCCCCTGCTCGCTCAGTGCGATGACTTCTGTTTTGGTGCCGCCCAAATCGATCCCAATACGCACAAGACTCTCCTCATTATTTTGATTATCAACAGAGTAGAAGCACGCTTCCCGATTAGCAATGCAAGCGATGCGACAATTCGTTATCATGCCCGCTGATTTAACGACAAGGCCGTGGAAATTATCATGCTGTGGTTCAAAAATTTGATGGTTTACCGTCTCAGCCGCGACGTTTCGCTGCGTGCAGAAGAGATGGAAAAACAGTTAGCCGCTTATACCTTTTCCCCTTGCGGTAGCCAGGATATGGCGAAAACCGGTTGGGTTCCGCCAATGGGTTCACAAAGCGATGCACTGACCCACGCCAGCAGCACGGGTCAAATCATCGTCTGCGCCCGTAAAGAAGAGAAAATACTGCCGACGCCGGTGGTTAAGCAGGCACTCGAAGCGAAAATTCTCAAGCTGGAAGCCGAACAGGGCCGCAAGCTGAAAAAGACCGAAAAAGATTCGCTGAAAGATGAAGTACTGCACTCCCTGCTGCCGCGCGCCTTCAGCCGCTTAAGCCAGACCATGATGTGGATCGACACCGTTAACGGGCTGATCATGGTGGACTGCGCCAGCGCCAAGAAAGCAGAAGATACGCTGGCCCTGCTGCGTAAAAGCATCGGCTCGTTACCGGTCGTTCCGCTGGCGCTGGAAACGCCGATCGAGCTGACGCTGACCGAATGGGTACGCAGCGGTGCTGCGGCTCAGGGTTTCCAGATCCTTGATGAAGCCGAGCTGAAAGCCCTGCTGGAAGATGGCGGCGTGATCCGCGCGAAGAAGCAGGATCTGGTGAGCGACGAGATCGCCGTCCACATCGAAGCGGGCAAAGTGGTCACCAAGCTGGCGCTCGACTGGCAGCAGCGTATTCAGTTCGTGATGTGCGACGACGGCTCCGTGAAGCGTCTGAAGTTCTGCGACGAGCTGCGCGATCAGAACGAAGATATCGACAGGGAAGATTACGCCCAGCGTTTCGACGCGGACTTCATCCTGATGACCGGCGAGCTGGCGGCGTTGATTCAGAATCTGGTGGAAGGTCTCGGCGGCGAAGCGCAGAGATAACGGGCAAACCGTAGGCCGGGTAAGCGTTAGCGCCACCCGGCTAATTTTTTATTTCAGGTAGCGGCACAGATAAGAGGTAGGTTCAGCCACCTGCAGATGGAACTCACTGTGGCCAGGGACGTTGAAAACCTGTCCGGCTGCGTAAACTTTCCATTCCGTTTCACCCGGCAGTAAGACGTTCAGCGCCCCGCTGACGACCGTCATCTCTTCCGCTTCCGCCGTGCCGAAGGTGTATTCCCCTTCCGCCATGACGCCAACGCTGGCGCGGCCAGTGCTGCTGCTGGTAAAACCAATGGATTTCACTTTACCGGAAAAGTATTCGTTACTCTGAAGCATGAACTGGCCCTTATATTTTTAGATAAAAATTCACTATAGGGGCCATGCTCATCACCTGTCACGCAAAATCATTACATGAGCAGTTCCGAGGCCAGGCGAGCCATCAGAACGTTGGATAACAGCACCGGCACATCCAGCGCTTTTTGCAGTAAATCACGATGATGCTGGTGGAACCCCAGGCAGTCCAGAATCAGGACATCGGCCCCTCTTTCCAGCAGTTCCTTCCCGGCCGCAATGAGTTTGGCCTCGCTGTCCCAGAACGGATTCGCCAGCGCGTACAAGGGCACTTTTTCCAGCACGTGCCATTTTGCCTCCTGGTTATCCATGAGCTCCTCGATGGGGACAATCACCCCCACCTGATGACCATCCACGATGGAGGCCACCAGCGGCGGAATGATGCGCATCGGTTCCAGCAAAATCGCATTGCGCGCCGTAAGTCCCTTTATGGGGGCGGTGCTCATCAGCAAAATAACGTCATAGCCCTGATTATCGAGCACTTCTATTACGCCCTGTAGCGAGCGCTCGATCTTCTGGCGGGAAACATGCGCCAGTTTACCGTCACTTAATAACGTCGCCAGGGGATCCTCCCCCGCCTCGACAGCGTAGTCTTCCATGACCTCTTCCCGACTCATCTTGCCCAGCAGGCTGAGATGCGTAATCTGTTGTTCAGATACATGCTCGGTTAAGAGCGGTAACACTTCGCTTACAGGGACCACACCAATGGTGAGGATCGCCAACGTTGCCTTCATCTTTATCGCCTTCCATTACTCCAACATCGTGCACACAGGTACAGACTCACTACGCTGCACAGTTCGTTTTTTCAACAAAACAGCACCAAGCGTAGCAGGTGATCCCGACACCGAAATGTAAAGATCGCCTGCCGATACCAGAGTTACTTGTATTAACTAAATATTAACTCCTGCTTAACTTTTACGATGAGTAAAAAGTGTGATTCAGGCACGATCCTGGAGCGTTTAGGAAACCGCTCAGGTTATGTCGGGATCTTCATAGCGCCGCTTCGCATCCAGCGCTTCCTGTTCCGTCTCGTGTTCACTGATCAGCGAGTCGGGTTTGGGGTGATCGGCACGCAGTTGATACCAGGTCACAGTGTGACCTGTCTGGCCTTTTTCAACGGTCACAATGCGCGCTTCACGCGGATAGGGAGGTCTTGTTGGCATAGCTCATCCTTTTTTTATGTCTGAGCTATAAGTATAGACGCCGCTTAGCTGGCACACGCCAAACGCAGGGCGGTAATAATCTGAATCACAACGTCTTCGGGAGAGGCGGACGCATCCACCACGTGGTGAGCCGCTTCGCGGTATAACGCATCGCGTTCGGCCAGCACTTCACTCACCTCTTCGTTCAGCGGCCTGGAGGTCAGCGCAGGGCGTTGCCCCTCTTCCGGAAAGGCTTCCAGACGCCCAACCAGGGCCGACACCGGCGCGCTGAGGTAAATCACAATCCCCTTTTCGCGCATAAAGTGACGATTACACTCCGCCAGAACAATGCCACCGCCGGTGGCGATCACCGCGGACGGGGTCGTGACCGCTTTCAGCGCGGCCGTTTCGCGTGCGCGAAAGCTCTCCCAGCCTTCCTGCTCAACAATGTCGGCGATGGTTTTTCCGGCCTCGGTTTGCAGCCAGTGGTCGGTATCCACAAACTGGCGATGACACACGCGTGCCAGCTCCAGGCCAACGGTGGTTTTCCCACAGCCGCGGGGGCCAACTAAAAAGATGGGTTGGGTCATAGCCAGGTGTTCCCCTTGATGCCGGAAGGCTGAAGAGTGTAAAGAAATAATTGCAGAAGATGTTGCGATTACTTTACTGCAAAGCGGTACGGGATGACAACCCTGTGGAGGCCACACTGTACCACACATTGACAATAATTATCATTTCGCTGTACGGCGCTTCACTTCCAGCAGCCATTTATCCAGCTCGGCAGCAAACTGCTGGCGATCGCGCTGTGAGAGGCTGTCCGGCCCACCGGTCTGCACGCCGCTGGCCCGCATGGTATCCATAAAATCGCGCATCGTAAGTTTCTCGCGGATGGTCGACGGCGAGTATCGCTCACCGCGCGGATTGAGCGCTGCCGCCCCTTTATCCAGCACGTCGGCCGCCAGCGGAATGTCCGCCGTGATCACCAGATCTTCCGCGCTGCACAGGCGGACAATTTCGTTGTCCGCCACGTCAAACCCGGCAGGCACGCGCAAAGAACGAATGAAGCGCGAAGGCGGCACGCGAATATTCTGGTTCGCCACCAGCGTCAGCGGCATCTGAACGCGCTCGGCGGCGCGAAATAAAATCTCTTTAATCACGTTCGGACACGCGTCCGCATCAACCCAAATCGCCATATTGTCTCCCCATAATGACTCTGCCGACTATTGTCGCCTGCATTTCGTTGTTAAGCTATCAATCAGAGAAAACAACGCATAATGACGGAGGATCGTGATGGACAAGAAAATCGGGTTTATCGGCTGCGGTAACATGGGCAAAGCCATTCTGGGCGGCCTGATCGCCAGCGGGCAGGTGCTGCCGGGTCAGATTTGGGTCTATACCCCGTCACCGGACAAGGTCGCCGCGCTGCGCGATCAATACGGGATTAACGCTGCCGAAAGCGCGCAGGAAGTGGCCCAGGTCGCCGATATCGTCTTTGGCGCCGTCAAGCCGAACATCATGATCAAAGTGCTGAGCGACATCACCTCCAGCCTGAATAAAGAGACGCTGGTGGTGTCGATTGCCGCGGGCGTGACGCTTGACCAGCTGGCGCGCGCGCTGGGCCATGACCGCAAAATTGTTCGCGCAATGCCCAATACCCCCTCGCTGGTTAACGCCGGCATGACCTCCGTCACGCCTAACGCGCTGGTGACCCCGGAAGACGTAGCCGATGTGCTGAACATTTTCCGCTGCTTCGGCGAAGCGGAAGTGATTGCCGAATCGATGATCCATCCGGTGGTGGGCGTGAGTGGTTCTGCGCCTGCGTATGTCTTCATGTTCCTGGAAGCGATGGCCGATGCCGCCGTGCTTGGCGGAATGCCGCGCGCCCAGGCGTATAAGTTCGCCGCGCAGGCCGTCATGGGCTCCGCCAAAATGGTGCTGGAAACCGGCAAACACCCGGGTGAACTGAAAGATATGGTTTGCTCCCCAGGCGGTACCACCATCGAAGCGGTGCGGGTGCTGGAGGAGCGCGGTTTCCGCTCGGCCGTCATTGAGGCAATGGCAAAATGCATGGAAAAATCAGAGAAGCTGAGTAAATCCTGATCGTTTCAGTCGGGCGTCAGGCGGCCACTTCGGTGCGGCTGCGCCCGGCATTTTTCGCCCTGTACAGCGCCACGTCAGCCGCCTTTAGCCATTCCCGATAATGTGCAAACTGCGGCCCCCAGGGGGCAACGCCCACGCTGATGCGCAGCGCCTCTTTTGGCGCGCACGGTAGCGACAGCTTTTCCAGCCGCTCATGCACCCGGGACATGACGGCGATGGCGCTTTCCGCTGCGGTCTGCGACATAATCACCGCAAACTCATCCCCGCCAAACCGGCCGATGGCATCACCTGACCGCACCGACATCTGAAGCTGGCGCGTGATGGCAATGATCGCCTCATCCCCCACGGCGTGCCCCCAGGTATCGTTGATATTTTTAAAGTGGTCGATATCAATCAGTAAAATCGTGGCGGTGCAGCGATCGCGGCGGCAATGCTCAAATTCATTTCGCAGCAGCATTTCCCAGTGTCGGCGATTATAGACCCCGGTCATGCCGTCGCGGGTGCTCATCATTTCCAGCCGCTGCTTGTGCTCAGCAAGCCTGACGGCGGTGCGGTGGCTGAGCCAGGCAAACAGCATGGGATAAAGCACCAGTACGGGAAGCGTTAAGCTCCACTCCACGAGGTCGGGGTTGAAGACGGCCACGCGCCCAACAATCGGCAGCGTCACCAGCGCGGAGAGCAGAGTCAGCAGGATCCCCGGGATAAACAGACGACAGCCCCCGGAGCCCATCATATTCATTCCGACCATCATCACCAGCGCTGCCGAGGGTAACGCGCTCATCCCCATCACGCCGATCCAGAGCCCGGCAATGATGGCATCGATCTTAAGATTGAACTCTTCCTGCTGATGAGGTGACGCGGCCCGACAGGATAACTGCCAGGCGAAATGGGGCCAGACGAACGCCCAACCGACCAGTAAAAGCCACCAGCCGCCGGGTAAAAAATGGGTGACCAGCATTCCTGCAATCGGGAAAAATATCGCTGCCAGCCCCACGGCGCGCGCCAGCCGAACCCGCCGGGCAAACTGAATGCCGGCGCGGTGAGGGTCATCCTGAGAAAGGGTTAAATTCCACTCTTCCCGAATGCGCTTTGTGTTGTAATACGTTTCATCATTCATCATTTTTGGGAATATTCTGAAACATTTTCCCAAATTATAGAGAGGGGGTCTGCGGGGAAAGTATGAAATTTCGGGTGAGCCGCCGGAGCCGCTCACCCGTTCGAACTACACTTTTTTCTTCAGGCAGGCACTCATGAACTTGCTGCGGTCATCCCCTTTCAGGGACTGCTCGGTTGCCTTGGCATTACACTCGCGCATCTTTTGCTGCTGAGGCGTCAGGCTTTTTTCAGCTGGCTTTGAAGCGCCGTTTTTGAGGCAGTCGCTCATGTAGGTCTTGCGGGCATCGCCCTTCAGACTCTGAGACGTCGCCTGTTGATTACAGGTGGTCATACGCTGCTGCTGCGGCGTTAACGTTTTCTCTTCCGCGTTCGCCGAGGCGACCAGGAACAGGCCGGAGAGCATAGTAACCAGTAATGTTGTTTTCATTGCACCATCCTTTTGTGAACATTCCCTGTAAGTCTGGTTCGTGACAGGAAAAAAACCACCCGGCAGATGTGATTTCCGCCGGGAATTTATCATTTCAGACCCAGCGCCGCCTTCATGGTGTAGAACAGATCCGTTTGATCCGTCAGGCCTACCACGTTGGCCGCGTGCGGGCCGTAGGCGGCAATGCGCAGCTGGGTGCCGGTGTGCTCCATGGACTCTTCTTCAGAGTTGCCGTAGCTCATCACCATGACGGCGCCATCTTTGGTGTTGAGCGCCTGCGTCAGGCCAGGGGCTTTGGTATCTGGCGGAACGATCTGGCTGGCGTGCGCGTGATCCGCGGTGACGATCACCAGGGTGTTACCGTCTTTTTTCGCGAACGCGAGCGCCTTCTGCACCGCTTCGTCCAGATCGACGGTTTCGCCAATCTGACCGCACGGATTTGCCGCATGATCCTGCTTATCGATTGACGCCCCCTCAACCTGCAGGAAGAACCCTTTTTCGCTCTTGCTCAGCAGATCGATCGCTTTATCGGTCATCGCCGCCAGCGTCGGTACGCTGTCCGTGCGTTTAGGGTTAGGCGTACAGGTCACTGCTGGCTTATCGATATTGCCGTGATATGAGGCTTTTGGACCTTCCCAGCGCACGGGCATGTTGCCGTCAGAGAACAGCCCCAGCAGCGGCTTGTCCTGGTTAGCCTCGGTTATCGCCGCCAGCGAATTTGCGTCACTCACCAGCTGATAGCCGCGCGCCTGCGCCTGCTCGCGCAGCGTTTTGCCCTGCCACTCGCCCGCCGTCGCGGTTTCCGCGAAGGTTTTCGCGCCGCCGCCCAGCGTCACGTCAGGACGCGCATTCAGCAGCTGTTCCGTAATCGAGCCTTTGCCACCTTTTTCCAGCGCGTTCGTTGGGCATTTTTCGCTGGTCACTGACGGGCCGTAGCATTTACGCGAGGTCACGTGTGCCACCAGCGCCGCAGGCGTCGCATCCTGAAGTTCAGCGGTGGAGACGTTACCGGTCGCCAGGCCCGCCGCTTTTGCCATCTCCAGAAGGGTTTGACGATCTTTTTCGTGAATATCCACGCCCAGCGCGCCATTATAGGTTTTCACGCCGGTGGACCACGCCGTGGCCGAGGCCGCAGAGTCCGTTACGTAATCCGGTTTACCGGTTTTTTTATCCAGCGCGTAGTGGGTATATTGTCCGGTCAGCGGTAATGCGTCGATACCTTTAAAAAAGCCGCCCGCCCCCTCGGCATAATTTCGCGCCGCCGTGATTTCGGAATCACCCATTCCATCGCCAATCAGCAGAATAATATTTTTCGCCGGTTTTTCATTAAGCGAAGCGCGAATGGCGGCGGTTTGATCTTCCGACAATCGGCGCGCGCCGCCGGGCTGGGTGATATCCCCTTTTGCCGCACGATTATCCAGGACGCTGGTTTGCGTCGTGTCAGCATAAATGGCAGGGGTAATTAACAGAGGAAGTAATGCGATGAAAATTGCGCTCTGTTTCAATTTATTTTCTCCATGTAAAAATACATAAAAATAAAAAACAGAGCGACTATAGGCATCCTGCATGACAATTCTATGACACGTCGTTACGTCCTGTGACGGTTTAGCTGCGCGGATGCCTTAACAGCTTCTTTACGTACTGGTGGAGCATCTCAGCATCTTCAACCGGTACCTGCGATTCAGGCCTGACGCTCTCCAGCGCGCCTTCCACGCTCTCAATCAACGCCTGCTGATCGGTTTTCGCCATTTGTCGCAGCAGCGCGGTGACCACAATTTCAAGCGCTTCGACCTGGGCCACCAGCTCTTTTGACTCTTCTTCCTTTTGTGCCAGCTTGACCAGCAATTCAGCAATGAGGTTTTTCATCGTGCCAGTTCCTTTTCAGTTTTATCTGACGTTATCACTCTGAATCCATAATGCAAAGAGAAGAAATTAATTATGGTATGCAAAAGTGATACAGAAACGGAAATAAAGAGACCTCGCCGTGAGCGAAACGTTTTTCTATAAAAAGACGCCGCATTTTGTTATATAAAAATGCGGCTACCATAAGAATATATAATACATCTGCGAAAGCGTTATCTCGCCGATTTCGCCTCCGCCATTTGTCTGCGGCGTCGCAGCGCAATAGCCAGCTGGATAATATTGATTAAAACGACAATCGCCGTCGCCGCAAAAACCCAACGAAAACCGGCCATCGCGGAAACGGAGGCGCCAATAAGCGGACCGGCAACATTGCCCAGATACATAAATGACTGGTTATATCCAAAAATACGCCCCGTCACCTGGTCGCTGGAATATTTGACCAGCAGGGTCTGTACCGCAGGCAACATGGCGCCATCGGCAAACCCGAGCAGAAATCGCAGTACGCCAAGCTGAAGCGGAGAGGTGACGAACGACATCGCAAAGAAGAGCACCACCGCAAAGATCAGCGTCGCCATCAGGATGCGCGCCGTACCGATCCTGTCACCCAGTTTTCCGAGACGCGGCGCGGAAATCAGGGCGGATACGCCCGGCACGGCGGCAATCATGCCGCTCAAAAAAGCGATGTTCGTGCTCTCCGGCTCCATTGACTTGATAAACAGCGCCAGTATCGGCCCCACGGAACCGTTACAGAGCTGGATCACCATGGTGGTGACAAAAAGGCTGATCATCAGCCCCGGATAAGGCAGCGAGGCGAAAACGGCCTTGCCGCTCAGGCGTTCAGATTTACTGATAACCGGGCGGCCTCCCTCTTTAATCAGAAAGAGCGTGACCAGAAAACTGACCACCAGCAGAACCGCAGTGATAATAAATACCGCGCGCAGTCCGACGTGGTCCGCCAGAAAGCCCCCCAGCAGCGGGCCACCGATGACGCCGCTGATCTGCGCCGTGGAGAGCGTGCTCAGCGCCCAGCCGCTCCGCTCGCGCGGCACCTGAGAGGCGACCAGCGCCATGGCGTTTGGAATATACCCGGACGTCAGCCCCATCACCGCCCGCAGGAAGAACAGCTGCCAGACGTTGGTGGCGAAGGCCTGCAGCAGAATGGCTATTGCCATCCCGAGCGAGGCGCGCAGCAGCATCAGTTTTCTGCCTTTTCGATCGGCCAGGCTGCCCCACATGGGTGACACAATCGCGGAAACCAGAAAGGTGACGCTGAACGTCAGGCCGGACCACATGGAGAGCGCTTCGTGCGAGGTGACCCCCAGCTGCGAGACGTACAGCGGCAAGAACGGCAAAATCTGGCTGATGGCCAGCCCGGTGAAGAAGCAACCGAACCAGACCGAGATGAGATTAACTTTCCAGGATTCCATACAGAATAGTCTTCATTTTTAGGCGAATTCGCCGTCAGATTAGCAAGTTACGCGTGTTAACGTCGCACCAGAGATGCGGCCTGACCGACTTTGGTGTTTTATCTTCCCAGTCATCATATTTGTGAAATAAGTCACAATTCATCCATTTTCTGGCGGAATATTATGCTTCACCGGCACAGGCCAAAACCGCGCATTCCGAGATGAAAATGGTTGGCATGCGCCGCGTTATACTCTGGCCCCAGACCGTTCCCGTAGTACCCGCAGCTTGCCGCCAGCATCGCCTTCAGCCAGGGCTGCGTCGTGGCCGCCTTCCAGCCGTTCAGCACCGTGACGCGTTCGCCGTTCGCCAGACGAAAAGCGGCAATATCCAGCGCCTCCGCCGTGGCATGTTCACTGCGGCGCGCGTCAGGGCGGTGATAAATATTGCGGCAGGCAAAGCTACCGAGGTGATCGATACGCGCGAGGTCGCTACCCGTATAGCGTTTTGTCAGCGGCCGGGCCTGCTGGCTGATAAAGAGGGCTGAACTGAGCGCCAGCGGACAGCTGGCAAGAAAGCTGCCGTTCAGGCCGACCGGGCCGAAGTCTCGCACGCGCACGACGTCGCTCAGCGGGCATTCCCCGGCGCTGTCAGCGACCGGCTGGGTGCGGATGAGATCGCGTTGATTAGCCTGCGCAAGCAGGCTTGCGCAGGCCTCGGGCGTTAAGCGCCGAAGCTTATACTGGGTGATTCGGCCTGGCGGATCGTCAAGCGTCAGCGGTATGAAAGGGTTGTAGTAAGGCGGCAACCAGCGGTAACCCACCGTTGCGACGGCGATAAGAATCAAAACGGTCAGCAGCGTTTTTCCTTTCACTCGCCCCCCTGAACATTCCCCCAAACATTATGGCAGAAGGTCGCGAAACCCGCCGGGCATCGTGGTATGTTATTGGCTTTTCGTCAGACTGGAAGAGAGTGAGATGGCTAAGCAGCGCGTAGGTATTGTCTTTGGGGGAAAATCAGCGGAACACGAAGTGTCATTGCAATCGGCTAAAAATATCGTTGATGCGATCGATAAAAGCCGTTTCGACGTGGTGCTGCTGGGCATTGATAAACAGGGCCAGTGGCACGTTAACGATGCCAGCCAGTATCTGCTGAATGCTCACGATCCGGCCCATATCGCCCTGAATCCTTCAGAAATTAGCGTCGCCACCGTACCCGGCGTCGCGAAGGGGCAGCTTATCGATGCAGGCAATGCACAGGCTCTCGCCCAGATCGACGTGGTCTTCCCTATCGTGCACGGCACGCTGGGGGAAGATGGTTCCCTGCAGGGGATGCTGCGCATGGCCAACCTGCCGTTCGTCGGCTCGGACGTACTCGGCTCCGCCGCGTGCATGGACAAAGACGTCACCAAACGCCTGCTGCGCGACGCCGGGCTGAATATCGCGCCGTTTGTGACGCTCACCCGCGCCAACCGCGACAAGCACAGCTTCGCGCAGATTAGCGCTGAATTGGGTCTGCCGCTGTTTGTGAAGCCAGCAAACCAGGGCTCCTCCGTGGGCGTCAGCAAAGTGACCAGCGAAGCTGAGTTCACCCAGGCCGTCCGCCTGGCGTTTGAGTTCGACCATAAAGTGGTGGTTGAGCAGGGCATCAAAGGCCGTGAAATTGAGTGCGCCGTGCTGGGCAACGATTTTCCACAGGCGAGCACCTGCGGCGAAGTGGTCTTAAACAGCGACTTCTACTCGTACGACACCAAATACATTGATGATAAAGGCGCGCAGGTTGTCGTGCCTGCGGATCTCGATCCGGCGGTTAATGATAAGATCCGGGCGATCGCCATTCGCGCTTATCAGACGCTCGGCTGCTGCGGCATGGCGCGCGTGGATGTGTTCCTGACGGCGGAAAACGAGGTGGTGATCAATGAAATCAACACGCTGCCGGGGTTCACTAACATCAGCATGTATCCGAAGCTGTGGCAGGCGAGCGGCCTCAGCTATCCGGAACTGATCACCCGCCTGATCGAACTGGCGCTGGAGCGTCACGCCGCCGACAGCGCGCTTAAAAGTTCCGTAAACGGTTAATCGGCGCGCTTCGCCGACGCTGCCTCATCCGCTGTCGTCTCTTCAGGACGGCGGCGGATAATCAACCCCGCCAGCCAGAAACTGATAACCCAGGTCACCAGCCCAACGGCATAGGTTTGCCAGCCTTTTGCCTCAAACCCCAACAGGCCCACGACACCGTTAAGAATAAAGATCAGCCCGATAGCGAAGGCGTAGTAGTGCCAGTCACGGCGTAGTTTGGACGTGAGCTTCATAACAACTCCGGCAGGAAAAAAAGACATCCTCTCACAGTTTTACGGCCAGGTCTGTGGCAGATACGGAAATTCTGAAACGCGACGCAATTTCACTTAAGTTAATAAATTGTGACGTGCTGCAGAAATCAACAATCCAGGAGGATTCCGGCGCGTAAATTACCACGATTCTGATATTGACAAATGCGATGACCTGTCAAACTCACCCTGTACGAAGCGTATTAACAGAGCGATTTATCCGGAGGTCATCATGGCTGACTTTACATTGTCGAAACCGATTTTTGGCGGAAAACCAAAAACCTCCACGGCGGGTAATATCGCGTATGCCCTGTTTGTTCTGTTCTGCTTCTGGGCTGGCTCGCAGCTGCTCAATATGCTGGTCCATGCGCCTGGCGTTTATGAACATCTCATGCAGGTACAGGATAACGGACGCCCGCGAGTTGAGATTGGCTTTGGCGTCAGCACCCTGTTCGGCCTGATCCCCTTCCTCGCGGGATGTATGATTCTGGGCGTTGTGGCATTAGTGCTGCGCTTTCGCCGCCGCCGTTAAAGCCCCATACAGCGAGCCCGGCGATCGTCCACGCGTTTCGCGAACCACGCGGTGGTCAGGTTACGCGTGATCTTCGGGCTTTCCAGCTGGATCCCCGGCAGGATAGCCCTCGGTAACGTTTTCCCGCTTTTCTTATCGGCAAGCGCAAACACTTTCTTGTAGAGATCCGTTTTCTCAAAGGCCAGGCTGTCGCCTTTCTCAAGCTGACGGCGAATGTCGCTGTTGCTCATATCAAGCGTTGTCGATAATTTCCGGATCGCCCGCTCGGTGCTTCCCGCCTCGCTGCTGCCGTAGGCGATAAGATCGCCGTCCAGCGCCAGCTTAACGCCGCTTGCGCGGCTGACCGCACTCTGGAATGCCGCATTACGGCTGGCATACCAGCCGGCGTTAAAGTCGGCAAAGCGGTACAGCGGCTCATCGTAGTTCGCCGGGTAGTTCAGCAGGTGATACGTGCCGAACCACAGTCCGCCGCGCAGGGAGAAGACCTCCTGGCGCACCGTACCGTCGATTTTCCACGGATAGCCGTCGGTGTGTTTCTCCGCGAACGCGATGCTTACCTGCATTGGGCCACCGGTGTGGACCGGGTTCAGTGAGCCAAACAGCTTCTGACCCATCGGCACCATGTTGATGAAATCATCGAAAATAGCGCTAAGCTGTTTTTCGGTTTTCACCGTATCCAGCCGTTCGCTGTAGCTTTTGCCGTTCGGCGAGGTGATTTTAAGCGCGGTATGCACGAGGAACACCGGGATATGCATGGACTCCGCGCGGCGGTCGATCTCTTTCCAGGCGATTTTATTCAGCCCCGGCACAGCCGGGTCTGACTGATACATCGACTCCTGCTGTGCCACCGCCAGCACCGAACAGATGTTTTCCTCGGTCGGCGCAATCTTTTGGCTCTCAAAGGTTTTTGCCAGCGCGTCTGCCCACGCATTGCGATCTTTCACGCTGGCGGGCATTTTCTGCCGCACAACGCTCGCCACATCAACGGGCTTCTCGCCCTTTTTGAGCGGAGCGGCCCCCTTTTCGGCACAGCCTGCCAGCACAAAAGCGGCCAGTATGGTCAACGGTAACGCGCGCGGTACGGCAAAAGGCATAGCAACGTCCTGTATTAGCTAAATGTGTTGGTGACTTCCTGCAGGTCACGATCGTCCAGCTCGCGTTCAAAGCTGCGCAGACGTTTGTAGATGGACATCAGTTCCACCAGCGTGGTCCAGGAGCTGATCAGGTACTGGAACGACCCACGAACCTGACCGAAAACGTTGGTGATCTGCGTCATCAGACCGAGCGTAATCGTACCCGCAACAATGGACGGAAACAGCAGGAACAAACCGAAAACGTTATCCACCTGCAGATACAAAATACGCGCAATGTTGAAATACATATAGTGGAAGTAGAGACGGAAATAGTTACGACGCACGGCGCCAAACAGCTCGCGGACGGTCGGCGGCGAGGCGCGGTTGGCATCGTCTTCACCGTACACCAGCTCTTTACGGTATGCGGCTTCGACGCGTTGATTTTTAAACTCCAGACCCGGCAGTTTAATCCCAACTACCGCCAGCAGGCCCGTGCCCATCAGCGACCAGACAATCGCGGCAATCACCAGACCATACGGAATGTGGCCGACAATCGGCAGATCCGGCACGTGCGCCGAGAGCGTCACCAGCACCGGCAGGAAGGCAATCAGCGTCATGATGGCGTTGATAAAGCTGACGCCCATGTCTTCAAGCGTGGAGGCAAAACGCATGGTGTCTTCCTGCACACGCTGTGCGGCGCCTTCGATATGGCGCAGGTGCTGCCAGTGCGCCATATAATGTTCGTTCATCGCGGTACGCCAGCGGAAAACGTAGTGGCTAACGAAGAAGTTGTTCATCACGCCGATGATCACCGCAATCAGGGCGATGCCGAGGAAGACGCCGACCTCATGGTAGAACTGATTGATGGTCACCTTATGCGGCGAGCTCAGCGCGGTCTGGATCAGATCGTAGAACGGCGCATACCAGGCGTTAACCGCTACGCCCACTTCCACCAGGAACCAGGTCACAAAGATAATCAGCGATGTGCCAAGGATCGACCAGTACTGCCAGCGGTGGGGTGAATAGACAAACCAGAACAGGGCAAACAGCCCTACGCACACCATGTAGTAGGCGTAAAACAGCAGGTAGCTCAGCGACCAGAAGCGCGCCGCGCTAATCGGCACCTCACCTGTCGCCCCCGTGATGCGCGTCAGCCATGCGCCGCCGCCCGCCTGCCAGAAAATGACAGCGATCAGTGCCCAAATAAATGCCGACAGGAAAAAAGGCCCCGGCTTTGGGAAAAAAGACTTAAACATAATGCTTCCTTCTTGTTGTTATGGCTGTTGCTGTGTACAACACGTCACCACACGAAAACCTGCCCGCGCCAGACTCCCGGCCCGGGCAAAAAGGTCAGACCCATGGGTTGATTATTAGTTCGCTTTCCAGTTTTCGAGAATTGTTTCGGTGCGTTTCACCGCGAGAGGATTCGCTGGCGCAATGAAGTTACGCCAGACGTCGTTGTGATGGTTAATCAGGATCTGTGCGTCAGCAGCCGGACGGTTGGCGGTGGTATGGGCATCTTCGGCAACGGTGATGTGATAGCCCCGGCTAACGCCGTTCTTGATCGTCGCATCGACGCAGTAATCGGTGGCGCAGCCGCAGATGACAAACTCACGAATGCCCTGCTCCCGCAGCAGCGCCTCAAGCCCGGTGTTGTAGAAGGCATCGCAGGCCGTTTTGGTCACGTAAAGCGCACCAGCAGGCTGATGGAGTTCAGGCAGTAGCGCAAACCCTTCGCTTCCCTCTTCCAGCCCCCCGGCCTCGGTATGCTGTATAAAAATCACCGTATCGGCTGCCTGGGTAAGCTGGTTGATCAGAGAGACACACTTTTCGCGCTGATGACGAGGGGTTTCAAACACCCCGTTCTGCATATCGACAACCATAACCACACGCTTCTCAGACATACCGTTCTCCGTAAGATTGAGTGACACTGGTGCCTATCATAAGCCCGATGTCACAAAATGGGAGATGGCTTGCAAGTAAATTGTTCATATTTACCCATGGTTACGTTTTTCTCGCTATCGTTATGCAATTCGGGGCATTGCACGGTACCGATTAGTAGTATAAATACCCATTACTTTCCTCATTCACTTCATGGATGCTTTTCGTTGAAACGTTGTCTGCTCTCTTTTGCCGCGCTGTGTGCGGTGAGCTTCTCTACCGCCCAGGCAGCCCAACCGCTGACGGCTCCCGTTTTAGCTTCAGATATTGCCGATCGCTACGCGAACCTTATCTATTACGGCAGCGGCGCGACCGGTATGGCGATGGTCGTTATCGACGGAAACCAGCGTGTATTTCGCAGCTTTGGCGAAACGCGCCCGGGCAATAACGTTCACCCGCAGCTGGATTCCGTTATCCGCATCGCATCCTTAACCAAGCTGATGACCAGCGAAATGCTGGTAAAACTGCTCGACCAGGGCGTGGTGAAGCTCGACGATCCACTCAGCAAATACGCGCCGCCAGGCGCCCGGGTCCCCACGTATCAGGGTACGCCGATCCGGCTTGTGAACCTTGCTACCCACACCAGCGCCCTGCCGCGTGAACAGCCAGGCGGCGCGGCGCATCGTGACGTATTCGTCTGGCCAACGCGCGACCAGCGCTGGAGCTACCTGAGTACCGCCACGCTGAAGGCGGCGCCGGGCTCTCAGGCCTCATATTCAAACCTGGCGTTTGACCTGCTGGCGGATGCCCTCTCAACGGCGGCTGGCAAACCCTACACCCAGCTGTTTGAAGAGCAGATCACCCGTCCGCTGGGCATGAAAGACACCACGTTTACCCCGTCCCCAGACCAGTGCCGTCGCCTGATGGTGGCGGAGAAAGGCGCCAGCCCCTGTAATAACACGCTGGCGGCCGTGGGCAGCGGCGGGGTTTACTCCACGCCTGGCGACATGATGCGTTGGATGCAGCAGTTCCTTTCCTCGGATTTCTACTCTCGCAGCAGCCAGGCCGATCGTATGCAGACCCTGATTTATCAGCGTACTCAGCTGCATCGGGTCATCGGGATGGACGTGCCGGGTAAAGCCGATGCGCTCGGCATGGGCTGGGTCTATATGGCACCGAAAAATGGCCGGCCGGGGATTATTCAGAAAACCGGCGGCGGCGGCGGATTCATCACCTATATGGCTATGATTCCGCAGTCGAACGTGGGCGCGTTTGTGGTGGTCACTCGCTCCCCACATACGCGTTTCGTCAATATGAGTGACGGTGTTAATAACCTGGTGGCGGAATTGAGTGCCAATAAAGCCCAGGTGCTTACCGCATCCAACTGAGATTAATATTCCGTGGGCAAGCGGTTGATGCTGACCAGCTTGCCCCGGCTCATATTGATATAATTTCCCTGCCGCAGGGCGGCCAGAACCTCAGCAACAACAGAACGTGAAATGCGTGTGCTTTGCTGAATATGATTCATCACACCGATTTTTGAACGCAGCGTTTCATCCCACTCGGCCATATTAAGCAGCATCGCGCGGATCTGGTGATAGGAGTTATTGCCAACCAGCTGCTTATCGCGCTTCTCAAGAATGTAATTTATCCAGGATAACCAGCTGAAGGCCTCTTTCCACAGTGAAAATTGCTGGATTTGTTGTCGGGTAGTTTCTGTGGATAAATAAAAACCAGTACAGGCCGTTTTAGCAATCACTCTGTATTCTTGTGAATGATTAATCATCACCGTAGCCAGACCAAAAATAAAGGGGGCAGTCGCAATCCCCACCAGAAGTTCATCAGAAGGGCGATAGATCTCAATAACGCCGGTTTGTAATACGATCGTGCGAGGCTCATTCGATTCGCCCGACGTAATTAATTGTTGGGGTGCACATGTAAAAGGGGTACTGGCTGCTATTAACCCCTGTTCGAGCCGGCGTAATTCAGAAAGTGGTTTCGCATTAACGTTCATGCAGACCTCAAGTCATCCGTATTTGTCGGTTCAATATTATTTTTATTGCTTCGCTAAAAAGCGGAGGAGATACCCCCTCCCCCGCTTTATTCATTACCAGGTATATTTCACACCCAGGTTTGCGCCCCAGTTCTGGTCAACGTCGCCGCCGCCAAGATATGTGGCATCCGTGTAAGCGCTGAAGTTCTTCGTGAAGCTGAACTGGGTGCCCAGCCCAACACGAACAGCTGAACCTTTCACGCCGTTATCAATGCTGTCACCGTTAATATCGGCATTATTATCGGCGTCGTCATAAACCCAGGCCAGTTTGAAGTAAGGGGTCAGAGCCTGATCGCCGCCGTAGTTGAAGGTGTAACCCGTATCAACACCGAGTTCATAACGCAGGCTATCGTATGATTGTCCATCCATGCGCATGTCATTGCTGAGGCGATAATCATCGCCTGACTGGAACAGACCCGATACGGCTGCGTATGGCGTTACGTAGCCAGAGAGGTTTGGCTTCCAGTCATAGCCCAGCTTCAGACCAAAGCCAACAGCGTCACTGGTGGTATTGCCGTCAACATACTGACCGTTGCTCATGTTAGCGGAGAGATCGTTGTTGAAGCGGGTGTAGCTCAGGGAGCTGTCGAGGAAAAGATCGTTCATGAACTTCGCTGACGCGTAGATCATCGCCGTCTGGCTATCCTGATCGACCTGACCGGTACGATCGCTGATATCGCCCTTCGCGAAACCTGCCGCACCACCGACGATCCACTTCGCGTTATTACCGTCAATCTGGGTATCCAGACCCACCATAATACCGCTCACGTCCTGATCGTAGCTGATAACGCCGTTGTCACCGTCGAAGTTGCCGCCGAAGTAGCTCACCCACGCCCCGCCGTTATCCGCCAGGCCGTGACGGCTGTTGGTCAGACGCGCACCTACGGCATCCTGCTGCAGATTCCAGATATTGGTATTAGCAGAAGGGATGCTCAGCGCCATATTGGCATAGTCGGTCAGTTCTTTCTGCTGCAGAACGACGGTGTCACCCTGCTGCTGCGCCTGGTAGGTATAAGCACCTAAATCGGCTTTGTTTGCGGCAGTAAAGCTGGCCGCCGTATCCGCGTTATTGTCATAGACACGGACAATCTCTTTATTTTTGTAATCAGCGACGGAACCTGCTCCGGTCGCGTCGTCGATACGGACTTTATAGTTGCCTGCGACGTCACCGTTCACCGCCAGATGGCCGTCAGAGTGAATGGCCACTACGCCGTAGTCATAATCGGCGCTGCGCTTGTCGTTAGTGATATAGCGTGCGTTGTTCAGATCGCTGTTCAGCACGTAATCGCGGCTCGCAACATTCAGCACGCCGCCATCGGTCAGAACCATAGTGTGCGTATCAACCTGGCCCAGACCCAGCGCCAGCTCTGCACCGTTATCCACGGTGATGGTGTTGGCATACAGCTCGGCCGTTTCTTCCGTCAGTGCCGCACGGCTATCGCTGTCCAGATACAGATGGTCGGTGGCCACGCCGCCGTTGTCGCCAATGTTCAATGAGGAAGCATTGGTCAGAGTGATGGTATCCGCCAGCAGGCCTGAGTTTTCAACATTGACCTGAGACTGGTTGTTTACCGTCAGCGTGTCGATGTTAGACATCTTGCGGGTATCCCACTCGGAGCCGTTATCCAGCGCAATGTTAAACAGACCGCTCTGATACACCGCTTCACCCGCAACATGTGCGTTGCTGTCATAGGTGGAATCCGGCCAAATGCTGTTCGGGGACAGCGTGCGCCAGTCTACGTTGCTGTAGCCCTGGCCATACATCTGCGTCGTGCCGATAGCCTCAACGCTGGACTGCGCAGCACCGACCCATTTGCTGCCGTTGGTCAGGGTGACATCCAGCTTATCGGTGCCGTCCCAGCCGTTGGTGGTAGGGTTATAGACGCCGTCTTCGGTGGTATCGGTTGCCGGATCGCCGTTCGGGTAGAAGTTGTTGTCGAAGGTGCTGGAGAACAGGATGTCGCCCGTAACGGTGGAGTGATCGAACGTGGCAGCGGTCTGCATCGCGTTATCAGACGCGCTGGCGGTAACAATCAGCGCGGCATCATCTGCCCCTGTCGCGTCGGTTTCACTATAGTCGCTCGGCTTCGCAGTCTGGCCGTAGAATCCGCTGGTACCTAAATCGCGGTACGCACCGGAAGTCAGTACCGAATCTTTTACCAGTAGCGTGTCGGTAAAGACCTTGCTGCTGTTGGCTACGCCTTCAACGCCGTCGTACGGGGTATTATCCCGTTCCTGATACCCCTGCGTCAGGGTAATCCCCGCGACGTGAGAATTATTCTGGATAACAATATCTGATTCCACATCCAGGGTAATCGCATTACCCATATCATAGGTATCCAGATAGTGTCTTTCCGTATTTTCCCCATTCACAACATCATACGCATAATGTTCATACGTATCGTTAATGGTGGAATTATCAACGGTCAGGCTAAAACGATCGTATTGAGCATGTTGGGTGCCGTCGGCATCCAGACCATCAGCACAGGTGGCGGTCATACACTGAGAGGTAATCATGCCATTAATGGTGCTGTTGGAAATACTCAACGCATTCGCCCGACCATTGATGCCATCATCGAGATAGTACGTTGAAATAACACCATTCACGGTGGTTTTATTAATCACCGGGTAAATATCACCATCGTGGATGGCATCTGAGAAATCCCAGTCGGCATAGCCATAATACCAGGGAGTGGTCGCTGTATTATCGTATCCGAAGGTATTATATGTCGTACCGGAAATATCCTTCGCATTGGCCTGAGAAGCGATAGCCAGGGTGCAGGCTAATGCAAGTTGAGATACAACGAGTTTCTTTTTCCATGTTTGCATTGGGTCATCCCTCCTCAGGGACGTAAGCAAGTTTGTCCATCAATGAATTTGCAATATTTAATTGCGGAGGGAATTATGCAGTTTCATTTCGAAAAGGTTCAATGAATGTTTCCATTAAGTCCGCATTCAGACAAAAAACAGATTCAGACCACAACGCACAGGGTGTCATAAAATAAATATTATAAAAACAAAATGTTAATTCACGGGCAAAGCAATCAGGGAAATATCATAAAAAATAATAAATCATTTTTAATGATACATTCATTTCCATATAGAAATAACACAAATATCTCATTCTTCTCTCAGCGTTATACTGTCCTGCATTATATATTATTGGTAACAGGCAAACTCATCTGCCGCATTTCGCAAAAGCAAAATGCCCACTTTAGTAAAACACCCGTCGCCACTTTGAGGTACACTAGCCCTCTTTGTTCCACAAACATCAGGCATACCATGACCGATTTAATTGCACGTCCCCGCCGTCTGCGTAAGTCACCTGCACTGCGCGCTATGTTTGAAGAGACAACCCTGACCTTAAACGATCTGGTGTTGCCGATTTTTGTTGAAGAAGAGATCGATGACTACAAAGCCATCGAGGCCATGCCGGGCGTCATGCGCATTCCGGAGAAATATCTGGCGCGTGAGATCGAACGTATCGCCAACGCGGGGATCCGCTCGGTGATGACCTTCGGCATCTCCCATCATACCGACGCCACCGGCAGCGACGCCTGGAAAGAAGATGGCCTCGTCGCCCGCATGTCCCGCATCTGCAAAGAGACGGTGCCGGAAATGGTGGTGATGTCCGACACCTGTTTCTGTGAATATACCTCTCACGGCCACTGCGGCGTGCTGTGCGATCACGGCGTGGATAACGATGCTACCCTGCTGAACCTCGGCAAGCAGGCGGTCGTCGCGGCCGCTGCGGGTGCGGACTTCATCGCACCGTCTGCGGCGATGGACGGACAGGTTCAGGCGATTCGTCAGGCGCTGGACGCGGCCGGTTTCACCGACACCGCCATCATGTCCTACTCCACCAAATTTGCCTCCTCCTTCTACGGCCCGTTCCGTGAAGCAGCCGGCACGGCGCTGAAGGGCGATCGTAAAACCTATCAGATGAACCCGCTGAACCGCCGCGAAGCGATTCGTGAATCCCTGCTCGATGAAGCCCAGGGCGCAGACTGCCTGATGGTAAAACCGGCTGGCGCATATCTTGATATCCTGCGCGACATCCGCGAACGCACCGAGCTGCCGCTGGGCGCTTACCAGGTGAGCGGCGAGTACGCAATGATCAAGTTCGCCGCGCTGGCAGGGGCGATCGACGAAGAGAAAGTGATCCTTGAAAGCCTGGGCGCGATCAAACGCGCGGGCGCGGATCTGATCTTCAGCTACTTCGCCCTGGATCTGGCCGAGAAGAAAATTCTGCGTTAATCCGCTTTAGCGCCGGGTGGCGGCTTCGCCTTACCCGGCCTGCTCTCTGCTCAAATCTTCACCCAACTGCAATACAACCGACATCTGCGCCTTCTACTGTCTTCGCAAGACGGCAGGAGGAGTGACCATGTTTAGCCTCGATAGCGTTCTCGACGATCTTTGGCCTCAGGCGAGGCCCGCACCCTGGCAAAAAAGTCTGTTAAAAAGACTGTTCTACGAAGACGAGTTTCAGCAGTTTGCCGCCGCCCACCGCCATCTGAAAGGACTGGATATGGTGGAGCAGGTTCTGGAACACCTGGATATTCTCTGCACCGTTTCCGCCCGCGATCTCGAACAAATCCCCGAACATGGCCCGCTGGTCATCATTGCCAACCACCCGACGGGTACGCTGGACGGTCTGGCGTTGCTGTACGCCGTCTCCCGCGTGCGGCGCGACGTTAAAGTCGTGACCAACCGGATGCTGACCCACCTTGAGCCCCTCAGCTCGCTGTTTATTCCGGTGGACAATATGGGCGGCAGGACGGCGAAGTCGTCGCTGGTGCAGATGGAACAGCACCTGCAAAACGCGGGCGTACTGATCTTCTTCCCGGCAGGCGAAGTTTCCCGCCCCACGCGCAAAGGCATTCGCGATAAGAAATGGCACTCTGGCTTTATCAAACTCGCCGGCAAGCTGCGCGTCCCGCTGCTGCCGGTGCATATTCAGGCGCACAACAGCCTGCTCTTTTACGCCAGCACGCTGGTCTCTCCGACGCTGTCGATGCTGCTGCTGATGCAGCAGATGTTCCGCCGCCGCCACAGCCAGCTGCCGATTAAAATCGGCCAGCAGATTGCGTGGCATCACTGGCACAGCGCCACCCTTTCGTCGCGTGAGATGGCCGAGCAGTGCCGTCAGCACGTGATGCGTCTTGGCAAGGGAGTGCCCGGCGTCTTTAAAACCCAGTGCGCGATTGCCCGTCCGGAAGACCGGGCCACTTTGAAGCGCGCGCTGGCGCAGGCCGAATCTCTGGGCAAAACCAGCGACGGGAAAACCATCTATCTTTGGCAGCGCAACGGCCAGGAAGACGCCCCGCTGCTGCGGGAGCTGGGCCGCCTGCGCGAGATTGCCTTTCGCGCGGTGGAGGAAGGGAGCGGCAAACGCCGGGACACCGACAGCTACGACGATGATTATCTGCACCTGATCCTGTGGGATGAGGACGATCTGGAGATCGTCGGCGCGTATCGCTTTATGCCGACGGCCATGCAGATCGAAAAGCGCGGCGTTGAGGGGTTGTACAGCTATAGCCTGTTCCACTACGACGACAAAATGCAGGACGTGCTGGCACACGGCATTGAGCTGGGGCGCAGCTTTATTCAGCCGCGCTACTGGGGGCGCCGCGGCCTGGACTATTTATGGTCCGGCATTGGCGCTTATCTGGCGCGTTATCCGCACTACCGCTACCTGTTTGGCCCGGTCTCGATTTCCGGCGGCTTACCGCCTGCCGCGCGGGATCTGCTGGTCGCCTTTTACCGCCTGTGGTTCCCGGCGACGCATCCGCTCGCCGCCTCGCGCCAGCCCTATCCCGCATCCCTGCCGGACGTGCTGGCGCAGTTTGGCGGCGTGGATTACGTAGACGATCTGACGAAGCTGAAATCCCTGCTCGGCAATCTTGGCTGCGGCATTCCGCCGCTCTACAAGCAATATTCCGAGCTGTGCGAGCCCGGCGGCGTGCAGTTTATTGATTTTGGCAGCGACCCGGCGTTCAACAACTGCGTTGACGGGCTGGTGCTGGTGGATTTGTGTTACCTGAAGGCGAACCGCTATCAGCGGTATATTGAGGCGCACCTTTAAATGTGCGGTATTTTGTAGGCCGGGTAAGGCGTAGCCGCCACCCGGCAATTGTGCACCGTTTTCGCCGGGTGGCGCTGCGCTTACCCGGCCTACAGGTACTACAGGATCAGGGGCGGTAAAACGGCTTATCGCCCAAAATTGTCGCCCGCTGCATAATCCGGCGCTGCGGCAGATAGTCCGCATTGGCATAATGCTGCGTCACGCGGTTATCCCAGATCGCCAGATCGTTCTCCTGCCAGCGCCAGCGCACCTGGAACTCCGGCTTGGTAATATGCGCGAACAGGAAACTGAGCAGCGCCTCACTCTCTTTTTCCGTCACGTCCACGATGCGCGTGGTGAACCCTTCGTTGACGAACAGCGCCTGCTTGCCCGTCACCGGATGGGTCCGCACCACCGGGTGCAGCAGCGGAGGATGTTTCGCCACCGCCTCCTGCCAGCGCTGATGCTCCTCTTCCGTTTTACGGTACTTGTACTCCTGGAACGATTTTTTGAAATCGTGCTCCGCCCGCAGCCCGCTCAGCAGCGTCCGGAACGGCTCGGAGAGCGCCTCATACGCCGCAATGCCGCTGGTCCACAGCGTATCGCCCCCCGTCTCCGGCAGCAGCTTCGCCGCCAGAATCGCCCCGGCGGGCGGCGTCTCGATAAAGGTCACATCGGTGTGCCAGTTATCGTTATCCGGCGGGTTATCGTTGTGGGTGTCGAGGACGATAATCTCCTCCACCCCTTCCGCATGCGGATAGACCGGGTGGATATGCAGATCGCCAAACCGCAGGGCCAGCGCGCGCTGCTGCTGCGGGGTGATCGCCTGTTCGCGCAGGAACACCACCTGATGACGCAGCACCGCGTGGTACAGCTGCTCGAACTGGTTATCGCTCAGCGGACGGGTCACATCCAGGCCCGATACCTGTGCGCCAATGTACGGCCCCAGCGGGGTAATGCTCAGACGTTCACTCATTGTATTTCTCCATGCCAGGGCGTCAGGCGGCGCTGTAACGCGCGCAGCCCCAGTTCTAATCCGAAGGCAATCGCGGCGATCACCGCGATCCCTGCCAGCACCACGTCAGTCGCCAGGAACTCACCCGCCGACTGCACCATAAACCCTAACCCTCGCGTGGCGGCAATCAGCTCAGCCGCCACCAGCGTGGACCAGCCCACGCCGAGGCCGATGCGCAGCCCGGTTAAAATCTCCGGCAGTGCGCCCGGTAAAATCACGAACAGCAGCACCTGCGTCCGGCTGGCTCCCAGCGACTGCGCCGCGCGGATCCGCACCTGCTGGGCGCTCTTCACGCCCGCCAGCGCCGACATGGCCACCGGGGCGAAAATCGCCAGATAGATCAGCAGGATTTTTGAGGTTTCACCGATGCCGAACCAGATCACCATCAGCGGCAGATAGGCCAGCGGCGGGACCGGACGATAAAGCTCAATCAGCGGGTCGAGGATGCCGCGCACCGTCGGGCTCAGCCCCATCGCAATCCCCACGGGAATGCCGATAATCACCGCCGCCAGCAGCGCCACCAGAATGCGCGCCAGGCTGGCGCCTAAGTGCTGCCAGAGCGTGGCATCCATAAAGCCCTGCGGCCCGGCGATGGTAATAAGTTTGCTCAGCACCTGTCCCGGCGGCGGCAGAAACAGCGGGCTGACCCACTGCTGGGCAGCAACTGCCCACCACACCGCCAGCAGCACCAGCAGCGTACCGACGCTCAAGGTAATTTGGCGCGAGAAAGGCCAGCGCAGCGCCAGACGCGTGCGGCGCGTTTTTTCACTGAAGACGATACTCATGAGAAAGCCTCCCGCTGTTCAAACACGCGGCTTAAAACGTACTCACGCTGTTCGATAAACAGCGGATCGGATTTGATGCTGCGCACGGGTTCCCCCGCGACGTAGCGGCGGGCGAATTCCAGCGGCAAGCGCTCCAGCACGCGGCCCGGCCCCGGCGAGAGCAGCACCAGCTCGGTGGCCATAAACACCGCCTCTTCGATATCGTGGGTAATCAACAACACCTGCTTGCCCGTCTCATGCCAAAGGCGCAACAGCAGGGTTTGCATCTGCTCGCGGGTGAAGGCGTCGAGCGCCCCGAACGGCTCGTCCAGCAGCAACAGCTGCGGATTCGCGGCCAGCGCGCGGGCAATCCCGACGCGCTGCCGTTGGCCGCCGGAAAGCTGCCAGATATAGCGTTTTTCCGCCCCTTCCAGCCCCACTTTTTTCAGCATCGCCCGCGCGGTTTCCAGCCGCTGTTCACGATGGATGCCCGCAAGCTGCAGCCCAAACGCCACGTTTTCCTGCACGTTGCGCCAGGGGAGCAGGCCTTCATTCTGGAAGACCACGCCGCGCTCGGCGCCGGGGCCCTCCACCTTTTTGCCTTCCAGTTGAATGGTGCCATGCTGATAAGGGACAAACCCGGCGATGAGATTCAGCAGGGTGGTTTTTCCGCACCCGGACGGGCCCAGCACCACCAGCAGCTCACCGCTGTCCAGCGTCAGGTTGATGTCCTGTAAGGCGGGTTTACCACCGTAATCGGCAGACAGATTTGTAATATTCAGCATGGCGAACTCCTTATTTCACAAAACGATCGGTCACGTACTGGCTGTAATCCGCCGCTACTGCGGGCACTTTACCCTGCTCCTTCAGGAAGGTGGCGGTATCCACAATCGCTTTGTTAACCGGCCCGGTCAGCTGCTGCACCTGCTGCGCGGGGGTCAGATAGGTATTGCCCTTCACCAGCCCCGGCACGTCCGCTTCCGGCACGCCGCTCAGGCGGGAGAGTTTCTCCAGGTTGGCGGGCTGCTTCAGCCATTCATCCGGGTTACTGATGTACGGCTGCTGGGCGTCAATCGCGCTTTTCGCGAAGGCTTTCACCACCTCAGGATGTTTCTCGGCGAAGTCTTTGCGCACGACCCACACGTCGAGGGTTGGCGCGCCCCACTGGCCCACTTTTTCGGAGTCGGTCAGCACGGTGCCGTCTTTTTCCAGCTCGTTCACCGCAGGCGCCCACACATAGGCCCCGTCAATGTCGCCGCGCTGCCAGGCCGCGATAATCGCCGGCGGCTGCAGGTTGATGATTTGAACCTGACCCGGCTTGATGCCCCAGTGTTTCAGCGCCGCCAGCAGGCTGTAGTGGGTGGTGGAGATAAACGGCACGGCGATGCGTTTGCCGATCAGGTCTTCCGGTTTGGTGATGTTTTTCTTCACCACCAGCGCTTCAGAGTTACCGAGCTGCGAGGCGAGCAGGAACACCTCAATCGGCACCTGCTGGCTGGCCGCAACCGCCAGCGGGCTGGAGCCGATATTGCCGATCTGCACGTCGCCGGAGGCTAACGCACGCACTACGGACGCGCCGCTGTCGAACTTGCGCCATTCAACTTTCGCGCCGCTCTCTTTGGCAAAGGTGTTATCCGCCTGCGCGACTTTCGCCGGTTCCGCAGAAGTTTGATACGCGACGGTGACGTCCACCGCCTGCGCCTGAAATGCCCACAGCGCCAGTGCGCCGAGTAGTGTGATTCGCGATGAAATTGCCATAGTGCCTGCTCCCCTCGTTGTTATGAGGGCAGTATTTCCAACGCGGGAATTTTGATAAAGGAATAAAAATGAATCGCTCATAACGATTCGTTTTTAGATAAAAAATGGGAAAGGATAGTTGGTTTTGTGCGGTTGTTTTATGCCGGGTGGCGCTGCGCTTACCCGGCCTACACATTGTGCGATCCGTAGGCCGGGTAAGGCGCAGCCGCCACCCGGCAAAAAACTCAGCGCTTCGCGTTAAGCTCAGCAATATCCTTCGGCGTGGTGCGACAGCAGCCACCAATCAGCTTCGCTCCGGCGTCCAGCCACTGGGGCAGATACCCCGCCAGCGTCTCACACGCTTCGCCGTGGTGGTGCCAGGTTTTGGTCACCGCATCATAATGCTCGCCTGAGTTCGGGTAGACCACCAGCGGCAGCGACGTCAGGCTCTGTAGGTGCTTCAGCGCCGCCGTGGTATTTTCCAGCGCGATGCAGTTAATGCCCAGCGCGACGACATGCGGAGAGTCGGCCAGCACGCTGACCACGTCACGCAGCGGCGTGCCGTCGCTCAGGTGCTCGCTGTCCCGCAGGGTAAAGGAGAACCACGCCCGGGCGCGGGGATACCCGGCCAGAAGGGCCGCCAGCGCCTTAATCTCGGCAAAAGACGGCAGCGTTTCGCAGGCCAGCAGGTCAGCGCCCGCGTCCAGCAGCGCTTCCACGCGCGGGCGGTGGAAGGCCGTAAACGCCTCAGCGCTGCGCACGTAGTCACCGCGATACTCTGAGCCATCCGCCAGATAGGCACCATACGGCCCAACGGAGCCCGCCACAAGCAGCGTGCCCGCATGCGGATTTTCAGCCAGATACGCTTCACGCGCCTTACGCGCCAGCTCCACGCTTCTGCCAATCAGCGTTCGGGACTGCGCCTCGTCCAGGCCGCGGGCCGCAAAGCCCGCAGGCGTGGCCTGGTAACTGGCGGTGATCGCCACCTGTGCCCCCGCGCGGTAGTAATCAAGGTGCACTTCCCGGATAAGCTCAGGGTTTTCCATCAGCACTTTGGCAGACCAGAGGCTGTCTGCCAGGTTACAGCCGCGCGCTTCCAGCTCCGTCGCCATCGCGCCATCCAGCACCACAAACGGCTGCTTTTCAAGGAGGGCGGTAAGCGGATTATTCTGCGACATGTTCAGGCTCCTGCGATGTCATATTTCGGGTCAAGTAGTAGGCACCATAACACAGGGCGACAAACGGGATCCCGCAATAAAGGGCAATGCGCTGGCTTGGGTCAAACCACAGGCCGACACAGGCCACCACGCAGAGGATAAAACCGAGCACCGGCACCAGCGGATACCACGGCGCGCGGTACTGCAGCGCAGAGAGCGGCTGGCCGGACTGCAGATGGCGACGACGGAAGACGAAGTGCGACGAACAGATGCTGATCCAGACGGCCACCACCGCAAAGCCAGAAATCGCCGAGAGCGCGACAAACACCGTGTCAGGCGCCACGACGCTTGAGAACAGCGCCAGCACGCCGCCGAGCATAGAAACCGACAGCGCCGTCAGCGGCACGCCGTTTTTGTTCACGCGGGCAAAGCAGCGCGGGAGCGTTTTCTCATTAGAGAGCGACCACAGCATGCGCCCGGAGGCGTACAGCCCGGAGTTCGCCGCCGAAAGGATCGCCGTCAGGATCACGAAGTTAAAAATATCCGCCGCGTAAGGAATACCGACCTTTTCAAACACCAGCACGAACGGGCTCTTTTCCACGCCCGCCTGCTGCATCGGGATCAGCGCCGCCAGCACAAACACGGTGCCGATAAAGAAGATGATCAGGCGCGCAATGGTGGTGCGGATCGCCACCGGGATGACCTTGTGAGGGTTTTCCGTTTCCCCTGCGGCGATACCGATGAGTTCGGTCCCGGAGAAGGCAAAGTTCACCGCCACCATGGTCATCAGGATCGGCAGGCCGCCGTGCGGGAACCAGCCCTCGGCGGTGATGTTGCTTAAGCCCGGCGCGGGGGAACCGTCCTGCATCGGGATAAAGCCAAAGACCGCCGCGCCGCCAAGAATAATAAAGGCGATGATGGTGATGACCTTCACCAGGGAGAACCAGAACTCACCTTCCGCAAAGAAGCGCGTGGAAATGACGTTCAGGCCAAAAATCACCACGCAGAAGACCACGCACCACGCCCAGACGGGCACCTGCGGGAACCAGTACTGCATGCAGAAGCCCGCGGCGGTAAAGCTCGAACCGAGCGCCACCGTCCAGGTGAGCCAGTAGAGCCACGCCACGGTGTAGCCCGTCGCCGGGCCAAGATAACGCGCGGCATAGACGTGGAACGCGCCGGTTTCCGGCATCGCCACGGAGAGTTCGCCCAGACACTGCATCACCAGCCAGACCACCAGCGCACCTATGAGGTACGCCAGCAGCGTGCCCGCCGCCCCGGTCGTGGAAATGATGTAGCCGGTATTGAAGAATAACCCTGTCCCAATCACGCCACCCAGCGAGAGCATGATCAGGTGGCGTGTTTTCATGGTGCGCTTAAGCTGCCCATTTTCTTGTTGTGTTTGCATATTACCTTCTATACGTATGGACATCTAAACATCCAAAGAAGGTGTGTTATACCGCGATTGTTAATAAAAAGCTAGATGACCAGACGCAAACGGGCGCGCCGCGCGCTGAGTCTGGGGTGGGTTGTGAGGATGACATAGAGAATCGGACGCCAGGCCATAAGCACCTCCGCAAGCAGATACTTACAGCATGGTGCGGGAAAAGGCGATCTTCGGTCAGTCGAAAGTGGTATCCGTAAAGCGCGAAGTCATACCGTAACACTGCCCGCAGGACGGGTAAGGCGCAGCCGCCACCCGGTGCAAGGTTGGTAATTCTCACAATCGGTTCTATAGTCGTCACAGTTTCTTAGTAACCAGGACTGACTGATGCGCTTTAACGGACTGACTAAAGGTTTCTTTATTTTCATTCTCGCCCTTGTGACCTGGGCCTTCTTCGACGTGCTGTCGCCCTACTTCTCCGCGATACTGTGGGCCGCCATTCTGACCGTTATCTTCAATCCGGTAAAAAACAAGCTTCGCGCCGCGCTGGGGGATCGCAACGGGCTGGCCTCGCTGTTGACCATCGGTATTATCTGCCTGATCGTCTTTATTCCGCTGATGGTGATCCTCTCCTCGCTCGCCATTGAGCTGAACGTGGTTTACACCAAACTGCAGGAGAACAATACCCAGTTCCCGGAAGTGGTGGCGAGCATCTTCAACCACCTGCCTGACTGGGCCAGCGGCTTCCTGGCGGATCACAACCTGACCAACGCGGCGCAGATCCAGAAAAAACTCTCCGACGTCGCGCTGCAGGGCGGACAGTATCTGGCGGGTAGCGCGTTCCTGATCGGCAAAGGCACCTTTGGCTTTGCGATTAGCTTCGGCATCATGCTGTATCTGCTGTTCTTCCTGCTGAAAGACGGCCCGTATCTGGTACGCCAGATCCTCGACTCCCTGCCCCTGTCCGATTTTGCCAAGCAGCATCTGTTCGCCAAATTCGTCGGCGTGTCGCGCGCCACGGTAAAAGGGACGGCGGCGGTGGCCGTGGTTCAGGGCATCCTCGGCGGGATTGCCTTTGCCATTGCCGGTATCGACGGCAGCGTGCTCTGGGGAGCATTGATGGCTTTCCTCTCGCTGGTGCCCGCCATCGGCTCGGCGATTGTCTGGGTGCCTGCCGCTATCTTCCTGTTCGCCACGCACCAGATCTGGCAGGGGCTGTTTATTGTCGGCTTCTTCGTGATCGTCGTCGGGCTGGTGGATAACATCCTGCGCCCGCTGCTGGTGGGGAAAGACACCAAAATGCCGGACTATCTGATTCTGATCTCCACCCTCGGCGGCATGGAGCTGTACGGCATTAACGGCTTTGTGATTGGGCCGCTCATCGCCGCGCTGTTTATCGCCTGCTGGAACCTCTTCTCCGGACGCGATCACGAAGGTAACGCCGAAGAGCTGGACGCGGATTTCATCGAAGAAGGAAAAAATCCTCCAGATTTGTAAGGACGTGACGATAAAGACCACACCAGGCGGCGCCGTGCCGCCTTTTTTTTCGCCTTAAATCAGACGTTTTCTATAATTTGAAGAACGCCATCCTACTCATGTCGTAAAAGGATCATCTGGTGCGAATCGCGACGATAACAAACTGGGCCTATGGGGCCACGGTCTGCCTGACCATCGCCTCCGGCATCATCATGCTGATGGCGTCCAGTGCGGATACCCTCGAGCGTCAGGCCGTTGAACAACGGCAGAAATTTGATCAGCTGACGGAAGATATCGAAACCGATATCTGGGCGCAGTCTGATTTAGCGCGGCTGTACGCCATTAAAAAAGATCCTCAGGTGCTCAAGGAATATAACCAGGCAGAAAACAGCCTGAAGCGCATCGAGCTTCGGCTGGAAAAGCTGCAGGATAACGGCGCATCGGATGAAGAACTGGCCCTGCTGCATGAAGGAATAAAGATCGTCGATGAGCTGCAGGACGAGCAGCAAACCGCCCTCGAAAGCCTGGAACGCGGTGAAGACGCCCAGGCCGTAGCCTTGCTCTATGGTCAGCCCTATGAGCAGGAGCTTGAGCGCGCGCAGAATCAGCTCGATCACTTCCGCCAGATACTCGACAAGCGCGTCATCGCCGCCGTTCAGGAGGCGACAAAAAAATCGAAAGCGCTGCGTACCGCCTCTGAGCTGACGGTCGGCATGACCGCCCTGCTGTTCCTGTTTGTGCTCGGCTTTATATTAAAACGCCGCGTGCTGCGCCCCGTGGTCCGCCTGAGCGACGTGGTGCACCGCCTGGCATCCCAGGATTACGCGGTTGAAACGCCCAATTTCAACCAGATTGATGAGATAGGCGATATGGCTCAGGCCATCAGCATCTTCCGTGAAAACGGCCTGGCGCGGCAGCGTCTGGAAAAAGAGCGCGATGCCGACTGGGCCATCCGCGAGCTGCTGGCGCGCATGACCCAGCGGCTGCAGGGGTGTGAGAACTTTAACGATGTGATTAACGTGGCGGAGCTGTTTGCCCCCAATATCGCGCCGGGGATCGCGGGCCGGCTCTACGTCCTTGACCGCGAGCCGTGGCAGATGCGCTGCGTCGCGCAATGGCTTTCGCCGGTGGGTGAAGAGACGACGTTCCACCCGGACGAGTGCTGGGCCGTGCGTCGCGGGCAGAGTCACCCGCCGGTGAACGGCGAGCCGGATATTGCCTGCTACCATCTTCCGGCATCCCAGGCGGAAAGCGCGCTTTGCGTGCCGCTTATCGCTCAGGGTGAGGCCATTGGCCTGCTCTCCTTCCAGAATATCACGGCGGATAATGCCCCTTCCCGCGCGTATCTGGAGCTGATGGCCGAGGCGCTCGGGCTGGCGCTGGCCAACCAGCGTCTGCGCGACGCGTTGCTGGAAAAAGCGTTGTTTGACCCGCTCACCGGCCTGCGTAATCGTCATCATCTGGAAGATACCCTGCAAACCCAAACGGCACAGGCGATACGCACTGGCGTACCGTTAAGCTGCATGATGATTGATATCGACCACTTCAAGAGCATTAACGACCGTTTCGGCCATGAAGCGGGCGATCTGGTGATCAAAAGCGTGGCGTCAATTGTTCAGCGGGCCGCACATGACAACGGGCTGGCATTCCGCTACGGGGGCGAGGAGTTTCTGGTGCTGCTTTCCGGTGCCGATGAAGCAGAAGCGTACGCCTGCGCGCAGAAGATTTACACCGGCGTGCATGAGCTGTCGCTTCGCTACGGGTTGACCGAGATTGGGCCGGTGGACGTGTCGATTGGCATTGCCAGCTATCCACAACATGCCCAGACCGACAACCTGCTGCGCGCTGCGGATGTGGCGCTATACCGGGCAAAAGAGCTGGGACGCGCGCGGATTGTGAGTTTTGGGATGCTGGAGGCGGGCTGAGGCTGATTCTCGCGCCCTGACTTTCCCCGGTTCAGGCGCGCGTGATAGCCCAGAGCACCACAATCCCCAGGGCATTGCTCCGCTTTTCCACATACAGGGTGGTATCGGAATAAACGTTACCCTGCGGGTTACAGATGCGGATCTCCTTCTTTAATTCCGGCTCGTAGACTTCCGCACCCGAGCAGGTGTGGCGGGTACTGGACTCATACCGGTAAGGTTTGCTCCAGGCCGAATAGTCCCCCTCCAGCAGCCAGGCCGTTGTGAAGACCGCGAACATGGCAACCGGCAGGCTGCAAATAAAGAAGCCGAGGTAGATTTTGACCGCGTCAGCAAGGCGCTTACCTTTCAGTCTCCCCTTTCTGATGAAATAGACCATCGGCACCAGCGCCAGCAGCAACGCCCCACAGGCAAGGTACTGCTCCCCGCGGATCGAAAGGTATGTCACGCGGTAAATGTTGACTGACCAGACCACAAAAGCCGATATCAGTGCTATCCCGCCCGCGATGAGAGGGATCCAAAAGGAAAAACGCGCTTTTTTCATGGTGGACTCGTCCTTGTCATTCTTGTCGGGTCAGAAGGCCAATCATTGCCCGGGTGGCTGCTGACTGGCGTCGGTGCGGGGCAAACAGCACGGAGAAAGGCCGCGATCGTCCCCGAAGGTGCGGCAGCACCTCAACTAACTGACCGCGCTCTATTCTGTCGCGAACGATAAATTCATAGCTCTGGCAGATCCCCATCCCCTGCTCCGCCAGCGAAACCACGCCGAGTACATCGTCTGATATTTCGATAGTTGAACCCGGCATCCAGTCAATATCGCGCCCTTCGTCATGAAATACCCAGGGGGCGATACGCCCGGTGCGCGGCATGATAAACGGCAGGCACTGATGGCGCTGCAGCTCTTCCAGCGTCTGAGGCTTTCCTCTCCGGTGCAGGTAGTCCGGGGAGGCGACCAGAAGCAATGCCGCGTCTTCCAGCTTACGCGCCACAAGTCCACTGTCAGGCAACTGTCCCAGACGGATCGCCAGATCGAACCCCTCTGCGATCAGGTCAACATTGCGATTAGTAATGTTCAGCTCCACCTGTACGCGTGGGTAGCGTTGATTATAGTGCGCCAGCAGCGGCGGCAGGCGGTAGTGGGCATAGGTGGTCGGGACACTCATTCTCACGCGCCCGGTCAGATCGCCCTCCTGACCCCGGCCAACGCGTTCGGCGTCATCAAGCAGAGAGAACGCAGAACGCGCCTGCTCAAGATAGACGCGTCCGGCTTCAGTCAGCCCCACACGGCGGGTCGTGCGCTGTAATAGCTGCCGTCCAAGACGCGCTTCCAGACGGGTGACCGCGCGGCTCAGTACCGAAGGGGTGGTTGAAAGGGCAACCGCTGCGCCCGTAAATGAGCCGTGCTCAACCACAGCAATGAAGACTTCAACGTCGCCGAGGTAATCGAATTTCCGGCTCATTTTGCTCTCTCAGGAACAAATGTTTTTCAATTTGGCTAATTTATCTCCCGTTGGGCGATGAGTAAAGTGGCCAGCATTCATCACCTGAACGCGCTACTGGAGCCTGCCAATGTTCAACCGCCCCCTTATTCTGCCCGCCATCGCAATGGCGGCGTTGTTCGCTTTCCCAAGTGTTGTCAACGCGGCGAACCACCCGCCTCTGGAGCGCTGGCGAAGCTACGCCGGTGTGAGCTGGGAAACCGCTCAAGACGGAAAGATACCTGCGACGTTTTCCGGTTCGGTCAATGCCCCTATTGCAGGTATCCACTTTGATGCAATGGACCGGGCCTTTGTCAGCACGCCCCGGCTGATTTCCGCCGCAGCACCCGCCACGTTAAGCATTCTGGATACGACGGCGCAGTCTGGCCCTGCCCGCCTGACGGCGTTTCCCTCCCGCGAGGGGAATGCGGTGAACACCGATCCCGCTCAGAGCCTGCGCAACGTGCTCGGTTTTTATAGTGACCGTAAAAACGGCTGGCTATGGGCGCTGGACATGGGGTTTGTTGCAGGCGAAACAGAGTCCCCCGCGGGGGCGCAGAAACTGGTCGTACTGGATCTCCACTCTGGCCGCATCATCAAACGTATCGCCCTGGACGGCGTAGCGGACCGCAAGGCCAGCTTTCTGAATGATGTGGTGGTCGATGAGAACCGCCGTGTCGCCTATATCTCCGACAGCGGCTCGCGGAGCGCGCCTGAAAACCAGGTGGGACTAATTATCGTTGATTTCGCTACCGGTACGGCCCGGCGCGTGCTCGATCGTCACCCTGCGCTGCAGATTGAGCCAGGCGTTAACGTCGTCTCGCACGGGACTGAAGTCTGGCCTGGTAAACCATTACTGATTGGTATCAATGGCATTGCGCTTTCACCCGATGCGGGCACGCTGTACTGGACAGTGACAACCGGCACGCACGCCTATGCGGTACCGACCGCGATACTGAGGCAGCCTGCGTCAACCAATGCGCAAATTGCCGGGCAGATCCGCGATCTGGGTCGCGTGGGGGGCAACACCGACGGAATGGTGACAGATGTAAAAGGTAACCTCTACATTACCGATGTCACACGCAATGGTATCGTCAGATACGATCCTGAAACCCACTCCATGTCGCTGATTGCGGCAAGCGAAGAGGTGCGCTGGCCAGACACGCCGGCAATCCGTCCGAACGGAGACCTGGTATTTACCTCGAGTCGCCTCAATGACCACTTCGCGGGAACCGTTAAACCGGGAGAAGAACGCTATGATTTGTGGCGCTTGCGTCTCGATGCTTTACAAAAATAAGGGCAAGTAAACCAGGAGACCTGCATATATGGGCTCATAATTTCGCACGTTCTTATTTCCTTAAAGGCTGAACGTGATGTCTTCCCCCTGCTCAGAAAGAAGTGGTTAACATTGCGCTCCTGGAAATTCCGTGAGGCGCGTTTTACTTCGCGCTTCACCGAAGTAACGCACGTTTGCACAACGTAGACTGGGTCTCCTTTAATCAGAGGATGATAAAATGAAAACCCAGCAGGTCGATTTTGCTTCTTTATATTTTGGTACACCGGTCGCCATTATCTCCAGCCAAAATCCTGACGGTTCAACCAACCTAAGCCCGGTCTCGTCGTGGTGGATCCTTGACCGGAATATCGTGTTCGGGCTTGGCACCTCCGGAAAGTGTTATGAAAATATCACGGGTAACCCCGAAATTGTTCTGAACATACCGGACAGCAGGCTCTGGCAGAATATTGAAGCTATCGCAAATAAAACGGGAAAAGCATCGCCACCGGAATGGAAGAAAAAGAGGGGATATGTTTTTGAACAGGACAAATTTAGCTGCGGGAATTTCCATAAGGAAAAAGCGGTGACGATTAACTCGTGGAGAATTAAAGAGTGTCCTGTACAAATAGAGGCTCAGGTTTGCGGGATATCGCCCCTGACCGGTTCGCAGGGGAACCTGGTGTCCGTTGATGCCACGATAACCTGCGTCCACATATCTGAGGCATTATTAATTCATACTCAGAGAGGAGTAAAATTTAACGTGGAGAAATGGAACCCCCTCTATTATCTATTTCGCCACTATTTCTCGCTGGGTCACCGACTCGGTCACAACTTCCGCCACGATGAGTAACCCGGTCTATTGCAGCGGAAAGGTTTAAACTTTTCGTGATATTCTTTCTTTACGCCCCTTAGTTCCTATACTCGAGCCATATTCGCCACTGTATTAACACCTGCCACGCGCAATACGTTGCGCATGACAGGTGAAGATATTTTGTTCTGGAAAAACGTCTATGTCGAAACTGGATTTGAGGTCCAAAAAAACCTGGGGCGCGCTGGCAGCGATCGCCGTTGTCGCCGGTACGCTGGCATCTGCTTTTGCATGGACGGCGGGCTGGCTTGGGTCACGCACGGTCAGCCAGGCACTGGTGGGTGAAACACCGAAACCCTTCCCGCCGGGTTTTCGTCGCGCGCATGGAAAAGGCATCTGCTTTGCCGGCACCTTTACGCCAAACGGCTCGGCGGATTCCCTTTCAACCTCCCGCCTCTTCTCGCAGCAGGAAGTGCCCGTGGTGGGCCGGTTTTCTATTGGTACTGGCGATCCGCATGCCCCGGATAGTACGACTAAAACCCTGAGCATGGCGCTGCTGCTGAAGACAGATGACAAGCAACAATGGCGGATGGCGATGAACAACGAGCCTTTCTTCGCCACGCACAGCCCGGAAGGTTTTCTGGCCTTGCGAAAAGCCACGGCTGTTGATGCGGCCACCGGGAAACCGGATCCGCAGCGTCTCAAAGACTTTTTAAAAGCGTACCCGGAGGCGGAGAAATACCTTAAATGGGCGGCACAAAAACCCGCCCCCGGCAGCTTCGCGGGCGCGACGTTTTACAGCATTAACGCCTTTTACCTTGTGAACGCGCAGGGGGAACGTCAAGCCGTTCGCTGGATGATGCGTCCGCACGAGCCTTTCCTGTCGATAAGCGATGAGCAACGGCAGAAAGCCGATGACAACTTCCTGTTCGAAAACCTGCGTCAGCGCCTGGCGCAGAAGCCACTCTACTGGGATTACGTTTTGCAGCTCGCACAGCCGGGCGATCCGGTGGATGACCCTTCCCAGCCATGGCCGGACGATCGCAAAAAGAGGGTGGCCGGTACGCTGGAAGTGACGCGCGTCGAAGCACAATCCACAGGCGCGTGCCGCGACGTTAACTTTGACCCTTCTGTCGTTCCTGCAGGCGTTGCGGTGTCTGACGATCCCATCTTAAACGCCCGCTCCGCGGCCTACTCCCACTCTTTCAGCCGCCGTGAACTGGAAATCGGCTACGGCAAGGCCACCGAAGCCGTGCAAAAGCAGGAGGTAAAATGAGCCCAAATAAAGATAGGCGAGAGCACGCGCCGCAGCATTTCAATACCCTGGCGCGGAGCCTGCACTGGCTGATGGCGGTGATGATCCTGGCCATGCTGTTCATCGGTGCCGCGATGATGACGTCGTTACATCACCGGATTTGGTTAATCGATCTGCACCGGCCGCTGGGTATCGCCATTTTACTGCTGGCACTGGTGCGTCTGGTCAACCGGCTCCTGAGCCGCACGCCCCCACTTCCTGCCGATTTGCCCGTCTGGCAGGTGCTTGCCGCAAAGGCATCACACTGGATGCTGTATGGGTTAATGCTGGCTATGCCGCTGCTGGGCTGGGCGCAGCTGTCGGCAGCGGGCCTGCCGATTGTGATGTTTGATGGCGTCAACCTGCCGGCGATTGTCCCGACCAGTCCAGCACTGTATGCATGGTGTCACGACGCCCATAGCCTTCTGGCAAAATTGCTTTTTGCCGTGGTGCTGGTCCATCTCTCTGCCGCACTGGTTCACGCGTGGATCTACCGGGACGCAGTGTTTGACAGCATAGCGAAAGGGGCAAGTCGGCGTAAGCCATCCGGGAGGACCTGAAGTAAGGCAAGTGGTAGGGGACACGCACAGTCGGAATGTTCGTGTCCTCCCTTGTCATCATCCTGAAACAACGGACACAACCGGAGCACGTATTTGGTCTCCAGATTCGCGCGTCAAAACGCCACGAACACCCCATAATTGTCGTGGAAGATAATATCCCTCAATTAAAGCGATTATTTTTTAATCAACAGAGCATTTATGCCCGCAATTTTAGCTTTTATCAAAAAGTTAAGTGTCGCTTGGGTATCAAACACTCTGTCACCCACGCCACCTAACTGATTGATTTCATTGATATCACATCAATAAAAACGATAAAACCCCTGACTTCCCAACAAAATATATCAACTCGTGTGATATCTAAATTATAATTCTTATACTTCTGTTAAAAGGTGGAGGTCAAAATGCGATTAACCCTACTGCTGTTATGCTGTCTGGTACAGAGTGTAACCTGGGCTGGCGACCTGCCAAAACCAGTTGGTAAACCCATTTTAACGATTTCCGGTAATATAGAAAATACCAATGAAAATGGAAAAGCAGTGTTTGATCTCGCCAGCCTTGAAAAACTGGGTGTCGTGAGTTTCGAGACAACCTCCCCCTGGTATAACGGTCGTACGAAGTTTGAGGGTGTCCCAATGAGCAAGCTCATGGATTATGTGGGTGCAAAAGGTACGAACGTGAATGTTATTGCGCTCAATGATTACTCAACCATCATCCCTCTCAGCGACTTTAAAAAATACAACGCCATCCTTGCCTTAAAGGTCAATGGCGAATATATGCGCATCCGCGATAAAGGCCCATCGTTCATTGTATACCCCTATGACAGTCTTCCTGAGTTGAATAATCAGATTTATTACTCACGATCAGCATGGCAGGTAAGCAAAATGAAGATTGAGTAGTCGTTCAGGAGAACATAATGAACAGGATACTGGTTGGTATCATTTTTTCTCTTTTTATCACGACAGGATATATTGCATACCTTGTTTATGATCGTCAGCAAGAATTGCAAAAACTGACTCAATACACTGAGTCCTGGTCCGTGGCACAACTGGTATCAGAGTATTACCGTTTTGAATCATGGCTTGGTCTATACGCAACCGATACCGATGACGTTACGATAGACCAGGTCCGCATGCGCCTCGAAATTATGCTCAGTCAGGGCGATTTAATGAAGGGGGGCGATTTAGGTCGCTACATTGACAGCGATAAAACGCATCAGGAACTCGCTTTACGCTTAGAAAACATACTGGCCTATCTGGATAGCCATCTTGAAAATATGAGCCACCCGGCGTTAAAAGCATACCTGACAAATATGCATGAACTTGATGCACCGCTAAGCCAGCTTTCTGCCACGGCATTAACAAAAGATATTAACACAGTTAACGAATCCAATAAGAAAATACAGATACTGTATTATATCTACTCGGCACTTTCATTGCTCCTGGTGATTTTAAGCTTTATTCTTGGCTTCTTAATGATCTACCAGAATAAAAACATTCTGAAAGCACATATGCAGGTGAAAAGCCTGGCTGACGAGCTTCAAATATCAAAAGAAAAGCTGCAAATTCAGAACTCGAAGCTGGAGTATGATGTTTATCATGACTCCCTCACCGGCATGAAAAACCGCCTTTTCTTCTGGGACGATCTCAACAAAATTAATCTTCAGGCAGATAAAAACCACGTCCCCGTCACCGTAATGTTATTTGATTTAGACCGCTTCAAAGAGGTCAACGATACCTATGGCCATGATACGGGAGATTTGCTGCTGAATCAGGTATCCCGACGGCTGACCTCGATGAGCAGCGCAACGGATACGTTTTACCGCTTGGGCGGCGATGAATTCGCCCTTCTCTCCAGCGGACTCACGGAAACCGCCGCCGTTTCGCGCGCCAAAGAAATCAGCGATCATATCAGCCAGCCCTATACGATTAATAACCAGCTGATAAAAATTGCCACCTGCGTGGGTATCGTTTTATCAGATAATGAACGACGCTCTGATTATCTATACAAATTTGCCGATCTGGCCCTTTACGAAGCGAAAAAAGAAGGTTCGCAGCAGATCAAGGTCTTCCGGCAGTGGATGCTGCAGAGACTGCAGGAAAGCAGAACCCTTGAACATGATATGGCTCTGGCGATCGATCACAATGAATTCGTTGTGTATTACCAGCCTATTGTCGATTCATTCAGCAATGAAATTTACGGCTATGAAGCGCTTATTCGCTGGATACACCCGGTGAAAGGGATACTCGCGCCAGATTATTTTATTTCCGTCGCTGAAAAAACGGGGATGATCAATGAGATCGGCAAGTCGGTGCTTGAGATGGCCTGCCGGGAAGCGGTGTCCTGGGCGGTGCCGGCCAGGATCTCGGTGAACGTCTCACCCGTTCAGCTAGGCACGAAATCGTTTACCGCGATGGTGCAGTCCATCCTGAAAGAGACAGGGCTACCGGCCAGCCGACTTGAGCTAGAGGTAACAGAGTCTTCGCTCTTCAGTGACAGCAACATGCCGATCACTATTCTCAAAAAGCTCCGGGCACTGGGTGTCAAAATTTCCATCGATGATTTCGGAACGGGATATTCCTCGCTCTCACGACTGAGTGAACTGAATTTTGATAAAATTAAGATAGATAAATCCTTTGTGAATCCGATATCCACGCAGGATGATGCCCTTAATATCGTTAAATTGATTACCGGCATGGCGAAGAGCCTCAACATGCGGGTCATTGCTGAAGGTGTTGAAACCGAAGCGCAGCTTGAACGTCTTCAGGCGCTTGGCTGCGATCTCGTGCAGGGGTACCTGTTCGGAAAACCACAGGCTGAGATTGACAGGAAGATTAGATACGGTTGAAATGGTTGTCCGGTTGTTTCTGGCCAAAAATCACGTAGACGGTTGATAATCAAAGGTTAAACAATGAAAAAAACAGCCCCGGAGTATACGCCTGTTGATTTATCTCGTTGGCCAAGGAAGGAGCATTTTGAAGTCTTCCAGTCATTTGCTGAATGCACAATTAACCAAACCGTTCTGATCGACATTACCGCGCTGCGAAAACATATCAAAGCGGTGGGCTGGAAGTTTTACCCGACGATCATTTTTCTCCTGTCTAACATCATGAACCGGCATCCTGAGTTCCGTATGGCCATGAAGGACAATGAGCTTGTCATATGGAATGAAGTTCATCCCAGCTACACCATTTTCCACCCCGAAACGGAGACGTTTTCGTCACTGTGGAGCCACTATGACGGCAATATTCATCACTTCCAGAACACGTATGCAGAAGATACGGCCCGCTATGGTAATAGCCTTTCTTACTGGCCTAAGGAAGAGTCCCGGGAAAATGTCTTTTTCGTCTCGTCTATTCCGTGGGTTACGTTTACGAACTTTACGATGAACATTGCGCATATGAAGAACTTCTTTTCGCCTATGTTCACGTTTGGGAAATACTACGAGCAGGATGGAAAAGTGCTATTACCTCTCGCAGTGCAGGTGCATCATTCGGTGTGCGATGGCTTCCATGTGGCAAGGATGTTTAATGAGTTGCAGGAGATGTGTGATGGTTTGTCGGGGCTGTCGGAAGAAAGTTATAACTGAGTCGCAATAAATCTCTATGAAAAGAGGTAAATATTTTTTATTTGGTTGTAAAAGGACAGCGTGAAAGATGGTTCCGATAATAGGAACCATAAAAACACATAAACACCTGATTTTCAATAACAAACAAAAAAAACAATAATGAAATGCCCCCATTAATGCCCCCACATCATCTGTGTAAGGTCGGGAGATCCATGAAAGCTGTAGATATTTGAAGAAATCAAATTTCAGCACAATGGAGGTAAGGTGTGCGGAAGATGAAAACCCTCTCAAGAGGGTTTTCAACATATAGAAGATTACACAATAAATTTCTGTATCTGCATTATAACATTTTCGCCATACTTTCTTTTCAATCTGGCGATGAACATTGGTTCAATATAATTTGCAAAGCCAAGATATCCTTTAAGTTTGTATATTTCATCAACTTCAAGAACCTCATTTTTAAAATGATGAACCATAGCACTTATCATTCTTTTTCGCTCTCGACCCAAAGAGATTTTGTCATCATTACTCAAAGTCACCCCAGTAATATGACGATTGAATTTCTTCGACGAAAACACTGTTTTCTTATTATTTATCTTTATATCATTAAGACCAGTTTGCTTCAAAGAATCTTTAATTAAAGGAGGCAATGAAAAAAGAATGCCTTTTTTATTAGTACTGAATGTCAGATCGTCAGCATACCGTGTATATGTTATTCCATATTCATTACAAATATCAGAAACCATCTCATCAAAATAATACATGGTTACATTTGACACAAAGGGAGAAGATGGTGCACCAATACTTAATCGTAATGAGCTGTTCCTTCTCAGTTTCCAGAAGAATAAATTAGCTAAAATCAGTGAGTCACGCTCACTTAGTTTTAAGCCCTGCTTTCTAACACAAGTTAAAAACATCTCAGGCTTTATAGATAGGAAGAAATTCTTAAAATCCATTTTAAGCAAATATTGATTATTTACATGTTGCAAAGCATTATCCTTAATGCTCTTGCCCTTAACATAAGCCATTGATGCGTCATGTATTTTCAAATCATGTTGAAGCATACCCACAACGGTAAGTTGTAAGGTTTTGACCGTTCTAGCAGGTTGCGCTATTAGCCTGTCATCACCATTTCTTTTTTTGATATAGAATTGCTTATAGCGGCGGGGCATAGTATTGACATAACTAACAAATTCTTTCTCTGATAAAAAGACAGCTTGCGCGAGGAATTCTACAATATCCATCTTATGCCCCTCTCCTCTGCCTTATTTGCGAAAGAACATTACGACGTTTCTTTGCAGTTTCATCCATATGGCTTCCATCTAACTTAATGTAGGATTGAATAATAGCCATTCTCATATTTGGGGAGTCTTTTGTTCTACCTGCCTTTGTTCTGCCAAATTTAATTTTACTCAGCTTCGTATCTCTTACAAAAAAGTACATTGAACCACTATACTCTATTGATTCAATGAGCTTAAGAACATCTAAAAGATACAATAACTTAGAAATTCTACTAAGCGGAATATTTATGTCTAAGCAACTTAAAACCCATTCAATCTCCGTTATTTTAATGGGTTCAGACAATAAGATTACTTCTAATATCAAGGCTGCTATATGGCCTGAATTATCGCTTGAGAATTTCTCAGTTTTTGGAACAGAATCAAGCTTTCTTAATATGTCATTTGCAACATGCTCTAACTCAGGATAGTGCAACTTTTCTTTATCTGGCCAAGGGTATACGCTTACAGAGTCACCTGATAACCTACGAAGACTCTCTAGTGGCCCTAAGTAAATAAACGAAGAACGAGGAGGAATATCCTTCTCCTCATCCCCTGCCAGTTCTTCCGCAGGAACAAATACTAATAATCTATGAGCTAAAGATGTTTTATTTACAAACAGACCTAACTCAACGAGCGACCCTGCACTTTCTAAAAATATTACTACTAAGGTTGATATATTAGCTATATCATCCTCAAATTGCATTAAATCGGTATAAGCTCCGCTTTTAAAATAATCTTTAAAAGCTTCGGCCATCACGAGTGATTTTGAAGTCAAAGGATTACTTTCAGCAAAATATCTAAACACTCGCTCCCGTAAGCTGTCACCAATCTGAAGGGCTGGCCCACCACAAACAAACACTACCGGAGGGGTATAATGCACACTAAAGTTAGCAGTGGTAAGCTCCCCCCATTCAGCCAAGAGGGCATTCAGATACTCAGAGTCGTAAGAAGAGTCACTCAAAACAAACACTCCATGCGAAAAAAAACAAGGTGGCACTGCCACCTTGTATTCCCTTTACCTAGAGGATGCGCTAAATGCTTTTGGTGCGCTCCTGAGCTTGTGAAGGATCGTGCCAAAAGCATTTAGCGCAACCCAATCACACGCAATAAGTTAGAGTCTAGCGAAACGCCCGACTAAGGATTAACCTGATTGTTATCCTTCGCGTAAAGAGAAATTTATCATATCAAACCTATTAAGTTGATCAAGTCCGATAGTGGCCTAAACCTCACATCCACGAAAATCGCACTACACCGCACCCGCCTGCGGTTTTCAGATCGCAAAAATTTTTCAGTTGGGATTTTTTACAAATGATAGCGCCAGACCGCGCCACAACTGGGGATTTACAGCGAGCAGAGAACTGAAAAGAGTGAAAAGAATTTCAGCTTTTTTCAGTTTAGCTTTACTCCAGCATCGTAACCACTTTGTTTAAGCTATTGATAGTAAAGAGATATAAAATTTTAGATGAGATTTTTCATGATAACTGACGGCACACTTAAAAGTTAACAAGTTGATTATTAAAAACATTTTTTCTTAAGCCGCTGAAATTTAATGAACCGAAGCCGGGAAAATTTCAGTTACTCCCGGCGAGCCGTTCACTGGTTCTCTTTGGCTGCCAACAGGAGTTCTAATGCTTTTTGTCGCTCGTCCGGTGGCAGGGCATCCATTAGCTCTTTAATCCGTCCCTGGCCGCGCAAAGCGCTGGGACTAATCGTGTGTGAGAAGGAAACGTTCATCACAAACGTATGCCCACATTCTACATTTGAGCAATAACAGTACACATCTGATAATTTGGGGTGCTTTCGGTTTGTTTTCCTCACCGTTGCCGCAGACATACACTCCGGGCAGTAAATTTTCATCACTCGCATAGCGAAACCTCTATTGCCTCCCAGAAGAAAGGATTTTGGTTCCCCTGCATTTTGTTCTGAACGTGTAACACTTAACATTGGTAGCAAGTATTAAATTGAGAGGTAACGAGAGGTAACATACTGAGTTTTTTACCTCTGTTACAGGCCACCTCCATCAGATGGTTTATAGCTTTTATCTTTACCTTTAGCGGCGTCTACCTGACTGGCATTCAGCATCATCGAGGGTACATTTACTAAGCCGAACAGAAGATGCCCTGATTACCCCCCAATCGCATGTTGATTTCATGAGACAAGGGGTGACCTCAAACGACTAAAACAGCGTAATTTGTATGTTTTGAAAGGTTTTGTTGATGTGAATTGACGTGAGAAAACTAGAGGATGGTGCCGATAATAGGAGTCGAACCTACGACCTTCGCATTACGAATTATAAGAACTACCTTTTAACTCAATAACATACCCCGCCAACACTGCGCTCACACGCCCCATCTTCGAAAAACATGCAAAGCCTTGCAAACCGATGCAAAGCTTTGTGTGTCCCACTTTTGTCTCACATCACCGGGCAATCATCAAACTCACCAGAACGCGCATCGTTGATGATGTAGGTGATCACCCCGAACACCGGACGCGATGTGTCTGATGCTTCGTTCTTGTCAGGCAACCTCTCTCGCTTACCATTATCCAGATTCTCCAGGTGAGGCTCTGGATGAATACGATATCTTTTAATGCGGAACTCTCCACCGTCAGCGCAAACCAGCAATGACCCATCACACGGGCTCAATGATGCGTCCACAACAAGCAAAGCGCCACTCAGGATACCTTCACGATAATGCGTCGCACCGGCACGCATGAAGTACGTAGCCGCTGGCCTGGTTATGATGCGCTGGTCTAATGATATGCGTTGCTCTACAAAATCCTGCGCTGGACTCGGGAATCCCATGATGCACCTCCGATATTTACTGTATGTGCATACAGTATTATTGATCGGTGGTATCGATCAAGTCTGATTGTTGTCAGGATTTATCAGATAGCATCACTACCCATTAAGTGATGGTGGTGGCGGTGCTTAAACCCAGCCTTTAAGCTTCAGAAATTTAGCGACAAATTCTGCGTTAACTTCGGTGCCTGCAAACAGTGCCCCGTCCTTTTTCGTTATTGACGGATGCAGTTCATCGTCCCTCAGGGATGATGGAGTGATGCCATCCTTGATATCTGCCAGGTCTTGCTTGCTCTGCGGGTTGTGGTGATTCATGAAGTTCTGAAGCAGGTCTACACCATCAATTTCGCAATAATTTTCAGGGAAGGATTTCTTATACAGGCTGTTGATAAGCGCGATTTCATCAGCGCCCTTTGTGCCTTTTGGTTCGTATGACGCCGGGAACTCTGGAAGGATGACGAATCGGTTATTCCCTTTATCCATCCTGGCTACGATGGCCTTTGCATCACGCATGATTTCATCTGGTTGTGTGGAGTTGTTTCTCCCTAGCCATAAAAGATAGATAGATTTAGGATGATCTGGATAGCTGAATCTCTCTGGCACGTTATCCGTGGAAACTGTTGTCATAGGATAAACAGTTAATACAGACGGCTGATTCAAATAAGCAACTTCACCTTTGCCTTCTGGTGTGAAAGTAACCCTCTTTCCATCCCAGTCAAGAACGCCTCCCCTCCCGCCCAACTCGCAAGGTAAATGAACCCAATCCGCAGCAGCATTTCCCCATAGCCTTAACGGACCTGGAATATTAGGAGTGAGTTTGTTTTTCTCCCCGGGAGATAGAACACCATTTTCAGAAGCATAGCGTCTGTGGTACGCGCCATTCCTTAACGCTATGCTTTCTGATGTTGACCCTGATAGACCAAAGTTGAATACCTTGCATCCTGTCTCTGATATCAATTTCGCAGAAAATGTCTGGTTATTGCCGAAGAAAGAGTGGCCCCACAGGGATATTTGTGGTCGCTTAAGAATGCTGTAAGCACCATACCCACCCATACCAGACAGTGCGGCCATTCCTATTGTTGCTTTCAAAAAAGCTCTTCTGTTCATGCTCATCCTGAATTTAGCCGGTCAACTACAACCGGCTTATTGTATCAGAAGCTTCTCGATACTTCTTTTACTGTTCCGCTGAAGTCATTTCTGGCAAAGGAAATGAACTCGCCAGGAGGTACTACCGCATTGACTGCCCCCTTACATGACAGCGCGCTGCTATTCTGGAATGTGACATTTCCAGAGGCAGTATTTAGGAAGGTTGCAATCTGACCATCAAGGAGGTTGCTTACAGCAGTGACCGTAGTCGTGGTGTTAAGAGCATATTTTTTATTTGGGCTGTACTGTCTCATGTCCATACTGCCTCCAGGAACCTGAATGTATCCATCAGTTGCCTGGCTTATCAGGACCTGGTTTCCGTCGGTGAAATAGCTGTACTTATTGATAATGTACTGGTTCATTCCCAGACGAGGCTTTCTGACTGGATCAGAGATAATGATAGCGCCTGCTGTCTTATTGACAGAACCGGAGTTAACGCAGCCAAAAACATTTCCCTCTACTGTAGCTTGAGAGGCATTTAAGGCAGTGAAAGTGACATTTGTAGCGTTATCCTGATAGGATATGTTATTGTTTTTAAACTGAATGTTATTATCCATGACCAATGGAGCAACTTCTGTACAAAGAGCCTTAAAAGTACAGTCAGTAACGATTCCATCACCATGCATTTCTATTATTTTGCCAGAGCCATACCCAAATCCCATTGTCGTACCAATGAATGATATCGATGTGCATGCACCATCAACAGCAATATGGTATGCAGCATCAGCCGCACTTATACCGTAAACCGACATTTGCCGTTGCAAGGTGGCTCCAAATATTTGACCGCCTAGGAATTTAACATTATCAGTTCCCTGAAATACTATGGACGGATAGCGGTTTATCCTCTGGAAGTTCGGATCTACATCCGTTCCCGGGTAATCACCCTGTTCAAAGTGACAGTTATTAAATTCAAATCCGAATCCACTATTTATTCTGAGCTGGGCATTGTTAACCTCTAATCGACAACGGTTAAATGCAAGAAGGTTTGACCCATTGATGATGTTCAGCGCATAAATTGAACCATCAGTTCCGCAATCTAGAATTTCTAGCTGGTCAAAAAGCGTATCTTGCAGCTGGCTTAGTGTGAGTCCACCACCATGGAAACCTTCAACCACCAACCCTCTTACGTACCCCCCCCATCCACAGTTTGCTATCTGTACCCCAGCACCACTTACTCCAGCGCCTTTCGCCAGGACATGAATATCAATAAGGTTAAGACCACGTATGTATTCGTTATTGCTTGGTGGGTTGATAACAATGCAGTAACCAGACGCAACCTCTGAATAAATGATGAAACCTTTCTTAGCGTAAGGAGTTCCAGCAAAGCTGCCAATGGCAGGAGGTGAGTACATAAAACCGCGAAACTGTGGTGGTTTAGTGAATGTTATCTTCTTGGTTATTCTGACCGGTCCAGGGCCATAAAGTTGGCGATCGTTTGTTTCTGAATAAATGATTGCAGCCTGAAAGTTATCAGAATCATCCGTTACCCCATCACAAGCACACCCCCACCCTCTCAGATCTCCGTCTTCCCTCCATCTTTGCATCTGGATATAAGGGGCCATTGATGGGATAAGCGTATAGCCATTCGTTGCGGCAAGCGCTGCTAGCGAAGCCTTTAACGCAAGGGCTCCCTGTACGGTAGTGTTGCTTCCGGAATCATCGGTCGCTCCAACCTGAGTTGCACCGGTGGGTAATCCCAGTTGCGCCAGAACATCATCTGTTAACTGAACCCAGTTACTAAGCGTAGATGCTGGCGATGATGCCAGGCAAAATGAATACCCGAGATCGGTTCGTTTTGCTATATCCCCTACCTGTGCATCAAGTGCCAGCATTGCAGCCTGAGAGCTAACAACAAAAGGCTCTGTTAATGCGATCGCTGGTATCATTGATACCGGGATTTTTCCTCCTGAATCAAGGATGGCTATTCCTGATTTGGGAAGAACTGACACCTGTCCTGATGAATCAAACTGCACCAGGGAATCATGCCTGTCAGCCGCAGCCGGAAGAATCGAGATAGACTCACCCACAGGAACTCTAAGGCACTGGCTTACTGCAGCAGCAGCGGCGTTACCCGCTTCAGATGCAGATGCTGCAGCCTGAGTAGCTGATGCACTTGCTGATGCAGCCAGTGCGTTTACCGCAGCTTCCGTATTTACTACAGACTGAGCTGATGAAGCTGCCGCAGCGGCTGAGGCTGCTGCCTGCCCTGCATAGTCTGGAGCCTGCTCAAGCTTATCCGCGTATAATTTTGCCTGAGCTGCAGCCGTCTCGGATATAGAGGCATATTTCTTAGCATTTGCTGTATCAGTAAAAGACATATGCAGCCCTTAATATTTAATGCAGTTAAGGATGGAAATGTTTTTGACGCGGTTCTCAATAGCACCAGTCATTTGAAATGCTGGAGCGTCTGGACCGGATGGTTGAGTTATCCCTGATGCATAAAGTGGTGACTTATTTGCTTCTACTGCAAAAACAGTGCTGCCACCGGCGCTGCCATTTGAACCAAGGAATTTGAGGTCGATAGTTTTTACCGCGTCAGGCTGGTAGCTACCGAACACGCGCCCACTATCACGACCAGAGCCCAAATCAGCGCCCCTAAGCACTACGCCTCGGGCATCGGGAAGGTTGAATGTCGTTGAGCCGTCTCCTGCCCCATAGAGAGTCCCTACACGAGAAAACAGACGCGCATATGTAACCCTGCTCACCGCAGAGCCATTCGCAATTAACCATCCTTCAGGTGCGCTATTCATGGCAAACGCAGCTACCATGCCGACCATGTCATTATTTGGGTTGTACGTTTCGTCGGTAATATTTACGCCGTCACAGAAAAGCCTTGATGCCAGCCCTGGAATGACTGCAATCCCCGTTCCGGCCGCTGTTTTGCAGGTGATAGAGAAGTTACCGGTGCAGTTGTTGTAAACAACCCATGATTTGATCCACGCAGGGAATATCAGGTTGACGTTTGCAGTTAATGCCCCGGTGATAATGATTCTGTCTTTGGCTGCCTGAAGTGATGACATGACAATGCTGCCTGATGTCATCGTGATCTGAGTTATGCCATAGTTGTTTATCGGAACCCATCCAGTCGTTGCGCCGGTTGCCGATTCAGGAGGTGTGCTATTTGCTTCATTAAGATTCAGCCATTGTCCGGTATATACTGAGCTTGGAACGATTGCACCTTTTGGATATCCGCTTACAGCATCAGAGAAGTCCTGACTGAATGGGTAGGTCATTCCTGCGTTTTGCCACTGTTGTTGAAGCGTCGCAGAATAAAGAACCCCATTCATATCCTTGCCTGATGGTGGAATTCCTCCAGCGCTCAATGGCTGCATGGTGATGGATGGAAACCCCTTATCAAAGGTGGCCACACCGTTGTTATCTGTTGTGGTGCTTGAATCAACAGGGATAGTATTTTTCAGTCCATTTACACCAAATGCTTTAGTGATTCTTGATGGGATATCAGAAGAGTTCATGTCATACCTGCTGAACAATATTAACTGTTACCCCAATTGGGGCAGGAAGCGCACCTGAGCTTTGAACAATGGCAAGTTCAGCTGTTGAAAGCTGGAATTCGAAGACGTAACTCATGACCATCTCACCATCATTTCTGACATAGCATTTGCCACTGTCGCCGAACATAAACATCAGCAACTTATTCAGGTTTGGAATGGTGCAATCTGAGATATTTGCCGCCGCCTTCATCATGATTAGCTTGCGGTAAACGTCATTTGTGAGCGTTACGGTTGAGGTTAAAAGCTCGCCGGAATAGAAAGGTGCCTGGTTAAAAGGTTGTGGATCGTCAACAAGAATCGGGTCTGATGATGCCTCATTAAATCCGAAGTAAATCTTGTTCTCTGTAACCGTCAGCTGCCTGCTGACAACCACGATTTTTCCCCATACGTCTAGCCCGTAGGTATCTGCTGTCTGGATGTTCCATATCACGTCATAGAAATCATCAAGAAAACCTTCGATACCTACTGCTTCATTGAACGAGTAAATCAGGGATTTCAGTTTCGGGCTGTCGGCATATTGCGTCAGGATGGTATCCGCGACGTTTATCATGCCAGTGTCACCGAGATGTTTGATGCGTCCAGTGTCGGCACTTCATCAATGCCAAAGGACGCAGAGGTTTGATATGTGGTTCCGTCGCGGCTAATAGTGATACTGAAGATATCTACATTGTCGCTATCTATAGCCTGTACACCCGCGTAATAACGGCCAGCATAAATAGTTGAACCGATGCGAGCTCTCGTGCCGCCATCTTCGCCATTAAATGCGCTGATGATCGCGTTCTGTACAAGTGTTGCGATATTTCCCGGCAGGGCATTATTGCTGGCGAGTTCGACCTTGAAATAAACACTTACCGCTGATGGTGTTTGCCACTTAATTTCATACTCAGGATATGGTTGTACGTAATTAACATCATCTACAACCGTATATGTGGTGTTTCCAACCATTGACGGGCCAGGTGGAAGCTTCTGCCATATAGCCTTTGCGATATCTGCAGACGTGCCACCGTACACACATACGTAAAGTGAGTGAGGTTCCAGAGATACGTTTGTGAAGCCCTTCGTTATCGTCAGCCCGGTGTTGTTTTGCGTCACGTACGCGTCGGTAACTCCGCTGACTGCCAGTACGTTGGCGTACACCGCTCCGAGTTGATTGTTGGAGTTACCAGCAACCGACTGCTTGCGGCGATACTCAAAGTTAGCCCTACTCTCTACTTCATTACCCAACACTCCGGCAGTGGCATTGGTAATGCCTGACCAGCCCTGAATCGCTCGATAAATCGTATTAAGCGCCCCAATCGGGCAGGCTATAGGTCCAGACGCCTGATTCTGGAAAACCACATCCACAGAGCCAGAAGAAGGGATAACAGCGTCAGCTAGTGAGAAGTACAGGTAACCGCTGGTATCCTGCGCAATGCTGTTTGCCGGGATAACTGTACCCACCAGTCCGGTGCAGGTTGCGGTAACTGTTGTGCCAATCGCCGCGATACGATCAATGAAGTAAATCTGCCCGATCGCATCCTGCATGCGACCTTCAGCAAAGTCAGGGTTAATCTGGTTAACCAGCCATGCCAGATTGTCATTCTTGTCTCCGATGATTGCCGTGTCGCTCATGGCAATCTGTCCCTGCGGAGTCGTCAGACTCTTACTCATCCCTCCGCCCATGGCGGTATCAAGGTCAGTTAATCGCCCGTTGAGAATGTCTATCTCATCAGGAACGGCAATGCCGGTAGCGGAAAACGTGACAGAGGGGACGGCTGTGCTAACTGTTACTTCAGCCATTTTTTACCTCAGAATTGGATTGTGGTCTGAACGTTGTTCGTGTCGGTTATGGTCATAACGCCGGATGCAAGGCGATCTGCTTTGCCAACCGTTGTGGTGCAGAATGCAGCTTGAACATATGGGAGCTTTTTGGCCTCGGTAGCCATCTTGGTATTGATAAGCTGAGTGCCAGGCCAGTGACCTAGAATCCGCTCGTAATACGGAATCCCCAGCGTGGTGTCATACCATGCCTCTCCCAGGAAGGTTGAGCATGCGCAAGCAACGTCCTGTGCAACCGCATAGGGATTGGAGGTAATAGCCATACTTCCGGTGTCGTCTAGCGTGATATCCCACTGGTCAGTCAGAAGCAGTGATTTGGTGAGCATGTAAACTCCGGGCAATAAAAAACCCGCCGTAGCGGGTTAGTTTGTTGGTGTGCTTGTCTGGCCTCCGCCAGTTTCCACGCCACCGTGTTTGTGCGTACTCAGATGGATTCCGTTTCCTGTGACTTCTCCTGTCGCAGTAATTGTGCCACCGAATGTCGCATTACCACCGAAGCTACCTGAGCCCTGAGTAAGCTGTCCGTTTGCTTCAATGATTGGGGCATTTAGAGATATTTTGTCATCAGCGTTAACCACAACGGTGTTGCCGTTTACCTGGACAACCAGAGGAGAAACGATATCAATCCCATCATTGGCAAACTTCACATACTGGCTTGGCTCAGCGTTCAGCACTCCACCGAGATAGATGCCATCTGATTTGTTGTGTACGCGCAGAGATGCAGGGAGGGATTCTTTCTTCTCATTCCTGACGTTGGTGATGTCCCTGTCGCAGCAGAGCATGAGTCCTATATCGCCTTCAACTGGATCCATTATCACCGCACTTGCACCGCGCTGAAGTCGCCACACTGGCACGTTGAATACCGGAGTATTGCTATTCCTTGAGCCATCAGCAGCAAATCCGCTTACCAGAGGTGTTACATCGAGAAGTGGGCCATCTTTTACCTTGTTAACGATAACCAACTGAATGAAGGCATTTCGTGACATTAACGTGTTGAAAATAAATTCGTTAATGTTTGCCTCGCAGTTTACATCCTGAGGCTTAAAGGAGAATTCACCTTTCTTAGTCATTTACAGCTCCGCCTCCTGGTTCGCCACAACAAATGAAAACCACGGGCCGCCCTCTACCCACGCCGATATGATGTGCCTGACTGTGTTTATGGTGTACATCCCAGAAGCGCCGGGAAGGTCTGTTTCGAGCTTCATCTTTCTTGGCGCGATAAGGTTTGATGAGAACATTGTCGTTAGGTAGAGGCCGTCTCTTGTCCATGTTGGATAGCCAATAAGGCCGTGCTCTTTGGATACAAACGGAACAATGTCATCCCACGATCCGTTAATTGACCAGATGCGAATAATCCCCGTACTGCAGTCAATATTCAGATTTGCGGACTTCGCCAACTGGATAATCTGGCTTACCGGGTCGCCAACTACATGAGGGTTGCTTAAAGGAAACTTAATATCCTCAAGCACAGAAACCATAATCCCAAGAGGGTCGGCAATAGACCTGATCGCATCGATTACATCGACGCTTCCCTCAACTGAGAATGGCTGTGACGGGAGAGACCTTTCTGCACCCAGCGCATGAGCCTCAATGACCAAAGGAGCATCAGGAGCCTCATTAAAGTCAGTTGTTGCAAATGTTATCGTCCCCACAAAAATAAGCTCATCCTGAGCCCAGACCTTCATGTAGTTATTCTTCGTCGGTCCCCTCAGGTTACCCGCATAGCTCAGCTTCGCCATGTTGCTCAGGCTCAGGCCATAAACACGGCACGACAGCGTGGTAAGCGCCGAGCCACCATAGCCGTTATATTCAACGATGGCTTTGGCGTTTTCTATGGTGAGAACGTTGTCCTGTGATGGTCCCTGAGAACCATCAAATACCTGGTCCGTGAGAGTGAACTGGATTTTAATGTTGCGCTTTTTATAGGACATTGCTCATCTCTTCTTCCGTGGCGTAGAAAAGTTTGAAGCGTGAACCTAGCTCATCATAAACAGGATCCAAATCGCCTTTGGTGTCTGCAAAGAACAACTCACCCTTAAACTTCAGGTACGGGTATCTGATGATTTTATTGCAGTTCAGGCAAAGCACCCCCTGAGCTATCCATACCCCGCTTAACGCCACATCGATAAACATGCCGGTGCTTCTCTGGTTAATCCTTAGAGTTACACGCTGCCCTCCAAGCGACACCTGCAGTGTCTGCCCCTTAACAGGTTGAAGTGATATCGTCTGCATCAGGATAGCCCCTTAACCAGTTCATCTACTGTCGTTGAAAGATTGTTGATAGCAGATGTAGCGGCACCATTTATGGCACTGGTAGCTCCTGAAGTTACGCCGGTTACAGCATTGCTCACTGAAGTGGCTACCGATACTGCTGCGCTGCTTAATGACTGCTTAAGCCCGGTTAAGGCACCCTTGACATCATCAAGAGTGCTTTCTGATGCGTTGGCATTAACCTGCTTTGAATCAACTGCCCCTCCTTTTGAGATGGCATTTTGAGATGGCTGGTTGTTTGCTGTTGTGTTAGACAGCCCTACCTCGGCCTCCTGCAGAACGGCCTGAAATATAGCCTCGACAGTCAGTAATGTGACGTCACGTTCTGATGTCCGGTAATTGTATCTGACCAGGTCATAGTCTTCGTAGGTGGTGTCAGGGGTCTCGATGTCGTAAAGCTGAGTGTCATCAACCATCGCATCAAGTGCGGCCAGCATGTCAGAGCGACTCGTCAGGGTGAAGTTGGTCAGGTTTGGTATGCTTCCACTAAACCCCGTCCAGCCTTCAAGGTTAAACAAAACCCTGATGATGGCCGGTCGCTTAACCTTGTTAAAACTGGTATATGAACCCTCTTCAATGGGTGCGGAAACCACAGAAGCATCAGCACCATACTCAATCCCCATAAATGAAGATGGGGACAATGCCCTTAAGCCTGATTTCAGGTAAATCCCGTAACCAGGCGAAAGGGTACTGTTGATAATGGAAAAGATGTTTCCGCTGTTTATCGCACTGAGGAGCGTTGTTTCGTTTAAACTAAACATCAGCTATTTTGCCCCGTGAGAAAGGTTTGAGTAAGGCTGCTCTGAGCCATGCCTTTATTCGCGGCCTCTTTTGCCAGGCTATCGAGGGTTCTTGACTCTGTTTTAATGGTGGTGTTCTGGAAGGTGATGTTTGTCCCGCCGCCTACCGAGGCTGAGCCAGCCTGATATGAATATCGCTGTGATGCCTGCATTCTTGAGATAATCTGGGGCGCATAGTTCCTTGCCTCTTCAGGAGCATTTGCCATCCCCTTCTTCTCAAGGTTGCCCATTCCCCAGTTATAAGCAGTCAGGGCTTTCTGCAGATCGCCGCCATATCTCTGAAGAAGTGAGCCCATATATTTGGCACCCGCCTCAAGAGATTTCATTGGGTCGAACTCTTCCCCATGAATACCGAAGTCTTTGGCGGTGCCTGGCATGAACTGCATTAAACCCTTCGCTCCTGCCCCTGATACGGCGTTCGGATTCCAACCTGACTCTTGGGTTACCTGAGCATCAAGAAGGCCTTCAGGGAGGCCATATTGCTTCTCTAGACGAGATGTTTCACCTGAGAATAGGTTTCTCAATCCTTCTGCTTTCTCGCCAAGCCATTTACCGACGCTACGAGTGTCAAACCCGGTTTTATCCTTTATCCAGTCAGCGGCAGAGTTTGCGCTATCTGTAACTCCTGGAAGAGCGTCTTCCCCGCTACCCATCTTGAACAGAGATTTAACTTTGTCGCCAAATGTCGAGAAGTCCAGGTTAAAGAGGCTTTTGAAAGCGTCAATAATCAGCTCTACGGTCTGCCGACCCTCATCAAGGTTTTGATTGAGGTTCTTAATGTCGCCAGATAACGTCCAGTCTTTCGTATCGATACTGAGCAGATCACCCACAGCCTTAGAAACATCCGTTACATCCTTCCAGAGGATTGAGAATGTCTTCCCTAACTCATCGAATGAAGCGTTAATTTCCGGACCATGCCTTTCTACCCACGCGCTCATTGAATTAAGTGCGTCCAGTATCTTCCATACTGCAGGCAGCAGATTTTCATACAGGGTGAGCGATGTGGACTCCCACGACTGCCTTACCCTGACGAACTGCTCGTTTAATCGTCGCGCCTTATCTGTCAGGGCATCAGTTTGCTTGGACGTACCTTCAAATGACTTCTGCAAATCCAGAAGACGCCCGCTAGATAGACCCTGAACTGTCGCATTATCGAAACCAAGCCTCTGCCCATACATGCGCTGCTGGTTTTTATTCAGCTTGTTCCAGTTTTCAGCCAGGTACTGCATGATTTGGCTGGCATTCTGGTTGGTATCAAACTTAGTTCCGGTCTGGGCGCTAAAAGCAAAGAGAGTGTTGAGCGTATCGTCAGCACCAAAGCCAGAGTTAAACTGAGACATCGAGCTCTGGAACTTCTGCAGGTTTGAGCTCATTGATGCAGCAGAAGAACCTACCGCATCAGCTGACTTAACCCAGCCATCAAGAGCTTTGGCTGATGTGTCTATGGCAGAGGACTGCACACCTAAATCAACCAGGGATTTTGTAGTGTCGGTGATGAAGTTTTTAACACCATTCGCACTAAGCGCTATACCGGCAAGGGCCAGCATGCTCTTGCCGATATTGGTAAAGAACGAAGAGGCTTTCTTTCCGTAAACCTCCATATCCTTTGCGGTCTGCTCGGCGTTGTCCCTGGTATCCTTGAGACCTTTTTTTACTTCCTTTTGCCCAGCTTTGAAGTCTGACGGATCAAGGCCAAGTTTGACTATCAGTGAATCAATAACTGTTGCCATTACCAGGCCTCACTTGCTCTGTCGATTACCATTTGGTTGTAGTTATCAATGGTGATAATTTCCAGCCACCACCATAAATCCTGCACACCCAGCGTCGTGCTTAGCTCTGTCAGCGAGCATTTACCCGATGACATGACAGTAGCTATTGTTTTAGGCACGTTGGTGTACTCGGCAAGGCCAGCGATTTGCTGGCCCATCACCGGAGGGATGTCTAGCTGGCGGTGGCTGTGAAAAAATCAACATGCAGCTTGAAGACTTCGCTGCGAAGTTTCAGGCGAGTAATAACCTCTTCAGTATCATCATCGATCAGGTTGCGCTTGACGCTCTGATTGGCTGGGTCTGGAACGGCCTGAACGCACTTCATCAGCTCGTCCAGGAGAGGCCGTGCATCCTCTGGAGGGATTTTAGCCACCATTTCGAGGCCGACTTTCGCCATGCCTGCCATACCCATATCTGAAAAGTTATCCGGAAGATTAACGCCGTTTTTAGCCATTGCCAGTCCGGCACGAATTGCCCACCACTCAGCCTGAGCAGCAGACATTTCGCGAATGTAGAAAACCTTCCCATTGTCACGGCCTTTGTCTTCGACGGTGTAGTAAATCTCTTTGCGTGCCATGTTAGTCCTTATGCGTTATAAGCTTCGCCAACACAGTTCTCCCAGTTAATCTGGAAGGTCATCGCCTGCAGTACGCGTTGCGCATCAGGGATGGCTTTAACGCGTTGCAGAATTCCGTTGGTCAAAGTGAACTTGCGACCAATCGCCGGGAGGATGATTGTTGCGTTGCAGCGGAATACCGCTTTTGAGGTCAGAGACGTCAGTTGCCAGGTCTCGAATAGTTCACGAGATGGACTGTCAGGCATGATTGTGATCGTCTGCAGATACTCACCGAATACAAAGCCGCCAGAGAGCTTACCGTCAGCGCCACGGACGGAAACCGCCATTTCTGTATCACCCAGAGCAAACATCGCGTCCGCTGCATATCCTTCCAGCGTTTGAGCGCTTGGGAACAGGTTGGTAACAGTGAGGGCAAAGATTGAATCAGCGCTTGTAATAGTGTTGGACATTTATTGCACCTCAATGCTTGCGAGAGTGATTTTCTGTACACAACCGCCGTCGCAGTACCACAGGGTCATGCTCGGGCTTGTGCGCTCCTGACGCTGCGTAGGGGTGGCGTCTGCGATATACAGGTAGTAACCCTTGGCAATCAGAGATGGAGAGATGTCAGCGCCTACTGCGTTCTGAATCTCGGAAATCTGAGAGCTGGACAGTGTTACGCCAGTACGGATGCCGCCAAAGGTGATGCCCTGATTCAGCGTGTCGGAGAATGACGCTTCGATAATCGCCTTGCCGCGTGCGTTGTACGGAATACTGCGGTTGGACTGGAACAGCTCGATAGCATCCTGCATCAGGTTGGCATTCAGCCAAATCTGGAAGCAGAAGGAGTCAAACCACTTGAAGTCACCTGTAATGGTGCCGTCAGCCCAGTAACGGGTATCGTAGTTATTCGCCGTGTACGCGCCGTAGAAGTTGTAGCCGTTGGCAATCAGCGCATCGTAATTTGCCGAGGTGGATACTTCTGGCAGCAGGCCGCCCAGAGATCGGAACTTGAATGGCACACGACCTTCCTGACGGTCGAAGTCAAGAGATGCGGCATAGCCAATAACGCTCGCTGCGTGAGTCTGATCACCGAACACCGGTACGACATTGGAATAGTCGTGAACGACGATGATTTTGTACGCCAGCGTGTCGGTTGAGCCAGATACCAGCGCAGATTCTTCCAGCGTGAATGGAACGTAGCCGAAACGGTAATTCTGGCTATTTACCCAGGCTGAGAAGCCCAGCGCTTCCTGTTCAGTCGGTGTAAAGGATGTGGTGAAGATTGCCCAGTTCTGAGAGCTATCAAGCACCGACTGCATCGCTGTGGTGACGACTGCAGCATCTGCGCCCTGAGACAACTGAGCCCCGGTAGCGGCTGTCAGTTTCAGTCCAGCAGACAAAGTACCGGTTGCGTAGGTAATGGTGCTTGCCGCTCCATCAGTCGCGCTGGTGATGATGAAGCGCTTCTGTGTGGTGTCGAACTCTACCGTAACGCTGGAGCCGATACCCGTCTCAATCAGGTCAGCAGCCATGGCAAAGCTTGTTGCCGTGCTCAGGTCGATGCTTGCTGATGTCACAGGCGTTCCGTCAACGGTCAGAGTCAGTACACCACTCAGCAATTTGAGCTGGTCTAACGTTACGGCCGCCATTGAACCTGATCGCAACCACGCTGCCGCTGCATCCGGGTTAAACCGTGCAAACAACAACGCGCCCGGGGTCTTGGTAGAATTGTCGTAGCCCTGAAAATACACTTCAGCCATGCTGAATTCAGCCGATGCACTGCCGAAATAGGCCGCTACGTCTTCTTTGTTCGTGAATGTGATAACACTCCCCACCGGAGCATAAGCGCTGTCGGTAAGGATAAGGCCATTCAGATCAAGCGCCGAACCGCCCGCTGGCAGCACTCCAGGATTGATTTGAATATCTTTGCGTAATGGGATTGCCATTTATGCACTCTCCGGTGGGTATTTTAAATCTGCGGCAATAACGCCGACTGTAATGCTGTCCATGAAGTCCTGACGCGTGGTAACAGACGGGTTGAATTGCCCGATGAATTCCATCGTCCAGCGGCCTTCGTATTGTTGCTCGCCGTTTATCATCGTTGTCTGATGAGGGTCTGAGCAGTAAAGAGGGGTGATGACACTGCCGTTTTGTCTGAACCATTCACAGGCAAAGTCTGAGCGGATTAGCGTGCCGATGATTGCAGCGTTATCAGCCGCGTTTTCGCCGTAACAGTCAATCTGACAGGGCCATTGCGTGCTGCGCTGGTTGAGCTGCTTTCCTTCGCCATACACGCCGTTATCGTCGTATTTGACGCGGTTGGTAGACAGCCCTATCTGCTTCAGCGGTGTCATGATGATGAAGTCATGAAGCGGCATTGGCGTAAGGTTCTGCTGACCTACTAGCACGTTGTCGATGGTGAGGCCGGTGATATTCATCAGAAACGCCTGTAGAGCGATGCGCAGGTCAAGCTCGGTGATGTCTACTGTGGCTGTCATGGCGACCTCTGCAGGTTAACAATCAGGTGACACCAGTCAGGCCATAACTCAGGAACTTTCACCACCAACCACTGCTGACCGTTCACAACAAGAATGTCGCCACCCTTTTGATCTGGTCGGTTCACGCCGTTGAAGTTCCCATTCAGATACGCACTTTTCAGGATGCCCTGAATGTTGATGGCATCTACCTGTCGTAAGTCTGTTGACGATAGCTCCTGCATCTGCACTTCAACATCAACGTTGCTGTACGTCTGCTCTCGCTTTCCGCCAGGTAACGTAGTGAATCCGGTATTAATCCGGAACACGCCATTTACGTTGGGGTTTATTGCTCTCGTGGCGCTATTGGCTATGCCTCTCAGGTTCATACGCCATCCTTAATGTCGTAATCGACGCTGTTTAGCATGTGGGATGTCTCAATGAGTGGCTTAGAGAAGCCTTTTTTGGCGATCGTAACTGGAGATAACGCAGGCTCCATCAAATCTCTGATTGAGCCCTGCAACTGGCCTTTAATGTGCTCACCCATCAGACCCAGCATCGTTTCTGCGTCGTAACCGGTAGCCTCGGCTATTTTCGCAATATCCTGCGGCCATTCTGGTGACTTTTCGGCGATCATGTTCCGGAAGAATGGGCGTGGCGGCCTGTTCATTGCCGGGTCGCCATATTCGTTGGCTGCGGCAACCATTGGAACAGATTGCCCGTCAGGGTATGTTGCCCCTTCAAGAAATCCGACCCTTAGCGTTTTACCGTCTCCAAGCTTTTCCGCCAGTTCAGCAAGTTTCGCCTCTAAAGCTGCGCCACCACTAAACGTGGTCATGCTCACCTCCGGGTAACTGGCCTGCGGTAATAATGACCGGGATAGAATGATGGTGATGCGCCAGGAACGTATTTAAACGTCCTGTAAGGAGCGGTAGCCTGCCAGTAGGCAGCGCCGTAAGGTGTCTGCAGATACCACCATGAAGATGGACTTACAGGCACCTCACCGGTAGACACAGATACAGACCCTTCAGTTGCGCTTGCAATCCTGCCGACAAGTCCGGATGGCTTTTGTCCACCCACACCTGAATTCAGGGCTGCAATGTGCGCCACGAGCATATTCAGATACACCGCACGCACATTTACATCGGTAACAGGACTGCAATCAGTGTTATCAAGGTAGACCGTTGCCTCAACGAAATACGCATTCAGCAGCGTGTCACTTACCGTGTCAAACTCGGGGTAACGCTCACGGAATGCGTTAATGTCGAAAACAACGATCGCCATGATTACTTACCGTCCGATTTTTCGATGCCAGGCATTGGCTTATCCTGAGGCAGTCCTTCAAGGCCAGATTTGACCTTGGCGTTCTCGGAGGCTTTTGCCTGTGCGCTGTTGGCCTTTGCCTGAGCAAAAACGAGTTCATTCACGACGTAAGGTTGCTCTTTATGAACTGAAAGCCACTTCTCGAACGCATCCTTGTCTACGCCATCGGTCAGACCATAGCCGCCAATAACATTGGCAGAGTTTGAACCGTTCAGCGTTACCGTGTAGCCATCCTGCTCAACAATCAGGCCATTAGGAAGTTTGCAACCTACTACGATAGTCTCTGCCATGAATTAAACCCCGATCATGCTGGCGATACCCAGCGGTTGACGAATGATTGCACCCCATGTGCCGCCTGATTTCTTCTGCTTCCAGCTGGATTCTTCAACCACAACTGCGTGCGCACGCATCTTCTCGGTGAAGGCCGCATAAGCGGTATCCTGCTCACCAAGACGATCTGCAATCAGCTGCACGAGCTCACCCGCATCAGTTGAATATTCAACTGCAGTTTCAACACGCAGGTTAGGGAAGTTTTTCTTCAGCAGGTCAGACACGTTGACGTTGTACATGTTGGTCTTGGTCAGGTTCACTTCCGCAGAAGGAGACATGGCAAGAGTCATGGAGTCAGTACGCTCAATCAAACCTTTGGTTTGAGAAACCAACTGGCCGTACAGCTTGACGATATCGTCATACACCGCCTGGCCATCTTTGGTTGCCCAGGTTACAGCTCCGCCAGTGCCGGTAGCATTTGGCGTGATTGATGCCGTCAAAGAAGGGTCATTCAGCAGGCCATAGTTCATCAGGCCGTCGATACCGAAGAAGTAGGACTTGTTCTGGAACTTATTCAGCACCAGAGCAGATGCTACGTTAAGCTCTGCCGCGTAACCGATACGTGCCGCGCCGTACATATCCAGCTCACGTTCACCCCAGCGGGTATGGGTCTGGTAATGGTAAGACTGGCGAGGAACCCAGTTAACGTTCGCTGCAGTCATGCCGTTGTTGTTGAAGTCGCCATATGAACTGGTCTCACCGGTGCTTTCAACGATTGGGAACTGCGCGGTCAGGGTAGTCCAGTCGCCTTTTTTCACTTCACCAATGATTTCAGCTGCTTTCATCGGTGTGACCAGAACACGAATCAGCTCAGGATCAACGTAGTTAGTGAAGTACGCCGGGATACCTGCGTTATTCGCGGTAACCATGGTTGGCTGAGCATCCATAGCCAACTGGAAGTTTTCTGCGAAGTCAGGCTTCAGGTAGTCTTTCGCGCCCGGCAGAATGATGCCGTATTTGCCGCTAGCAGCGGAATAGTGTTTCTGAAATTCGTTCATTACTTGCTCCAGGTGCTGATTTTGACCAGTTCGCCTGCATCACAAGCGCTACCAGCATAGAAAGGCGTTTCGACTGCGCCGGAAATGGTTGCTCCTGCAGCACCGGTCTTAATGGTGCCGTCAGCAAGCACAGCAAAGATTTTCTGTCCGCGAGTTGCTGCAGTGGCGGTGCGCGCCCAGAAGTCGCCAGCGGTCATCAGGGTTACTTCACGGCCTGGCTGAATGAGCATTGAAGCCTCACCAAGCCATACAGTGATTGATGCCTGACCATCGCGATGGACGAAGCCAGAAGGAGCGCCGGTGCCGGTATTTGATGCAACACCATCGACAGCCCATGCAAAGCGACCAACAGTAAGACCGCTAGTGCCAGCTACCAATGCTGCTTCGCCAGCCAGGAAAGTGGCGTGAGGGTTGGTGCTCGCAAAGCCACCTTCAACACCCGGTGCTGGGTATTGGTTAATTACACTCTGAAAACCTGCCATGTTAGAAACCTCGTTTCAGTTTGCCAGCGGTCGGGAAAGCTTTCTCAAATTCGCTGTGAGATGCGGAATCCTGCGCAATGACAGGGCGTTTGTTGTTCTGCTGCTCGATAGCCATTTTGACCATCTTAGGGAAGGCCGAAGGATGAACGCCTTCGATATCCACGCCAGCCTGCTCAAGTGCAGTGCGGTAGACATCATCAGCGGAGTCCATTGCAACGACATCGCCAATCAGTGGGCGCACAGCCTGCTCAGCTTCACGCACTTTGCGGAAGTTCTCAGCCGCACGTTTGGTTGCGCTGTCTGCTGCTAAACGGATCGCACTGTCCATTGCCGTTTTGGAGACTTTGTCGTCTTTTTTCTCGTCTTCATAGTCTTCGTCTTCGGCTGGCTTTTTCTTTTTGTCATCGCTGTCTTCGTCATCTTCGTCGTCAGCGGTTTTCTTCTTCTCGTCGCCCTTGTCGTCATCCTCGTCTTCAGCCGGTTTCTTTTCTTTCTCGTCTTCTTTTTCGGCTTCATCCAGCGCCAGAAGCGCCTTCCGTACTTCAGCCTCCAAATCAGCATCAGCTGCCAGTAACGGCTTCAGCGTTGCGCGAATAATCGCGGCTTTACGTTTGCTCATGAGCATTAACTCCGGGGGTAATGAATCTGCGACCAATACGTCGCTTCCTGCGCGGCCTCTTTCAACCAGCGCTACGTGGTTCCCGATGATGTCCCGCATGATGCCGTCATACGGCTCTCCATTCGGTGTAACGCCGGGGGTCATGTCAGCGACGTATTGGTACGACGAAGACAATTCTTCCTGCTCTTCCGTCTCAATACCGGCTATTGCGGAGTCATCCCAAACTGATAAACCGTTTGTCAGATACGTTCCGTCAAAGTCTGCATTTGAATGCGTTACACCAACGCGATATTCACGCGGAGGGTCGCCGGGGAAGTCAGGTGTATGGATTGATAAAAGGGGAATGTTGTTGAATGTTGCAGCGGCTTTCTTCAGTTCGTCAGGGTGTCGCCATAACTGATAAATCTTATCTGGCTCTAACCCGAGCTTTTCAGCGTTTGGAATCTCTCTCCCGAAGTAGGGGCAAACATTCGCCTTGCTGATATTGCTTACCTTAACCTGAAGCCTGCCGTTGCCATCAAACGAGCGCACTGATGCGCGGTCAAATGCCAGGCTTTCCGTAATCCCGTCCATTGCGGGTCTCTTTTCCTCGCTTATGTATCTGACCTTTATTGTCACCGGCTGACCCGGTGATTTTGGGGGATGCACTCCAATCACTTCCATTTTTGCATTGCGTGGAAGTAATGTTTCATCTTCATGCTTGTTGCTGGAAAGACCAGTAACATCCAGCCCCTTGTCTCCTTGATTTGTTTCTATTTGGAGCATTACACCGCCGATGCTGAACATACCGGCAATTTTTTTTTCTTTAGATGTAGAAAGAAAAGCGGGGTCTGAAACAACCATTCCCTTTTTAATATCTCCGCCTGGGAACAGTTTTTTTGCGTCCTCCCTGCTCATTCCTCGGTAAAGCGTTCCACCTTCTAAACTTCCCTTGCTAATGGCGGAGTCAATGCGTGCCACATCAGGGTCTTCATCTTTACCTTTACGAAGATCTGAGTTTATTTTTAAGAAATTGTCACCTGAGTAACTGGAAATGGCTGACTTTTCATTGGCTGATAGTTTTGCCCCGGCTGATTTCTTTTCATTTTTATTGCTATTAATCTTCCCTTCAGCGCCAGCAACAACATCTCCATTTTCATCAATTTTGACGTGGGAACCATTTATGGTTATCCACTTATCCTCATCCTCGGCTAGCGAGTAGGATTCGAGTTCGTCCATAGACTTCCCCGCTTATGGCAATAAAAAAGGCCGCCTAAGCGACCTTGATTGATTTTGATTATTTAAGATAGGCCTGGTATTACTGGTGACCAGGTGCAACGACAGTTGATTTCCTCACCGGGCATCACCCATTTGCCGTCCAGATACATTCCTTTGCTTAGCTCAAACACCTTTCCATCAGCTTTAACGTGCGATGGTCTTGGCTCTTTGCCAGCATGTGAGTGCTTCCAGACGCCTTGAGTGATACCAAGTGACTGCTGCCTTGCAGCCTGCATTACTGAGGTTGCTTTGTTGTTCTGGTCGCGTGCGATTAATGCCGCACGCCTGCGCGTAATGCCATAACGCTTCTGAAGCTCGTCAGTGAGGTAAGACAGGTCACGGCCCCTTGCAACCGAGCGCATAACCAGCCCCTCAACCTCAGTGAAATACTTCTCAGGAATCGAGCGTATCAGTCCAACGTTCTCTGCAATGGTCGCCTGCAGTGCGTTATTCATCGGCGCTGTCATTTTGAATTCAACCGTTAATCCCGCAGTTTCAAGTGCGTTATGCAGAGAAACATCGGTATTCTTCATCACATCACTGGCAAACCTTTCAGCCAGCTTCTGAGAAACATTGTCGAATGCCTTTGTCCATCGCTTAGCGAGCTTCTTCATGGCATCACGCATAAACACGGCAGGAGAAGCGTCCATTGCCACAGCTGCACCGCTTGCTTTGTAGTTAGCGGTCAGCCAATACACAACGGACTTCTGCATCTCTTTGATGTGGTTATCTAGCTGTCTGCGATACCACGCCTCAACACCGGCATTAGGATTAATTGCTCTCAGCGTTTGCCGCGTCGATTTCTTCTTCCCGCTGGTCATCGTCTTCGTAGTCGTCTTCGATTTCGATGTCATCGCTTAGGTCCAGTGAGTGGTATGGGCTGTCAGGGTCATTTGCGATCTTCTGCCGAATCTCATTACCCGTCAGCGCACCGGTTGCTACGTTAACCGCGTCGGTGTCAGCGTCAATCTTGCGGATTTCTGCTTTCTCTTTCTCGGTCATCTCGTAGAGAGGCTCAAACTCGAAGTAGATATCCGGGTCGATGTCGCCAAACTCAGATAACTGGATGATGTCCAAGACTCGCTTCAAGTTGTCTTTAAAGATGGATTGCTGCAGGGCGTGAATGTAGTCGTAGAAGACTCGAATCTCGCCATCTGATGATGCGTTAAGGCCAGCTGGTGAAATGCCTAGCAGCTTGACCAGAGGAATGCTGGACACCGCTGCCATTTGCTCCTGTGCCTGAGCCTGCAATGCATCAAGCCCCCCGAGAGGAGCGCTAATAAATTCCGCCTTCTCTGGCTGTTGAACGCTATTATCTACAGCAAATGCGCCGCGGTTATCGCGACACTGATTGAACATCTGCAGGCGGCTAATGAGCGATTCAGCACCTCCACCCTGTAAAATCGTAGCCATGTTGGTCGATAACACAGGAATGGTGAATGAATGAATCAGGTCGCTAACACTGTCTCGCGTTCTCAGCCAGTTATTGACGTATGGCTCGGCAATCTGCGTCAAACTCAGTCCACGGAAGTTATAAGCAGCTTTAAGCAGGTCAGGCACTTCTCGTGATACAAAGTCCAGCATGCGGCTGGCATTTACCGTCTTAGACATCACAAACCATTCTGTCGGTTTGTAGAAGTCAGGGCTCATCGGGTTATCTGTGTTATAGACGCCAGGGTAAGTCCATACTGGCTCGATAACGGTAAATCCCTTGAGGCTACCTTTCTTAATCTTCTTGTCAGACAGGAACAACTTTGAACCCAGCTCTACCGGGTCAGTCCATGCTGACACGCCTCTGGCAGACTGCACATCGATATAAATCTGCCCGCCGCCAAAGTAGCCGTCATGCTCTGCCGCTTCGCGGAATCGGTCTTTAACCTTGAACTTTTCCATTGCAGCGTAGAGTTGCTTAACGCGCTCTGCTTTATCGTCATCACCGACAGTCTTGAGCTTGATCCACTTACGGGTCATCTCTTCGGCGATGGTTCCGACCATCTTGCGATACTCTGGCTTTTGAGCGAGCGTGGCCAGATATGGGTAACCCGGGAAGCTGTCAGGATAGCCATAGGTGTACCCCATATAAGCCTCGTTCAGAGAGGCGTATGGCGTTGAGTCCATCGCCAGTATGCCTTTCTCTATGCTCTCAGGGATAACGCCTTTTGGTGGCTTGTACTGCTCAATCTCGCGAGGTGGTTTAGCCTGAATTTCTGCTACCGCCTCAGCCCGGATTTTCATCTCAGGCTTTTGTTCTTTCACCGGCTCAGGCGCGGCGACTTGTTTCTTTTTAAACGGCCACACTTAAATTCTCCTGAGTTGGCTCGGGTCGATAACCATTGGCTGGCGACCAGAAATAAGATTGTCGTCAATGGCATCCATCCATGTATCAAGGATGTCGTCATTGTCATGACTGTCGTCAGCAGAGAAAGCGGCGCACTCAGTCATTGCGGTGATAACCCATGAGGTAGTACCAGCTACCGTTCCATCCTCGTAGTAAACATGGGGCCTGATAGCTCCGTGTTCATCATGAGTGGCTGGAACATAGACCTTGCCAGTTTTAATCTGAGGAATGACGTTAAGGCAGCGAACCAGTTTGTTCTGGCCTGCACCGCGAGGTATCTCTTTTACCGGGATGCTATTGCGCTTCTTGAGGGTAGTTATCAGGCCTTGTCCAGCCTGCTTCTCTTCGATGGCCATATGACGCATAGGCATGATTCTTAGCGAGCCCTGCATGCGCCATTTCTCCCAGACCTCTTCCGCTTTCTTCAGGAGGTCTTCAGGGTCCCAGCGTCCACGCACCACATCGATGATGTAGAGGTTGCCATCAACACCCATGCCAACTAGCGTGAATACCGTGTAATCAAGCCAGTCCTCAACCTTGCCGCTGTTCGTATCAACGTACACGGCGCGATGAGTGAGCTTAGGAAGCGTTGTGTATGTCTGGAACCAGTCGGTATCGATGATGCCGCCAGTGAGCGCCATAGGGTTCTGCTGGTACTGTGAGAGGAATGTGTAACGGTCTTTCTCCCAGAGCTGCAGGAGGTCGTTCACATCTTCCATCTGCGGCCAGTATGACCAGTATCGAGTGCCTGACACTTCCACAGAGTCGGTGTCTTTCACCGTCTCCCAGCACAAAGAGCGCCATGGCTCTGCTAAAGACTGAATGTACTTCTCATCAATTAGTGCAGGTATAGCTACATGGTGGAATTTAACGCCCATCCCGCCAGATAACATGAAGCCTGTTGCATCGTCAGTGTGAAGACGCTGCTGAATGCTCACAAACGGCGTTGGGTGATCTTTTGACTTATCGCCACGACGAGAGCGAATGGTGTTTACCAGAAGCGTGTTGGCGCTGTTCCTGCGCGATTCACTGAGCATGTCGACTGGCTTGTTGTAGTCATCCAGCATAACCATGCCGGAGAACTCTGTACCGAAGTAACCACCACGACCACCGGTAATTTGCCCGTTGCTTGAACGGGAAACTGTCTGCCCTATTGAGCGACCGCGATCGTCTTTTATCTCCCACTCTTCAGCCTGGTTAACGCCGAATGAGCAAGGCCAGAATTCCTGATACTCCTTGCTGGCGATAATGTCTCTGGTGCGGCGTGAATTACGCTTAACCAGGGTGTCAGCAAACGAGATATTTAGGTTACGAAAGCGCTTGAGTTTGCCTTCCTGCACCAGTGCGTTGACGTATGCAGGGAAGTGAATGGAGAAGAACTCTGTTTTTGTCCCGCCTGGCGGAATGTTGATAATCAGGTTGCGCGGCTCTAATCGGCCGGCTATCAGGTCATCAATCTTTGACGCCATTAATCGGTGATGCCAGTTAACCAGAAGGCGATCACCCTGAATGAGCTCGAACCACAGGCGTGTGAAGTTGAGAAACGATTTGGTGGACTTCGAACGAAGCACTACACGCTCAGGGAATGACAAATCATCCCATTCGATAATTTCGTTCATATCAGTCCAGGCCTTTTAGTTTCTCCTCCATTGCTGCCTGAGCTGCTGCGTAATCTGCTGCTGTGTAATTGACGACTTCTACTGGGCCACCATTGGCACCCTCGATAGCGTGGTCAATTTTGTCTCGCCAGTCTTTCTTCTGTCGGTTCTTGAGCCAGAAGATGGCAGCTGCAGTATCAGGAGGGTAATGCTTCTTGATTTGCGTTTTGACTATCTGGTTATCAATGACGCGGATATCGGTGTCAGGAGCTACATACCCCATCGCTCGCTGGAAGAGACTATCCACCACTTCAGCGTCAACAAGGTCCTTGCCCTTTTTTACGGACTCCAGAAACTCTGGATGCTCTTTCTTCCACGTATTGATAGTTGCTTCAGCGACCTCGAAGAAGTCTGCTAATTGTGCGTCGGTGTAGCCAAGCATGCACAGCTTGCGAGCCTGCTCGGCGTACGCCTTCTGGTACTTGGTTGGCCTGGCCATATTTATTTCTCTGTTTTGAACTGGAATCCCCATCGAGCAATAAATCCTGACAGAGATTTGAAGTGTTTCTCTTTAACGATACGTGCATAGACAAATGCCTTAAGCACGGACAGTAATGGGCTTACCCACCACCGCTTTTGTGCGACCACCTTCATGGTGATCATCACATCAGGCCAGCAGTGCGAGCTTTAGCCAGAAGAGCGTTGAAGTCTGCAACCAGGCCTGCAACATCGGTTGCAGTTGAATCAGCCTGGGCAGCCATCTTCTTAACGCCGCCTATTGCTGAGGTTGTCGCTGCTGGGATGGTTACCGGGTCAGTTGGGGTGGATACTTCGATTGGATAACCACCAGTTGAGATAGCGCGTTTGGTCATTTTAGAATTTCCTGCTGAATAGTGAATATCCCGCCCGTAGGCGCACACATAAAACTTGCTACAATATTGAACATTCTCGAAAGAATGCTCTGTATTGCACTCTCAATTCTTCTACCACTGCTTGAGAAGGCAGCTATGAACGCCACTGACATCCCGCAATGCTGTGACGCGGTATCATCTTTTTCGAATAACCTGCACGCTCTTGCAGAAAGGAGGAGCTGCAGTCATGGCTAATGCAGGTAAGCAGCGAAGATGTAGCGCTATGGTGGGTTACTTCAGGCACTGGGTGTTGATGTATTCCTGCAGGTAATTTACCTGAGCGGTTATTTTGTCGATTCCACTTCTGAGACGGTAATAATTGAGTTCAGCATCTGTTGTAAGTCTTGGGCTTTCTCCATCGCCCATGCCGCTGGTTCCGGACGCTGACTTTGAACAGGTGGCGGAGACTTGCAGGCGCTTACGGCCAGCAGAAACATCAGCGCGGAGACTTTCGATAGTCGCATTAGCATCTGAAAGCTCCTTTGTGTATTTGGCATCGAGAGCGGCAACATCACGCTGCCTTGTCTGCATGTCGGTAATGGTTGCCTTTGCCAGAGCAACCTCGTTAACCGCCGCGTCTCGTTGCTTCTTGTAGTCGATGGCGTTATCGCGGTAGTGATTAACAGCCCATCCGAGAGAGGCAATGATGCAGGCGATTACGGCAATGATGAATGCGGTTAGTCTGCTCATAACAGGATGACACCTACAGCAAGGAACCATCCCCATCCGTCTATTCCCCTATACGCAAGGTATGCTGCAGTAATCATGCAAATTGCAGATGGAAGGTATTTCATTTCTGCCCCCAGGTGCATACCTGATATTCAACGTCACGCCTGTTAACCAGACCTTTCCACTTCTGTCCGCCTGCATATACCCAGCGCTTAAGCTCTGAGCAAGCTCCGGGATAGTCTTTAGCATTCAGCTTTTTCAGGAGAGTGGAATTGATTGTGGCAGTTGCTCCGACGTTGTAAGCGAAAGAGTAAATTGCTGCGCGTTGAGTTTCAGTGGTTGGCACTTTGATGTACGGGTCAACCTGTGAAGCTATACGCTGAAGGTCTTTTCTTGTTAGTGCATCGCACTCTTTATCTGTGTATCGCTTATTTATGATGATGTCTGAACCGGTGTGACCGTCACAGACTGTCAGAACTCCGACAACATCGCGATATGCTTCATACTTTCGACCTTCGAGACCATCTTTACCGGAGAGCATTGTTGTCGCTATTGCGATAGCGCCGCCGCCCAACGTGGCAATAATGCTATTTCTGAGTGCCGGAGACATTGCCATTCAATCTGTCCTCGCGCTCTTTGCGCTTGTAGTACCAGTTGATGCCGAATGTGCCGACGGTACAGAGAATACCAATGATGATCGCCCAGTCGTTAAGGGATAGAACGCCACCCATCGTTGTCAGGCCTCCGAACCAATAACTGAGCCATTCTCTTATCTTGTCCATACGGTACATACTCTACCCCCGAGAAAATGGGGATTTGTTCAAAATTAAGAATCTAGGTAATTGTCTGCTGAACAAATCCGATCTATGGTCATGACGTCTGATCAGACGATATGGGCCTCGGTCTTTGTTCGTGAGCGCATTCACGGGCAAGATGACAGGAGGCTGTTAGCGCAGTCTCTTGTCGCCCATTTTCACGAAGCCCAGCTCAATGCTGGGTTTTCTTTTTGGTTAACGCACTCAACCAGTAGCCGCGTCGGATAAGGGTTAAGTTTCGATGTCGTCCGGCTTTTGAAGATGAATGCGTTAAAAAAATAAAAAAGCTCACGGCGAAGTGAGCAATATTGGGTTACTGCTTGCGCATAGCGCTTATAGTCCCAGGTAGGGGATTTGGTGTGGTGGCCGGTGCTGAACTCCGGCTTAGTGACGATAGGCGTGTACCGACGCCTCGTTTTACTTCCTCCGCGCTAGCGGCTTCACCCTGGACCAGCTTTACGACATTCTCGTAAACCTAACCGCGGCAGATATGACCGGCACGGTGTGCCATATCACGGACCGGCGGGTGTCTCGTTCACCTGATTAGCGCATCAGCCTGCGCATTCACCACAACGGAAAGAGCACTGCCTGAGATGGATATTCGCGCCCAGGTGTGAAACGCAAATATCAGTGCTCTTACCTGTTATGGGCTCCGTTTCGTGGAGCTGACGACAACGCTAGTACCGGTCTATGCGCTGCACCTATGTGGGATTTACTAAGGCAATATGCCCTTTGTTACCCACTAAAGAAAAGTATCCATGATTAAACAAAACACTCGTTCATTGGAGTGCTAGGCGGCCAGGCAATAATCAAAAATACCCTTCTTTACTGGGTGCCCATTATTAATCACAGCGGGCCACTGCGCCAGATTCGTTGATGAGGAACTGGAATACCTCACTGGTGTTTAGCCGTTAGGCTACTGCCAGGAATTGATCATCGTTTGCATTTATCTTTGTGGTCCGTTTCTTAAAAGTCCGCAAAGTCGCTAACGTGACGAAAACTGGAAAGAGCACTGACCCCATTGACCAGCCGGAACTATCCTGGATTACCAAGTCAATGCACTTACCAGATTTCGCCCATAAAAAAGCCCCGAGCTATTAACTCAGGGCTATCGAATGACTGCACTACTCCATCATTGGTTTCAGATTAAACAAATATCGCCACTTTGTAAAGTGTGATTTTCTAGATAATTCCTATTTCGTAGAAAATATTTACTAGCGAGTGACTTTGCTCAACATCTGATTTGCATATTCCTCTTGTTTAATGCACTCACCAACCAGGCTTTCAAAGAAGTCCTTGTATGACCTGCGCCATGTAGTTTCCGGCACATCAATCACAGTAGCGCAGATGTACTGACGAACACTATCAGGCAACAAACGAGCATAACCACGCCCATTGCAGCGTCCGCATGTTTTATATGCAGGAACGCCACCCTGTAGAATAGTTTTCTCTTTGTCTACCACTACGCCTTTGCCGTTGCACTGGCAGGCATTAGTCAGCACGCCCTTCCCATTGCACTTATGGCACAGCACTTTCACCGTTTCCTTGCGCTCAGTCAGGTACGGCTGCCCTATGCTTTTCATCGTCATGACTTCAGCATCGACAAACTTCTTACCACCGCAACAATCACAGGTTCGCGTACTGGCGGCGCTGCGGGAATAGTCAGCGAATGCGAATGTTGCGAGCACTTGCATTACTTTTTGCTTAATATCATTTTCGAGCTTACGTAAGGCGGCAACCTTATCGCAGTGCTCAAGTGCATATTGGGTCAGCAGTTCAATAGCTTTCTCACGGTCATTGCTGCTGATTTCCATCTTCCCTAAAAACGCGCTGTAACCCAACGTGGCTCGACTTTGTGTCATTCCCATGGCTGCCATCACGTCAGTGCTAGTTAACGTCTCTGAGGAGGTCGCACGCGGCGTATCGTTTATCTGAGTAGACTTTGCGAAGTGAAACTTGACTGCGTTTTCCAAGTTCATGGTTATTACCTTTCCAGCACTTTGATTATTAAGAACCCGATTGAACATCCGAGCAGCCACATAAAAACGCCTGAAACAAAACCTAATAGAATTTCCTTCATATTTAAGCTGCCTCCGGACCATCTGGCTTATTCGTCCCCAGCCGGTTACGCACTTCACGCAGCTGCTCGCGCACATACTCAAGACTGCGTTCAAGCTCATGCTCTTTGCCAATTAGCACCTGCTCGTTATGCATATCTCGCTGACGCTGCCATTTGACTTGCTGGATGTTGGTTACGCTGCACATATTTCCTCCAGTTCTGTAATCTTGATTTCAACCCGACCGCCCTTCACTTTTGCTGCACGAATCACGCGAATATCATCAAACTGCTCGTCGTCCTCAGCGAATGAGGCGTGGACAAGTGAGTCGAGGAGACATTTCAAAATATTGTCGATATCTCTGCGCCGGGAATCTGGCACTGCGGCGATGATTTTGATGCGGAGTCGTGATTTTGTGAGGATGTCTAGGTTGAGGCTTTTGATAATCTGGATAACTTCTTTGCGGTAGTGCTGGCCTTTCTTGCTGATGTAATACCTGCTTCCTTGCCGTCGCCAGTATGTGTTTACGCTGGGAGGCCATGGCAGGATGAAGTTGTATTCATTCATGTCTTAATCTTCCCCTCCTTGCGCAGAATGTCCTGCGTTCGCATCACCCCTTCGAGGTGGTAAATCTTTGCGAATTCTTGGTCGATGTTATGCGTTCTGCGGTCTATCTCGTCGTGGCAACTGCTACACGCCCATGCTGCGAGAAGGTCGTCAGGCTTCATGCCAGTGCCGCATAATCCAGCCATGCGATAATGTGCCAGAACGGTAGTTTCAGGGTTGTGGTTGCAGACACCGTAGATACGCACCTGGCATTCTCTGCCCCGCGCTTCTTTTCGAAGGTTAGCCATTAACCTTACCTCTCAGTTGCAGGATTGACTGCAGGTCTTTCTTGATGAAAATCCGGATTCTGATTGAACAGTAGTTTTCCTGCATTCTGGCAAAGTAATAATCCTTTCTCTGCTTCAGCTTATTAGCATCAGCGGTCATCCAGTCCTTCACGGCAAACTTAATCATCCAGCGTTCAAATAGAAACCATCGTAAATAGTCACTCATCATCTTCCTCCGTCATAAATCCGTTAGGGTCGCGATACGGTATTGCATTGTCGGCATCCTTAGCACAAAGAGCACAAAACCTCTCACGCTTTGGCCCTAAAAAATTGTGACCGCATTTTTGACATGGACCGTAATACATCCCTACTGGGTAGTCTCGCTCAGATTTCTCAAACATCATCGCTTTCCTCCATATCTTTTCCGGTTACATGGAAAACCAGGTTATTCATGCACATCTTCAGATCGCATTCATTGCAAACATGCGTCTCGTCTTTTTTGAGCGCTTTATTGCATCGTGCACAGCACAACGTTCGACGTATGCTCTGCTGCTCGTAGGATTGGGCTTCGTGGGGGCTAAGCATTGAATGATTCCTTCGACATCAGGAATACGATCATTGCCGCACGCAAAGGTTTCTCATCCCTGAACGTATGCTCCTGGTCATCTGACATGGCTATCCACACAGATTTATGTTTCAGCGGGTGTAATGCAATAAAGTTACTCTCAATGATCGGCCATGCGTCTGCCGCGTTGTTGCATGGGTCGAAGTCTTTCTTTTCTCGGCATCCTTTTCTGCCAACTAAAACTCCAATCTCGTTATCATCATCATCGAGAAAAATGAACTTTATGTTTTGCCCTGTAGCTATGGCTACGCGCTTGTTAATTTCAAAATCTGATAACTGTGAATAGTCCATATCAATGCAACCTCGCTGTTTGTTCTGCCTTCTCAATGGAAATGACCAGGTCTTTGTCGCCTAACTGCCAGATAATTCCCTGCTCTTCTTCGTCCTATGTCATTGCCTCCACATAAGCCATCAGGTAATTCATCATGATGTTTATGCCGTCGACTCCTTCGCTTTCTGCATCTTCCATGAGGTCAGAGAAACGTTCGATGTAGTCTTCTTCTGCGCTCATAGCTAACTCCACATCCTAGATTGATACTGACTCCTACCCTTTGGCTCGCTGGCGTACTCTGGAAGCAAGGCAGAAACCACCCATAACCGAGGGTCTGCACTTAGCGTTCTTTGAGTTTTTACGTTGCGGGATTGGTAGGCGGTGATTAACTGAGTTGCTTCTTCGTTGGTAAGGTCGTGATGGCTAAACCATGACATTTTCGGCATGGATTCATTCCTGTTTGGCTTTCACTCTTGGTTTGTATGGCATTTCTATGGCGTCTATAGAATCCATACCTTTTGCTAAGCGGTGCTGGAGTATGTGGTAAGGAAGGCCGAACCTGCTTGCAGCCTCAGCTATGCACATGTCGCCATCAGGCGTTTTAATGATGACGTTTGTTCTGCGATTTCTGCCCTGTTCCTTCGATGTTGCCCATCGGCAGTTTTCTGGAAAGTAACCTTTGTTTACGTTAATGCGATCAATGCTGTGCTTGCTTGATGGTCTACTTCCCATATCTGAATAGAAATTCTCGAAAGAATTAAGCCATCTTTCACACACCTCCACCCCTCTACCTCCATAACAGTCATATCTGTCTGAATTTGGATTAGTCACCCTTTGTTTCAAGGCTGCCCATGCCCTATATTCAGCAGTTTTCTTACGCCCGTGAGTGGTAAAGGTTTTGCTGGCTACAATTCGCTGCAAACAACCGCAGCTCTTTGACTTGCTAGTTCTTGCTGATGAGAGGTCATATTCTTTGACTGTTCCGCATTCACAAGAACAAACTACGCGAGCCCTATAGGATGTTCGGCCTGACTTGTAGGTATAAGCCTTCGATTTTGCCAAAGACAAAATTGTTAACTTATTAAACTTTTCTCCAATTACTGATTCGTTTCTCATGCCGCATCTCCGAATCTGGCTTTCCACTCAAGCGCCAACCGGGCTTCGTCAGACCACTTAACATTCTTCTCGGCTCCGAATGCCTGGATAAGCTCCAAAAGCTCTGCAAACTCGCCTACACGCATCTTGCTGGTTGACTGGCCTATTACCACGAAACCGTTACCGGCAAGGTTAGGCACAACATCCTGCTGCTTTAACGCTGCGGTGAAGATGCACTTCCAGCTTTCGGCGTCCAGCCATCGGCCATGCCATTCGACCTGACGCGAGACATCACCAAGACAAGCCCAGAGTTTTCGATTCTGGTCTATACTGCGGTTGCGTTCCTGTATGGTCACTACGATTGGCTTGGTTGGGTCGGGGAAGATTTGCTGTATGGCTTGAATGGCGTTCTGCTGATGGATGGGGCTTCTTAGTTCAAACGTTAGTTTCTTCATCTCCTGCTCTCCGCTCCCAAGCTAATGCTGCTTTTGCAGCCATTGATTCCTCTGGCCCGTTTGCACCACATTCATGGCAGGCCACAAAGAACCATTCCTCATTGCTATAGCTTTCAATGCTCTCATATCCGCTTCCGCAGAATGGGCATGGTTTTGGTAAGCTCATATTCACCTCAGAAGGTAGATGGCAGCCACAATCCCTAGTGCCGCTACCTGATATTTGATAAACGTACGAAGATTCCACTCTTCATCCCAGAGGATTGCGATGACTGCTGAGCCAGCGCACATTCCTGCAGCTAATCCGGTAATTATTCCGCTCATACTCACTCCTTCACTTTGATTCCAGCGGCGCGGATGGAGTCAGCGCAGTAGTCGATAGCGCAGTTGTGGCCTTTGTCGAAATCATCCTCAACCATCACTTTGTCATCGAGCTTTATCTCGATAGCTGCGCGAGATGCCTGCCATGCGGCCCATGAATAAGTGCGCATTACCAACCGTTGCTTGGGAGGTATCGATAAGCTCCCATATCGTGATCTAAACCACTCTTCATAAGCCTTTCTTGATTCGTCCATATTCCTCTCCATCAAAAACTATCGTTGATTTGTTTAAGCGCTATAGCCATCACCAGCAGTAGAACCAAGCCGGGAGGCGACATAAGAGCATCAATGAGTTCCATCACTTTTCTCCATCGCAAAACTTCCAGGGTATGACGCCAAGATTCATTCTTAAAATCTTGAGTAAAACACGGTCGCGAGGTGATTTTTTAGGAAGTGGTCTTGCTGCAACCTTTTCGAGAAGCGGAAGGTTGCTGGAGCTCATATATCTTTTCTTGCGGTGCGCGGCCTCTTTGATATCCGCATTCAATAACTGCTCTACTGTACTCATCATTCCTCTCCATCAGCGTGCTGGGGTGTTAGCGACCTGAGACTTCTTGTAGCGTTCATAAAACCATTTATGAAGCTCCATAAGCTCTGCATCGATTGGCGCATATTCTCGGTCAAAATATGCCTGCGCGTCCTTTTCGTCTTCGCTTGGTAACTCACCTGGTCCAAGCAGCGTGTTGTAAATCCACTCCATGCCTTCCTTCGCATCACCAGTCACGCGCCAGTCGATAATCGCAGCCTGCATAACGAGAAGATTCTTGCCGAACATGCGATCGAGTTCTTTGAACCGATTACGGATGTACTCGTTTTCATCCTTCAGCTCTGCGTTGTGACATCTAGCATCAAGCTCGTTGTTTTCGGCTGCTGAAAGCTTTGCTTCTAACTCTTCGTATGTTGGTTTCACGCCCTCACCTCTCTCAATCTCTGGTTGATATGAGCCTCAAGCTCACCATCGGTTGTTTTGTCATGTTTAAGAAACCATCTGTCAGCTGAGAATTTCCCTCTTTTCCGCTCGTGAATTAAATCTCCAATATCGCGGATTGTTTCTGGAACGCCCTGCATAACAACGGCAGGGATAAACATGAACACGATGATTAAGACCTTCATCCATGCAGAACAGAAATACTGAGCCTCGAATATTTGCGTTTCAGGGTGAAAGTAATATTCAATCTTTGCCCCAAAGCGCTGCTTCCGATTAGGAAGCATTTTGTTGTGCTTGGATCTGCTTACTGGAATTCTTACGAACCCTTTATCGCAAAGATTTTCGTATTGGTAGGTCATGCTCTTACTTCCTTTAATCTCTGGTTGATAAATGCAGTTAACGGGTTAGCTGCGCCAAAGTTAAACACCGGCTTCTTGCTGTATACCCATGCGTTCTTGTGGCACCAGTCGCGATGAAGCTCACCGTTTTCATGAAGGCGCTTAAGCATCTTCGTAACGAGGCGCTTGTCGATTCCTGTTGCGGTTGATATCTCAACTGCCATTCCTGTTTCGTGCTCATCCAAATAGCGCAGAACAGCTTCTGTGCGCTCATGATGCAGAGATGCCAGCCGATAGTACTTAATGCTCTTACTGATGCGATCAACATCAATCTGACCGTCTGCGATAAGGTCACGCAGTAGCAGGTTGATATGTGATTTCTGGCATCCGAGGAGTTTTGCGAATTGTGGTGCTGAGGTGGGAATGTTTGTTTCAAGGTGGTTGAGTATTTTGTCTCGTGTGTTCATGGATTATCTCCTAACACTCGTATTCGTCCTGATAGCTGCGCAGCTCGTTCTGCACGAATGCGTATGGATCAAGGCCTGAGTGTTTGTTGCTGAAGTAGTAGGTTTTCTCTGCACCTGGGGCATGTCGTGATTTGGTGCAGATGATTTCGGTTACGCCTTTAAGCTCTGTTTGCGGGTTGTATTTCTCATCTCGGTAGACCATGAAAATAACGTCGGCCTCCTGCTCGATAACACCGGACTCTCGCAGGTCTGAGTTAAGCGGTCGCTTGTTGGCGCGTTCTTCACACTTACGGCTCAGCTGAGACAATGCGATAACCGGGCAGCGCAATTCCTTTGCGAGGTTTTTCAGGCCGGTAGCAATCTCACCAACTGACTGGTTCATGTTTTCCGGATTGGTCATCTTCATCTTCTGCAGGTAGTCGACGACGATAACGCCCAGGCCACCGAGCTTTTTGTGCATCCTGCGAGCTTCAGCTCGTAACTGGTGAATGCTCAGTGACGTTTTGTCGTTGATGTGGATTGGTGCGGTTCCGAACTCTTCCAGGCACTTTCCAACTTTTGCCCATTCGGCATCCTGATTCTTGCCATTCGTGCCAAGCAACCCCTCTTTGCTGACACCGGCGCGGTGGAACGCGATGCGCTGAGAAATCTGCTCGATAGGCATTTCAAGGCTGAAGAACATCACAGGCTTCTTGCTTTTCAGTGCTACCGTCTCTGTAACTGTGGTACTGAACATTGTCTTACCAGTGCCAGGACGACCGCCTACAACGATGAAATCCGTGTTATTGAAACCACCAAACGCTTTGTCGATGTCTGTTAGCCCAAGCTCAGTCCGGTGCTTCCAGATGTCGCCATTGATGATTGACTCAACTTCGTCAATTGCGATCTCAATTCCATCGAGTATGTGGCGCGTTCCTGATTCGCTGAATGCCTCAATCGCTCCAATGCTGGTCTGGATATTTCCAATGATTTCCTGCACGCTGTCGGTAGTAGGCTCAGAAAGCTTCTGAATCCCTTCCTGCAGCATCTGAATCATCATGCGACCTGATGTAAACTCTTTGAGCTTCTGAACGTACACAGGCAGGTTGCGAAGCGATGGAATGTCTTTCGTCGTTTCCGCCAGGTATGCAAAACCGCCAACCTTGTCGAGCTCTCCGCGGGCTTCAATGTCTGAGGTGACAGTCAGCAGGTCAACTGGAGATCCGATTGAGTTGAGCTTTTTCAGCGTGCTTAGTACCACCTTGTGCGCATACACGGTGAAATCGCTTTCGCTCAGATTTTCAATGGCGTCCTGAGCTGCATCTGCGAATTCATCCCTTCCCAGCATGATTGAGCCCAGAACGTTGCGCTCGATGTATGAATCTACAAACCTGCTCATGCAGTGACTCCTTTACGCTGCTTGTGCTCGTTGATGGCCTGCTCGTACACCGAGCCCCAGTTTTTCGGGTTAAGTATCCAGTCCAGTGTTAACCATGGCTGATCGCCTTTTGTGGTGAACAGCGATGACTTTCCTATCAGGTCGAATGCCATTCCCATGTGCCGCAGCTCACGCCAGTTACCTTGTGACGTTTTACCGTTCCACACCGCTTCCAGATCGCGATGCGCAGGACGGCGACGATTCCATTCGTGAGGTGATACAGCCTTAGCGGGGAATTTCTCGTTCCACAGGGCGATAATTTCTGCATGAGGACAGGCTTCGGGATTACTTCCCTGTCCATCAGCCCAAACCAGAGCGTCTGACAGGTAGCCATCGAATCGAGTCATTCGGCAGATGTTATTCGGCTTCGGTGGGGTCTTTCTCGCATCCCAACAGGTAACAGCCCATTTGATTACCAGCTTGAGATCATCAACTGAGTAACAAACCCCTTTGGCTTTCACAGTGCTAAGGACTTTCACGAAAGCTTCAGGCGATGAGCATCTTGCCCCTGCCAGACTGTTGTAATAATCCAGACAATCAAGAGCGAGAGCCTCCACCCCCTCTGGGGGAGTAAGGGGGGTTTTATTATTCTTGTTAAGTACCTTCTTGTTCTGTTCGACGGATGGTTCGACGACCCCCTCGACGGCTACAAGCTTCAAAGCCGCGCCATTGCTGGATTTTGGTTCGACGGATGGCACGACGGAAGGTTCGACGCCTGAAATGCCCTGATATTCGCAGTAATTTGTGATGGAAATTACTAATCCAAAAGGGTTTCCTTCCTTGGTGATCATGTTTTCCTTGCAGAAGAAGTTGAGCATTCTCTCAACAGCTTTCGGGCTCTTTTCCTTCCCATCCTGATCGCGAAGTTTTCTTGCCAGAACCGTAGTGGTTGTTACCAGTTGACCGGCTTCCAGCTTCCACTCTCTTCCTGCAAATTCGTTAATGCCAGGCTTGTAACGAGCTTCACCAAGCAGGCGGACCCACAATGCAAGCTTGGCCGTATCTTTCGACCATGGAGCATTGAGGGCGCTCCTGAACATGGCAAAGTGACCTTGCTTTCTGTTGTCCAAGTGAGAGCCCCTGGAAGACATCTCTTCCGTTCGTAATAACTTAACGACGCCCATTCTTCACTCCTGCTTTGGCTAGTCTGTAAACGCCAATAAGACGCTCTGCGAACGCCCGGTTATTGGCTGCTGTATTCACTAATCCTTCAGGTGAATCAGGGTGTCGAATCTCTTCTTTTTCCTGGTACTTTTTACGCTTTCGCATTAAAATATCTCCTGTTAGATGTGTTGGCGTAACACAGTGTGATCAGGCCTCAAACGTTACCGCGTTTGGGGCTTTTTCTTTTGCAAGGTAACTAGCCAGCCGCTTTGTCAGTTCAGCCATTTCATCGTCTTCGATTCCGTATTCCAGAACCGCCAGCATCATGCTCACCTGAGAGAAGAAGCCGTTCTTCCACCGGCTTACCTGGTATTCGGGAATGCCCATGGCTTTAGCGAATGTCTTCTGACCCATCAAAGCCAGCTTGTTAAGCAAGGTCGATTCGATACGAGCCGCCTTCTTGCTTTGAGTTGCAATTCCATTCATGCAATATATTCCTTAGAAATTAGATAGATTTGGCTTCGCAAACACACGCAAAGCCTGTTTGAATTTAGTGACTCGCTTTTCAGCGACGTAGGACGAATGTCCGTTGTAGTGGTGAGGCTTATGCTGCTGAGCGTTCCGGAGGGAACACGTCATCTAATTTTACTTTCGCACCGAGCTTGTTAAGCGTCTTAACCAGGTGGCGGCATGTTTTCAGGTCAGGGTAGCGACGACCCGTTTCCCAGTGACCGATGGCACCTTGAGTACACCCTATAATCTCGGCCAGAGCTGCTTGGGAGATTTGAACCTTCTCCCGGTACATTTTTAAATTGCTCATATAGGCTCCATGCTGTGTTCATAATCAATAATACACATCGTACTTTTAAACCGCAAGTTAAAAAATACGCATTGTGCATGGATGCAAACAATACGCTGCGTAATAATTGGCTTATGAAAACTACTTGGAATGAACTGGCTAAAGCCAGAATGAAAGAGCTTGGTGTGACCCAAGAAGATCTCGCTGAGGCTTTAGGTAAAACTCAGGGAGGGGTAGGCCATTGGCTGAGAGGAATGCGGAACCCATCCCTGCAGGAAATAGGTTCAATTTTCGAGTTTTTGGGTATTTACGATGTGAAATTCAACTCTGATGGCACGTTCACGATTGGTGATAAACCCTCAGAAAAACCAATTAAAAGGCAGTATGAGTACCCTCTTTTCACTACCGTGCAGGCTGGCCAGTTTGCAGATGTAGGCACGTATACGGAAAGAGATGCACAAGAATGGGTTTCAACAACCAAGAAGGCCAGTAATGAGGCATTCTGGCTAGAGGTATCAGGCCACTCCATGACCGCACCTCAAGGAATGAAGCCAAGTTTTCCAGAGGGAATGCTGATTTTGGTTGACCCTGCTGAGGATGTAGAACCCGGTGATTTTTGCGTTGCCAGTGTCTTCGGTGACACTGAAGTAACGTTTAAAAAGTTCACAAAAGAAGATGGTCAACCATGGCTGGAGCCTTTGAACCCAAACCCAAGGTATCAGAGCATTCCCTGCAATGAGACATGCCGTATCATCGGCAAGGTAGTCAAGTCACAGTGGCCTGACGAGACGTTTGGGTAACTAATAACGCTCTCTTAACAACCAAATTTGCACAAGAATGATTGCCAAGCTTGAGCAAGATACAGCAAGGGCGATCCAAGTTATAAGACTGACTTCGTTCATATGGAGCCTCATGACCATTGATAGGATTCTTTCAGCTATTGCAATAATAGTATCATTCGTTGCAGTTCCTGCAAGCGGTTACTTGAGCTACAGGTATGCCGTAATGGGTGAGAGGCGTAAGGAGTGGAACGCCATAGCAGAAGCACTTTTAGCCCACTATGAGCAAGTACATAAAGAAGCTGAAGATAACAGTACATATAGCACCACCACCATTCCTATTGATGAGTTCGTCAGAATCCAAAGAAGAATGACCGTTTCTGAGAAAAAGGAATTCCGAGATCTGGTGGCACTGATAGTGAAACTCAGGAACGCAAAACCTGACGCTGCAAGGAATAAAGAGTTAGCAGCTGCTTCATCAAAAATATGCAAACTTCTTAAGTTAAGATAACCCGGCCACCGAGCCGGGTTTTTCTTTACCCCTGCAAATCTTCAGTTGCATTTCCATTTCCCTCTCGCCATTCCCTAAGTCACTTTTTACATCTCTTCAATGAGATTGTTGGTCATGCCAGATTAAATTCCATTTAAATACAAAACGATGCATTAGATCCAAATTATTTTATACACATTGTATTGACTAACCATAAATACACATCGTACTATTAAGCCATCAACACGGAGCACTACTCACCAGGACGGTGAGCATACAACGATTCAGAGATGAATCTACGAGGCTGAAAAGCCTAACAACCAAAGTGAACTTTGGGATGTGGTGAAGCTTAACGGCGAGCTAGGGAATAGTTTTGCGGTGAAGATTCTAGATAAGTAGCCACAAGGCGCGCGTAACTCAATCGGCAGCGCACCGATGGAAGCTGGTTCGACTCCAGCCACCACATCACCAAAGTTCATCAGGAGGTCACTATGACACGCAGAACAGCTTTCAATGGATCAGCATCAGGTCGTCGTCGTGAGCGCCGTGCAGCGCTCCAGAATGAGATTACGGCAAGCTCAGAAGTAATGCACCGCCCTACTCTCAGCCGTGCACAGATTCAGGCTAAAGGAACACACGAAACGCCTAAGCGCATCGAAGACGCTAAGCCGATCAAATTCATGGTGCAGGACGCGTTCTGGCAGCTTGAGGAATACAAACGCAACCTTGAGCGTGCAGCAATTGTGTATGCGAATGAGTTCGGACGTAAGCAGGATGTGAGCGGCGCAGTCTGCTTGCCAGAAGTTGCGCTTTTCGCAGCTGGTCATCGTAATTCTAAACAGGTTACAGCGAGGTAAGCGTGGCAATTAATGCAAAATCAAATGGGTGGCTTATTGCTGGAAAGATAATTAGCGAAAGTGAATCAAGTTGGATTTTTCACGCAAAGGATGAAAAGCGCCCAAAGGTCATAGCTAAGAATGACCCGAAGAATATCGTTTTTGATGGTGATACAGCCCTGGACGACGCATTGTCATGGCAGGATTCACGACGTAAAACAACGGCCGCATAGTCGGCCTTCTTTTGGCAGCAAGCCACGGAGGTGAATATGTTAAGAGCCACGAAAGTACGCATATATCCGACGCCTGAACAGGCTGAATATCTGAACGCTCAGTTCGGTGCGGTGCGTTTTGCGTACAACAAAGCTCTGCATATCAAGAAGCACGCTTATCAACGACACGGCGTAAGTTTAAACCCGCGTAAAGACATTAAACCGCTTCTGGCTGCAGCGAAAAAATCACGTAAATACGCATGGCTAAAGGAATATGATGCTATTGCTTTGCAACAGGCGGTGATCAATCTCGATGTTGCCTTTTCCAACTTCTTCAATCCAAAGCTAAAAGCGCGTTTCCCGGCGTTTAAGCGCAAACACGGCAAACAATCGAGCTATCACTGTGTTGGAGTAAAGGTGCTGGATGGTGCGGTCAAAATCCCGAAAATCCCGGCGATAGAAGCACGATTGCATCGTGAAATTACTGGCGCGTTAAAAAGCATCACAATAACCCGCAGCGCAACGGGAAAATATTACGCAGCGCTACTCTGTGATGATGGAATCGAAAAGCCAGCGAAGCCCATACTGGTAAGCAAAGTCACCGGTCTGGACATGGGGTTATCCCACTACGCAATAAAATCTGATGGTGATAAAGTTGCTAACCCACGCCACCTTATCAACGCCAGCAGGAATTTACGGCGCAAACAGAAAGCCTTGTCACGCAAGAAAAAAGCGAGTGCAAATCGCCGTAAATCACGCATGCAGCTTGCTGGTGTACACGAGCGGGTAGCCAATGCCCGCGCTGATTTCCAGCACAAACTCTCTCGCGCAATTGTTGACGAAAACCAAGCGGTAATTGTAGAGACGCTGAAATCAGCAAATATGATGAAGAACCACCATTTGGCACGAGCGATAGGCGATGCAGGATGGAGTGGATTTATCTCAAAACTGGAATACAAAGCAGCAGAAAAAGGTGTTCATGTGGTAAAGCTGGATCAATGGTTCGCCAGTTCGAAAACCTGTCACTGTTGCGGTCACAAAATGCCTGCAATGCCGCTCAATAAGCGCATCTGGCAATGTCCAGAATGCGGAGTTGAACATGACCGCGATATCAATGCGGCCATCAATATACGGCAGAAGGGCATACTGGAATTATGTGCGGCGGGACTCGTCGTGCAATCTGCCCATGGAGGCCAGCGTAAATCCGTCATACAGACGGTTGCGGCCTACGAAGTGGGAAGCCTCGCCAGATAGGGCGGGGTGCAGTCACCTATTGGGTGTAATACCGCACCGTACTATCGGAGACGATTCGATAGTGTCTGATAGATGAAAATCCCTCGTTATGTCTTTGCCGCCAGCAGTCAGGGCGGCATTCTTTTTGCCTGGAGGAAAGCATGGAAATTGATATTCGTAAAGTTGCAACTTATTCATCAAATGGTGGATGGAGAGAAGTAACAGTTAAAGAAGATAACACGACCATTAAGTTCGATTTAAGCACCAAAGGCGAGATTAAAGAATTTTGCCATCACCTTTTAGATACCGCTTTTGCTGAGATGGAAATGGATGAAATCATCGCCTACCTCACAGAAAACGGATACAGCGACGAGGTTATCGAGCGTTACGAAGAAGATAAATCAGAAGCCGCCTGAGTGCGGCTTTTCCATTCCTGCATATCAACAGAGATTCACGAGTCTCTATCGCTATGCAATCACACACAACATAAGGAATACCACCATGATGCATTTATCGCTATCGGGTGGCGGCATCATGTCCGCCTATTACCCATCCGAATCCGAATTATCAAAACGTGTTCGCCGTCTTATTCGTGCTGCCCGTAAGCACCTGGAGGGTTTATGTCACCAGTTATAAATCACAGTCTGCTTAAAGCAGCGCAAAGCGGTCATCGCTCGCTACCTTGGAGATGGTCGCATGTGGCAAGAGGCTCATGAAGCCATTAAGACCGCAATCAATCATCCGTGGTACCGCAAATCATGAGCATTGCAGATACCTGGTCAGAAGATGCCTTTGTGCGTCTCATGCAAGATTTAATTGGCAGCGAAGGAGGTTTCCATGCAGCCGACAACAACAGTGAAAGAGAGCCAACTACAGCGCCGCATGACAACGACACAGGCTCTGTGGTGGCGTCACAAGGGTGACAGAGAGCGCATGCGTATGTATCTCAATCTGTCTCGCTTAGAAGTGCTTAATCAACGTTATTTCCTGGGCGGATGCCCGTTCTGAGGTGCTTATGGATTTGGAAAAATTAGACGCGCCATTTGCAAGTAATGATATTGAGTGGCGAATCCAGCAGGCCGGAAAAAACAATAGCGGTATCTGGGCTAAGGTTCTGGCTTATGTAACCAACCGGGCAATAATGAAGCGCCTTGATGAGGTATGCGGAAAGTCAGGATGGCGTAACGAGTATCGCGATATCCCTAATGGTGGCGGCGTTGAGTGCGGCATTTCCATTAAGGTTGAAGGAGAGTGGATCACCAAATGGGATGCGGCTGAAAACACACAAGTTGAAGCGGTAAAAGGTGGTAGATCTGGAGCAATGAAGCGTGCAGCTGTGCAGTGGGGTATCGGAAGATACCTATACGACCTTACTGAAGGGTTTGCAACAGTGTCAGCGGAACGACAAAGAGGTTTCAATTACGCCAAAACAAAAGAGCTTGGTGTCTTTTACTGGTCTCCTCCTCAACTTCCTGCGTGGGCTCTGCCGGCAGGAAATCAAGAACAGCATTTACCCGCAGATACAAGCAGCGAAAACGTTGAGGGAACCAGCGCCGAAACCATTGATGTCGACAAGGTGTTGGCTGACTTTTGCGCATATGCACTAACGGAAACGGTGAAGAAAAAGCTGATTGAACGCTATCAGTCAGACTGGCAGCTAATGAATGGACATCCTGAGCATCAGGATAAGTGCGTACAGGCAATGAATACTCGTATCAGTGAACTTAAAAAGGCGGCATAAATGGCTAGCAGAGGCGTCAACAAGGTAATCATTGTAGGTCGGTTAGGTCAGGATCCGGAAGTGCGCTATGCGCCTTCTGGTGCTGCATTTGCCAACATGACCGTGGCCACATCGGAACAGTGGCGAGACAAGCAGACTGGAGAACAGAAAGAGCAAACAGAATGGCACCGTGTGGTACTGAGCGGGAAACTTGCTGAGATTGCCGGTGAATACCTGCGAAAAGGCTCTGAGGTGTATCTGGAAGGGAAGCTGCGCACTCGCAAATGGACAGATCAGTCAGGTACTGAAAAGTACACCACAGAGGTTCTGGTTGGTGTTGGTGGAACATTGCAAATGCTTGGTGGCAAGCGCGAAGCGGATAGTCAGCCAAAGCAGCAAAATAGCCAGCCGCAACAGCCTAAGCAGGCTAGCGAACCTCCAATGGACTTCGACGACGATATCCCCTTCTAGGATTTACCTAAGAACATTCTATTTCACCTCACGGAGGCGGCATAACTTCGCCTCCAGTTTAAGGATTAAGCCATGTCACCTGATGAAAATGGTTACTTCCGTTCGCCTAAAAAACTGGAATCGAAGGACGAAGTTATTGCCCGGATATGCGCTGGTCTGGAGATTTATTACCAGCAGAAAGAGAACGGAACTCTACCAAAGGACGAGCGCACGCCTGAGCAGATTCAGGATGCACAGGACGATTACTGGATAGAAAAACTCACAAGGAAGTACGAGTCAAAGCTCTGGCACGACAACTTCACAGCATCATTCCATCCACGTTGGGAAACCACTGGACCGAAACAACAAACCTTCTACAGCGACTTCTATCGCGACACTTATGGTCGCCTTGGCGCTGTACGCAGTAGCTGAGGAATTCATCATGATCGGAAATTACTATGACCCATTCGTAACACCTCAAGAGCTCATCGCCGGACACCGCTTCAAACCCATCAACGATATCCCACGCGAAGAAATGCTGAAGCGTGACTCATTCGGGAATGCAGAACGTCTCAACAACAATCGATACCTGACAGCGTGGTTAAACCAGAGGGCGAAGAAATGAGCGTGAAACGTTATAGCGTTGGATACAAAGACTCAGCATCAGGTCGATATGCAGCAATGCTGGATAAGCAAGATGGGGGATACGTTTCTTATGAAGACTACACCGCACTTGAAGCCAGATGCTTGAAGTTGGCTGCGGAGAATGCGGGGCTGAAGGCGATATGTGATGACCGTCGCACGTTCATCATGAACGGAGTACAGCTGGGTTTTATCCAGGTTCCGACAGTGGAAACAGACCCGGCACTTGAAACCATTCGCATTGCTGTGTCACCACAAGAACCAACCCCGGCGACAGACGCTTTCCTGGCTGAAGTGCGTGCTCAGGGCGTGGAGATGTTTGGTCAGTGGCTGAGGGATTCAGCAGACATATTTGACAAGAACTCTCGCCATGATTGGGCTGACCAGAACAGAGTGAGCGCAGATAAGGCTGGAGAGTTCGCAGACCAGCTTCGCAAAGGAGTGCAGTCATGAGCAAATTAACTTGCAAGGTTGGTTACGTTAATCCGCGTTATGTAAGTTTTGCAGATTTTCTTCGCCAGGGTCGTGTTGACGTGCTGGCAAAGCAACTTGCTGAGCGTCTTGAGATTGAAGCTGGTAGCCAGAGTGAAGCCGTTGATTTCGTGAAGCAGGTTCTTATCGATATCGCCGCTGACGACATGGGAGTGAAAAATATCGACGAGCCGCGGGAAAGCTGGCGTTCACAGTTCGACGTAAAAGGAGCCGCCCAATGAGCAACATCGACAAACAGGCGCTGCGTATTAATGCGCAGTTAGCCAGTTCAGGCAAATGGATTAAAGAGTCTGGTGATGGCTGGGAGGCTATTTGTAGTTCCGACGACCAGGCTAACTCCGGATTTATCATCGCGCATTTTGAAGGGCCAGACGCGAAGGAAAACCGAGAGTTTATTCAGGCAGCAAACCCCACCACCGTGCTGGCGCTGCTGGATGAGCTGGAAGCCAAAGACAACAGAATCAATCGACTTGAAGCCATTGTTGCTGTTGCAGAACAGCGCAACGCCCTAATGCGCGAGTGGAAACGTGCTCTGAAAGTACCTTGCGACCTCGTTGATGACCAGGTGCCAGTGGTTATTCATGGCAGGGTTATTCGCCTTGAGAGGCTCACAGAGACCGAAGAGAAATTTGCAGCCGCAGCCGCAGCCGGTAAAGGAGAGTGAAATGGCTATTACCGAGGGCTTCTGCGCGGACCTTTACTGCGACTGTGACGGCTGTCAATCAGGCGAAATTTATCCTCCTGCGCAGACTGAATTCGTTGGACGGAACATGACTGATATTTCACAGCAAGCGCGTGAAGTTGGCTGGCGAATTAGTAAAGACCGACAGAGATGCTATGCGCCAGGACACAAGGTTGCGAGGACTAACCCATGAGCACTATTACCAGAGAACGCGCACAAGAAATTTTCCTCGGCAACCGTCCTGAGCCAACCGCATCAGAAGAGCGTGAGCTGGCCCGTATCGCGCTGGCATCGCTGAACGCTGAAATCCATAGCTACACATTTGAAGAAGACCCGCGTCCGCTATACACCGCCCCGCCAGCGCCGGTAGTGCCGGAAGAAAAACGCGACGAGGACGGCAATACCACGTCTGAGTTTGACCACGGCTGGACCGCCTGCCGCGCAGCCATGCTTCAGGGTTCAGAACCTGTAACGACGGCTTACAAGTTGCCTCCACATGTTTACCGTGAGCTCGTGAACGCCCTGCGTGATACTGCGGTTAAATATCAGGGATGTCAGCAACTGCGTGAGCAGATTAGCGAAACCCTGAGCGCAGTAATCACTCATACACCGCACTGCAACAACTCTCCGGTTATTCCTGACGGTCTGCGTTTGGCGCTCAGCAACGCTGGAATAGCGGCTCCAGAGTCAGATGAAATGCTGGCCGCTACCTGTGATAAGCATATTCAGGCGCTGGTTACCTGGGTAAAGGAGAGAAAGCCTTTCCAGTCAGCACAGTTAGCACCGGATGGTTGGGTGGCTTGCAGTGAGCGGATGCCTGATGATATGGAAGATGTCCTTGTAACCGATGGAGAAGATGTTAAATCCATGTGGTGGAACGGAAACAAATGGGATTCGTGGGCTGTTAAATATTCTATCGACAGCGATGATGTAACCCACTGGATGCCACTGCCAGCAGCACCGAAAGGAGAGCATAGAGATGCATAAGCCTATAAATCCAAGGAGCATTAAAATTGGAGCCAGCGTCATCGTGAGGCTTAATAGTGGAGAAGAGAAAAAATGCGTACTTACTGACCACAGTGACTGGCTGGTTGGGTGCCCGGTTGCTGTAACTGAGGACGGTATAAGCATAGGAATTGGCTACCATGGTGAGATTATCGCAGTAGCAGCACCGCAGCAGGAGGTGAAGCCATGACCTTCAACCGCTACGTAATCACCATAGTGCTGCCGAACCTGATTCTGTGCTCATTGCTAGGCAAACCCGCTCTTACGATCGAGAAAGTTGCTCGCAAGGTTCGCCTGGCATGTGGCCGAAGGATGGAGCGTGTCATGTTGGATGCTCCGCCGAAGGAGAAGCGAGATGCCTAACCCATTAGACGCATAACAAACCCGCACCTCGCGGGTTTTTCTTTATCCGGAGTCACCATGCACGCCAATCCAATTATCTGGCTCATAGTCGGAATTATGGCTCTGAGCGCTATCTCTTCACTCGCACATCAATCAGAAGGCTTGTTATGGCTAAATTTGCTGTGGGCGCGTTAGTGCAGCTTAAGTCTGGAGGCATCAGAGGGATGATTGAGAGCCAGATTGAGCCGGATAGTGACCATCCGAAATATTGGTGTAAGTGGGATGACGGCAACTTCGATATTCGCCACGAACACGAACTTCGCGCGGCTACTGTTGATGAGCCTCGCGTGTATAAGAAATTAGCGTAAGGAGATGAATGTGGATAACAAGATTATCGGTCGTTTTATTCCAGTAGGTGAATACAATGATTGGGCTAAGCCATTCTTTGTCTTGACCAAAGAGCCAAGTGATTATTTAGCCCCAGCATGGAAAGGAATCATGGCTGATGGTGAGGAATATCATGTGGTGGAAGATGCATGGAAATTTGAATCAGTATCATGGGATGGCGAGGGATTGCCTCCGGTTGGGTGTGAGTGCGAAGCAAGGTATCGGCACATGGATAAAGCTAATTGGTTTCATTTCCGTTGCATTGGTGTTGATGGTGGGGTTGCCTTCGGGTGGTCGGCCGGGTCTGGCGGCCAGGCTGCGACCACTCTTAGTATTAAGGGATACGAATTCCGCCCTATTCGCTCAGAAGCAGATAAGAAGCGCGAGAATTTAGCAAAAGCTCTACACATCGCCGCAGGAGCAGCTCCTATCGAAGTGGTTGGGATTGGTCCTCTTTACCTTGAGCTCGCAGATAAAATAATAGCCGGTGAAGTAGCTGGCATCCGCATCGACTAGACCGCCGCAATGGCGGTTTTTTATTGGAGATAGATAATGACTCGTGAAGAAGCTATAGAGAAACTAAAGGAATTACAAACTTGGCGAGATAGTGAGGTTGCGCATGAAGACGCAGACACTGTTATTTGCGAACTTCTTGAATCTTTGGGTTTTGCGGATGTAGTAGATGAATACGCAAAAGTAGATAAGTGGTATGCGTAAGGGGATAGATAATGATAATTGGCATCCATATGACATATCTCTACCTAAAAGGTGATTTATACAAAGAGCTCATCCCGGCAGGACTGTTTTTCGGGGTGATAGAAATTTTTGGATGGATAGGCCTTATAGCTTTTCTTGTAGGAAACTAACCATGGAATCACACAGCCTCACACTCGATGAGGCCTGTGCATTTCTCAAGATATCCAGACCTACCGCTACCAACTGGATTCGCACAGGCCGCCTTCAGGCAACGCGCAAAGACCCTTCCAAACCTAAATCACCATACCTCACTACACGGCAAGCCTGCATTGCGGCGCTTCAGTCTCCGCTGCATACTGTCGGCGTGAGCGCGGGTGATGGCATAGCAGAGGAACTGAAATGTCACTATTCCGCAGAGGTGAAACCTGGTACGCCAGCTTCACATTGCCGGACGGCAAAAGATTTAAGCAGTCTCTTGGGACAAAGGACAAAAGGCAGGCCACGGAGCTTCATGACAAGCTAAAAGCCGAAGCATGGAGGGTGAGCAAATTAGGCGAGACCCCTGACATGACCTTTGAAGAGGCCTGTGTCAGGTGGCTGGAGGAGAAGTCGCACAAGAAGTCACTGGATGACGACAAGAGCCGGATCGGATTCTGGCTACAGCATTTTTCAGGGATGCAGTTGAAGGATATTACAGAAACGAAGATTTACTCTGCCATCCAGAAGATGACAAATCGGCGGCATGAGGAAAACTGGAAGCTTATGGAAGAGGCATGTCGCAAGAAAGGGAAGCGGCCTCCAGAATACAAACCAAAGCCTGCAGCAGTAGCCACAAAAGCAACTCACCTTTCATTCATTAAGGCGCTTCTCAGGGCGGCAGAACGTGAATGGAAAATGCTGGATAAGGCTCCGATCGTCAAAGTTCCTCAACCGAAGAACAAGCGTATCAGATGGCTTGAACCTCACGAGGCGAGAAGGTTGATTGATGAATGTCCGGAGCCGCTTAAGTCAGTCGTAGAGTTTGCGCTTTCTACTGGCTTAAGACGTTCGAACATCATCAATCTGGAATGGCAGCAGATAGACATGCAGCGAAAGGTGGCATGGATACACCCTGAGCAGAGCAAATCGAATCAGGCCATTGGCGTGGCGCTGAATGATACTGCGTGTCGTGTGCTGAAAAAGCAAATTGGCAATCATCACAAGTGGGTGTTCGTTTACAAGGAAAGCAGCACAAAACCAGATGGAACTAAATCACCTGTAGTGAGGAAGATGCGCTATGACGCCAACACCGCATGGCGAGCAGCGTTAAAAAGGGCTGGAATCGAGGATTTCCGGTTTCATGACCTTAGGCATACATGGGCTAGCTGGTTGGTGCAGGCCGGAGTACCTATTTCTGTATTGCAGGAAATGGGAGGTTGGGAGTCCATCGAAATGGTTCGCCGTTATGCTCATCTGGCACCTAATCACCTTACCGAACATGCGAGGCAAATTGACTCGATTTTTGGGTCTTCTGTCCCAAATCTGTCCCACAGTGAAAATAAGGAAGGTACAAATGACGCGTAACTACTTGATATGAGTGGTGCCGATAATAGGAGTCGAACCTACGACCTTCGCATTACGAATGCGCTGCTCTACCAACTGAGCTATATCGGCCCTGAGAGGCCGGTTACGAGTGTAACCACGGGGCAAAAGGTTAGATCTATCCGGGTGATGCGTCAATGCCCTTTTGAATCAAACGGCTATTTTTGCATCACCCGTGATTATTTACGCACGAATCGTATCGTCGCCGAAGCCGATCCACTTGTACGTGGTCAGCGCTTCCAGCCCCATCGGACCGCGGGCGTGCAGTTTCTGCGTGCTGACCGCCACCTCAGCGCCGAGGCCGAACTGGCCGCCGTCGGTGAAGCGGGTGGAGGCATTCACATACACCGCAGAGGAATCCACTTCGTTCACGAAGCGATCGGCATTGCGCAGCGTACGCGTCAGGATGGCGTCAGAATGCTGCGTGCCATGCTCACGGATGTGCGCAATCGCGTCGTCAAGATCGCTCACGATTTTCACGTTCAGATCCAGTGACAGGAACTCGTCGTCGTACTGCTCCGCGTTGACGGGAACGACGTTAGCCGGGCCATCCTGCAGCAGCGCGAGCGCACTGGCGTCAGCATGCAGCGTCACGCCGCTCTCGGCCATCTGCTTGCTCAGGGCTGGCAGGAAGGTGTTTGCGATGCCCTGATGCACCAGCAGCGTTTCCACGGTGTTACAGGTGCTTGGACGCTGGGTCTTCGCGTTCACGATAATCTTCAGCGCCGGTGCAATCTCAGCGCTGTCGTCTACCACGATATGACACACGCCAATACCGCCGGTGATCACCGGGATCGTCGACTGCTCGCGGCACAGCTTGTGCAGGCCCGCGCCGCCGCGTGGGATCAGCATGTCGATGTATTTGTCCATGCGCAGCATTTCGTTGACCAGCGCGCGGTCCGGGCTCTCAATTGCCTGCACGGCACCCGCTGGTAAGCCACACTCTTCCAGCGCCTGCTGAATGACTTTCACCGTCGCGGCGTTGGTGCGCCAGGTCTCTTTACCACCGCGCAGAATCGCGGCGTTGCCGGTTTTCAGGCACAGGGAGGCGACATCCACCGTCACGTTTGGACGGGCTTCATAAATAACGCCGATAACGCCGAGCGGCACGCGACGGCGCTCCAGGCGCAAACCGCTGTCCAGCAGCCCACCGTCAATCACCTGCCCTACCGGATCGGCCAGATTGCAGACCTGACGAACATCGTCGGCGATGCCTTTCAGGCGGGCCGGGGTCAATGCCAGGCGGTCGAGCATCGCTTCGCTCAGACCGTTGCGACGCGCTTCCAGTAAATCCTGCTCGTTGGCGAGCAAAATCTCCTGGGACTGAGATTCCAGATAATCAGCGATTTTTTCCAGCACGCGGTTTTTCTCGCGGCTGGAAAGGAGCGCCAGTTTGTAAGAGGCGGCCTTCGCGGCGACGCCCATTTGTTCCAGCATGTTCTGGCTCCTTAACGAATAATCATGTCATCGCGATGCACGGCAACCGGGCCATATTCATAGCCCAGAATGGCGTCGATCTGCTGCGAATGGTGACCCGCGATGCGGCGCAGGGCATCGCTGTTATAGCGGCTTACGCCGTGGGCGATGTCGCGACCTTCGAGGTTACGGATACGGATCACTTCACCACGGGAGAAGTTGCCTGTCACGCTTTTAATTCCTTTAGGAAGTAATGAACTTCCTCGTTCCAGAATCGCGGCGGTCGCCCCTTCATCAACGACGAGTTCGCCCGCAGGCGGCGCGCCAAATATCCAGCGTTTACGGTTTTCCAGCGGAGATTCCTGGGCGTGGAAGCGGGTGCCAACGGAGATGCCTTCCATCACGTCGCCAATCACGCCAGGGCGGCTGCCCGCGGCAATGATGGTGTCGATACCGGCGCGGCACGCCACGTCGGCGGCCTGCAGCTTGGTCCCCATGCCGCCCGTTCCGAGGCCGGACACGCTGTCACCGGCGATGGCGCGCAGCGCATCGTCGATGCCGTGAACGTCGGTAATCAGCTCGGCTTCCGGGTTAGCGCGCGGATCGGCGGTGAACAGCCCCTGCTGATCGGTCAGAAGCAGTAATTTATCGGCGCCAGCCAGAATGGCGGCCAGCGCAGAGAGGTTATCGTTATCACCCACTTTGATTTCAGCGGTAGCAACGGCATCGTTCTCATTAATGACCGGAACGATATTGTTGTCCAGCAGCGCGCGCAGAGTATCGCGGGCGTTCAGGAAGCGCTCTCTGTCTTCCATATCCGCACGCGTCAGCAGCATCTGCCCGACGTGGATGCCATAGATAGAGAACAGCTGTTCCCAGAGTTGAATGAGTCGGCTTTGTCCCACGGCGGCCAGCAGCTGTTTAGAGGCGATCGTCGCGGGGAGTTCGGGGTAACCCAGGTGTTCACGCCCAGCGGCAATCGCCCCGGAGGTCACAATTACAATACGATGCCCTGCGGCATGTAACTGAGCGCACTGACGTACAAGCTCAACAATGTGGGCGCGATTTAGGCGGCGCGATCCGCCTGTTAACACACTGGTACCGAGTTTTACCACCAGCGTCTGGCTGTCACTCATGATTCTCTGCCGTTCAACGATAAGGGAAAGTAATGTCGAACGAACGTTTTAGCAGGAGTCAGCCCCGTTGCCAACTGCCTTAGCACATCGCGAAACACTTTGTTGCGCGGGATCAGGAAGCGTAGCGGGAGAATTTGACACTTTTATTACCGAAATAATAAATCACAGTTTTTTAAAATTATTCTTAGTTTGTCATAAAAGTTTCATTCCAGAACGATAAAACCCTTCCTGTTTTTTCACGGGACTTAAGCATGAGCTTATCGTCCAGCGAATTTTTTAGCGCGTTTATAAGACAGGATCGAAAATGAAAAAGAGCACTCTGGCATTAATGGTTATGGGCGTAGTGGCTTCTGCATCCGTTCACGCAGCTGAAGTTTATAATAAAGATGGTAATAAGCTGGACGTGTACGGCAAAGTGAAAGCCATGCACTACATCAGCGATGATGCCACCAAAGATGGCGATCAGACTTACGTTCGTTTCGGTTTTAAAGGCGAAACCCAGATTAACGATCAGCTGACGGGCTATGGTCGTTGGGAATCTGAATTTGCGGGTAACAAAGCCGAGAGCGACTCCTCTCAGAAAACCCGTCTGGCGTTCGCAGGCCTGAAGCTGAAAAACTTTGGTTCTCTGGATTACGGTCGTAACCTGGGTGCGCTGTATGACGTCGAAGCATGGACCGACATGTTCCCTGAGTTCGGCGGCGACTCTTCCGCGCAGACCGATAACTTCATGACCAAGCGTGCGACCGGTCTTGCCACCTACCGCAACACCGACTTCTTCGGCGCGGTTGACGGCCTGGACATGACCCTGCAGTACCAGGGTAAAAACGAAAACCGTGATGCCAAGAAGCAGAACGGTGACGGTTTTGGTACCTCTCTGAGCTATGACTTCGGCGGCAGCGATTTCGCCGTCAGCGGTGCTTACACTAACTCTGACCGCACCAACGCGCAGAACCTGCTGGCGCGTGGTCAGGGGCAGAAAGCCGAAGCCTGGGCTACCGGTCTGAAATATGACGCGAACGATATTTATCTGGCAGCGATGTATTCAGAAACCCGCAATATGACGCCAATTTCTGGCGGATTTGCCAATAAAGCGCAGAACTTTGAAGTGGTCGCACAATATCAGTTCGACTTCGGTCTGCGTCCGTCCCTGGGTTATGTCCAGTCTAAAGGCAAAGATATCGAAGGTATTGGTGACGAAGATCTGGTGAAATATATTGACGTTGGCGCGACCTATTACTTCAACAAAAATATGTCCGCGTTTGTTGATTATAAAATTAACCAGATTGACGACGATAATAAACTGGGCGTGAGCAGCGATGATATCGTTGCCCTGGGTATGACCTACCAGTTCTAAGATTATCCGAATAAGAAAATCCCGGCAGATAAGCCGGGATTTTTTTTGCCCGGTGGCGCTGCGCTTACCGGGCCTACGGGATAGTGCATTTTGTAGGCCGGGTAAGGCGAAGCCGCCACCCGGCGCTGTGACGCTATCAGGCAGTCAGCTTCACCGCTTCGCTGGAAAAATCATCCGCTGGCTCGAACTTAAGATCCAGGGTGGCCAGCAGTGCGCTCGCTTTGTCGTGAAACTCTTTCAGGGTATATTCCAGGCGATCGATCACTTCCTGATCTTTAATGGTGGTGGCCTGCCAGTTACCGTCTTTATTAAACAGGCCAAACTGGTAGCTATACGTAAAGCGTTTTTCCTCTGCTTCCATTTCCATCCACCAGCCCCAGAATTCACGTTTTTCGGGTGCAGGCTTCACGTTGACGCATACAGCCAGGCAGTCGAAAAAAAAGCGATTCTCTTCACACTGCTCTTCTCGAATATACGGGCCAAGAGCCATGAACTTCTTAATCAATCTACTTTTCGGGTGTCCACTCGGTAACGTCATTGCGATCTCCTTTTGTGAAGCCACTGTTTTACCAAACCAGCGAAATTTAGCAATCTATTAACACAATCTCTGAGCGATCCAGCGCGTAATCTCCTTCAGAGCTTTATCGAAATTCTGATAGACCGGGCTGAACGGCACCTCAAGCAGTTTGCCATCCGCAGATGACGACGTGATTAAGCGCGACTCTTCTTCCGGACTGAACGGATCGTTTTTCCAGAACCCCGACAGCATCGGCGTCGGGCAGCGACGTCCCAACAACCCTTGCGTTTTTAACGAGTAGCGATTGAGCTCAACGCGCAGCGCTTCGTCTGATGCATCATGCATGCCAAGACGGCTGGCCAGCACATCAAGGTACATTTCGGGCACGCTCCCCTGGCGTGCGGGATCGCTGAGCAGGGCGTGAACGACCGGTCCAAGGCAGGCGACAGCTTTCAGGCGGGAGGATTCAAGGTAAGCCAGACGCACCGCGACGTTTGCGCCAAAGCGGAAGCCGAATGCCGCCACGCGGGTGTGGTCAACCCACGGAATGTTTTCCAGCGCTTTTAGCGCATGCTGGTGCAGCAGGCTGGAATCCTGAGTCAATTTCCATTTGGAGGAGAAGCCAATTGAGGGCATATCCAGCGTCAGCATCGCGATCCCTTTTGGTGCGAAGTAGCGCTCATACAGGCTGTAATAGTCAATTTGCAGAGAGTCCAGCCCGCCGCACATCAGCACGGTCGGGAACGGACCTTCACCTTCGGGCATATGCAGGAACCCGGTAACGGGCGCCCCGCCCGGAACAGCGAACTCAAGCTCGCGCATCTGGCCCGGCAGGCGTTGAGCCGCCTCTTCGTAGGCGCGATTCGCCAGCGCCTGCGCCTGTTCAGCCAGCTCATCGCCTTTCAGATGTGGATACGCGGCAATGGCATAGAGGTTGGCCGCATGCAGCCAGTGTTTGCCGCTGCGCGTGGCATCCTCTTCCTGGCTGGCTTTTTGCTGCCAGAGCATCGCCTGTTTAGACCACTCGTAGATCCAGTTTCCGCCACGGTAGCCCACCACCGTATCATAGAGTTCGCTGTCGGTACGCTCGGCTTCACTCATCACGATACGTGCCTGCACATCAAGGATTTCACGGGGGTCGATACCGCGCCAGATCCACATCAGGCGGTTAATCATGCGATACCAGTGAGGCACGTTTTTACCGTCTAACGCAGACTGGACGGCAGGCTGAGTACCCGGATTGAAGCGACGCACCAGCGTCGACGTTTCAGGGTGTTTGAAACGGGGTTTGAAGAGAGTCTCGGTGAGATTCGCCTGCGTCATTGCATTGCCTCCATGAATACGTCGTATAGAGACTATTGTAACGCGCGCCAGACTAAAAAAAACAACGCCCGGCATCACCGGGCGTTAAATTAATTGCGGAACGTGATTAACGACCCGAGATTGGCGGTACGAAGACCACGCCCATATCCCATGGCTGTTCAATCCATGTATCCTGCGGAATATCAATCACGTAATCGTCAACCAGCGGGCGGCCAGCAGGCTTCGCGAAGATAGTGACGAAATGTGCTTTCGGATACATTTCACGGATAGCCACCGCGGTACCGCCGGTATCCACCAGGTCATCAATAACGATGAAGCCTTCACCGTCGCCTTCCGCGCGTTTCAGCACTTTCAGCTCGCGCTGGTTGTCATGGTCATAGCTGGAGATGCAAACGGTATCGACATGACGAATACCCAGCTCACGTGCCAGCAGCGCCCCCGGTACCAGACCGCCACGGCTGACGGCAATAATGCCTTTCCACTGTTCGGAAGGCATCAGACGCGCAGCCAGTTTGCGTGCGTGAATCTGCAACATGTCCCAGGTGACGACGTATTTTTCGCTCATGTGAAGTGTCCCAGCCTGTTTTTATACGGCTTAAAAAGTGTTCGAGGGGGAAATAGGTTGCGCGAGATTATAGAGATCTGACGCACTAAAAACCAGTGTTTAGCGCCCTCTGCCTGAGTTTTTACATGCTTTATGCTACCAGCCAGCAGAGAAAGTGGTATTCTCAGTTTCATCTCGCAAGCCTGACTTGTGGTAACTATTAACCTGCTAACCCTGTGACCTGCAACCCTGTTTGCAGCGCCTCGACAAGGAGACTTATCGTGTCTGAACTGTCTCAACTATCTCCGCAGCCGCTGTGGGATATTTTTGCCAAAATCTGCTCCATTCCACACCCTTCCTACCATGAAGAACAGCTTGCCGAACATATTATGGGCTGGGCGAAGGAAAAAGGTCTGCATGCGGAACGTGACCAGGTTGGCAACATTCTGATCCGCAAACCCGCCACCGCAGGCATGGAAAACCGTAAACCGGTTGTGCTGCAGGCGCACCTGGACATGGTGCCACAGAAGAACAACGACACCGTTCACGACTTCACCAAAGACCCGATTCAGCCGTACATAGACGGCGACTGGGTGAAAGCGCGCGGCACCACCCTGGGTGCGGATAACGGCATCGGTATGGCCTCTGCGCTGGCCGTGCTGGCTGACGACAGCGTTGAGCACGGTCCACTGGAAGTGCTGCTGACCATGACCGAAGAAGCGGGCATGGACGGGGCGTTCGGTCTGCAGGCGAACTGGCTGCAGGCGGATATCCTGATCAACACCGACTCCGAAGAAGAAGGCGAGATCTACATGGGCTGCGCGGGCGGGATTGATTTCATCTCTACCCTGCCGCTGTCACGCGAAGCGATTCCTGCCGGTTTCCAGACCTTCAAGCTGACGCTGAAAGGGCTGAAAGGCGGCCACTCCGGCGGTGATATTCATCTGGGTCTGGGTAACGCCAACAAGCTGCTGACACGCTTCCTGGCAGGCCATGCGGCCGAGCTGGATCTGCGTCTGGTAGACTTCAACGGCGGTACCCTGCGCAACGCGATCCCGCGCGAAGCCTTCGCCACCGTAGCGGTACCAGCGGCAAAAGCCGACGAGCTGAAAAAACTCTCCACCGTGTACCTGGATATCCTGAAAAACGAACTGTCGGCGAAAGAGAAGAACCTGACCGTGGTGCTGGAATCCGTCTCCACGGATAAAGCCGCGCTGACCGTGCAGTCTCGTGACACCTTCGTTCAGCTGCTGAACGCGACGCCAAACGGCGTCATCCGCAACTCTGACGTGGCGAAAGGCGTAGTGGAAACCTCACTGAACGTGGGCGTGGTGACCATGAGCGACGACAGCGCGGAGATCATCTGCCTGATCCGCTCCCTTATCGACAGCGGTAAAGAGTATGTGGTGAGCATGCTGGAATCTCTGGGCACGCTGGCGGGCGCAAAAACCTCCGCCAAAGGCAGCTACCCGGGCTGGCAGCCGGATGCGAGCTCTCCGGTGATGGCACTGGTGCGTGAAACCTACCAGCGTCTGTTCAACAGCACCCCGAACATTCAGGTGATCCACGCCGGTCTGGAATGCGGTCTGTTCAAGAAACCGTATCCGGATATGGATATGGTGTCCATCGGGCCAACCATTACCGGCCCGCACTCGCCGGATGAGCAGGTTCATATCGAAAGCGTCGGTCACTACTGGACGCTGCTGACTGAGCTGCTGAAAGCGATCCCTGCGAAGTAACAGCCTCACCCCGCCCTCTCCCACAGGGAGAGGGTAAAAACGTAGGCCCGGTAAGCGTAGCGCACCGGGCTTTTTTACAATCCCAATACCAGCTGTCGCTCTAACTGCGGATCCAGCAGCGTGACGTGTAATCCCACCAGCCTCACCCCTCGCCCGCCCCGGCGTTCTTCCCATGCCTTTTTTGCCGTCGCGATAAGATCGTCTTTGTTCAGACGCGGCCAGACGTGTTCCTGCGTGGTCTGCTGAAAATCGTTGAATTTGAGCTTGATGCCCTGACGGGCAATCAGCAGGTCCGGTTTTACCTTGCTTAAGCGTCGTTCCAGCTCAGGATAAAGCTGTTCCGTGATAATGGTTTCGCATTCGGACCAGTCATGAATATCTTCAATGAGGGTTCGCTCGACGCCGACGGATTTCCGCAGCCGTTCGCTGTTCACATCGCGATCGTCAATCCCCTGGCTGCGCTCCCACAGCACGCGGCCAAACTTCCCGAAGCGCTTGAGCAGCATGGCGAGGTCGCTTCGCTGCACGTCTTCGCAGGTGCGTAACCCCATGCTTTCCAGCTTTGCGGCGGAGACTTTCCCGACGCCGGGGATTTTGCCAAGCGGCAGCGTTTTTAAAAATGCAGGCACCTCTTCCGGCGTAATGACGTACTGGCCGTTGGGCTTATTTAAATCCGAAGCGATTTTGGCAAGGAATTTAACGGGCGCGACCCCCGCAGATGCCGTCAGGTTCAGCTCGTTGAAAATCGTCTGGCGGATCTCCTGCGCCATCAGCGTGGCGGAGCCGTGGCAGTGCACGCTGTCGGTTACATCGAGATAGGCTTCGTCCAGCGACAGCGGTTCTATCAAAGAGGTATAGCGGGAGAAGATTTCCCGAATATGAAGGGAAGCCTCTTTATAGGCGTCGAACCGCCCGGGCAGAAGCGTGAGATGAGGGCAAAGCTTTAAGGCCATCGCCGTCGGCATGGCGCTTCGCACGCCAAATTTGCGCGCAGGATAGTTGGCGGTGCTGATGACACCACGCTGAACGCGGCTGCCGCCAATGGCGATGGGAATATCCCGCAGCGCCGGGTTGTCTCGCATCTCCACTGCGGCAAAAAAGCAGTCCATATCAACATGGATTATTTTGCGCATAGTAAGCCCTCACTCATCACTGGATAAGTATACAGTAAATAAATGAGGGTTGAGAAGCAGATGTAAGAATGCCGGGTGGCGGCGTTGCCTTACCCGGCCTACAAAAACTTAAATAATGCGCTGCTGCTCGCGCGCCATGCGTTTTTTGCGGGCATCGCACGGTTCCGGGCAGTCGCAGACCTTCTCTATACCAATGGAGGAAATACCGCCGCAGCTGCCCTGAATGCTTTTCCGCTTAACGATCCAGCCTAACGACATGCCGAAGATGACAAGCACAAAAACCACAAAGGTTGCCAGAAACGTCAGCATCATCAGCCTCCAAAGTCATCGAGCATGATGTTCTCATCTTCGACGCCGAGATCTTTCAGCATCTTAATCACGGCGGCGTTCATCATCGGCGGACCACACATATAGAACTCGCAGTCCTCGGGCGCCGGGTGCTGTTTGAGGTAGTTTTCATACAGCACGTTGTGAATGAACCCCGTATAGCCCGTCCAGTTATCTTCCGGCTGCGGATCGGAGAGCGCCACGTGGAAGGTAAAGTTCGGGTTTTCACGTGCCAGTTGTTCAAACTCGTCGTCGTAGAACATTTCGCGCAGCGAGCGCGCCCCGTACCAGAAGCTGATTTTACGCTTGCTGCCGAGCCGCTTGAGCTGGTCAAAGATGTGCGAGCGCATCGGGGCCATGCCGGCACCGCCGCCGATAAAGACCATTTCCGCGTCGGTATCTTTCGCGAAGAACTCACCGAACGGGCCGGAGATGGTCACCTTATCGCCCGGCTTCAGGGACCAGATGTATGATGACATCACGCCCGGCGGCGCATCCGGCACATTCGGTGGCGGCGTGGCGATACGCACGTTGAGCATGATAATGCCCTTCTCTTCAGGATAGTTGGCCATCGAGTAGGCGCGCAGCGTCGGCTCTTTCACCTCAGATACAAAGCGGAAGAGATTGAATTTGTCCCAGTCGGCGCGGTACGCCTGCGGAACGTCAAAGTCCGCATACGCCACGGTATGCTCAGGGCACTCAATCTGAATGTATCCTCCGGCGCGGAACGGGACATCTTCCCCTTTCGGCACCCGCAGCTTCAGCTCTTTGATAAAGGTAGCTTTGTTATCATTAGAGATAACTTCACATTCCCATTTTTTGACGCCGAAAATCTCTTCCGGCAGTTCAATCTTCATGTTCTGACGCACTGCGACCTGACAGGCCAGACGGCAGCCCTCTTTTGCCTCACGCTTTGTGATATGCGACAGCTCGGTGGGCAGAATATCGCCGCCACCCTCTTTTACCGTCACGCGGCACTGCCCGCAGGAGCCGCCGCCGCCGCAGGCCGAGGAGACAAAAATACCGTTACCGGACAGCGTGTTGAGCAGCTTATCTCCCGCAGGGGTGCGGATCTGATTCTGCGGATCGTCGTTAATATCAATCACCACGTCGCCGGAATTCACCAGCTTCGCCCGCGCCGCCAGAATGAGCCCTGACAGCACCAGTACAATCAGCGTGAACATCACCACGCCAAGAATAATTTCCATCTGTTAGCCCTTATAGCTGCACACCGGAGAAGGACATGAAGCCCAGCGCCATCAGCCCGGTGGTGATAAAGGTGATCCCTAAGCCACGCAGGCCTGCAGGCACGTTGGCATATTTCATTTTTTCGCGGATCCCCGCCATGGTGACAATCGCCAGCATCCAGCCGATGCCGGAGCCGAAACCGTACACCACGGATTCACTGAAGTTGTAATCACGCTGAACCATAAACGAGACGCCGCCGAAGATGGCGCAGTTCACCGCGATCAGCGGCAGGAAGATCCCCAGCGCGTTGTACAGCGACGGGAAGTACTTATCGAGGATCATCTCCAGGATTTGCACCAGCGCGGCAATCACGCCAATAAAGGTGATGAAGTTCAGGAAGCTGAGGTCAACCCCTTCCACCAGCGCGCCGTCCCGCAGCACAAAGTTGTAGACCAGATTGTTAATCGGTACAGATAAGCCAAGCACCACGGTGACCGCGATACCCAGCCCAAATGCCGTCGACACTTTTTTGGACACCGCAAGGAACGTACACATGCCGAGGAAAAACGCGAGCGCCATGTTTTCAACAAACACCGCGCGCACAAACAAACTCAGGTAATGAGCCATCGTCGGTTACTCCTTTTCCTGCTGTTCTGGTCTCAAGGTACGAATCAGCCAGATCAACAAACCGATAATGAAAAATGCGCTGGGAGCCAGCAGGAACAGGCCGTTTGGCAGATACCATCCACCGTTTTGCACCGTGTCCAGCACCGTGATGCCAAACAGCTTACCGCTGCCAATCAACTCACGCAGGAAGCCAACGGTCAGCAGGATCACACCGTAGCCGAGGCCGTTACCGATACCGTCCATAAAACTCGCCAGCGGCGGCATTTTCATGGCGTAGGCTTCCGCACGCCCCATCACAATACAGTTGGTGATGATCAGCCCGACAAATACCGAGAGCTGTTTGGAGGTTTCATAGGCGAAGGCGCGCAGCAGCTGATCGACCACGATCACCAGCGAGGCGATGATCGCCATCTGCACGATGATCCTCACGCTGTTGGGAATGTGGTGGCGGATCATCGAGATAAACATGCTCGAAAATGCCGTGACCAGCGTGACCGCCAGCGTCATCACCACCGCCGTTTCCAGCTTGGTCGTCACCGCCAGGGCTGAACAGACGCCCAGCACCTGCAGCGTAATCGGGTTATTGGCCAGCAGTGGGCCAATGAGCACCTTTTTGACTTCTTTCAGTTCACCGGTATCAGCCATTGTTCAGCGCTCCTTCACGTACGTTTTTCAGGAAAGGACCAAAACCCAGCTCGCCCATCCAGAAATCAAAACTGTGCTGCACGCCTTTGGAGGTGAGCGTGGCGCCGGACAGCCCGTCGACGGCGTAGTCGTCACCGGGACGTGCCGCCCCTTTCATCACCTTCAGCGCAGGCAGACCGTTATCGTCGAGCACTTTCTTACCGATAAACTGTGCCCGCCAGTTCGGGTTTTCTACTTCGCCACCCAGCCCCGGCGTTTCGCCCTGGTCGTAATACGTAATGCCTTTTACGGTACGGCCATCCGTATCAAGCGCCACAAAGGCATACATCATTGACCACAGGCCGTTGCCGTAGACAGGAAGCACCACTTCCTGAATGCGTTTTTGGGGGTCACGCACCAGATAAATTTCGGCGAGATTGCTGCGGCGCTTAATCCCGGCGGGATCTTGCGATGCTTCGAGCGTCAGGCTCATCTGCGGATCTTTCAGCGCCAGCGCCTGGTTATACTTCGCCGGATCTTTATCCAGCAGCTGACCGGTTTTCAAATCCACCAGACGCGGTGAGATACGCTCCGCAAATACCGCCGAGACGTCGTCTGCACTCATCCCTTCCTGCATCAACCCGGCCACGGCCAGTATGTTGCGCTGTTTATCCAGCGCACGTTGCGCCTGCTGCAGGGGTTTTAACCCCACGGCAGAGCCGGCCACGACAATCGAACAGACCAGACAGAGCACCAGCACCACCAGCAGCGTTTTGCTGATACTGTCGTTATTTTTAACTTCAGCCACGCGCCTTCCTCCGCTTAATGTTGGCCCGCACCACCAGGTAATCGAAGAGTGGCGCAAACAGGTTGGCAAACAGAATGGCCAGCATCATTCCTTCCGGGTACGCCGGGTTGACCACGCGGATCAGGACACACATCGCGCCAATGAGCACGCCATAGCTCCATTTACCTTTGTCCGTAAACGAGGCTGAGACGGGGTCGGTTGCCATGAACATCATGCCAAACGCGAAGCCACCCAGTACCAGATGCCAGTACCAGGGCATGGAGAACATTGGGTTGGTGGTCGAACCGATAACGTTGAACATCGTTGCGGTCAGCACCATGCCGATCATCACGCCCGCCACAATTCGCCAGGAGGCCACGCGCCCAAACAGGATGATCGCTCCACCAATCAAAATCATCAGCGTTGAAACTTCACCAATGGAACCCGGAATGTTGCCAATAAAGGCATCAAACCAAGTTACAGGCTGACCCGTCGCGTTGTTCACCAGCGTTTCGCCGCCGTGTGCCGCCCACTGTGAAAGCGGCGTCGCGCCGGAAAAACCGTCAGCCGCCGTCCAGACCAGGTCGCCGGAGATTTGCGCCGGATAGGCAAAGAAGAGGAACGCACGCCCCGCCAGCGCCGGGTTAAGGAAGTTCCGCCCGGTGCCGCCGAAGATCTCTTTGGCAATGACCACGCCAAAGCTGATGCCCAGCGCTGCCTGCCAGAGCGGTAGCGTCGGGGGAACAATCAGGGCAAACAGAATAGAGGTCACGAAGAAGCCTTCGTTGATCTCATGTTTACGGATGATGGCAAACAGCACTTCCCAGAAGCCGCCCACGATAAAGACCGTGATGTAAATCGGCAGGAAGAACACCGCCCCCAGCGTCATCATGCTCACCCAGCCCGCGTCTGGCGCAAAGCTCACCCCTAACCACTGGGCCAGACGGTAGTGCCAGTCAGACTGAAGCACCTGCGCCAGCTGCTGCGCATCGTACATGTGGTGCAGCGCCGGAATGGTCTGCAGACCGACGTTGTACATCCCCCAGAACATCGCCGGGAAGACCGCAAACCACACCAGGATCATCATCCGCTTAAGGTCGATGGCGTCACGGACGTGCGCCGCTCCTCTCGTCACCAGCCCCGGCGTGTAGAAAATGGTCGCCGTGGCTTCATACAGCGGGTAGTACTTTTTGAGCTTCCCTTCGGTAAAGTGCGGCTCAATTTTTTCAAAGAGGTGTTTTAAGCCCATCGGTTATCCTTCCTGCTCAATGCGGGTTAACACCTCGCGCAATACCGGTCCATATTCGTATTTTCCCGGACAGACATAGGTACAGAGCGCCAGATCTTCTTCGTCCAGTTCCAGACAGCCCAGCGCCTGCGCGCTGTCGGTATCGCCAGCGAGCAGATCGCGCAACAGCATGGTCGGCAGAATATCCAGCGGCATGACGCGCTCGTAGTTGCCAATCGGGACCATAGCGCGCTCGCCGCCGTGCGTACTGGTCGAGAAGCTAAACAGCTTATTACGCAGGAAGTGCCCCAGCGTGGTACGGGTGACGGAGTATTTTTCCGCACCGGGCAGCACCCAGCCGAACAGCTCTTTCTCGCGGCCTTCCTGCACAATGCTGACCTGCAAATGGAAACGTCCCAGATAGGCGTGCGCCTGCACGGCATGGCGGCCACTGAGGACCGAACCGGAAATCAGCCGGTTTTCGCCTGCTTTGGTTTCTTCGTTCAGCAGTTCATTGATATCCGCGCCAATCAGCGTCTTCACCAGACGCGGGTTTGTAGCCTGCGGCCCACCGATGGCGATGATGCGTTCCGCGCGAAGCTCTCCGGAGGTGAAGAGCGTACCGATGGCGATGACGTCCTGATAATTAAGATGCCAGACCTGTTTCGTCAGGCTCACCGGCTCAAGGAAATGGATGTGCGTCCCGACCAGACCCGCCGGATGCGGGCCAGCAAACTCATTAAACGTGACCTGCCCCTGAGGATGACCGCCAAGCTTGCCGCCACCGGCCTGGCAAACGTGGACTTTTCCCGACGTCAAACGGGTTAAAACGGCAAGCCCGGCATCAAAAGCTTTGCGCTGTGCCAGGATAACCGGCTGCGGATCCACGCTGAGCGGGTTGGTATCCATTGCTGTGACGAAAATCGCGGCCGGTTCCGTGCCGGGAACCGGGGATTTACTGAAGGGACGCGTGCGAAACGCGGTCCATAAACCGGACGCCAGAAGCTGAGCCTGAACAGCCTCACGGCTCAGCGACGCGAGATCTGCGGCATCGTAACGGGCGAATTCACGCTGTTCATCGCCTTCAATGCGGATCACAACCGACTGCAGAACGCGCCGTTCGCCACGGTTGATCGCCACAACGGTGCCGCTCGCGGGGGCTGTAAACATCACGCCGGGATTTTTTTTGTCCTCAAAGAGCGCCTGGCCTTTGATCACGCGATCGCCTTCCTGTACCAACATCGAAGGACGCATTCCCAGGTAGTCGTCGCCCACAATGGCGACATGACGGACACTTGCGCCTGTCGAAACGTGCTGCGCGGGCACGCCTGCAATCGGCAGATCAAGTCCTTTTTTGATTTTAAACATGTGGTTAGCAGGTTTCCATGAACAACAATCCAGTGGCCGCGAAGTGTAACATTTTCCCCTTCTCGCGGGCAGCGAATCCGCCGTCGCGCGCGCCAAATTGCGAGCTAATGCGCAAAGTTCCTGGAGCCATCGCGATTTTGATGGTTTATAAAGTAAAACTAATTTGTAAACTCACCGCCCGGCTCTTGCGAAAATCTATAGCGGTGCTAATGTGAGCGCTCCTAACAGAATAATCTGATTTCGGGTCTCTTTTGCCGTCCTGGCAAGTTGGTCATGGTTTTATCAAGGAACTAGTAGTATGCGTAAAATCGCATTGTTCATTGCGATGCTTCTGATTCCGTGCATGTCGTTTGCCGGACTGCTCAGCAGTAATAGCTCAACGACGCCGATCAGCAAAGAATATAAACAGCAGTTAATGGGATCGCCGGTTTATATTCAGATCTTCAAGGAAGAACGCACTCTCGATCTGTTTGTAAAAATGGGTGAGACGTATCAGCTGCTTGATAGCTACAAAATCTGTAACTACTCCGGTGGATTAGGGCCAAAACAGCGTCAGGGCGATTTCAAAAGTCCGGAAGGGTTCTACAACGTTCAGCGTAGCCAGCTCAAACCAGACAGCCGTTTCTATAAAGCCATCAATATCGGTTTCCCGAATGCCTATGACCGTGCACACGGTTATGAAGGTAAATACCTGATGATCCACGGTGCCTGCGTGTCTATCGGCTGCTACGCGATGACCGATTCCGGCATTGATGAGATTTTCCAGTTTGTCACCGGCGCGTTGGTCTTTGGTCAGCCAAACGTTCAGGTCAGCATCTATCCGTTCCGCATGACGGATGCCAACATGGCGCGTCACAAGTACTCGTACTACGCGGATTTCTGGAAACAGCTGAAACCCGGCTATGACTACTTCGAGCAGACTCACAAGCCGCCTGTTGTCTCGGTTGTGGATGGCCGTTACGTGGTCAGCAAGCCGCTGAGCCACGAAGTTGTCCATCCACAGCTGGCGTCAAATTACACGGTCCCCGAGACAAAATAGCACCCACTCGCCTGGCATAATCTTTTGCCAGGTTTCGTTGCCCGTCAGCGGCTGCGTTGCAATAACAGTGACCACATCGTTCGGTGTGGTCTCCTTCTGAAAGTCTATCTCCACATCCTGATCGAGCAGCGTTGCCACGCCAAACGGCGCACGTCGGGTGATCCAGAACAAATTCGTCGAGCAGAACGCCATCACATAGCGGCCATCAGAGAGCAGCATGTTGAACACGCCTTTTTCGCGTAGCTCGGTCGCCAGCGTTGCGATGTATTTAAACACGGCAGCCATGTTGCCTGGCGTGCGGGGATAGCGCTCCGTCAGCTTGTGCAGCAGCCAGCAAAAGGCTTTTTCACTGTCGGTTTCGCCTACCGGGCGGAAATTGCCCGTCTCCAGCGACTTATAGCCCATAAGTTGCCCGTTGTGCGCGTAGGTCCAGTTACGCCCCCACAGCTCACGGGTAAACGGATGGGTATTTTCCAGCGCCACTTCGCCACGGTTGGCCTGGCGAATGTGGGCGATCACCGAGCGGGACTTGATGGGATAGTCCTGCACCAGTTTGGCAATCGGTGAGTTAAAGCTGGGCTGTGGATCTTTGAACGTGCGACACCCTTTGCCTTCGTAGAAGGTGATGCCCCAGCCGTCTTTATGCGGCCCGGTTCCCCCACCGCGCTGAACCAGCCCGGTGAAACTAAAGCAGATATCGGTTGGCACATTGGCGCTCATCCCGAGCAGTTCGCACATACATCACCTCCACAACAGCGGGGGGCACCGGCGCCCCCCAGCGAAGTCTTACTTAGCCATCTCTTTTTCGATCAGCTGGATCAGGATGTGGATCACTTTGATGTGAATTTCCTGAATGCGGTCAGCATAACCGAAGTGCGGAACGCGAATTTCAACATCCGCCGTACCGTCCATCTTACCGCCATCTTTGCCCGTCAGGGTGATGACTTTCATCCCTTTTTCACGCGCGGCGGCGATCGCTTTGATCACGTTGCCGGAGTTGCCGGAGGTAGAGATCCCCAGCAGCACATCGCCTTCACGGCCTACCGCTTCAACGTAGCGGGAGAAGATGTGGTCGTAACCGAAGTCGTTGCCTACGCAGGAGATGTGGCTCACGTCGGAAATCGCAATCGCCGGGTAGCCAGGACGGTTTTCGCGATAGCGTCCGGTCAGCTCTTCTGCGAAGTGCATCGCGTCACAGTGAGAGCCGCCGTTACCGCAGGAGAGCACTTTGCCACCCGCTTTGAAGCTGTCGGCCAGCAGGACCGCCGCGCGCTGAATAGCGTGAATATTGGCATCATCTTTCAGAAAGTTCGCCAGCGTTTCCGCCGCTTCGTTCAGTTCGTTACGAATAAGATCCTGGTACATGAGGATAATCCTTCAGTATTGATGAAATAACACAGTGGAGTGTACCGGATAGCGGGAAAAGCGAGAAGCTAAAGCCATGCGAAACGTCCGGCGTTTTGCTTTTTCGTGCCGGGTAAAACACGAACAATGTGAACCAGGTTGTAATTATTTTGTAAACACATTGCTAAAGGAAATAACATCAACTACAACCATATCATCACAAGTGGTCAGACCTCCTACAAGCAAGGGAGCTTTTCTTTATGATGATTTTGAGCATTCTCGCAACCGTTGTTCTGCTCGGTGTGTTGTTCTATCACCGCGTCAGTTTATTCCTGAGCAGCCTGATTCTTCTGGCCTGGACGGCTGCGCTTGGCGTCGCAGGTCTCTGGACTATCTGGCTTTTAGTCCCTCTTGCCATCATCCTTCTGCCGTTTAACTTTGCCCCGATGCGTAAATCAATGATCTCTGCACCGGTGTTCAAAGGCTTCCGCAAGGTGATGCCGCCCATGTCGCGTACTGAAAAAGAGGCGATTGATGCGGGCACCACCTGGTGGGAAGGCGACCTGTTCCAGGGCAATCCAGACTGGAAAAAGCTGCATAACTATCCGCAGCCGCGTCTGACCGCGGAAGAGCAGGCGTTTATTGACGGCCCGGTAGAAGAAGCCTGCCGTATGGCGAACGACTTTGCCATCACCCATGAAATGGCCGATCTGCCGCCAGAGCTGTGGGCGTACCTGAAAGAGCATCGCTTCTTCGCGATGATCATTAAGAAAGAGTACGGCGGTCTGGAATTCTCCGCTTACGCTCAGGCTCGCGTGCTGCAAAAGCTGGCAGGCGTTTCCGGCATCCTGGCGATTACCGTTGGCGTACCAAACTCCTTAGGCCCGGGCGAGCTGCTGCAGCATTACGGTACGGAAGAGCAGAAAGATCATTACCTGCCGCGTCTGGCTCGCGGTCAGGAAATTCCTTGCTTCGCGCTGACCAGCCCGGAAGCAGGCTCCGATGCGGGCGCGATTCCGGATACCGGCGTGGTCTGCATGGGCGAGTGGCAGGGCGAGCAGGTGCTGGGCATGCGCCTGACCTGGAACAAGCGTTATATCACGCTGGCCCCTATCGCCACCGTGCTGGGTCTGGCCTTTAAGCTCTCTGACCCGGAAAGACTGCTGGGCGGCGAAGAAGATCTGGGCATTACCTGTGCATTGATCCCAACCTCCACCCCGGGCGTCGAGATTGGTCGTCGTCACTTCCCGCTGAACGTGCCGTTCCAGAACGGTCCAACCCGCGGCCAGGATATCTTTGTGCCGATTGATTACATCATCGGTGGTCCAAAAATGGCCGGTCAGGGCTGGCGTATGCTGGTGGAATGTCTGTCGGTGGGCCGCGGCATTACCCTGCCGTCGAACTCAACCGGCGGTCTGAAGTCGGTGGCGATGGGGATTGGTGCCTACGCGCACATCCGCCGTCAGTTCAAAATCTCCATCGGCAAGATGGAAGGTATCGAAGAGCCGCTGGCGCGTATCGCGGGCAACGCCTACGTGATGGACGCTGCCGCCACGCTGATTACCTACGGTATTATGCTGGGCGAAAAACCGGCCGTACTGTCGGCCATTGTGAAGTACCACTGTACCCACCGCGCGCAGCAGTCAATTATTGACGCGATGGATATCGCGGGCGGTAAAGGCATTATGCTCGGCGAAGGCAACTTCCTGGCGCGCGGCTATCAGGGCGCACCGATTGCCATCACCGTTGAAGGGGCAAACATCCTGACCCGCAGCATGATGATCTTCGGTCAGGGCGCAATTCGCTGCCATCCATACGTGCTGGAAGAGATGGCCGCGGCGCAGAACAACGACGTGGATGCCTTCGATAAGCTGCTGTTCAAACATATCGGTCACGTGGGCAGCAACAAGGTGCGCAGCTTCTGGCTGGGCCTGACGCGCGGTCTTACCAGTTCGACGCCAACCGGCGATGCAACCAAACGTTATTATCAGCATCTGAACCGTCTGAGCGCCAACCTGGCCCTGCTGTCCGACGTTTCCATGGCGGTACTGGGCGGCAGCCTGAAGCGTCGCGAACGTATCTCTGCCCGTCTGGGCGATGTGCTGAGCCAGATCTTCCTGGCCTCTGCGGTCCTGAAACGTTACGACGACGAAGGCCGTCAGGAAGCGGATCTGCCCCTGGTGCACTGGGGCGTGCAGGATGCGTTGTATCAGGCTGAACAGGCGATTGACGATCTGCTGGCGAACTTCCCGAACCGCTTCGTGGCAGGCGCCCTGCGCGTGGTGATCTTCCCGACAGGTCGTCACCATCTGGCACCGTCCGACAAGCTGGACCACAAAGTGGCGAAGATCCTGCAGGTTCCGAGCGCAACCCGTTCCCGTATCGGTCGCGGTCAGTACCTGGCACCGACGCCGCATAACCCGGTGGGTCTGCTGGAAGAGGCGCTGCTGGACGTGATGGCCGCCGATCCGATTCACCAGAAGATCTGTAAACAGCTGGGCAAAAACCTGCCGTTTACCCGTCTGGACGAACTGGCAAAACAGGCGCTGGCCGGTGGCATTATCAATAAAGATGAGGCCGCTCTGCTGGTGAAAGCCGAAGAGAGCCGTCTGCGCAGTATTAACGTGGATGATTTCGAACCGGACGAGCTGGCGACGCAGCCGGTAAAGCTGCCGGAGAAGCACCGTAAACCTGAAGCGGCATAACGCGTTTCGCTTACCTAAACCCCGCCTCGCGCGGGGTTTTTTATTGCCACATTTTCTCGTTATGTCGTGCTACAGTGTCAAAAAGTGGTCGTTTGAGGAGTCTGTATCGTGCCTGGTCTGAAGATTTCTATTTTGCAGCAACCTTTAGTGTGGATGGATGGCCCCGCCAACCTGCGCCACTTCGATCGTCAACTCGAAGACATTACCGGGCGCGATGTGATTGTCCTGCCGGAAATGTTCACCACCGGCTTCGCCATGGAAGCGGCAAAACAGTCAATGCCGCAGGATGAGGTGGTTGCATGGATGCATGCCAAAGCGCAGCAGACTAATGCGCTGATCGCCGGCAGCGCCGCCCTGCAGACCGAACGCGGGCCGGTGAACCGCTTCCTGCTGGTCGAGCCGGAAGGGAACGTTCATTTTTACGATAAACGCCACCTGTTCCGCATGGCGGATGAGCACCATCACTATGAAGCCGGTAACGCGCGCGTGGTGTTCGAATGGCGCGGCTGGCGTATTCTGCCGCTGGTCTGCTACGACCTGCGCTTCCCGGTGTGGTCGCGTAACCGCAACGATTACGACCTGGCGCTATATGTGGCCAACTGGCCTGCACCGCGCTCCCTGCACTGGCAGTCGCTGCTCGTGGCGCGCGCGATTGAGAACCAGGCGTACGTGGTGGGCTGCAACCGCGTGGGGACGGACGGCAACGGGCATCACTATCGCGGCGACAGCCGGGTGGTGAATCCGCAGGGCGAGATCATCGCCACCGCCGAGCCGCATCAGGCGACGCGTATTGATGCGGAGCTGTCCTTGACGGCGCTGAAGGAGTACCGGGAGAAGTTTCCGGCGTGGCAGGATGCGGATCCTTTTAGCATTCAGTGAAAAAAAAGCCGGGTGGCGGCTACGCCTTACCCGGCCTACCAATGTTGCTCGCTTCTTTTAACTCACCAACGCCTGCCCGTCTTTGCGGCTTTCCGTCGCGGCCACGTAGTGTCCTTCCGGCAGGCGGTAAATCACCTGCGCACCACCGAAGTTGTAATCCTGAAGCGGATCTTCCACCACAATTTGATGCCCGCGCTCGCGCAGCGCGGCAATCGTGTTGCGATCGAACGTCGATTCAACGATCACCTCCCTGCCCTGCACCACGCGCCAGCGCGGCGCATCGATTGCCGCCTGCGGGTTTTGCCCGTGCAGCATGATGCGCAGCGCCATCTGCATGTGCCCCTGCGCCTGCATCGGGCCGCCCATCACGCCGAAGGACATCAGCGGCTTGCCGTTGCCGTCCATCGCAAAGCCCGGAATGATGGTGTGGAACGGGCGCTTGCTCCCCGCCAGCGCGTTCGGGTGCTTCGGATCCAGCACAAATCCGCAGCCCCGGTTTTGCAGGCTGATCCCCGTATCCGGCACCACAATGCCTGAACCGAAGCCCATATAGTTGGACTGAATAAACGAGACCATCATCCCGCTGGCGTCCGCGGTGCTGATGTAGACCGTGCCGCTCTGCGTCGGGGAACCGTAGACAAAATCAGATGCGCTGTCGTGGTTGATCAGCGCCGCGCGCGACTTCAGGTAATGGTCGCTCAGCAGCTCTTTCGCCGCGAACGCCATGTGTGCTTCGTCCGCCACGTAGCGGTCGAGATCCGCCAGCGCCAGCTTCATTGCCTCGATAGAGAGATGCAGAGACTGCACGGAATCCGGATGATGCTTCTCAATGCCGCACTGCTCAAGAATGCCGAGCGCAATCAGCGTGGCGATCCCCTGCCCGTTTGGCGGCAGCTCCTGCACCGAGCCGCCCGCAAAGTCGCGTGACAGCAGTTCTACCCAGTCCACGCGGTGGTTGGCCAGATCCTCGGCCGTCAGGTGCGCGCCATGCTCTCTGGCGAAGGCGGCAATTTTCTGCGCCAGCTCACCGCGGTAAAAGGCTTCGCCGTTGGTGCGGGCAATCAGCTCAAGCGAGCTCGCCTGCGCCGGGTTACGGAAGATCTCCCCCACGCGCGGGGCGCGGCCTTCCGGGGCGAAACAGGCGCTGAAGCCCGGCTGATCTTTCAGCTTGTTATAGCCGCGCTGCCAGAGATGCCCAATCAGCGGGGAGACCGGGAAGCCGTTGCGCGCGTAGTCAATGGCGGGCTGCGCCAGGGTGGTCAACGGCAGCGTGCCGAAGCGTTCCGCCAGGGCGACCCAGCCGGATACCGCCCCCGGCACGGTCACCGCGTCCCAGCCGATTTCGGGCACCGCCGTTTTACCGGCAAACAGATCCGCATGCCAGCTCGCAGGCGAACGGCCGGACGCGTTGAGGCCGTGAAGCTTTTCACCGTCCCAGACGATGGCAAAGGCGTCGCTGCCGATCCCGTTGCCGGTCGGCTCAACCACCGTTAGCGCCATCGCGGCGGCAATGGCCGCATCCACGGCATTCCCGCCCAGCTGCAGCATCTTCATTCCCGCCTGCGCCGCCAGCGGCTGCGAAGTGGCAACAGCGTTATGGCCCAGCATCGGCGGACGGCGTGAAGCGTAACCGGACGTAAAATCAAGCGCTTTGGTCATCATGACTCCTTAGTCGTGGCGCGGATCGAGCGCATCGCGCAGCCCGTCGCCGAGTAAATTGAAGCCCTGCACGGCAAGGAAAATCGCCACGCCGGGGAAAATGGACATCCACGGGGCCTGCTCAAGAAAACCTTTGGCGGTGTTGAGCATGGAGCCCCAGGACGGATTGGGCGGCTGCTGTCCCAGCCCCAAAAACGACAGGCTGGCTTCAGCGATTATCGCCGAGGCAATCGCCAGCGTGGCCTGCACCAGAATCGGCGACATCACGTTGGGCAGAACGTATTTGATGATGATCCAGCGATCCGGCAGGCCAATTGCCCGCGCGCCGTCGATGTACTCTTCGTTGCGAATGGCGATCACCTGGCCGCGCGTCAGGCGGGCGAAGATCGGCATCGCGGAAAGGCCGATGGCGATCATCGCGTTGGTCAGGCTCGGGCCCAAAAACGCCCCCAGCGCGATCGCCATGATCAGGAACGGGCAGGCCAGCAGCGCCTCGATCACGCGCGAGATGACGCCGTCCCAGATTTTCTGGAAGTAACCCGCCACCAGCCCCAGCGGCACGCCGATAACCACGGCAATCACCACAGACATACAGCCCGCCATCAGCGAGGTGCGCGCTCCCCAGATAATGCGGGATAGGATGTCTCGCCCCAGCTCGTCGGTGCCGAACCAGTACATCGCCGACGGCGCTTTGCGCACCGCCAGGAAGTTGGCTTTGACCGGGTCGAACGGGGCGATCCACGGCGCCAGCAGCGCCACCAGCACAAAGAATCCCACCACTGCCGCGCCAATGACCGCGCTTTTATTGGCGAGGAATTTTTTCAATACCCGGTTTTGCGCCCGCGGCAGTGCGGGCGCAACGGTTTGTGTCGTCAGTTCCGCCATCGTTAGCCTCGCATTTTCGGGTTGATAAGGACGTAAAGCACGTCGGCCAGCAGGTTGAGCATCAGGAAGCCGATGGCGACGATCAGCACCACGCCCTGCACCACCGCGTAATCACGGTTAAATACCGAATCGACGATCATCTTGCCGAAGCCCGGAATGGTGAACACCTGCTCGGTCAGCACCGCGCCGCCCAGCAGTTCGCCAAACAGCAGCGTGGTGAGGGTAATCACCGGCACCAGCGCGTTGCGAAAGGCGTGCTTCAGGATCACCGCCTTCGGCAGCAGCCCTTTCGCCCGCGCGGTGCGGATGTAATCCGCTTTCAGCACGGCAATCATCGAGGCGCGGGTGTGGCGCATCAGCGTCGCCGCCAGGCCGGTTCCGAGCACGGACGCGGGCAGCAGCAGCGTGCGCAGGTTCTGGAGCGGGTCTTCACTGAACGGCACGTAACCGGACGCGGGGAGCCACTGCAGGTTTACCGAAAAGACCAGAATCAACAGGATCCCCAGCCAGAAGTGCGGGATCGAGATCCCCGAGATCGCCACGAAGTTCGCCCCGTGATCGACCCAGCTGTTTTTGTTCACCGCCGCGAGGATCCCCATGCTGATGCCAAACACCAGTGCGATAATCATCGCCAGCAGCGACAGCTCAAGCGTCACCGGCAGCTTGCTGGCAATCAGCTGCGTCACCGGCTCGTGCGTGCGTAAGGAGACGCCCAGATCGCCCTGCAGCGCCCGCGTCAGCCAGTGGAAATACTGCACCGGGATCGGGGCATCGAGGTTCAGCTCCGCACGCAGCTGAGCGATGACCGCCGGGTCGCGCTCCTCGCCTGCCATGGCGATCAGCGGGTCGCCAGGCAGCAGCTTTTGCAGCCCAAACACCATCATGCTCACCAGCAACAGCGTCGGGACGGCCAGCAGCAGACGTTTGCAAATCAGTTCCAGCATGGGCTCTCCTCAGGACACTTATTTCGCAAGCGTTAAGCCAGCCAGACGCACGATGCCGTCCGGGTACGGCTTAAAGCCCTGCACGCTTTTGTTCAGGCCAAAAATACGCGGCTCGAAGTAGAGGTAGGCAATCGGCATGTCGGTTTGCAGCTGCTTCACCACCTTGTCGTACAGCGGCTGGCGCGCGGCCTGGTCGGTACTCTGGCGCGCCTGGGTCAGCCACTCATCGACCTGCGCGTTGCTGTAGCGGCCGTCGTTCAGAGTGCCTTTGCTGTTGATAAAGCCGTAGATGCTGCCGTCCGGATCCGGGCGCCCCGACCAGCCGGAGAAGCTCAGCTGATAGTCCCCGCTCTGCTGGCGGTCCAGCAGCGTGGCGAATTCGGTCATCTGCAGGTTCAGGTTAAAGCCTGCCTCGGCGACCATCGCCTGCAGCACCTGCCCCACCTGCTGCGAGGTTGGGTTGTTCGGCACCAGCAGGTTGACGGTCAGCGGCGCGGTGACGCCTGCCGCTTTGAGCAGGGCTTTGGCTTTATCGACGTCACGCGGCGGGACCGGCAGGTTGACGTGATACGGACTCACCGTGGAAAACGCCTGGTTGGCTGGCGTATACAACCCTTCAAAGACCACCTGGTTTAGCGCATCGCGGTCGATGGCCTGAGAAAACGCCTCGCGTACTCGAGCGTCCTTGAACGGATCGTTGGCGGGCACCTTGCCGTTATTGATGTTGAAAGTGATGCCCTGATAGCCCAGACCGGTCACCTTCGCCAGCGCCAGCTTGCTGTCGGCTTCGACGGTTTTAACATCGCTGGCGGCGATGCCTTCGGTCAGATCGAGATCGCCCGCGCGCAGGTTCGCGAGGCGCACGGAGGCATCCGGGATCGGCAGATAGATAATTTTGTCGAAGTGGTAGGCATCTTTGTTCCAGTAGTTGTCGAAGCGGGTCAGAACGATGCGGTCCTGGGACACGCGGCTGTCGAATTTATACGGGCCGGAACAGACCGGATGGGCGGCAAAGTCAGGCTTTTTTGCCGCTTCAGGGGCCATCATGGCGCCCGCACGGTCGGTGAGCTGCATCAGCAGTGCCGCATCCGGCGTTTTCAGGTGCAGGGCAATCTGCATCGGACCGGTGACCTCGACCGATTCAACGGAGGAGATCTCGCTTTTACGCAGGGAGCCTTTTAAGGTCAGGGCGCGGTCGAGGTTGTATTTTGCCGCGGCGGCATCGAATTTCTCACCGTCGTGGAAGGTCACGCCTTCGCGCAGGTTGAGCGTCAGGGTTTTACCGTCGTCACTCCACGCCCAGTCTTTGGCCAGACCGGGGACGACCTTCAGGTTTTCATCCACATCCACCAGCCTGTCGCACAGGGAGGCAAAGACGAAGCGGCCATAGTAGGTGCGCGCCAGATGCGGGTCGAGCATGTCCGGGTCAGCCCCCAGGCCAATACGCAGCACGCTTTCAGAATGGGCGGGCAGCGCCGCGCCAAGCAACATAACACTTCCCAGTACGGTCAAAAGAGAATTACGCATTGTCATTATCATGAGTTCCTTGAAGGAAGGGACGAGTGGGTGGCCGCGTGTTCAAACAGCGCGCGGCGGCGCAGAAAAGCAGCGGATGGCGGTGCGATCTGGATAACGCTGCGATCGCGGTTGATCTCCTGCCAGCGATGACAGGCAACCTGACGCCCGCCGTCGAGCACCTGACTAATCGGCTCGACCTGACGGCATTCGTCGGTGACGTACGGGCAGCGGGTGTGGAAACGGCAGCCGGACGGCGGACTGGCCGGGTTCGGTAAGTCCCCCTGCAGCAGCGGCGCGTCGCGTTCAGCGCCCGGCTGCATCTGCGGTGCCGAGGCGATCAGCGCCTGGGTATAGGGGTGCAGCGGTGCGTCAAAGATCTCATCGACGCTGGCAAGCTCGACGATTTGCCCGAGGTACATGACCGCCACGCGGTCGCTCATATGGCGAATAACAGCCAGACCGTGGGCGACAATCACCATCGTCAGCCCCAGCTGGTGCTTCAGGCTTTCCAGTAAATTGACCACCTGCGCCTGCACCGACACATCCAGCGCGGATACCGGCTCATCGCCCAGCAGCAGCTTTGGTCCTGAGGCCAGCGCGCGCGCAATGCCGATACGCTGGCGCTGCCCGCCGGAAAACTCGTGCGGGTAGCGCCCGGCCCAGGCGGCGGGCAGGCCCACGGTCTTAAGCAGTTCGGCAACGCGGTACTGCCGGTCCCCTTTCTTCATGTTCTGGTGCAGCCACAGCGGCTCACCGACGATCTGCTCCACCGTCATGCGCGGGTTCAGGGAGGCGAAGGGATCCTGAAAGATGATCTGCAGCTCGCGGCGGAGCTGATTGAGGCGCGCGCCCGAGGCGTGGGTGATCTCTTCCCCCTGATAAAACACGCGCCCTTCGCTGGCGGCCAGCAGGCGCAGCAGCAGGCGGCCAAGCGTGGATTTTCCGGAACCGGACTCGCCGACAATCGCCAGCGTTTCGCCCGGCATCACGGCAAGCGACACGCGATCGACCGCCGTGACGAACCGGGCCGGGGTAAAGAGTTTTTTCGGGCCGGGGAACAGCTTGCTGAGGTCCCGAGCTTCCAGAATGGGCGTGGTCATGCGGTCTCTCCCAGGGCGATGTGGTGTTCGAGCGGCACGCGGAAGCAGGCAACCCGATGGCCCGCGCCGAGCGTGGTGAGCGGCGGTTTTTCATCATGGCAGCGCGACTGCGCAAACGGGCAGCGCGTTGCGAAACGGCAGCCTTGCGGCATGGATTCCGGCAGCGGGACCGATCCGGGAATAGTGGAAAGCGGGCCCTTGCGTGCGCCAAGGGAGGGGATCGAGCCCATCAGGCCGATGGTGTACGGGTGCTGCGGGTCGGCAAATATCGCCTCAACGCTTCCCTGCTCTACTACCTGCCCGGCATACATCACCGCCACCTGCTGCGCCACTTCGGCCACCACGCCTAAATCGTGGGTGATCATTAGCACCGCCGTGCCGGTTTCCTCTTTCAAGGTGTTGAGCATGGCGAGGATTTGCGCCTGGATGGTGACGTCGAGGGCGGTGGTCGGCTCGTCGGCAATCAATAATTTAGGATGATTGATCAGCGCCATGGCAATCATCACGCGCTGGCGCATGCCGCCGGAAAGCTGGTGGGGATAGGCTTTCAATCGCATCTCTGCTGCCGGAATCTGCACTTTCTCGAGGATCTGCAGCGCGATCTTCATCGCCTCTGCGCGCGAGACGTCCTGATGACGCATAACCGCCTCGCTCAGCTGATCGCCCAGCGTGAACGCCGGATTGAGCGAGGTCATCGGCTCCTGGAAAATCATCGCCAGCTCGCTACCGCGCAGATCGGCATATTCCCGCGGCGAGAGCTTGCGCAGATCGTGGCGACGAAACTGCATCTCCCCGCTGACGATCCGTGCGCTGGCGGGCAGTAACCCCATCAGCGCCAGGGAGGTGATACTTTTCCCACAGCCAGATTCTCCCACCAGCGCCAGCGTTTCGCCCGCCCTGACGGTCAACGAGATACCGTCAAGCACGCTTACCGGCGAGCCCGCGAACGTAACGTTGAGGTTTTTTACTTGCAATACGGGCGTGGCGTCCTTAAAGGGGATTGTCGTCATGGCGTGAAGTCGTCCTCGAGGTGGATCGCCTGAATCAGGGCGGTTTGCAGGCTGAGCAGGTGTTCGCGCATGGCGGCCGCAGCTTCATTAGGCTGGCGATGGATAATCGCCGCCATGATCTTGTGATGGTGGTCGTTATAGCTATCGACACGTTCGGGCGTGCGGGCTAATTCGCGCAGATGCTGCCAGCCCGGTTCACGTCTGACGGCATCAATGGCATCAAACAGGCCGAGCATCAGACGGTTGCCCGCCGCCTCGGCAATCGCCCGGTGAAAGGCGCTATCCCAGAGTTCGTTAAGATCGCGGTCATCCGGGCTGACCTTATCGATGCGTTCCAGCATGCGCTGCATAAGCGCGAGGTTTTCCCTGGTGGCACGCAGTGCCGCAAGCCGGGCCAGGCCGGGTTCGAGCTGAAGACGAGCTTCCATCACTTCCAGCAGGTTGGTTTGCTGCACCAGTCCCTGAAGGGCCAGCGGTTCAACAGGTGCTGACGGGCCGATAAAGGTCCCTTTGCCCTGCTTACGCCAGATACGCCCCTCTTCTTCCAGCACATCCAGCGCACGACGGACTTCACGTCGTCCTACGCCGAGAGTGTCCGACAGCTCACGTTCCGTGGGCAGCGGAATGCCTGGTGTTGACTCATGCTGGTTGATTAGCCCGCGCAACTGCTCAAGCGCGGTGCTGGAATTTGCCAGAAACCGTGACGGTTTTTCCATATTGGTTCGCTCGCTTTCATCATTGCTTTATTTTTATTAACGATAAGTTATTGATATGGAATGACGCTTATCGTGCTAATGATTAAGCAATAACCAAACCAATCTGCAATTGGTTCAGTAATTTTTTGCATAGCGGGTTATAAGCAGATGATTCTGTATGAATTCTTTTTTACAGAGAGACACAATCTGACTCGTGCCTGAATAGCCGGCGGTGGAAAAATGCACAACAACAGTGCAAAGAATGCACTAATGATGTGCAATTGTTAATTAATTGCACTATTGATATTAACTTTTTGTTAACTACAAGTCAGAAGAGAGGGAATGGAATCACAGCTGGCTGAAACGACGAAGGCCTGAATCATTTCTGATTCAGGCCTTCTGAATAGTGGCGGAACGGACGGGACTCGAACCCGCGACCCCCTGCGTGACAGGCAGGTATTCTAACCGACTGAACTACCGCTCCACTGTTCCCGTTTGGGGAACGAGGCGCATATTACGGTGCGCCTCCGATCTCGTCAACGCTTTTTCTCGCGTTTTGAATCGTTTGCTGCAAAAATCGCCCAAACGATGTTTTTACAGGCATTCCGGCGTTTTTTCAGGCACGCCAGAGACAGCTGCCGCCCTTCTTCTGCACCAGATCAAGACGGGATTCGTGATTAAGCAGCTCTTCATCACTGGCTAAAACAACCCGCAGCCGGCTTGCCTGACGGACGACACGCTGAATACCCGCTTCGCCCTGCGTTTGCTGCGACTCATTTTCCATACTGAACTTCATAGACGTCTGCCCACCGGTCATCGTCAGATAGACATCGGCGAGGATCTGGGCATCGAGCAACGCCCCGTGGAGCGTTCGTTTGGTATTATCTATCTCGTAGCGCGAACACAGTGCATCCAGGCTGTTACGCTTGCCGGGGAACATTTTCCTCGCCAGCGCCAGACTGTCTGTCACCTTACAGAAGGTATTCGTCTTCGGGATACCACGGTTAAGCTTGCTGAATTCATAATCCATAAAGCCGATATCGAACGAGGCGTTATGGATAACAAGCTCAGCGCCCCTGATGTATTCCAGGAATTCGTCAGCCACGTCCGCAAACGTCGGCTTATCCAGCAAGAACTCATCGGCAATACCGTGAACGCCGAACGCTTCGGGATCCACCAGCCGATCGGGCTTGAGATAGACGTGGAAGTTGTTCCCCGTAAGACGACGGTTCACCACTTCAACGGCGCCGATCTCAATGATCTTATGCCCTTCGTAGTGCGCGCCGATCTGGTTCATACCGGTGGTTTCGGTATCGAGGACGATCTGGCGAGTAATTGCAGTGCTCATAGCGGTCATTTATGTCAGACTTATCGTTTAACTGAACGTTTCAAATACAGGAAGTCTACCAGAGATGCGTAAACAGGTAGAAATTTTCACCGATGGATCTTGTCTCGGCAACCCGGGTCCCGGCGGCTACGGCGCGATTATGCGTTATCGCCAGCATGAAAAAACTTTTAGCGAAGGCTATTTTCTGACCACCAACAACCGGATGGAGCTCATGGCGGCCATTGTGGCGCTGGAGGCGTTAAAAGAACATTGTGACGTGGTGTTAAGTACCGACAGCCAGTACGTTCGTCAGGGAATTACCCAGTGGATCCATAACTGGAAAAAACGCGGCTGGAAGACTGCCGATAAGAAACCGGTCAAGAACGTCGATCTCTGGAAACGGCTTGATGCCGCCCTGGGCCAGCACCAGATCAAGTGGGAGTGGGTTAAAGGGCACGCCGGTCATCCGGAAAACGAACGCTGTGACGAACTGGCGCGTGCGGCAGCCGCTAACCCTGCGCATGAGGACGCGGGCTATCAGCCAGAATCCTGATCAGGGCTTTCTGTACTGCCGCGTGGCGCCAACGGTCTGGCGGATCGGCGTTTTCGATTTGCTCTGCTTCATGGGATTAAGCGTAAGGGGAATGGTTCGCTTACGCGCGACGATAAACTGCATGCAGCCTAAGGCAGGCAAATGCGTGCTCAACAAGACGCCCCCCTGCCGTGCCCAGGGCAGCACCTGAAAGCCGCCGTAGCAGAGCACTTCGAAGTTAAGCAGTGACAGCCAGTCGAGCTGGCGCATCATGGTGAACATCCGGCTGTTGTAAGGCGGCGTCCGGCGCAGCACCGGTACCAGCTTTCGCAGGCCCATCAGGCTCAGCGGGTTGAATCCGCTCAGCACCAGCCAGCCGTCATCAATCAGCACGCGATCGGCTTCGCGAAGCAGACGGTGCGGATCGCTGCACCAGGGTAACGTATGTGCGAGCAAACACGCATCAACGGATTTTTCCGCAAACGGCAGATGTAACGGGTCTGCTTTCACCTGAACCGGCGATCCGTCGAGAGAGACGTTCACCTGATGCGAGATAGCGCAGCTTTCGGTATTGATTTCCGCGCTGAGATTGCCAATCTTAAGCAGGTGAAAGCCATACATTTTCGCGAGCCAGGGCTTCAGCTGTTGCTCTAACGCCTCGCGATAGTATTCACCCCAGGGCAGTTCCGCCCAACGTTCCGGTGCTGCGACAGTCTGAGGTATCCTTGCCGGTTTCATCAACACACCCGCCACGCTATAAGAGGTAATGTATGAATCTTATCAGTATTTCTGCTTTTGAGGACAATTACATCTGGGTTTTGGTTGACGATGAACGTCGATGCGTCATTGTCGATCCCGGAGAATCCGCCCCCGTACTGCGCGCAATAGAAGAGAAGGGCTGGCAGCCGGAAGCCATTCTGTTGACGCATCACCATAACGATCATACGGGCGGTGTACCTGAACTGCGTACCCATTTTCCGCATGTTGTGGTTTACGGACCGTCAGAGGCACAAGATAAGGGTGTCACGCAAGTAGTCGAAGAAGGCGAAAAAATCCTCATACGCGAGTGGGAGTTTTCCGTATTTGCCACACCGGGTCACACTTTGGGACATCTGTGTTTCTACAGTAAGCCTTATCTTTTTTGCGGTGACACGCTGTTCTCAGGGGGCTGCGGAAGGCTGTTTGAAGGAACACCAGCGCAAATGTATCAGTCTTTACAGAAGATTAACGCATTACCCGATGACACCGTTATTTGTTGCGCGCATGAGTATACATTAGGGAATATGAAGTTTGCCGTCAGCCTGTTGCCTGAGGATCGGGCGATTCAGGATTATTATCACAAAGTGAAGGAGTTACGTGCAAAAAACCAAAACACACTCCCCGTAATTCTGAAAAACGAGCGCCAAATTAATTTATTTTTGCGAACATATGATATTGATTTAATTAGCAAAATTAACCAAGAAACAAATTTGCAACAACCAGAACAGCGATTTGCATGGTTAAGGTCAAAGAAAGATAACTTCAGATAATTGCTGGTTGCCTTTTCAAAAATTCGCCGTTATCATCGCTCGTCTTTTAAGCAACTATTGACACACACATGAAGACAAAAGCGATATTACTCGCCTCTGTCCTGCTTGTAGGTTGCCAGTCGCAGAACGGCAGCAACGTACAACAGCACGCACAGAGCCTTTCTGCAGCTGGTCAAGGGGAAGCAGGGAAGTTTACAAGTTCGGCGCGCTGGATGGACGATGGGACATCTTTCGCGCAGGAGCAAGACTTGTGGACCTCTATTGGCGACGAGCTAAAGATGGGAATTCCGGAAAACAGCCGGATTCGCGAACAGAAACAGAAGTATTTAAGTAATAAGAGCTATCTCCACGATGTAACGTTACGGGCAGAGCCGTATATGTACTGGATAGCCGGGCAAGTTAAGAAACGTAACATGCCTATGGAGCTGGTACTCCTACCCATAGTGGAGAGCGCTTTTGACCCACACGCGACGTCTGGCGCCAATGCCGCAGGCATTTGGCAGATCATTCCGAGCACCGGGCGAAACTATGGTCTGAAACAGACCCGCAACTATGATGCGCGTCGCGATGTTGTCGCTTCAACGACAGCCGCTCTCGACATGATGCAACGTCTGACCAAGATGTTTGACGGCGACTGGCTGTTAACGGTCGCAGCGTACAATAGCGGCGAAGGTCGTGTACTGAAGGCAATGAAAGCGAATAAAGCACGGGGTAAATCCACCGATTTTTGGTCGCTCTCACTGCCACAGGAAACAAAGATTTACGTACCGAAAATGCTGGCTTTGAGCGATATTCTCAAGAACAGCAAGCGTTACGGTGTACAACTGCCAACACCAGACGAAAGTCGTGCACTGGCGCGCGTTCGCCTCAGCAATCCGGTTGATATTCAACAGGTTGCTGATATGACGGGTATGTCGGTAAGTAAATTGAAAACCTTTAATGCTGGCGTTAAAGGCTCAACGCTGGGGGCGAGTGGCCCGCAGTATGTAATGGTTCCGCAGAAACATGCTGAGCAGTTACGTGAGTCTTTAGCTTCGGGTGAAATCGCCGCCGTTCAGTCAACGCTGATCGCGGATGCATCATCAGTTAACAGCCGCAGCTATAAGGTTCGTTCAGGTGATACGCTTTCGGGCATTGCGTCACGTCTTGGCGTGAATGCGAAAGATCTGCAGCAGTGGAATAACCTGCGCAGTTCAGGCCTGAAAGTGGGTCAAACTCTGACGGTGGGTGCAGGTAGCAGCGCACAGCGTCTCGCCAGCAACAGCGATAGCATTACCTATCGCGTGCGTAAGGGTGATTCGCTGTCCAGTATCGCAAAACGTCACGGCGTGAACATCAAAGATGTGATGCGCTGGAACAATGATACTGACAATCTGAAACCGGGCGACCAGCTGACGCTGTTTGTGAAGAACAGCGCAACGCCAGACTCCTGATAACACGACCGAAAGATAAAAAGGCACCGATTCCCCTCGGTGCCTTTTTTGTTTATCCCGCTTTTTGCGCTTCCGCCATGATGGTATCGCTGGTAAATGAACCATCGTCCTGCAGTTCAAAGTACGCCTTCACCTCTGCCGACGCACTCTCCTGATACAGCCTGATAGCCTGGCTTAATGCTTCCGGGGTGCGCATACGCGCAATCCACGAGCTAAACTCCAGCGGTAAACGGTCTGTGATTAACGAACGCGCGATCAGCCCCGCTTCCGTGAGCAGCGATAACCACTCTCCGCTGGCGTAGTTTTGCACATGGGAGGTGTCGCGCAGCGCTTCCACCGTCTGCAGCCAGATATTACGTACCGGATGCCCAGGCGACATGACATCCATAATAATGAAGATGCCACCCGGCTTCAGAACGCGCTTGACTTCGCGTAATGCCTGGCCAACATCATGCCAGTGGTGCGCGGAATAACGGCTGATCACCACCTCAAACGAGGCATCATCAAAAGGTAAGGATTCGGCATAGCCCTGACGCGTATCAATGTTGCCCAGTCCCTTCGCTTTCGCCGCTTCAGCAACCACCTCCAGCATCTGGCTGGATAAGTCATATGCGGTTACGTGCGCCACCTGCTGCGCAGCCGTGAAGCTGGCATGCCCTGCCCCACAGCCTAAATCCAGCACGTGCGCCTGCGGGAATGCCGACAGACGTTCACCGAGACGCACCAGATCGCGACCTGAAGCGTGCACGGCGCTGCTCAGATAGGCATTTGCCTGAGAACCAAACTGTTTTTCTACGTTGTCATGATGGGAGTGTGTTGTTGTCATCGTACTGTCCTTTGTGGGTTAAAAATAGAAGGGCAGCACCCGCGCAGGTCTGCCCCACGGCAGACCTGACACACCATTATTTATCAGGTTTGCCGGGACTGAATTCGACTAGTAGAGGGTTATGATCGGAGGCGCGCGTCACCAGCACAGAGGCGTCGTGCACGCTTAAACCACGGTAGAAGACAAAATCGAGAGGACGACCAAAGGCTTTTTTGCGCTGGTCATCGCTAAAACGGACTTCACGCAGCGACATTTCGCGCGCAAAGCGGTACAGCGCATTCATGCGCGGGCGGCTCCAGGCATTGAAATCACCGGCCATAATGATCGGCCCACTGTGATGCGCAATCTGATCGCCGATCGGAAGTAACTGCTTACTATAAACATCCACGCCCAGGCTGAAGTTTACCGCGTGGATATTCACGACCATCAGCATACGGGTATCCGGCAGTGGATAGACCGTCACCAGCGCCGATTTCGCCAGACGCAGGATAGGCTCGCGTTCGCGCAATGGACAACAATAGACCGGATGTGCTGCTGAAAGCGTCATCACCCCCGAGGGGTGCTGAGGCAGAACAAAGGCCGGTACCTGGTCGGCGGCAAGATAGTGAGTGGTGGCAAACCGGACCAGCTCAGGGGTGGTTTGCGCCTCCTGGAGCAGAACCAGATGGGCATCTTTGCCAAAATTCTTGAGTACCGATAACCACTCCGCACGCTGCTGCTTAAAGATATTCCACACCAGTACGCGGATTTTTTCATCGCTGCTTAACGGTGTGCCGGCGGGTAATGCCTGACTGATGCTCGCAAACGACCCCGGAGGCAAGATCCTCTCCGCGGGCATTCCGGCAACATAACGCATGGCATAGGTATTTTTTCGCACTTTTGGAAACAGCCTCTGTAACATGAACCAGTCCGGAAAACGGACTGGTTCTAATGTTATAGGGACTTTAGGTCACACTTTCAACGCAATTTCTGAGAAACCGCTTTCCAGTCTTGTAAGCCAGCGCTTACTGATGTTACCCCAGCGCAACGCGGGCTGGCTTATCCAGGCGTCCGCTCAGGCCAATCAGCAGGAAGGCGATCAGGACAATCACCGCGCCAATCCACGGGGTCTGGGTCAATCCGAAGTGCTCGACGGTTTGTCCGCCAATAATTGAACCCAGCGCAATACCAATATTAAATGCGGCAATGTTCAGCCCCGATGCCACGTCCACCGCATTTGGCGTATAAAGCTCGGCTTTCTGTACAACGTAGACCTGAAGCCCTGGCACATTACCAAAAGCGAAGATCCCCATGACCAGTACCGTGACCAGCGCGGCGTACTGTATCGAGGCGGTGAACTGGAAAATCATCAGCAGAACAACCAGCGCGGCGAAGATGAATTTCAGCGCCGGCACCGCACCATGCTTATCCGCAAGCTTGCCGCCCCAGATATTGCCAATCGCAACGGAAATACCGTACCCCAGCAAGATCCAGCTCACGGCGTTGGGAGAGAAGCCCGCCAGGTCCTGCATCATCGGTGCCAGGAAGGTAAAAGCAGTGAATACGCCACCATAGCCCAGCGCCGTAACCGCGTAGATGATCAGCAAACGCGGATGCGTAAGTACCTTCAGTTGATCGCTCAGGCTAGCGCTGGCCCGGCCAGGAATATTCGACGGCACCAGCAGCAGGCTGGTCACCAGGGCAATGACGCCCAGTAGGGAGACGGCCAGGAACGTTTCACGCCAGCCGAAGTGTTGTCCGATAAACGTGCCCAACGGTACGCCCGTAACGAGTGCAACGGTCAACCCACCGAACATGATCGCAATGGCGGATGCCGCTTTCTCTTTGGGTACCAGGCTGGTTGCAATAGTAGAACCAATCGAGAAGAACACCCCGTGAGCAAGGCCGGTCAACAGCCGAGCGATGACCAGCGTGGTGTAGTCCGGCGCCTGCCAGGCCAGCACGTTGCCGGCGGTGAACAGCACCATCAGTGCAACTAACAGCTGCTTACGCGGAAAGCGTCCAGTCAGGGCCGTCAGGACTGGCGCACCGACGGCAACGCCCAGGGCATAGATAGACACCAGCAATCCGGCGGAGGGCAGCGAGATCGCAAGCTGGTTAGCAATGGTGGGAACCAGTCCCACGATAACAAATTCGGTTGTGCCAATTGCGAAGGCACTGATCGTCAGGGCAAGTAGCGCCAGTGGCATAAAATACTCCGTATCATCAGGATTAAGATGACAGGCAGTATGCGCCAGTGCTTAAATAACAAAAATGGTCAAAATCTCAATAGAATTTTGCGGGTGGTGCAACAATGAAAGCAACGTCAGAAGAGCTGACAATCTTTGTCGCCGTGGTTGAAAGCGGCAGCTTTAGCCGCGCGGCCGAACAGCTGGGACAGGCTAACTCAGCCATCAGCCGCTCGGTAAAAAAGCTGGAGATGAAGCTTGGGGTGAGTCTGCTCAACCGAACGACGCGGCAGCTGAGCCTGACGGAGGAAGGTGAGCGTTATTTTCGCCGCGTGCAGTCGGTACTGCAGGAGATGGCCGCAGCAGAGACCGAGATTATGGAGACCCGCAGCACGCCGCGTGGGTTACTGCGCATTGATGCAGCCACGCCGGTTGTGCTTCATTTTCTGATGCCGCTGATCAAACCTTTCCGTGAACGCTATCCGGAGATGACGCTCTCTCTGGTCTCGTCCGAGACGTTTATTAACCTCATCGAGCGGAAGGTAGATGTGGCGATCCGGGCGGGAACCCTGACGGATTCCAGCCTGCGGGCCCGCCCGCTGTTTGCCAGCTACCGTAAAATTATCGCGTCGCCACAGTATATTGCTGAACATGGTAAACCGGAGACGGTTGAGGAGTTGAAAAAGCATTTGTGCCTGGGCTTTACGGAACCCGTTTCGCTAAATACCTGGCCCGTCGCCTGCCCTGACGGTCAGTTGCATGAGATCACCTGCGGGTTGTCGTCCAACAGCGGGGAGACGCTGAAGCAATTGTGTCTTGAAGGCAACGGTATCGCCTGTTTGTCTGACTATATGATTGATAAGGAGATTGCGCGGGGTGAACTGGTGGAATTGATGGCCGATAAACGCCTGCCAGTCGAAATGCCTTTTAGCGCGGTGTATTACAGCGACAGAGCGGTGAGTACGCGCATTCGTGCCTTTATCGATTTTCTGAGTGAACATATAAAAACAGCTCCCGGAGGAGCTGTGTGAGGGTTCAGGTTACAGAGGGTGGGTCAAACTTAATCCCAGTTTGGCGCTAAGCCTTCCGGGCTGACCAGGCGATCGTTGCACTCCAGGGCTGCGATCGCTGTTTTATCGTCAGCATCCAGATGAAGATCCATTGCTAACAGGTTGCTCGCCAGGTTTTCACGCTTAGTGGATGATGGGATCACGGCATAACCTTCACCCATTGCCCATGCCAGAATGACCTGCGCAGCCGTCGCATTATGCTTCTCGGCGATACGGATAATTACCTCATCTTTCAGCGCCTTACCGTAGGCCAGCGTCATGTATGAGGTGATGTGGATCCCATGCTGTTTTGCCCAGTCCACCACTTTGCGGTTTTGCAGATATGGAGAGAGCTCAATCTGGTTGGTTGCAATATTTTCTGCGCCAACAGCAGCAATGGCTTTTTCCATCAGCGGGATCGTGAAGTTGGAGATCCCAATTTCGCGGGTTAAGCCCTGCTTTTTCGCTTCCAGCAGCGCCTGCATGAATTCTTCCACGGAGACGGCATCGTTCGGTGATGGCCAGTGGACCAGCGTCAGATCCACGTAGTCAGTACGCAGTTTTTTCAGGCTCTCTTTCAGGCTTGGGATCAGCTTGTCTTTGCTGAGATTCTCAATCCAGATTTTCGTGGTAATAAACAGCTCATTACGCGGTACACCGCTCTCTTCGAGAGCTTGTCCAACTGCAGCTTCGTTTTCATAGATCTGCGCCGTATCAACAGCACGATAGCCCAGTTCGAGTGCGGTTTTAACTGATGCGATAACAATGTCGTCTTTCAGGCGGAAAGTGCCCAAACCAAATGCAGGGAGAGTCATACTATTCCTCAATCATTATGTTCGTAAACTGAGGACGATTATCGCTGGCGGTGTTATAGAGAAAAAGATCGCAAAATGCAGAGGATTTTTGCTGATTTCGCAATAATTAAACGTCAGATAAGAAAAAAGCCCTGAGCGTTAGCTCAGGGCTTTTAATAAGTGGCGGAACGGACGGGACTCGAACCCGCGACCCCCTGCGTGACAGGCAGGTATTCTAACCGACTGAACTACCGCTCCACCGAAGACTTCTTGTAACCACCGGATTAATGCACCGGCTTACTACTAAATTTGATGCCTGGCAGTTCCCTACTCTCACATGGGGAGACCCCACACTACCATCGGCGCTACGGCGTTTCACTTCTGAGTTCGGCATGGGGTCAGGTGGGACCACCGCGCTAAAGCCGCCAGGCAAAT